>JAJYUH010000024.1 GCA_021792635.1 Natronospirales bacterium | reverse complement strand
CACCCGCCAGCTCGGCATCCCTGCCTCGCGTTCGCGCGGCCGAAGCAATGCTTCGGCTTTTTCGCGCTCACCCAGCCGAGCTACGGGCGCAACAAATCAGTTCTTTACAACCTCGGTTCAGTCCACCATCCATGGCGGGATCGATCGAAGGACGGCCCGTGTTGCTGTAGTGAGGCGCGAGATGCTGATGCAGCTCGCTCAGATCAAGAAAGCGATCGATGCCGCGGAACAGATGATTGGCGGGAATGTGGGCGTCGAGGTTGAAGCTGTAGAACAATGGGGCTTGTGCAATTTCCTGACATCCCATCATGTCGATGCTCTCAATCTGAGTCGGCAGCATTCGACAACACGCCGCACCTCACGTTCCGCTAAAGGGCGAGTTTTTCAACAGAATCGGCCGAAAGCGGAAATTGGAATGTAATGGTAAGCCGCAGATCGCTAGAGTGCTCATATGAGGACGGCAAATAACAGGGTGGTCAGCTATGTGCCAGGCCCGCCGCCAAGGCGGAACGTTGGTGCACTCGTCCGAGGCTAGCTTCATCCAAATGATTGCGACGGTTTGCATGCACTCATTGAAGTCTGTCAGAAGCGGCTGATCTTCTCATTGTCCGCTGATGCGTAGAGCTGATAAATTGCTTGGCAATGTCGGTATTGATGGTCTCAGTAGTCGCGTCCGATAAGACCGGATTTTCGGACACCACCGCCACCGGTGCATCACGAGTAATCCGAAGCAAACTGACACTTCAATAAAACTAGAATCGGCAGCAGATGCCGATGAGTTCAATGCGGACGAGCGGCTGCGGTTGACCTGCCCGCCCTCCAGGCCGCAACAATTGATATTGCCGTTGATCCGGACCATCCTTGTAGTTACCGCGTACACAGCCCGGGACAAGCAATGCAAAGACGCCAACAGGTCAAGGACCTCGTGATGCGCGGACCCGCGGCGGCGGATTTTAACCGCCGCTATGCCAGACACCTGGCGCTGGCCGACTTCGGGGAAGCCGCGCAGGCGCGGCTCGCGAATGCCAGCGCGCTCATCGTCGGTCTGGGAGGACTGGGTTCCGCCGCCGCGCTGTATCTCGCCGCCGCCGGCGTCGGCCGGCTGCTGCTCGCCGACTTCGACAGCGTGGATGAAGCCAACCTGCAGCGCCAGATCCTGTACCGCACGGCGGACCTGGGCGGGCGCAAGGCGCAAGCGGCACGCGTCGCACTGCTGGCGCTCAACCCGACGCTCAGCGTCGAGGCGCTCGACACGCGCCTCGCCGGAGCGGCGCTGGACGCGGCGGTCGCGGGCAGCGAAGTGGTGCTCGACGGCAGCGACAACTTCGTCACGCGCGCCGCGGTCAACGCGGCCTGTATCACCCACCGCCGTCCGTTGGTTTCCGGTGCGGCCTTGCGCTGGGAAGGGCGGCTCGCGGTCTTCGATCTGCGCAGCGCCGCCAGTCCCTGCCTCGCCTGCCTGCATCCGGATACCCGGGAATCCCTGGAAAACTGCGAACGCGGCGGCGTGCTCGGTCCGCTGGTGGGGGTCATCGGCAGTCTGCAGGCGGTGGAGGCGCTGAAGCTGCTGACCGGCACCGGTATGCCCATGAGCGGACGGCTGCTGCGCTACGCTGCACGCAGCGGGCGTTTCAGCGAATTCAGCATAAAGCGGCGGGCGGGCTGTCCGGCATGCCGGGACCGGCCGGCGGCCGGATAGTAATAACTTGCACAGCGCTCAGGGATGCTGCAGCGCCACGCCCTTGACCTGCGCATACACGGCACTGCCCGGTTGCAGCTCGAGTTCACGCGCCGAACGGCGGCTCACCCGCGCGAGCAGCGGGGTGGCGCCGATGCGCAGAGAGACCACGACCGCGGCATCCGGCAGTTCGGCGAGCGCCGCGACCTGTGCCGGCAGCACGTTGAGGATGCTGCTCGCCTGGGGGCGGGTGCGCGCCAAGCTCACGTCCCGGGCATGCACCAGCACCCGCAGGCGCGCACCGGGCTCGCGCGGCCGGTTGGCGGTGACCCAAAGCTCGCCGCCGGCGAATGCCAGCCGGCTCACGCCGTCGTCCGCGTCATGCTGGACAAACTCGGTGTTGATGGCGACCGCTGCGTCGGGGCGGCGAGCGAGCGGCAGCGAGACATCCGCCGCCAGCGTATCGGCCGGCCCCAGGGCACGCACCCGCCCGGCCTCCAGCAGCAGCAGATGATCGGCGAAACGCACCGCCTCCTCGGCGGAATGGGTCACGTAGATCATGGGCAAAGCCTGCGCTGTATGCAGCGTTTCCAGCACATGCAGCAGCGTCGTACGCAGCTCCGCGTCGATCCCGGAGAACGGCTCATCGAGCAGCAGCAGCCGCGGGGCGGCGAGCAGCGCCCGCAGCAAGGCCACCCGCTGGCGCTGTCCGCCGGAGAGCGTCTCCACCCTGCGCCGCAGTTGTGCGCCGAGATCGAAGCGTTCTACGGCGGCGGCAAAAGCATCGCGACGCTCCGCGGGCTGACGGCGACGCCACCCGTAGCGCAGCGCCTGCTCCACCGTGCAGCCGGGCAGGAACACCGGATGCTGGAACACCAAGCCGACGCCCCGGCGGTGCGGTGGGATGCGCACGCCGCGCTCCCGGTCCTCCCAGAGTTCATCGCCATACGCGATCCGCGCCTGCGCGCCACGCTCGAGGCCGGCCACGAGCCTCAGGAGCGTGGTCTTGCCGGCTCCGGACGGCCCGAAGATCACGCTGCGGCCCTGGGCCGGCAATACGCCCTGCGCATCCAGGTCGAATCCCCCCTGCCGCAGCTGGAAACGAAATGTGAGCATGCCGGTCAGCGCCGCCGCTGGGTGATGAGATAAAGCAGCAGCAGTGCCGTGAAGCTCATGCCGATGGCGGCCGCTGAAAGCAGGTTCGCTTCGTGGTAATCCAGCGCCTGCACGTGATCGTAGATCGCCAGCGACAGCACCCGCGTGCGCCCGGGGATATCGCCGCCCACCATCAGCACCACGCCGAACTCGCCGAAGGTATGGATGAAGCCGAGCACCGCGGCGGTCAGCAGGTCGGCGCGCAGCAGCGGCAGCACCACGCTTACCAGCCGGTCCCACGGCCCGGCACCGAGCAACGCCGCCGTCTCCAGATGGTGTGCATCGAGCCGCTCGAACCCCGCGGTCAGCGGCTGCACCACCAGCGGCAGGGAATACACCATGGAGGCGATCACCAGGCCGGTGAAGGTAAACGCGAAACTTGCCCCCGACCAGCGCTCGGCCAGCGCACCCAGCGGGCCGTGCGGACCGAGGGCCAGCAGCAGATAGAAGCCCAGCACCGTCGGCGGCAGGGCCAGCGGCAGCATCACGCACGCGGTCACGGCGCGGCGCGCCAGAGTCTTGCGCCGCACCAGCCACCAGGCGAGCGGGGTTCCGGCCAGCAGCAGCAGCACCGTGGTGATGCTGGCGAGCTCCAGGCTCAATGCCAGCGGTGACCAGTCGAAAATCGTGGATGCCGATGCACTCACGGCGGCGGCGGTGCGGTGTCCGCGGGCAGGCGGTAGCCGAGCCGCGCGATCAGGGGGCGGGCGGGTCCGCGCAGAAAGCCGAGGAACTGCCGTGCGGCAACAGGATCCCGGGCGTGCACCAGCAGCACCGCCTGCTGTTCGATGGGGGGATACAGATTTTCCGGTACCAGCCAGTGGGAGCCGCGCTGCTCCAGACCGGCGGCCAGCAGTTGCGCCCACGATACGAAGGCATACTGGGCGGCGCCGCTCACCGCGAACTGCAGCGTCTGCCCCACGTTCTCACCGTAAACGAGCCGGGAACGCAACGGCTCAAGCAAACCCAGCCCTTGCAGCACCGCCTGCGCCGCTCGCCCGTAGGGTGCGAAGCGCGGATTAGCCAGCGCCAGGTGTGCGAAGCGCGCGCCGCGCAGTGCTGCCGGACTGGCGGCGGGGTCAGCCTGCGAACTCCACAGGACCAACACGCCGAGGGCATAGGTGAAACGGCTCGGACCCGCGGCCAGCCCAGCCGCCACCAGCCGGCGCGGATAGTAAGCATCCGCCGACAGGAACACATCATAGGGAGCCGCGTTGCTGATCTGGGCATAGAGTCCGCCGGAGGAGCCGGGGCTCGCGATCACGCGGATACCGGTTTCGCGGGTGAAGGCGGCGGCAAGCTCCTCAAGGGGATGGTAGAAATCGGCCGCCACCGCCACGCGTACCGCCGTCTCCCCGACCGCGGTGCCCGCGTGCGTGTTGAGCGGCAGCGCCAGCAGCAAGGCCGCCGTACACCATCCGGCCCAGCCTGCGGGAAGCCGCCCGCACCGACGCCGCGGAGGAGTCCGATGCGGGCGATTCACCTGTCCGCTAGGCGCTGCTGGCCGGCCGCCGGATCACGATAGGCAGGATCGTGGCCAGCAGCAGGATCACCGCGATGATGTGCAATGCCTGTGCGTAGCCGCCGGTGCTCTCACGCAGGAAGGCGGTGAGCATCGGTCCCAGCACCCCGCCAAAACCCCAGGCGGTGAGCATCAGCCCGTAGATCGGTCCGATGTTCTTCGAGCCAAAATAATCGGTGGCAAATGCCGGCATGGTGCCGAAACCGCCGCCGTAGCACAGCAGCACGATGAAGGCCAGGGTGGTGAACAGTACGAAACTGCTCATGTAGGGGATCGCAAAGAAGATCAGCACCTGCAGGAGATACATACTGATAAACACATTGCGACGCCCGATGGCGTCCGACAGCCAAGCCCAGGCCAGCCGGCCAGTGCCGTTGGCGATGGAGATGATGCCGACCATGCCGGCCGCGACCAGCGCCGTGACTCCGGTGAGCTGCTGAGCCATAGGCGCCGCCTGCGAGATGATGCTGATGCCGGCGAACACGTTGAGGAACAGGATGCCCCAGAGCGCGTACCACTGCCAGGTGCCCAGGGCTTCCTTGAAGGTGTAATCGCGTGTACTGCGCTGGGCCTGCATGCGCTCCGAGGGCTTCCAACCTTGCGGCGTCCAGCCTGCGGGCGGATTGCGCATGATCAACGCCCCGATAGTCACCATGAAGAAATACACGATGCCGAGGATGGCGAAGGTGTGCAACACGCCGACCTGCTTGATCAGCCAAGCCGCGACCGGGGCGGTAATCAGCGCGCCGGCGCCGAAGCCCGCCACCGCAATCCCGGTGATCATGCCGCGTTTGTCCGGAAACCATTTGACGAGCGTCGCCACCGGCACGATGTAGCCGAGACCGACCCCCAGGCCACCGAGCACGCCGTAGGCTGCATACAGCACGCCTAGTTTATGTGCCGACAAACTCGCCAGCAGCACGCCCAGGCCGTACAGAACCCCCGCCGCGATTCCCACCACGCGCGGTCCCTTGCGGTTCATCCACAGCCCGCCGATAAACGCGCCGATCCCAAGCAGGAAAATCGCGATCGAGAAAGTCAGGGTAATTTGCGCGATGCTCCATCCGAACGAGGTCGCGAGCGGCTTGACGAACACGCTCCATGCATACACCGCACCCAGGGCGAGCTGCATCAGCACCCCACCCGCCGCAATCCACCATCGATTCTGCATACCGCCCCCTTTCAGTAAACACCTGAGGAACGTGCACACTGCCAGTCGCGGTATCTACCCCCCTCTCCGCCCCCTGTCAAGTGACCGGGAGCGTTCGTGGGCACGGGCGGGCAGGGGCAGACCCGGCGGCCCTGTCCGGGATGGTTCATGCCCGGCGTTCCGCACTGGACAGTCGCCGCACGGGGGGTTACAACGTGACCCGGACACCGCACAGAAACCTCATGGGAGGTCTGACGATGAACAGACTCAGTGCCGTCCTGTCGCTGGCACGCGAGGCCCTGCGGCCACCGCGCCCGATCGATCCCGTACGTCCACCCGCCCGGCATTGGCAGCCCTCCCTATGGGCCAGCTGGTTGCCCCTGCGCCAGATGGAAAACTTCCGCGAGATATTCCGCGCGCTGCGCGAGAACCGCGACAACCTCGACTACGCCTGGCGCATCCTCAACCATGGCGTGTGCGACGGCTGCTCGCTCGGCACCACCGGCATGCACGACTGGACCATGGAGAACATCCATGTGTGCAACGTGCGCCTGCGCCTGCTGCGCCTCAGCACGTTGCCGGCCCTCGATGCTGCGCGGCTCGCCGACGCCGGGGCACTCGCCAAGCTCGGCGGCAAGGCCTTGCGCGCCCTCGGCCGCATCCCCTACCCGATGTTGCGCCGCCGGGGTGAAGCCGGCTTCCGGCGCGTGAGCTGGGACGAAGCGCTGGGACTCATCGCCGCACGCGTGCGCGCCTCCTCCCCGGAACGCACCTATTTCTACATGACCTGCCGCGGCGAACCCAACGAGAACTATTACGCCTTCCAGAAAATGGCGCGCGCCATCGGCACCAATAACGTGGACAACGCCGCGCGCATCTGTCATTCGCCCAGCACCTTCGGCCTCAAGGCCGCGCTCGGCGTGGCCGCCACCACCTGCAGCTACAAGGACCTGATCGGCACCGATCTGGTGGTGTTCATCGGCTCGAACGTCGCCAACAACCAGCCGATGATGACCAAGTACCTGTTCTACGCACGCAAGGCCGGCACCAAAGTGGCGGTGGTGAACCCGTTCCGTGAACCCGCCATGGAACTGAACTGGGTGCCCTCGGACTTGGAGAGCGCACTGTTCGGCACGCGCCTCACCGACCGTTTTTTCCAGGTTCGCCCGGGCGGCGACGTGGCGTTCTTCAACGGTGCACTGCGCAAGCTGGCCGATCTCGGTCTCATGAAGGATAGCTTCGTGCGCGAGCACACCGCCGACTTCGACAAGGTGATCGCCGCGGCCCGGGCGGTGTCCTGGGCGGAATTGGAGCGCGCGAGCGGAGTGTCGGAAACGGAGATGGAGGCCTTCGCGCGCATGGTCGGCGAAGCCGAACGCGCGGTGTTCGTCTGGGGCATGGGCATCACCCAGCACGCCTGCAGCGAGGATAATGTGTATTCGATCGTGAACTTGGCCCTGGCCCGCGGTTTCGTGGGACGCGAAGGCTGCGGCCTGATGCCGATTCGTGGACATTCCGGGGTACAGGGCGGGGCGGAGATGGGCGCTTATGCCACGGCGTTCCCGGGCGGGCTCGCGGTCAACGAGGACAATGCCCGCAAGCTGTCCGGGCTATGGGGCTTCCCGGTGCCCGGCAAGGTCGGACTCACCACCGCCGAGATGATCGAGGTGGCCGATCGCGGCGGCACCGACATCCTGTTTGCAACCGGCGGCGACTTCCACGAGGTACTGCCCGATCCGGAGCGCGTCCTGGGCGCCTGCTCGCATATCAGGTTGCGCGTGCACTTCGACATCGTGCCCTCCTCCCAGATGTTCATCGAGCCGGGACAGGATGCGGTGCTGCTGCTGCCCGCGGCCACCCGTTACGAGATGCCGGGAGGTGTGACCGAAACCACCACCGAACGGCGCATCATCTTCAGTCCCGAGATTCCCGGACCGCGCATCGGCGAGGCACGTCCCGAGTGGCAGGTATATATGGAACTCGCACGACGCATACGGCCCGAATGGCAGGATAAACTCGGCTTCGCCGACACCGCCGCCATGCGTGCCGAGATCGCCCGGGTGATACCGATGTATGCCGGCATCGAAAAACTCACGCAGGAGGGTGATAATTTCCAGTACGGCGGGCGCCTGCTGTGCGCCGGCTGGAAGTTTCCGACCGCCGACGGCAAAGCTCACTTCCAACCGACCACGCTCGCCGGGGTGCAGCCGCCCGCAGACAACTTCCAGGTGGTACAACGGCGCGGCAAGCAGTTCAACAGCAATGTGCATGAAGAGCGCGACCCGGCAACCGGACTGCCGCGGGATGCGGTCATGATCAGTGCCGCTGACCGCGGGCGACTCGGCCTGCACGACGGCGATAGCGTGGTGCTGGAAAACGAATATGGCCGCTATGCCGGCCGGGTATTCACCGCCGATGTGCACCCCGGCACGCTGGAGATGTACTGGCCCGAAGGCAACGTGCTGGTGTCCGGCAGCGCGCGCTCGCCCCTCGCCAAGATTCCCGCCTACCGCGATGTGATCGCGCGCCTGCGCCGCTCACAGACCGGCGAGGTCAACAAAAAAACCACGGCACATGCCGCCTAGATCGGAGATCCATGGACCCGGTGCTAGATGAGATCCTCGCGCTCGACCGGGCGCGGGTGAAGCGCGGCCGCTCCGTCGAACGCGTGCAGGTCACACGCTGGCGGGATGCACACCGTGAGGAACGGCCCGATGAGGTGGCGGGCGAAGAACCCATGGAAATCCGCGTGCGGGTGCCGGCAGCGCAGAGCTGGCAACAGCATTCCATCGCGGTCACGATGCGCACTCCCGGCCACGATTTCGAGCTGGCGGCCGGCTTCCTGCATGCCGAAGGGGTACTGCACAGCGCCGCTGACGTGCAGCGTATCGGCTACTGCACCGACGCGGAGGAAGACCAGCAGTTCAACATCGTCGCCGTATATTTGGCGCCGCAGGTCAGCTTCGACGCCGAGCGGCTCTCGCGGCACGTGTTCACCACGGCGAGCTGCGGTATCTGCGGCAAAGCCGCGCTCGATTGGGTACAAACCTCCTGCCCGCGAAAACCGCAGGGGGAATTCCTGCTCGAACCCGAGACGCTGTTCGGCATGCACCGCAGTCTCGAACAGTCGCAGTCGCTGTTCGCCCGCACCGGAGGGCTGCACGCGAGCGCCCTCTTCGACCTGCAGGGACGCCTGCTGGTACAGCGGGAAGACGTGGGGCGTCACAACGCCACCGACAAGCTGGTGGGCACGCTGCTGCTCGAACGGCACCTGCCGGCTTCCGACTCGGTGGTACTGTTCAGCGGACGGGCGGCCTTCGAGCTGGTGCACAAATCGATTCTCGCCGGCATCCCGTTTCTCGCCTCGGTCGGCGCGCCTTCCAGCCTCGCGGTGGAACTCGCGCGCCGCTACGGCGTGACCCTGGTGGGCTTCCTGCGCGAGGGGCGCTTCAACGTGTACAGCGGTGCCGAACGCATCCGCTGGCCGGGGAAGGCATGAAAGACAGCATTGCGCCGGCGCTCTCCGACGTCGTCGGCATACTGCTCGCCGGCGGACGTTCCGCGCGCATGGGACGGGACAAGGCGCTGCTCCCCTATCGGGGCCGGACCCTGATCGAGCATATGGCGGCCCTGCTGCAGGCAAGCGGCGCGCGCCGCGTGCTCGTCAGCGGACCGCTGCGTACCGGTTACGCCAGCGTGCCGGATCGCCGGCCTGGACTCGGACCGCTGGGCGGAATCCAGGCGGTGGCGGCAGCGCTTGCCGGCTGCGCGCAGCTGCTCATCGTGCCGGTGGACATGCCGGCGCTCAGCGCAGCGACGCTCACGGCCCTGCTCGCAGACTGCGACGCCGCCCCGGCCTGCCACTACGCCGACCACCCGCTGCCCCTAAGGCTCGCGCTCGACGAAACCGTGCGCGCGCAGCTTGAGCGTCTTGTGGACGACCGCGCCCGCCCGTCTGCCGAACGTTCGCTGCACGCCTTCTGCACCGCTCTCGGCGCGCGGGTGCTGCCCATCCCGGATGCAGTCGTTGATGAATTCGCCGCCCTCAACACGCCGCAGGAATGGGCGGCGTTCCGCGCCGCCGGTGACGCGGTGCCTGCCCCGTGAACCTGCGGCTTGCCCCCGGCATGTTGCGCGTGCGCCTCAGCCGCGCTGAACTGGAGACGTTGCTTGAGCACGGCGAGATCAGCGCCGCCACGGCCTTCGCACCCGATCTGACCTTCACCTATACGGTGACGCTGGACGACGGCGCGCCGGGGCTGGTGCTCGACACCGTAGCCAAAGGCTTGCGGCTGCGGCTGCCAAAGACCCAGGCGCGGGAGCTCTCGGCGCGCGTCCCCAGCAAGCAGGGGCTCGCCGCGAAACAGTCGGACGGGCACGGCGGCCTTATCACCTTGAGTCTGGAAGTGGATCTGCATAACAGCCAGCGTGAAAAGGCCTGATACCGTCCACCATCCGGAACCTGCCCGCATGCCCGTCAAGGCAATGCGTCGAACGGCATGACCTCGACCTCACTGCCGGCGGGCACTGTCGTGGCAGCGGCCGGCAGCAGGATGAGGCAATCGGCGCGGCTCATGGAGCTCAGCGCACTGGAATCCTGACTGCCTGCCGTTTCCACCAGCCATGCGCCGGCTTCGCGTCTCAGCATGCCGCGCGCGAACTCGGCGCGTCCCGGGCGCTTGTCGAACGTGCCCAGGGTGCGGGCGCGCAGCGTCAGCGGCTCGCGGTAGGTCTCACCGGCGAGCGCCCGCAGCGCCGGCGCGACAAACAGCTGAAACGTGACCAGCGCCGACACCGGGTTGCCGGGCAGTCCGAAAAACCAGGCACGGCCGAGCCGGCCGAAGGCCAGCGGTTTGCCGGGCTTCATGGCCACGCGCCAGAACCTGATCTCGCCCAGTTCCCCGAGGATCTGCCGCACATAGTCGGTGTCGCCCACCGACACTCCACCGCTGGTCAATACCACGTCGGCCTGCATCGTCTGGTGCATGGCGGCGCGGATGGCGGCGGGTTCATCCGGAATGATGCCGAGATCGCGTACCTCGGCGCCCATGTTCGCGAGCGAAGCGCCAAGCGTATAGCGGTTGCGTTCGTAGATCTGACCGGGCGCCAGCGGCGTGCCCGGCTCACGCAATTCATCGCCGGTGCCGAACACTGCCACGCGTACCCGGCGGCGCACCTGCACCTGTGCCAGGCCGAGGGAGGCGATGACGCCCAGATCGGCGGGGCGCAGGCGCCGCCCGCCGCTGAGCACGCGGCTGCCGCCGGGTATGTCGCCGCCCGGGAGCCGCACGTTCTCGCCCGCCCGATGTCCTGTACCCACGACGATCTCCTCGCCGGCGGTGCGCACCTCTTCCTGCATGATCACCGTGTCGCAGCCCTGCGGCAGCATCGCCCCGGTCATGATGCGCACACATTCGTTCTTGCCGACGCTGCCGGTGTGCGGATGCCCCGCCAGCGATTTGCCGATGACCCGCAGACGCCGTTCTTCGGCCTGCGGCAGATCGCCGGCGGCCAGTGCGTAGCCGTCCATGGCGGAATTCGAGAACGCCGGCACCGGCTCGCGGGCGCTGAGGTCCTCGGCGAGCACGCGCCCGTTTGCCGCGGAAAGTGTCACCAGCTCGGTGTCTTCCACCGGCATGAGGTTGGCGAGAATACGGGCGCGGGCCTCCTCGACACTCAGCGGGGGTGCGGTGGCGGTGTCACGCCGCATCTCAGGTGTTCCCGTGCCCGCCCCGGCCGTGGGTGGTACCATCCAGCGCCTCAAATACATGCATGAGACCCGGCAGCGTGGCCTCGAGACTTTCCAGCGCACCGCGCGTACTGCCGGGCAGGGTGAAAAGCAGGGTCCCGCCGGCCAGGCCCGCCACCGCGCGCGATAGCATGGCATAGGGCATGCGCCGCTGGCCGTAGGCGCGCGCGGTCTCGACGATGCCCGGCAGGGCCAATTCGATGAACGGGGTGACCGTCTCCACGGTGCGATCCCGCGCTCCGACGCCGGTGCCGCCGACGGTGAGCAGCAGATCCACGTGCAGTGCCAGCCAGTGCTTGAGACGGGCGCCCAGTTTCTCAGGATCATCGGGCAGGATCTCGTAACCCCTGACCTCGATACCCGCCTCCGCAAGCCGCGCCCTGACCGCCGCGCCGGCCTGATCCTGCGCGCCGCCCGCTGCCACCGTATCGGAAAGCACGATCACCGCGGCACTCAGGGCACGCTGCGCTGCTCGCCGGTACTCCGACTTGCCGCCGCGCTTCTCCAGCAGGCGGATTTCGCTGATCTGCAGCGCGGTACCGGCATGCGGTTTCAACATGTCATAGAGCGTGAGTGCGGCGATCGCGACCGCCGTCAGGGCCTCCATCTCGACGCCGGTGGCAGCGATGACCTCCACTTCGACCTCGATGTGCACCCGGCCCGCGTCTTCGAGACGGTAATCCACGCGCACATTGGCAAGCGGCAGGGGATGGCAGAGCGGCAGCAATTCCCAGGTGCGCTTCGCGCCCAGCATCGCCGCGGCGCGCGCGATCTCCAGTGCATCGCCCTTCTCGGTGCGCCGTTCGCGCAGCAGCGTGACGCATTCCGCCGGCAGTTGCAGCGTGCCGGCGGCACGCGCCGAGCGCAGGGTTTCGGGTTTAGCCGTGATGTTCTTCATGCAGTTCGCATCCCATGACGTAGGCGTGGGTGCCGTCGCTGTATTCCTCGCGTTTCCAGATCGGCACGCTGTGTTTGACGGCCTCGATGGCGTGCCGGGCCGCCGCGAACGCCTCGGCCCGGTGTTCGGATCGCGCCACCACCAGCACGGAGAGGTCGCCGATGCTCAGCTCGCCGAGCCGGTGGCGCACCAGACAGATGCGCGCGCCGCAGCGTGCCACGGCCTCCGCCTCGATCTCCTGCAGCCGGCGTTCCGCGAATGGCGCGTAAGCCGAATAGTCGATCGCGCGGACCTGCTTGCCGTCATTATGCCGCCGCACCGTGCCGCCGAAGACCGCAAGTGCTCCATCTTCGGGTCCCTGGCTGAGCTCGAGGAGCACCGCGAGATCCAGCGGCGCGCGCGTCAGATGACTGCAGCCGGCAAGCTCATCCGCCATGGATCAACCCCCGCTCACCGGCGGCAGCAGCACCAGCCGCTCGCCCCGTTGCAGGAGCCGCTCGCGGCTCACGATGTGGTCGCCGACTGCGCAGGCCGTGCGGTCGAGCATGTCGCGGGCCGCCGGCTGTTCAGCGGCGAGCCGCTCGATCAGCTCGGCGACGCTGATGGGGATGTGCGGCAGCCGCAGCCGGTACTCGGGACCGCCGCACAACTCCTCGAGCACCCCGCAGCACTCCACCACCATCGTGCTGTCACTTTGCGACTCCGTCACCTTAGCCACCGATGTACGACATCTCGATCTTGGCACGCTTGCCGGTGGCGTGGACGCGCAACTCCGAGTAGCGGTCCACGCGCCGTGTCCAGCCGCCATGGATCGCCGCGGTGATCGCTCCGTCATCGGCCCCGGCGCGCAACAGCGCGCGCAGATCCAGTCCTGCGGTTGCGAACAGGCAGGTAAACAGTTTGCCGTCGCTCGACAGCCGCGCCCGGTTGCAGCCGCCGCAGAACGGCTGGGTCACCGAAGCGATGATGCCGATCTCTCCTGCCCCGTCGCGGTAGCGCCAGACTTGCGCCACTTCGCCGGGATGCCGGGGCGGCACCGGTTCCAGCGACCAATGCGACTCCAGCCGCATGAGGATGCTGCTGGCCGGCACCACATCATCGAGACGCCAGCCGTTGCTCTGGCCGACGTCCATGTATTCGATAAAACGGATGATGACTCCGGTGTGGCGGAAACGCCCGGCCAGCGGCACGATGTCCGCTTCGTTCATTCCGCGACGCACCACCATGTTCACCTTGACCGGGGCAAGACCGGCATCTGCGGCCGCGGTGATGGCATCCAGTACCCGTGCGACCGGCAGTCCGGAATTGCTCATGGCGGTGAAGGTCGGCTGATCCAGCGCATCCAGACTCACGGTCACCCGGCCGAGCCCCGCCGTCTTGAGCGCCCGCGCCTTGGCCGGATCGAGGAGCGAGCCGTTGGTCGTGAGGCTGAGATCCCTGATGCCCTTGATGGCGGCAAGCCGGGTAATCAGCGTATCGAGATCGCGCCTGAGCAGAGGCTCCCCGCCTGTCAGGCGGATTTTCACCACGCCAAGCCGGACAAAAATGCGCGCCAGCCGCGCAATCTCCTCATAACTGAGGATCGCCGCGCGCGGCAGGAACGGATGACCGGGACCAAATACCTCCCGCGGCATGCAATAGGGACAGCGGAAGTTGCAGCGGTCCGTCACCGAAATCCGCAGATCCCGGAGCGGACGTGACAATTTATCCAGCGGTGGCGCGGCTGCGTGCACCCCCGCTCCTGCGGTCTGTAGCATGGACTTGATTCTATGCTCCCCGCTCCAAGTAACCAAACGCGGCCGGCGGCATTCGTATCATCATTCAGTGTCGTGGGTTCGAATACCGGTGCGAGAACCCCAAATTTAAAACCCCGCACGGCGGGGTAACCATAACTCGGTCCTTCGGGATCGGGTTATGGTTACCACTCTGGGGTACCCTGCCTCGCCATTGTTACCATTTACCGCGCCGCCTGAGGAAGTCCGGAACTCTTGGGTTTGCGTTCCCATCTTCTCGGCGTCGATCCACGAGCGGCCACCTTCTTCCTATAAGCAACGTAAGCTGCAAATAGCTGCGCTTCACCGACGCCGCTTTTCAACTCCATGGCTTTGCGTTTGACAGTTCGCCGGCTAATACGTTGACCGCTACGTTCGACTTCCCTTGCCAATCTTGCTACCAATGAAATGGTGGCTGCATATCCACCCACCCCCGGGGTGGATAGAAATAACCCATGGTCATTTATAAAGTGCGTATTAGCATCCTTTATACATTGCATTATAGTGAATATTGCATATACTTCAGCAATGACACCCCAGGCAAAACTGAACCAAATTTACGCAGCACTTCAGGCGCGAGGCGAACCAGGAACCGCATACAGAGTCGCGAAGATCCTTCAGGTTGCGCCTTCAACCGTTTCGCGGTGGGAGCGCGGTCTGGTGAGTCCCCAGGGGCGCACGGCTGAGGCTCTCGATTTGCTCTATCGGACTGCGGTCCACGCCGAACGTGGAAACGAGGACGCGAATCAGATATTCGCGACAATTTTGACGGGTGCTGGTGCTGGGCTACTAGGCCTAGGCGTTGGCGGAATACTAATTGCCGCAGGGCTCGCATGGATTCTGAGTGGTGAAGAGGAGAGAAAGTCATGAAGGTCGTACACTGTCCAAATTGCGCAAATGAGTTCAAGCACGACATTGCGATTGCTCGAACATTGGGTGTGGGTCTCGGACTCCTTGCTGCCAAACAGGGTGCCGGACAGGCTCTGGTCGTGGGGGCAACCAGCTTCGTGCTGGGGCACATGATCGATGCAATCTTAGTCGAGTACGTCGACCCGACGTGCCCGGCGTGCGGCCTTGTGATTCGCGAGGCAGCGAATATCATCGCCCACAACTCGCAGTAACCTGGAGCAACATATGGCAGACCAAGGCAAGCAAAAGCACCAATATTTCGTGGATGGGGTCAAGTATGAAACTGACCTGGACACCATCACGGGTGCGCAGATTAAGGCGAAGATTCCTAACTTCAATCCGAGCTACGCCCTCGTTTTGGAGGGGCATGGCGACCAACCGAACCAGCAGATTAGCGACAGCACGTCGATCACCTTTTCCCAGTATCACGGCGTGCTGCACTTCCAAACTGTTCCGCCGGCAACGTTCGGTCGTGCATGACGCCGCTAGAGCAACAATTCACCCTGCTCCAGGCACATTATCCCGCAGCGACGACTCGAGCGTTGCCTAGCGGCGCCACAGCCGTGATTGTGCCGGGCGTCCGGCTACCTGGTGGCTGGAACCGCCAAGATGTTGACGTCAAGTTCGTTGCGCCGGTTGGTTATCCGGTTGCTAGGCCCGACTGCTTCTGGGTGAATCCCGATTTGCGACTTCAAAACGGGAACTTGCCACAGGCTGCTCAGATGCAAGTTCTGCCTGAGACGCAGGAACAGCATCTGTGGTTCTCGTGGCACCTTCAGTCCTGGAATCCGAATGCGGATAGCTTGCTGAGCTACTTCCACATGGTCATGAACCGGCTTGGCCGCCCCCAATGAGTACTTTCTACTTAGATTTTCTTGGAACTGCGTATCGCGATTTGCGCGCGTCGCTGCTCTCAGATGAGCGCGAAACCTGCGCGGTGCTGCTAGGTCAGGTCGTATCCGACAGCGACAGGATTCGCGTGCTTATTACCGACACCGTAGTTCCTAACGACGCCGACTACTCCGTCCGCACGGAAGTGGCAACGACTCTGAATCCACTTTTCGTATCGACAATCGCCAAGCGAGCGATCTCTGAACAAAAAGTGGTTGTTTTTGTTCACACCCATCCGTTCGGCACGAGCATGCCGAAGTTCTCCCCAATGGACAATGAGGGTGAACTGCACCTTTCGGATTATCTGGGCCGACAACAACACAAAGGCCCCCATGTAGCACTAGTGCTATCCCCAGGTGGATCTGTCGCGCGCGTCCTGGGGACCAACATACCAGTCGTCGTACGAGAGATATCAGAAAGCATAAGAATTCACTCGGCGCAGCCCGAATCCAACGCGCACCAGAAATTTGACCGCCAAGTCAGGCTGCTCGGTGAACACGGGCAATTCGCAGTGCAGGCAGGTCGAATTGGAATAGTAGGTGTCGGTGGAACAGGGTCCGTCGTCGCCCAGGAACTAGCCTATTTAGGAGTCCGGTCGCTGCTGTTGGTTGATCCAGATTTCGTCGAAGACACCAACCTGAACAGAGTGATAGGCGCCACGCCGAACTCGATGGGTACTTCCAAGGTCGATGTTGCCAAGAAGATGATTCTGTCAATCGCGCCGTCCGCGCAAGTGGATTCGGTTGCTTGCGACATTAGATTCATGGATGTAGCAGCGAAGCTCCTTTCGTGCGACCTAATTTTTTGTTGCACCGACTCGCACGGTAGCCGCGCAATCCTCAATCAAATTGCCTATCAGTACCTAATTCCGTGTATCGACTTGGGCGTTGCAATCGTAAGTGATGGCACGAAGATCACGCATATTGCGGGCCGGGTCCAACTATTGGCCCCTAATCACCCTTGCCTGATTTGCACTAATAACATCAATACTGATCAGGTGAGGTATGACCTAATGACTGACGAGCAGCGGAAGTCCGACCCGTACTTTCTGGGTCAGGGCGAACCCGCACCTGCGGTAGTGTCGATTAACTCAACTGTTTCATCGCTCGCGACAACCATGTTCCTAGGCGTCGTGGCTGGCCTGCAGACCAAAGCTCGTTACTTGCACTACAACGGACTACAAGGCACGGTGCGCCCCGTCATAGCCTCAGCAGACCCCAATTGCGTAATCTGTAGCCGGTTCGGTTCTCTTGCGCGCGGGGACAGCTGGCCCCTGCCCACTATGAAGCCGCGCTGACCATGCCCAGTGTTGAACCACAATTCGACTATCAGGACGAGCGTGTTGCAGTGCTCTGCATTGGGCCGCCTGTCGCTGGTAATTTGGAAACCGAACTCAAACAGCGAAGGCTGGCTCCGAAAGCAGCAACGGCACAAATCAGCCGTACAGATTTCTCGCTTTGCCGTGCCTTGCTGTTCCATTTTGATAGCACCAATCCACAGCGCATCGTCAACGACATCAAGGCAACGTATCCCGACGCACTGAATCATGGTGCAAAGCGGGTGGCGGTTGTTGATACAGAGCAGGATGTTGTAACGCTTCAGGCTCTGCTAGTTGGCGTGACCGAAGCGACTGAAATGCCTCCGCCCTTTCTTGCCACTCTGCCGTTCAACATTGCCGAGCATCTCGCGCGAGCAGTGGTAGGACCCAGCGAGCATGCATCGTTGGAAATCAAAACCGCAGGGACAGAGTTGAGCCCTGAGGGTGAACTACTGCTGAGACGCGCATTCGCGGATTGCAAGAGCATCTTGGTCGAACCGTTGGTTCCTGGATTCTCCACCGACAACGTGCTGTGTGTTCATGCGACATTGGAGCTGTCAAACGCGGGGCCGTGGCCGCTACCCTTCTTCGTGAAGATCGACGTGTTGGAGAAGGTCAACAAGGAATTGCGCTGCTATGGAGAGTTCGTGCGATTCTACGTGCCTTTTAACCTGCGGCCAGATTTTGACAGCCGCAGGAAGGTGTCCGGGGCTACCCGTGGCGTCCTCGTTTCAAATTTTGTCGAGGATGCTGCGTCACTTCTGGAAGAGGTTGTGGAACGCGGGCGCGGCGTGCACGCACTACACTCGCTCTTCGAGGACGCGATGCGAGGGTGGCGTCTGCAGGGAAAGAGCGTTAGTGGTAATTGCATCGAACAAGCTCTGACGAAGTTCAAGTGGCATGAACCGCATACCGCCGTGGTTGCTCTAGCGGAAACGTTCGGCGCTCGCCGGTCGCCCGAGGACCTCGTAAAGCTGCTCAAGGCGCGCTGCCCGCTGACTTATTTTGATGCGCCTATTCATGGCGACCTCCACGCCCGCAACGTGCAGGTTCGAGGTTCCGACGCGATCCTCATTGATTTTCTATCTACGGACCGCGGGCCGATGTTGTGGGATCACGCTGCCCTTGATGTGAGCCTCATGTTCGATGGCCTGAAGAAAGAGATCAAGGCTGAAAGTGAATGGGATTTCATACTGATGGCGACCTACCAACCAGGAGCAATCACGCGAGTGCCCACGCCCGTACATCGGACCGAACCCGGGTACCGACGCCTCATGGCGACTCGTAAAGTTCGCCACTATGCATTGGCTGAGCAGGTTTCTGATGGGGAATATACGGCTTTGGTGGCGCTCCAGCTCCTGAGACGTTCGGGGTACTACGACCCTAAGGATGAAGATCCACATGAGTACGCTCGTGCCTACGCCCTTGCCGAGGCCCTCGCTTGCACCCTAACGAAGCGTGATTGAGCGAGTGAGTTCGATGACGAAGCGATCGGACGTAGTGAAGAATGTGCGATTTCGCGGTCGCGTGGAATACCACGGCGAAGCTCTTGCATTGCTTGAGCGTCCGGAAGATTGTGTATTGGTTACGCGTGGAGTTGATCGTGAACTCGTTATGAAATGTCCTGATGGATGCGGCGACACACTAACGGTAAATCTAGACTCACGCGCCGGACCAGCGTGGGAAGTTTATGTAAGACGAAATGCGGTGTCTCTGTATCCTTCAGTGTGGCGCGAGACCGGCTGTGAAAGCCACTTCATGTTGATCAATAACCATATCTATGGATTTGGATTCAGTAGTATTGACGAGATCGATTTGACCGATGCCTTTGTTCAGTCGGTCCTGCAACAGTTTGAGGATCGAAAGAAACACTCCTACTACGAAATAGCCAGAGAATTACGTGAGATGCCTTGGGACGTATATCTAGCCTGTGAGCGACTGGTGAAAGCTAAGAAGCTAGAAAAGGCTGACCCCAAGAACAAGGGAATCTACTTGATGCGCGAGAAGGGAAAGCAGTAGAAAGCGTTCACTCGTCATGCAGAATGTTTCTTATTGCTGGCACCATCCTATGCCCCGGCTCGTCAGTATCTCCGCGGGATTGATATTTATATTTTCATCGGTGGTCTCGCCGTGCTGGTAGTGTCGTTACAGGCGATACATAAGGATGTGTTTTCTTTCAGAAAGAGGTTGAACAACGCCAGCTCTAGGAGGGCTGCACTCAATAGGGACAAGTCATGAACCTGGTCCAGTACAACCCGGTACACCATCCAAGACCGGCCCCTGGGGCCGGTTTATGGTTACCCTGCCACCGCACGCGGTGGGGTTTTCATTTTGGCGCGCCCGGCGGGATTTGAACCCACGACCTCTGGCTTCGGAGGCCAGCACTCTATCCAGCTGAGCTACGGGCGCAATCTCGTTTCCAACCATCGGCGGCAGCAACCATCCCTGGTGCACCCGC
>JAJYUH010000011.1 GCA_021792635.1 Natronospirales bacterium | reverse complement strand
TGAGGCGTGAGGCGTGAGGCGTGAGGCGTGAGGCGTGAGGCGTGAGGCGTGAGGCGTGAGGCGTGAGGCGTGAGGCGTGAGGCGTGAGGCGTGAGGCGTGAGGCGTGAGGCGTGAGGCGTGAGGCGTTCAAAAAGTATTGCCGTTAGAATTTTCTTGTCAAGGTCTTTTGGTATTTCAACGCCTCACGCCTCGCCCCTCACTTCTTTTTTTATTGCCGCTTCATGGAATCGTAGAATTCCGCATTGGTCTTGGTTTCCTTGAGCTTGTCCAGCAGGAATTCGCTGGCAGCCAGCTCATCCATGGGGTGCAGGAGCTTGCGCAGAATCCATATTTTCTGCAGTTCATCCTGGGCCACCAGCAGCTCCTCGCGGCGCGTGCCGGAACGGTTGATATTGATGGCAGGAAACACGCGTTTTTCGGCGATGCGCCGGTCGAGATGGATTTCCGAGTTGCCGGTACCCTTGAATTCCTCGTAGATCACGTCATCCATGCGCGAGCCGGTCTCCACCAGCGCGGTGGCGAGGATGGTAAGCGAACCGCCCTCCTCGATGTTGCGTGCCGCGCCGAAGAAACGCTTGGGACGTTGCAGGGCATTGGCGTCCACACCGCCGGTGAGCACCTTGCCGGAGGCCGGCACCACGGTGTTATAGGCGCGCCCCAGACGCGTGATGGAATCCAGCAGGATCACCACGTCGCGCTTGTGTTCGACGAGACGTTTGGCCTTCTCGATGACCATTTCCGCGACCTGCACATGGCGCGTGGCCGGTTCGTCGAAGGTGGAGGACACCACCTCACCCTTCACCGAGCGTTGCATCTCGGTCACTTCCTCGGGACGCTCGTCAATCAGCAGCACGATGAGATAGACCTCGGGATGATTGGCGGTGATGCTCTGGGCGATATTCTGCAGCATCATGGTCTTGCCGGCCTTGGGCGGCGACACGATCAGGCCGCGCTGGCCCTTGCCGATGGGTGCGATCATGTCAATGATGCGCGCGGTGATATCCTCGGTGGAGCCGTTACCGCGTTCCATCTTGAAGCGCTGCTTGGGGAACAGCGGCGTCAGGTTCTCGAACAGCACCTTGCTCTTGGCGTTCTCCGGCGGATCGAAATTGATGTGGTCCACCTTGAGCAGCGCGAAGTAGCGCTCGCCTTCCTTGGGAGGGCGGATCTTGCCCGCCACGGAATCGCCGGTGCGCAGGTTGAAACGCCGTATCTGGCTGGGGGAGACATAGATATCGTCCGGTCCCGCCAGGTAGGAGCCCTCGGCGGAGCGCAGGAAGCCGAAGCCGTCCTGGAGGATTTCCAGCACCCCGTCGCCGGAGATTTCCTCGCCGTTGCGGGCATGGGACTTGAGGATGGAGAAGATCACATCCTGCTTGCGCGAGCGCGCCATGTTCTCGAGGCCCATGGATTCGGCCAGCTCGATGATGGCCTCGGCAGGCTTTTTCTTGAGTTCCGTAAGGTTCATAAACGTTGTGTTCTCGGTCTTTCAGGAAATATGGGGATCGCCGGCGGCAATTCGGGCTGGGATTTTTTCCAGGTCGTTACCGGTCTCTGCAGTGACTCATGGCCGCCGGTTCAGTTCATGTCCAACGGCCCCCGCCGTCCGGGTGATCACAAATTGGTTTCGATAAATGCCGCCAGTTGGGATTTAGACAGAGCGCCGATTTTCTGTGCCTGCACATTGCCGTTCTTGAACAGCATCAAGGTGGGGATACTGCGGATGCCGTATTTCTGTGTAAGCTGCGCGTTTTCATCCACGTTAACCTTCGCCACCCGGAGTTTGCCCTGGTAGTCGGTGGCGATCTCATCCAGGATGGGGGCGATCATCTTGCAGGGTCCGCACCATTCGGCCCAGTAATCCACCAGTACCGGCAGATCGGATTTGAGTACGTCGCTGTCGAAATTAGCATCGCTGGTATAAACAATATGCTCACTCACGATTAAATGGCCTCCAAGTGGCTCAACCTGTTCGCATGTAGGCGCGAGAACGCGTGGGACGTGCAACACTCAACGGGGATATTATGTGACGTGCCGTGCCCGTTTAAGGCACAATATCGCGGCTTGCTCGCGGTTCTGGTAAAAGCGCTGTGAAGTGCAAAATGTCCCGCACGAGGCGCGGGCTACAGGCGTTGAGTGATATTTGAGCCCAACCGCCGCAAGAATGCAAGCCCCGGAGTCCTGTACAAAAAGCAACCAATGGACCAGCACCTGAGCGATCTGCGTTTTGAATCCCTGGGACTGGCCGCGTCCCTGCTTACCAGCCTCACGGAGGCGGGTTTCAGCCGCTGTACCCCTATCCAGGCTGAGGCCCTGCCGTTGCTCCTCAAGGGCCAGGATGTGGCGGGCCAGGCCCAGACCGGCACCGGCAAGACCGCCGCCTTTCTGCTGGCCCTGTACCAGCACCTGCTCATCAAACCCGCCGCAGCGGGGCGGCGGCCAACCCAACCCCGCGCCCTGGTGGTGGCCCCCACCCGCGAACTGGCGGTACAGATCCACAAGGACGCGGAAGTTCTGGGCCGGCACACGGGCTTCAAACTGACGGTGGTGTATGGCGGCGAGAATTACGACAAACAGCGCGCTACCGTGGCGGCGGGCGTGGATGTGCTGATCGGCACACCCGGCCGGCTCATAGACTATTTCAAGCAGCACCTGTACGACCTGCGCGCCCTGGATGTGATGGTACTGGACGAAGCCGATCGCATGTTCGACATGGGTTTCATCGCCGACGTGCGCTTCCTGATGCGCCGCATGCCGCATCCGACCGGGCGGCTCAACATGCTGTTCTCGGCCACCCTCTCCTACCGCGTCATGGAGCTCTCTTACGAGCACATGAATAACGCTCAATTCGTGCGCATCGAGCCGGACAAGGTCACGGTGGACCGCGTGCGCCAGATACTGTACCTGCCGGCCACCAACGAAAAGATCGCCCTGCTGGTGGGGTTGCTCAGGCGCCTCGAAGCGCACCGCACCATGGTGTTCGTCAACACCAAACGCGTGGCCGAGGGCGTAGAAGCGTGGCTCAAAGGCAACGGCTTCAACGCCGCGGTGCTTTCCGGCGACGTGCCGCAGAAAAAGCGCCTGCGCCTGTTGCGCGAATTCACGGAAGGCCAGTTGCCGATCCTCGTCACGACAGACGTGGCCTCCCGCGGCCTGCATATCCCCGACGTCAGCCATGTCGTCAACTTCGATCTGCCCCAGGATGCGGAAGACTATGTGCATCGCATCGGCCGCACCGCGCGCGCCGGTGCCGAGGGCGACGCCATCAGCTTCGCCTGCGAGGAATACGCTTTTTCGCTGCCGGAGATCGAGGCCTTCATCGGCCACTGCATCCCGCGCGCTGCCCTCACGCCCGATCTGTTGCCGGTACTGCAACCGCCGGCGCATCGCGAGCGCTATCACGCGCATCCGCATCATCCGCAGGGCGGCAAGCGCCGCGAAACCGGCCGCGGAGGAAGGCCGGTAAGACGGTGAAACATTTGGAGCGACCATCGGTAGGAGCGCTGTCATACAGCGCGACTTTAGTAATGGTCGCGGCGAATGTCGCCGCTCCTACCGCCAATTCACAGCATCAGTTCCGCCAGCGTCTCTACCGAAGGAAACTCGTCTATGTCCCCGGCGGGACGCCGCGAGTCCGGCCGGCGCATGGCGACGAGCTCGCGGATGCCGTAATCGCGGGCGGTACGCAGCACCGACAGACTGTCGTCTGCCAAGAAACTGCTCCCGGGATCGAAAGACTCCAGCTCCCGCAGACGCTCCCAAAAAGCCCGGGTTTCCTTCGGCGTACCGAAGCTGTGTGAGGATACGATACGATCAAGATAAACCTCGAGACGGGTATGCTCCAGTTTCAGCGACAAAGCGTCGGCATGGGCATTGGTCACCAGTACCAGCCGCCGGTCATTTTGACGCACCTGGCGCATGAATTCCTCGGCATGCGGTTGCACGCGGATCAGGTGCTGCAGTTCGCGCTTGAGCGTCAGGATGTCGAGGTCCAGTTCCCGTGACCAGTAATCCAGGCAATACCATTGCAGCGTACCTTCCATGCGACGGAAGCGCGGCAGCAGTTCCTGTCTTGCCTCCGCCGGCGTAAGACCGTGACGTTCGCCGTAACGCAGAGGGACGTGCTCCAGCCAGAAATGATTGTCGAAATGCAAGTCCAGCAGCGTGCCGTCCATGTCCAGGAACACGGTATGGATACTGGACCAGTCAGGGGTTCGCTTCGCGGAAGCCGGCATGGACGCTATCATATACTCAGCTTCTGCCGGCATTGAACGTCAATCAGAAGGAATCGCACTTGCCATATCGTAGCGAACCACTGCTGGGACCGTTGCTGGAAATCGCTGCGGAAGCGGGTGATCGCATCCTCAAAATCTACGCCACCGATTTCACGGTGAACCTCAAGGCTGATCAATCGCCGGTCACAGCCGCCGATATGGCGGCCAACGACGCTATCGTGAAGGGCTTGAAACGTCTGACGCCGGATCTGCCGGTGCTGTCGGAGGAGTCCGCCGCCACGCCTTTCGCGAAGCGTCAGCGCTGGGACAGTTACTGGCTGGTGGACCCGCTGGATGGCACCAAGGAATTCATCAGCAGGAACGGCGATTTCACCGTGAACATCGCGCTGATACGGAATCACGCGCCGGTGGCCGGCGTAGTGTACCTTCCGGTGGAAAACCTGAGCTACTACGGCGTGGTGGATGCCGGCGCCTATTGCCGGAAGCCCGCGGCTGCGCCGCAACCGATTCATGTGCGGCCGTTGGACGGGAAACCGGCGCGCGTGGTGGCGAGCCGCTCCCACCGTGGCGAACTACTGGACGGCTATCTGGCGAAACTCGGCGCTCACGAAATCGTCTCCCGCGGCAGCGCCCTCAAGTTCTGCCTGCTGGCCGAGGGCAGCGCCGATGTGTACCCGCGCTTGGGTCCCACCTCCGAGTGGGATACGGGCGCCGGCCACGCGGTACTGCTGGCAGCCGGCGGCCAGGTCATCAACGTGGATGGCACTCCCTTGCGCTACAACACCAGGGAATCCCTGCTCAATCCGCATTTCATCGCCTATGCGGACGATGCCCGCGACTGGCTACAGTATCTGTAAGATGCCGACCCGTGCCGGCATTCCCGCTTCAGCCGTGGGCTCCCAGCAGGCCTTTCTTCAGGGTCTCGGTGGGCGGGTGTGGTCCCACGTACACGTGCAGCAGCGCCTCGTGGAAATTGTTGCCGCTCACCGTACCCATGAGCCTGCCGTTGTGGGTTACGCTCACGCCTTTCCCCGGCACATAGTCCATGATGATTTCATCGCCGCTTTTGGCGGCATCGAACAGTTTGGCGAACTGCGCGATTTGCGGCTTGAGTTTGGAGTAATCGCCTTTGTTGTTGGCTTTGAGATCACTCCGCCAGGCGTCCATAAACTGCCTGCGGCTCACGCCATGCTTCATGGCCATAACCACCCGATAGGGCCCCTGCTCGGCCAGCACCGCCGCGGGTGTTGTGGCCTTCTGCGGCAGGTAGAGTCCACCCACGTAGATATCGAAGAAGAAATACTCGCGCAGACCCATGCCGTTCAGCACCAGGGTCTTGCCACCCAGCGTGGCGGTGTCCGGCAGAGTGACACCCTGGTAAGTGGCCGCCTGGCCACCCGCCAGTACGCCCGCCGCCAGAAATACCAGTAATGACAAACGCTTTTTCATAACGGAACCTCGTGCAACATCCCCGGATGGGTTTAGCGTAGCACGCCGCAACGGTGGCAGGCATGACTTGAAGCGCATGAAGAGCTGCGGCTGCGCCGTCAGGCATACGGGCCGCGGCTCACGCGCGGTACGCGGCGCCAAGGGATCGGCAAAGGCATGGCCGGCACACGGATAATCAGTCGCCGCGATACACGCAGCCAGCGGTACAGGTTTCGGCGATTACCACCTTGCACAAGCCCGGCAGCGTGGGTCTGAGGCGTTGCCAGATCCAGCGCGCCAGGTTTTCACTGGTGGGATTTTCCAGTCCCGGAATCTCGTTCAGGTAACGATGATCCAGCGCCGCGAATACCGGTGCGAAGACCCGCTTGAGATCGGCGAAATCCATGATCCAGCCGGCAGGCTGCCGTACTTCGCCCGCCACATGGATTTCCACACGGAAGGAATGGCCGTGCAGGCGGCTGCACTTGTGTTCAGCCGGCAGGTTCGGCAGCCGGTGGGCGGCTTCGATATGGAATACCTTGAAAATTTCCATGGGGACCTGCTGCCAGCTTTCCGGTGTGCACGCGTGCAATGTAACGCCTATTTCGGCGGGTGGAAACCGGCGGGTTCTGCCGGGTGCCGCTGCCGGCTCCTGTGGGTGGTAAAGCATTGCGCCTGCCGCAGCGCATTTTGCAGCCTGAGACCCCGGCGCTTGCGCGGGCAAAAGCGCTCCCGTATGTTGGCAGGCGTCGCCGGTGAGGTCCCATCCGGCCGGATTGCCGCTCCATGGAAACCAGCTCTCCCCAGGAAATCCGCACCAAGCTCGAGCAACTCCGCCTGGAGCACCGGGATCTCGATATCGCCATCGGCCGCCTGGCCGAGGATTTGCGCACCAATGAGCTGCAACTGAAACGTCTCAAGAAACGCAAGCTGCAGCTCAAGGACTACATCGCCAAACTTGAAAGCCTGCTCATCCCCGATCTCGACGCATGATTGACCTGCACCTGCATTCGCGCGCCTCCGACGGCAGCCTCACGCCCACGGACCTGGTGCAACTCGCCGCGGCACGCGGGGTCCGGCTTCTCGCCCTCACGGATCACGACTCACTGGACGGCCTGGCGGAAGCCGGCGCTGCGGCACAGGCCGCAGGCATCCGCTTCGTGCCGGGCGTGGAGATTTCCGTCACCTGGGAACACAAGACGCTGCACGTGGTCGGTCTGAATATCGCTCCCGGGAATGCCGGCCTCTGCGCGGGACTGGCGCGCCTGCGGGCGGCGCGGGGAATCCGCGCGCTGGAAATGGGCCGGCGCCTCAGCGCCCGCGGCATCCACGATGCCTGCGCGGGCGCGCAGCATCTGGCCGGAAGTGACAACGTGACACGCACGCATTTCGCCCAGTGGCTCAGTGACCAGGGCCACGCCGACACGCCACAGAAAGCCTTCCAACGCTTCCTGGCGCGCGGTAAACCGGGTCACGTGGCGATGACCTGGGCAAGCATGGAAGAAAGTATCGGCTGGATACACGCGGCGGGTGGTCGCGCGGTACTGGCGCATCCGTTGCGCTACGGCATGACGCGTACCTGGCTCATGCAAACGCTCACCGCATTCAAGCAGGCGGGCGGCGATGCCATCGAGATCATTTGCGGCCGCGACAACCGGGATAACATTGCAACCGCCGCTCATTACGCGCTGCGGTTCGGATTCACCGCCTCCATGGGCTCGGATTTCCACAATCCGGCGACGCCGTGGCTGCAACCCGGCATCGAAACCCCGTTGCCGGAGAATCTCACGCCGGTGTGGGAATGCTTTTAAGTGTGTTGCGAGTGGGCGCGGTGGTCCCCACCGCGATGGTTGCTCTGTCTTTGTGGGAGTGGTGTCATACACCGCAACGGATTTCCGGATCTCAGTCGCGGCGCGGCAGATTTTTGCTCCTGCATTGCTGCATTTCCGCCTTTCCAGCCGGCTCCCTGCCCGGCTGGAAAGGCCAAGACATACTTCCTTGTATGTCCGTTCGCTGCTATCGCAGCTCACCCCTGGCGGTCCGCGGCGCTCCTACCGCGGATGCTGGTCCGCAGCCGCAGCGGGATCGCCTGCCAGGCTGAATATCTGCGCTTCGATGAATATCTTCACCAGATCCGCGTCCAGCTTGCCGCGCTTGGCCTCGTCTCCCAGTACCGCGAAGGCCCGTTCCGAGGGCAGGGATTTCTTGTAGGGGCGGTCCGCGGCGGTAAGCGCGTCGTAAATGTCCGCCACCGTCATGAGCCGCGAGGGAAACGGGATGTCCGCCTGGGTGCGGCCGTGCGGGTAGCCGCTGCCGTCCAGCTTTTCGTGATGGGCGCCGGCGATCTCGGGAATGGCGGCCAGGTCCGCGGGCCAGGGAATACGCCGCAGGAAATTGTAGGTATGCACCACGTGGGATTCGATTTCGCGGCGTTCCTCGGTGGTAAGGCTGCCGCGGGGGATGGAGAGCACGCGGTGCTCCTCGTCGGTGAGCAGCGGCGTGCCTTCCTCGGATAGGCTGTAGTTTTTCGCGGTTTTCAGCGCTTTGTCTGGCTTGCCTTGCAGGATGTCCGGCTCGTTGGCTTCCTGGATGGCTGCCCAGTAAGTCTCCAGCGCCGCCAGTTTGCCCTCCAGTTCCTGCTCGATGGTGAGCAATTCCTCGTGCGAGCCCATGCCGCTGCGCAGCATCACCAGTTGCTGTGCCAGGGCGCGGCGCTTGAGCCGTTCGGTTTCCACGTTGATGCGTTCGCGGATTGCCAGGTAATGCTCCCGGGTGAGCTTGTGGGCCTTGACCAGCACGTGCTCGCGCACCCCGATCTTGCCGAAATCATGCAACAGGGCCGCGTACCGCAGTTCGCGCAATTGCGGCTCGCTGAAATGCGTGTTGTGGAAGCGTGCCAACCCGGAACGTGGCAGGGCATCGGCGAGGGCGGTGGTCAGGCGCGCCACCCGGAACGAATGCCCGCTGGTGACGGGGTCGCGCTGCTCAATGGCGGTCACGGAAGCCACCACGAAACCCTCGAACATGTCCTCGATTTCGAGCAGCAGGCGGTTGTTCTCGATGGCCACCGCCGCCTGGCTGGCCAGTGCGCGCAGCAGCGGCACAATGTCGGCACTGAACGGCAGGGTTTCCGCAAGGGTGGCGTCGGGACCGGTGAGCCGCGCCGCCGGATCGCGTTTGCGGTTGATAAACTCGATGCCGCCGATGATTTCCCCCTGCGGTATGCGCAGCGGCGTCGCATAAATCGAGGCGGTGCGGTAGCCGAAACGCCGGTCAAAGCTGCTGTTGAAACGCCAGGGTACTTCCGCAGGTGGTGCATACACATCCGTTACATTGATCTCGCTGCCGGTCACAGTCACATAGCCGGCGAGGGATGTCAGGTCGAAAGCCAAGCGTTCTTCCGCGAAGGAAAATTCCACCGATTCGTTCTGCGCCAGGCGCACCACCAGTTCTACGGTGCCGTCGCGGTGTTTCTCCATGAGATAGATGCTGGCGGCATCACAGCCCCCCAGGCGTCGCGCCTGCGTGAGAATCAGTTCCAGCAGCGCCTGATGGCTGCGTCTGCTGGAAAGTGCCACGCCCACCTGCGTGAGCTGATGCACGTGCCGGCGCTGACGCGCCATGGCCGCAGCCAGGGACAGGGTACTCATCACCGCCGCCGCCGGCCACAGTTTGGAGATGCGCACCTCGCCTGCCTGCGCCACGGATTCGTCCACTACCATGGCCGCATCCGGCGCGGCATCCTGCCATTGCGCGCGGGTGGCTTCACCCGCGAGTAACTTCGGCGTGAGACACAACACCGCACAGGCCCGGGTTTCCAAATCCGTGGGGGCTTGAATAAAAAACAACTGCAATCCGTTTTGGGCGAACGCGGCAAGACTGTCGTCTGGGAAATAACCGGCTTCCACCGCGATGCCAGCCCTATCCGAAACCCCGTCGCTGCGGACGTTCATGCGTGCTGTGTTTCGGATTGTGCCAGTCGTCCCTGCGGCATGGTCTTGAGCAATTCATCCACGGAAACCGTGGCCGCCAGCACGTCGTCGTCCGACTCCCCGTTCGCGCTTTGCGGAGCCGGCCAGTCGCGCTGCGGCGCTTGTTTCGTACCGAGCGCGGCAAAATCGAATTGTTTTGGATCGGCAAGGTGCGAGAGCGTCACGTTCTGCAAGGCTGCGAAAATGGAATTGCCGCGTCCGGGAAACTGACGCTCCCATTCCGTGAGCATGGCCTTCACCGCCTTGCGCTGCAGGTGTTCCTGGGAGCCGCACAGGTTGCAGGGAATGAGGGGGAATTCCCGGATGGCGGCATACTTGGCGATGTCACGCTCCTCGCAATAGGCCAGCGGTCGGATCACCACATGGCGGCCGTCGTCGGACAAAAGCTTCGGCGGCATGGCTTTGAGTTTGCCACCATAAAACAAATTCAGGAAAAAGGTTTCGATGATGTCGCCGCGGTGATGGCCGAGGGCAATTTTTGTGATGCCGTTGTTCTCGGCGTAACTATAGAGCGCGCCGCGCCGCAGGCGTGAACACAGGCCGCAGGTGGTCTTGCCTTCCGGGATCACGCGCTTGACCACGCTGTAGGTGTCCTGCTCCAGGATATGGAATGGCACGCCGATCTTCGTCAGATACTCCGGCAGCACATGCTCGGGGAAACCCGGCTGCTTCTGGTCCAGGTTCACCGCCAGAATCTCGAACTCCACCGGCGCGCTGGCCTTGAGCTTCAGCAGGATATCCAGCAGCGTGTAGGAATCCTTGCCACCCGAGAGGCACACCATCACCCGGTCGCCGGCCTCGATCATGTTGAAATCCTGGATGGCCTGGCCGACTTGGCGGCGCAGGCGCTTTTCCAGCTTGTTCTGATTGACCGAGCGTTTGTGTAATGCGGTTTGCATGGAGCAGACGGTATGTCAGGAGATTAAGGTGGACTCATTCTACCTAAGGAAACTGAACTATTCGCTTATGTCCGGGTTTCGTTATTCCCGCCGAGGCGGCATTCCAGTGAAAATGGGTGCTTAGGTATACCACCCAACGAAAGCCGGGGTCCTGCCGGCGCGACGGAAAACGGATTACATCCACGCTGCCTTACTTTGATTTGACCGCTACATGATACACGTCTATACTCGTTTAAACATTGGAGGTGGACATGTCAAAAAGCGCTACCCTTACGCTCCAGCAATGGGGCAACAGTCTGGCCGTGCGGATTCCGGCAGCCGTTGCGCGCTCAGCTCGATTCAAGGTCGGTCAGCCCGTCGAGGTGTCGGTGCAGGATTCCAACGTGCTGGTGAAAGCCGTAGGCGAACCGAGACTGACGCTTGCTCAGAAACTGGCGGCATTCGATCCATATCAACATGGGGGCGAGGCCATGGCTGCCACGCATATCGGGAATGAGATTTACTGATGGCGGTCCGTAAGGCTTGGTGTCCCGACCGCCGCGACATGATTTGGATCAACTGCAATCCTCAGGCCGGCAGAGAAATGAAGGATGTACATCCTCTGGTCGTTCTCTCGCCAAGGGAATTCAATGAACGCACCGGGATCGTGATCGGCTTGCCAATGACAACCGCCGCATTTAACGATAGCAACCCCTTCGCCGTAAAGTTCAAAGGACCCAGGGGAGTGGCCAGTTACATCCTCGGCCATCAGCCCAAATCATTCGACTGGCGAGCGAGAAATGCAAAGCCGCATCCGTTGAAGAAGGTGCCAGAGGATGCGTACGCGCTGGCTTGCGAAACACTGAATCAGATTATTGAAATCGGCAGTTAGACACGCATCCATGTGTAGCAGGCGCGCATTGTACCGCCCGCCTTGCCGGCCCATGCGCTGACAGCCACTTGCCCGATATATAACATACGTTATAATCCCGGCAGGAGGCTTATCCATGAAACTCAAAGTCACCACAGTCGGCAATTCCGCCGGCGTCATCCTGCCCAAGGAACTGCTGGCGCGCCTGCGCCTGGAGAAGGGCGACGCGCTCTACGCCACCGAGCTGCCGGACGGCATCAAGCTCACGCCCTTCGATTCCAAGCTAGCCGAGCAGATGGAAGTGGCCGAACGCATCATGCGCAAGGACCGCAATCTGCTACGCAAACTGGCCGATAGCTGAGATCGCGCGTGATCGTCTGGCTGGAAAAAGCCCTGGCGCTCACCATTCACGACCGCCAGCTCGCCGAGCATGGCGGCAGCGCGGGCGTGCGCGACGCAACACTGCTGGAATCCGCCCTCGCCCGACCACAACAACTTTTCGCCTACGGCGATCCCGCGCCCGACTTGGCCGAACTGGCGGCAAGTCTGGCTTTCGGTCTGGCCCGCAATCATCCCTTTATGGATGGCAACAAACGTACCGCCTATGTGGCGTACCGAACTTTTTTGGCATTGAATGAAATCGAGCTTGTTGCGAGCGACGAAGAAAAATACCTGACGATACTGGCCCTGGCCGAAGGCAAACTCAGCGAAAAGGATTTCGCAGTCTGGCTGCGCGCGCACATTCAATCAAACACGCAACACTAAATCCATGAGCTACGCAGAGGGTACAAGAGAAAATCAACCAATGAAAAATCGGTACACAGAAAACTACGTCTTATTCGTTGAATCATTATTCAACTTATGTGTCCGCTCTAAACTCTTCAGCTACACGATTTGTCAATTCCTGTTGCAATTTCATGTCTATATCAGACTCGGCAGTGGTAGAAACACCTATAACTCCAACACGGATGTTCATGCCAGACTTAAGCAGTTCTCGTAAGCCATACATCTTCTCAAGGAATTCAAGTGTTTCTTTAAATTCGATGTTGACCTCAATTAAATCGCCCTCAGCCAACATTACGCCATATGGAATTCTATGAAGATCAAAAAATGTGGATAATTCTAATTTATGTTTTCCAATCCTGAAATATACTTCGCAAAGTTTTACTGATCTTTTACCAGAATTTTTGACTTCAATTCCAATTTTGTGTTGCGGTCCCGGTATGAACGTCGCGATCTGTGCCTTGATTTCTAACTTTGGCGCATCCCCACGCGCAAATTTTAGAGAAACAAGAACAGCACAGAAGGTTGCGGCGGCTGCAGCCCAACCAGATAGCGCATCAACAATCTCCCAGTTGATTTTCAATTAACTCTTCCGATTAGCATTTGCATTTCCCGTCTGCGACAGCAGCGAGCCGATCATCGCGGACAGGTCGCCCATGTTGGCCGGCACTATGGTCACGGTGGAATTCTTGGCGATGAGTCCTCACTGCTTATGTTCCAAATGCACTACTCAGGCTCTAAGTGGGTGTACATCGCGTTCAATCTCTCGGACAAGGGGCTCCGGCAGAGTTTTGAGGGCATAGGTTTGCTGCAGGTTCATCCAGAATTCCGGCGTGGCATTGAAGAAACGCGCCAGCCTCACGCCGGTGTCCAGCGTGACGGGGCGTTCTTCATCCACAATTTCATTGATACGCGAGGGCGTGACCCGCAACCGTACGGCAAGCGCGTGGGGTGTCATTTCCAAGGGCTCAAGATACTCCGCCCGCAGCACTTCGCCGGGATGTATGGGGCGCATCTTGTTACGCGCATGCATGTTCCTGTCTCCCAATCGAGCATGGGTGTGGCAATCGCTCAGCTCTTCATCCCTGGCTTCGCATTCCCGGCCTGCGAAAGCAGCGAGCCCACCATCGCGGAGAGGTCGCCCATGTTGGCCGGTACCACGGTGACGGTGGAATTCTTGGCGATGAGTCCCCACTGCTGCACCCACTGCTGACCGAGCTGGTAGTGCAGCGCCTCGGCGCCGCCCTCCCCGGCCACGGCCTTGCCGATGTCGGAAATTGCCTTGGCGGTGGCCGTCGCCACCGTGGCGATGGCCTGTCCCTGGCCGTTGGCGCGCAGGATGGCGGACTGGCGCTCGCCCTCGGCGTTGTTGATCTGGCTCTGCTTCTGGCCTTCCGACTGGTTGATGGCCTGCTGACGTTCGCCCTCGGATTTGGCGATGGCGGCGCGCTTCTGGCGCTCGGCGGTGAGCTGCAGCTCCATGGCTCTCTGAATCTCGTCCGGCGGCGTGAGATTGCGGATCTCGTAACGCAGCACCTTCACGCCCCAACTGGTGGCGGCCTGGGTGAGTACGTCCACCACGCCCCGGTTGAGCGTATCGCGCTGCGACAGGCATTCGTCCAGCGCCAGCTTGCCGACCTCGGCACGCATGGTGGTCTGCACCAGTTGCACCACTGCCGTGATCACATTACTGGTGCCGTAGGCGGCGTTTTGCGCGTCGGTGATCTGGTAGTAGAGCACGCCGTCCACCGACAGGCGCGTGTTGTCCCGGGTGATGCACACCTGCTCGGGCACATCCATGGGAATCTCGCGCATGTCGAATTTGTAGGCCACGCGGTCGAAGAACGGCACGATGATCTGGATGCCCGAGGTCAGCACGCCGTGGAACTTGCCCAGGCGCTCGACGACCCAGGCCTGCTGCTGCGGCACGATGCGCACCGCGCGGGCGATCATCACCGCCGCCCACAGGATGATAAGTAAACCGATGATTGCCGAGATAGCCATGAAGATGCTCCTGGATGTGTGTGAGTATTTTCGTCAACCGATGGCTTTGATACGCAGCCGCGAGCCGTCCCGCGCCACCACCTCGGCGCGTGCGCCGATCTGCGGCTTGCCCCCGCCCTCCCACACCGCTTCCCACAGGGAGTCGCGGTACTTGACCTTGAGGGTGCCGTTATTGTCTTCCGTCACCGTCACCACCCCGCCCTTGTCCATGTCGTCCAGGCTGCTGCTGGTGCGGCTGGCCTGCATGCGCCGGCGCAGCAGGTGGGCGAGCGGCAGGGCGATGACGGCCGCAACGGCGAACACTAGCGCCGCCTGCCACCACTCGGACGCATGCAGCCAAGTGTAGAGTGCTGTGGCGAACGCGGCAAACGCCAGCGCCGCCAGATAGAAGGTAAGCGTGGCTGTCTCCATGACCGCCAGGATGATCCCGGCAATCAGGAACAACAGCGACATCCAATGATCCATATGGTTCTCCCCGAGTCAGAACGTGGGTATTTATGTCTCTATCATACTGTGTCTGCCATGACAGCGGCATGCACCGCCTTTCGCTCCTCTGACGCTTCGCGCTGCAGCGGTTACGGCGGGGGATGGTCTAGAATTGCCGCTTGAAAACCAGCATGAATCCCTGGCGCGCGCCGCTGGTGGCGTAAACCCCCACCGAGCCGGTGCGATCCAGGAAATAGGCAAAGCCGAAATACGCGCCGGTGGAGCGGGCGGCGGAAAAATCCTGCCGCCCGGTAATGGTGCCGCTATCCGTTTCACTGCCATTGAAATTTTGGTAGTAACCGCCCGCGGACACGCGCCAGCGCCACAAACGCAACACCGGCCCCAGGGAAACGAAGCTTTCATACCAGGTCACATCCGCCTGTTGTGCAGGCGCCCGGAAATGCATGTCATGCCAGGTGTAGCCGGTGTTGAAATCGAATGCCAGGTAATTGCCGAGCAGGGGATGCCAGGCAGCGAACAACCCCAGGAACGGGCCATAACCGTCGCTGAGCGGGGCCAGCGTGGCATTGTTCACACCGGCGGTCATGTAACCGCCCTGCAGGCCGAAACCCACGTCCGGCGCCACTGGCTGCACGTACACGATGGCGTAGCGGCCGATGTCCGCCCGGTGATTACCGTCGGCGTAGGCGAAATCCGTGCGGTAACGTCCGAGATCAATGGCCGCACTCATGCCGGGCGTGTACAGGCCCTCGCTGTCATCTGCGCGCGCGTTCGCGGTCGCTGCCAGCAGGACCAGGCACACTACCGCAAAGAATCGGCTGCGCATAAATCCACCCCGTGCAACAGGACCTCATCATAACCGCACCGGCCGGTGTGCGGCAGCACCCAGCAGGAATAAAGGGGGATTCAGTGCTGCTGTTCGATAAAGTGCAGCTTGGCGGAGTGATCGAGGCGGTAAAAACGCCGCAGTTCCCGCACCCGGCCGGGATGGTGCGGCGGCTGGAAACGTCGTGCCAGGCTCAGGCAGTATTTTGCCGCGCTGCGATTCGCGTCGCGGTAGCGCACAAGCAGTGCGTCCGCAAGCCCTGAATCGAATTGTGTGCGCTCGAACAGCAGCGTATGGATATCCGCAGCAGTGGTTTGTTGCTGCTCTTCCACGAGCATCGTGGTGATCACGTATTTGTCCACTTCCGCCTGCAGTTCCAGTTCCACGCCGCGCACGCTGCGGTCGTAGTGCGCATTCCAGGCGAGATACAGGAAGTGGCTCACCCCTTCCAGGGCCGTCCAGAAATCACGCAAATCCGCGGCGGCGATCGAGACCAGCGGTGTGCTGGCATCCAGCCGTACCAGCATCGCCGCATCGAAATACACCGATAGCTCCAGTTCATCCGCCGATTCGTGTATCAGGAGCTTTTCACCGGCGGCACGGAAATGTTCGCCTTCCAGCCGGCACGCCAGGTTTTCATCGGTGAACAGGAAATCTTCAACGCGGCAGGCCATGTCGAGTTCATAAACACGGCTGAGATAGTTCTGCAGCGAACCGACGGTGGCAGTGGCGGGCACGGCGGACATGGATTCAGTGGGTGAACCGCGTATGTGCGGCAGCCGCAGGCTGGACACCCAACTCACGCAGCTTGTCCGCGGCACGACGGCTGCCGGTACGCACCCACAGCTCATACAGGCGCAGGATATCCTGCTGATCGAACACCCGTGCCTGCTGCGCCACTTCGTTGAGCACATCCACAAAATCCACGAATTTCTCCGCCAATTCCGCGAAGACGGCGATCAGGGCCGCATCACGCAGTGAGCGCGCCGGCAAGCCGGCCAGCACGCCGTAAGCGGTCCCGCCCATGCGGCTGTAGTAATCCACATCCACCGCCTTGTGATTGAGACTGTCGGCAAAGAAGCCGGCGATGAACAGCGCGACATCACCGAGCCGCTGCAAGGTGTGCTGGCGTTCCTCACCGGAGGAATGCTCGAAAGCATCCGCCAGCATGAGCGCCAGCGGCTTGAGACCCGCACCACCCTGCTCGGTGTATTCGTACAGATTCTCCGCACGGGCGAAATGGGTCGCCAGGCGTACCATGTAATGCTCGGTATGGATCTCGGCTTCCACACACCGATGCGTCAGCGCACCGGCTATGGACTTGCGGAACCAGTCTTCAAGATTGCTTATCGGAATGACTTCGCCGCGGGTATGCTTCATTTCGACTCGCCCTCCGTGTTTAAGCACTGGATGCCGCCGTAGATTTGATCGGCTTCAGAGCTTAAACGCAATCACGCACTTTTCAAGCCGCCTTTCGTCGGTCATGCCTCGCCGCTGGTCGCGTGTTGCGCAAATCGGTGGGCACAGCGACAAGCAGCCGTCACGACAGAGTGCTGACAAGTCCGTTCAACCGTGACGCAACTTGAGAAACAACACGCAGAGGGCCAGTGCCAGGGTGACGGCATTGGCGAGGGTGATGGGCAGGTCGTGCAGCATAAGACCATAGAGCAGCCAAAACGTCACACCGAGGGTGAAGACCGAATACATCCACAGCGAGATGCTTTGGGTATTGCGGCTGCGCAGCGAACGATACACCTGCGGCACGAATGACACGGTGGTAAGTGTCGCCGCGGTGAACCCAATGAGGCGTTCAATGTTCATGTCGTATCGTATTCATAGTCCGCGTGTGCGGTCTGGTCCCTGCCCGGGGAGACTTTCAGGGCATACAAGATCAGGGTCAGGACAACCGCCAGCCCGAGGTTTATTGTCAGCGAATACAGCGCGGCATAGCCGGGAACGGTGAGCGCGCCCAGGTGCAGCGGATAGATGGAAGTCTTGAAGTGTTCGGCGCCCACCATCGCCGTGCCCACCACCATGCCTGCCAGCCAGCCAATCACCAACGCCCGGCGGTGCAGCCAGCGGGTGTAGAGGCCCACCACTACGGCCGGCAGCGTCTGGATGATCCACACGCCGCCCAGCAGCTGCAGTTGGATCGCATAGGACCCCGGCAAAAAAATGATGAACGCCAGTGCCCCCAGTTTCACCACGAGCGAGGCGAGCTTGGCAACGCCGGCTTCCTGCCCGGGCGTGCAGGCGGGTTGCAGGTATTCCTTATAGATATTACGCGTGAACAGATTCGAGGCGGCGATGGACATGATGGCTGCCGGCACCAGCGCGCCGATGGCGATGGCGGCGAACCCCACGCCCGCGAACCAGGCCGGAAAAGAATGCAACAACAGCGCCGGTACCGCGAACGTGGCTCCATACTGCTTGAACCAGCCCGCATAGGCGGGATCGTGCTGCACCCCCGCCGCCAGCGCCAGGTAGCCGAGAAAAGCAATCAACGCCAGTACCAGCGAGTAAGCGGGCAACAGCGACATGTTGCGCTTGATGACGTTGCGGCTGCGGGAACTCAACAATCCGGTGATGCAATGGGGATACAGGAACAGCGCCAATGCGGAGCCGAGCGCCAGCGTCGCATACGCACTGTAGGTCCCGAGGTTACCCGCCGTCGGCGCTTTGAGCAGCAGTTTGTCCGCCGGAACACTCGCAAAGATGCGGGCATATCCGCCGAGTTGTGCCGGAATGACGATGACCGCAGCGATGATGACGGTGTAGATGAGCAAATCCTTTACGATGGCGATGAGCGCCGGCGCGCGCAGGCCGCTGGTGTAGGTGTAGGCGGCCAGAATCACGAAGGCAATGATGAGCGGCAGATCGCCCGCAAGACCGGTGGCGGTGAACCCCATGGCGGCGATGACCACCTGGATGCCTACGAGCTGCAAGGCGATGTAGGGCATGGTGGCGAGTATTCCCGTGACGGCTACCACCAGCGCGAGCAGGCTGCTGTCATGGCGGCCGCGCACAAAATCCGCGGCGGTCACATAGCCGTGCTTGCGGGCCACGGACCAGAGGCGTGGAAACACGGCATACACGAACGGATACACCATGAGGGTGTAAGGCAAGGCAAAGAAGCCGATGGCGCCGGCGCCGAACACCAGCGCCGGCACCGCGATGAAGGTATAGGCGGTGTAGAGATCGCCGCCCAGCAGGAACCAGGTGATCACGGTGCCGAAACGCCGCCCGGCGAGACCCCATTCGTTGAGATGGTTGAGATCGCCGCGCCGCCAGCGGGCGGCTACGAAGCCCAGCACCGTGACCAGGGTAAACAACAGGATGAAAACCGTGAGCGCCGGCCGGTTCATGCGCACCCCCAATGGTTGTTTTTATACTTTGGCAAAATAAGCGAGCGCCGTAATGATGGCGGTGACGATGATCCACGCAAACTGGAACCAGTAAAAGAACGGGATGCCGAACACTACCGGATCCACGCGGTTGTACAACGGCACCCACAGCACGCCTGCGTAAGGCACGAGCAGCAGGCAGTACCAGAACCAGCGGCGGGCGGCGTGGGCACTCGTCATGGGGCGACTCCGCGGAGAAGCTGTGCGCACAAATTACCCGCTCCACTGCGACTGTCAAGCCAAACGCCGTTCAATGCCGGCTTACGCGTACCGTGGGGTCTTCAGCGGCGCCGTGTTTGCTGCGCAACGCGGCGAGCTGGCGTTCCAGTTCCGCGAGCAGCGGTTTGATCTGCTTCAGCTGTCCGGCCTTGGCCAGGACCTCGAGGCGCGCGGCGGCAGCGCGCATGTCATCCGCCTGCACGTGGGTGGTGATGCTCTTGAGAGTATGCGCCTGCGCGGCAATGCTGTGCGTATCTCCGGCCTCGAACGCGACCTTCGCCACGCCGATGCGCCGGGTCGCCTCGCGAAAAAACAGCGCCAACAGCCGTTCCCGCTCGGCTATACCGCTCTCGCTCGGCGCGGTCAGCGGCACATACTTGGCGAGTGTGTGGCGGAACAGCTCCCGCTCCACCGGCTTGAGGAGAAAGTCGTTGGCGCCCAGCTTGCGGCAGAGCCGGCGTTCGGAATCCTCGAGCCCCGCGGTCAGCATGATCACCGGTACGCGTCCGGCTTCCCCATGGAGCGCACGGACCCGTTCCAGCAAGCCGGATCCGCCGCTGTCCGGCAGATGCGCGTCAAGCAACACCGCATTGTACGTGTTCCGCTCCAGGGCGGCGAGCGCTTCCGCGCCGCTGGCGGCGACGTCCGCGCTGCAGCCCAGCTCATTGATGGCGCGCAGGCTCACTTCGCGATCCACCGCGCTGTCATCCACCAGCAGCAGGCGCCGCGCCTGCCGGCGGCTTTCGTTCAACGAGTAACGTGTCACCAGACCGTGGCGGCGGCGCTCCTCCTCGGCCAGCGCACGCGTATCCATGAGCGCTGTCACCGCCTCGCGCAGATCGGCGGGCAGGATGCCATTGCCGAAATAACCGGCAAACCCCATTTGGTTGAGGCGCGCGGCGTCACCGCGAGCGCCGCTGTGAGTCACCACCGCCAGTATCATGTGGGCGGTCTCGCGGCGCTGCCTCAGGTCCTGGCCGAGAGCATCGCCTGCCATGTGCGGCAGGAAGATGTCGGTGAGCAATAAATCGAAGGGCCGTTGATACTGTACGCTGAGCAGTGCCTTCTGCAGCGCTTCGATGCCGTCGCGCGCCTCTTCCGCCTCCATGCCGAGTGCACGCAACTGGTCGGCAAGGATGAGCCGGGTGCCGTCGTTCGCATCCGCCACCAGCACACGCAGCCCCTCGAGGCGCAGCACGGGAGTGCCGGCTCCCGCCCCAGCCGGTTCCACTTCCCCCAGGTGCGCGTTGAACCAGAAGCGACTGCCCTTGCCGGGCTCACTCACCACGCCGATCTCCCCACCCATGGCCTCCACCAGTTCACGCGTAATGGCCAGTCCCAACCCGGTACCTTCCGGCTTGCGGACGGCATCCGCTCCAGCCTGATGATACGGCTGGAAAAGTGCTGCCTGTTCCCCGGGCGTGATGCCGATACCGCTGTCCGTCACTTCAACGCGCAACGTATACAGATGTTTTGCGGGCGGTCCGGGTAGCCGGGCGGTTACCGTGATTTCGCCCTTTTCCGTGAACTTGATGGCATTGCTTACGAGATTGATGATGATTTGCCGCAGCCGCCCCGGATCACCGCTCAGGCGCCGCGGAGCGTCCGGTTGAATGCGCACACTGAGCTTGAGATTCTTGCGCTGCGCCGAATGCGCCAGCACCGCGACCGCGCTTTCAATGCACTCCTGCAGGTTGAATTCAACGTGTTCAAGCAGCAGCTTGCCGGCCTCGATCTTGGAAAGATCGAGGATATCATTGATGAGGCTGAGGAGGTTCTGCGCCGAGGTCTGGATAATGCCGATCTGGCGCCGCTGTTCCTCGCCGAGCGGTCCGTCCACCAGCAACTCGCTCATGCCCACGATACCGTTAAGCGGCGCGCGCAGTTCGTGGCTCATGCGCGCGAAAAAATCGCTCTTGGCCTGACTGCTGACCTGCTCTTCCTTGAGTGCGGTGCGCAGATCGCGGGTGTTGTCGCGTATGAGCTGATTGGCCTCACGCGTCATTCTGAGGCTGGCGTACTGTCCCCAGGCGGCAAACACAAATGGCATGCAATCAAGCACCCACAGGGCGATGTTGCCCCGTTGTGCAGCGGCGATGGAATCAACATTGACGAAACCGGCGCTGACATAGGCCACCAGCAGCGTGCCGATGATGACGCTCGCGACAGCGATGAGTGTGCCGTACAGGGCGTATTTCGACGCCCGCGAACGCATCATCACGAGCGCGCCCAGTCGCGCCTGTTTGTCCGCGTCACTAATCCGCATGTTCCACCCGCCGACGCAGTTTCTTCCGCTGCCCTCTGTCAGTCGGGATTGTCTGCAAGGCAGCGTTCCGTATCCCGGCCATACTTTTCAGGTGCTTTAAGATAGCAGCATGCCGCGCCTGTTGCAGTCGGTCTTGCCACACGGCACCCCCGGCGGCGGTGGGGTGCGGCGCGGCCCGGAATCCATCCTTTGTCGGGCCGGAAACCGCTTCTACATCTCATGCCGGGACTTGCGTAAGCTAGCCTCTCCTCTGCACGGAGACCGCCATGAGTTTTCTCCCGGAAGTCATCGTTTTCCTGATCGCCGCCTGCGTCGCCGTACCGCTGTCGCGCAAGTCCGGCTTCGGCTCGGTGCTCGGCTACCTCATCGCCGGGATGGTCATCGGTCCCTGGGGCCTGAGGTTCATCACCGGCGTGCACGCGATCCTGAACTTCTCCCAGATCGGCGTGGTCCTGCTGTTGTTCATCATCGGACTCGAGCTTCAGCCTTCGCGCTTGTGGGCATTGCGCCGCACGGTGTTCGGCATGGGTACGGTGCAGGTGGGCGTGAGCACGGCGCTCTTCACGCTCGCCGCCCTGGCCCTGGGCCTCGGTTGGGAAGCCGCGCTGGTGGCCGGTTTCGGACTGTCGCTCTCCTCCACCGCGTTCGTGCTGCAAATGCTGGCCGAGAAGAAGCAGCTCACCGATCACCACGGGCGCGCGGCCTTCGGCATTTTGCTGTTCCAGGACATCGCTGCCATTCCGGTGTTGGCATTGCTGCGCGTGATGCATGGCGGTGCCGCGCTGCACGAAACGCATTTCCTCAGTTCGGTCATTCTCATCGCGGCGGTGGTCGCGGCGCTGGTGCTGGGCGGGCGCTGGCTGCTGCGGCCGTTGTTCCGTTTCATCGTGCGTTTCGGCAATCCGGAAATCTTCACCGCCACGGCGCTGCTGATCGTCCTGGGTGCCGGACTGATCGCAGACGCCATCGGCCTGTCCATGGGGCTCGGCGCCTTCATCGCCGGCGTGCTGCTGGCGGATTCCAGCTACCGTCACGAGCTGGAAGCCGACATCGAACCCTTCAAGGGGCTGCTCTTGGGGCTGTTCTTCCTGGCGGTGGGCATGTCGGTGAACCTGGGCCTGCTGGTGAAAATCCCACTGATCGTGATCGGCGTGGTGGCCGGCATGCTGGCGCTCAAGGGCGCGGTGCTGTACGTGATGGGCAGGCTCTACAAACTGCCGCAGGCGGCGCCGCGCAACCTGGCGTTCGATCTCGCGCTGGGCGGCGAATTTGCCTTCGTGATCTTCAACACTGCCGCGGGCTATCGCATGTTCAGCGGCGAAATGGTGGACGTGCTCAATCTGGCGGTGACGCTCTCCATGGCGGTGACGCCCTTCCTCGTGCTCTTCAACGAGAAAGTCATCCAGCGCTTTGAGGAGGAACACGCGCCGCCGCCCTTCGACCGCATTGACGGGCCCGGCAATCCGGTGATCATCGCCGGCTTCGGCCGTTTCGGCCAGGTGGTCGGTCGTCTGCTGCGCATGCAGAAAATCGCCTTTACGGCACTGGAGGCCGACCACGAGCAGGTGGACGTGATCCGCCGTTTCGGCAACAAGATCTATTACGGTGACGCTTCCCACCTCGATCTGCTGCGCGCCGCCAGGGCGGAGCAGGCAAAATTCCTGGTGCTCGCCATAGACGACGTGGAGGCTTCAGTGCGCACCGCCGCAATGGTGCGCAAGCATTTCCCCAACCTCACCATCCTCGCCCGTGCCCGCAACCGCCACCATGCGCACCGGCTCATGGAGCTGGGTATCCGGATCATCGTGCGCGAGACGCTGTTTTCCAGCCTGAAATTGGCGGAAAATCTGCTGGAAGAACTGGGCATGGAGCAACGGGCGGTAGCGCGCACCGTCGCCACCTTCCGGAAACACGACGCCGACTTGCTGCAACGTCAGTTCGCCGTGTTTCGGGATGAAGCCAAACTGATCCAGACCTCCCGGGAGGCCGCCAAGGAACTGGAACTGCTGCTGGAGGAAGACCGGCGAAGTGAAGCGTCGTTATCCGCTTGATGCAAAATTGCCGGGCCGGGTATCGCGGATGGGGAATTCGTCTAACATGCTTTCCGGACAGGTCCAGGCAGGAGTCCCGGTGAAAAGAGCACAGGAACACAATGGAACCTGGCGCCGATGTCGCGGCTGTGCGTTGTTGCTGGTGCTGTCGCTCATGGTTCCCGCCGCGCACGCGCTCGCACCGGATAAACCATTTCACGATTACGTCAGCGATACCTGGTCCATTCAGCAGGGCCTGCCGCAGATTACGGTACTTTCCATCGCACAGGACCGGCGCGGCTACCTGTGGTTCGGCACCCAGGATGGGGTGGCCCGTTTCGACGGCGCGGAGTTTCAGGACTACCTGCCGGCGGACTGGGCTCAGGCGCTGCTGGTCGGCCACGACGGCACCCTGTGGATCGGACTCAACAAGGGCGTGGCCTATTATGTCGGTGGCAAGATGCACCGGCTTGCCGCCGCGCCTGCCGCCAAACTCCTGAATCCGCGCACCGACGTGCATGCGCTCACGGCGCTTGCCGACGGGGAAGTGCTCGCCGCAAGCGACAACGGCGTGCTGGAAGTACGCCGCCCGGGCCTGACCCCCGACCCCCGGTTTCCCAGCGTGCCGGTATTCGCAATCCTGCAGGGTTACGGCAGCCTGTGGGTAGGCGCCGTGGGGACACTCTACCAGTTGCACCACGGACGGCTGACCGCCCACCCGGCCCCAGGGGGCGCGGGGACGCGCATCGGCCACCTGTGCGCTTACAACGGCGCACTGTGGGCCGGTACCAGCCATGGCCTGTACCGCTACTCCGACGGACGCTGGTTGCCTCTGGCCGGCGATGCTGCGGCATTGCGCATAGCCATCAATGCCTGCTATGTGGATTCGGATGATAATTTCTGGGTTGCCACCAATTTGGGGCTTGCCCGTATCCGCGACGGCGGGCTGAGGGAATTCGTGAGCAGTCGCCGCACACCCGTCGCGATGCAGGTGGAATCCCTCTTCGAGGACCGCGAGCACGACCTGTGGGTCGGCACCCATGCCCACGGCGTATCCCGCCTGTGGAACGGCTTTGGCCGGCGTTTCAGCACCGGCGAGGGCCTGCATGACCCGTTGCTCTGGTCCGTGGCGCGCGCGCGCGACGGCGACATCTGGGCCGGCAGCAGCAACGGCGTATACCGCCTGCACGCCGGCAGATTCACCCACGTGGTGCCCGGGCGGAAGCTGCCGGAACCGGATGCCTACTCGCTGCTCGCATACGGCGATACGCTGTGGATCGGGACCAAATCCGGCCTGACCCTGTACCGGCGCCGGCGGCTGTTGTCGCCCCCGGTGTTTGCGGCGCTTGCCGGCCACAGTGTGCAGGGGATTTTCCGCGATCGTGCCGGCAATTATTGGCTGGCCACCACCAACGGGCTGTACCGTTATGCCCACGGCAAACTCAGCCATTACGGCACCCGCGCGGGGCTCGCCAATCGGCGCTGCCGCCTGGTATTTGAAACCCACGACGGCCGCATCCTGGTCGGCACGCTTTCCGGTCTGTACGAATTCGACCACGGCCGCCTGGTGCCGCTGGGAACGGATACCGGGCTGCGCACGGCATTCGTCACTGCTATCAGCGAGCCGGCCGACGGCTGGCTGGTGGTGGGTACATTCGATGAGAACCATTTATATGTATTTGACGGCAGCCGCTGGCATACGCTCACCAGCAAGGACGGTTTCCCGCCGAATACCATCACCTATATGACAGCGAACGCGGATGGCAAGTGGTTGTGGGTCGGCGGCATCCGCGGCATTTACCGGATACGCATCCGGCAGTTGCGCGCCTTGGTGCGGCACAAGGCGACCCGGCTTGTTCCCCAGATGATCATGAGCGAGCGCGGCCAGTGGCCCGGTAGTGAACGGGGTTACTGCTGCAACGGCGCCGGCAATGCCCGCGGTATATTCCACGATGATATTCTGTGGCTGCCGAGCCGTGACGGACTGGTGAGAATCAACACCCGGCATATCCGCTTCAATAGCGTCGTGCCGAATACAGTGGTGGAAGCGATCCGCTACGACCGTGCCTGGCACGCGAACCGGGGTGATGTCTTCCGCCTCCCGCCGCAGGACCGGGACGTGGCTTTTCGCTTCTCCGTGCTGAGCTTCCAGAACCCGCTCAGTGTGACGCTGCGCTATCGCCTCGACGGCTACGACCGGCACTGGCAAACACTTGAAAACGTCATGGCGCGGACCGCGTCCTACACCAACCTGCCTCCCGGCAACTACGTTTTTGAGGTCCGCGGCAGCAATAACGCCGGGGTGTGGAGCCCGGAAACGGCCCTGCTGCATTTCACGATCGCCCCGCATTTCTACGCAACCCTGTGGTTCCGCATGCTGCTGGTTCTGGCGCTGCTCACCCTCATCTATATCGGCTACCAGTTGCAGTTGCGCCACCTGCGCAGCCAGCGCCAGCAGCTTGAGCGCACGGTGGCGGAACGTACCGAAGCATTGTCAACACTGAACCGGCAACTCGAGGAAGCCAGCCAGACCGATCCGCTCACGGGGCTGAAGAACCGCCGCTATCTATCCAGCCAGTTACCCGATGACTTGCGGCAATTTCACCGCGTACTTGGCCGCCCGGAGCACCATGATCAGGTGATGATGTTCGCGGTAATAGACGTGGACCATTTCAAGGACATCAACGACCGCTTCGGACACTTTGCGGGTGACGAGATTCTCAAGCAGTTTGCCCAGGCGCTGCGGGACCACATGCGCGCCGGACACTACGTGGTGCGCTGGGGCGGAGAGGAATTTCTGGCGGTATTCCGCCCCCTGGCGCGTACCCAGACCGAGCAGGTGATCACACGCGTTCACCAGGCCGTCTGTGAACGCACCTATACCACCCCGTCGGGTGAGCGGCTCTCCCTGACCTGTTCCATCGGCATTGCGGAATATCCGTTCGCGAACCACACCGTGAAGACGCCGGATTGGGAAGCGGTGGTAAACCTGGCCGACCAGGCACTGCTGGTGGCCAAGACCACCGGCCGTAACCGCTGGGTGGTGCTGCGACCCGGCATCAACTTCAGCGCCGATACCTTGCGCGCCGATCTGCACGCCGGCGTCGAAAATCTGCTGCGCTGGCGCAAGCTCACACTGGTCAGCAGCCGCTGATTCTCGGGAATTCCGGCACTTGGAGCGCCGCGTAACCTGGCGTTCGATCTCGCCCTGGGCGGCGAATTCGCCTGCGTGATTTTCAACACCGCCGCGGGCTATCGCATGTTCAGCCGGGAACGAAACCAGTGGACATCCTCAACTTGGCGGTCACCCAGTGACCCTGTCCGTGGCCGTCACGCCGTTCCTGGTGCTGTTCAACGAGAAAGTCATCCGGCGCTTTAAGGAAGAACACGCCAAGGTGTTCGTGCTCGCCATTGACGAGGTGGCGGCCTCGGTGCGCACCGCCGGGATGGTACGCAAGCCTTTCCCGCAGGTGCCGATTTACGCCCGCGCCCGCAACCTGCCATCACACCCCTCTGCTCACCGAGCTGGGCGTCAGGACCATCTTGCGCGCGACCCTGTATTCCACAAGCTCACCGAAGCGGTGCTGGAAGGCCTGGGGCAGCCGGCCCACGAAACCCGCGAGGTTCTGAAGCGCTTCCAGCGCTACCATGAACAGCTCCTGCAGCGCCAGTACGCCGTGTTCCGGGACGAGACCATGCTCATCCAGACCACCCGCGAAGCCGCCGAAGAACTCAAACGCCTGTTCAAGGAGGACAGCCAGAGCGAGCCGCCAACAAGGCTGCGAGTTGACCCGGCCAGCACCGCCGCATCCGCCGGATAGGCGTAAACTGGCGCGGCTTCAGCAGGATCTGGGGTTCCTGATGATGACCACGCGAGTGCCAAGAAGGCGGAGGGACCCGCGTGCTTTGATTTTGGGTGGCGTGCTGCTCGCAACGCCGTTTACCCTTGTGCACGCGCTCACGCCCCGACAAACCTTCGGCGAATACGCCCGCCACACCTGGTCGGTGGAAAGCGGCCTGCCGCAGATCACCGTCAACGTCATCACTCAAGGCCCGGACGGTTATCTCTGGCTCGGCACCCAGGACGGCCTGGCGCGCTTCGACGGCGTGCGTTTCCGCACCGTTCTGCCTTCCGTCTGGGTGCAGGCGCTCTTGTTCGACCGCAGCGGCAGGCTGTGGATCGGCATTTACACAGGACTGGAGTATTACCGGAACGGACACTTCGGGGTGCCGCGACCTGCGCCGGATTCCCCCACGCTCGATCCCGCCCGTCTGAACGTGCGCGCTTTCACGCAACTCGCGGACGGCCGCGTGCTGGTCGCAAGTGCCCAGGGATTATTCGCAATAGCCGGCGACGAAATTGCACCGTATGTCCTGCCGCCGCACACTGCGGCTTATTCGCTGATCCAGTGGGACGGCGCGCTGTGGGTGGGTTCCAGGGGCTGCGTGTACCGAATTGCCGGGGCGCACATCAGCCGGCTTGACCTGCCGAACAAATACACCAAGGTGTACTGGCAGAGCGTGTATGACGGCACGCTGTGGCTCGGTACCGATCACGGCCTGTACCGCCACACAGCCGGCGGCTGGCGACGGCTCATCGGCGATCCGGCGACGCTGCACTCCCTGATCAACGCCATGCTCGTGGATTCCGACGGCAATTTCTGGGTGGCGGGCAACGACGGACTGGCGCGCATCCGTGACGGGCGGCTGGTGGAATTCATCAACAACCACGACCCCGCCGCCGTCCCAAACATCCAGAGCCTGTATGAGGACCGTGAACATAACCTGTGGTTCGGCAGCTTTACTGACGGCGTCACGCAACTGTGGAACAGCTACGTGCAGCGCTTCAGCGTGCCGGAAGGTTTGCACGATCCGCTGGTATGGGCGGTGTCGCCGGCAGCGCGCGGCGGCCTCTGGATTGGCACCACTGACGGATTGTATTTGTTGAAAAACGGACGCGTGCGGCTGGTCATCGCCGGCAAGTCCCTGCCGAATCCGAACGTGGTGGCACTGCTCGATGACGGCACGCGCCTGTGGCTCGGCACTAACGGCGGCTTGCGTGTGTACGCGCAGGGGCACTTGGAAAAACCTGCGCGGTTCGGCGCGCTGCTCAGCACACGCTACGTCCACAGTATCCTGCGCGACCGCAACGGCAGCTATTGGTTCGCCACCGCCGCCGGCCTGTATCGCTACGCGTACGGTGTGCTGAGGCATTTCGGCGCCGCCCAAGGGCTGAGCGATGCCAACTGCCGCGTGCTGTTCGAAACCCGCGACGGCCGTTTGCTGGTCGGCACGGCCGACGGTTTGTACCGGTTTGCGGATGACAAGCTGGTACGCGTCGGCGTCAATCACGGCCTGCCCGCACATATCTGGATCACCGCCATCAGCGAATTGCCGGACGGCGAGCTGGTGCTCGGCACGTTCACGGACGGCCGGCTTTACTGGTTCGACGGCGGCGAGTGGCACACACTCACGGAGGCGCAAGGCCTGCCTCTGGCGCAGATCGCTTATCTTGCACCCGGCGCCGGCGGCTGGCTGTGGGTGGGCAGTGGCCACGGCATCTACCGTTTCAAACTCGATGAGCTGCATGCGCTGCTGGCCGGCCGTACTGCGAAATTGCATCCGCAAATGCTGCTGAGCGAAAACGGCCTGTGGCCCGGCAGTCAGCGGGGTTACTGCTGCAACAGCGCCGGCGGCAATGACGGCTTCATGATGGGCCACATGCTGTGGCTGGTCAGTCAGGATGGCGTTGTGCGGGTGGACACCGCGCGCAGCTTCACCAATACCGTGGTGCCGCCGGTGCTGGTGCAGGCAGCGCAGTACGCCAACCGCTGGCATCGGGTTGATTCGAGTGACGATGCGCCGCTCTCGTTGCCGGCTGCCGACCGCGACCTGGCCTTCCGCTTCACGGTGCTGAGCCTGCAAAACCCGCACAGCGTGGCGCTCAAGTACCGGCTGGTGGGCTATGAATCCGGATGGAAGACGCTCAACGACGTGAGCAAACGCGTCGCCTATTACACCAACCTGCCGCCCGGCGATTACTCCTTCGAGGTGCGGGGCGCCAACGACAGCGGCGTATGGAACCCGCAGCCCGCGGTGCTGCGCTTCAGCATCGGCGCGTATTTCCATGAAACGCTCTGGTTCCGGATCCTGCTGCTGCTCCTGATCCTGACCGCGATCTATCTTGGCTACCGTTTCCAGTTGCGCCACCTGCGCCGCCAGCACGCGCATCTGGAGGACGTGGTACGGGATCGCACCGACGAGCTGCGCGTCGCCAACCAGCAGCTCGCCGGCGCCAATCGTCAATTGGAAGAAGCCAGCCAGACCGACTGGCTCACCGGCCTCAAGAACCGCCGCTATCTCTACGAACAACTGCCGCCGGAATTGGCTGCGTTCCGCAGCCGCCTGCAGCAGTCGGAGCACAGCGATGAAGTCATGGTGTTCGCGCTCGCCGACTTGGACAACTTCAAGAACGTCAATGACACGCTCGGCCACGCCCAGGGCGACGAGGTGCTGCGGCAGATTGCGCGGCATCTCGAAGAAGTCGTGTGCAGCGGCCAATTGGTGGTGCGCTGGGGCGGCGAGGAATTCCTGCTGGTGTTCCGTCCCATGCCGCGCAGCAAGGTTGAGGCCACGGTGGCGCGTGCGCAGCGCGCCGTATCCGAATGTGCCTTCTTAGGCTTACAGGACGAGCCGCTGGCGCTCACCTGCTCAATCGGCTTCGCCGAGTATCCGTTTGCCGCCGGCGCGGCGGAGGCCGCCGATTGGGAGACACTGGTGAACATCGCCGATCTCGCGCTGTACCGCGCCAAGAGCGACGGCCGTAATACCTGGATCGGCGTGCGTCCCGGCCCGCGGTTCAATCCCGCAACGCTCGCGGCGGATTTGCACCACGGCTTGGCTCATTTGCTGAAATCACAAAAACTGATTCTGCTGCAGCCCTGAACCGCCGCAATTCATAAACGGTTTCTTCAATAACTCAGCTTCGGATGCCAGTCCTTGCCGCGGCCTTCGGGTGTGGCATCCAGAACGTTCCACAGTGGCCACATAAAGTCCACATGCCGCGGCTCCTGGCCCTTCTCGCCGGGCACGAACATCAGTTCCGATCCCCAGAAGTGGTGGGTGGCGCCGCCGCGTCTGCGGAAAACGTTCAGCGCCGGCCACTGCCGGCCGTCCTCGCGTTCGCCGAAATAATCGCGGTTGTAGCGGTTGCTGGCGGAAGACAGCAGGCGCAACCGCCGCCAGCCGCGTTCCTGCGCGAAGGCCAGAATGCGCGGCAGCGGTGATTTCGCAACCACCGCCAGATTCACCCGCTGGCTGATGTGCTGGGCGTTGCCCTCCAGCGCATCCAGCATCGAGGTGCACATCGGGCAAGGCCGCTCCATATTCGGCCCATACATATAGCTGTAGATCACCAGCGTGTCCTTGCCGGGCGCGAACAGCTCTGAGAGCCGCACCGGCCGCACGCCCATGAGTTCGTCCACGCCCTCGAACACGTAGTCCTCCGGAACTTTTCCGCCCAGCGGCAGCTTGCGACGCAGCGCCGCCACCGCCTCGGTGTGCCGGCGCAGCGCCATTTCCTCCTCCAGCAGCTTGTCGCGCGCCTTGCGATAGGCAGCGTTCTCGCCGGGAAAGCGCTGTGAATGCAGCGTTTTCGTCACTTTGCGCTTGCGGACGGCGGATTTCTTATTGCGGGTCATTTTAGTCATGAGGAACCTTCGTGTGAATCAATTGCGTCAATTTGCTCATTTCCAGCCATGGGCGCTTCCTATGAAGCATGCGATGACAGTTGGAACATACCAACGCTATATCACTCGGTCTTGTTTTTGTTTCAGCGTTCAGACGACTCAGTGGGATCGTGTGATGGCCTTCAATAAAATCTAGTCCAATATCTCCATATCTTTCAGAAAAACTAAAGTCACACACTTGACAGAATAATTTTCCGTGTTTTCGTTTGAAAATTTCCTTTGCCTTTTTAATTACCGCTTGGTTTCGTTCACGCACCTTGTGCTTTGATTCAATCTCTCTACCTTCAGGAAAGACCACCTCATCGCCATAGTCTTCGCTTGAAATATCGTTTTGCGCATATTCATAGAGATAATCAAATTGTTGTCTTGTTATTCCTGTGGGATTTGTGATGCGGTAGTTGTGTACATTAAAAATGCTCTTCTGGACCGCTAACGGCTGACTTAGCCTGATGGCATTGTCAGGGGTTACCCGCCATTTTAGATATTGTGATTCATTTTGAAGTTCCTTAAGAAATCGACCATCATTCAGTTGCCTGTATGAGGGTCCCAAATTTTTTTTACCCAATAGCCTGATATCTTTCATTTTTTGACGAAGCACTTCCGATCTAAACGGTGGCTTCTCAACGTACCCACAGTCCAGATAGAATCCGATCAAATACCACTGCCCATTCACATAGGTAGCGAATGCGATGTTGAACCGCTCGTCTTTTATTTTCTCATTTGGATGGTAATAGCAGTATCCATATATAAAACCATCAACCAAAAGAAATTTATTGAAATTCCAGTCTTCGTGGCCGAAGCCGTGATCTTGCACGTATTTGCCCTCTCCTGAGGAACCCAATCGTCCTGGGGATGGTCTTGTCCACTGAAAACCGTTCTGAATTATTCGCTGAAAGAGATATTGCATCATTCTCTCCGAGCTAATAGCTAACGTCTCAGCAACGAATTACGCAAAGACCATTCTATTTCGAGCGCGATCTGCTGCATGAACTTCACTTCTTCCGCCACCTGTACCGCCACGGGCACGCTGTCGTGGTACAGCACGCGATTCTCGCCCTGTACCGTCTCACTCGCCGCGAGCATAGAAGTCACTGCCCGGCGATTCCCGCGATCGCGGGCCAGCACACGCGCTCAACTCAATAATCTGTCGTACTCGGCATGTGAGCCGATCCAGAACCAGAGAACGCCCTCGGGGATTTCCACGCCCAGCGCCCGATATTGACGCCCCACACGGACGGAGCGGTACCGTCCGACCTTTTTGAAGTGCAAGGAAGGATGCCCAGGGTTCTTTTTGAGCAATTCGTAATTCTTGCGTGCCGCTCCTGTACCTGGGTTGGAAGTGCATCGAAACAGGCCCAGAAATCCGGTGAGGCAAAATGCCTCATAGTTCACGGCTCGCGCCGTGCCGGTGTGCCGTCAGTGCCTTGTCCGCGAGTGCGTCCAGTTTGCCTGCGTTGGCGTCCGCCTCGATTTGGCGGTCCCATGCTTCACCGTCAAAGTTCATGAACCATTCGCGAAATCCGGCGAGTTCCTCGCGCGAAAAGTGCTGTACCGCATTTTCCACGGCTTTGACATTGCTCATGTTGGCAGCCTCCAAAAACAGGTTTTAGTGTAACCCTCTCGTGCCGGAAAGGCTAAGCAGGTTGATGTTGACGCGCCTCCGGAGCGCAGATGCGCGGCGATACGTCAGCGCGATTGAGTACCCTTGCCTTTTCCGCAGCCCCCGGTCAACACCCGTCAGTGGATGCCGGAAGCCACGGGTGGATGCCGCCGCAGCAGCGAATTACGAAGCGACCATTCCGTCTCGGGCGCGACTTCCTGCATGAACTTCACTGCCTCGGCCATCTGCACTGCCACGGGCACGCCGTCCTTGTAGAGCACACGGTTCTCACCCTGCGCCGGCACGCGTCCGCCGGGCGTGATGATGCCGGCCAGGTTGAGCGGGTCAGCGGCGGATACCGACACCAGCTCGCCGATCTTTGCGCGCCGGCGCGCTTCGCGCAGCGCCCCCACCGCTTCCGGCAACGCGAACTGCTCGCCGGCGAAGCCGTCCACGAAGCGTCCGCCGCGCACCTCGCCGCGGGCTTCGAGCCTTCTATATATATAGAGCAGCTCGCGCCAGGGCGGCAGGCCGTTTTCGCGCTCCAGCACTTTGCGGAATACCACGCCGTAGCGCCGCAGCAGTACTTCGGCGAGATGCAGGAGCGCTTCGCTGTCCGCGGGCGCATCGCCGCTGACGGCGCGCGGCGGTACCAGCGACCAGCGCCCCGCCTCGTTCACGCCCGGCGGCTCGCCGCGGCGCAGACGGTAGCGGAAGGAGCGTGCCAGCGGCGCACGCCTGGCCGCCGGCGCGATGAGCGCGCGCAGACCGACGAAACTGTCGGCGGTGGCCACCCCGCAGGCGGCGAGTTCCGCCAGCGCCGCCTCAAGCTGGGTGCGCAGCAGCCCGGTTTCGCTCACCAGATCGGCAAAGAACAACGCGCCGCGATGTTTTAGCGTCTCATGGACCGTGCGTGCGCCATGGGAAAGATTGAGCACAGCGTCGTCCGGAGAATCGGCAAGCGCGCGCCAGTGCGGCAACGCCTCGCGCGAGACAAAGGCAATGGGTGTGGCACGCGCCGGCCCGGCATGATGACCGTCACCGCCGTTGCGCGGCGGACTCAGCCGCAGCCAGGCCACCGCGCCGCCGGCACAGAGTTGGTCCAACAGGTATGGCGCGTAATCGCTGACGCGCGCGGGCAGGATGTCCGTCTCCCAGGCGGCGGCCGGTGCCGAGAAGCCTTCCAGTTGTTCCAGCGCGGCGGCCAGCGCCGCCTGGCCTTCGGCGCGCTCGCCGGCCACGCCCTGCCACTCGCACAGGAAGCGCAGGTAATCAGCCGGCGTCACCGGCTCGATTTCGCTGCGCAGACGCTTGAGGGTGTAGCGGTGAATGCGCGCCAGCAGCCGGCGTTCGCACCATTCGGTTTCCGAGATGCCTGATGTGAACCGCCCGCGCATCACCGCGCCTTCCGCTTCCAGCGCCAGCAGCGCCGGTTCGATTTCATTTGCCGGAAGACCAAACAGCTCCGCGAGCGCCGCAGCGGTTATCGGACCGGACGCTTCCAGACGGCTGCGCACGAGTTCGCGCAGCGCGCTTTCGCGCGACAAGGTTTCGCCATCCGCCTCCGCGACCGGCTCAATCACCGGATCGAGTGCCGCTTCGGGATAAACTGCCAGCAATTCCTGCAAGCGTTCGGCGGCGGCCCAGAAAGCATTGCCCGTATTAAGTCGCACACGGGTAGCACGTTTCGTGGCAATCAACTCGTCCAAAAGAGCCTGCCAGGCTGGACTGCGCCTGCCCTCTTCCTCTGTAAGAAACCCCAGCACCGTGAGGGCATCATGCAGTTCATCCGCATCGTGCGCCTCGGGCCAGATTTCCGCGCGCACCCGCGCGATGGCCTCGGGGTCGAGCGCCGCCAGCGAACCGGCTTCTTCGAGACTCAGCACGCCGCGGGATTGCACCGCCAGCGTGCGGCGCTCCTCGGCGGGCGCGTCGTCCAGGAACGCATACGGCCGCGCCGATAAAATCTCCTGGGCCAGGGGCGAAGGTGCGGCCAGATCCCGCGCCACCACTTTCAGGGTGCCGTCCTGCAAGCGTTCGAGCAGTCGCAGAAATCCGTCGGCGTCCATGACCTCGTGCAGGCAGTCGTTGAGCGTCTGCCTGACCAGCGGATGCTCCGGTATTTCGATGGCGCCGCTGAGGTTTTCGGCGCAGGCGAGCTGATCCGGGAACACCACCGCCACCAGGTCCTCGGCGTCGGCGCGCTGGAACGCGGGCGGCGTGCGCCGGCCGTTGCGGTTGCGGCGCACGGCGAGCGCGGTGCTCGCCACCCAGCGCCAGCGGGTGCCGAACATGGGGGCGGCCAGCACCGCCTGTTGCAGCACCTCCAGCGCCGTGGCCGGGCTGAGGTAGTGCGCCGGTTCTTCGAGCGGGAAGCTGTGCGTGGGCCCGAGCGACAGCACGATGCTGTCTTCCAACGCCGCCGCCTGTAGCTCGAAGTTGAACTTGCGGCAGAAGCGCTTGCGCAGTGCCAAACCCCAGGCGCGGTTGATGCGCGCACCGAAAGGCGAATGAATCACGAAATGCTGGTCGCCGGCCTCGTCGAAGAAGCGCTCGAACACCACGGTGTTCTGGGTGGGCAGCACCGAAAGCGCGGCGCGTGCCGCGGCAAGATATTCGGCCAGTTGCTGCGCGGCGACCGCATCCAGTTGCAGCTCGCCCGTGAGCCACGGCACCAAGTCTTCGCCCGCCGCCAAGCGCCGGTCGGCCTCGGCACGCAAGCGCGAAACGGCGAGCGATAATTCGGCGCTGCGCGCCGGCGCCTCGCCGAACCAGAAAGGAATGTTGGGCGGCTGGCCTTTGGCGTCTTCCACCAACACCCGCCCGGTTTCGACTTTGAGGATGCGGTAACTGGTATTGCCCAACTGGAAGATGTCACCGGGGATGCTCTCGAAGGCGAAATCCTCGTTGAGCGAGCCGATGCGCAGGCCTGCTGGCATGAGCACGACTTCGTAATCGAACTGGTCAGGGATGGCGCCGCCGTTGGTCACCGCCACGAGCTTGGCGCCGCGCCGGCCGCGCAGCCGGCCGTTTACCTGATCGCGGTGCACATAGGCGCTCCTGCGGCCGCGGCGCGTGGCAAATCCTTCCGCCAGCATCCTGACCACGTCCGCATAGTCCTCACGGGACAAATTACGGTACGGCCAGGCGCGGCGGCAGAGTTCGTACAGTTCCGCCTCGCCCCACTCGCGGCAGGCCACCTCGCCGACGATCTGCTGCGCCAGCACGTCCAGCGGCGCATCCGGTACGTGCAGCACATCCAGCTCGCCGCGCCGCACCGCATCCAAAAGCGCCGCGCACTCCACCAGATCGTCGCGCGACAGCGGGAACAGCCGGCCTTCCGGCAGCGCATTCAAGGCGTGGCCGGAGCGGCCCACGCGCTGCAGGAAGGTGCCGATGCCGCGGGGCGAACCCAACTGGCAGACCAGGTCCATGTCGCCGATGTCCAGGCCCAACTCCAGCGAGGCGGTGGCCACCAGCGCCTTGAGTTCACCGCGCTTCAGACGCTGCTCGGCGTCCAGGCGATGGGCGCGCGCCAGGCTGCCGTGATGCGAGGTGACGTGCTGCTCGCCGATGCGTTCAGCCAGATGGCGCGCGACGCGCTCCGCCTGGCGGCGGTTGTTGGCGAATACCAGCGTGGTGCGGTGCGCACCGATCAGCTGCGCCAGCCGCTCGTAGATTTCGGTCCACACTTCGTTGGCCATCACCGGTGCCAGCGGCGAGCGCGGCAGTTCCAGATGCAGGCGGCGTTCGCGCCGGTGCCCGGTATCCACGATGGCGCAGTCCTGGCCGGTGCCCGTCAGAAACTGCGCCACTTCCTCCATCGGCTTCTGCGTGGCCGACAGGCCGATGCGCACCGGCGGCCGGGGCGTGAGCGCCGCGAGCCGCTCCAGCGACAACGTCAGATGGGCGCCGCGCTTGTTGCCGGCGAGCGCGTGAATCTCGTCCACGATCACGGTGCGCACCGTGGCGAGCAGGCGGCGGCCGGAATCGGAAGTCAGCAGAATGTAGAGCGACTCGGGCGTGGTCACCACGATGTGCGGCGGCTCGCGGCGCATGCGCTCGCGCTCGCTCTGGGGCGTGTCGCCGGTACGCACCAGCGCGCGGATTTCAACGTCCGGCTGGCCGGCTTCAAACAGCGCGTTGCGGATGCCTGCGAGCGGTTGTTGCAGGTTTTTCTGGATGTCGTTGGACAGCGCCTTGAGCGGCGAGACGTAAAGCACCTGGCACTGGTTCCCGAGGCCGTGCTTCAGACCCTCGCACACCAGCGCGTCAATCGCGGCCAGGAATGCTGCCAGCGTCTTGCCGGAGCCGGTGGGCGCGGCGATCAGCGTGTGGCGGCCGGCGCGAATCGCCGGCCAAGCGGCCGCTTGGGCGTCGGTGGGAACGGCGAAGGTCTTGCGGAACCAGGTCGCGGTGGCGGGATGGAAATGCTCAAGTGCCATGTATCCATTCTAAACTCATGCACTTCCTGACAGTAATGGTCGAGAGGCCGGCCCGGCTTCAGCCTGCGCGATGCGAGTCAATACCGGGATTTAATATAGCCGCTTCCCTCGGAGACGGAACTCGTACGCCGCCTGTCTTGACTGTATGCTGCCCGGCGGCAGGGCAATACAGATATAGACGGGATGGTTCGTATGGAACCGCCCCGTCCCCAAATCAAATATCCACCTCCGCTTTTCCGGACGGCGCCGGCCGTTGACAACGCGTCATGATCCGAGGCAAGTTTGAACCGCATACAAGAAAACCGGCGTGCCACACCCGAAGGTCACAGGCGGTTATCCAGCAATGGATACTTGTCGGCCGAAGACGCAGCACCAGCCCATCCCGCTCAATTGCCGCCTACAAGGCGCGGGGTAGCGGCAGGGATACCGGATATCGCTGGAGCAGAGGCTCCGCCCAGCGCAGCGCGCCCGCAAGTTCGTCGCAATAGCGTCGCGCGAGTTCCCGGTTTTCCTGTTCACGCAGTTGCCGGTCATAGGTCGCGCGCGGATCCTTGGCATGAGTGTGCCAGACGGGACCGGCCACGATATCGCGAACCTCCCGCGCGGTCAGGGCCTCACCGAAGAAGCGTGCGGCGGCGGTGATCATGGTTTCAGGTTCGGCCAGCAGAGCGGCACTGTCAAGGGAGGCGAGCCGTTGGAGGTAGGTTTGCAGCAGACGGCCGAAGAGCAGCAGTTGCGTGTGCCACACGATCACCACCGATTGCAGATGATCGAGCTGATCCAGTTGCAGCTCCGGAAATAATCCCGCATACCCGGTTTCACGACTGAAGATGCGTGCCAGCAGCGGCATTTTCTGTTTGGTCACATCAGGCTTCTTCAGGTTGGATATCAGGAAGGTTTCCAGATCAGAGTACAGGAACAGCGCACGGGCCGTGGGGCGGGCGGTAAGCAGCTCTGCCGCCAGACTATTGGCCAGGTTAGTGGGTTTGATAAGTACCGATTCGGAATCCGCCCAGGTCTTGGCGAGCAGGGTCAAGCTCATATCCAGCAGGGCCTGGCCCTGCCTCGGCCAGAAGTCTGCCGCCATCCCCGGTTCACGTTTGAGGTCGGCCAGGCGCCGCAGTATCAATGGCTCCCGCAGCACCAGGGTACGCCCGGCGCGGTGCAGGGAGCGGGCCAGGAGTGAAGAGCAGCAGAAGGAACTGTGGAACAGGTAATTGACTGTGGGAGGACGTGCGCCGGCCCGGGCATGGGCGAGCGCTGCCGCCACTGCCTCTGCGGGAAAGCCGTGCAACCGGTCGCCGGTAAAACCGATACGGGTGTCAAGGAAAGCGGAGCGCTCAAAAGTTTCCGGCGTCACTTCCAGAAAGTGCAGTTCTCCGCGCTTGATATCCATGTCGTAGAGATGCCAAGCGGGGTTGCGGGCGATATCATCGCTGCTGAGGGTGAGGCTCACGGGATGTGTGGACCGGATCGCGGCGACAGACTTATTGGCAGATGATAGCACTGACTGATGATGAATATGGACTTTGTGGCCATCTGCCCACTCGTCCCAAACGGCATGCCTTTTATCCGGTTCTTAATCCATCGGCGCGTACGTTCGCTCCACGCTTCTATCAGACCCAGCCTCGCAGCGATGCCCTTGCGCTTCGCTGACCCTTCCTCTCCATCCGGTTGGACAGGGGACTTGCACCCCCAAGCTGTCAAACATGCCCGGCACACAAAAAGGCGGCCCCGTTTCCGGGGCCGTCTGATTTACCTTGTTGTTCTTATGGGAGCGTTTTTCTCAGAACTTCACCCCGACGCGGACGTAGAAGAAGCGGCCCGGCGCACGGTAGTAGGTCGGCAGGAAGCTGTTGGCAAACGCCGACATGGCGATGGGCGGCACCTTGTCAAACAGATTGCGGATACCGAAGGTGAAGTCGGTGTTCCAGCTATCCATGTGATAGGTCGCCTGTACGTCATGATAGAACGTCGCGCCGATGTGGTTCAACGGCACCGTGCCGCTCGCGAACGGGAACGTTCCGTTGGTCGGGCAGTAATTCGACAGCGGATTACTCTTGGTGAAGTACAACCCCACCGACTGGCAGTCCTCGGTCATGCCGCCGATGTACTGCACCGCCCACAACGCCGACCAGTTGCCATAGTTCCAGTTCAGCGCAAGGTGGGCACGCTGCTTCGGAATGCCGCTGAACGCACCGCTCGTCGTACCGGTGGTACCGGCCTCTTCCAGGCTGGCATTCAGACCCTGTGATCCAAAGGGCTCGGTAACCACATACTCCTTCGTGAACGTCCAGTTGAGGCCCAGCATGAAGTCGCCGACCGCGGTGGACGGGAACTTGTAGTGGGTCGAGATGTCCACGCCCTCGGTCTTGATGCCACCCACGTTGGTGTTGAGGTCGAGGATGTCGGTGATGGCTCCGGGCGCGTTGTAATTGCCTGCACCGCGTTGGATCAGCTTGCAGTAGTTGGGGTTATTCCCGAAATAGCACCCGTCCAGGATGGTCTGGGGCGGGATGCTGCTGAGGGCATTGACCAGGTTGATCTTGTAGTAATCCGCGCTGAAGTCAAAGCCCGGCAGCCAGTCGGGGCTGTACACAAAACCCACCGTCTGCGAGATGGACTTCTCCGGCGTCATGTTCGGATTGCCGCCCACGGTGGTGCGGATCTGGCCATTCGGCTGAGTGTAGGGACCGGCACCGCAGAACGGGGCCTTCGTGGCGCCCACGCATGGATCTTGAATGGTCGGGAAGCTGTCGCTGTTGCCGAAGTAGAGCCCACTGATGGACGGGACACGGAAGCCCTGGGACCAGGAAGCACGCAGCAACAGGGTGTCCGTGACCTGCCAGCGCAGGGCCGCGAGGCCCGTGGAGGCATGGTCAAAGTGCGTGATCGTGGACAGCGCCGTGCCCGGATTGCCGCCGATCCAGTTGAACTGCGACCAGCGGTTGGCCAGGTGCAGGCTCAGGCTCTTCATGAACGGCGCATCCGCCACCAGCGGCACGTCGAACTCCACGTACTCGGCCTTGGTGACCTCGCGGCCATTCGTCGGCTGGGTCACGTTGCCCGAGGTGTTGCCCTCGGAAGTCAGCGCGTCCGGATGAAAGAACCCGTCCTGTTCCAGATACTCGTAGCCCGCGGCCATGGCCAGCGGTCCCGCCGGCAGGTTGAACAGGTCACCGGTGATGTTGCCGGTATAGTCCCGCATGTTGGTGATCATAACGTCATGCGCCTCGAACAGGATATATTGCAGCATCGCGGGGGTGATGCTGCCCGCCCCGCCGAAGAAGTTCAGGGGGGTGCAGCCCGGCAATAACGGGTTGCTGCCGGAAACCGCCCCGCCACTGGCGGTGCAGTTGTTGAGGGCGTACTGCATCCGCTGGGTGTTCATCAGCCCGGTAGTGACGTCGGTCTCGTAGTTGGTGCCGTAGTTGTAGCCCACGTCCCAGTCCCACTCGCTGCCCAGGGTGTTGAAGTAGCCCTTGAGCCCCATGTGGATCTGGTAACTGTCGCGGTTCTGGTTGTACATGCGTTGACCGGCTTCCACCATCCGGCGGCCGGCAAAGCCGAGCACGTCGCAGGTGCCCGCCGCCACGCACGCGCTCCCGTAGTTCGGGACCAGATTGACGCCGAACGGGTTGAAGGGGTTGCTCGCCCCGATACCGATCGGCAGCGTGTTGGAGAAGTTGTTGCCGAACGCGCCGATGAACAGCGGCATGGGCGCCAGGATCTGCTGGGAGACGCGCCGGTTGTACATGACATCGGTGGAGAAGGTCAGATTATCCCGCAGTTGGTAATGCCCCTGCACATACAGGCTGGTGCGTTCATTGGGCGTCACCAGATAGTTCGATGGGGCATAGTTGTAGCGGTCGGTATTGGCCCAGTTGGTGAAATTGCCCAGCGTCGGCGTGTTCGTCGGGTAGCTGGTCAGCGTCAGGTCGCAACTGCCGCTCGTCGGGGTCGGCGTGGCCGTACCCGGACACTTGCCGGGAGTGGCCGCCGGGAAAATGAAGAAACGCCCCGCGAGGGTGGCGGAACTGCCCGAGTTCTGATCAGCGCCGATGACGGGCCAATAGGAGATGGTGCGTTGTCCCGCCCAGATGGGCTGCTGGTTCACATAGGACACGTTCATCAGCACGCCGCCGCGGTTGCCGCTGTTGCCCAGGGTGAAGTCGTATTCCTGGGTCTTGCCGTCCCAGCCGCCGCCGACCCCGTGACCGTCGTACATGCCCAAGTAGGCATGCGCCTCGGCCCCGTTGAAGTTCTTGATGGTGATGATGTTGATCACCCCGGCAATGGCGTCCGAGCCGTAAATGGCCGAAGCGCCGTCCTGCAGAATCTCGATGTGGTCAATGATCGACACCGGAATGGTGTTCAGGTCCACCGGACCGCCCAGATCGTTCATCCAGCGCCGGCCGTTGACCAGCACCAGCACCCGGGCTGCACCCAGATTGCGCAGGTCAATGAAAGTCTCGCCGTCACCGCCGTTGTTGAACATCGTGTTCAGCGCCGAGCCGGCCGAGGAAATCTGCTGCAGAATGTCACCAATGGAGGTGAGCCCGGTCTCTTTCAACTGCTTGGCGGTGATGATGGTCACCGGCTGGGCCGTCTCTACGCTGGACCGCAAAATGCGCGAACCCACCACCTCAATCTTGCCCAGTTGCGCAGTGTTGCTGTTCTGGTTCTGATTGCTGCTGCTGTGGGGATCCTGCGCGAATACCGCCGGCGCCGCCAGCGCCGTGGCCGCGCCCGCCATCAGCGCACAGCGGACGGCTTTGCTGAGAGTACTCTTGTTCATAATCAAGCCACTCCTTAATTCAAGGTGTTGCATGACAACGATCTTTTGGCACTGACGATTAACATAGTTGCATCGCACGCCTCTCGAAAGCATCCCGATTTCCGCATCGTCTGATTTCCAGACCTGGCATCAAGCCGTGTCACAGTGTGCGTAAATGCAACAGCATTTTTGCCGCAAGATCACGATTACCCGTGAGGGTGTTGCAACTTTACAATAGGAAGGACCCGATGTTGTTCGGAAAATCCGCGCGGTGACGTGACCATTGGCCGCTGCTTACCACCGCAGGCCGTAGCCCGCGACTGAAAATCATTGTGTCCTTTGATAAAATCGCCGCTTGCGAAAATCGCCCTGCCATATCCGGTTTTCCCGGGGTAACCCCAAAGGTCCGGGGATTACCTCTTTCGAGGTATGCGCAGTTATGCAGCCCGGAATCCGGGCTGCGCCACCCTGGAACAGGGCTGGGGATGCCCCGGCAGATTGAGCGGTAACCGCGGATTCATTTTTGGGAAAAAGTGAATGAGAGACATTCCCACGGGACTCGAAAAGACATTTCGGCACGTTGGCGCTTAACAGCGGCCAGTATCGGTACAATGGCAACTGTCACCGGGGGCGATACTTCCCGCAAAGAAGCGCCCCATCGCCGATTGCAGACCTTTTCAGTGGAACGTTTGATCCGTCGTGCCTGCCGAACCCCATGAGGCGTTGATTGCAGTGACCACAAATTTATATTCACAGCGTCACGCCGTGATTGAGAAATACAACAAACGCTGTAAAGAGCTGGCGCAAGCGAACCACGCTCTCGAATGCCTTTACGACATCGAGAAATGCTTTTCCGCGGCGCCCGCCTCTGCTTCAAGCTACCAATGTGCGCTGGACAGAATCGAGCATTTACTCGGCTTTTCCGGTGCGGCCATCTGCCTGAACAACGCCCGGCAACAGGCCGCCGTCATGCTGGCCTCGACGCCTTCGGAAACCGAGGCGCGCATGGCTTTCTGCCAGACCAGGAATTGTCGCGCCTGTTTGGGCGGCCGCCGGCCGCACGAGGTCAGAGCCGCCGGCGGCGCACGGGTGCTGCAGGTGCCGCTGGCAACCCGGAAATCCCGCTACGGCGTGCTTTCCATCCGCCTGCCGGAAAACCGTGCGCTCAACTCCCGGGAACGCACAACCCTGGGAGCCCTGGGGGCCCGATTGGCGCTGTTCGCCGAGGCTGCGGAGCTGCGGGTCGAGGCTGAGCGCCGGGCGCTGCAGGAGGAGCGCATGGCCATAGCGCGTGATTTGCATGATTCGCTCGCGCATACTCTCGCTTACCTCAAAATACAATTGCTGCGCCTGCGCAACCGCCTGGGCGTGAATGGGCAAGCCAGCGGGCTGGGCGAGGTGATAACCGAACTTGCCCAGGGACTGACCGATGCCAATGCCCAGGTCCGGGAATTGATCACGACATTCCGCCTGAGCCTGCCGCAAGGGGGCTTCGAGTCCGCCGTGACCCATGTGGCCGGCCAAGTCGCTGCACGGTCAAAACTGAACGTGCGGGTACGCAATGGTGTTCCGGCATCACTGCTCACAGCGAACGAACAAATCAACGTGGTGCAGATACTGAAGGAGTCGCTGGTCAATGTGGAGCGTCATGCGTCGGCCGGGTCTGTGTGGGTAAGATTGCACCTGAAGAATGATGACATCCTCGCCATGGAAATTGAGGACGATGGTATCGGGCTCCCGCCTGGCATATCTGCCGGCAGGCGGGGCGGACGCTACGGGCTGGGTATCATGCGGGAGCGGGCCCGGATATTGGGTGGCAAGATCCGGTTTGCCAGACGGCAGCCGACCGGGACAACCGTGGTTCTCGCCTTCATGCCAGAGTCCTGCAAATCGCACTCCATGCCGGAAGCCGGATCGGATGAACAGCAAAGAACATAAGATATTCATCATTGATGACCATCCGGTGTTCCGGCGGGGAATACGGCAATTGCTGGAACTCACCGCCGACATCAAACTCGTCGGTGAGGCCGCCAATGGCGATGAGGGGCTGAATGGAATTGCCGCGATACAACCCGACTTGGTGCTGCTGGATCTGCGTTTGCGCGAACACAGCGGACTCGAAACGTTGCGGAAGATCCGGCCACAATGGCCGAAAATCAAGGTGGTAATACTGACGGTCTCCGACGCGGAGGAAGATCTGACCGAGGCTCTGCGCGAAGGAGCGGTCGGTTACCTCCTCAAGGACATGGAGCCCGAGGAACTGCTCCAAGGCGTGCGACATGCGCTGAAGGGGGAAATCATCCTCAGCCAGCGGCTCAGATCCGCCCTTGGCCGCGTGCTTAACGATACTGGTCGCGATCGACGGGGAAAAAAGGATGTATTATCACGCCGGGAGTGCGAGATTGTGGCAGCCGTGGCTCAGGGCAAAACCAACAAGATGATCGCGCAACTTCTCGGTATCACGGAGGAAACCGTCAAGGTTCACATGAAGCGCATACTCCGGCGCACGCAACTGCGGAACCGTGTGGAGCTCGCGGTGTGGGTCAAGGAACAATCCCGGCTGGCACCCGCCACACGCGAAACACCTCAGTAGCCGATAGCGTCGCGGGACCCGGCATACGGTACAGTCCGGAAATAGTTGCCGCCTCAATAAACGAAGGGAACCAGCCGTCTGGTGCGCCGGCAGTAGTCGCGATATTGATCACCCAGCGAAGCCGTGAGCGCCGCTTCCTCCTCGTGAATGCGGTACAGATAAGCCACGATGGAAAGCGCCATGATGACGAGCAGGCTCAGCCAATTGCCGAGCGCCAGGCTGCAGCCCAGGAATGCAATCAGTGCGCCGAGATAGCTCGGATGACGCACATGGCGGTAGAGGCCGCTGTCCACTACCCGGTGATCCGCCAGCACCGCCACGTTCGGCGTATGGAAACGGCCGAGCTGGGCGATGGCGATGGAACGTACCAGGATGCCGATGCCCATGATGATGAGTCCCACAACCTGCACCGGCACGCTCGGGTGGATGACAGCGTAAGGTGTATAGGCAATATAGATACCCGCTGCCCAGGCGACAAGGTTGCCCAGCATGATCGCCAGCATCGAGAATCGGTCGCGGTTCTCGGCCTTGCCGGTCTTGCGGCGGAATACCACCGCGCCGTCGAGAAACAGCCACAGGAAGAACAGGAAAATGGCGGTCCCCCGCAAAGTCCACATGTCACGTCTCCTTTTTATTGATCGTGCCTACCCGTCAAAATGACGGGGCTACCGGATCACGCACTCGGACACGTCATGCCGGTGCCACCGAGACCGCAGTAGCCGTCTGGATTCTTGGCGAGATACTGCTGGTGGTAATCCTCGGCATAGTAAAATTCCGGTGCCGGATGGATTTCGGTGGTGACGGGTGGATAGCCTGCCGCTTGCAGCGCCTGTTGATAGCGTTGCCGGGATTCCTCGGCAGCACGCTGCTGTGTCTCCGCGTAGGTATAAATACAGGAGCGGTACTGGGCTCCCACGTCGTTACCCTGACGCATCCCTTGTGTCGGGTCGTGCGCCTCCCAGAATGTTTGCAGCAATTTCCCGTAGCTCATCACTGCGGGATCGAATATCACGCGCACCACTTCCGCATGGCCGGTGCGGCCCGTGCACACTTCTTCATAGGTGGGATGGGTCGTATAACCGCCGGCGTAACCCGCGGCGGTCACGTACACGCCGGATAACAGCCAGAATTTGCGCTCCGCACCCCAGAAACAGCCCAGTCCGAACACCGCTGCCTGCATGTCGGCGGGAAACGGTGGTTTGAGCGGATGACCGTTGACGTAATGCCGTTCCGCCACCGGCATGACAAGCGCGCGGCCCGGCGGGGTCTGCGCCGCGGATAGCACGCTGATTTTTCTGGAATGACCGGACATTGGACGAACCCGGATGAACAGACGCGGGATTTACCTTCCTGCCAGGACCGTATCATACTGCGTTTTATTTCCAGTGCAGCGAGCCCCCGGAGAATCGGCATGGCCGATCAAAAAATCGCCGTGGTCACGGGCGCCAATCGCGGCCTTGGTTTCGAGACTGCGCGCCAGCTTGCACAACGCGGCTTTCACGTCATTCTCACCGCCCGCAATTTGCAGGCCGGGGCGGACGCGCTCAAACGGCTGCGGGCGGAAAAATTGACGGTGGAACTGCACAAGCTGGACGTGACCGTCAGCGAGGATGCCCGGGCACTGGCGCGCCATATCCGTGAGAAACACGACCGCGTGGACGTGCTGGTGAACAACGCCGGTATTCTTACCAAATCCGCGCGCGAACCGGGCGCCGAATCGTCCGACCCGCTCACGGTATCGCCCCTCACGCTGATGCAGCACTTCAACACCAATACCCTGGGGGCGGTGCGCCTCATCCAGGCACTGGCACCGCTGTTCAGCGAGAGCGCGCGCATCATCAATGTATCCTCCGGCATGGGCGCACTCCATGACATGGGCGGCGGTCACCTGGGTTATCGCCTCTCCAAAACCGCACTCAATGCAGTCACACGCGTATTTGCACATGAACTGGCGCCGCGGCATATCCGCGTGAATTCCGTCTGCCCCGGCTGGGTAAGAACCGCCATGGGCGGATTGAGTGCGACCCGTTCCGTCGAGCAAGGCGTGGAAACCATCGTTTGGCTCGCTACCTCGCCCCAGGCTACAGACAGCGGTTTCTTTTGGCGGGACCGGCAACGCATTCCCTGGTAACGGCGAACCGCCATGCCTGCGGCTCCGGCCTCGGGGGCCGGAAACCCACGGGGTAGTACCGGCTGGCAATCGTGCTCACCGTTGATCTGTATCAATTCACCGTCTACAGAACTTAGCTACACTCCCCGGCGGGAATCCGAACCGCAAGGAACTGCCATGATTTCCAGCCATACTCCGGACTCCGGTGAAGTGTCCCAGGACAAGGTAAGTAAGGTTCTCATCTGGATTCTGCTGGCCGTGACGCTGGGCTGCTGGAGCGCCATGATCTGGGCCACCTATCTTACCTACCGCGAAGCCGCGCCGCTGCCCACACAGTTCGTGACCGCCTCCGGCCAGGTAGTGATGTCCCGCGCCGATATCGTCGCCGGCAAGTCCGGTTTCCAGCAGGCTGACCTCATGGATTACGGCAGCCTCTACGGCATGGGTTCCTATTTCGGCGAGGACTATACCGCTGAATACCTGGTGCAGATCGGCAAAACGGTACGGGACAACCTTGCGCAGACGCGCTACGGCAAACCATTTGCGGCGCTGACGGCCGACCAGCAATCCGGCATCACGCGGGCGATGCGCGCCGACCTGCAAGGCGTGGATCTCCGCATACCCACGGTGGTGCTGCCCGATGCGGTGGCGCAGGCGCTGTTCAGCCTGCGCGGCCGGATCGCACAGTCCCTGCTGACCGACAATTTCACCAAGGGCTACACCCGCGCCTACAGCCTCACGCCCCGGACCGCGGCACAGACCGCCGATTTCCTGCTGTATTCCTCGCTCACCACCGTGGCCCGCCGTCCGGGCAAGGACTATTCCTGGACCAGCAACTGGCCCTACGAACCGCTGGTGGGCAACGCTCCCACGGCGGCAACGTTCATCTGGACCTGGGCCTCTTTCACGCTGGTGTTCTTCGGCATCGGTGCGGTGGTGGCAATTTTCCGCCTGTTCATCGAACGCAAGGCAGTGGCGGAAACTCATGAGCGAACCCTGCAGGGCTTCGGCGAACCTACGCCGAGCCAACGGGCGCTGGGAAAGTATTTTCTGGTGGTGGCGGCCGTGTTTCTGGTGCAGATCGGTGCGGGCAGCATTCTCGCCCACTACTACTCCGAGCGTACCAGCTTTTATGGCATAGACGTGAACCGCTGGCTGCCGTTCGCCTTCCTGCGGGACGTGCACCTGCAGGCGCCCATCGTCTGGATCGGTGTGAGCTGGATCGGCGCGGCGCTGTTTCTGGCGCCCATCATCGGCCGGCGCGAACCGGCCGGGCAGCGCGGCATCGTCAATCTGCTGTTCTGGGTGCTGGTGGTGATCGTGGGCGGGGCGCTGCTCGGCAATTACCTCGGCATCATGGGGATAATTCAGAAGCACTGGTTCTGGTTCGGCAACCAGGGGCTCTCTTATCTGGAACTCGGACGCTTCTGGCAGATACTGTTCTTCGTGGGGCTGCTGGCATGGAGCCTGATACTGCTGCGCGCCTTCTGGCCCACCCTGGTTGCCCTGTTCAAGCGGAGCCGGTCGTTCTACAGCCTGTTCCGGGCCGAACATCTGCTGTGGTACAGCACGCTGGGTGTGGCGGTGATCTACGCTTTCGGCATGATCCCGCTGGCCTCGCCCAATCCCTCCTTCACCATTACCGATTTCTGGCGCTGGTGGGTGGTGCACCTGTGGGTGGAGTGGGCCTTCGAGCTCTTCGCCGCCGCGGTCACCGGCTACTTCCTCATGGCGCTGGGGCTGGTGTCGCGGCAATTCGCCGAGCGCGCCATCCTGTTCGAGTGGATCCTGATACTGGTGAGTGGCATCCTCGGCACCGGACACCACATGTACTGGGCGGGCGAGCCGGGGCTGTGGATCGGGGTGGGCAGCATGTTCTCGTTCCTCGAGGTGCTGCCGCTGTTCCTGCTGGTGTTGGAGGCCATCGAGCAGCGTCAACGTATCAGCGAGGAGAAAGGATTCCCCTACCGGCTTGCGTATCTTTTCATTCTGGGATCAACGTTCTGGAACTTCGTGGGTGCGGGGGTGTTCGGCGGCGGCACCATTAACGCGCCGCTGGTCAACTACTACGAACACGGCACCTTCCTCACCCTCAACCATGCCCACACCGCCATGTTCGGCGCCTTCGGCATGCTGGCCATCGGTCTGGTATATCTCGCGCTGCGCTACCTGAACGGCGCCCGCCCCTGGAGCGACCGGCTCGGGGTGTGGGCCTTCTGGCTCTACAACCTGGGCATGGTGCTGTGGATCCTGCTCAACTTCTTCCCCATCGGCTGGCCGCAGCTCGAGGCGGTGTACGCCCATGGCTACGCCTATGCCAGAAGCCTGCGGTTCTACGACAAGACGCTCCTCTGGCAGTGGCTGCGCATGCCCGGCGACGTGGTCTTCGCCGTGGCTGCGCTGCTCATGGCCTACGATTTCCTGCGCAAACTGTGGCTCGCGCGCCTGCAGGGGCCCGGTAGCGCCAAGGCGCCCGCACACCCGGCACAGGGCGACGCGTAAGTTGCGCCGGTCGGCGATCTCCGTCCCCTGCTTGCCCGGGTAGCACGCGATGACCCGCGCATGCGTTTCGCGGCAGCGGAACTAGCGATCGCGGAGGGTTTTCAGCGCGCTGCCCCAGGCCACCAGCTGATCGAGCATCGCATTGACCTCCGCTTCGTGATGCGCTGCGGGCTTGAATACGCTGAAATTCTCGAAGTCCATGAACAGGGACAGCGCCACCTGCGCACGCACCGTCGCCACCTGCAGTTCGGCCATCACCAGCCGCAGATGCTCCACCGCGCGCGTGCCGCCGGCGCTGCCATAGCTCACGAAACCGGCGGCCTTGTTGTTCCATTCCTGGTACAGAAAATCAATCGCGTTCTTGAGCGCACCCGAGGTGCTGTGGTTGTACTCGGGCGTCACGAAAACATACGCGTCGAATGAGTTGATCTTCTCCGCCCAGGCTTTGGTGTGCGGCTGGCTGTACTGCCGCAAGGAAGGCGGTATGGGCTCGTCGAGGTGCGGCAAATTGAAGCTCTTGATGTCCACAAGCTCGAACTCGGCATCGCTGCGCTGTTTTGCGATTCCGTACACCCATCGGGCCACGGGTTCCGCATTGCGACCCGGACGCGTGCTGCCAATAATAATGGCGATCTTGGATTTCATTTCCTGTTCTCCTGGATTGGATTCGAAAATCATGCCCTCGCAACGCCGCTCCCCGTCATCCGGGGGAGAGGCATTGAGGAAAATGTCAGGCCGCCAGTTTCTCGGCGTGCATGGTCTCGCGCACCTTGGGACGCGCGGCCACGCGATTCAGGTAAGCCTCGATGTTTTTCCACGGGCTCAGGTCCACGTTCAGAAAGTTCTTCCAATTCAGAATGGTGAACGCGTAGGCGTCCGCCACCGTGAATTTCTTGCCCATGAGGAACTCGTGACTGGCCAGATGCTTGTCCAGCAGCGCAAAGCGGTTTTTCAGTTTGTCCAGGAAAATCTTCTTCGCCGCCTCCGGCATGTCGCCGTTAAACAAGGGGCTGAAGCCCTTGTGCAGCTCGCTGCTGATGAAGGTGAGCCATTCGATGGCGCGGTAGCGTTCCATGCTGCCGGATGCTCCCAGCAGGCCGGCTTCCGGTTTACGGTCAGCCAGATATTGCAGAATGGCGGCACCCTCGGTGAACAGCGAACCGTCATCCAGCTGCAGCGCCGGCACATAGCCCTTGGGGTTGATCTGGTAGTAGTCCGCGCCACTGGCGAGCTTGTGGGTCTTGAGGTCCACCTGCACCGTCTCGAACGGCAGGCCGAGCTCGCGCAGCACGATGTGAGGCGCCAGGGAACAGGCGCCGGGGGAATAATAAAGTTTCATGGCATGGTCTCCTTGTGAGTGAGTGAAATAACCGTCAGGCCGCTTCGGCCTGCAACGTGGGGTAATCCACATAGCCCCGGGCGCCGCCCTGGTAGAAGGTGTTCTGGTCCGCCTGCGCCAGCGGCGCATTGACGCGGAAGCGCTCCACCAGGTCCGGATTGGCAATGAACAGGGCGCCGTAGGCCACAAGATCCGCGTGGCCATTCGCTATAACCGCATTACCCTTGTCGCGATCGTAACCGGTGTTGGTGATAAGCGTGCCGCGATATACCGTGCGATAGTGCTCCGCCACGCGGGTCACCATATTGGGTATGGCTGACAGGTCGCCCTGCCCTTCACGCAGATGCAGATAGGCCAGTTCGTAACTCGATAGCGCACCAATGACGAAATCGTACAAGGCGCGGGTATCGGAATCCGCCGGCACGTTCCAGGTATTGGCGGGCGACAGGCGGACGCCCACACGGTCTGCGCCGATGCTGTCCGTAATAGCGTCCACGACATCAAACAAAAACCGCGCGCGGTTGGGCACGCTGCCGCCGTACTCGTCGTTGCGCGTGTTGCTGGCGTCGCGCAGGAACTGTTCGATGAGGTAACCGTTGGCACCGTGGATTTCCACGCCGTCGAAGCCCGCCTGCATCGCATTGTGCGCCGCCTGTGCGTAGTCCTGTACCACTTGCCGCACTTCGCGGGTTTCCAATGCGCGCGGCGTGACGGTGTCCTTGAGTCCCTGCGGCGTGAATGATTTGGTGTCGGGGTTGATGGCGGACGGCGCCACCGGCAACGCGCCATTATGAAAATCCGGATGCGATATCCGGCCCACATGCCACAACTGGATGAAGATGCGGCCGTTCCTGGCGTGTACCGCATCGCTGACCTTCTTCCAGCCTTTGATCTGCGCTTGCGAATGGATGCCGGGAGTATGGATGTAACCCACACCCTGGGGTGAAATCTGGCTGCCTTCGGTGATGATGAGTCCGGCGGAGGCACGCTGGGCGTAATACTCCGCATGCAATTCCGTGGGTGCCTGGTCGCGATTGTAGGCGCGCGAACGCGTCATGGGTGCCATGACCACGCGGTTCGGGAGTTCATGGCGGCCGAGTTTCACCGGTGTCAGCAAGGGTTGTGTGTGCATGGTTATTCGCTCCTCTCGATTATTCAGTGGTTTTCATATATTTGAATTACTCGATATATGAAATCCGAAAAAATCCCCTCGCGGGGTAACGCTTCCATCGCCGGTGCTGCGCATGCGCTCGCTTAAATCTCTTCCTTCAGAAATTTGCCGAGTTCCCTGAGCGCCTCCTCGTTGCGCTCATAGAAGGTCCATTGACCCTGCCGCTTCGCCACCACCAACCCCGCCTGTTCCAGGGTCGCCAGATACTGGGAGGCGGTGGACTGGGAGAGTCCCAACTTGGCCTGGATCTCGCCGACGCACACCTTGCGCCCGCGGCTGCCGCCCGTCGGGCACGGGCCGAAGTGCCGGTCCGGATCCTTCATCCACTGCAGAATCTTGAGCCGTGATTCGTTGGCCAGCGCCTTGAAGACTTCCACCTGTTCCATGACGAATGATTATATCGGCTTTTTTCGATATGTCAATACCGGCAATATCCGCCCTGTGAGGGCGGCCTTTGGCCGCGATCATTCCTACCGGGGTTCCGCCCCCGTACGACGGGTGACTTTTGTTTCGGCAAAAGTCACCAAAACCATTCCCCCGGAGCGCGGGTCGCCGCGGACGGCGACTACCCTGCGCGCTTCGCTCGCCGCGGAGTCCGGCCGAGAGGCGTTCCCTCGCCTCGCGACCGGAGCGCCGCCATCCATGGCGGCGCCCCTGCGGGCTGGCCTTGCTCGCTCCAGTGCTCGGCTCGCGCTACGGGTACAAGAGCAAGATACGCAATATCCAGCGCACCTTGGTCTTGATTGTCACTGTGGATCTCGAAAAACCGCGTAGCTTGATGAAGAATTAACCCGCGTCTACGTTTTCGATTTCGTTTCTGTTGTGCACGGCTCAAGGTGACTGCGGAAGGTTTTGAAAATAAAATTCGCCAGCGCAGATTGAGAATTTGATAATGCGAGATAAATCTCTGACATGGACTTATCTCGCCACCATGGTTCTATAGTGGGCCCCAGGTACGCAACTGCACGCACAATTGGGTAATTTGGAATCCGATAACTAAAAATCGCTGTGCAAGGGTTAAGGTGGCGCATTGTTTCCGGCTTCGGCACAAGCGTTGGTGACGGTCCCTTTTGGAACGTGTCGGGCCACCCCTCAAGCATAGCTTGATGAGCACTTGGGATAATCCCATCTGTTTCGCCAAAACCGACAAGATTACCAAGTGAAAACCCCATAACCATCCAACCACGCATACCTGATTTCAACTCACTTGGTGTATTTGGTTCTACGAAAGCCAGATTCCCACCACCGTCCGCACCTACGCCTGCAGACACAAGAGCCCAGCTTCGGGGTACCACTACCCAATCGAATTCTTTGCTGTAGTAAAGAGCGAGCCGGCCATGCAATGTCTTCGGAATCGGAAGAGAGAATGGGGGTACTTCCCGCGGCTTGGGCGACTCCAAAAATAATGCACCAGTGTAAATGTCAATAATATAAGCCGGCGCATTAATCGGGTGGCCCCCAACATCATACGTAACGTATGGCTTAACGTGGATATATTTACCCGATACGGATTGATTAGGATTCGGTGCTGTCGGTAAATTATGAACTCTATCAGCAATCAATGAAAAAGTACGGGCACCGGCCATTGAGCTTGCAAACACAACTACGGTGACTGTCACAAACCAAAATTTGCCAGCGTTGTTCATTCTTAAATTAGAGTTGCGCGGTTTAAAACTGATCCTCAGAAAGGGCGAGGATGCCCACAGCGCCGGCGACGATGGCTTCCTTGAGCCCTGGTGCCTGGGTGAGTTCGTAGTCCGCGTAGTAGCGCGCCGTGCCGAGCTTGGCCCGATAGAAACGCACATCCCCCGTGTCCGCCCGGAGCTTGTGCTGCGCAATGAGCGCGGCACGCGCCATTTGCCAGCCGCCCGTGACGATGCCGGCGAGTTTCAGGAACGGTACCGAACCGGCCGCAGCCGCTTTCACGTTTTCAGCGTAATGGGTCACCAGCCAGTGCATCGCTTCTTCCAGCGCGTTGATGCCGGTGGTGAGTCGCGCGCGTATAGCCTGCAGATTCTCGTCCTTTGCTTTGGACAGCTCCCCATCCAGGGTGCGCATCATGGCGATGAGCGCCTTGGCGGTTGCGCCCTGATCGCGGGCGATCTTGCGGCCCACCAGGTCCTTCGCCTGGATGCCGGTGGTGCCCTCATAGATGGTGCTGATGCGCGCATCGCGGAAATACTGCGCGGCGCCGGTCTCCTCGATATAGCCCATGCCGCCGTGGATCTGGATGCCGAGGGAGGTGATGTCAATGGCGCTCTCCGTGCACCAGCCTTTCACTACCGGGATCAGGAAATCCACGAAGGCCTGTGCCTGGACGCGCATCTTTTCATCCGCATTGCGCATGGCCTGGTCCAGGCCCGCGGCCGTGACATAGGCCACCGCGCGCATGGCTTCGATGCGCGCCTTCATGCTCATGAGCATGCGCCGCACATCCGGATGACGGATGATGGGCACCGGTTTGCCGTGACGCTCGCCGATGTCGGCGCCCTGCACGCGCTCCCGGGCATAGGCCCGCGCCTGCTGCCAGGCGCGCTCGGCGATCCCCAAGCCCTGCAGGCCCACGCTGAAACGCGCCAGGTTCATCATGATGAACATGTATTCGAGTCCGTGGTTCTCTTCGCCGACGAGGTAGCCGATCGCACCGCCCCGGTCGCCGTAGGACATCACCGCCGTGGGGCTGGCATGGATGCCGAGTTTGTGTTCGATGGAGGCACAATGCACGTCATTGCGCTTGCCCAGCGAGCCGTCTGCATTCACCAGAAATTTTGGCACCAGAAACATGGAGATGCCCTTCACCCCTGCGGGGGCATCCGCGGTGCGTGCCAGCACCATGTGGATGATGTTATCGGTCCAGTCGTGCTCGCCGTAGGTGATAAAAATCTTCTGGCCGGTGAGTTTGTAATGATCGCCTGCACGTTCCGCGCGGCAACGTACCGCCGCCAGATCGGAACCCGCCTGCGGCTCGGAGAGATTCATGGTGCCGGTCCACTCGCCGGCCACCATCCTGGGTAAAAAGCGCTTTTTGAGTTCATCGGAACCTCTCAGCATGAGCGCTTCCACGGCACCTTGCGTAAGCAAAGAACAGAGTGCGTAAGACATGTTCGCCGCCTGCCACATTTCCTGCACCGGCGCGGAAACCAGTTGCGGCAGCCCCTGCCCGCCGTATTCCGGCGGCAGCGCCAGCGCGTTCCAGCCATCCGCCACGTAACGCGTGTACGCATCCTTGAAGCCCTTGGGCGTCGTCACCACTCCGTCCTCACCGAGCTTCGCGCCTTCCCTGTCACCGGCGGCATTGAGCGGCGCGAGCACATCCGCGGCGAACTTGCCGGCCGCGTCCAGCACCGTCTCCACCACTTCGGGCGTGGCATCCCCGTAACCGGGAAGCCGGGCCACACCCGCAAGGTCCGCGAGCTCATTCAATACAAACTGCATGTCCCGCAGAGGGGCGGTATAGCTGGCCACGCGCAAACTCCTGAAAGACGGATGGAAAGCCGGGGCCTTGGCGCCCCGCAGGGTATTTTACAGGGGCCGGAAGCCCTGCGGGAAACTCTCGTGAGCGGATATCGCGTGAAAGGCCCGGGTGACGGCCATCGCCGGACCGCTTGCAGGCAGTATCCGCCCGCGCCTATTTGACCCGGGTCCGCGGATCTCCGAGTACGAGCTGGTGAAACAGGCTTGACTCGCGCTTATAGAACCCCTGCGTGTGGAAGGAATCCTCGAGCGTCAGATACTCGTAATCCAGATGGTGACAGAGCTCGTGCAGAAACGTGCGCAGGAAACTGCGGAATGCCACTACCTGTTTCTTCTGCGCGGTACGCATCCATAAGGTGATCTTGGCCAGCTTGAGCCTGCCCTCCACCCCTTCATAAAAACCGTGCAGCTCGCCGTAATCATTGGCAGGCCTTGCCGCCATGACTTTAATCTGCGCCGGCGGTGTCTGGAGCTGCCGCAGCATGCCGGCGGCGAGTTCATTGCATACGGATTCCACCGCCACCCGCTTGTCCGTCCGCAATGCGCCGCCGAGTCTTGCCGCAATGGGCCGCAGCGGTGCGGGGTCGGGCAAGGTGATGGTCTCGATCCGGTCGCTGGCAAGATAGATACGCTTGTGCTTCGCGCTCAGGCGATGGTAATAACTGAAGACCATAGGCCATTATCATAAAGACATGTGCGCAAAATACACGCCCCCGCGGTATTGCCGCTGGTTGGGCCGCCTTTCCCTGCCGGGTGTGCTGTTCTTCTTCACGGTGTCCGCCGCATTGCAGTGGCTGCGTCCCGATTACAGTTTCATGGACACACCGCTGAGCTTTTACCTGCTTGGCCCTTACAACGGCTGGCTGCATGGCGCCTTCTACGCTCTCGCCGCCGCCATCGTGCTGCTCGCCATCGGCTGTTATGCCGGCAGCGCCCCACGGGCACGCACGGCCGCGACCCTGGTACTCTTCATCCTGGGCGCGGCGGGTGTGGTGGTCACCGCCCTCTCGCCCACGGATACCCATGGCCATCTGACCACGTATGGCATCATCCATATCCTCGCCGCGGCACTCGCTTTCATCGCCACCAGTGTGGCCATGCTGATTCAGTCGTGGCGTTTCCGGTATGACCCGGCCTGGCGGCCGCGCCTCCGTGCCGCCAGGGAACTGGCGGTGTTCGAGTTTATCGTGCTGTGGGTGTACGCCCTCGCCCCTATCCCGGCGCGGGGTTTCATGGAGAAACTGACTATCATGCTGATACTGCTGTGGCTCGGTCTGGTCTCCTGGCGGCTGCAGCGCAGAGGCGGAGACGCAGACCATGGGGGTCGGAGGGACCGCGCCCGGTGAGCCGGTCCCGACCGGCTGCGGAATGAAAGCGCAAGCAGATTGGACTATGCTTGCAGCAGTCTGTTAGGGAAGGCAGAGGGAGGGCAAAACCATGTATCTCTCGGACGTACTGAACATCAAGGGCTGGCATACGGTGACCACCGGCAAGGACGTCACCATCACCGCCGCCGTCAAAACCATGTGTGACAACCATGTTGGGGCGATCGTCGTCACCGGCTCCAAAGGGATGATTGCGGGTATTCTGACGGAACGCGACATCCTGCGGCGCTACGCCGAACACGGCGCTGCACTTGGAAAAATGAGCGTAGCAGAAATCATGACGCGTAACGTGGAAACCACGGGCCCCGACGCGCGCGTGGAGGAAGTACTCGGCACCATGACCCGCAAGCGTTTCCGTCACATGCCGGTATTGCGCGACGGCGAATTCGTGGGTGTCGTCTCCATCGGTGACCTGGTGAAAGCGATGCTGCAGGAAAAAACCCAGGAGGCGGAGTCGCTGCGGCAGTACATCGTCACTTGAGTGGCTCTACCGCGGGCGATAGGGTCCGGGCGGCACAGCCGCCTGCACGGTCGGGGCTGGTTATCCTGCCTGCGGTCACCGGCATACCGAGTCAGCGTGTGCGCTGTGCATGCCGTCCGTCACCCCGGAATCGCCGCTGCCGCCGCAGTCACTATAATCGTCCGCATTCAATTTCGGCATACAGAACCATGGGCCGTTGGCGACCCCCCCCTCCCGACTCCTCACCCTACATCACCGCGGAGGGTTACCGGTTGCTGGAGGATGAGCTCAGGAACCTGTGGCAGCGGCGCGCGGACGTGACCCGGGCGCTGACCGCCGCCGCCGCGGAAGGCGATCGCTCGGAGAACGCCGAATACATATATAGGAAGAAGGAACTGCGGGAAATAGACCAACGCATCGGCTACCTGCAGCAGCGCCTGCCGGTCCTGCATGTGATTTCCGATCCGCCCGCGGATAAGGCACGGGTGTTTTTTGGTGCGCGGGTGACCGTGGAAGACGCCGCCGGCACACAGACTGCCTACCGCATCGTGGGCGCCGATGAACTGGACCCCGGGAAGCATTGCATCAGCATTGACTCACCCCTGGCCCGGGCGATGCTCAAGAAAACCCTGCATGACGCAGTGGAAGTGGCGACCCCCGCAGGCCGGGTGCGTTATCGCATACGCCTGATCCGCTATACGGACTAGCGGCCAGGCCGGGGACATCCGCGCAACCGGTTTGAAATGTCCATTGCCGCCTCCATGTCGGGTAAGCACCCGGCGGAGGTCTCCATGCCTGACATCCTGCACATAACCTGCTCGCAATGCGGCGCCAGGAATCGCGTTCCCGCCGACAAACGTAACCACGGACCGAAATGCGGTCAGTGTGGCACGCCGCTTTTTTCCGGCCGCCCCGCACAGCTTGGCGACGGCAATTTCGCGGCGGTCATCGCGGGGACCGACCTGCCTGTCATCGTGGATTGCTGGGCGGAGTGGTGCGGCCCCTGCAAAATGTTTGCGCCGGTCTTCGAACAGGCGACGCAGACGCTGGAACCGGATTTCCGTCTGGCCAGGCTGGATACCGATGCGAATCCGCAGACCGCCGCGAAACTGGGCATCCGCAGCATCCCCACCCTGATCGCGTTCCGCAACGGCAGCGAAGTCGGCCGCATATCCGGCGCCTTGCCGCTGACTCGGTTCCTGCAATGGGCGCGGCAATACGTCCATTGACTGATAAGGAACGCCAGAATTCACTTTCGGCTTGGTATCCCCAAAGAACCCCGGAAGCGGACAGTCGTGACCGTTTGCTTTCAGGCATCAGGACCAGTGGCCATGACTGAGCGACTTTAGGGGCCGCCGGGGTGCGCATAGACCCCACCCCGTTATCGCCGGCACTCGTCGAACGGACAACGGCGGAATGCGGTGACAAGGAACCGAGGGAAACACTCTTCTGACCATACTCCCGCCCTTTTCGTTCTGGTTTTCGGTCGCTGCCTGGGCAGTGTTGGGAGTAGTTGTTTTTTTCATCCCTGAGATCCGGTCACATTAGCAACGGAGAAGTCGGCGATCTCAGAATTTATAACAAGCGGTTGACCTGAATGGAGAAACCGTAACCTTCGCGCCAATTGGATCAAAGCCGACGCTGATGTACCCCCGGTATCCGGTTTTAAGGTCTCGCACAATACATCAAGCGAACGAGATCAACACGGCCAATTTGTACTGCGTGATATTTATCATAAGCACGCGAAGCTGTTATCCTGGGCACTTCGAGAGACCGCTTTCGGCCGTTTAAGGCATTGCAACCCATACCGATCAATTCTAACCCTTGTTACCTTGGCCGCGGCCGGCGGTTTTCACCGTGATGCAGGTTTCGATCCAAACAGCTTTTCCAGCTCATCCCTTGCCTGGTTCGCGGGAGTATCGTCTTTCGCCTGATACGCATCCGGCCGCAGCTGGAAATACTCGCAGAAATTGGCGCGCTGCTTGTCCTGTGGCGGATCAGCGCGCTCCTCGCGACAGCTCTCCGCTTTGCGCGCATCGAAGAACCCGCACATCCGGCACACATGCAGTTCCGCACAACAGGCCAAACACCCGGAAATCCGCGACAGCGGCATGGGCACATCCGTCAGGGATGCACCGCATTTCCAACAGACGAAGGTGCCGGCCATCTTCAGTAAGAAGTAGCGGGGTGGAGGGGGCGCGTCACGCCCAGGCGGCGTTGGAATCCGTCGGAGTATGGTAGTAGTCGCTTTCTTCCGAGAACTGCCGGATCAGCTGCTTGAGCGCCGTCTGGCGCAGCTCCGCGGTGGAAACCGGTGCACAATCCTCGCACATGGGATCGTCGCAGGGCTGACGCGAGTAGAGCCAGAAGTGCACCGCGCCGGCCAGCATGCCGTCGGCGATATCCCATATATCGGCTTCCGGATGCGCGTCCGCGAAGTTGTTGGCCAGCTCCACTGCCTGGCGCGCGGCCTCGTCAAATAATGCGGGAACTTCGGTATCCATGGCTCAATCCAGTCACGGGAAAAGGGCGGGTATTTTACGCCTGAATACGCCCTCCCGCATGCGCCGGAATCCCGCGGGCGCGGGTGTTCGGCAGCGATCATTGTCCGCATCCGCGTCGTGTGCCGGAATTCAAATCAAGGGAAGGCTCACGACGCCCGCACGACATGCCGGTAGTTCACCTGGCGCGCGGCCAGGTAATCGCAAATGAAGCTGAAGCAACTGTCATGCCGACCGACACGCTCCGGTGGATGCACACCCGGTTCGCGGAACCCGCCCTCCAGCAGCAGGCTGGCGGCGGCCGCGCAGGTGAAGCCGGTGGTACGCGCCATGGAAGAGAAGCCGCTCGCGGCATCGTATTCGTCATGCACTTCCCAGACATGGCGCAGGCGCTTGCCATGCTCCACGCCCTCCACGGTCACGCGCATGACGGTGAGTTCCGCTTCACCCGGTGCCAGTTTCCATTGATCCATCAGCAGCTTCGCCGCCACCTCCAGCGGCCGCACCCGGCTGCCGCCGATGTCCAGCGGCTGTTCGCCGAAGAAGCCCGCCTGCTGCAACGCTTCGATGAGCGCCACGTGGCCCGGGTAGCGCAGCGTCTTCTCCGTCATGTCCGGGATGTGCGCCATGGTCTTGAGCAGCGAACGCAGGCCGTCGGTGTTGAAGGCTTCAAGCCGGCCGACGCCTTCGAACTCGACCATTTCCCGTTCCGTAAGCGCCGGCAGCGTCACCGGCTTGCCGCCGCGTTGCAGGCGCGCGGGGCGGATGTACTCCTCGATGACGTCAATGGGTGAAAACGGTGCTTTGTACAGGAACGGCGGCCTGGGGTGTTTCGGCAGCCCGCCCACCAGACACTCGAAGCGCGTTACTTTCATGTGTGCATCGTGGTAGCCGAGAATGAGGTTATCCATACCCGGGGCCACGCCGATATCCACCAACGCGGTGACGCCCTTGCGTTTTGCCAGCGCATCCAGCTCCAGCGCATCTTCGGGAAAAAAAGAAATATCCGCCACGTTCTTGCCGGCTTCGATGAGCGTTTTCAATATACGGTAGCCCATGAATCCGGGCACCGCACACACCACCAGATCAAACGGCTGCACAAATGCCGTGAGCGCGCGCGCGTCGCCGCTATCCAGCCTGTGCGTGTTTATGCCCTTTTCCGCCAGCCGCGCCAGTGCCGCCTCGTTGATATCCACCGAGGTAATGTGTTGTTTCCGCGCCAAATCCCGCGCAATCACGCCGCCCACCATGCCGGCACCCAGCACCGCGATCTTTGCCATGCAGTCCCTCTCCCGCTGATTCATGCGTTTCCGCACAGGCAGGATTGTACGTGAAGCCCTACCGACTTGTCCTTCAATCAGCGGCTTTCGCACCACTTTGAATTTAATGCGCTGAATCAGGATACTGCCGTCGAGCAGTTGCTACGCATGATTGCATGCGTCAAGCGTAAAGATGCGGCGCTGTTACACCAGCAAGTGATTCAAGAGCGTCTTATGGACCCGCCCATGCAAACCCCGGAAACCGATGCAAAATTGCGATTCGACGACGATAACCGGTTGCAGGTTGAGCTGCGACGGCGGGTGGAGGAGTTCTTTCGCAGCAGCGGACGGCGCCGGCGTGATTGCCCGCAGAGGTACCTGAAGACCGCCATCATCCTCACCGGCTTCACCGCGTTATACCTGCTGCTGGTGCTCGCAGCCATAACCTGGCGGCAGGCGGTGCCGCTGGCGATCCTGCTGGGACTGGCGGCGGTGTTGATCGGTTTCAACGTCGAGCATGACGGCTCTCACAAGGCTTACTCGAACCATGCCTGGGTCAACAAGCTCATGGCCATGACACCGGATATGGTGGGTGGCAGTTCCTACCTATGGCGCTGGAAGCACGCGGTGTTCCACCACCTGTATGTGAACATCAGCGGGCATGACACCGATATAGACATCGGTGTCTTCGGCCGGCTGGATCCCCACAGCAAACGTCGCGTGTTTCACCGCTGGCAACACTGGTACCTGTGGCCGCTGTATGTGGCCATGGCCATCAAATGGCATTTCTACGATGATTTCCGCGACCCCATCAGCGGACGCATGGGGGAAAACCGCTTCCCGCGCCCGCGCGGCTGGGTAACTGGTGCTGTTCATCATCGGCAAACTGACATTCCTCGCCCTGGCATTCGGCATCCCCCTGCTGCTCCACCCGCTGTGGGTGGTGGCGTTATTCTACGGCGTGACCACGGCGGTAGCGGTGGTGGTACTGAGCGTGGTGTTCCAGTTGGCGCACTGCGTGGAGGGAGCGGAGTTCCCGCTGCCGGAAACAGACACCGGGTCCATGGAAACTCCCTGGGCCATACACCGGGTGGAATCCAGTCTGGATTTCGCCCGGCACAGCCGCGCGGCCGCCTGGCTCCCGGGCGACCTGAACTTTCAGATCGAACACCACCTGTTCCCCCGCATCTGCCAGGTGAATTACCCCGCCATATCCAGGCTGGTGGAAGCCACCGGCCGCGAATTCGGGGTGTAATACACGGAAAACCCGACGTTCCGGAAAGCCGTGGCATCCCATTATCGCTGGCTGCGGCGCATGGGCAGCGCGCCCGCGACCGGTTGAAGGCCACAATGCACTGCATGACTCTGGTACGATTCAGTTTCACCGCAAGCTGATCGAGAGTCACACCGCCATGGCCAGCGAAAAAGAACTCGACGTTCGCATGGATGCCGAGCATCTGTACCAGGAAGAAATTTTCACCGACCGCAGCGTCGGCACCATCCAGCGGCTTACGCCCGTGACCCGCGACGGCGGTCCCGATATGACGCGGCCGGTCGTGTTTGTGGGTCAGACCCAGATTCTCACGCCCGTGGGCACCTTGCCCATCAGTTTCGAGATCGAGGCGAAATCGCTCAGGGAGGCGGCGGAAAAATTCGGTGACGGCGCCAAGGCCGCCATCGAACAGACCATGAAACGTCTGGAAGAGATGCGTCGCGAAGCCGCCTCCTCCATCGTTATCCCCGGCAGCGGTGCAGGGCTGGGCGGTGCCGCCGGAGCGGGCGGCATTCCGGGCGGTGGAAAGATCCGCATACCGTAGTTTCTGCGCCGGCATTTCCGCCCCGTGCGGAAATCCCGTCTCGTTGCCGCTTCTCGTTGGCCCTGCCGGCGCGGGGAAGGTCACCCGCCCGATTAGGCGCCGGCGCCCAGGGCCCAGTCCACCGCCGCGCGTGCGTGAATCTCGGTGGTATCGAACGGCGGCATGCCCGCCTCCGCACCGGCGTCGAACAGCGTGAACTCGGTACAGCCCAGGACCGCGCCCTGCGCGCCCGCCGCCGCGAGACGCGCAATCACCCTGAAAAACATCTCCCGCGAAGCCGACCGTACCTCGCCCTTGCACAGTTCCTCGAAAATGATGATGAGGCCGAGAGTTTTCATGAATATTTATCCCGCCTCTGATGGCTGACGAATGAAATCAGCCGCTTTCTCGGCGATCATCACCGCGGGCGCGTGGGTGTTGCCGCCGATGAGCGTGGGCATGATGGAGGCATCCACCACCCGCAGATTCTCGACGCCCCGCACCCTGAGTGTTGCATCCACCACCGCGTCATGGTCGCCGCCCATGCGGCAGCTCCCCACCGGATGATAAATGGTCTCCGCCCGGGCGCGGATCAGGGTGCGGATATCCGCATCGCTCTCCGCGCCGGCGCTGAACAGTTCTTGGGTACGGTATGGGGTAAACGCCGGTGCCTCCAGGATACGGCGCGCGAGCCGGAAGCCAAGCACCATGACATCCAAATCACGCGGATCGCTGAGATAGGCGGGGTCAATGAGCGGCGCGGTTTCGGGAGCGGCATTCGCGAGCGTCACCCGCCCGCGGCTGTGGGGACGCAGCACGCATACATGCAGCGAGTAACCGTGCCACAGGTGCTGCAGGGTACGACCGTGGCGGTGCACGACGGCCACGCAGAAATGCAGTTGCACGTCAGGCCGCGGCAGCGTGGCGTCGGTTCTGAGGAAGCCGCCCGCCTCCGCCACGTTGCTGGCGAGCATGCCGCGCCGCTCACGGCGGTAACGACGGATCTCGCGCAGGAACCGGGCCATGCCCCGCGGCGAGGCGCCGATGAGGTCCAGGCTGCGCGCCCGGTGAATGAGTGTGTAGTCCAGGTGGTCCTGCAGGTTGGCGCCGACACCCGGCAAATGTTGCCTGACCTCAATGCCGTGGTGCCGCAACGCTTCCCCGTCGCCGATGCCCGAGAGCAACAGCAGTTGCGGCGACTGAAAAGTACCGGCACTCAGGATCACCTCGGCGCATGCGCCCGCGGTTTCCACTTGCCCGCCGCGGCGGTATTCGATGCCGGTCGCGCGCCGGCCGGAGAACAATACGCGCCGCGCCCGTGCACCGGTCAGCACCGCGAGATTGGGCCGCGACAAATGCGGCTCGAGATAGGCACGTGCCGCGCTCCAGCGCTCGCCCGCACGCTGCGTGACCTGGTACACACCCACGCCTTCCTGCCGGGCGCCGTTGAAATCCGGCGCGATTGCAAAACCTGCCTGCTGCGCCGCATCCAGGAACACCTGATGCATGGGATTGTCCGTGAACGAATCGCTCACCGGCAGCGGTCCGTCTGCGCCGTGATATTCATCGCGCAAGCGCGCGTTCGCCTCCGCGCGCTTGAAGTAAGGCAGCACCTCCGCCCAAGACCAGCCGGGATTGCCGGCCGCCGCCCAGGCGTCATAGTCGGCCGCGTGGCCGCGGGTGTAGATCATAGCGTTGATGGCGCTGGAACCGCCGAGGACGCGGCCGCGGGGCTGGTACAGCCGCCGGCCGTTCAGTTCCCGCTGCGGCACGCTTTTGAATCCCCAGTTGATGAACGGCGCGGGCACCGTGAGCACCATGCCGAGCGGCACCCGCACCAGGGCGCCGCGCCCTGTGCCGCCCGCCTCCAGCAGACAGACGCGCACATGCGGATCTTCCGACAGGCGGCTTGCCACGACACAGCCCGCCGAGCCGCCGCCGACGATGACGTAGTCGAACTCCTGCATCGCATCTCCGCATATTTTCCCCGGTCACTCTCGGACAGGGCGGCGGCCGTGTCAAACCGTTGAGCCCGCGGCGTCACCCTCCTGACACCACGCTGTCAGCAGGGGTGGCGGAGACTGCAACCTCCCCAACCCCACACGAGGAGAGCAGACATGAGCAAGAACACCAGCGCCATCACCTGGTTCCAAATCCCGGCCGCGGACTTCCAGCGGGCCGTCAGGTTCTACAGCAGTGTACTCAACACCCAGCTCAGGGAGGAAACCATGCTCGGCGAGCGCATGGGCATCTTCCCCCATGAGGAAGGCGGCGTCGGCGGCGCGGTCACCGAAGCCCCGTACCTCAAACCCGGCATGGACGGCAACAACATCTTTCTGCTGGTGAAGGACGGAGTGGACCAGGCGCTGGAACGGGTCTGGAACGCCGGTGGCAAGGTACTTACCGGCAAGACCGCCCTGGGGCCGGACATGGGACATTTCGCCGTGATCCGCGACACTGAAGGCAACCGTATCGGGCTACACTCCCTCGACTGACAACCGACCGGGAGCACCCCGCGTGCGACGCGCCGACCGCCTGTTTCAAATCACCCAGTATTTGCAGGGCGGGCGGCTGGTCACGGCGCGGCAGCTCGCCGAGCGGCTGCGGGTCTCGGAGCGCACGGTCTATCGCGACGTGCAGGACCTGATGCTCTCGGGCGTGCCCATTGAAGGGGAAGCCGGCGTCGGCTACAGGTTGCGCGCCGGCTTCCACCTTCCTCCCCTGATGTTCAGCCCCGAAGAGATGGAGGCCCTGGTTACCGGCGCGCGCCTGGTGAAGGCCTGGGGCGGCAACGCGCTGGCCGAGGCGGCCGAAGAGGCACTCGTCAAGATCGAGCACGCGCTGCCGCCGAAGCTCAAGGACAAATTCGGCGACACCCGCCTGTTCGCCCCCGGCTTCCACGCCTACGCCCGGCACACCCCATTGCTCGACCGGCTGCGCGGCGCCATCAACGAGCGTCGCGTGCTCACGCTCGGCTACGCGCGGGAGGACGGTCAGCTCTCCGAGCGCAGCGTCCGCCCGCTGGGGCTGTTCTTCTGGGGCTCGGTCTGGACGCTGGCGGCCTGGTGTGAACTGCGAAACGACTTCCGTAACTTCCGCATAGACCGTATCCATGACCTCCAAGAACTGGAGCGGCGCTTTGAGGAGACCCGCGAGATTTCGCTGGAAGCGATGCTCGCATGCTACCGTGCGCGTGCAGGTTGAAGCCCGCACCTGCACGAACTTCTGCGGACGGACGCTGCCATCCAGCGCTGCCGGCAATGATGCGGTCAAAAATCTCCGTGCCATGGCTTCAAGCCACCGCATCCGGGCGGCATTCACAGCGCCGTTGCATGCACACCATCCGCCGCCCGGGGTCGCCTGCTCCGGGGACTGAGCCGCGCAGCCGCAGGTGTCGGCATCATTGGAATCCCTGTGCCACCGCCCAGGCCAGCTTGCGTGCGCGGCGCAGCTTCTTCAGCGCCGCTTCCAGCCTGAGCGCCGCGGAACGGCCGGGAACCCGCCGCGCGGCCAGCAGTTTCGCCGGCGGATGTGCGCGGGTGAATTTCGCGCCGCGCGCTCCGCCGCGATGCTCTTTCAACCGCCGCGCAAGATCGGTGGTGATGCCGGTGTACAGCCGCCCGCCGCGGCATTCCAGGAGGTACACATAATAAGGCCGGCCTTTGCTGCGCATACCGCCAATTGTAGACGCAGTATCCGGCGTACGGGGATTCACACGCAGAAGCGATCGTGCCGATTGCGTCGCGTCGCTCGTAACCTGCCTGCGGCAGGCAGGCGGCAGGTACGGTCCCTGTCTGCGTGCCTGCTTGCGCGCTGCCTGTCTGCGTGCGACGCACAGGCAGGCCGGCGTCTCGGCCACTCGCGCCAGCGACGTATATTCCTTTCGCCGTGGTTTGCGCCGAGGCAATCATTTTCTCCGGGTGCATGCCACCGATCAGTTCGGTTTTTTTACCTGCCGTGCAGGCCCTGGCATCCCATAGGTTTTATCCCGGCCCAAACGCGGACCGCGCCGGCGGTCGGGCCCTGCGGGATATCGAGCCCGATCCCGTTCATTGCTATGCTGTGCGGCGACGGCGGCCCGGATAGTCCGATGCCGGGTCGGGGGCATCACGAAGAGGAGGCGGACGGTGGAACGACTGCGGGCGAAAATTCGCAACATCCCGGATTTCCCAAAACCGGGGGTGGTGTACCGGGACATCACGCCCCTGGTGCGGGATCCGGCGGCGCTGCGTCTGGCGGTGCACGAGCTGGTGCACCCGTTCTTCAAGGACGCGCTCACCGCGGTGGTCGGCATGGAGGCGCGCGGGTTCATCTTCGGCGCCCTGGCGGCTTGGGAACTGGGGGTAGGTTTTGTCCCTCTGCGCAAACCCGGCAAGCTGCCCTATGACGTCCACAGCATTTCCTACGACCTCGAGTACGGATCCGAACGCCTGGAGGTACACGTGGACGCTCTCGGCGCCGAAGACCGGGTCCTGGTGGTGGACGATGTACTTGCCACCGGGGGCACCGCATCGGCGAGTTGCGCACTGATCGAAAAACTCGGGGCGAAGATCGCAGCCTGTGCCTTCGTGGTGGAACTCGATGCCCTCGCCGGGCGCGGGAAACTGCCCCGCTACTCGGTCCACTCGCTGCTGCATTACTGAACAGGGTGATACCCATGGGGTATCGCGCCGCCTTGACGGGAAACGGCGCGAATCACGGGTTTCCCCCTGGGCGATTGCGTCGCGGCGATTGTCGCCGCTGCTACGAAATCCACAAATCCATTGTGGGAGCGGTCACCTGCCGGTGCGGTGCACGCAGACAGGTCCCGGCCGCGATTCTTGAAAGCCCATCGCGACGGATTACAGGCCCAGGTAATCGCCTTTGCCGATCTCCACGCCGTTATGGCGCAGGATGGCATAAGCGGTGGTGACATGGAAAAAGAAATTCGGATACACGCGTTCCAGCAGATACTCCTGGCCCTTGAGCACCACCGTCTTGTCGCGCATTTTCAGTTCCACACGCCGCTCTTCGGAGCCGTCTATCTGCGCCGGCTGGAAGCTCCTGAGGTGGGCGAGGGTCCTGTCAATGCGGGCGTAAAGCTCGGCAAAGGTCTGCTCCTTGTCCTCGTAGCCAGGCGGTTCCCGGCCCGCGAGCCGCGAGGCGCAGCCCTTGGCCTGGTCGGTCGCGATCTGCACCTGGCGCACCAGCGGAAACATGTCGGGGCAGAGCCGCGCATTGATGAACACGGCGGGATCAATCTTCTTCGCCTGGGCATGGGTCTCACCCTTTTTGAGAACCGCCGAAAGATTGGCCAGCATGCGGGTAAACACCGGCACCGACGCCTGATACATGGATAGGGACATGGCTGAATATCTCCACGCGGATGGAAAGGTTGTGATACAGGCCGGAGCGACGGCGGAGAAGTTTACCTCAACCCACCGCACCATTTACATCCGTGCGGGCCGCCGCACAATCCCCACGCCTGCCCGCCGGGGCTGCACGATCCGCCGCGGCATTGCGCACATTGCACCCTCCTCCGGCACGCACACAGGCTGCGCGCCACCTCACCGGCACCCGGGCAACGCATCGGTTCAAGGCCGATGCGGAGGTGCGCATTCTCGGACTCACTCCTGCCGGGCGGCATGGTTAGCGTCTTCCGCCATCGCCGTTATCGCCAGCGTCTTCGTTGTCTCCACCGTCCATGTTGTCCTCGCCGCCGCCGAGATATAAACCGCCCATGCCGTATATTCCCGGGCCCCATCCATAGTTCCACGGCGAAAAGCCGCCATTCCAGCCATATCCGTAATACGCCTGCGGATCGGGTCGGTACATGCCGGAGCGGCTCGGCACCATCGCACAACCCGCCAATGCCAGAAGCAGCAACACTGCCAGCATACGTATTCCATGTAAGGTTTTTGTCCGCATCCTGTTCATAAAGCACCTGCCTGAGATTGAATCTACTCTGTGATTACAGAATTGACTCTACTCTGCAATGCGGGTGGCGAGCGGAGGTGGACGATATTTAACACCCGGTTCATGTTGGAGGGTGATGAGCGGCGGATTTTCCGCCCCGGCCGGTGAAGCCGCTCCGCAAGACCTGCTGCCGGGCGCTCTTGGAAGGGATACGCGCATTGCCTATACTGCATACGCAGTACGCTGGAGCGGACAGAACAGCCGCCCGAACGTATCCGCTTACCCATCCACCTCGACTGTGGGAGTGAAACTCATGAGCAAGGGCATGGACAGAAAGAAAGAAAACAAGAAGAAACCCGCGAAGACCATCAAGGAAAAGCGGGCCGAGAAAAGGGCTAAGAAAGAGTCCCGGGGTTTCTGAGCCGGCAACCGGCTCTCTTTGCAAAACAGGGGGGACGCCATTACCGGCTTGGCCACGGGGCAGGGAGCATGATGCCGCGGCGTATTTCCGCCGTGCGCCGCCGCGCGGTTTCATCCGGACAAGACCCCTTGCGCCTCTGTGCAGAGCAGCCGGATTAGGCTAGGATTGGCGCGCGCACGATGGCACATTAAGTCCGCCGGGGGGCCACAGACCAGCGATGCACCTGTTTGTACCGGCGATCTGGATGGCAGCGGGTATCTCGCTATTCGCGGGAATCCATTTCACCATCGCCGGTGCAGGCCAGCGCCGTGAGCCCGGATTCCTGGCCTTCGGGCTGCTGTGCCTGCTGATTTCCGCCTATGTGGCGCTCACCGCCCAGATCTACCTGACACATTCCATCGCAGCCGCCAGCCGCATCGCACGTTACCGGGTCGCGCTGCTGTGCTTTACCTACCCCGTGGCGGTGTGGTTCATCGGTGAGTTCACCGGGCTGCGCAAACTCTGGCCCTGGTTGACCAGCGCCGGCCTGTTGTTCGGCAATCTGCTGCTGGTCAATGTGGTTTCTCCCCACAGCCTGCTGTATTCGGCCATCACGCAACGTGCCCCTCTGGTGTTACCGTGGGGCGAGACACTCAGTGATTTCGTGGGCAGTCCCGCACCCCTGGCGGCGTTCTACTACGCCGCCTGCTATGCGGTCTTCCTGTGGGCGCTATGGCGCTGTGCGGTCACGTGGCAGGCGAAGGTATGGAAGAAAGCACTTCCGCTCGCCGCTTTCCTGGTGGTACAGCTCGCGACATTCCTGCACGATGAGATCGTGGTGCAACTCGGCCTGCGCTCGGTGCTGCTGGGTGACTTCGCGTACCTGATCCTGGTGTTGGTGATGAGCTTCGCGCTGCGCCGCGAGCTGCAGGAGCGCGCGGCGGCACTGAAGCAGAGCGTGAGCGCCCTGCGGACGGAAACCGCGCGGCGGCAGCGGGTGGAGAGCCAGTTGCAGCACATGGCCTACCACGACTACCTCACCAACCTGCCGAACCGCCGTCTGTTGCGCAAGATACTGCGCGGCGCCCTCGCCCATCACCGTGCTTCCGGCCAGTACGGCGCCATCGTGTTTCTCGACCTGGACCACTTCAAGACCATCAACGATTCGCTGGGCCACCAGGTGGGGGACGGGCTCCTCAAGCTCATCGCCGAACGTCTGCGCGGCGCGTTGCCCGAAAGCCGCTGCGTGAGCCGTCTGGGCGGCGACGAATTCGCCGTGGTCATGGGCAACCTGGGACGCGACCGCGAGCAGGCCGCGGCCAGGGCGCTGCACGCGGCCGAAGCGCTCAGTGCCAGTCTGGTGCGCCCGTTTCACATCGGCCATCACGAACTCATCGTCGGCGCCAGCACCGGCGTGACCGTATTCCCGGACAGCGCCGCGGATGAAAGCAGCATCATCCGCCAGGCCGATATGGCGCTGTACAGTGCCAAGGCCGCGGGGCGCAATACCGCGGCTGTGTTTGCTTCGCAGATGCAGGCGGACGCGAGCCGCCGGCTGGTGGTGGAGAAAGGATTGCGCGCCGCGCTCGACCGGCGCGAACTCAAACTCTACTACCAGCCGCAAGTGGACATGGACGGCACGGTGACCGGCGCCGAGGCGCTGCTGCGCTGGTTTCATCCGCAGCACGGTTTCATCGAGCCGCGGCATTTTATCCCGGTGGCGGAGGAGACCGGGCTGATCCATGCCATCGGTGACTACGTACTGAACAGCGTCTGCAACAGCATTCACGCCTGGGATGAGGAACGGATACCGATCCCGAGACGGCTGTCGCTCAATGTCAGCCCCTGGCAGTTGGCCACGCACGGTTTTGCAAACAGGGTAAGGCGCTCCATCCAGTTGGCGGGCATCGAACCCCAGCGCTTAACGCTGGAGATTACCGAGAACGCGGTGCTGCAGGACATGGACGAGGTGGCACGCACCATCCGCGAGTTGAGCGGCATCGGCGTGCGCTTCTCCATTGACGATTTCGGCTCCGGCTACTCGGCACTTGCCTCCCTCAAGAAACTGCCGCTGCACGAGCTCAAGATAGACCGCATTTTCATCAGCGAAATGAGCCTGGTGCCGAAAGACAACTTTATCGAAACCATCATCGCCATGGCCTATCACATGAACCTGCAGGTGATCGCGGAGGGCGTGGAAACCGAAGCGCAGCGTCAGGCACTCGCTGCCATGGGCTGCCTTGGCTTTCAGGGCTATCTGGTCAGCCCGCCGCTGCCTGCCCGGGATTTCGAGCGCTGGCTCCTGGCGATGCGTGCACCCCTGCCGCCGCTGACGTCGGCACTGCACCCACAGGCCCTGATCGAGACAGGTATGTGAGTCACAGCGGTGGCGGCGATACCGCTCCGCCGCCGCCCTCTCCCGCCGGGACTGTCAAACCGGTCATGCTGATGTCAGTGGCATTGCTGACTTGACAGTGCACGCCCATGACCGGCCTGCGCGAACAATTCCTGGAGTGCTGATACGCGGGACTATACTGGCGGAAAGAACCCGCTGCGGAAATACCCGTGAACGACCCGGCCGCCGAGAGCGAACCGCTGCTGTGTACAGGCGCGCCTTCGGCCGAACCCGTGATTGAAGCCCTGCCGGTGCATGCGAGCATCGTCGGCGACGATATGGCCGTGCGCCGCGCGCTGCCCAACAAGCTCAGGCGGCGAGTGGGCGCCTGGACTTTTCTCGATCATTACGGTCCGGTGACGCTGACGGAAAAATCCAGAGGGATGCGCGTGGGGCCGCACCCGCATATCGGCCTGCAAACGGTGAGCTGGCTGTACGCGGGCGAGGTGTTGCACCGCGACAGCCTGGGGTTCAAGCAACTGATCCGGCCAGGACAGCTCAATCTCATGACCGCGGGCAACGGCATCTCCCATTCGGAAGAGACGCCCTGCCCCCATGCGCCGGATATCCACGGTCTGCAATTCTGGATTGCGCTGCCGGAAACGCGGCGGCACGGGGAACCGGGCTTCGACCACTACCCACAACTCCCGGTGATGGAACGGGACGGCATGAAGCTCACGCTGGTGATCGGTGAAGGGCTCGGTGAGCGTTCGCCCGCGCGGGTGTATTCGCCGCTCACGGGCTTTGACGTGGAGCTTGGCGACAGCGGCACGCACACGCTGCCGCTGCATCCCGCTTTTGAGCACGCGTTGCTGGTGATTGGCGGGGAACTCAGCGTCGAGGGCACCGCCATGGAAATGACCGCCCTCTACTATCTCGGCGACGGGCGCGAGCGCATCACGCTTGCCAACGGCAAACCTGCGCGTGCGTTTTTGTTCGGCGGCGCTCCCTTCAGCGAGGGGGTGTTGTTGTGGTGGAACTTCGCCGCCCGCCACACCGCGGAGATGGCCGCCGCCCGCGCCGATTGGGAAACCCACGCGGCGCGCTTCGGCGAGGTACGGGGTTACGACGGCCCGCGGCTCACCGCACCGGAACTCGGCACGCGCCTCAAGACACGCTGAGATCCGCTGGAGCGGAATGCGCGCTCAGCGGCGCGGGTTCAGTTCCTCCCCCAGCCTGACCACGGCCGCGAGCAGCGCATCGAAATCCTCGCGCCGGCTGCGGTGGTTGGTAACGGACACGCGGATGGCGAAGCGGCCGTGCAGGACAGTGGAAGACGGCACGGCGATACCGCTCTCCTGCAACGCCACCAGGATGCGTGCGTTGAGATCATTGAGCGCCTCCTCATGCAGACCGCGCACGAGGTAGCGGAAGTTCACGATGTTGAGCGGCACCGGCGCGAGCAGTTCAAGTTGCGGCGTGCCCGCCACCTGCGCGGCCAGATACTGCGCCTGGCGGATGTTTTGTGCGATGAGCCGCGCGAACTTGTCGAGACCGTAGGCCTTGAGGCTGAGCCATACCTTGAGAGCGCGGAAACCGCGCGACAGTTGCGGACCGTAGTCGGCGAACGCCACCGGACCGCTCGCCACGCCGCCGGCGAGCCGGTGCAGATAGCTCGCCTGGGAGGTGAACGCGGCCGTGTGTGCCTCGCCGGAGCGCACCAGCGTGCAGCCCACCTCGTAGGGCAGGTACATCCACTTGTGCAGGTCGAAGGCCAGGGAATCGGCGCGCTCCATGCCGGCGAGCAGGGGACGGTGCGCGGGATCCAGCACGGCCAGCGCTCCGAAAGCGCCGTCCACGTGCAGCCACAGTTGCTCACTCGCGCAGAAATCCGCGAGCACGGCGATGGGATCCAGCGCCCCGGTGTTGACTGTGCCTGCGTTGGCCACCACGCAGAACGGGATGCATCCGGCGCGCCGATCCGCCGCGATGTGCGCCGCCAGCGCCGTGCTGTCAATAGTGTAATCATCCCGCACCGGAATGAGTCCCAGTGATGCGGCGCCAAGACCCATGAGCTCCACCGCCTTGTGCACCGAGTTGTGGGTCTCGGTGGAGGCATACACCATGAGGCGCGGATGCGCCGCGAGTCCCTCCTGGCGCACCGCGAATGGCGCCTTGGCGCTGCGCGCCACGTTGAGCGCCACGAGATTGGCCAGCGAGCCGCCGCTCACCAGGATACCGCCCGCCTGCGGCGGAAAGCCCATGATCTGCTTGAGCCAGGCGAGTACCTGCAGTTCCACGAACGTGGGTGCGTGGTTGAAGCCGGCGGCATTCACGTTCATGGTGGCGGCCAGCATGTCGGCAAGCACCGCCAGAGGCGTGCCGGTGCCGTTCACCCAGCCCCAGAAACGCGGATGGATGTTGCCGAGCGGATAGGGCTGTACACAATCCTTGTAGGCCTGGTAGGCGTCGGCGATCCCCTCGCCTTCCCGCGGCAGCGGTCCAGTGAAGCGCGCGCGTACTTCCTCCGGGACGGATTGCCAGACCGGACGCTCGCGCACACCGGCAAGATAATCCAGCGCGTCGTCCAGCACCCGGTGGGCGAAACCGCGGAATTCCCCCCAATTTTCCGGATCCAGGGTTTCTTCGGGCAGTGTATTCATGCAAGCGCGTCAAGTCGGTCCGGGGGCGATCATTCTAAACCAGCAACCCAGTGGATTCCCCGGACGTCCACCGGTACTCACGGTTCGGCGTGCGCGCATCCGCGGGCCGCGGCACGCGCCGGCGGGCGCAACAGCCGCTATCAGGATTGCCGCTGGATGAGTTCGGTGTACATCACCGCGAATTGCACCTCATCCAGGCGGAAGAATACCGGCTCACCGGAACCATCCGCCAGCATGATGCAACCCGGCACGTCGTCGGAGTAGGTGGCGGTGGCGAGGCCGTGCATCATGTCATCCAGCGGACCCTTGCCGCGGTAGTCCAGCACCAGCGGGTGCTGCCGGCCGCGCAGGTAGAACGCCACTCCGCCCGCTTTGAGCACCGGTGACCAGTCATGGCCGTTGGGCTGGTTGCTGCTTTGCAGGAACTGGATCTCCTTCACGGAGATGAGCGCGCTCAGAATCGGCGAAACAGAAAACAGATAAAAGGCCGGTACATGCCCTTTACCCGCGGCCAGCGCTTTCACGCCGTCCATCAGTTCGGTGTAATCGGCCTCCCCAATATTGACGCGGATTGCTTCCTCGCGGCCATAAAAACTGAGCCTCAGAAAGTGTTCGGTCATTGCCGGTCTCCTCAGCTTCCAGAGATGTTGTCGGATACGGCAATATCCCTGCGCCGTGGTAGCACCGGGGGGAAGTATAGACGGGAAGTTCCATTCCATGGGCCTTTTTCCACTCGCTGCGGTACGGCACCTGTACGCGCTGCGCAAGTCGGGCCTTGCCAAACCATATCCGCCGCTGTGGTCACGGGAAACGCCGGGGGGGCGGGGTGCCATGCTGTGGTGCAGCGGGGTTTTGCGTCGCACTTGCGCCACAGCGTATAGTTACTGGTTCGCAATTTTTCAGGGCTCAAGTGGACACCATCCGCATCCGTGGGGCGCGCACCCATAACCTCGCCAATATTGACGTGGACCTGCCGCGCGACCGGCTCATCGTCATTACCGGCCTGTCGGGCTCCGGCAAGTCTTCGCTGGCCTTCGACACCATCTACGCCGAAGGCCAGCGCCGCTATGTGGAGTCACTTTCAGCTTACGCGCGCCAGTTCCTGTCCATGATGGAAAAACCGGACCTGGACCACATTGAGGGCCTGTCGCCGGCCATCTCCATCGAGCAGAAGTCCACTTCCCACAACCCGCGCTCCACCGTGGGTACGGTGACGGAGATCTACGACTACCTGCGCCTGCTGTACGCGCGCGCCGGCACCCCCCGCTGCCCCGACCACGGCATGGATCTCACCGCCCAGACCGTGAGCCAGATGGTGGACCAGGTGCTGGCGCTGCCGGCGGACACCAAGCTGATGCTGCTGGCGCCGGTGGTGCAGGAGCGCAAGGGCGAGCACCTGGAGCTGCTCGCCGAACTGCGCGCCCAGGGTTTCATCCGCGCACGCATTGACGGGCAGGTGGTGGAACTGGAGCAGGCACCCGCGCTCGACCTGCGCCGCAAACACAGTATCGAGGTGGTGGTGGATCGTTTCAGGGTGCGGCCGGAGGCGGGCCTGCGCCTCGCGGAATCCTTCGAGACGGCGCTGCGTCTGGCGGACGGCATCGCGCGTGTGGCGTTCATGGAAGAACCCGGGCACGACGAACTGGTGTTCTCGGCCAAATTCGCCTGTCCGCTGTGCGGCTACAGTCTTGCGGAACTGGAACCGCGGCTGTTCTCTTTCAATAATCCGGTGGGTGCCTGTCCTACCTGCGACGGTCTGGGCATGCGCCAGTTCTTCGATCCGGTGCGCATCGTGGCGCATCCGCATCTCACGCTGGCCGGCGGCGCGGTGCGCGGCTGGGACCGGCGCAATGCCTGGTATTTCCAACTGCTGCAGAGTCTCGCCAGGCATTACCAGTTCGACATCGAGACGCCTTTCGACGCGTTGCCGGAAAAAATCCGCAAGCTCATCCTGTACGGCAGCGGCAATGAAGTGATCCAGTTCCGCTACGCGAACGAGCGCGGCGGCAATGTGTCGCGGCGCCACCCCTTCGAGGGCGTCATTCCCACCATGGAGCGGCGTTACCACGAGACCGAATCCCAGATGGTGCGCGAGGAACTGGCGAAATACCTGTCGAGCCGCCCCTGCCCCGACTGTGCCGGCACGCGCCTGCGCCGCGAAGCGCGTTTCGTATTCGTGGGCGGCACAAGCCTGCCGGCCATCACCGGCCGCTCCGTGGGTGACACGCTTACTTTCTTCGAGAAGCTCAATCTTCCCGGCTGGCGCGGCGAGATTGCCGCCAGGATCGTCAAGGAGATCCGTGAGCGCCTGTCATTCCTGGTGAACGTGGGACTGGATTATCTGGCCCTCGACCGCAGCGCCGAGACCCTCTCCGGCGGCGAGGCCCAGCGTATCCGCTTGGCGAGCCAGATCGGCTCGGGGCTGGTGGGTGTAATGTACATCCTCGACGAGCCGTCCATCGGCCTGCACCAGCGCGACAACGCGCGCCTGCTCGACACGCTGATTCACCTGCGGGATCTGGGCAACACAGTCATTGTGGTGGAGCACGACGAGGACGCCATCCGTCATGCGGACCACGTACTGGACATGGGCCCCGGTGCCGGCGTGCATGGCGGGCGCGTGGTGTCCCAGGGCACCCCCGGGGACATCACCGCGGATTCGGCATCGCTCACCGGCCAGTATCTGGCCGGCCGGCGGCGCATCGAACTGCCGAAAGTGCGCAAGGCCTTCGACAAAAAACGCCTGCTGCGAGTGCGCAATGCCCGCGGCAATAATCTCAAGGGTATCAATGTGGAAATCCCCCTGGGGCTCATGAGCTGCGTCACGGGTGTCTCGGGCTCGGGCAAGTCCACGCTCATCAACGACACGCTCTACCGCTATGCGGCGCGCAAAATAAATGATGCCTCCGAGGATCCGGCGCCGTGCGATGGTATTGACGGCCTCGAGCAGATAGACAAGGTTATAGACATAGATCAGTCGCCCATCGGCCGCACGCCGCGCTCCAACCCGGCCACCTACACGGGCCTGTTCACGCCCATCCGTGAACTGTTCGCGGAAACCCAGGAGGCGCGCTCCCGCGGTTATACGCCGGGCCGCTTCAGCTTCAACGTCAAGGGCGGCCGCTGCGAGGCCTGCCAGGGGGATGGCGTCATCAAGGTGGAGATGCACTTCCTGCCGGACATCTACGTGGCCTGCGACGTATGCAAGGGCCGGCGTTACAACCGTGAAACGCTGGATATCCGCTACAAGGGCAGGAATATCCGCGAGGTGCTGGAGATGACGGTGGAAGACGCGCTGCAGTTCTTCAGCGCGGTGCCGGTGGTGGCGCACAAGCTGCAGACTTTGATGGCGGTGGGACTCACATACCTGCGCCTCGGCCAGAATGCCACCACGCTGTCGGGCGGCGAGGCGCAGCGCGTGAAGCTCGCGCGGGAACTCTCCAAGCGCGATACCGGCAGCACACTCTATATCCTGGACGAGCCCACCACCGGTTTGCACTTCCACGATATAGACCAGCTCTTGAGCGTATTGCGGCAGTTGCGCGAGGGCGGCAGCACGGTGGTGGTGATCGAACACAATCTGGACGTGATCAAGACCGCCGATTGGGTGATTGATCTGGGGCCGGAAGGCGGCGACGGCGGCGGCGGTGTGGTGGCCAGCGGCACGCCGGAGACGATCGCAGCGCATGCCTCCTCCCACACCGGCCGTTTCCTGCGCCGGGTACTTGAGAAAGCAGACACGGTGCAAGCCACGCCTGCGGCCAAAGCCGTGGGGTGAGCGGCGGTACGCGCCGCGACTGAAATCCGTCGCGTGGACGACACCGCTCCCACCGGGTTCCGCATTTGCGGCCAGGACGGTCGCTCCCGCAAAACGTGCTTTCCGCAAAAGCTCGGAACTGGATTGGCACACATGGCGCCATACGCCGCAATTTTCCCGGTCTGCCCTCGTGGCCACGCAAGAACTGGACACGGCAAAACACGCTGGCTTATTCTGAAACGCGGCACTTTATGGAAATGCGATAGCCGCGGGGAGAACAGTCATGCCACAGATCCGCCGTTGTGCCATCCGCATTGCGATCGCGCTGCTCGCGCTGTGTATGCTGCCCGCAGCGCAAAGTTCCGAAATCCAGAACCACTTGCCGAACATCGGTCCCCCCGGCTTTTCGCTGGGGGCGGGATTCCTCAGTCAGCAGTTGCCCTATGCCGGTTACAGCCGCGCGAACCTGTTCGTACCGCTTGTCTTCTACAACCGCGGACGCCTGTTTCTGTCGGGCCTGACGGCCGGGTACAGTCTGGTTTCGCATCCCGGATTGGAAATCAACCTGCTTGCCGAGCCGGAACTGCTGCATCACAGCGCGTCCGACAGTACGGAATTCGCCGGCATGGCGAACCGCCTGCCGAGCCTGATGGGGGGCGGGGAGATCGCCTGGACCTTTGACCACGGCACCGGCGGCGCGCGTGTGAGCGTGCTCACGGATCTCCTCGGCCGCAACCGCGGCCAGCTCGCCAATCTGTTGGTCTATGCGGCTGCCCGTCGCAGGGCGCTGTTGATCATCCCGGCGGTGGGGCTCACGTGGCAAAGCCGTAATTTCGTAGACTACTACTACGGCGTGTCGCCCGGCGAAGCGCTCGGCGCGCGGCCCGCTTACACCGGACAGGCAAGTTTCATCGCCTTCGCACGCCTGACCTTCCTGTGGCAATTCAACCGTCGCTGGTCGCTGCTGCTGCGCCAACAGAGCGATATCCTGGGCTCAGGCATCAAGGACAGTCCACTGGTGAACCGCTCAGGACTGGCGAGTTACCTGCTCGGCCTCAGCTATCACTTCTGAGCGGCGGATATTTTTCGCCGGATGGAGATCGCAGCCGGAGCAGCCCCGCACCCCTATTTAAAGCGGCAATCCGCTCAATTCGCAAACCAGTGTGGTCTTCGGCGCACTGACCATGCAACCTTTTGGCCCCGCACCCTGTCTACATGACCCATGGCGGTGTTCCCCCTCAAGCCGAAAGACCCGGCTGCCACGCCGCGACAGGCGGAGTTCACGGCGTGGGTGGAACCTCACCTGGTGGTGCTCTACCGCACGGCCTGCCACTACACCGGACACCCCCAAGATGCGGAAGATTTGGTGCAGGAGCTGCTGATGCGGCTGTACTGCCGGCCGCGTACCTGGAACCGGCCGGAGCACCCCCGCTCCTGGCTGCTGCGCGCGCTGCATAACCTGTTCGTGGACCGCTGGCGGCACGAGCAACACCAACCCCTGGATAATCCCCACGAAGTCCCTTGGGAAGAGCTGCTGCGGGAGGAGGGCTCCCGCGAGCAGGACCCGGAAATCCTGGCTGAATCCCAGATGCTGCGCATGCGGGTGCTGGCTGCACTTTACGCGCTTAGCCGGGATCAGCGCGCGATTCTGGTGCTGCACGACATGGAGGGTCACACGGTAGGGGAAATCAGTACGCTGCTCGGGGAGCCCCTCGGCACGGTGAAGTCGCGACTGTTCCGCGCCCGGCGCCAGTTGCAGGCCCGGATATTCAAGGCTGGGACCCCAACCCCGGCGTGGTCCGTGTTATCTCATGAGGCGACTGAAACGTGAACTGCAAACTCTGCCAACGGCTGCTGGACTCCTGCATCGCGGGCGAACCCTCCGCAACCCTGCAGGCGCATCTCGCGACCTGTACGGCCTGCAGCCGCTATTGGCGCCGGCAGCGGCAAATCCGCCAAACTCTGGCGAGCGTCCCGGCGGCGTCGCCGCCGCCGGATTTCACCCGGCGCGTGCTGAGCGCCGCCTTCACCGGGATCCAGCGCCGCCGGCGCCGGACACTGGCGGCCTTGGGGTTGGCGGCGTCCCTGGTGCTTACCCTGGGATTGAGTCTCGGGGTGGCACGGCTTGGCATGCAGCATCCGGGCTATCAGGTAAGCGGCGGCGAACTGCTGCTGCCGAGCGAAACCGCCACCACCGTGCAGCTCGCGTTTGACGCGGGCGACACATTGCATCACGTGCAGTTCACCCTGGCCCTGCCCGAGGGCGTGGAGGTGCGGGGCTATCCGCAGGCACGGCATCTCCGCTGGCAGGGGGAACTGCGCAAAGGCCGCAACCTGATCCAATTGCCGATGATTGCCCATGCGGGGGCCCACGGCGCGCTGGTGGCGCACTTGCACCACGGTGACAGTGAGAGAACTTTCCGCTTGTTGCTGTCCTCGGTGCCACGCGGCCCGTTCTGGCGCCGCTGGCTGGATTTTCGCCTGTGAGCGGGGTAAGCATGCGGTACCGCGGGAAAAGATTCCCCGGGCAATGGCCGGCTCGCATGCTGCTGGCCGCCGCGCCGGCGATGTTGCTGGTCGCAGCCGGAATGGCGCGCGCGGCCCCGCCCCCCGCCTCTCCGCCGCCGGATCGCAAACTTCTGGAGGTCACCCTGACCGTGGTGACGCCGGATCAGGACATCAACCGGACGGTGGCGCAGACCATCACGCTGGCGGCGCCTCACGGGGTGGCGGACGGGATCCGGCCGGTGGTCGCCGGCAAATCCTCGCCGGCCCATTCCGGCAAACCGGCGGTCAAAACCGCGAAGAAAACCCGCGAATCTCTGTTGCAGGCACGCCGCGAAACCGCTGAGGCGAAAGCGGAAGCCGCCGAAGCCAAATCGGAAGCGCGGGAGGATGCCCACAACTCCACCACCCCGGACAGCGACGACGGGGGCGGTGGCTGACCACCGTCCGCGCGGGGCTTCATCGCAAGACGAAGCTTCTCACGATCGTCTCCGGCATTCTGCTGCATTCGCCAATACCAAGAGTGACTCGCCATGAATAAAACCCAAGGAATTCTCTCCGCCCTGCTCGGCGCCGGCATGACGCTGATGGCGGCAGCGCCCGCCCGGGCCGCTGACTTTCGACGGCCGAGACTGCTGGCGGACGGCTGGCAGGCCTGCCCGGCCGGTCAATGGTCAGAAACATGCATGAACGCAGTCGTGCATCCCCATTTCGAGGCGCAGATGCAAGCGCTGGTTCCGGGGGACGGGGGCGGGATTTGTGCCACCGCTGCATGCACGCCGGCAGCGGGCAGCGATCCATCCCTGGGTAACTCGCAACAAGCGAGTCAGGGATTTCCCTGGTCGCCGGATGACGCGAGCGCTGCATCCGATTTCAGCAATCGCACCGGTTACTACCTGCTGGGCGCCATTCCGCTGATCGTTTTGGGCGGCGGCGCGCTCGGCATTGACCACCGTCTCACTTACGACGGCGCCGGCATCTGGAAGCGCCAGGACCAGTTGGATCTCGAGTATGCCGTGGTCCTCACCGAATTCGGCGGATCCCTGTGGTTTGGCGGCGAGAACCGCATCGGCCGCACCTTCTGGCAGTCCCTTGACGCCTCGGCATTCTCCGCGCTCGCGGCGCAGGGCTTGAAATACGTGTTCAGCCGCGCCCGCCCCTACCAGTCCGCCAGCCCCAATCACTGGTTCCAGGGCAGTTGCTGCCAGAGCTTTCCGAGCGGCGAGGTGACGCTGCAGGCGAGCTTCGTGACGCCCTTCATCCTCGAATATCATCGCCGGGATCCTTGGGTCTGGGGTCTGGAAGTGCTGCCGCTCTACGATGCTCTTGGACGCATGAAAGCCCAGGGGCACTGGCAGACCGACGTACTCTCCGGCTGGGCACTCGGCACCGCCTTCGGCATCTTCGCCCACAACCGCAAGATCCCTTTCTTCCTGAGCTACATGCCGCACGGAGTCATGATGGGCTGGCAGAAGAGTTTCTGAAGCCGCACACCGGAATGGTCCATGAACACTGTCCTGCCGGTCACCGCCGCCGCGCGACATCTTGGCGACCGCTCGATGGCCGGGGGTATTGCCGACCTGGTTCGGATTGCGGGTTGGAGTGTCTGTCTGGCATTGCTGCTGCTTGCCTACGGCTACGGCCTCGGCAATATTCCGCTGCTCAATTACACCGAAGGGCTGTACGCGGAAGTTGCCCGGGAAATGCTCGCCGGCGGGAGCTGGATCATTCCGCATCTGGACGGCTCGGTCTATCTTGACAAGCCGCCGCTGTTCTACTGGCTCGAAGCCGGCAGCTTCGCGCTCTTCGGGCTGCACGCCTGGACGGCACGACTGGTGTCGGCGCTGGCAGCCCTCGCAGGCTGCGTCGGCGTGTGGCTCGTCACGGCGCGTCTCGGGCTCGCACGCATCGGCCGTTGGGCTGCCTTGATTCTTGCGGGGATGCCCGGGTGGCTCCTTATGGCGCATACTGCAAGCTTCGATGCACTGCTCGCTACGCTGATCGCGGGATCCCTGCTCGGGTTTTTCGCCGCCGACCTCACCGGCCGGATCGGCTGGGCACGTTGGGGGTACGCCTTGGCAGCCTTGGGCTACCTCACCAAAGGCCCGGTGGCCCCGGTGCTGGTGGGCGCAACCATGCTGGTGTTCCTCGCTTGGGAAGGACGCTTGCGGGACGTGTGGCGGCTGCTCGACCCCTGGGGCATCGGCGTGTTCTTTGTCGTGGCCGGACCGTGGACAGTACTTGCCGCACTGCGCGAGCCGGATTTCCTGTCACATTTCTTTCTGGTGGAGCAGTTCGGCCGCTACCTCGGCACCCGGAGGCCGGTGGATTATGGCTCCGGACCCCTGTGGTACTACCTGCCCTGGATCACCGCCGCCGCCGCACCCTGGATCTTGGTGGGACCTCTCGCCCGCTGGCAGGCGGGTGCGCCGCCTGCCGGGAGCGAGCGCCGGTTGGCGCGTTTCGGCATCGCCTGGGCGGCGGCAATAGTGGTGTTTTTCAGCTTTTCGGTGGACAAGGGGAACTACTACATCCTGCCGGCCCTGCCCGGCATTGCGCTGGCCGCCGCGGGCGCGTTGCGGCGCTGGTTCGACATGCCTTGGTCCGCGCGCCGCCGTCTGGTGCTTGCTCCCGTACCACTGTGTGTGCTCTTTGCCGCGGCGGCGACCCCGCTTCTCTGGCGGGGGTATGGGTGGCTTGCCATGGGGGTGGTGGCTGGCATCGCGCTGGCACTCCTCGGATGGACGCTGGCGGCGCGTAATCGCCGTGCGGCGGTCGCCATGAGTTTGGTGGCGCTGGTACCGGTCGCGACCGGCGCATTCGCGTCGCTCGGAACCGCCGCCCCGCTGCAGCGTTCGCAACGGCTCGCCCGCGTGATCCAGCATTCGCCCCATCCCCAGGCTCCAGTGGTACTGTACCGACATTACGATCCCTTCGGCGCCCTGCCGTTTCTGCTGCAGCGTCGGGTATGGGTGCTGCAACCGCACAGCGCGGAGTTGTACTTTGCCGCCCGCTGGCAGCCACGGCGGCGGCCGTTCCTGCGGCGGCGGGGGCTCGCCGCGCTGCTGCGTCGCGGTCCGGTATGGATTCTTGCCAGTACGCGTTACCGACCGGAACTCCTGCGGCAATTGCCGGCAGACTGCACACGCACGCGTACCCACCCGGGCGCCGCCGGGCGGCTGATGTTCATGCTGCCCACCTGTCCGCGGCTGGTCACACGAACCCCGAATCCGCGGTTGGTGAAACCGCGACTGCGTCTGGCCACACTGCGGCACATGCGCCGGAGCTGCTGACATGCACCGCCCGCGGCACCGCCGATTTTTCCTTGCGCAAGCGACGCTTGCATGCACGGCATTCGCCGCGCTCACGCCCTCGGCCCATGCTGCATGGCGCTGGTACGCCGAATTTGCGCGCGGCGTGCCCGGCGGCGTGGTGCAGGTGCGTGAAAATACCGTGAACGGCACCGCCCTGCCCCTTGGCTCCGGCCTGGGAATTGATTACGTGCAGCGTTTGCGCCTCGGAGTCACGCACCGCTTCGCCCCGGGGCGGGCCGTGGTGCTGCGCCTTGACCTGGTGCGCATGCATGGCGAGAAGGTGTTCTCACAACCGGTATATTTCAACGGTGTGGAACTCATGCCCGGACTTCCGGTCACCACCGACACCAATCCCGTCAACAACTGGCAGGCAACCGTGCTTTACCGCCAGAGGCTGTTCCGGAACTGGCACAACCGGGTACGGCTTGACGGCGAACTCGGCTTCACATACGTGGGACTCACCTACAACCTGCAAGGTACACCCCAGGGTGCCAACAACCCGACGCAGTTGAGCGGCACCCGCACTTTGGAGGATTTCATCACTCAGGAGTTGCCGGTACCGCTCGTGGGTCTGCGTCTGCACTATGCGCTGACAGGCTCATGGGCGCTGCAGGCGAGCTTTGTGGGTGGCCACTTGCCGCGCCTCTACAGTCTGCGCAACGAGGGCGGCAAGGTGTATGTGACACAAACCAACCAGGAAGCTGAGCTGGGCTTTATGCATCGCCTGCGCGACGGACTGCGGCTCGGTTTCGGCTGGTATGACCGCTATTACATGCAGCATGAACAGAGCAACCAGGACGGCAATTACATCCGCATGAACGAACACGGGCTGTATCTGCGCATCGCAGACCGGTTTTAGCCACCCAACCACAGGACTGGTCGTCCCGCGTGGAACCGGGACGTACAATAGGATAGGGCGATTCACTCGCCGGATAACGCGGCCGCTTAGCTAAGGAACATGCGTGCGCACAGTATCCTGCCTGATATTGGTGGTCGGCATCATGCTGGGCGGGATTCGGCCGGCACGCAGTTGCGCCACCGGTGTTTCCGCGACACAAGGCCCGCAGGAATTCCGGCTGGGTATCGCGGCGTTCCGCACCGGCCAGTACCCGCAGGCATTGACGGATTTCCTGAGCGCCCGCCGTCATGGCACCCGCTCTCCGCAGCTCGGCTACGACCTGGGTACCGTATATTTCCGGCTGGGGCGCTATCGGGCGGCGCGCCGTGAATTCCAGGCGCTCGAGCGCGACCCGGCGCTCGCCGCACTCAGTCAGTACAACCTCGGTTTGATCGCCCTCAGGCTGGGGAACCCGGCGCAGGCGCGCCATCATTTCAGACGGGCCCATGCCGGAGCGCGGGAACCGGCGCTGCGCCAGTTGGCCGCCCAGGCGCTGCTCCGGACGGGAAGCGTGCATCACGGTTCCCCCGCCTGGGTGGGATTCGCCGATGTGGGGGCCGGTTACGACAGTAACGTGGCGCTTACCACGGAAAACAGCCTGATTGCACCCGCGCGCCGCAGCTCGGCGTTGTTCCAATTCCTGACCGGCGCCGTCGGTCAACTGACCGGCAATTACCGGCGGGGCCTGCAGGCGGTCGCCACTGTATACAAGGTGAGTTATCCGAGCGTCAGCGAATTCAGCCAGACTTATCTGCATGCGGGCGGTCAGTACCGCTGGAGTTCGGGGCGCTGGTTCCACACCGTGGGGTTCTATGCCGGCGACGCGAGTCTCGGCGGCACCAGTTTCGAGAGCCTCGCCACCACCAGACTCGCCACCGGTTACGCGCTCTCGTCTCATCAGCGGCTGCGCGTGAGTTATCATTACACCAGGATCGTTGGCGGCAGCGGTTACAATTACCTCACCGGCTGGCATCAGGCGCTCAGCGTCGAGGACCGGATGCGCGTCGGGCGCCTGGATCTGAATCTTGCCTACACCCTCGATCTGAACCGGCGACGGAACCTCACGGTTCCGCCGCAGTTTTTCAGCGTGTCACCCACCCGCAACGGCCTGTTCGCACACCTGCGCTGGCGCGTCAGCGATACGACCTCGCTGTTCATCGCGGCGGATTACCAGCATAGCCATTACGATCTGCCCAACGTGCTGGTAAGCGGCGCCGCCACCACCCGCCTCGGGCGTGAAGATAACTGGCGGCGCTTCGACGTCGGCATGGACCGGCGGCTCGCGCGTCACTGGACACTGCGGGCGGATTGGCGCTACAGCGACAACCGCTCCAATATCGCGCTGTACAGCTATCAGAGTCGGCGTCTGGAACTTTCCCTCGAATACCTGTTCCCGTGACAGACGCCCGGCGTGAAAAACGACTCACGTTCCCAGGATTTGTACCGCATCGCCCACTTCAAGCGCGAGCGCATGCTGCGCGGAACCCTGGTTCACGGCGAGTTCGGCAAGACCACCGGAATTCTCATACCAGAAGGCTTCACCGGACGGCAGCTCGCAGAACGTGCGCGCCCGTGGCAGTGTGCGGCCGCGGATGCCGAGCCGGGCGGCAGACGGCAGATTCGCGGCACGCAGGCCGGTCATGGCATTGCCGTAGCGGTCCAAGTAGATGACTGCAGCCAGGTCAGGCGCCGGGACAATGGGTTTTGCACACGCCACCGCGCCGCTCTCCTCGGGCCTGCGACCGCACGCGAGTGCGGCGGCCATGGGCGCAAACAGGTCGCGGCCATGAAAAGTCGCGGACAGGCGGGGCGGCTGCATGCTGATCTCAAACCAGCGCGCCTCCCGCGCCCGGCCGGCCACCACCTCCAGCAAGCCGTTGTCGGGTCCCACATACCAGCGGCTGTCAGCATGCAAAATCACCGGCCGGCGCGGCCCGCCGACACCCGGATCCACCACGCACAGGAATACCGCTCCCACCGGGGCCTCGCCGCTCAGGGCGGCAAGCAGGTGACCGGCCTCCACCGGGCGGAACGGCGCGAGATCGGCGCACAAATCGAGGACCGGCATCTCCGGCGCATCGCGATGCAGCGCCAGTTTCACCTCGCCACTATAAGGACTTTGCGGACCGAAATCCGTGAACAGCAGGATCATGTCAGGTCAGCGGCGGAAGCCGGCGGCGGAATACGGCGGAAACTTTCCGTCCTACGCATAGCCAAGGTGTTCCGCAAGAGCCCCGGGAAACAGCGTCCGGTTCCTGCCGGATTCGCAGCGGTTGCGTGGGATCACTTCCTGTGTAAGCGTGGATTGCATGCGGTTTCCTGCGTACCGTGGCCTTTGAATGCAGCTTAGCACATACGGTTTCACACACCGGTGAAAAATAAAGCCGGGCATTGCCCGGCTCGCGTTGCAGCATTTTTGAAATGCGGATTTATTTGCCGGTTTTGTTGCCGGATTTCTTCGGCTTTTCCCCGGCCTTGGCGCCAGCGGTTTTTTCCTTCGCCTTGGTCTTTTTCTCCGCCTCGGTTTGCTCATCAGCATTGGCCGCGGCTGCCGTGTTTTCGGCCTTGGCGGGTTTCCCGATCTTCGGTTTCTTGTCTGTTCTGGCTTTTTCCCCCACCGGTTGCGCAGCAGGCGCCTTGGCCGATACGGCCGCAGCCGTTTCCCGGCCCACCAGTTGCATCACCGCCATGGGGGCTTTGTCACCGGCGCGAAAACCGTGCTTGAGGATGCGCGTATATCCGCCCGGACGGGCCTGGTAATGCGGGCCAAGGTCGGTGAAGAGCTTCGCAACTACCGCGTCGTCACGCAGCCGCGCGAATGCCAGACGACGCTTGGCGACGCTGTCCTGCTTTGCCAGGGTAATGAGCGGCTCCACCACGCGGCGCAGTTCCTTGGCCTTGGGCAGCGTGGTACGGATGGTCTCGTAGCGCAACAGCGCCGTCGCCATATTGCGCATCAATGCCCCGCGGTGGGCACTGTTGCGGCTCAGTTGTCTGCCGGTATTCTGATGACGCATCGCCTTAACCCTTGGTTGTCATTTTCAGGCGGATTTTTTCAGGCTCGTCGGCGGCCAATTCTCGATTTTCATCCCGAGCGACAAACCGTGCTGTGCAAGCACATCCTTGATTTCGGTAAGCGACTTCTTGCCCAGATTCGGCGTCTTAAGCAGTTCCACTTCGCTCTTTTGCACCAGATCGCCGATATAGTGGATGCTTTCAGCCTTCAGACAATTGGCCGAACGTACCGTAAGCTCCAGATCATCCACCGGCTTCAAAAGGATGGGGTCGAAGTGCGCGTCGGCGCCATGACCCCGGCCTGCATCACGGCCTTTGAGGTCCACGAATGCCGCCAGTTGTTCGCTCAGGATGGTCGCGGAGCGGCGGATGGCTTCTTCCGGTTCGATAGTACCGTTGGTCTCAATCTCGATGATCAGCTTGTCCAGATCGGTGCGCTGCTCCACGCGCGCACTCTCCACCGTGTAGGTGACGCGGCGCACCGGGCTGAAGGAGGCATCCAGCTGCAACCGGCCGATGGGACGGCTTTCTTCCTCGAACTGCAGGCGCTGGTTGGACGGCTGGTAGCCGCGGCCGCGTTTGATCTTCAGTTTCATGTTGATGGAACCGGCACTGTTCAGGTGGGCGATTACCATATCCTTGTTGACGATCTCGACGTCGTGGTCCAACTGGATATCGCCGGCAGTAACCGCGCCCGGCCCCTTCTTGGAGAGGGTGAGTGTGGCCTCATCACGGGTGTGCATCTGGATGGCAAGCTGCTTCAAATTGAGCAGGATATCCACTACGTCTTCCTGCACGCCTTCGATGGCGGTGTACTCATGCAGTACGCCATCGATCTCGACTTCCACCACGGCACTGCCGGGCATGGAAGACAGCAGAATGCGCCGCAGTGCATTGCCCAGCGTATGACCGAAACCGCGTTCCAGCGGTTCCAGCACTACGCGGGCCTGATGCTCTGATTGTGCCTGCACACCGACGAGGCGTGGTTTCAAAAATTCCGTGACTGAACCCTGCATGGGAAATATCCCTCACGATAATAACTGTGGACTTGGGCAACTATTTCGAATAAAGCTCGACAACCAGGTTTTCGTTGATATCCGGCAGTATGTCGCTGCGCTCCGGCAAGGCCTTGAGCTTGCCGCTCATCTTCTGCTCGTCCACCTCGATCCATTCCGGAAAACCCACCTGTTTGGCGATTTGCAGCGCCGCCTGAATACGCAGTTGCTTCCTGGCACGCTCACGCACCGCAATCACATCGTCCGCTTTCACCTGGTAGGACGGGATGTTGACGATCTTGCCGTTGATTTCGATGGCCTTGTGCCCCACAAGCTGACGTGCCTCGGCGCGGGTGACGGCAAAGCCCATACGATACACCACGTTATCCAGCCGGCACTCCAGTATCTGCAGCAACGTCTGCCCGGTGGCGCCGGTGCGGCGTGAGGCTTCCTTGTAGTAGCGGCTGAACTGCCGCTCCAGTACGCCGTACATGCGGCGCAGTTTCTGCTTTTCGCGCAACTGTATGCCGTAATCCGACAGCCGGTTGCGCTTGGCGCCGTGCTGGCCGGGTGCGGATTCGAGGCGACACTTGGATTCGAGCGGGCGCACGCTGCTCTTGAGGAACAGATCCGTACCCTCACGCCGGGAGAGTTTGCACTTGGGTCCGAGATAACGAGCCATGCACTGAACCTCTTGAATTACACGCGGCGTTTTTTTGGCGGACGGCAGCCGTTATGCGGTATTGGCGTCACGTCCGAGATATTGGCGATCCTGAACCCGATGTTGTGCAGCGAACGTACCGCTGACTCGCGGCCCGGGCCCGGACCCTTGACCTGCACTTCCAGATTTTTTACGCCGAATTCCTGCGCCGCCATGCCCGCCTTCTCCGCTGCCACCTGTGCTGCGAACGGCGTGGACTTGCGCGAACCGCGGAAACCGGAACCACCGGAGGTGGCCCAGCACAGCACGTTGCCCTGACGGTCGGTGATGGTAACGATGGTGTTGTTGAAGGATGCGTGCACGTGGGCAATGGCATCCACCACAGTCTTCTTCGCGCGCTTGCGCGGTGCGGGGGCAGCGGCCGGCGCAGCGGCAGGGATCGCCTCGGCCGGTGTCTTGGCATCTTTGGATTCTTTGACGTCTTCAGCCATGCAATTATCCTGCTCTCTTGAGTGGGTTACTTGGTGGCCTGCTTGCGGCGGCCCTTGCGGGTACGCGCATTGGTGCGTGTACGCTGGCCGCGTACCGGCAGGCCACGGCGGTGCCGCAAGCCCCGGTAACAGCCGAGATCCATCAGGCGCTTGATGCTCATGGACACCTCGCGACGCAGATCACCTTCCACGGTGAACTTGGCCACGCTGCTGCGCAGGATTTCCACTTCGGCGTCGGTCAGGTCCTTCACCTTGGTGCCGGGCTTGATGCCGGCCGCCTCACAGATGAGCTGTGCGCGGCTCTTGCCGATGCCATAAATGCTCTGCAAACCGATCACGGTATGCTTGTTGGCTGGAATATTGATGCCAGCAATACGGGCCATTACCTGCTTCTCCTGTGGACGCCAGCCTTGACGGCGCGAAAACGGGTGATTGTGCCGAAATTTCCTAAAATAATCAATGTCTAACCGTTGCTTAACCCTGGCGTTGCTTATGGCGGGCATCACTGCAGATTACCCGTACCACACCGCCGCGCCGGACGATCTTGCACTTGCGGCAGATTTTCTTGACCGATGTCCGCACTTTCATATTGCCACTCCCGCGACGCTCGCACGCCGTCCACAAAACCTTCAACGCAATCCGGTACCGCCGTAGCCCTTGAGATTTGCCTTGCGCAGCAGTCCTTCGTACTGATGCGACATCAGATGCGCTTGCAACTGCGACATGAAGTCCATCACCACCACCACAATGATCAACAGGGAAGTGCCGCCGAAATAGAACGGCACGTTCCAACTGTTGATGAGGAACTCCGGCAGCAGGCACACGGCAGTGATGTAAATTGCACCCCACAGTGTCAGCTTGGTAAGTACGGTGTCTATATATGCCGCGGTCTGCTGCCCCGGACGGATACCCGGGATGAAGGCACCTGACTTTTTCAGGTTCTCCGCCGTCTCTTTGGAGTTGAATACCAGGGCCGTATAGAAGAAACAGAAAAAGATGATCAGGCCGGCGAATACCACCACGTAGATCGGCTGTCCCGGCGAAACCGCCAGTGAGAATTTCTGCAACCAGCCGAATCCAGACTGCTGTCCGAACCAGTTCCCGAGGGTCGCCGGAAACAGGATGATACTGGACGCGAAAATCGGCGGGATAACGCCCGACATATTCAGTTTCAGCGGCAGGTGGCTGGTCTGCGCTGCATAGAGGCGGCGCCCCTGCTGACGTTTCGCGTAGTTCACTGTGATACGCCGCTGACCACGTTCAACGAATACCACGAAAGCAGTGACGCCCAGCACCACCACCAGTATGAGAATGGCGATGAGCGGATTCATCTGCCCGGTGCGCACCAAGTCCAGGGTACCGCCGAAGGCGGCAGGCAGCCCGGCGACGATGCCGGCGAAGATGATCATCGAAATACCGTTACCGATACCGCGCTCGGTTACCTGCTCACCGATCCACATCAGGAACATGGTGCCGGTCACGAGGCTCACGGTTGCAGTGAACAGGAAGCTGAAGCCCGGGTGCACCGCCACGCCCTGGCTCTGCAAAGCCAGTGACGCCCCGAGGGACTGAAAGAATGCCAGAGCCACTGTGCCATAACGCGTGTAACGCGTGATGATGCGCTGTCCCGATTGGCCCTCCTTGCGCAACTGCTCCAGGCTCGGCACCACTACCGCCAGCATCTGCATGATGATGGAAGCGGAGATGTACGGCATCACGCCCAGCGCAAACACCGACAGGCGCATGAGTGCGCCGCCGGAAAACATGTTGAACATGGCAAGCAGTCCGCCGCCGTGCTGATTGAACAGCCGCGCAAGGGCCGCCGGATCAATACCCGGCACCGGAATATGTGTGCCGATACGGAATACTACCAGGGCACCGACCAGGAAAAGCAGGCGCTTGCGCAGGTCGGTGAGCTTGCCGATCTCCGTGATGGAACCCATCATGCTGGCGCCGCTGCGGGACACTTAATCCCCCACCTTGCCGCCAGCCGCTTCGATGGCTGCCTTGGCCCCTTTGCTCGCCTGCACGCCTTTGAGCGTGACGTTCTTCCTGAGTTCACCCGCCAGGATCACCTTCACTTTATCCGTCTGGATGGGCACCAGGCCCGCGGTCTTGAGGGCGAGCACATCAATGATGTCCGCCTCGACCCGGGCAAGCGCATCCAGACGCACTTCGGCACGGGTGGGCTTCAGGTGCGAGCGAAAGCCTACCTTGGGAAGGCGCCGCTGCAGGGGCATCTGGCCGCCTTCGAAGCCCACCTTGTGGTAGCCGCCCTTGCGGGCATACTGGCCCTTATGGCCTTTACCTGAGGTCTTGCCAAGACCTGAACCGATGCCGCGGCCGAGGCGTTTCTTGGTCGTTTTGCTGCCCACCGCGGGCGAAAGCGTGTTGAGACGCATGTCAGTTTTCCTCCACCCGCAGCATGTAGGACACCTTCTCGATCATACCGCGCACGGCGGGGGTGTCCTGTACCGTGACCGTATGACGCAGGCGGCGCAGTCCCAGTCCGCGCACGCAGTCACGATGACTCTGCAATCGCCCAAAGGGGCTTCTCACCAGCGTGACCCTGATTTCCCTACTTTTACCCTCGCTCTTGTCCATGATTTAACCCCTGATGTCGTCCAGCGTCTTGCCGCGCTTGACCGCGATTTCATGGGGTGCGCGCATACCGGTGAGAGCGTTCAGGGTGGCGCGCACCACGTTGATGGGGTTGCGCGAACCATAGCTCTTGGCAAGCACGTTTTTCACCCCCGCCACTTCCAGCAGCGCACGCATGGCGCCGCCGGCGATGATGCCGGTACCCTCGGAGGCCGGCTGCATATATACACGCGTGGCGCCGTGACGCGCGTGTGTCGCGTAATACAGCGTACCCTCGCGCAACTGCACCTGGTGCAGGTTCTTGCGCGCCTGCTCCATGGCTTTGGATACGGCGTTGGGCACTTCACGCGCCTTGCCGTAGCCGAAACCCACCTTGCCCGCGCCGTCACCCACCACAGTGAGCGCCGTAAAACCAAATTGACGGCCGCCTTTTACCACCTTGGCGACGCGGTTCACCGCAACCAGCTTTTCCTGCAAGCCGTCATTGCTTTCCGGCAGATTTTCAATTTTTGCCATACTGCACCCTAGAACTGCAAACCGTGCTCACGTGCGGCGTCAGCCAAAGCCTTAATGCGCCCGTGATACTTGAAACCGGAACGGTCAAATGCCACTGTATTGATACCGGCCTGCTTGGCTTTCTCGGCGATCACTTTACCCACCACCGCCGCAGCGGCAATGTTGCCGGTGTATTTCAGGCCTTTCTTCACATCCGCCTCAAGCGTGGAAGCCGTCGCCACAACCTTGTTACCCTCGGGCGCAATGATCTGCGCATAAATATGGCTCGGCGTGCGGTGCACGGTAAGCCGGTATGTCTTGAGCTCGCGGATCTTGGCGCGGGCACGGCGCGCGCGCCGCAGACGCGCGCGTTTCTTTTCCATCGGTTTCTTGTCCATTGCTTATACCACCCGTTATTTCTTCTTGGCCTCTTTGAGGACCACGCGCTCGTCGGTGTAGCGCACGCCTTTGCCTTTGTAGGGCTCCGGCGGACGAAAACCGCGTATATCAGCGGCCACCTGTCCTACCTGTTGGCGATCCATACCCTTGATGATGACTTCCGTCTGGCTCGGCGTTTCGATGCTGACACCATCCGGTACCCTGTAATTCACCGCATGGGAAAAACCCAGCGTCAGGTTCAGGGTCTTGCCCTGGACCTGGGCACGATAGCCCACGCCCACCAGCTCCAGTTTCTTCTGGAAACCCCGGGTGACGCCCTGCACGGCGTTATTGAGCAACGCGCGCATGGTGCCTGCGCAGGCATCCGCCTCGGGATGACCTTCCTTCACAGCGACGTGCAGCGCACCCTTGTCGTTCACCACGTTCACATGCGGGTGCATAACGAGCGTCAGGGTGCTCTTCTGCCCCTTGATAGTCACGGATGTGCCGGACACGATGGCTTCGACGCCCTTCGGCAGCGGAACTGGTTGTTTGGCTACTCTGGACATGGGGGAATTCCTTGGAAACCGTTACGATACAACGCAGAGCACTTCGCCGCCCTGGCCGGCGGAACGTGCGGCGCGGTCGCTCATCACCCCCTTGGGGGTGGACACGATGGCGATACCCAGACCACCCAGCACCCGCGGCAGTTCATCCTTGCGCTTGTAGACGCGCAGACCCGGGCGGCTGATGCGACGAATATGGTCAATGACCGGACGGCCGTTGTGGTACTTAAGTGTCACCACCAGCTCGTTCTTGCCGTCCTGCTCACGGCGCACGAAGTCCTCGATGTAGCCCTCTTCCTTGAGCACGCGCGCGATCTCGAACTTGATACTTGAAGCAGGCATGCCTACATCCGTGCGACCGGTCATCTGGCCGTTGCGGATGCGCGTAAGCATGTCGGCAATGGGATCAGTCATACTCATATATCGATATCCCTCAAAAAATTCCTACCAGCTGGCCTTATGCAGGCCGGGCACGTCACCGCGCATGGCGGCCTCGCGCAGTTTATTGCGGCCCAACCCGAATTTGCGATAGTAGCCGTGCGGACGGCCGGTAAGCTCGCAGCGGTTACGCTTGCGGCTCGGGCTGGAATCGCGCGGCAATCCGGCGAGCTTGCTCACCGCCGTATGGCGCTCTTCATCGCCCGTTTCCAGGTCACGGATGATGCGCTTCAGTTCCATGCGTTTGGCGGCGTATTTCTTCGCCAGTCTGGCGCGTTTTACTTCGCGATTCACCATGGATGTCTTGGCCATATGTCAGACCTCAATTCCTGAAAGGGAAATGAAACGCTTCCAGAAGCGCCCGCGCTTCCGCATCCGTCTTCGCGTTGGTGGTAATAGTGATGTCCATGCCGCGCAGGGCATCAATCTGGTCGTACTCAATTTCCGGAAAAATAATCTGTTCCTTCACACCCATGCTGTAGTTACCACGGCCGTCGAAGGAGCGGCCGCTCACACCGCGAAAATCGCGCACCCGCGGCAGCGCTATGCTGATCAGTCGGTCGAGGAACTCGTACATTTGGGTACGCCGCAGTGTCACCATGCAGCCGACCGGATAATCCTCGCGGATCTTGAAAGTGGCGATGGACTTCTTCGCTTTGGTGACCACGGGCTTCTGACCCGCGATCCTGGTCATATCCGCTACTGCGTTCTCCATAATCTTCTTGTCTGCAGTCGCCTCACCCACACCCATGTTAAGCGTGATCTTGGTGATACGCGGTACCTGCATGGAGTTCTTGTAATTGAACCGCTCGGTGAGCTGCGGCACCACGGTCTCGCGATAATATTGCTGGAGTCTTGCCATGCGCCTCGCCCTCAGACGTCAACTACTTCTTTGTTGGAACGGAAGAAACGCACCTTGCGGCCGTCCTCCAGCCTGCGGAAGCCGACCCGATCGCCTTTCTTGGTAACCGGATTGAACAGCATCACCTTGGAAATATGTATGGACATTTCCTTATCAAGGATGCCGCCTGTCACACCCGCATTCGGATTCGGACGTACGTGTTTCTTCATCATATTCACGTTCTCGATAACCACACGGTCATTGTCCAGCACCTTGAGAATGACGCCGCGCCGACCCTTGTCCTTGCCGACAATCACCACGACCTCGTCACCCTTCTTTATCTTGCTCATAGCCTCTGCTCCCGACGTTCAGAGTACTTCCGGCGCCAGTGAAATGATGCGCATGAACCGTTCGGTCCTGAGTTCGCGCGTCACTGGCCCGAAGATACGTGTACCAATGGGTTCCAGCTTGTTGTTGAGCAACACCGCCGCATTGCTGTCGAAACGGATGATGGAACCGTCCGGTCGGCGCACACCGCTCTTGGTACGCACCACTACCGCGTCGTACACTTCACCCTTCTTTACCTTGCCGCGCGGAATGGCGTCACCAATGCTCACTTTGATGACGTCACCGATGCGCGCATAACGGCGCTTGGAACCGCCCAGCACTTTGATGCACTTCAGACTTTTCGCGCCACTGTTGTCGGCGGCGGCGAGGACGGTTCGCATCTGGATCATAATCTTGCTTCCACGGTTAGTTCATTCATGCGGGAGGCTCAGTTAGCCGTGTGCCCGATGATTTCCACCAGCTTCCATGCCTTGTGCCGCGAAACGGGGCGACACTGGGTGATCACCACCGTATCGCCTTCCTTGCAGGCATTTTGCTCGTCATGCGCCTTGATTTTGGTGCGGCGGCGCATGACCTTGCCATACATCGGATGTGTGACCAGGCGTTCCACCACCACGGTAATGGTCTTGTCCATCTTGTTGCTGACCACTTTGCCGGTCAGCGTGCGTGCTGCCTTGATTGGTTCATTCATGACTTACTTGCCTGCCTTCGCCCGCTCGACGAGCACTGTCTTCACGCGCGCGATATTCTTGCGCGCGTTATGTATCTGATGGCCACGCGGCATCTGACCCGCCGCCTGCTGCATGCGCAGATTGAACTGCTCCTTGCGCAGCGCGATGAGCTCCTCACGGAGTTCCTTGTCATTCTTATTGCGCAGTTCGCTGGCGTTCATCACATCACCACCCGGCTTACAAATGCCGTGGTCACGGAAAGTTTCGCGGCAGCCAGGCGAAACGCCTCGCGTGCGATTTCTTCGGTTACGCCCTCCATTTCATAGAGCACCGTACCGGGTTGCACCTTGGCAACCCAGTACTCCACGTTGCCCTTGCCGTTCCCCATGCGCACTTCCAGAGGTTTCTTGGTCACAGGCACATCCGGGAACACCCGGATCCAGATCTTGCCGCCGCGCTTCACGAAGTGCGTCATGGCGCGCCGCGCCGCTTCGATCTGGCGCGCGGTGAGACGGCCGCGATCGGTGGCCTTGAGGCCATACTCACCGAATGCCACGCTGTTGCCCACCTGGGCCAAGCCGCGGTTACGGCCTTTGTGCTGCTTGCGGAACTTGGTGCGCTTAGGCTGCAACATCGGCCTTTACTCCCGCTTTTGCCTTGTCAGCGGCCACTTCCTTGCCGACGCTGATTTCATTGGCATCCAGAATCTCGCCCTTGAATATCCACACCTTGACGCCGATGATGCCGTAGGTGGTGGCGGATTCCGCAAAACCGTAATCGATATCGGCACGCATGGTGTGCAGCGGCACGCGGCCCTCGCGATACCATTCACTGCGTGCGATTTCCGAACCGTTCAGGCGGCCCGAGACACGCACCTTGATACCCAACGCTCCGAGGCGCATGGTGTTCTGCACCGCGCGCTTCATGGCGCGGCGGAACATGATGCGGCGCTCCAGTTGCTGCGCGATACCTTCCGCCACCAGATAGGCATCCAGTTCCGGCTTGCGTATCTCCTCGATGGCCACGTCCACTTCGATACCCGGCATCATCTTGATAAGTTGGGCACGCAGCGCCTCGATGTCCTCGCCTTTCTTGCCGATCACCACGCCTGGACGCGCTGTGTGGATGGTGATGTGGCATTTCTTCGCCGGCCGCTTGATCTCGATACGGCTCACCGACGCCTGCGCGAGCTTCTTCTTGAGAAACTCCCGCACCTGCAGGTCGGCTTGCAGATTTTCCGCATACGCGCCTTTGGTGGCGAACCACTTGGAGTTCCAGTCCGATGCGATGCCCAGACGAAAACCAACCGGATTGACTTTCTGACCCATGGCCCGTCCTTACTCGTCCGCCACAGTGATGGTGATGTGGCTTGTACGTTTCAGAATACGCGCGCCGCGGCCCTTGGCACGGGCCATCCAGCGCTTCATGCGCGGACCATCGTCCACGCAGATGCGCGCAACCTTGAGCTCGTCGATGTCCGCACCGCTGTTGTGCTCGGCGTTGGCAATCGCTGATTCCAAAACCTTCCTCAGCAGTTGCGCGGCACGCCTGGGGCTGTACTCCAATATCTGCAGCGCCTGGCTCACCTGTTTGCCGCGGATCTGGTCCGCGACCAGCCGCGCCTTGTACGGGGTGACCCGCGCGAATTTATGTGTTGCCGCTATCTGCATGGCCTCAGTCCTCAGGTCTTTGCTTGGGCATCAGCCTCGGCGGTCGTTTTACGCTCGCCGTGACCCTTGAAGACACGCGTAGCCGCAAACTCACCAAGCTTGTGGCCCACCATGTTCTCGCTCACCAACACCGGTACGTGCTGGTGGCCGTTGTGCACCGCGATCGTCAATCCCACCATCTCCGGCGTCACCATCGAACGGCGTGACCAGGTCTTGATGGGGCGCTTACTATTGCTCGCCACCGCCGCCTCCACCTTCCTGGCGAGATGCGCATCAACAAACGGACCTTTGCGAATCGAACGTGGCACGTCATTAACCTCTTAATAAATCTTCAACATCTCAATAATCAAATCTTCAACATCTCAATTACTTCGCCTTGCGGCGCCGCAAGATCATGTTGTCGGTGCGCTTGTTGGCGCGCGTCTTGTAACCCTTGGTGGGCTGACCCCACGGCGACACCGGATGCCGGCCGCCCGAAGTCTTGCCTTCACCACCGCCGTGCGGATGGTCGATGGGATTCATAACCACGCCGCGCACCGTCGGACGTATGCCTTGCCAGCGGCGGGCACCGGCCTTGCCGTACTGGCGCAGATTGTGCTCGTCGTTACCCACCTCACCGATGGTGGCGCGGCAGTCAACATGCACCTTGCGCATTTCACCGGAACGCAGTCGTACCGTGGTATAGGCACCCTCGCGCGCCACTACTTGCACCGACGAGCCGGCGCTACGCGCGAGCTGTGCACCCTTGCCGGGCTGCAGTTCCACGCAGTGCACCTGTGTGCCTACCGGAATGTTCCTGAGCGGCAGCGTGTTACCCAGTTTGATGGCCGCGTGGCTGCCGGAGACGACCTCCTGGCCCTGCTCAATGCCCTTGGGGGCAATGATGTAGCGGCGTTCGCCATCCTTGTACAGCACCAGCGCGATATGCGCTGTACGGTTCGGATCATACTCGATGCGTTCGATACGCCCGCTGACACCGTCCTTGTCGCGCTTGAAATCCACCAAACGGTAATGCTGCTTGTGACCACCACCCTGGTGGCGCGTGGTGATGCGGCCGACATTGTTGCGGCCGCCCTGCTGGTTCTTGCGTTCCAGAAGGGTTGTATAGGGTTTGCCCTTGTGCAGGCCCGGTGTAGTGACGCTCACTACGCCGCGGCGTCCGGGTGAGGTGGGTCTGGCTTTTTTCACTGGCATATTCAGTATTCCTTGCGGCTCAGGGCCTTAAGCCTTTTCGCCTACAAAGTTAATCTCGTTGCCCGGCGCCAGGCGCACATAGGCTTTCTTCCAGTTGCTGCGCTGGCCGGTACGCTGAGCGAAGCGTTTGTTCTTGCCGCGCGCATTGACAATCTGCACGTCCATGACCTTCACCTCAAACATTTTCTCCACCGCACGGCGCACCTGGTTCTTATCCGCGTCGCGGCGCACGCGGAATACCACCTGGTTATAAGCGTCAGCGGCGCGCGTGGCTTTTTCGGACACATGCGGCCCGAGAATCACACCCATGAGCTTTTCCTGGTTCAGATTCATGCCAGCCACTCCTCAAGACGGCGGATGGAAGGCACAGTCATAAGTATCTTCTCGTAGCCCACCAGACTCACGGGATCGAGGCCGGCGACGTCACGCACGTCCACATTAGGCAGGTTACGCGAAGCCAGGAACAGTTTCTCATCCACCTGTTCGGTGACAATCAGCACATTCTCCAGACCGAGATCCTTCAACTTGGTAGCGAGCTGCTTGGTCTTGGGTGCCTCAACGCCGAACTCCGGCAGCACCACCAGACGCTGCTGGCGAATCAGCTCCGATACGATGGCGCGCATGGCCCCCTGGTACATCTTGCGGTTCACCTTCTGGCTGAAATCCCGCGGTACCGCCGCGAAGGTTTTGCCGCCGCCGCGCCACAGGGGACTGCGAATACTGCCGGCGCGCGCTTGGCCGGAGCCTTTCTGCGCCCAGGGCTTGCGACCGCCACCGCGCACCATGCTGCGGGTCTTCTGCGCCTTGGTACCGGCACGGCCGCCCGCGAGATACGCGCTGACCACCTGATGCACCAGGGACTCGTTGAATTCACGTCCGAAGGTCGCGTCCGAGAGGGTGATGGACTCTCCCCCCGTCTTGTTATGCAACTGCAGTTCCATTCCGCCCTCCTCAACCACGGGTCGCAGGCCGGACGATGACGTTGCCGCCTTCGGAACCGGGTACGGCACCCTTCACCAGCAGCAGGTTCTTCTCGGCGTCTACCTTCACCACCTCGAGGCTCATGGCGGTGCGCTGCTTGTTGCCGAGATGTCCCGACATCTTCTTGCCGGGGAACACGCGACCCGGTGTCTGGCGCTGGCCGATGGACCCCGGCGCGCGATGCGACAACGAGTTACCGTGGGTGGCATCGCCCATGGTGAAGTGGTGGCGTTTGATGGTACCGGCGAAGCCCTTACCGAGGCTGGTGCCGGTGACATCCACCTTCTGGCCGGGGCGGAAAATGTCAACCTTCACTTCGGTGCCCGCCCTGAGATCCGCACCCTCGCCGTCGGCGAGACGGAACTCGCCGGAAATCCGCCCGGCACCGCTACCTGCTTTGGCATAGTGCCCGGCAAGGGCCCGGGTGACGCGTGCGGGACGACGGGTACCGGTGGTGACCTGCACGGAACGGTAACCGTCCGCTTCCGCGGTCTTCACCTGGGTGATGCGGTTGGGTTCAACCTGAATGACGGTCACGGGGATGGACGCACCATCCTCCGCGAACACGCGTGTCATGCCGCATTTGCGACCGATTACGCCGATACTCATCTTCTTAGACCTCGTCACCGCGCCGACTGCGATTGGTCGGCGCTGCTGTAATCACACGCGGCCCGGTGAAGGTGACCCCACCGGGCCGCAGGGAGCCGAAGATTATACCAGCCTAGTCCTCTCCTGCAACAGGTGGAGCAGAATTCCCGCACACGGAGGTACCGACGTGCGGCGCCCCACAGGGCACCGCACGGAAAAATCGAAGACCGCATCTTCGATTTCGAGCCGGGGAAAGACCAAGAAAGGTCCATCCCCGGTCAATCAATTCAGCTTGATCTGTACATCCACGCCAGCCGGCAAATCGAGCTTCATCAGGGCATCCACGGTCTTGTCCGTAGGGTCCACGATGTCCATGAGCCGCTTGTGGGTACGGATCTCGTATTGATCGCGGGCGTCCTTGTCGGCATGCGGGGAAACCAGGATGGTGAAGCGCTCCATCTTCACGGGCAAAGGAATGGGTCCCTTCACCTGGGCACCGGTACGTCGGGCGGTTTCCACAATCTCCTTCGCCGACTTGTCGATGAGCCGGTGATCGAAAGCCTTCAAACGGATACGGATAGTCTGGGTTGCCATGATGATCTACTCGATGATTTTCGCGACCACGCCGGCGCCGACGGTGCGGCCGCCCTCGCGGATGGCGAAGCGCAGGCCGTCTTCCATGGCGATGGGGCTGATCAGGGATACCACCATCTTGATGTTGTCCCCGGGCATCACCATCT
>JAJYUH010000010.1 GCA_021792635.1 Natronospirales bacterium | reverse complement strand
AAAGCCGCTTGACAGTCAGGAGCAATATCACCACAGTGCCCAACGTCCCGCTTCACCCGGCTACCATGCGTGAAATCGCTGGCTACCTTGCGGTGAAATCAATGGCTCCCTTGCGTGGAATGCGCAGCGTTCGCCGCTTTCCGGAAAGGTTGTTTGGCAAGCCAGTCCAGTACCGCCGGGTGATAGCGATTCATTTCAAATTGTTCTTCTCACCCGTCACGCAAGCCGAGCACCGGACTGAGCGAGGATCAGGCACGCGCTCCGGGGTGATTTCCTTTGTGTACTTCCTTATTCATACAAGGAAAGTACTTCGTCGTACGGGGGGGGGACCCCGGTATAAATTATCGCGGCTGCAGGCCGCACAAACCTTCTCCCCACCCCAAGCCTCTCCCGGAGGGTGGGGGACAAGTTGCTTTCGATTTTGCTGCGCTCAGACCGAACGGGAAGAAATATTGCGGCCAGAGATCCTTCCTGCTCGTCAGCACTACGTCCGGAATGAACATTGGGAGAAAAAAAGGGGAGAGCGAAGCCCTCCCCGTGCGTTGCACCGTGCGGTCTGCGCCTACATCTGTACCGGCTTTACCGTAATGGGCTGGCCCACCAGCAGCGTGGGCGCGCCCGCGGCATAGGCGGCCTTGTTATAGGCCGGTACGTCCGTTGCCAGGATGCCGTTGAACTGGTTGAGTGTCTCTTCCAGTTTCGGCTGGATGCCCTGGTAGGTTTCCAGCATCGGTCCGGTCGGTGCCTGGCCGTAGAGTCCGATGGCGCCGAAATACAGTCCCTGCAGGTCACCGTCCAGGCGCGACAGCCAGTGCAGGCTGTCTTCCGGTACCAGATGCTGTTCCTCGGGGTTGTACACGCTGTTCTTGAGCGCAGTCAGTTTCTTGTTGAGAGCCTGGGCCTGGCCCAGTACCGTGGCGTACAGCGCCTTCTGCTGCGCATTTTCGCTCACACCCTTTTCAAAGGTGTCCAGTGTGTCCTGCATGGCCACAATGCGGTTCAGCATCTCGTTGAACGCACTCATGTTGTTGCGCGTCTCGATTCCCATGCGCAACGTTGCCCGCAGCGTTTCCATGGGGAACAGGTGATTGGGGTCGTTGTTGACCGTCACCGTGGTGGTCTGGGTCTTGCCTCCAGCGGTCACCGCTACCTTGTAGCTTCCCGGCAGCGCCAGCGGGCCGAAGTTGCCGAAGCCGGCGGCCTGGGCGTAAGGCGGCAGATGCTGGAAGTCAAGCGGAGTGGGGCCGTCATAACGCATGTTCCATACAAAGCGGTTGATACCCTGTTTGGCCGGTCCGTAGTGCGTTGCCACCGGGTTACCGTTCATATCGGTCACCACGATCTTCACCGGCGTGCGGTGTGCGGCTTTCTCTGCCGGCGTGGTTTTGAGCATATCTTTCAGGAAGTAATCCAGCACGGTGCCATTCGGCGCATTGGGTGCCGTGTAGGATGGTTCGGCTCCTTCACCACGGCTCCAGCTCAGGAATTCCGTGCCTTCCGAGGGTGTGAACAAATGGAACGCCTGTTTCGCGATCGCGCCGTTCATTTCTTCGATAGGGCGGATGTCATTCAGCACAAATACGCCGCGCCCGTGGGTGGCGACCACCAGATCGTGGTTCTTGAACTGCAGGTCGAACACCGGGGCAGTGGGGAAGTTGGCTTTGAGCGGTTGCCAGCGGGCACCGTCATCGCGTGAATACCACAGGCCGGTCATGTTGCCGAGCATGAGGAATCCCTTCCTGTTTGGGTCCTCGCGCACCACCAGCACCGACTCGTCAGGCAGGCCCGCATCAATGCGGTGCCAGGATTTACCGTAGTCGTCGGTCCGGTACACATAGGGACGATTATCGTCCATCTCGTGATTGTCAAAGGCGAGGTAGGCGCTACCGGCATGGAAGGGGGATACGCCGATCTGGTACACCCGCGCCCATTTCGGGGCTCCCGGGGGGGTGACATTGTGCCAAGTCTTGCCGCCGTTGCGGGTGACTTGCACCAGGCCGTCGTCGGTGCCGGCCCAGATGACGTTCTGATCGGTAGGGGCTAATTGCAGGGACTGGATGGTATCGTAAGTCTCCGCACCGGACAGGTCGTAGTTGACCGGGCCGCCGGAGTTCAATTGCTTGCTCTTGTCATTGCGGGTCAGGTCGGGGCTGATGACCGTCCAATGCAGGCCGCCGTCGGTGGACTTGAACAGCACGTTGCCGCCCAGATACACGGTATTGGCATCGGTGGGCGATACCGCTATGGGGGCAGTCCAGTTGAAGCGGTACTTCTGGTTCTTGGTTTCGAGGTCGTTGATCAGACCCGGACCGTGCAGGTAGGGCATGATGAACAGCGACTGCTTGGTCTTGCGATCAAAGCGCACGATGGCACCGTCTTCCGCATCGGCGTAGATGATGTCCGGATTGCTGGGGGCCGGCACCACATATTCGCCGTCGCCGCCCACCGCGGTGTACCAGTCGTTACCGCTCACCACGTTGTCGGCCAGCGAGCTGGATGCGCCGCACCAGCCGCTGTTATCCTGCAGGCCGCCGCAGATGTCATAGGGTGTGCGGTTGTCGGTGGACACCATGTAGAACTGCTCGATGGGCATGCCGTCGAGAAAGCGCCAGGTCTTGCCGCCGTCCAGGCTGAGATAGGCACCGCCGTCGTTGCCCTGGATGATGCGGTTGGGATTGGTGGGATCCTGCCAGAAGGCATGGTGGTCCACGTGCACGCTCATGTCTATGGGATGCGCGGTGTGGCCGCCGTCATCGGATTCCATGAGCCAGAAGGACAGGAAATACAGCTTGTTCTCGTCATTGGGCGCCACAAACAGGCGGGTGAAATAAAACGGCCGCACGTCCAGGTTGTAGTTCTCGCTCACCTGCTTCCAGTGATCGCCCATATCGTTGGATTTGAACAGCAAGCCGTTGCCGCGCCGCGTCTCCATGAGCGCGTATACGCGCTGCGGATTGCTGGGGGCCACCGCCACAGCGATGCGGCCGATGGGGCCCTTGGGCATATCTTTGGTCAGACGGTGCCAGGTGTCGCCGCCGTCGGTGGAACGCCAGATGCCGCTGTCCGGACCGCCTTCATCCAGCGCCCACGGATGGCGTACCGCCTGCCACAAAGCGGCGTATAACACCATGGGGTTGCCGGGATCCATCACCAGGTCAATGGCGCCGGTATGGTTGTTCTCGTAGAGCACCTTTTTCCAGGTTTTGCCGCCATCGGTGCTCTTGAATACCCCGCGCTCGGCATTCGGACCCCAGGCGTGGCCGAGCACCGCCACCCATACGACATCGGGGTTCTGCGGATCCACGAGTACTCGGGAAATCTGGCCGGCATTCTTGAAGCCCATGAGCTTCCAGGTCTTGCCGGCATCCGTGGACAGGTACAGGCCGGCGCCGTTGATCACGTCACTGCGGATGTTGGACTCGCCGGTCCCCACCCACACGATGTTGGGATTGGAGGGTGCGAGTGCGAGCGTGCCGATGGAAGCCGAGCCTTCCTTGGTGAAGACAGCTTTCCATTGCAGGCCGCCATCAATGGTTTTCCACACGCCGCCGGCGGCGGCACCGACGTAATAGACATTGGGGTTACCGGGGATGCCCACGACCGCGGTTACCCGGCCGCCGGCCAGGGCGGGTCCTAGGCTGCGGAATTGCAGGTGACGGAAGGGGTCAGTGGGTGCCGCACCACGGGCGAATCCGGTGGATGCTGTCAATAATGTGATAGAAAAAATAACTGTTAAAACAAGGAGTAACCCGGATTTCTTCATAATCATTCTCCCGGATGCTGGACCCGGCGCAGCCTTCCTGTCACGCGCGCGGGTGGATGAAATTCATGGAAATTTCCCAAGACCTATTAGGGCGGGAAAATCTGCAAAAGTTCCTGGATTGCGTTTGACAGTATACCCACAATACTCCGTGTCTGCGGGCTGACAGTGCTGTCACGCCAAACGTTGCGAGCGTAGTTCGCCCCCGGAGTCAGAGCATGCGCGGCAGAGATGATTCTCCGCCCTGCACTAATGCACCAGTTGATCGAGATTGAAAATCGGCAGCAGGATGCCGAGTACGATGAGCAATACGATCACCCCCATCACCAGGATCAGCAGCGGCTCCATGACTCCAAGCAGCGTACCGGTCAGTGTTTCGAGTTCACGTTCCTGACTTACGGCGGCACGATCCAGCATGGCATCCAGCTCACCGCTGGTTTCACCGCTGGCGATGAGATGTACCGCCATGGGCGGAAACAAGCCGCTCTTCGCCAGCGACTGACTGATGGACGCACCTTCGCGCACACGCATGGCGGCTTCCTCCACCGCTTCACGCATGGGGACATTCGCCACCACTTCGGCGGAAATCCGCATTGCCTCCAGCACCGGTACGCCACTGCCGGCAAGAATGCTCAGGGTGCGGGTGAATTGCGCTGTATTGATACCCCGCACCAGGCGGCCCAGCAGGGGCAGCCGCAGTTTGTAATGGTCCCAGCGCCGGCGAGTATGAGGTTTCTTCAGAGAGCGCCTGCCAATGAAGAAAAGAATGACCAGCGCGATGAGCAGCCAGATACCCTCTGCATGCACGAAGTGGCTGATGGCGATCAGGGCGCGTGTCAGAAAAGGCAGGCTTTGTCCGGTATGTGAGTAAACCTGGGTGACACGCGGTACCACGTAAGCCATCAACCCGGTTACTACCAGAATCGCGACGACGGTGAGTATCGTCGGATAAATCATCGCGAGCATCATTTTTTGGCGCAGTTGCTGGCGGTTTTCGGCGTAATCCGCCAGCCGCTCCAGCACGCCGTCCAGATGGCCTGAGTGTTCGCCTGCCGCCACGGTGGCACGGAAAATTTCCGGAAACACATGCGGGAACTGACCCAGACCGTAGGCAAGGGTGTGGCCCTCCATGACGCGGGCACGCACCGCCAGCAGCATGTTCTTGAGGTGCGGTTTTTCACTCTGCTGTGACACCGCCAGCAACGCTTCCTCCACCGGCAGGGCGGAACGCAGCAAAGTCGCCAATTGGCGGGTAATGAGCGCGAGGTCAGTGGCGCTGATGCCACGCCGCAAGCTGAGGCGGTTGGGCGCAGCGACCTCCCGGGCCGCCGCTTCGCTGATGACGAGAGGCGTCAGGCCCTGTTCGCGCAACTGTTGGCGTACCTGTCGCGGCGTATCACCTTCCAGCACGCCCTTGCGCTCGCGGCCGCGATTGTCAATTGCGGTGTATTCGAAGGCGCCCATGTCAGTGTAAGGCGCGGAGTGAGGCGTGGTGCGTGAGGCGGGAGGAGGAGACAGAAAACGGCTGCCCACAGCACAATGCGCTTCTTGGTTTTAACTCTTTACGCCTCACACCTGACTCCTCACTTTCCTCAATCTGCTCTTGTAACGCGCAGCACTTCCTCGATGCTGGTCTCTCCGGCCAGCACCCGGCGCCGGCCGTCCTGACGGATGCTGGGCGTGCGGGTGCGGGCGTAGCGCTCCAGTTCCTGCTCGCCGCTGCCATCATGAATCATGCTGCGCGTGTGCTCATCCACGATGACCATCTCATAGATACCGGTGCGACCGCGGTAACCGGTGCGGTTGCAGGCTTCGCAGCCGGCGGGTCGGTAGAGCGTGGGTGGCTGGTCCCGCGGCAAGTCCAGCGCCTTGCACTCACGTTCGCCGGCGGCGTAGGGCTGTTTACACTCAGGGCAGAGCAGGCGCACCAGCCGCTGGGCCAGCATGCCGAGCAGGCTGGAGGAGAGCAGGAACGGCTCCACACCCATATCGCGCAGCCGCGTGACGGCACCTACGGCGGTGTTGGTGTGCAGCGTTGACAACACCAGGTGACCGGTAAGCGAGGCCTGCACGGCGATCTCCGCCGTTTCCAGGTCACGGATCTCACCTACCATCACCACATCCGGATCCTGGCGCAGGATGGCACGCAGGCCGCGGGCAAAGGTCATGTCCACGCGCGTGTTCACCTGGGTTTGACCGATACCATCAATGTAATACTCGATGGGATCCTCCACGGTCATGATATTGCGGCTGCGATCGTTGAGGCGTGTGAGAGCTGCATACAGGGTGGTGGTCTTGCCGGAGCCGGTGGGACCGGTGACCAGGATGATGCCATGCGGTGCCTGTATGAGTTCATCAATCATCTGTTTGGTGGCGGTATGCATGCCCAGGTGTTCCAGATCCAGCCGTCCCGCCTGCTTGTCCAGCAGGCGCAGCACCACGCGCTCACCATGGCCGGAGGGAATGGTGGACACGCGCACATCCACCGCACGGCCGGCGATGCGCAACGAGATACGCCCATCCTGAGGCAGGCGCTTCTCGGCAATATCAAGTTTGGCCATGACCTTGACGCGCGACACTACCAGCGGCGCCACTGCGCGGCGTGATTCCAGCACCACGCGCAGCACACCGTCCACGCGGAAGCGCACCACCAGCCGGTTTTCGAAGGGTTCAATGTGGATATCGGAGGCGGTTTCCTTGACCGATTCCGTGAGCAGCGCATTGATCAGCCGGATGATGGGGGCATCATCCTCGCTTTCCAGCAGATCTTCCGGTTCCGGCAGCGCCTGGGCCACGCTGAACAGGTCCACGTCCTCATCGAGCCCCTCCATCGTATGCATGGCGTTGTTGGATTGTTCCTCATAAGCCTGCTGCAACAATGCGTCGAATTCCTCGATGCTCACACTGCGCAATATCAGCGGCACACCCAGGACACGGCGGATTTCCAGCAGCGCTTCAGGTACTACGTCGGCGCGATGCACGATATGCGCGCCGCTGGTTTCGATTTTCTCCACCAGCACGCCATGACGTTTGGCGAAGGAAAACGGGATACCTCGGATGGCGGCAGTATCAGGTGCGGCCGCAGCGGCTGGGGTGCTGCCGGCGGGGCTGGTCTCCGGAACTGTAGCCATCGGGTTTGTCAGTGTCAGCGGGTGATCAGGATGAGGATGCGGCCGGTGCCGGGGCCCGGCTGGCGGCGGCAGGCGCTTTCACGGTACTTGCCGGGGGCGCGGAATTTTTCAGCTTTTCCAGTACCGGTCGTTTCTCGCCCGGCATCAGTTGGACCGGGCTCTGGTTCTGCAGTTGCAGACGACGCAGATAGTCATAGCGCTTGCGTGTGTAGGTATTCGCCGTTCCGCTGTTACGCAGGATCGTGGGCTGAATAAACAGCATCAGGTTGCTTTTTGTATTGGTGGTACTGCGGTATTTGAACAGGTCGCCGAGCAACGGAATACTGCCAAGCAGGGGGACGCGCTGCTCGTTTTCCACCAGGTTGGTGCTGATGAGGCCGCCCAAAACCACGATTTCCTTGTTGCGTGCCAGGATGCTGGTCTTGATTTCACGGGTACTGGTCACGGGTTGGCCGCCGATGCTGCTGCCGGTGAGGTTGGAAATAGTTTGCTCAATCTTGAGCAGTACGGTATTGCCCTCGTTGATCTGCGGCGTGATCTTGAGCTCCAGCCCCACGTCCTGGCGCTGCACCGTCTGGAATGGATTAATCACCGCCGCGCCGGTGGTGTTGGTGCCCGTGGTGTTGGTGTACTGGCCGGTGACAAAGGGTATCTGTTGCGCCACCTTAATGGTGGCCGGCTGATTATCCAGTGTGACGACGCTGGGCGTGGACAGAATGTTGGTATTGGCATCGGAAGCGAGCGCAGTCACCAGCGCCGCGAAGCTGAAGCCGCCGTTGACAATCTTGCCGACCCCGAGTGTCAAACCCTGGGGAATGGTGAGGCCGGTGGAAGCGGTGGTGCCCAAGGTGCCGACGGGACTGCCCGTGGGGATGGCAGAGCTGGCCGCCACCTGCTGGGCCAGATCCACGATGCCGGGGCCGGTATTGCTGAAATCGGTCAGGCCCGCCGCGCCCTGGTTGGCAAGCGCATCCGCCACCCAGGTTACGCCGAGTTGGGCGGATTTGTCGGAGGTAAGTTCCGCCTCGATGGCTTGTACCAGCACTTGGGCGCGGCGTATATCAAGTTTGTGGATGACTTCCTGTATCGAGCGCATGATTTTTGGCGGGGCGGTGATCACCAGCGCGTTGGTGCGCGCGTCGGGAATCAATGAAACATCCGGTTGTGCGGCGCCGGCGGCTGCACCCGCAACCGGGCTGCCGGATCCCGATTGCTTCAGCAGATCCTGCACAAAGCCCTTCAATTCATTCGCGATGTCCTTGGCTTTGGCGTAGCGCAGATACACCACCTGGGTATTGCCGGTTTCAGTGGGCATGTCGAGACGCGCGATGAGGGCGCGGATACGCAGGCGGTCGCTCTTGTCGCCGCTCAGGAGAATGCTGTTGGTGCGGGTATCGGCCACAAGTTTAAGCGGTGGTCCGCCTTCGATTCCCTGCTGGTTCTGCAACAGGGAATTGAGCACCTGCACCACATCTCCGGCGGAAGCATTCTGCAGCGGTATGACCTCCACTTCACTGGAAGTGGGCTGGTCAATACGCTTGATGATTTCCAGCAGGCGTGTCACATTGCTGGCCCGGTCGGAAATGATCAGCATATTGGCAGGCGGATAGGCGGCGAGCTGCGCTTCAGCCGACATGAGCGGCCGCAGCACCGGCACCAGTTGTGCGGCGGAGACATTGTTGATCTGCACCACATCCGTAACCATGGCATCGCCGGGCGTGCCGTTGCCGTAGACGGACCCCGGCATTTGGCGCGCTTCCAGGGCCGGCACGATCTTGATCATGGCGCCCGCCGGCACGGCAGCCAGACCGTGCACTTGCAGCACTGACAGGAATACGGCATAGACCGCGTCGCGGCTGATGGGTTTGCTGGAAATGACGGTAACACGGCCCTGTACGCGCGGATCAATGATGAAATCCTTATGCGTGATCTCGCCGATGGTGGCGGCCACCTCGCGGATATCCGCATCCTTGAAATTGAGCGTGATTCCGTCATTGGCGCGCGCCACACCGGCGGCAAGTACAAGGGTGAGGCAAAGCAGCAGCCGGTATCGCCAGATTGACGGCTTATTACCCGAATTTCGCTGGAATTGTTTTGCCACGTTACCTGGTTCCATTGTCATTTATTTGGGGTTCTGCATTTGCAATATCTGGGTCTGCTGTTGCCCGTTGCGCGTCAGGGTGATGGATACCTGATCCGAAGCGCGGATGCTATTCAGGATGCGCATGCTTTCCGCAGGGTTACTCAGCGGCATGCCGTTCACCGCCGTCACTACGTCACCGGGCCGGAGGCCGAGCTGTGCAAAGGCGTTGGAATTGCCCACGGGAAATACCCGGTAACCCGCAAGTTTGCCGTTTTCCATCACCGGCAAGGCGCGCATCACATCCAGCAGGCGTTCGGGGTGGCTGACAAGTTCATTGCGCAACTGACTAAGGTTCTGCGCCGGCGGCAGGCTGGTGCCGTACACCACTCTGGGCATGGAGACGGGCAACATGGGATTGCTGCCGGCATCTGTGGCGCCGCCGGCTTTGGGCAGTCGCAGGGATTGCATGCGGCCATTCAGGTTGAGCAGCACATGATCCGCGTAGATGGCCTGGATCTGTGCGCCGCCGGGAAGCTCTGCACCCACGGCATAGGTGTGTTCGTTGCCACTGGAAGCAATGATGGCGCGGGATTCCGCGCTGCGCTTGTTTGCGGCCACGATGCCGCGCAAGGTCAGGTTGAGGGTGGTTTCAGGCGCGTTTACCGGGCCGCTGGCATTGGCGGTACCGAAGAGGTGCATGCCCGCCAGCTTGGCGGCGTCGAAGACCGGTATACTCGCGGACTGTGCAGTATATATAGGTGTGGTGCTGCGTGGGCGGGGCACGCTGTCCCACGTCAAACGGGCGAGGGTCCAGGCAATGCATAACCCCAGCAACACGCATACCCAGAAGGGCAGGCGTCGCTCCACCACCGGCAGAAGACGGTGCAGCACCGTGTCTGCATCCGCCATGCGCAGGCCGTTTAATCGCATGATACTGTCAAGGTTGTAAATACCCACCCAACGCTCAGGCCGGGATAGAGCCCAGGTGGGCGCCGGCTGTCTGCATGATACTGACATGCGTAGTATAGCCTCAAGGGCCGGGCGGCAAGAGGCGCACGCCCTTCAGCTACACTAACGCATCACTACGCCAAGCCGGGGACATGCCTTGAAGCTCCGCCACCTGGTCAGGATCGCCGTCAGCCTGGTGTGGCTGCTGCTGTTTACCGGGTTTCTCTCCGGTTTTCTGCGGTTCCGCCTGCTGGAAAAACTGGAAAACTACGCCTACGACGCGCGCCTGCGGCTCACTATGCCGAACACACTGGATCCGCGCATCGTAATCGTGGACGTGGATGACCAGAGCCTGCGCGAGGAAGGTCAGTGGCCGTGGCCGCGTGACAGACTGGCGCAGATGGTCAATAACCTCTTTGATCTCTACCACGTGAAGTTGGTAGCGTTCGACATCATGTTTCCGGAGCCCGACCGCAGCCAGGATCTGGCACTGCTCAACCGGCTGGAAAGCGGGCCGCTGAGAAATGACGCAGCCTTTGCAAAGGAGGCACGCAAGCTCAGACCCGGGCTGGAACGCGACCGCATCTTTGCCACCAGCATGCAGCACCACCCGGTGGTTCTGGGTTATGTTTTTACTCAGCGCAACAATTTCGACGAACAACAATCAGCGGGCCGGTTACCCCCGCCGGCGATTGCCGACGTGGCTTCGCGATATCCTGAGATGGATTTCCCCCAGGCGAAGACCTACATCAGCAACCTACCGGTTTTGTCGCAATCCGCCGCGGCTCAGGGTTTCTTTTCAAACCCCTTTGTGGACGAGGATGGTGTGTTCCGGCGTATCGGACTGCTGCAGGAATACCATGGCAGTCTGTATACATCGCTCGATCTGGCCGTATTGCGGGTGCTGCAGCATCAGGCGCCACTGGGATTCATCTTTGATACCAGCCGTCCATCCCGCTACGATAACGCCCATCTGGACAAGATTAGCATCGGCCGCTACCGGATACCCGTGGATCATGATATGGCGGCCCTGGTGCCGTACCGCGGGTATGTGCGCAGCTTTCCTTATGTGCCTGCGGTGGACGTTATCAGGGGCACGGCTTCACGCGGAATTCTGCGGAACGCCATTGTGTATGTAGGCACTTCCGCGCCCGGAGAGCAGGATTTGCGCACCACTCCGGTAGGAGCGGTCTTTCCCGGTGTCGAGGTGCATGCCGATTTCCTTTCCGGTGTACTGGACCGACGTGTCAAAAGCAATCAGCCGCAATACGCCCGCGGCGCGCAATTTCTGCTGCTGCTCATCATCGCCATCATCATTACCCGGGTCGCCATGAAGCGCACCATCCTGGCGAGCAGTGCGGTTACGCTCGGGCTGTTCATTTTTATTATCGTCGGTAACTTGCTGATCTGGCAGTACGGCAATTTTGTTTTTCCATTAGCGTCACCCTTGGCGTTTCTGGTGACTCTGTTCGTGCTGCATTCGCTCTACGGCTTTTTTATCGAGTCGCGAGGCAGGCGGCACCTTACTCGCATATTCAGTCAGTACATTCCACCGGAGCTGGTGGGTGAAATGGATCGGCGTGAGAAGGCATATTCCCTGGAAAGTGACAGCCGCGAGCTTACCGTGCTGTTCTCCGACGTGCGTGGCTTCACCAGTATTTCGGAAGGCCTGAATCCGAGGGAACTGAGCCAGCTCATGAATGAATTTCTCACGCCCATGACGCGAGTGATCCATGCCCATCGCGGTACCATAGACAAATACATGGGCGACGCCATCATGGCCTTCTGGGGCGCGCCGCTGCACGATGCGCAGCACGCCCTGCATGCCCTGGAGGCGGCGCTCGACATGCTGGCAACCCTCAGGAGACTCAACCTCGAGTTTGCCAAGCGCGGCTGGCCGGAACTGCATATCGGCATCGGCCTTAATAGCGGCGTCATGCGCGTGGGTGATATGGGTTCGGAATTCCGCCGTGCTTATACCGTCATGGGGGATGCGGTCAATCTGGGCTCGCGCCTGGAAGGTCTCACCCGGCAATACGGCGTGGGAATCGTTTGCGGTGAAAGCGTTCGGGAAGCGCTGCCGGGTTTCAGCTTTCTGGAGCTGGACCGGGTGCGTGTCCAGGGCAAGGATAAGGCGGTGGCTATCTACGAGCCGTTGGGACCCGGGGATGCCGTGGACAAGTCCCTGAAAGGGTTGCTGTTGCGCCACCAGCAGGCCCTCGGCTATTACCGCGCCGGCGACTGGGATGGTGCGGAGCGGGAATTTTTCGCACTGCATCAGGCGCAGCCGCAGCGCGTCCTGTATCGCCTCTACCTCGATCGTATCGCGTACTATCGCGCCCACCCGCCCGCAGGCGACTGGGACGGCGTGTCTGTCTCCAGCGCCAAGTAGCCGGCGGCGGCTCGGCTGTATCGCCCGGATTTCCGCATTTGACCGGCGCCGCCGCGGCACCGGCGGCGGAAATTCAGCTAAAATCAATCCATGAGCGAGACACGGCACGATGAGGAATCCCAGCGCGGCCTGGTGGTGGAGGAGGCCAAGCCGCGCCTCAAGCCGCCGCCGCTGTATAAGGTGGTGCTGCTCAACGACGACTACACTCCCATGGAATTTGTGGTGGAGGTGTTGCAGACTTTCTTTTGTCTGGACCGCACCAAGGCCACACAGATCATGCTGCATGTGCATACCCGCGGCAAGGGCATATGCGGCGTATTTACCTACGAAATCGCCGAAACCAAGGCTGCGCAGGTGAATGATTATTCACGCAAGCACCAGCATCCGTTGCTGTGCACCCTGGAAGAGACATGAGCATGCTGAGCAAGGAGCTGGAATTCTGCCTGAATACCGCCTTCAAGGAGGCGCGCGCCAAACGGCATGAATTCATGACCGTGGAGCACCTGCTGCTGGCGCTGCTGGATACCCCGCGGGTGATCGAAGTATTGCGTGCCTGCGGTGCCAGCGTGGAACCCATGCAGCGTGAGCTGGTGAGCTATATAGACGCCAATACGCCGCATCTGGAGACGCCGGACCCCGATGTGCAACCGACCTTGGGTTTCCAGCGGGTGCTGCAGCGTGCCGTATTTCACGTGCAATCCTCCGGCCGCAAGGAAGTGACGGCCCTGAATGTGCTGGTGGCGATTTTTGGCGAGAAGGAGTCCCACGCGGTGTACATGCTGAGCCGTCAGGGCATCACGCGGCTCGATGCGGTGAACTACATCGCCCACGGCATTTCCAGGATTCACGAGGACGAAGGACGCGAAAGCACCACTGAGCAGGGTGATGAGGAAGATGAATCCGCCGCGAAGGCCGGTAAAGGCGCCCTGGAAACCTATGCCACAAACCTGAACCAATCGGCGCGTGAGGGCCGCATTGATCCCCTCATCGGGCGTGAGCTTGAAATCGAACGTGCCATCCAGATTCTCTGTCGTCGCCGCAAAAACAATCCGCTGTTCATCGGCGAAGCGGGCGTGGGCAAGACCGCGCTGGCGGAGGGTCTGGCGCGTCTGATCGTGGAGGACCGGGTGCCAGAGATTCTGCGGGACGCCACCCTTTACGCGCTGGACATGGGCGCGCTTATCGCCGGCACCAAATACCGCGGTGATTTCGAGAAGCGTCTCAAGGGCGTGATCACGGAACTGAAGAAAGATCCGGGCAATATCCTATTCATAGATGAGATTCATACGGTGATTGGCGCCGGTGCCGCTTCGGGCGGCGTGATGGACGCCTCCAACCTCATCAAGCCGGTGCTGCAGAGCGGCGAGATCAAGTGCATTGGCTCGACGACCTATCAGGAATACCGCGGTGTCTTTGAAAAGGACCGGGCGCTGGCGCGGCGTTTCCAGAAGATTGATGTGCCGGAACCCACTGTGGAAGAAACTGCGCGCATCCTCAAGGGTTTGCGCCACAAATTCGAGGAGCATCACGACGTCAAATATCCCGGCAAGGTGCTGGAAGCGGCAGCGGATCTCGCCGCACGTTATATCAACGACCGGCATCTGCCGGACAAAGCCATTGATGTGATTGATGAGGCCGGCGCCAACATGCGCCTGCGTCCGCCCGGCAAGCGCCGCAAGACCATCAGCGTGCAGGATATCGAGGAGATCATCGCCAAAATGGCACGCATCCCGCCCAAGAGCGTTTCCACTTCCGATAAGGAAAGCCTGCGCAACCTGGAACGGGATCTGAAACTGGTAATCTACGGTCAGGACAAGGCCATCGGGTCGCTGGCGGCCGCCATCAAGATGTCGCGTTCCGGTCTCGGCACCGAAACCCGGCCCATCGGCTCCTTTCTGTTCGCCGGCCCCACCGGCGTGGGCAAGACCGAGGTCACCCGGCAGCTCGCCCTGATCCTGGGAATAGAGTTTGTACGCTTCGATATGTCGGAATACATGGAGCGCCACACGGTGTCACGGCTCATCGGCGCGCCGCCTGGCTATGTGGGCTTCGATCAGGGCGGGCTGCTCACGGATGCGATCCTCAAGCACCCGCACTGCGTATTGCTGCTGGATGAAATCGAGAAAGCCCACATGGAGGTATTCAACCTGCTGCTGCAGGTTATGGACCACGGCATCCTTACGGACAACAACGGCCGCAAGGCGGATTTCCGCCACGTCATCATCGTCATGACCACCAACGCCGGTGCCCAGGAGATGAGTCGGCCGTCCATCGGCTTCATGCAGGCGGACAACGCACCCGATGGCGCGGAGGCCATCCGCCGCCTGTTCAGCCCGGAATTCCGCAACCGCTTGGACGCCATCATCCATTTCAACAGCCTGGACCCGCGCACCGTCGCCAAGGTGGTGGACAAGTTTGTCATTGAACTGGAAGCCCAGTTGGAGCAGAAGGGCGTGGCCCTGCAAGTGGACGAAGCTGCCCGCCGTCTTGTCGCCACGCGCGGCTACGACGCCAAGATGGGTGCGCGTCCCATGGCGCGGGTCATCCAGGAAGCCATCAAGAAACCACTCGCCGAGGAACTGCTGTTCGGCAAGCTCGTCGGCGGTGGCCGCGTGCGCGTGGGTGTGAAGAACGGTGAGTTCGATATCTTGATAGAGCCATCGGAATCAACACTATCGGTTGTTCATTCATAGGCAGACCTGCAATTATTTGCAGTACAAGAAGTCTTGGTAATACATTTTGACGTAAGCGCGGATGTTCTGACGCGCCGACGACCCTTGAAAGTCTTAGCCGTAGGACGGCAACATGACGGACCATAACGACACGCTGATGCAGTGGAACAGTGAGCACCTGCCGGTGTCTATCAACCAGGACAGCGGCGATGCCAGCAGCTTCCGCCATGCTCCCGACCGACAGCGCTATTACCGGTCCGCCGAGATCGCCGGCGTCGCCACCTTCCGGCACCACCTCATGGCGTACGGACGGGAGGTGGCGGAAGTGGACCTCACGAACAGCGGCGGCAGCGTCAACGAGACGGTGAGCTATGTGCTCACGGACCACCTGGGGAGCGTGGACGATGTACACGGATGTACAAGTGCCGCGCGACCCTGGGAAATCCCCGAAGGGGGCAGGAAGCCGGAAGCGGCCAACGTGGAGCCCATCCTCATGACTGGGCGGGTGTGTGACCGTGTGATCGGGTGATGATTGAGAATCGTTACACTTGCGTCTGCGACAATCCATTGGGATTTGCCGGGTGGCGGACGATTATTACTGAATCGTAATCTTGATGCCTCAAAATTTTTATATCATGCGTTGATACAGGGTATATAGTGCCCAAGGCCGGGTTCTGAATTCATCAGACCGGCTGGTGATTTTCGCTTCGTCAAGGGCTCTGCATGCAAGAGAAATCCGGGTCAAAGCCGGAAATGGCGCGCAATTTGCTCAGTTATGCATTAACTGTGGTATGGCCTAATGCGTTCACTCGGCTTGATGTTCGTTTGCGTTTGTCGTCGGCACTGGCACTCTGGCGGGAGCTCTTGCGGCACCCGGCAAGTGTCGGTGCGGTATTGCCGAGTTCACCCTGGCTCGCGCAGGCAATAGCGGCGGCTGTGCCGCTGGATAGCCAGGCGCTCATCGTTGAGATCGGAGCGGGCACCGGTGCCGTGACCCAGGCTTTGCTGGCCCGGGGTATCGCACCTTCCCGCTTGATCGTGGTGGAACGCAGTGCAAAGTTGTGTAAACTGCTGCGCCGCCGTTTCCCGTATCTGACCGTGGTGCAGGGAGATGCCGCCGAGCTGATACGCTGGGTCGGGCCGCAGGATGCCGTGTGTGCCATTGTATCCAGCCTGCCGCTGCGCTCGTTACCGGATGCCACAGTAACGGCGATTGCCGCGCAAATGCATGAATTGCTGGCTACGGACGGCATGCTCGTGCAATTCACCTATGGCTGGCTGGGCGCTTCGCCGCTGCAGACGCTGGGGTTTGAGCGCTACAAGGCATCCTGGGAATGGCGGAATATTCCGCCTGCCCGCATAGACTTGTTGTGCAAGGCTTGAGAACGGGCGGAATTCGAGAAATCCGCAAACGGGGGGTCTTAATCCCTGTATCAATGAAGCCCCGGGCTGATCTGAAGCGAAGCACTGGCCATTATTTGCCGCGGTAGGTGATACGGCCCTTGCTCAGATCGTAGGGCGTCAGTTCGACGGTGACGCGGTCGCCGGTGAGGATACGGATGTAGTGTTTGCGCATGCGGCCGGAGATGTGGGCGAGCACCACATGGCCGTTGTCCAGTTCCACCCGGAAGGTGGTGTTGGGCAGGGTTTCGATGACCTTGCCTTCCATTTCAATGTTTTCTTCTTTCGGCATACATCCTCATGAGTTATTGAAGCATGCCGGGAACCGGCAAGGGCCGGTGCAGGGCGCGCAGATTCTGCCGGAATCGGTGCCGGGGTTCAACACGCGGCATTTCAGCTCACGCGTTCCCAGGCGTCGTCTTCCAGCCGCTCGAAGGGGCGGAAGCGGTTCTTGTAGGCCATTTTCCGGTTGGCGGCGACCCAGTAGCCGAGATACAGCCAGTCGAGGCCACGGCGCCGGGCCTCGCTGATTTCCCACAGAATCGCGAAGGTACCGAGACTGCGGCGCGGCAGTTCCGGTTCATAAAAGCTGTACACCGCCGACAGGGCGTCATCCAGGCTATCCACCACGGCCACGGCCACCAGTCGCTCATGCAGGCGCATTTCCGCAAAGAGGGTACTGCTGCGGTGCCCCGTGAGAAAGCCGGCATAGTCCGCCGGCGTGGATTGATCCATGTTCCCGCCGGGGTGCCGCCAGGATATATATCTCTGGTAGAGAGAAAAATGATCGTGGAGAAACTCCGCAGGATGCAGGCGTACGCCGAGATCCTGATTTTGTCGCCAAGTGCGCCGCTGGCTGCGATCCGGCTTGAAATCACGCACCGGAATTCGCACCGATACGCAGGCGTGACAGTACGCGCAGCCGGGGCGGTAAAGATAGGGGCCGCTGCGGCGGAAGCCCCGTTCGGCCAGCAGGCTGTAGGTATGGTTCTGCGGTGCCGTGCCCGGATCCAGAAAGACCGTGCGGGCGATGTTGCCGGGCAGGTAACTGCAAGGATGTTCCGGCGAGAGGAACAGGGAAAGATTTTTGTGGACAGCGTCCTGCATCAGAATGCCAGAGGTGCGTCAAACCGCCACGGACCGTGTCGGCCCGGCAACGCGGAGTAACGATCCAGCCGCTCCAGGAATTGTTGACGTGGTATCGGCACGCTGCCGAAATGCGCCAGATGTGCGGAATTCACCTGGCAGTCAATGAGTTTGAAATCCCATGCCTGGAGCTGTCTCGCCAGGCAGACCAGGGCGATCTTGGAAGCATTGATGCGGCGGCTGAACATGGATTCAGCAAAGAATACGCCACCCAGGGCCACGCCATAAAGCCCGCCGGCCAGTTCGCTGTCCACACGGATTTCCAGCGAGTGGGCATGGCCGAGGCGGTGCAGCTCGGCATACGCTGCCTGCATGGCGGGTGTGATCCAGGTGCCGCCTCCCGGCTGCTGTTTGCGCGGCGTGGCACAGGCACTCACCACTTCCTCGAATGCGGAATCAAAAGTTGCTGCAAACGGAATCCGGCGCAAACACTTGCGCAGCGAACGGCTGATATGGACGTCATGGGGAAGCAGCACCGCGCGTGGATCCGGCGACCACCATAGAATGGGCTGCTCGGCGTGATACCACGGAAAGATACCGTGGTGGTAGGCGTAAAGCAGGCGCGCAGGCGATAGGTCGCCGCCGGCGGCCAGCAGCCCATCCGGATCGCGCAATGCAGTATGCACATCCGGGAAGGTTTCCACGGGGCTATGGGGCGCAATCCAGGGAAGCGGCGGCGGGTTCATTGCGCCCCGTGATGGCGATACCGATTCATAATCACATTTTTTCATCTCCGGCAACCGCTTCACGCTTCCGTTTCGTCATGCGCTTCGGCTTTTCAGGATCATCATCCCGGCAGAAAGGCAGGTGCAGGCCGGCTTCCTGCATGTAGGCATCCGTCATGCGGATTTCCCGCCGCAGAAAATCCGCGATGGGTTTTCTGAAGGCGGGCTCGGCGATCCAGTGGGCGGACCACGTGGTGCTGGGCTCGAAACCACGCGCCAGCTTGTATTCACCCTGGGTACCCGGCTCGAAGTGCCGCAGACCCTGGCGAATACAGTATTCGATTCCCTGGTAATAACAGGTTTCAAAGTGCAGGCTGTGAAACTCCCGGGCGCAACCCCAGTGCCGGCCAAATAATGTATCTGCACTCCGGAAACAAATCGCCGCCGCTATGGGATCAGCGCCGAGGAATGCGAAATGCGCTACCACGGAATCCGGTGACGTGTGAATGATCGTGGCGAAGAAATCGCGGTTGAGATACGCGGGTCGGTCGCGTTTGGCATACGTGGAGGCATAAAACCGGTATGCGGCGTCCAGCAGGCTGTTATCCATATCCCACCCGGTCAGTGTTTTATGCCGGATACCGGCTTCGCTGACGCGGCGGCGCTCGCGCCGGATTTTCTTGCGTTTCTCGGTGGACAGCATTCCCAGATAATCGTCAAAGTTTGCGTAATCGCGATTGTGCCAGTGGAACTGGCAATCCTTGCGTGTCATGAAACCCTGTGTGACCCAGTCCTGCATTTCACTCGCAACAGAAAACAGACAGTGGACCGATGAAGCGCCGCATGCTTCAGCAAGTTCGATCGTCTTGCGGATCAACGCTTGCGCTATCTCACCGCGCGGCCCCTGCGGCTCCGCCAGCAGGCGTGGCCCGGTCACGGGTGAAAACGGCACGGCACAAACCAGTTTTGGGTAGTACCGCAATCCGGCAGCATGCCAGGCTTCGGCCCAGGTCCAGTCAAAAACATACTCACCGAGTGAATGAGACTTCAGATACAGCGGCATGGCGCCGACGAACCGGCCCGCGTGATTCGCGCAGGTCAGGTGCCGAGGCTGCCATCCGGTTTGAGCGCTGACACAGCCGCTGTGCTCCAACGCGGCCAGAAACTCATATTGGAGAAAAGGATTATTGCCTGCCAAACGGTTCCAGTCGGCAGCGGCAATGGAGTCGATGGAAGTGTGTACCTGGATCTTCATGCCATGTGCCCACCCCTGTCCCTTTCTTTTCCCCGTCCCGGAAAGAGGCAAGGGTAGCGGCAGGACCGAGTGCGGGCTGTACTCATTTTCTTATCCTACTTCTCCCATCGAAGAGGGAGAAGAGACAAGGAAATCGGCCAACGATTCAGCGGCCGCGGGCGAGGGCGTCCAGGTATTTTTCCGCATCCAGTGCCGCCATGCAGCCGGTGCCGGCGGAGGTGACGGCCTGGCGGTAAATCTGGTCCATGACATCACCCGCCGCGAACACGCCGGGAATGCTGCTGGCGGTGGCATTGCCCGAGAGGCCGCTTTTCACCGCGATGTAGCCGTTTTTCATTTCCAACTGACCTTCAAATAGCTGTGTATTGGGCGAATGGCCGATGGCGATGAACACGCCCTTGGGGTCCAGCTTCGCTGTCTTGCCATGATGTTTGGTGCTGCGCACGCGGATACCGGTGACACCGGAGTCATCACCCAGCACCTCATCCAATTCGTGATCCCAGAGGATGCTGACGTTGCCACCGCGGGATTTCTCAATGAGTTCGTTGGCAAGGATCTTTTCCGCGCGAAACGCATCGCGACGGTGCACTACGGTAACTTTCGAGGCGATATTGGAAAGATACAGCGCTTCTTCCACGGCGGTGTTACCGCCGCCCACCACGGCTACGTGCTGGCCCTTGTAAAAAAAGCCGTCGCACGTGGCGCAAGCGGATACGCCGCGGCCCTTGTAGGCTTGCTCGGACGGCAGGCCCAGATATTTTGCCGTCGCGCCGGTGGTGATTATGAGCGCGTCACAGGTGTACTGGCCCTGATCGCCGCTAAGCCGAAAAGGCCGTGTCTGGAGATCAGCCTGGTTGATGTGGTCGAAAACCACCTCGGTCTTGAAGCGTTGCGCGTGGCGCAGCATGCGTTCCATGAGTGCCGGTCCCGTCAGACCTTCCACATCGCCGGGCCAGTTGTCCACCTCGGTGGTGGTCATGAGCTGACCACCCTGTTCAATGCCGGTGATCAGCACCGGCCTGAGATTGGCGCGGGCTGCATAAACCGCGGCGGTATAACCGGCGGGGCCGGAACCCAGAATCAACAACCGACAATGCCTTACGTCGCTCATGTATAATTGTCCTCGGCGCCGGGAGGAGATGGTGCCGGCGCCCTGGATTTCAAGCGCGCGGTCCCCAGCGCAAATCAAGGGATGCGCCACAGCGGCCTTCGCGCGCGCCATCTGCGCGTCATCCCAGCTTCGTTTCTCAGGGAGATCATGCTTGCAGCTGCATTGGTTTGGCCGAACACCTGCGCCAAGCGGGCTGTGCCGCGTAGTTCAATCAATACGGCTGCGAAGCAGTCATGGTACGAAAACTTTTCTATAGCGTAAAGGAGTCATCATGCGCATTGGTATTCCACGCGAGCTGAAACCGCTGGAAGGGCGCGTCGGCCTGATTCCGGCCGCTGCCGCGGAGCTCGTTCGCCACGGCCACCGGGTCTTTATCGAAAAGCACGCCGGCGTGAAAAGCGGCTACAGTGACGAGCACTATCGCGCCGTGGGCGTGGAGGTGCTGGGCTCCGCCGCCGACGTGTATGCCGGGGCGGAGATGATCGTCAAGGTGAAGGAACCTATCGAGGCGGACCTGAAGCTGCTGCGCAAGGACCACCTGCTGTTCTGCTACCTGCACCTGGCGGCCCTGCCGGAACTTACCCAGGCACTGCAAAAGATCGGCCTCACGGCAGTGGCCTTCGAGACTGTGGAAGTGGATGGGCGCACACCCTTGCTGGCTCCCATGAGCGACATCGCCGGCCGGCTTTCCATCCAGGTGGGCACGTATCTTCTGCATCAGCCCCAAGGCGGCAAAGGTATTCTCCTGGGCGGCGTACCGGCGGCCAAGCGCGGCCGGGTTGTGGTCGTGGGCGCCGGCGTAGCCGGCGGCGCGGCCGCCACGGTGGCAGCGGGTATGGGTGCCGAGGTAACGGTATTCGATATTTCCCGCGACCGCATGGAGCGCATGCGGGATCTCGGCCCCAACGTCACCGCCCTCTACCCACACACCGCCGATATCGCCGAAGCGGTGACGTATGCGGACATCGTGGTGGGCGCGGTGCTGGTGACCGGCGAAAAGGCCCCGCATGTGGTGTCCGCGGATATGGTCAAGGCCATGCAGGCGGGCAGCGTGGTGGCGGACATCTCCGTGGACCAGGGCGGCTGCGTGGAAACCACCCAACCCACCACTTGGGATAAGCCCACTTACGTGTGGGAGGGGGTGACGCATTTCACCGTGACCAACATGCCGGGGGCGGTGCCGCGCACCTCTTCCCAGGCCTTGTCGGCAGCCATTACCCCCTATGCCATCCGCTTGGCAGCGGGTGGCTGGCACGACTATGAGCCGTTGCGCAAGGGCATAAACGTGGAAGCCGGGAAAGTAGTGCACCCGGCATTGCTAAAATAAGCATAAAGTGTATGTATAATAGCAAGTTAGATTAATTTCTTAAAGTCAGGCCGCAACGTGGCGCAGGCGACGCGCAAAGAAACAACCCGGTCACCGCTCGCCATCCATCTGGCCCAGGGCCTCAAGGAGGCGGCCCTGTGGGTCTTTCTCGCTATCGCTTTGCTGCTGTTCACCTGTCTGGCAACCTATAGCTCAAGCGACCCCAGCCCCTTCTACAGTAGCGCGGGCGGGCATGTGCACAACGCCATTGGTCCGGTTGGCGCCTGGCTTTCAGCCGGACTGTATTTCTTGTTTGGTTACCCTGCCTTTCTGTTCCCCATCCTGCTGGCCTGGGGCGGGTGGATGATTTTCCGTGTGCGTAAATCCACCGAACCGATGAATAAGCTGCATTTCGGCATGCGCGTCGGCGCGCTGATACTGGCGCTGTTCTCTGCCGCCGGTCTGGCGTCCATCAACTGGCACGTGCCTGCCGGCGTCGTGCCGGTGGATGCCGGCGGCATATTGGGTGATTTTATCGGCAAGGGACTGGCCCATGGGCTGAGCAATCTGGGCGCCACACTGCTGTTGTTGGCGCTATTTCTCGGCAGCGCGACGGTATTTACCGGCCTGTCCTGGCTCGCCGTCATGGATCGCACCGGCCGGCTCACCGTCACACTGGCGGAACGGGCGCGCAATCGCTGGGGTTGGCTCAGGGAAGCAATCCAGGCGCGGCGCGCGCGTGAGCAACAAATGGAAATCATCAAGGTGCATACGGAGGAAGTGAAGAGGCGGCCCAGGCCGCGCATCGAACCGGTGATGAAAGCAGTGGAACCCAGCCCGCGCGTGGAACGCGAGCGGCAGGTGCCGCTATTCGAACCGCCGCCGGATTCCGAGCTGCCGCCCTTGTCGCTGCTGGATGATGCTCCGCCCAAGGTGGACGGTTACTCGGAAGCGGCGCTGGAAGCCATCTCGCGGCAGGTGGAGCTGAAACTCAGGGATTTCGATATTGATGTACGGGTGGTGGCGGTCAACCCCGGCCCGGTGGTGACGCGTTTTGAATTGCAGCCGGCGCCGGGCGTGAAGGTGAGTCAGATCACCAATCTTTCCAAGGACCTGGCCCGCGGCCTGTCGGCTATCAGCGTCCGCGTGGTGGAGGTGATCCCCGGCAAATCCGTTGTGGGCCTCGAGATCCCCAATGAGTCGCGTGAGCTGGTGACGTTGGGCGAGATTCTCAAATCCCGGGAATACGACGATTCCCGCTCACCGCTGACGCTGGCTCTCGGCAAGGACATCGGCGGCAATCCGGTGGTGGCGGATCTGGAGCGCATGCCGCATCTGCTCATTGCCGGTACCACCGGGTCCGGTAAATCGGTGGCGCTCAACGCCATGATCCTGAGCCTGATCTACAAGGCCACCACCGAGCATACCCGCCTTATCATGATTGATCCCAAGATGCTGGAGCTTTCTGTTTACGCGGGCATTCCGCATCTGCTGGCGCCGGTGGTCACCGACATGAAGGAAGCCGCCAATGCGCTGCGCTGGTGCGTGGCGGAAATGGAACGGCGCTACCGGCTCATGGCGGCGGTGAGTGTGCGCAACCTGGCGGGATACAACCGCAAGGTAAAAGAAGCGATTGACGCCGGCAAACCCATCCTGGATCCGCTGCTTAAGCCCGAACAATTAAATGAACTGGACGACGCCGATATCCCCACGCTCAAACCCCTGTACAGCATCATGGTGGTGGTGGACGAGCTGGCGGATTTGATGCTGGTCGTAGGCAAGAAGGTGGAAGAGCTGATCACGCGGCTGGCGCAGAAAGCACGCGCTTCCGGCATCCATTTGGTGCTGGCTACGCAACGGCCCTCGGTGGATGTGATCACCGGGCTGATCAAGGCCAACATACCGGCACGCATCGCCTTCCAGGTATCGGCACGGATGGATTCCCGCATCATTCTTGACCAGCAGGGCGCAGAATCACTGCTCGGTCACGGTGACATGCTGTTCCTGCCACCCGGTACGCCGGTACCCATGCGCATCCACGGTGCCTTCGTAAGTGATCAGGAAGTGCATAAGGTGGTGGCACATCTGAAGCGCAAGGGCGAGCCGCGGTACCTGGAGGAAATCCTGCAAGGTCCGCTGGATTCCCTGCCCGGTATCCCCGGCCTGACGGAATGGGGGGAGGGCGGCAGCGAAGCGGAATCGGACCCGCTCTACGACCAGGCGGTGCGCATCGTTACGGAGACGCGCCGCGCCTCCATTTCGGGTGTGCAGCGCCGTCTCAAGATCGGTTACAACCGCGCCGCGCGTATGATTGAGGAAATGGAGACGGCCGGCATCGTCGGGCCGTTACAGACCAACGGCATGCGCGAGGTGCTGGTGGCGCCCCCACCGGCGGATGACTGAGATGGGCAGTATGATACGAGACGCGAACTTTTTGGAGAAACGTGTGCGCAATTTCAAGCTGGGTTGCACGGTATTTTTTACGTTATTGGCTTTGCCGCAGGTAGTGGCGGCGGCACGGACGGATACGGCCATCCGGCAGATGCACGTGTTTCTGCAACAGGTACACAGCCTCAAGGCGGATTTCACCCAGATTGTGCTGGATCCCAATCTGCAGGAAGTGAAGAAGTCCGTCGGTACGCTGGCCATCAAGCGTCCGGACCGCTTCCGCTGGGATTACGCCACACCCAACAAGGAGATCATCGTTGCCGACGGCAAGCGCGTATGGATATACGACGTGGAACTGCAGGAAGTGACGGTGAAGCCCCTGAACGGTACGCTGGCGGCCAGCCCCGCGGTTTTGTTGAGTGGTTCCAACAATGTGGAAAAGAGCTTCACAGTGAAGGATCTGGGAGAAAAAAACGGGCTTCAGTGGGTGGGGCTGAAACCCAAAATCAAGGACACGGATTTCAACAGCGTGCAACTGGGGTTCAAGGATAACAATGTCAGCGTGATGGAACTCAAGGACGCGCTCGGTGATCTTACGCGTATCACCTTCAGTCATGTGGTGCTCAACCCGCCGATACCGGACAATCTGTTCCAGTTCACACCGCCCCCGGGTGCAGATGTGATCGGCGATACCGGCACCCAGCCGGCGCATTGATTCCATGAATACGGCCGTGCGCAGCGGCGGCAGCCCGGGCGACAGCCGGCCGCTCGCCGACCGCATGCGGCCGCGCCGCGCCGCGGAATTCATCGGCCAATCCCACCTGCTGGGCCCGGGCAAACCGCTCACGCGCGCGCTGGAAAGCGGCCATCCGCACTCCATGATTTTCTGGGGGCCGCCGGGTACCGGCAAGACCACCCTGGCACGCATATTGGCGGAGGTCTGTCGCGCGGATTTCATCGCGCTCTCGGCGGTGATGGCGGGCGTCAAGGATGTGCGGGCGGCGGTGGAGCAGGCGCACTCGCGCCGCAACGAAGCCGGTGTGGGGACCGTGCTGTTCCTGGATGAAGTGCACCGTTTCAATAAGGCGCAGCAGGATGCATTTCTGCCGTTTGTGGAGGATGGCACTCTGACATTCATCGGCGCCACCACCGAGAATCCCTCGTTCGAACTGAACAACGCACTGCTGTCCCGGGCTCGCACTTATATATTGAAACCGCTGGAAGCCGCGGATATCCGGCGCATTATTGATGCTGCATTGACGGACAGCGAGCGGGGTTTTGGCGCCCGGCCTGTCGCGCTGGAAGAACTGCTCCGCGACCGACTGGCGGCGGCGGCGGATGGTGACGCCCGGCGTGCCCTGAATTTCCTGGAACTGGCGGTTGATCTTGCCATGCCTCTGGACGGCCGCGAAGTCATCAGCGAGGCGACGGTCGGCGAAGTGATCTCCGGCGGCGTGCGCCGTTTCGACAACCGCGGGGAGCTGTTCTACGACCAGATTTCCGCACTGCACAAGTCGGTGCGCGGCTCTTCACCGGACGGCGCGCTCTACTGGCTGGCACGCATGCTGGATGGCGGTTGTGATCCCCTGTATATAGCGCGCCGCGTGGTGCGCATGGCTTCCGAGGATATCGGCAATGCCGACCCGCGCGCCTTGTCCATGGCGTTGGATGCCTGGGATGTGCAGGAACGCCTGGGATCGCCGGAAGGCGAACTGGCCATCGCCCAAGCGGTGGTGTATATGGCGTGTGCGCCTAAAAGCAATGCGGTGTATGTGGCCTTTGGAGAGGCGGCCTCAGATGCCAGGCAGTTTGGAACCCTGGAAGTGCCGCTGCATTTGCGCAACGCGCCCACCAAACTCATGCAAGGCCTGGGGTACGGACGCGATTACCGCTACGCCCATGACGAAACGGATGCTTACACGGCAGGCGAGAACTATTTTCCGGAAGCAATGCCGCAGAAAACCTATTATCATCCGGTGCCACGCGGCCTCGAGATCAAGATTGCGGAGAAGCTCGCCGAACTGCGCAGCCGTGACGAAGCTGCGCACACGAAAACCATCAAACTCAAGTAAAACAAACCCATGTTGGATCCCAAACTATTGAGAACCGAACCGGAAGCTATGGCCCGCGGACTGGCGCGCCGAGGATTCGTGCTGGACGTGAAAGCTTACAGCGCTCTGGAAAACCGGCGCAAGGAACTCCAGACGCGGATGGAACAGTTGCGCAACGAGCGCAACACCCGTTCCAAGGAAATCGGCATGGCCAAGGGCAAGGGTCAGGATACCGGGCCGCTCATGACAAAGGTAGCTGATCTTGGCAGCCGACTCGGATCCGCCGAGGAAGGGTTCCGCAAGGTGGAAACGGAACTGGAAACGCTCCAACTCGGCTTGCCCAATATTTTGCACGACTCCGTTCCGGAAGGGCGCGATGAAACCGCCAACCAGGAAGTGCGCCGCTGGGGCGAACCGAAGCATTTCGATTTTACACCCAGGGATCATGTGGATATGGGCGCTGCCCGCGGCCTCATGGATTTCGAGAGCGCCGCCAAGATCTCCGGTGCGCGCTTCGTGGTGCTCAAGGATGCGTTGGCGAAACTGCACCGGGCGCTCATCCAGTTCATGCTGGATGTGCACACCCGCGAACACGGCTACGAAGAAGTCTATGTACCCTATATGGTCAACGCCGAAACCTTGCGCGGTACCGGTCAGTTGCCGAAATTTTCTGAGGATTTATTTGCTTTAAAAGGCGAACAGGATTATTTCCTGATACCTACCGCCGAAGTGCCGGTCACCAATCTAGCGCGTAATGAAATTCTGGAAGCCGACAGTTTGCCGCGCCGCTATGTGGCTCATACCCCCTGTTTCCGCGCCGAAGCCGGCGCCGCCGGCAAGGACACCCGTGGTATGATCCGCCAGCACCAGTTCGAGAAAGTGGAGCTGGTGCAGATGGTGCGACCCGAAGATTCATATCAGGCGCTGGAAGAACTCACCGGACATGCCGAGAAAATCCTGCAGAAACTGGAGCTGCCGCATCGGGTAGTGGCGCTATGCGCCGGCGATACCGGTTTCGCCGCCGCCAAAACCTACGATTTGGAGGTCTGGCTGCCGGGCCAGAAACGCTACCGGGAAATCTCCTCGTGCAGCAATTGCACCGATTTCCAGGCGCGCCGCATGCAGGCGCGCTGGCGCAATCCCGAAACCGGCAAACCCGAGTTGCTGCACACGCTCAACGGCTCCGGCGTGGCCGTGGGCCGGGCGTTGATTGCCATCATGGAGAATTGTCAGGACAAGAACGGCCATATCCACGTCCCGCCGGTCTTGCACAACTATATGGGCGGAGTCACCGTTATATAATGCGCGGCCGCTTTAGGAGAGGTGACCGAGCGGTTTAAGGTACCGGTCTTGAAAACCGGCAAGGGCGCAAGCCCTTCGTGGGTTCGAATCCCACCCTCTCCGCCAAGTTTTAAGCAGCATCCCGTGAACTTCAACTCAAAAATTCTTGTCATCCGCAACGACCGGCTCGGCGATTTCATGCTCGCCTGGCCGGCGCTGGCATGGCTGCGGGCCAGTCTGCCGGATGCGAATATCGCCGTGCTGGTGCCGGCCTACACCGCGCCGCTGGCGGAGATATGCCCCTCGATCCATTCAGTCATCATTGACCAGAAGAGGCGGGGCGATTGGCGCAACGGCAGAGCGCTGGCGTGGTTGCTGCGCGCGAAGGGCTTCGATGCGGTCATCACGCTGTTTTCACGTTTCGATACGGGGCTTGCCGTCTGGTCCGCAGCCATCCCGTACCGGCTCGCGCCGGCCACCAAGCTGGCGCAGATTTTTTATAACCACCGACTGAGGCAGAGGCGCTCCGAGTCGACGAAACCGGAATATGAATACAACCTGGATCTGGTGAAAGCGTTCTTGCTGGATCACCGTTCCCAGCCGGCGCCGCTCCCGCAGCCGCCGTATCTGCATTTCCATGAAACGGAAGTCAGTGCGTTGGAATCGGAATTCCGAAACACCCATCGCATTCCCGGAGCACGCCGGCTGGTATTTGTGCATGCCGGGCACGGGGGTTCCGCCAGCAACCTTTCGCTGGAGCAGTACGCAGAGCTGACCCGCCATCTGCAATCACGCAACGGCCACCATGTGGTGTTGACGGCGGGTCCGGGTGAGGAGTCCCGCTCGCAGGCGCTTTCCGGGCTGCTGACCGGTGTGCCCCATTGCCTGTATAGTTCCCGGGAAGGCTTGGTAAAGTTTGCCAAGCACCTGCAATTCTGTGACGTGTTCATCAGCGGATCCACCGGCCCGCTGCATATCGCGGGGGCGCTGAATTGCCGCACCGCGGCATTCTATCCGCGCCGGCGCTCGTCCACCGCGCTGCGTTGGCAAACGGTTAACGCGGCGGACCGACGCCTGGTATTCATGCCGCCTGCTAACAGTGAGGAGAGCGACATGACGGAGATAGATGTGGTCAGTGCAGCGGCCGGAATCAGTCAACGGTATCTGCTGTGAGAGGAGAGAACATCTGATGTTCAGATTACAGAATACGCAATCGGGACGTCCGCCGGGCCTGGCGGCCAGAGTACTGGCCTTGTTGCTGGTGGCCGTGTCCATTGTTGTGGCGCTGTTCTTCGGCGTCATTATCATTGCCATCGTGATCGGCATCGCCTTCATCCTGTTTGTTTTTCTGTATGCGCGCACCTGGTGGTTGCGCCGCAAGCTCGGGCTCAATGTGCGCCCGCGCCATCAGCGGCGTCCGCATGATGATGGCGTCACCATCGAAGGGGAATATACGGTGGAACGTTCTGATGAGGATAACCGGGGCAAGCGCCCCTGATCGCAGTGCTTCGCCGGCCGGCCGGCCGGCACCGGGGCAGGCCGGACCTATGGCGGATCGAACAGCAGGGCTTCCGTCTGTTGCCTGCCTTTGAAGGTCGTCTCGGCTTCGTCTTCGATGGCAGCGCCATCGCCGTCTGACAGGATTACTCCATTCACTTCAAGCGCACCGCGTGCCGCATGCGGGTACAAGCGTTGGACTCGCTGTGTACCACGCCGCCGCCGGTGCTCATGGGTTGCACATCTCCCGGTCTGATGAGCGAACCGCTGCCCATGCTGTCTTTATGCTGCAGGGCGCCATTCAGGAGGTAAGTGACAATCTCCATGTCACGGTGCGGATGGGACGCGAAACCCCCGCCCTTGGCGATGCGGTCATCGTTTATCACACGCAGCACCGAGTAATTCATGTGCTCGGGATCGTGGTAACCGGCGAAAGAGAAGGTATGCCAGGAATCCAGCCAGCCGTGGTCGGCGTGGCCGCGAGCGCGGGCGTGGCGGACGCTAATCCCAGCGATCGTCTTTGACTTGTATCATGCCGTCGTGCACGCGCACCGGAAATGTGGTGATGGGTTCGTAGGCGGGCGGTGCCAGCACTGTGCCGCTGCGCACATCGAACTGGGCACCGTGCCGCGGACAGGTAATGACGCAGCCGGCGAGGGTCCCGCCCGTGAGAATGCCGCCGTCGTGGGTACACACGTCTTCGATGGCGTAGAGCTTGCCCTCGATATTGAACACCGCAATCATCGTGTCCTTGATATCCATGGTCTTGTATTGACCTGGCTGGATTTCATCAACCGATCCCACGTTCACCCAATCGGACATCGGATCACCCCTGGTGCAATGCAATCTTAATAATACATTCCGGTCTGCAGTTTCGCCTCATCCGACATCATGTCACGATCCCAGGGAGGGTCGAATACCATCTCCACGCGGGCCTCTTTTATCAGCGGCAGCGATTCGATTTTCTGCTTCACGTCCGCTGCCAGGATATCGCCCATGCCGCAGCCCGGTGCGGTGAGGGTCATCCGCACATCCACACGCTTCTTGCCATCCTCCGTATCGCGGAGTTTGCAGGTATATACCAGGCCCAGGTCCACGATATTGACGGGGATTTCCGGGTCATAGCAGGTCTTGAGCTGTTCCCATACCAGTTTCTCCACGTCGGCATCGGTGGGGTTATCCGGCAATTGCGGGGCCGCAACCGGTTCGAGACCGAGCGCGTCCGCATCCTTGCCGGCGATGCGCAGCAGGTTGCCGTCCACATACACGGTGAAACTGCCCCCCAGGGACTGGGCCACGTTTACTTCCGTGCCTTCGGGCACGATGACGCAGGTGCCGGCGGGGATCATTACCGCTTCACAGGCGCGCTTCAGGATGACGGGGTCGCGGTCGTACATGGAGCGCTATTCAGTGGAGACGGTTTGCTGTTCTGGTTGTTCCAGAGCGGTTTTCAGGGTGTGCCAGCACAGGCTGGCGCATTTCACCCGCGAGGGATATGCGCGCACGCCAGACAGGGCTGCGAGCTTGCCCAAGGGCTCCAAGTCGGCGTTGGCGTTGTCCCGGGTCAGCAAGTCGTGCATGCTGTCAAATAGGTATGCGGCTTCATGCACGGTCTTGCCCTTCACGCGTTCGGTCATGAGGGAAGCCGACGCCACGGAAATGGCGCAGCCCGAGCCCTCGAAGCTCAGGTCGCTGATGCGGTCGCCGTCGAGTTTCAGATAGAGGGTAAGTTTGTCACCGCACAGGGGATTGAAGCCCTCCAGTGTGCGCGAGGCGTCCGCGATCCTGCGGAAGTTCCGCGGGCTGCGGTTGTGATCCACGATCACGTCCTGATAGAGGTCTTTCAGATCCATCAGAGGAATACCTGGTGGGCTTTTTCCACCGCCCGTGCCAGCGTGTCCAGATCCTCGCGGGTGTTGTAGAAGGCGAGGGAGGCACGGGCGGTGGCGGGGACATGGAAACGCTCCATCACCGGCATGGCACAGTGATGACCGGTGCGGATGGCGACGCCCTCCCGGTCCACGATGGTGCCGAGATCGTGTGGGTGGATGCCGTCCACCGAGAAGGACAGCACGCCGACCTTCTCCCGGGCAGTACCCACGAGTTTCAGGTCTTTCACTCTCTGCAGTTGTTCGGTACCGTAGTCGAGGAGTTGTCGCTCGTAGGCTTCGATGGCAGGCATGCCGACGTGCTCCAGATAGTCCACTGCCGCGCCGAGACCGATGGCGCCGGCGATGTCCGGAGTGCCGGCCTCGAATCTGTAAGGCAGGTCGTTGTAGAGAGTTTGGTCAAAACGCACCACGCGGATCATGTCGCCGCCGCCCTGCCAGGGGGGCATGTTCTGTAACAGCGCCTCTCTGCCATACAGCACGCCGATACCTGTGGGACCGAACATCTTGTGGCCGGAGAAAGCGTAGAAATCGCAGCCCAGCTCGCGCACGTCCACCGGCAGGTGCGGCACTGCCTGGGCGCCGTCCAGCAGCACCGGCACATGGTGTTCATGTGCGCAGGCAATCATGTCCTTCACCGGATTGACGGTACCAAGCGCATTGGAGACGTGGGCGAGGGCCAGAAACCGTGTGCGTGACGTGAAGAGTTTCTCGCAGGCGCCGGGTTCCAGTTCACCCGCATCGGTGATGGGGATCACCCGCAGCACGGCGCCGGTCTGCTCGCACAGGAGCTGCCAGGGCACGATGTTGGAATGGTGCTCCATCTCCGAGAGAATGATTTCGTCGCCTGCCTTGAAGCGGCTGCGGCCGTAGCTTTGCGCCACCAGGTTGATGGCTTCAGTGGCGCCGCGCACGAATATGATCTCCCTGACGGAAGCCGCATGGATGAAGTGCCGCACTTTCTCGCGCGCGCCTTCAAAGGCCTCGGTGGCCAATTCGCTCAGATGGTGCACGCCGCGATGCACATTGGAGTTAAACTTTTGGTAGTACTCGCTGACGGCATCAATGACAATCCGGGGCTTTTGCGAGGTGGCGGCGTTATCGAGATACACCAGCGGCTTGCCGTGTACCCGTTGCCGCAGGGCGGGGAAATCACGCCGCCAGCGCGGCGCGTCGAAGTCTGCGGTGACGGCAATGGGTTTGCGGAGCCTGTCGTACCTGGCGTTCATGACGCTCCCATCACGGCAGCCAGTTGGCGGCGTGCGAACGTCTGCAGTGCCGGCGTCGCAATGCGATCCAGTACAGCATGGGCGAATGCATCGATCAGCAGACCGCGAGCTGTTTCCGGATCGAGTCCGCGGGAACGCAGGTAGAACAGTGCCTGCTCATCCAACTGGCCGATGCTGGCTCCGTGGCTGCATTGCACGTCATCGGCATAGATTTCCAATTCCGGCTTGGTGTCTATTTCCGCCTGTCGCGACAACAGCAGGTTGTTATTGATTTGGGCCGCATCGGTTTTCATCGCATGCTTTGCCACTACCACCTTGCCGTTGAATACGGCATGACTGTGGCCACCGATGATGCCGCGGTACAACTCATCGCTGCGTGTGCGGGGTGCCAGGTGGTCAATACGGGTGTGGTTGTCCACGTGCCGGCCCTGATCCGTCCAGTACAGGCCGTTGAATACCGCTTCGGCTTCTGGTGCTTCCAGGCGCGTGTTCAGATCAGTGCGCACCCACAGGCCACCGAGGTTGAGCGTGTGGGAAACATAGCGGCTGCCATGCTGCTGGGTGACCCGCACACGATTCACGTGAAAGTCCTGTGCACTTTCCCGTTGCACCCGCAGATGTTCGAGTTGCGCGTTTTCGCCGAGATGAATCTGCGCATAACCGTTGGTGAGGTTGGCCGCCGCTTCAAGACCATGATAGGTTTCCAGGAGCGTCGCATGCGCATGCCTGCCGAGGCGTACCAGGATGCGCGGGTGACAGGCGCCGGGCTGGGCCTGTTTGGTGGACAGGAATATCAACTGCAGGGGCTGTTCTAGCCGCATGCCGTCATCAATCTCGATGACGGCGCCATCCCGAAGGAACGCTGTGTTCAGCGCAGTGAACGGGTCATCACTCCATGCTGATGCGGGAGCAAAATAAGCTTGCAATTTGTCTGCCGCCTGTTGCAGCGCTTTACCCAGGCTGGCAATGCGCAGGCCGGCGATGTCAGACCCGGCCGTGTCGAGTGCCGGCGCATGCTGCCCGTTTATGAAAACCAGCGTATGCGCCGGTATCTCCCGCAGGAATGCCGGTTCGATAGCATCCACATCAATTGTGCCCGGCGCGATCAAGCTTGGAACGAATCCGCGTTTTTCCAGCGGCCGGGTGCTGGTATATTTCCAGTCTTCCTCACGCTCGCCGGGGAAACCGTGATTGGCGAAGCGCGCAAAGGCTTCGCGACGCAAGGCCGTGAGCCATGCGGGCGCGCTGCGCGTAAGCACCGGTTCAAGGCTCTTGAAGCCCTCGGCATACGGCCGAATGGCTGCACTCACCGCATTCATACCGCTGCCTCAGCCAATATCCAGTCATAACCGCGCCGTTCCAGTTCCAGGGCCAGATTCCCGTCACCGGATTTAAGGATGCGCCCGCCGGCCAGCACATGCACAAAATCCGGTGCGATGTAATCCAGCAGCCGCTGGTAATGGGTAATCATGAGTACGGCGCGCTCCGGGCTGCGCAGTTTGTTGATGCCCTTGGCCACCACCTTGAGGGCGTCAATGTCGAGACCCGAATCGGTTTCATCCAGCAACGCGAGTTTTGGCTCCAGCACCAGCATCTGCAGTATCTCATTGCGCTTCTTCTCGCCGCCGGAAAATCCCTCGTTTACGGCACGGCTGAGCATGTCGGCATCCATCTCTATGAGTTGCATTCTGGCTCTCACCAGGGCCAGAAAATCCACCGCGTCCAGCTCTTCCTCACCGCGATGCTTGCGGATGGCGTTGTAGGCGGCCTTGAGGAGATAGACGTTGTTGACGCCGGGGATTTCCACCGGATACTGGAAAGCCAGGAACAGACCTTCGCGGGCGCGTTCTTCGGGTGGCATGGTCAACAGGTCCTTGCCGAGGTAGGTGACGCTGCCGTTGGTGACCGCATAACCCTCGCGACCGGCGAGGATGTGGGCGAGGGTACTCTTGCCGGAACCGTTGGGGCCCATGATTGCGTGGATTTCCCCGGCTTTGACCTCAAGATCAAGGCCTCTGAGGATTTCGCGGTCCTCGATCTTGGCGTGTAAATTTTTGATGCTCAGCATAAGTATTTCCGGATGGATGATTTTCTTGCGCGGCACTTAGCACACAGCACCGGGCACCATTTATCCCACCGCTCCTTCCAGCGTTACCGCCAAAAGGCGTTGTGCCTCTACCGCGAATTCCATGGGCAATTCCTTGAAGACATCCTTGCAGAAGCCGCTTACGATCATATTGACGGCATCTTCCGTGGCAACACCGCGGCTGCGGCAATAAAATAACTGGTCATCACTGATCTTGGAGGTAGTGGCTTCGTGTTCCACTTTTGCCGTGGGGTTCTTCACTTCCATATAGGGGAAAGTATGGGCACCGCAACGGTCGCTCATCAGCAGCGAATCACATTGGGTGTAGTTGCGAGCATTCTCGGCTTTTGCCAATACCTTGACCAAGCCACGATAGCTGTTCTGTCCGTGACCGGCGGAGATACCCTTGGAGACGATGGTGCTCCTGGTATTCCTGCCGATGTGAATCATCTTGGTGCCGGTATCCGCCTGCTGATAATGGTTGGCTACCGCCACCGAGTAGAATTCCCCGATGGAGTTGTCGCCACGTAGCAACACACTGGGGTATTTCCAGGTAATGGCCGAACCGGTTTCCACCTGGGTCCAGGAAATCCTTGAATCGGCACCGCGGCACTCACCGCGCTTGGTGACGAAATTGTAAATGCCGCCGACCCCGTTTGCATCGCCGGGATACCAGTTCTGCACCGTGGAGTATTTGATCTGTGCGCCCTCCAGCGCAATGAGTTCCACCACCGCGGCATGCAATTGATTTTCGTCCCGCATGGGCGCGGTGCAGCCTTCCAGGTAACTGACATGGGCATCTTCTTCAGCGATGATCAAGGTGCGCTCGAACTGGCCGGTATTGGCGGCGTTGATGCGAAAATAGGTGGACAGTTCCAAGGGGCAACGTACGCCTTTGGGAACAAATACGAAGGAGCCGTCGGTAAATACCGCCGAGTTGAGGGTGGCGAAGAAATTGTCGGAGTAGGGCACCACGGAACCCAGGTATTTTTCCACCAGTTCCGGATAGCTCTTCACCGCTTCCGAGAACGCGCAGAAGATGATGCCGGCTTCCGCCAGTTTCTTGCGGAAAGTGGTGGCCACGGAAACGCTGTCGAAGACCGCATCCACGGCCACCCCGGCGAGTTTGGCGCGCTCGTGCAGCGGTACACCCAGCTTCTCATAGGTTTCCAGCAGCTTGGGATCCACCTCGTCGAGGCTCCTGGGCGCATTTTGTTTTGATTTCGGCGCGGAGTAGTAGGAGATGGATTGGTAATCAATGGGTGCATGCCGCACATGCGCCCAATGAGGTTCCTGCAGCGTGAGCCAGTGGCGAAAAGCCTTGAGGCGCCATTCCAGCATGAACTGCGGTTCGTATTTCTTGGCGGAGATAAGGCGGATCACGTCTTCGTTCAGGCCGGGCGCCACTGTGTCGGCTTCGATGTCGGTAACGAAGCCGTGGCGGTATTCACCGCGTACCAGATTCTCTACGTCGCTGGCTTGCGTGACTGCGGGAGCTGCCTCGTTCATGTACGTCGTTCCTGCTCGCTGATGATCGCCGAGCTCAGGTCCACGAGCGGCGTGCTGAAGGTTACCGGCCGTGCCAGCTGCGCCAGCGTTACGCTCTTGAGGGCATCGCGGATGGCGAGACTGATGCGCTGCCAATTGTGGCCCACGCCGCATACCGTCTCGATGCTGCAATGCGCGTGATCGAGGCTGCACTGGGTAATGGCTACCGGTCCTTCCACCGCGTCTATGATCTGCACCGCAGTAATGGCTTGCGGCGGGCGCGCCAGGGTGTAGCCGCCGTGGGCACCGCGGTAGGAGGTGACCAACCCCGCCCGGGTAAAGAGCTTGAGGAGTTTACTGACCGTGGGCAGCGCCACGCGAGTGGCGCTGGCTATATCCGTGGCGGTGTGTACCGGTCCGGGGTCGCGGGCCATCTGGGCCAGTACCACCGTGCCGTAATCCGTGAGTTTGCTGAGGCGCAACATGGGTCCGCATCGGGTTGCTTCAATTGGGACTATTTTAGTCCTATTATGCAGCGGTTGAAAGCCGCAAGAAATCGCTGCCTCCTGAACCGACCTGGGAGGGCATGTTTAATCCTTCGTGCCGCAGCACAAAAAGGCTCAGCCGATGATGTTTTATTCCGATGTAAAACTGGCGCATGTGGTATTCGCGGGCTTGAGTATCGTCTTGTTTGTGCTGCGTGGTGCTTTCATGCTGGTGGCTGCGAGACCTCTGGTTCGTCGCGTGTGGAAAATTCTTCCTCATGTGGTGGATACGTTACTGCTGGCCCTGGGCGTGTGGCTGGCCGTCATGCTGCGGCTCAACCCGCTGCATGTCACCTGGCTGGGCGTGAAATTGCTGTGCGTGATCGGCTATATCGTAATGGGAGTGCTGGCTTTCCGGCTCCACCGCCCGCGCTGGCTGAAACTCGGCTTGTTTGGCGCCGCCATCCTGCTGTTTGCTTTTATTGTCAGCATTGCCGTATTGCACGATCCCCGCGGTATATTCGCACTTGCCGGCTGAAGGTACCGACCGCAGGAGACCCCCTTGTCTGGACGCTTTGCAAACTTTCGCGAGTTCTATCCTTTCTATCTGGGCGAACACAGCCGCCGCGCCACTCGGCGGCTGCACTTCATCGGTGTTTGCCTGGCAGTGCTGACACTGATCGGCGTGGTGGCAACGCAACGCTGGTGGGGTCTGATTCTGATACCAGTGATCGGTTATGGCTTTGCCTGGATCGGTCATTTCTTTTTTGAAAAGAATTACCCCGCTACCTTCAAGTACCCCTGCTATAGCCTGATGGGCGATTGGGTGATGTTCCGTGATATCCTCATGGGGCGCATCCGCTTTTGACTCTCCCTGCACGGTGATCCTGCAGCTAGGCGTAAAATACGCGCTCGCGAGTTGCATCATCGCAGGCTCAGCGGGGTTTTACTGCTCAGGAGAGCGTGCCTCATGTATCACCCGGCTTGGTACCACAGTTGGCCGCTCTGGCTGCTGACAGCGGCGGTCGTTTGCCTGCTTGCAGCACTGGCCGGGCTTTTCATCTGGCGACGGATGACAGCGGTGCAACGGAAGATTCTGGCCACGCTGCACAACATCGCCGACCGCTTGTTGCGCAACGTGGTGCTGCCCGACGGCGTAGGCGGCCATATTGCGGCCGATGCGATCATGCTGCGCGATGGCCGGCTCTATGTGCTCGCCATCCACGATGTGGAAGGGGCGATATTCGGCGGCGAAAAAATGGACCAGTGGACTGCCATGGGCCAGCACCGGCGCTTCACCTTCCGCAATCCCTTGCGACTCATGCATGACCGGGTTCTGGCCCTGCATGCATTGGTGCCGGAGTTCACCATCGTTCCGCGCATTCTGTTTAGCGCGCGCGGCCATTTCCCCAAGGGGCGTCCCGAGGGCGTGGAATTGCTGGAAGAATTCGCCGCTCCACTGCGGCGTCCACAGAAAACCACGCCACCACCGCTTCTGGACGCAAGTCTGGAAGCTGCCTGGATGCGTCTGCGGGATATAGCCGGTGTGCCGCCCGGCAAGGAAGCGCCGGAATTCGGCGCCACACTATCCGATAACGAGGAAACGTGATCTCAATGTCTTTGGTCGCGATTTCCGGGCTCTGCCCCGGAAAAGTCAGCGGTTACCTCAATAGTTCCAGATTATCCAATGGCCTCAACGCGTCACCGCGAACTGTTTCCATCATTCCGGGCGTGATGGGCAGCGATCACATATGCAACGCAGGCGGTGAGTTTTTTCGCCGTCGGCACATGCAGGAATTCGTTGGGGCCGTGGGCGTTGGAGTGGGGGCCCAGTAGACCGGTGACCAGAAACTGCGCTTTGGGAAATTTTTTGCCCAGCAGACCCATGAAGGGAATGCTGCCGCCGGTGCCCATATACATGGCGTCGGCGCCGAAGAAACTCCCGGATGCCTGCCGCATGGATGCTGCCAGCCAGGATGCCACGGTCGGCGCATTCCACCCGCCCATGGCGGATTCCACTGTGAAGTCCACCCGTGCCTTGTAGGGCGGGTTTTTCTTCAGCAGCCGCTTTATCTCGGCGCCTACTTTTTCCGGATGGGCGGTAGGCGGCAGACGGAAGGATAATTTCAGGCTGGTGCGGGGTCTGAGCACGTTACCGGCGCTGTCAAGCGCCGGCAAGCCATCCGCGCCGGTGACGGAGAGCGTCGCACCCCAGGTGTTGTCGGTGATGAGTTTAACGGGATCCAGCGACAGGGGGCGTATGCCCTTTACCAGGGGGAATTTACTGTACACGCTTTTGCCGAGCACCTTCGCGGCCCGGCGGATTTGTGTGCGGCGAGCCGCGGGGATTACCGGCCTGAGATTATTCACCTTGCTGACACCGCTGGCGGTGTCTTCCACGCGCTCCAGCAACGCGCGCAAGATGCGGAAACTGGATGGCACAATGCCGCTGGCGGCGCCGGAATGCACGCCTTCCGTGAGCACCTCCGCCGTCAGCGTACCCACCAGATTGCCGCGCAGCGAAGTGGTGCACCACAGCTGCTCGTAATTGCCGCATTCGGCGTCGAGACAAACCACCAGAGTCACATCACCGAGGCGCGATCCCAGTTGCCGGATATGGGAGGGCAGATCGAAACTGCCGGACTCTTCACAGCACTCGATCACCAGCACGCAGCGGGCGTGGGGGATATTTTGCTCCTGCAATGCGCGGATCGCGGTCAAGGAGGCGAACACCGCGTAGCCATCGTCTGCGCCGCCGCGGCCGTAGAGACGCTCATTGCGCATCACCGGCTTCCAGGGATCCAGTCCTTCATTCCAGCCGGTGAACTCCGGCTGTTTGTCCAGATGCCCGTAGAGCAGCACCGTATCGCTGCCGGCGCCGGGTATTTCGATAAATAGCAGCGGCGTACGATCCCGGATGCGCATGATTTCGAGTTTCATGCCTTTTACGGCATGCGCACGACACCAGCCGGCGGCAAGCTGCACGGCTTTTTCCATATGGCCGTGCTTCTGCCAGTCGCGATCGAAAATCGGGGATTTGTTGGGAATACGGATATATTCCTGAAGTATGGGCAGGATGGAGTCATCCCAGGTTTTATCCACAAAGCCATGAATTTTTTGTGTATCCATCAATTTCTCCGGATGGTGGGCAAGAGAGAGACGTGCGTCATTTTAGTCTAACCTGGTGGTAGACCGAAGAAACGGCGCGCATTGGCCGTGGTTTCGGCGGCGAGCTGTGTCGCTGGTTTGGCCACACAAGCGGCCACCGTTTCGCAGATATGCGCCAGATACATGGGCTCATTGCGGTGATGGGCGGGGCGCGGACGGATGTCCCGCGGCAATAAATAGGGGGCATCGGTTTCCAGCATGAGCCTGTCTGCGGGAATGCGCTTTACCAGCTCGCGCAGGTGCGTGCCGCGGCGCTCATCGCAGATCCAGCCGGTGATACCTATATGCAAGTCCAGCTCCAGATAGTCTCGCAGTTCCGTTTCGCCGCCCGCAAAGCAATGTACAACTCCTGCAGCCAACTGGTTCCGGCATGGGCGCACGATAGCGACAAAATCCTGGTGGGCATCCCGTTGATGCAGGAAGGCCGGCCTACCGGTTTCACAGGCGAGCGCCAGCTGTGCCTTAAAGGCGGCCCGCTGGACGTCGGCGGGCGAAAAATTACGGAAGTAGTCCAGTCCGCATTCGCCCACCGCCAGGACTCCCGGCCGGGCTAGCAGTTCGCGCAAGGCCGCCGGAGTGCCGGCATCGAATGCCTGCGCATGGTGAGGGTGCATGCCGACAGTGCAATAGAGCGCTCCCGGATATTCCTCGCACAACGCCAGGGCGGCGTGACTCGCATTGATATCGCTACCGGTCACGACCATGGGCGTCACGCCGGCAGCACGGGCACGGGCGATCACTTCGGCCCGGTCGCGGTCGAAGCTGCCATGGGTCAGATTGGTGCCTATATCAATGAGGGTGGGTGGCATGGTGATTATTCTTGGTTGGACAAACGCTGTGCTTGATGATGAAACCCATACGCGACATGCTTGCACGTCGGCAGCTTGCTCATCAACCCGTGATGGCGAGTGAGATCCGCCGTACGGTGGTTCCTCCTGCGCCGGGGTTTATACCGTTCGCCCCGGCCGGGTGGAATTCAGCAGGCGGGTATTCATGGGTTGCGGGGATCCTGCCGGTAGAAAAGCCGCAGCTGGTCATATACGGCCGGCAAAGCCGCATGCAGAACGGCCGGTGCTTCAAAGAATACTTCACTGGTCACTGCGAAGAATTCAGCGGGATTTTCCAGGGCATAGCCATCAATGGGCAAAGGCTCGCCGGAAAGACGCAGATTCTGCAGTTGTGCGAAGGCATCATGGAATGCGCGCGTCCAGCGCGCCCGGCCCATGTCCGCGTGCAGCGGCGGAAAACCATTGGCTTCGCCGTGCAGCATATCCAGTTTGTGGGCGAACTCGTGAATGGCCACATTGTGCCCGGGCGGTGCGCCGGCCTGCAGGATGGCTTCCCAGGAAAGAATGACTGGGCCGCGCTGCCAGGATTCCCCGGCCATCGCACTGCGGGTGTGGTGCACTACGCCGGCCGCGTCCCTATAGTGCCGTTCGGGCACGAACATGCCGGGATAGAGCACTACCGCATGCCAGCCCGCGTACCATTTCAGGCCGAGATTGAGAATGGGAAGACAGGCGTGGGCCGCCAGCAACGCGCGCATATTGTCTGTGAGTTCAAAACCCTGCGCCGGTTCCAATGCTTTATCCCGCAGAAAGAGGGTAGCAAGCGTGCGCAGGCGCACCTGCCGGGGAATGGAGAGGCGGCGCGCCGGCCCGCAGTGGGCGACGGCGTACTGCCAGGCTGGTTCCGGGATCGGATGACGTTGGAGGATGCGGCGCTCGCGCCACTTTTTCAGATTCCAGACCATGGTTCCCGTCCGCAGCCGTTTTCATATCACTGGGGATTGGCGCGCAATAAACCAAGTCGCTGGCCTAGTCATTTTTCCATTTGAAGCTTAACGCACCTAACGCCAGGAACCCGAAGCTCATGGCCGCAAGGGCCAGCAGGTGCGGCAGGATCTGCACCACCCCGGCGCCATCCAGCATGACCGCTCGCGCGGCTTCCAGCAACTGGGTCAGCGGCAGGATTTGCGCGGCATGCCGCAGCCAGGGGTAAGTGCCTGCCAGTGAAAACCAAACACCCGAGAGAAGCATCATGGGCCAGGAGAGCAGATTGAGCAGACCGCCGGCCAACTCCTCGCTGGCCACGCGTGCCGCGATCAGCAGGCCCAGTGAAATCATGGAAGCTGCCCCCAGTACCGCTGTCAGCAGCAGCGCCAGATAGCTGCCGGACATATAGAAACCTACCAGTAGATCGGTGCCGATATACACTGCGACGGTGATCAACATGATGAGGATGAGGCGGGAAGCCACCTGTGCGGCGATGAATTCAATGGCTTTCAGAGGGGTGGCGTTGAGGCGCTTGAGAAAGCCGTTTTTGCGATAGCGGACTATGACATAGCCCACGCCGAACAGACAGGAGAACATCATGTTCATGCCCAGCACGCCCGGCACCAGCCAGTCCACATAGCGGATGGCGCGGCCACTTACGGATGCCCGCGTGTAGCGTGTACCTTTCTCGCCATTCAGGAGTTTTTCAAGGATATAACCCTTAGGCGAACTTTCATTCACCCAATAGCGCAGTTTTGCCCGCCTGTGCAGATCCAGCACCATATCGATCTGGTCGTGGCCGACTTTGCGGATGGCGGCAGGCAGGTTGTCGATGCTGTAGAAATGGATATATCGGGTCTGTAGAAAGGCTTCGTGCAAGCCGGTGAACGGCGTGTTGCCGCTGAATACCGCCACCGTGAATAGCGGTTTCTGGCCTCCCGAGAACAGGAACCACATGCCGAGCACAATGAGCACCGGCAAAATAATATTCCAGCCCAGGGCGGAACGGTCACGGATGAATTCCAGATTGCGGGCATGCAGGACTGCAAGAAAACGCCGGATCATGCGCGCAATTCCCGACCCGTAAGTTCCAGAAACAAATCCTCCAGAGTTCGCGCCCGGATTTGCAGATGCGCCAGTGAGACCTGATGGCTTAATAGCAATTCGATGGTAGCGTTGATATCGGCCGTGAAAATTTCCACGTATTCGCCCACGTTCATGACTTTCTCCGTGAGCGCATCGCGCGCCGGGCGAAAATCCTCATGTGGCAACTGCAGTATCGCATCCTGGAAGTGGTGCGCCATCAGGCTGGCGGGCTTGCCTTCCGCGATGATGCGTCCGCGGTCCATGATGATGATGCGGTCACAAAGCAGATAGGCTTCCTCCATGTAATGGGTGGTCAGGATCACGGTTTTGCCGCGTGCCTTTATCGCGCGTGCCAGGTCCCAGAAATTGTGACGCGCTTGCGGATCCAGTCCGGTGGTGGGTTCATCAAGAAACAGCACCTTGGGATCGTTTACCAGTGCAAGCGCCAGCAATAACCGCTGACGCTGGCCGCCGGAAAGTTTGCGTGCATCCCGATCCAGATAGTCCTCCAGCGCGCAGAGTTTTGCCAATTCTTCCAGGGGCATGCCACACGGGTAGAAGTTGCGGAATAGGTGCAAGGTTTCGCGTACCGTGAGAAAATCTTGTAGTGCAGTGGATTGGAACTGGATGCCCACTTCCGAGCGGAAACGCGGTCCCATGGGTTCGCCCCGGTAATGAACTGTGCCGCGGGTGGCAGGCGTAATGCCCTCCATGATCTCGACGGTAGTGGTTTTGCCGGCCCCGTTGGGGCCGAGCATGCCAAAACATTCTCCGCCACGTACAACAAAGTTGACGTCATCCACCGCTCTTACGGCTGGATAATCCTTGACGAGGTGACTTACCTCAAGAATATCTGGCATTGTGCTGCCGCGGTAATAGCCTGCTGAAGGCGGCCATTATCATGGCTGGTGCCGATGCTGTCGAGCTGTTATTCAGAAACGCGCATTTGCCGACCGCGGGAGATAAATCATGTCCTATGAAATGCTGATACTCGGGTTGATGACGTTATTTCTCATATTCTCCTGGTTGCCGGTCTCGCTGGCGAAATATCAGGCCTATGGCGCAAGCTGCCTGATTTCCAGTCGTGATACCGGCAACCTGCCGCCGTTGCCGGAGTGGGGGCAGCGGGCGGTGCGTGCGCATGACAACCTCAGGGAAAATTACCCCGGCTTTGCCGTGGCGGTACTGTTGCTGGCATTCAGCGGCGGCTTTACCCGGTACACGGCTGCGGCTGCCCTGGTGTTCCTGGTCGCCCGATTGGTGCATATGCCAGCCTATATTATCGGCATCCCCTGGTTGCGCACTTTGAGCTGGCTGGCGGGTTTTGCGGCGACGATCTATCTGCTGGCCATGGCCCTTGCGGTACTGGTCTAGCCCTGTCCCGGCCCGGCCAATAGAATTGGCCCCGGGCAGGGCAGGTGATGCGGGGCAGGCACCGATGACACGAAGGTTTCCGATACGACACGCGTTGGCAGGTCTGCTGGCGGGAATGCTGTGCATATTCCACCTGACGGCATGGGCCGGTGAAGACGTGGTGTTGCTGCTGGATAACTCCGCCAGCATGCGCAATAGCGACCCGCACCACCTCGTTGAGCCGGCGGTCGCCGGTTTCGTCAACCACCGCGGCCCCGGCACCCATATCGCCATCATTGCTTTCGCCGCCACGGCGACCCGGCTGGTGCCGCTGGTACCGGCTGATGATGCAAATCGCAAACACATCCGCGATGTACTCACGCGTCTTGATTATCGTGGCCATTCAACGGATGTTGCCAACGGGCTGGAGCAGGCACTATATGAACTTGTCAGCCGGGGAAACAGCGGGGCGCAGAAATGCATCATCCTGATAAGTGGCGGTCTGGTGCATACGGGCAGCAAGTCCATTGACCGGGGGGAAACACGCTGGATCATGCAATCACTACTGCCCGCGGCGGTATACAACCATGTCCGGATATTCACCGTCGCGGTCACACAGCGGGTGAATGACAAGTTGCTGCAAACCTTGGCGGAAACAACCGGCGGTGGCTATTTTCAGGCGTTGCACGCACGCGATCTTGACGGCATATTCAAGCGCATCAGTGCGACATTGGCGGTGAGCGGCCTGGCCGCTACACCCGCTTTACCGGGGATAAATGCACCCAATGCCGCCCAGTTACCGCCTATCAGGCCGGTGATGTCATCAAAGTTCAATACACCGCTCACCCATGCAGCCGGCCAGCCGGAGGATACCGGGTGGCTGTGGCTGGCGGGCCTGCTGGCGCTGATCGCCGCGGCATTTGGTATTTATGCGGCCTGGAACATGCGGCTGATTAAAAGACCGCAAAAACTGCTCAAACCCGAGATGCTACATACAGAGGGACCGCGGGCCGTATTGTATGACATCAGCAATCCCAATGACATCAAACGCTTCGAGCTTGCGGAAAAAGCCACCATCATAGGAAGGGTAGCCGGCTACGATCCGGAAGTACAATACGTGCTGGTCAAGGAGAAGACCGTAGGGCGATGCCATGCCGTCATTGAACGCCGTGGCCATTCTTTCTGGATCATGGATCAAGGCAGCATCAACGGCACGTTTGTGAACGGTGAGAATATCACCGCGGACCGGGCATTGAAACACGGCGACATCGTCGCCATTCACCGGCATGAATTTGAATTCATGATCCCGGAATACTTTGAGTCGGAATCCACTGTGGTTGGTGTACGTGAGCCGCTGACAGGCTAAAAGGCGGGTCCAGACGGCGTCATTTTGGAATACTGCGAACCCGGAATTGATCAACCTTGGAGTAAAGCATGCCGGAGCTGATGGCCTATCATTGGCGTCATAACCCCCGCGCCCGGCAGTTACAGGTGCGTATTACACCCTGGCAGGGTATTGAGGTTGTGATACCGCCGCACACCAGCAAGCAGCGTGTAAGTTCATTTCTTGCCAAGCACCGACACTGGATACACGACACTTGGGCGCGTATGCAGTCCCAGATCGCGGATGCGGGCCGGACTTTGCCGGTGGCGCTGGATTTGTGCGCCATCGGTGAATATTGGCAGGTTCATTACCGACGCCGTCCGGGTGCATGCGCACATGCCGATGTCGGCGTGCATGCAATAACGATTTACCATGCCGGGGATAACGAATCCGCCTGCCGCGAGGCGCTACGCCGCTGGCTGGCATGCCATGCGCGCGAACATCTCGGTGCGAAGGCGCGACGCATGAGTGCAGTCACCGGATTCAGCTATCGCCGTCTGCAAATCCGCGGGCAGAAGAGCCGGTGGGGTAGTTGTTCCTCCAGCGGCACGCTGAGCCTCAACTACAAGTTGCTGTTTCTGGAGCCTGAACTGGTGCGTTACCTGTTGATCCATGAACTTTCACACACCCGCGTTCTTGATCACTCGCCGCGTTTTTGGGAACTGGTGGCGCGTCACGAACCGCGCTGGCGGTTACTGGATGAAGAGCTGGGAGAAGCGTGGCGTGATATACCGGCATGGGTTGAAATGCCCTAGTCCGGGGAATCACTATTGGTTGCGGCTTCGATATGGTCCCGCATGCCGATGAGGATACTGCAGCTTAGCTTGTCCACCAGCGAGCTGCTGATGGGAGTGCGCCACCAGCGGGCCAGAGGGCTGCTTTCCCGGTGACCGACCACTATCAGATCGGCGTGTACCGCAGCCGCGCACCTCACGATCTCATCCACCGGATCCCCATACACAGATGCCCGTTGGCTTCCAGGCCGGAACTCTTCAACATTGCCACGCCCTCGTCGAGGATACGCTGCAAATCTGCGGCTTCCACGGCAGCCAGGCTGCGCGGATCGAAACTCTGACCGAATGCGCTGCCGACGTTGTTCTTGATAACGGCCAGAAAATGCACGCACGCGTTGAAGCGTACCGCCACCTCGGCACCCTCACGCAGTGCACGTCGGCCCTCCATGCTGCCGTCATAAGCAAGCACGATGTTTTCGTATGACATGCCGGGTACCGGAAGCAAAACAGCGGATTTTCCAACGATAACACCTGTGTGCCGTCAAAACGTGACCCCGGCACCGCGTCCGCCGTTCCGGCGCCATCCTGGCGTTTTATACTGCGTCTATGTTTGACACGCTGGTTAATACCTCCACACTTGCTGCCCATCTGCATGATCCGCTGTGGGTGGTGGTGGATTGCCGTTTTTCGCTGACGGATGCAACGGCGGGGGAGCGGGCCTATGCTGACGCCCACATTCCCGGTGCCAGCTATTTTCATCTCGATCATGATCTGGCGGGTCCGGTGACGCCAGCGAGCGGCCGGCACCCGCTGCCGGATCCCGCCACGCTGGCTGCCAGACTGGGTTGCGTCGGCGTGGATGCCGATGTCCAACTCGTAGCCTATGACGCTGCCGCAGGCGCATTCGCGGCCCGGCTTTGGTGGTTGGCCCGCTGGCTGGGACACCCGCACACTGCGGTGCTGGATGGCGGTTGGAGACGTTGGACAGCGGAAGGTCGGCCGGTGACGACCGCCGCATCGCCGCCCCGGCCCCGGGTGTTCCCGTGTCGGCCCGATGACCGGCTCTGGGCCAGCAGCGCGGAAATCATGGCGCTGGTCGGCCGCCATCGTCCCGGCCGGCTGCTGGATGCACGCGCACCGGTCCGCTTCCGCGGCGAAGTGGAACCTCTGGATACGGTGGCGGGCCATATACCCGGTGCTGTCAACCTTCCCTATGATGGAAACGTTAAAGCGGATGACTGCTTCCGCAGCCCCCGGGAATTGCGCCGCCGTTTTGAACCGCTGCTGGCGGGCATGCCGGTGGAGCAAACGGTGTGCATGTGCGGTTCCGGAGTAACCGCCTGCCACAACCTGCTGGCCATGGAGCTGGCGGGCCTTGCAGGTGCGCGCCTGTACGCCGGTTCCTGGAGTGAATGGATACGCGATCCCGCCAGACCGGTAACGACAGGCCCGAACGCGGCAACTCCGGACGCTGATCCAGGTCTATACTGATGATCAGGTACGGACTATTCAGGAGGTTGTCATGAGTACATTCTCTCGGCGCGGGGCAGCATTGGCTGCCGGGGCGCTATTCGGGATCGTGGCGCTCACTGCCGGCGCCGCGGCCTCGCCTTTTGTGGGTTCCATGAAGACGGCACACGCCACGTTGTATCTCAATGTGGATCAGCGTGCCCGCCAGATCTGGCCGGTGGAAATCTGGGCGGTGGATGGTGTCCTGACCAACCATTCGGACCAGGGGGTGCTATGGATCCGGCCGGGCCAATACACCTTCAAAGTGCGGGTCAGCCAGCAGGTAAACTTGGCGGATGTACCGGGGCTGGAGCGCCGCGCCTACTATGGACAGGCGAGGCACGAACTGAAGCTGCAGGTACGCGCGGGCAAGGCTTACTATATCGGCGCCAAATTCCGGGCTTCCGGTGACTGGAAGCCGGTGGTGTGGAAGACCACAGACGCGAGCCATTGATTGCTTCACAAGCTGGCTGAGAACAGATAAACCCTGCGCAGGCAGGGTTTATCTGCCGTCACACAAAACGGTGCGGGCGTTCAGGCCGCCAACTGTCGCAGCACATATTGCAGGATACCGCCGTTGCGATAGTAATCCCGCTCCTTGGGTGTATCCAGACGCACGCGCACCTTAAAAGTCCTGGTCTTGGCATCCGCCGATTCGGCCTTGACGGTGACTTCCTTGGCCTTGCCGTCCTCCAGGTTCTCGATGGAAAACTTCTCGTGGCCGGTCAATCCCAGGGATTTGGCATCCTCACCCTGGTAGAACTGCAATGGCAATATGCCCATGCCGATAAGATTGGAGCGGTGGATGCGCTCGAAACTCTTGGCAATGACGGCGTGCACGCCCAGCAGCAGTGTGCCCTTGGCGGCCCAATCCCGTGAGGAACCGCTTCCGTATTCCTCGCCAGCGATGACCAGTAGCGGCGTCTTGTCCTGCCGGTATTTGACCGATGCGTCATAGATGGACATGACTTCACCACTGGGAATGTAGGTGGTGACGCCGCCCTCGGTGCCAGGAGCAAGCAAATTGCGCAGCCGGATATTGGCAAAGGTGCCACGCATCATCACTTCATGATTGCCGCGGCGTGAGCCATAGGAATTGAAGTCCTTGGGTTGCACTCCGTTTTCCATGAGATATCTGCCGGCCGGGCTGTCTTGTTTGATGTTACCAGCCGGGGAGATGTGATCGGTGGTGACGGAATTCCCGAGCAAAGCCAGCACCCGCGCACCCCGTATATCCTGCACTTTGTCCGGTTGCATGCGCATACCTTCAAAGTAGGGCGGGTTACGCACATAGGTGGAATCCTCTTCCCAGTGATAAATTTCACCCGTGGGCACCTTGAGGCTATTCCAGTTTCTGTCGCCATCGAATACTTGTCCGTACACGTTACTGAACATGCCGGAATCAATGTTGCCGAAGATAAGACCGGAAATTTCCTTCTGGCTGGGCCAGATGTCTTTGAGATAAACCGGACTGCCGCCCTTGCCGGTACCCAGCGGTTCGCTCGTGAGATCAGTGCACATGCTTCCAGTCAGGGCGTAGGCCACCACCAGGGGCGGCGAGGCCAGAAAGTTCATCTTGACCTGGGGATGGATGCGACCTTCGAAATTTCGGTTGCCAGACAGCACCGCGCTGCTCACCAGATCGCTTTTACGCACGGCTTCACTGATTTCCGGGCGCAGCGGTCCGGAGTTGCCGATACAGGTCGTGCAGCCGTAACCCACCAGGTTGAAGCCCAGCGCCGCCAGATCCTCCAGTAACCCGGTTTTCTTAAGGTAATCGGTTACCACCTTGGAGCCGGGTGCCAGACTGGTTTTGACCCAGGGTTTGGATTGGAGTCCTTTGGCGCGCGCCCGGCGTGCCAACAGACCGGCAGCGATCATGACTTCGGGGTTGGAAGTGTTGGTGCAACTGGTGATGGCGGCAATCACCGCATCGCCGTCTCTTATTTTAAACGTCTGCCCGTCCAGCGTGACTGTGGCCACACCTGCGGTGCTGCGGCGATTGTCCATGTCGAGAGCGATGGCGCCGCCCTCATCTTCGAAGCGTGCCGCGTCACTGATTTTTTGTGCACGTTCCGCCGCCATGGAGGCGATATGCTTGGCGATTATGCTTTTCGCGGATTTGAGCGGAATACGGTCCTGGGGGCGTTTCGGACCGGCAAGACTTGGCTCGATTGTGGCAAGATCAAGCTCCAGCACGTCGCTGTATTCGGCAGCCACATGCTGCGCCTCATGCCACAGCCCCTGGGCTTTGGCGTAAGTTTCCACCAACCGGATATGTTCCTCGCTGCGCCCGCTCAAGCGCAGGTAATTCAGGGTTTCCTGATCGATGGGAAAGATGGCACAGGTGGAACCGAACTCGGGCGACATATTGCCGAGCGTCGCGCGGTTGGCCAGCGGCAGATTCGCCACACCCGGACCGAAGTACTCGACAAACTTGCCCACCACGCCTTTCTTGCGCAGCAGTTCCGCGATGGTCAGCACCAGATCGGTGGCGGTGGCGCCTTCCGGCAGCTTGCCGGATAACCGCACACCGAAAACCTGCGGGATGAGCATGGTGGAAGCCTGGCCGAGCATGGCGGCTTCCGCCTCGATGCCACCCACGCCCCAACCCAGGACACCCAAGCCGTTCACCATGGTGGTATGTGAGTCGGTACCTACCAGAGTGTCTGGATAGGCTTGCAGCTTGCCATTCATTTCCCGCTCAAACACCACTCGCGACAGATACTCCAGGTTCACCTGATGGCAGATACCGGTGTCCGGGGGGACCACTTTGAAATCCCGGAAGGACTTCTGGCCCCAGCGCAGGAACAGATAACGTTCCTTATTCCGATCGAATTCCATCTGACTGTTCTTGGCCAGCGAGTCGGGTGCAGCGTAAAAGTCCACTTGAACCGAATGGTCAATCACCAGTTCCGCAGGCGCCAGAGGATTGATCTTTTTGGGATCACCGCCGAGTTTCTGCATGGCGTCGCGCATGGCGGCCAGGTCCACTACCGCCGGTACGCCGGTAAAATCCTGCATCAGCACCCGCGCGGGCGTAAAAGCGATTTCATGATCCGGTTCTTTTTGAGGATCCCAGTTGGCGAGCGCCTCGATATCCGCAGCCGTGACCGTGACACCATCTTCCAGGCGCAGCAGCATTTCCAGCAGAACTTTGAGGGAGTAGGGCAGACGTGAAATCCTGTACTTCGCTTCCAGCGCTTCGAGTTTGAAGATTTCGTATTGTTTGCCGCCGAGGCTGAGCATGGTGCGGGATTTGAAGCTGTCTTTCATGGCACCTCCGTAAGGGAAAGAAAATACGCTGGTTCGCCGTCAGGCGGCGGCGCTTGCGGTATGGGTTTGATATCGCGCGTGACTATTATAAGGGAAGCGCGGTAGCTCAGGCGTAACGGCCGCTTTCACGCAGCAGCCGCTGAGCCTCCCTGTGCAGGCTGGCACGCATGAACAATAAAGCCCATCGGGAACCGCCGCACTGGCGCCACAATACCGCCGCGCGCAAACCGCCAAGCAGCAGACTGCGCACCAGATTGATAACTTTCTGGTTTTGCAGATGCGCCGCGTCCCCCGTGACCATGATGCGAGGCTGAACAGCGCCGGCGCTGTGCAGGTACGTATCCGCCAGCCCAGCCAGCACGTTGGTGTGGGTGGGTCCGAAATGCCGGATTTGATTCTGTGCTCGCCTGACCCCGCCTTCGAGAACTTCCTTGAGCGCCCGGCGCCGCATCACCTTTCCCTGCAACTGCAGCAGACTCAGTGTGTAGCGCAGTACGGCCACGTCTGCCGGCCGGTGTTCCTGGCCCAGCAGGCGGGCGAGCGTTTGCAAGCCGCAGCCGAGACCATGCAAGCCGCCAAAAACCTCGGGCACATCAGCCGCCTCCGACTTGATGATGCTGGTGATGGTGGCGTGGATGGATATCTCGTCGGTGCGGCCGGCCGTGGCCACATCATTGACCAGGGTTGCGGCCTGAACGACTCCCGCCAGGGCCAGTACCCGGTCCGCCAGCGGCCGAGTCATGCGACACTCCGTGTGCGCAGGCTGGCCGTCATCTCATTTTTCATTATTGCTTCTCCGACTTCGCCGATCACTCCGCCACCAAGGCATTCGTCGCCACGGTAAAACACCACATACTGGCCGGGTGTCAGCGCCCGTTGAGATGCTGTGAATTCCACACGACAGCGGTGTGCATCCGGGAATGTTACATGACAGGGCTGATCCGCCTGGCGGTAGCGGCATCTCGCCGTGCAATCGAAAGCAGGTGCGGACGGCGCCGCCGAAACCCAGTGGAGTTTATCGGCGATCAGCGATTGCCGCATCAACATGGGATGCTCGTGACCCTGTACCACGATCAGGACATTGCGTTTGCTGTCTTTGGCGGCCACGTACCAGGGGGTTTCTGCCGCATCACGCCGTCCGCCGATGCCGAGTCCCTGCCGCTGACCCAGGGTGTAATACATGAGCCCGCGGTGCGTGCCGACAAGCGTTCCTTCCGGCGTTTCCATTCGTCCCGGCTGCGCCGGCAGGTATTTGCCGAGGAAGTTGCTGAATTTGCGTTCGCCGATGAAACAGATGCCGGTGCTGTCTTTTCTTGCGTGATTGGCAAATCCGGCCTGCCGTGCCCGCCGGCGTACTTCGTTTTTGAGCAATGCCCCCACGGGGAACAGAGTTCTTGCCAACGCAGCTTGCGCAACGGCATGCAAAAAATATGTCTGATCCTTACTTTCATCACAAGCGCGCAGAAGTTTCACTTCATTCCCGGTCCGCCAGGTACGGGCATAGTGACCGGTGGCGATACAGTCCGCACCCAGTCGCAGCGCATGATCAAGGAACGCCTTGAATTTTATTTCACTGTTGCACAACACGTCCGGATTGGGCGTGCGGCCCGCAGCATATTCATCAAGAAAGTAATGGAACACGTGCTCACGGTATGCAGCGGCAAAATTCGCCTTGTGCAGGGGGATGCCGAGCTGCTCGCACACCTGGCGCGCATCCTGAAAATCCTGTGCCGCCGTGCAATAAGTCTCTGCTTCATCATCTTCCCAATTCTCCATGAACAAACCTTCCACGGCATAGCCTTGTTCCTGCAACAGCAGGGCGGCGACGGCGGAGTCCACGCCGCCTGACAGGCCGACGATCACCCGGGAGCTGGCGTGATTGTTCATGCGGCTATTTTACGCGTTACGCCGGACATCATGCGCGGGTGTCGCGGCACAGGATGGCGATCGGAGCGATGCAGGTGAGGATGTCCAGAGGGAACCTCCGGCCAGCCAGATAATCATCAATGCAGTGTGTGACCAGGGGGCTGCGCAGGATCAGGCTGGCGTTGTCGAGTTCCGCGCGCGTCAACCACATGGGGCCGACGATACCCCGGTCCAGTGACCGTCCCGGATGATGCCGGGTGCAGTGACCGCAGAAAGCAATGCGCAGAAACGTCGCATCCAGGCTGAGGTTTTTAAACAGATAAATACCGGTTACCGCATCGGGTTCAAACTCCCAGCCGGTTTCTTCCAGGGTTTCACGGCGCACGGCGTCAATGAAACTCTCCGACTCTTCCAGATGACCGGCGGGATTGTTGATGACCAGTGCGTCGTGGACCCGCTCTTCCACCAGCAGGAACCTGCCATCTTGTTCCACGATTGCGGCCACCGTAACGTGTGGTTTCCAGGTCATAGTGGCATCATACCCGTGGTTTCCTAGAGCCCATGACGGCAGTCTGTGACACGGCTACGGGCTGAGGCGGCGGAATTCAGGCTCCGGCTCCGCCAGTTCCCATATTGCTTCAAAAGCACGCAGGTATATGCGGGCAGCGTGCGGGTTGTCGGTATCCATGTAGCCTTCATAGCGACCGGCCAGGGAGCGGTAGAGCAGGCCGTTTTCATCGGCAATCAGGAATGCATCGGCAAGCGTGGCAGCTTCCGCCGCTGGCCGGCGGAATTCGATGAAGCTGCTGAGCCGCCTTCCCAGTTCAATTAGGCGATGGCCGTCTTTGATAGCAGGCAGCGGATCAATGACTGCGATGCGGATGCGCGAGAAGCGGCTGCGCAGGGCGAGCTGCCGCACAGCCGCCACAAATTCGACGGTGTCGTAAATCACCCGCTCCATATCCCGCGTAAATATGGCAAGTGTTCTATGCGCTCCTGCAGCCAATACTGCGGCGGCTTGGCGGTTATCTGCGGACGTGGCCAGCACCCGGTAACCGGCGGAATCATTGCTCATGAGGGTGTGGCCCTGAAGTCCCGTATTAGATGGCGATACGGGATATCGGCAGCCGGGAAATTGCCGCTGTTCCAGGGAGCCGGTATCGCCGGGCCGCCGATTTGGCCGTTGTCGAGCAGTCGTCCGGTAGTGAAGGGATTGTTGCCGGCATTCAATGCCAGCACCTGCGAGCAAGACTCATCCGGATCATCCCGCTCCAATTTCCCGGATGGGTGCTGCTCGTGCACGAAGATATCAAGGCATACGCTGCCAATCGTTCTACGGTCCAGGCGCCGGTCTGTTTTGTGCACAAAGCAGGGATGGATACTCATCGGAGGCGCAGCATTCCCATGTTGTGTAGCTTGGCGAGAATCCCAGCGGCTTCCTTGTGGATCAAATGGGATTTTAGCTCGTCGGCGGCATAGAGGCGATGTCCGCACAGTAGTTGCGCCAATCCCGACAAGCGGGCGGGAAGCGATTGACAATGACCGTTTGCAAATAGTTTTACAGTATGCGGACCGGCGTGGCACCAGACCATGTTCACGGCCGGATCGCGCGTCAGCCCCCGGCCGGACGCAACCCTCCGGCGCAGCAGGGCGGCCGTAACCGGCCGCCGCGGCGGGACCAGCGACAGCCGGGGTTTCAGCTCGGTGATGAAACGTCCGAACCATTCGTCCAGTTCGGCTTCACTTGGGTGCAGGGCGAGGCGCAGCCTGCGGCGGATGGCGGCAAGGGTCTTGTTCGAAATTAGGCCGGGGTCGCTGGTAGCCGGCGCCAGATCAGGATCGGAGTAACGCGATGCATTACGCGTGCGCTCGAGCAACAAGCCGCTCAGGTCTGCAAGCATTTCCGCGTCTGTGGGCACGCGGAAGCCGATGGAAAAAGTCATGCATGCACCGATGGCCACCCCGTGATGTGCTATGCCCGGCGGCAGATACAGCAGGTCTCCCGGCTCCAGCACCCAGGTATGCTGGGGCTTGAAATCGCGCACTTGTTGCAGCTCCAACCCCGGCACCTGAGCCTTGCGGTGGGGTTTGCTGCTGATCGCCCATCGCCGCAGGCCCTGAGCCTGCAGCAGAAATACATCATAGGTATCCACATGTGCGCCGACGGAACCGCCGTCCGTGGCATAACTGATCATGAGATCATCAATGCGCCAGTTGGGGATGAAACGGAAACTGTCCAGAAATCGGGCAAGTGCCGGCAGATGCTTGTCCGTATCCTGCACCAGCAGCGTCCAGTTTTTTGGCGGCAATGCACGGAAATCCTCTTCCTGGAAAGGACCATGGCGCACCCGCCAACCGGCTACCCCGCGGGATTTGATTATCAGCCTGGATTCGACAGTCTCTTCACAGGCCAGTCCCGCCAGTTCATCCGGTGAAATCGGCGGAATGAATCCGGGCAACGCGTTGCGAATGAGGCAGGGTGTTTTTTGCCAGTAACGGCGCAGAAACATATGCGGCGTGAGACCGCCAAGAAGAGTCGTGCCGCTCATGCATCAAATTTCACGAGCAAGGCGCGCAGCGAGGCCGATATAACCAGCGGGTGTCAGGGCCAGCAACCGCTGCTTGGCCTGGTTGGGGATTTCCAGATCCTTGATGAACTGCTGCAAGGCGTCTTGCGCAACATGCTTGCCGCGCGTCAGGGAGCTGAGCTGCTCATAGGGAGCTTCAAATCCGTAACGTCGCATCACAGTCTGAATGGCCTCCGACAACACTTCCCAGTTGCTGTCCAGATCAGCGCCCATTCTATCGGCATCGGCCTCCAGTTTACTGAGCCCTTTCAAGAAGGCTTCATAAGCCAGCAGGCTGTGGCCAATCGCGACACCCAGGTTGCGCAATACCGTTGAATCGGTGAGGTCCCGCTGCCAGCGTGAGACAGGCAGTTTTTCCGCGAAATGACGCAGCAAGGCATTGGCGATGCCGAGATTGCCTTCGGAGTTTTCAAAATCAATGGGATTGATCTTATGCGGCATGGTTGAGGAACCTACTTCACCGGCAACGGTTTTCTGGCGGAAGTAACCCAACGAGATGTAACCCCAAATATCGCGGCAGGTGTCAATGAGCACCGTGTTGAAACGCGCCAAAGCGTCGAAGTATTCCGCCATGTAGTCGTGGGGTTCGATCTGGGTTGTGTAGAGCGACCATGCAAGTCCCAGTGATGTCACCAGTCGCCTGCTCAGCATGGGCCAGTCAACATCCGGGTAAGCCGCCAAATGTGCGTTGTAGTTGCCGACCGCGCCGTTTAACTTGCCGGTGAGACTTACTGCGGCCAATTGCGCATGCTGCCGGCGCATGCGAGATACCATGTTGGCCAGTTCTTTGCCGAGCGTGGTGGGCGAGGCGGGCTGACCATGGGTACGTGCCAGCATGGGAAGTTCGGCATAACGGTGCGCCAGTCCGCGCATGCGCTCGCTCACCTTGTCCATCATGGGCAGCAGATGTTTTTCACGGGTTTCGGCCAGCAGCAATGCATAGGCAAGGTTGTTGATGTCTTCGGATGTGCAGGCAAAATGCAGGAATTCGCTTACCTGATCGAGCTCGGCATAGCCGCGCACATTTTCCTTGAGGTAATACTCGATTGCCTTCACGTCATGATTGGTAGTGGCTTCAATGGCCTTGACGCGAGCCGCCGCAGTCGGATCGAAACCTTCCGTGAGCCGCCGCAACTGCGTCTGGGCGTCATCACTCAGTGGCTTGATTTCGGAAATTTCTGGCGTTTCGCTCAGGGTTATGAGCCAGGCTACTTCCACACGAATGCGCTGGCGCATCAGACCATATTCGCTGAATAAACCACGGAGTGCATCGAATTTGGCGGCGTAGCGTCCGTCCAGTGGTGAAAGCGCCGTCAGTGGTGACAGTTGCATGCGAATTCCGTGCAAATGCTGGCTGGATTGCGGATAATAACTTAAGTACCCGCGGCCGTTTTGCGCTGCCCGTTTGTATCGAGAAGCTGAATATAATTATACACTCAGATCAAGGTGTTATACGGAAAATTTGAATTCATTTCTCCGGGAGAGGTCCATGTCCGAAAAGCCCTACCGTATGGAACATGACAGCATGGGCGAATTAAAGGTACCGGCCGATGCCTTGTGGGGTGCCCAGACCCAGCGTGCCGTACAGAACTTTCCCATCAGCGGCCTGGTTTTTCCCCGCGCCTTCATTCGTGCACTGGGTCTCATCAAGGCTTCCGCCGCCAACGTCAATCACGGGCTGGGAGCGCTGGACGGGGTACGGGCCAAAGCCATTGAAGCTGCGGCGCTGGAGGTCGCAGGCGGCGGGTATGACCGGCATTTCCCAATTGATGTGTTCCAGACCGGTTCCGGCACCAGCACCAATATGAATGCCAATGAGGTGATCGCACACCTGGCTACGGAAAAGGCCAGGCAGCCGGTACACCCCAATGACCATGTGAATATGGGCCAAAGCAGCAATGATTCCATTCCTACGGCTATCCACCTCAGTGCGGCGCTGGAAGTGAAGGAAAGACTGCTGCCGGCGCTTATCCATTTAGCGGAAACCATTGAAGTCAAAGCCGGGGAAAGCGATCAGGTGGTGAAAACCGGCCGCACGCACCTCATGGATGCCATGCCGGTACGCATGAGCCAGGAACTGTCCGGTTGGGCAACCCAGATACGGCATGGTATTTCCCGCGTACAAGCGGTGCTGCCGCGGTTGCAAGCGCTGGCGCAGGGCGGCACGGCGGTGGGAACCGGGATCAACGCGCATCCGGAATTCGGCAAGCGTATCGCCACCGAACTCGGCAAACGTACCGGAATCCCGTTCCGGACCAGTGAAAATTATTTCGAGTCCCTGAGCTGCCAGGACACGGCAGTGGAGCTTTCCGGGCAACTGAAGACCATTGCCGTGAGCTTGATGAAAATTTCCAATGATCTGCGCTGGATGAACAGCGGCCCACTGGCAGGCCTCGGTGAGATCGCCCTGCCGGCGCTGCAGCCCGGCTCCAGCATCATGCCTGGCAAGGTGAACCCGGTGATCCCGGAAGCCGTAACCATGGTGGCGGCGCATGTCATTGGTAATGACGTGAGCATCACCGTAGCGGGCCAGGCAGGAAATTTCCAATTGAACGTAATGCTTCCGGTGATCGCCTATAGCCTGCTGCAGAGCATTGCATTGCTGGCGAATGCGGCACGGATTCTGGCGGACAGCGCTATCACGGGGTTCATGGTTAACCAGGCACATCTCAGGGCAGCCTTGGATAAGAACCCCATCCTGGTCACGGCTTTGAGCCCGGTTATCGGCTATGAGAAAGCTGCTGCCATTGCCAAGCAGGCCTATAAACAGCGACGTCCCGTTCTGGAGGTGGCCAGGGAAATGAGCGGGCTTTCCGAAGCGCATCTCAAGGCGCTTCTGGATCCGTTGGACCTCACCCGTGGCGGCATAAAGAAATAATGAAATAATAAGATATTTAATAAGAAGTAGCATATAACTTGTTGATATGCAAAAGTATTTTGAAGATTTTGAATCTCATATCCGCCTCTGTCTCAGGGGCTCACAAGCGCCTCTAACGTTCACACCGCAACGCGCAGGGGGTGATCTGCCGCCCGACATGCGACCGAAGCCACCCTGGAAACCCGCCGCGGTTCTGGTGCCGGTAGTGGCGCGCCTCCAGGGTCCGACCATTTTACTTACCCGGCGCACGGAGCGGCTGCAGGATCATGCCGGTCAGGTGAGCTTTCCCGGCGGCAGCCGGGAAGTGGCGGATTCAGATCCGGTACAGACCGCATTGCGGGAAACCGAGGAAGAAACCGGCCTACAACGGAGTTTCGTGGAAGTGGTGGGCTTTCTGGACGGCTACCTCACCATTACCGGGTACGCGGTCACCCCGGTGGTGGGTTTGATAAAACCCGATTTCCATCTCGCACCGGACCCGTCGGAGGTGGCGACGGTATTCGAGGTGCCGCTGGCCTTCCTGAGTGATCCGCGCAACCGGCAGTTACGGCAACGTCAATTGGCCGGCCGCGATGTGGAGTATTACGTATTCGAGTATGGCCATCACATTATCTGGGGGGCTACCGCGGCCATGCTGGTCAATTTTCTGCACAAGCTGGAGCATATGGAGGCCGCATGAAGGACATGCAGCGGCTGCTGGAAGCCGTGGCGGCTTTGCGGGATGCGCGTACAGGTTGCCTCCGGGACCGGCAGCAGGATTTCCACAGTATGGCCCCCCACACGGTGGAAGAAGCCTATGAGGTGGCGGATGCCATCGAACGCCGGGACATGCAAGCGCTGCGGGATGAGTTGGGTGATTTGCTGCTGCAGGTGGTATTTCACGCACGTATGGCCGAGGAACAGGGTATTTTTGCATTTGCGGACGTAGTGCAAACCACCACCGACAAGCTGCTAACGCGCTGCCCGCATGCGCCCGGCAATGCCACATTCGCCGACCGGCACGCGCAGAAGCAGGATTGGGAACCGTGCAAAACCGAAGAGCGCGGGCAGAAAAGCGGGAATAACGGCGTATTAGACGGCGTACCCACCGGATTGCCGGGATTGACGCGCGCCGTAAAATTACAGCAGCGTGCCGCCAGTGTTGGATTCGATTGGCCGGAGATGGCGCCGGTACTGGCGAAAATCCGCGAAGAGATTTCTGAACTGGAAACCGAAATTGCATGCGCTGCCCCGCATACCCGCATTCTGGATGAATTAGGTGATGTCCTGTTCGCAGTCGCCAATCTGGCACGCAAGCTGGACGCAGATCCCGAACAGGCCTTGCGCGGCACCAACCGCAAGTTCGAGCGGCGCTTTGCCGGAGTGGAAACAGAATTGGCAAAGCGCGGTAAATATCCCGCAGAAGCCACGCTCGAGGAAATGGATGCGATCTGGGAGCAGGTAAAGCATGACCAAACCTGATGACCACGCTACCCTGCGGCCTTGGTGGGGTGAATGCATCCTTGCGGCCAATACCATGGGGCGCTGGCATATTGGTCCCCTGATACTGTGGGCGCAGCGACTGGCAAAGGAATGGCGCATAGCGTGGCGTTCCGGTGAAGAACTTATGCAGCCTGTGGCGCAGGTGGAAATGCCCCTGCCCATCGAAAAACCCGCAGCTGGCATGGCAGTCTGCCGTTTCAGCTTTCGCGAAACCGGCAAACCCTTACGGCTGGTGCCGGCATCGGCGGACCGGTCCGTGGTGGTAAAACCGGAAGTGCCGCTCTATATTCCCGGTGGAGAGGAAATTACGCTCTTCGTCAGCACCCCGCTTTGGGTGCAAGTGTTTGTGGGGCATGGTTCCATGCCGCTGGTGGAAGTGCCCACATTGCGGCCTTCCGATACATGGTTTGGAGCCGATACTCGCCATGGGGAGATGTGCTATGCCAGCCGCACGCTGGCACAATTGCGCGTTGAAGATATCGTGCCGCGCCCGCATCGCGCCATCACGCCGGTATCTATACGCAATCATGCCAGTGATACCCTGGCGGTGGAACGCCTGAGTGTGCCAATGCCGTTGCTCAGTTTGAGCGTGAGCGAACGCGGGCATTTCTGGACCCAGTCGGTGACACTGGAACGACACACACCCAGGGGGGGAAGCCGCGCTGCAACTCGGCGATATGAACCTGTCCGGCGCAACGCGGATGCAACATATTGGCGGTCCGCGCCAGATGCAGGAAGACCAAACCGTACTGCGTGCCCTGAGCCGTTTTTTTGGATAACCAATGCAGCGTGATCTGATGCATTTTCTGGACTTTATCGACAGTGCAACTGCGTTCGCCTGGGTGCGCGCCGTCCTGGTCATGGCGATCGGTTTGCTGATCGCACAGATTTGTGCGCGCCTCGTGGGTCGCATGGCCATTCGCCGCATGGACAGGCACCGCGGCGTACTCACACGCCGACTGGTGTTTTATTCGATACTGATTCTGGCTATCGTGCTTGGATTGCGGCAGGTAAGCCATGACATCAGCAACATTTTTCTGGGCGCTGCGGGTATCCTCACGGTGGCACTGGGATTCGCCTCGCAGACTTCGGCATCCAACCTTATCAGCGGTCTGTTCCTCATTGGCGAAAAATCCTTCGCTATCGGCGATATCATAAAAGCAGGGGATACCACCGGCGAGGTACTGTCTATTGACCTGTTATCCGTGAAACTGCGTACCTTCGATAACCTGTTTGTGCGCGTGCCTAACGAAACACTGGTGAAATCGGAAATCACCAACCTTACCCGTTTCCCGATCCGGCGTATTGATTTGCAGATCGGTGTGGGCTATAAGGAGGATATCGGCCGGGTACGTGAGGTGCTTTTGGAAGTGGCTGACAATCATCCGCTGTGCCTGATCGAGCCGCGGCCCACGATCCTGTTTCAGCAGTTCGGTGAATCCTCCCTCAATCTGCAGTTCTCAGTCTGGACACAAGGTGGAAATTACACGGTCACCCGCACCGGTCTGGCGGAAGATATCAAAAAGGCCTTCGACCGATGAGCCAGGGAAGGCGCGAAGCGCCGAGGCGAAGAGCCTGCGGTAGCCTCAGCGGCCGTAGCACAGCGTCCGCGTGGTGCGAAGGCCGCGCCGGGGCGTAAAGCCAGGGTGGAGGAAACCGTGCGAAGTAACGGTTTCCGAACGCCGGGCGTGCCGCAGCAAAGGAATGGGCCGTCGCTGGAGCGAGTGGCCGGGACGCCGGGACCGTACCGGCCATCACGAGCGATGCGACGCTATCGCGCCACGGTATCGAGCTGCCCTATCCGTACCGTTCCCTGACTACGGGTAGTCTGGCGCAACCGTTTCCGGTGCGCATCGTGCAGGATATCTCCGCTACCGGGGATGGCAAACGTTCGTAAGACAGCAGACGTCCGTACGATAGGCGCCATAGCTCGTACAGGGATTCAATAAAGGCAGGCAAGCTCAGGAAAAGCCGGGATAATTTACCGGAGCTGTGCTAATTTAGGCTATGCTTTAAAGGTTCCCGGCCGCCCGGGCTGGGGCGAGACCACAGCATACGCGCAGAATTCAGCCCCAGGAGCAGCAATCCATGCCACAAAAAATCGGCCTTGTCATTGATTCCGCCTGTGATCTGCCGCGTTCGTTCATTGAGCAGCAGGGTCTGGAGATCATGCCGGTCGTGTTGCACTTTGGCAACATGACATTCAAGGACATGCGCGATCCGGAGCAGACCATGGATTTTTACCGCCGTTTCGTGGCGGAGAAGGACCTGGAGATTTCCACTACACCGCTGTCAACCAAAGCTATCCGCGACTTGTTCCTCGACCAATTGGTACTCAAGTACGACCGCGTCCTGGTGATCACCGTATCCAGCCGCCGCAGCCCGGTATTCGAGAACGCCACCCAGGCATCCTTCATGATTCTCTCAGGTTACAAGGAGCGTCGTCGTGCTGCGGGTTTGGACGAGCAATTCGGTTTGCGCGTGATCGACAGCAAGACGCTGTTTACCGGTCAGGCGGTAGTGGTGTACGAGGCATTGCGTGCCGCACGGGGGCAGGAGGACATTATGTTCGATAAACTGCGCCAGCACGTGGAAAGTTTTTCGCAGCATGTGCACGCATATGTGGTACCCCAGGATCTTTTCTATGTGCGCACACGCGCGCATCAGAAAGGTGATAAAAGCGTCAGCTGGTTCAAGTATCAGATGGGAACCATGTTTGATATCAAACCCATCCTCAAATCCTATCGTGGCGAAACGGAGGCCGTTGACACGGTGCGTGGCTACGATAATGCCGTGCACAAGTTGTTCGATATGACCATTGAAGCCATAGAACACGGTCTGTTGAGCAAGGTGGTATGCATGAGTTACGCGGGGAACCCGGAAGAAGTGAAATCCTTTCCGGGGTACAGCGACTTTATTCAGTGCGCCATGAGCAACAAAGTGGAGACGCTGTTGTCGGTCATGAGCACCACGGCGGGTATTCACGTGGGGCCGGGCGCCTTCAGTCTGGCTTACGCATCCAAATAAACGTACTCAGAGTTGCTTGGGATTATCGAAGCAATCTGGGGCCCGAAGCGGTCCTTGTTTCTTGCAGCGCCCGGCAGCAGCTATTTTTGCAGCTTTTTCAATAAAGGCTCGATCAGATCCATGGGCAATGGAAAAACGATAGTCGAGCTTTTGTCACCCGCTACTTCCACCAGCGTTTGCAGATAACGCAACTGGATGGCCTGCGGCTGCTGTATCAGGGTCTGCGCCGCTTCCATGAGTTTCTGCGAGGCCTGCAGCTCGCCTTCCGCGTTGATGACCTTGGCGCGGCGCGAGCGTTCGGCCTCCGCCTGCCGGGCAATGGCGCGGATCATATTTTCATCCAGATCCACCTGCTTGATTTCCACGTTGGTGACCTTCATGCCCCAGGCATCGGTATGCTGGTCGAGGATGCCCTGGATGTCGGCGTTCAGCTTGTCTCGGGCGGCCAGCATGTCATCCAGTTCGTGCTGGCCGAGCACCGCACGCAGCGTTGTCTGTGCAAGCTGGCTGGTGGCATCGTAAACATCCGCCACCTGAATGATGGCTTTTTCCGGGTCAATGATACGGAAATAAATGACTGCGTTTACCTTCACGGAGACATTGTCGCGTGAGATCACGTCCTGCGGTGGCACTTCCATGACCACGGTACGCAGATCCACCTTGCTCATTTGTTGCACGATGGGGATGACGAGGATGATGCCCGGCCCCTTGACCTTGTCGAAGCGTCCGAAGGTGAAGATGACGCCGCGCTGGTATTCCTTCAGCACCCGGAGAGCACTGAAGACGATAATGGCAAGAATAACGACTATGACAAGTATAAAGATGCTCATTGGTGATCCTCCTCGATGGATGGCCGGAGCGGCTCCACGACCAATTTGAGCCCACTTCGCCTGATTACCCTGACGGTGTCGCCGGCATGGAGCGGCATGCTGCTTTCGGCATTCCAGATTTCACTGTGTACGCGTACGGTGCCGCCGCCGCCGGTGAAATCGGTGAGTACATGACCGCTGCTGCCAAGCAATTCTTCCGCGCCGGTGACCACGGGTCTCCGGCGTGAGCGTACCGCAAACCAGAGCGTACCAATAACGATAAGAGCGGCGGCGGTGCTCAAGCCGGCGATGAGGCTGCGAGAAATGGCGAAACCCGGCACATGGGTATCCATCAGAATGATGGAGCCGATGACGAAAGCGGTGAGGCCGCCGATGCTGAGCGTGCCGTAAGCCGGTACGAAGGTTTCAGTCACGAACAGAATGACGCCCAGGACGATCAGTGCCAGGCCGGCGAAATTGACCGGCAGCGCATGAAAGGCGTAGAGGGCCAACAGCAGCGCGATGGCACCCACCACCCCGGGCAGCACGCCACCCGGGTTAAAACCTTCGAACATCAGGCCATAAATGCCGATCAGCAACAGGATGTAGGCAACGGTAGGATCGGTAAGCACCGCCAGAAATTTAATGCGGAAGTTGCGTCGGTAGTCGTGCACCTTGATACCGGCAGTATGCAGTGTGACGGTACCGGCTTCGGTCACGACCTGGCGGCCGTTGAGTTTGGCGAGTAGATCAGGGATATTGTTGGCCATGAGGTCTATGACATGCTGCTGCAGCGCTTGTTCGGCGGTGAGGCTTGCCGCATTACGTACCGCTTGTTCCGCCCAGTCCGCATTGCGGCCACGCAGCATGGCGAGTCCGCGTATGTAGGCGATTGCGTCATTCAGTATCTTGCGTTCTTCGGCGGTTTTGGGTTTGGCGGGGGTGGGCGAATTTCCACCCATCAGCTCTACCGGTGTAGCCGCGCCCAGATTGGTGGCTGGCGCCATGGCTGCAAGATGACTGGCATATAAAATATAAGTGCCGGCACTGGCGGCCCGTGAACCGCTGGGTGCCACATAGGTCACGACCGGCACAGGGGAAGCCAGTATCGCCTTGATGATGCGGCGCATGGCGCTGTCGAGACCGCCGGGAGTATCCATTTCCAATATGACCAGTTCGGCGTGCCGGTCGGCGGCCGCGTCCAGGCCCTGCACCACATAGTCCGCCATGGCGGGGCCGATGGCGCCATCCATGTGCAGCACCACAGCCTCGTCGGCCGCAGCCAATACCGGCAGCGCTGCCAGCATGCCTATCGCGCCAACCAAACAGACCGCGAGAATCCAGCGAACAGCGTAAGACATGGGCCCATGTAAGCAGACGCAGCGAATAAAGGCAACCAGCCTTGCTCTGGCCGCTGCTGACGGGTTCCGCTAACATGAGACAGCCGTCGTTATGCAGCGGTTTCCCCGACGTTTCGTCCATGATGTCCAAGACCACGGCCATACAAATAGTTTATGCATGGCTTTTGGCCTGTATCCCGCTGTTACCGGCATGGGCCGGTGCCGCCCCGGTGCCGGATACGCTTGCGGTACACCGTCCGCGCATCTGCCTGGTGCTCTCAGGCGGCGGGGCGCGCGGTGCCGCTCACGTGGGGGTACTACTTGCCCTCAAAAAATTGCATATTCCCGTGGACTGTATCGCCGGCACCAGCATGGGCGCCATTGTTGGCGGGTTATACGCCGCAGGCATGCCTGCGCAAGAGCTGCGCAGCGTGCTGATGAATCCCAAGATACAGGCGGAAATGAGCGATAACACGCCGCGCAGTCTGTTGAGCTACCGGCAGAAGGAGGATCAGCTCAAATACCTGCTGCGTGTGGAGTTCGGTTATGCCGGCGGCCGCTTCTTTCTGCCTCAGGGCATCATCAGCGGCAATGACCCAAGCCGTGTGCTCAACGTGCTGGCGCTTGCCAGCAATCCGTCCACGGATTTCAGTAAATTGCCAATACCATTCCGTGCGGTGGCCACCGATATTGATACCGGCCAGGAAGTGGTGCTGAAGCACGGCAATCTCGCCGAGGCCATGCGCGCCAGCATGTCGGTACCAGGCGTGTACCCGCCGGTGCGCTATCAGGGACACCTGCTGGTGGACGGTGGTTTGGTGGATAATCTGCCGGTGGACGTGGCACGCGCCATGGGTGCAAACGTCATAATCGCGGTCAATATCACTACGCCGCTGTCAAACGGCCACAACCTGAACGATGTGGTGGGGGTGTCGCTGCAGGTTATTAAAATCCTCGGTTACCAGAACGTGACCCGATCCATCACCGCGCTTGACTCCAGCGACGTGCTGATCGAACCGAATTTAGACGATATTTCTCCCACGGATTTCAACCGCATGGGTGCGGCGATCCGCCTTGGCGAGCAGGCGGCCCTCAAGGCGTTGGCACCGCACACGAATCTGATGCTGACACCCGACGCCTATGCCGGGTACGCCAAACGCCATCGCCACCCGCCGGGTCCGCCGGCACGGGTGGATTTTGTGGAGATTCGCGGCAACCGCCGGGTATCGGTGCGGCTCATCAAAAGCCGCTTTGCCGTAGCCCCCGGTACCCGCTGGAATCTTGACGCCATTGATGCCGGACTGCGCCGTGTATACGCGCTCGGTTACTTTCAGCGGCTGGATGTGTCACTGGTACGGCACGGCTCTCGCACGGGCATAAAACTCGTCGTTAAGGAGAAACCCTGGCGTCCAAACTACCTGCAATTCGGCCTGCACCTGACCGATGACTTTGAAGGTGACAGCTATTATGAGTTGCTGGGAGCCTATTCCCTGACGGAGCTTAACCGGCTCGGAGGGGAGTGGCGCAATGAATTTGAAATAGGCAAGACACGGTTGTACTACACGGAATTGTACCAACCGCTGACCTACGGCGGTTCTCTGTTCTTCGCTCCACAGGTGGAGTATCTCAATGACACCTTTGACCTGTTTTCCGGCGAAGAGCGCCTTGCCGAGTATGGCACCGTCTATCCGCACGCCGGCTTTGAATTTGGCGGGAAACTTGGTAACGCTGGCGAACTGCGCCTTGGGCTTTCCTACGGACATGCGGTGTCGCAGCCGCGCATCGGTGCAGCTACCCTGCCAAGTTATCGAAATACCCTGAGCGCAACCACTCTCCGGCTCAACATTGACACCTTCAATGTAGCCGGGTTCCCGAGTTCTGGAAGCTATCTGATGGTGAGTGGCTTTTTCCCACGGCGCTCTCTGGGTGGCGATATTACTTACAACAAACTTGACGTAAGCGCCGGTCAGGCGTTCGGCGACGGCGTCCATAATCTGCTGCTCTTGGCCGAGGCAGGCAGCTCCTTTGGTTCAACGCTGCCGATATACGACCAGTTCTCGCTGGGCGGGTTCCTGTCACTCGACGGTCTGCGCCCCGGACAACTGCGCGGCGACAAGGTATTCGATGCTCACATGATCTATGCGCAGCGGGTTGCCACTCTGCCGGCTGGGATCGGCAAGGGGTTGTATCTCGGTGGCAGTCTGGATGCGGGCAATATATGGGCCAGCAATCAGCATCTCAGCGCCAGCGGCCTGCAATATGGCGCATCATTATTCCTCGGTCTGGACACTGTGCTGGGACCTCTGTACCTCGGCGCAGGATTCTCCCAGTCAGGAAAACAGTCGTTTTTTTTGTATCTTGGCATCCCCATCAATGCTTACACACTGGCGCCTTCGTTTAACAACTGAACGGCACAGCCCGTGAGAATCATTATGCATAAACTGCATGTTTTCACCACCGGCGGCACCATAGATAAAATCTACTTTGACGCCAAAAGCGAGTATGAAATCGGGGAACCGCAGATCGGCGAGATTCTCAGAGAAGTGGGCGTACAGTTTTTTTTTGAGATCACTTCACTCATGCGCAAGGACAGCCTGGATATGACAATGGCGGACCGGGGATTGATCCGAGACGCGGTGCAAGTGTGCCCGGAGAACCATGTTCTCATTACCCACGGTACCGATACCATGACCGACACCGCTGCGCTACTAACGGATATTCCAGGAAAGACCATTGTATTGACCGGCGCGCTCAATCCGGCGCGTTTCCGCGGAAGCGATGCCATTTTCAACATCGGCGGAGCCGTGGTGGCAGCCCAATCTCTGCCGCCTGGCACTTATATTGTCATGAACGGCCGCGTGTTCGAGGCGCTCAAGGTGCGCAAGAACCGTGGGAAGAACCGCTTCGAGGATATCTGAGGGTCAATCTGCTTTTAGGATTGCGTCAACGTTTGGTGTTGTATCTGGCGACTAATTTTCGGGGCAAGCGACGGCATATGGGGCATGCGTACAATACCATCTGGCATGGTACGCATGGCCAGATGGTCAGGAAATGATGCACGGGTCGCATATTTCGCAAATTGAGGGAGCATCATCTGCCATACGACAAGCAGCGGAATCAGAAAGGCCGGAGTGCTGTGACTTTTATGACGCCTGCTGCAGGAGCAATATCCGCGGAGCTGCGTGCGTTAATAAATAGTACCGTAGCGATCCGCCAGCTTCCTAAACGCCGGTTCGCTGCGCAGCAGCAGATAATGGGGATCCTGGACGATGTCGCTGCAATATTCCGGTCCGTTGGCACAGAGTTGTGCTACCAGTCGGATGGCGCGCTCTTTCTGCCCCAGAAGTTGGTAGTACGTGGCGAGCTGCTCGGCATCCACCTGTCCCAATCTATCGGCATCAATTTTATTTGCAGCCGCGAGTGCACGGTCTTTTAGGGCTGGATTCAGCAGACTGCCGTAGGCCAGACGTGCAACTGTCACAAGACCGGTCTGGAGCCTGCTCTGCGGCTTTATTCCCGTGACTACGGCAAGTGATTTTCTGTTATCTGACAAGAGGTGATGCAGGTAGGCCATGTCAAGCGAGATATAAGTCAGGCTTGGAGCAAGCGGCAGAGCGGTATTCAATGCTTCCAGTGCGTGGGAGTAATCACCCAGATCGGCGTAGGTGTTAGCGATATCAATCCATGCAATCGGTGCAGCAGGATCCAGGGCGGCGGCCATTTTGAATTGTATCAGCGCGTCACGTGTTGGAAACATGAAGAACCCATAAGCCTGATGGGCCGCATAACTGTTTGGATCCAGTCTGAGTGCCAGGCGCAATTCATTGTTCGCCAGTTCTTTTTCATGCTCAGTGAAATAAACCAGCCCGAGAACAACGTGGGCTTCCACAAGATCTGCATTCAGCGTTAAGGCTTGCTGTGCTGTCCGCTGCGCATTCTCAAGAGATTTTTTCAGAGAAATCGGTGCGTACTGGTGCAGCAGGTAATAAGCATGCGCCAGACTGGCATAGGCGCCGGCATAATCCGGATCCAGGTGGATTGCACGGGTAAAATCCGTGATGGATGCCTTGAGCCCCGCCGCGGTACGCAGATTGAATGCCGCAAGCCCCCTGAGGTAGGCATCGTAGGCCGCAAGGTTGGTAGTGGCGGGAACGACGAGCGGACCGGTGCCGGTGAATTGCACCTGCAATGCATCAACAATGGACTTGGATATATCATCCTGCGATGAGCCAGGGAAGGCGCGAAGCGCCGAGGCGAAGAGCCTGCGGTAGCCCCAGCGGCCGTAGCACAGCGTCCGCGTGGTGCGAAGGCCGCGCCGGGGCGTAAAGCCAGGGTGGAGGAAACCGTGCGAAGTAACGGTTTCCGAACGCCGGGCGTGCCGCAGCAAAGGAATGGGCCGTCGCTGGAGCGAGTGGCCGGGACGCCGGGACCGTACCGGCCATCACGAGCGATGCGACGCTATCGGATGGCGAATACGTCTTTGAGTTCCCGGTCGTAATGGGACGACCAGAGCTGATAGCCTGTATGGGTATTCACCAGCTCGGCGGAAACGCGCAACATATTACCTTCTCTCATAATGCTGCCTACCAGCACATTAGCCACGTTCAGACCCTCGCCGATAGCTTTTAGCGACTGGCCGGTATTCCGATAAACGGCGGCGGATTGCCAGGCAATCACCCGCATACCATGTACTTGCCCCAGGGCGTCAGTAAGCTCCTCGGTAATGCCATCGCAGAAATACTGCTGCTTGCTGTCATTGCTGAGATTTGCAAATGGCAACACCGCGATGGAGTGGGGTGGTGGACTGAAATGGCCGGCATTCACTGCCGAAACCGCGACGGCTTGCGTGCCATCCGTTGTATACGCGCCTAGTTTCCACAGATACCAGCCTGAAGCGGTCACCAGCGCAATGACCGTTATGGACAGCAGTGAGCCGACGCTCCAATGCAAACGCTGCCAGCGGGAAAGTTTTGCCGGATCCGTGGCGGGCGGCTTGATCAGCATCCAGGCCAATGCCAGCACCACGGGAAAGCCGAACGCCACCAGCGTAATCACCAAGCGCACGCTCTGTCTGGATAAACCAATATCGGGAAAAATGCTGTTGCACGCCTGGATCAGAACCCAGGCTCCGACTGCATAGACAGTTGCCACCCGGAAGATATGGTGATTTTTAAGCCGCTCAAGGAAACGCGGTGATTTGTTGCTCATAGGTACATCGGCAACCGCCCGGTTTTGCGCGCCTCATCATACACGCGCCGGCCATCGGGCCAGTACGTAGTATATGTATAGCTTGGCAGTGACCGGGATACGACAGCGCACCCCGCATCACGGTAGCCATGCCATATGTTGAATGGCCGGGTATTTGAAGACGCTTTAGGAGGAGCTGATCGAACTTGACTGAAATTCAGTCATTATCAAAGCCGGGCACCGGGTGTACCGCAGCTACATCGGTTATCGCGACGAGGAGGGTAGGGACGGTCCTTGGAAATCGAGGGTGTGGGGCGCCGGGATCGTACCGTACAGACCAAGTTTCGCGACGCTGTCGCCGCCGCACTTGGAAATGGAACCGGCAAACGTCGTCATCCGGCTATAGCCTGAGATAGAGCCACGACTTCTCAAAGAGCACCTTCTCCAGGTGCCAACGATGTGCGGGTGCGTGAAGCTTCACAACGGGCATGGGCTCCGCGTAGAAATTCCCACTGCCGAGCCCCGCCCGACCTCCGCCGATTTCGATAAAGCACTCACCGTGACCGTTGAACCTCTTGGATACACCCCGGCCGGTGACGGCAAGGGTGATGGTTTCCGCCACGACTTCGGCCTGACCATGCGCAAACACGCCGGCTTTGGGAAGAGGCTTGCCGAGCTTCAAGGGGATCGAAACGACATCGCCGATCGCATAGACCTGAGGGAAGCGGGTTTCCAAGGTATGTCTATCCACGGAGATCCAGCCGGTTTCGCCGGCCAGCGCACTCTCGCGAATGACGCGCGGCGCGCGGTGGGGCGGAACGTAGGCCAGGAGGTCGAAGTCCGCTTGTGCGCCGTTCGTAAAGCTGAGCCGCCTCGCTGCGGCATCAGCCGAAATTACTTGGTGTTCCGGGTGGTAGAGGACGCCCTTGGCGGTGAGCAACTGTTTCACTGCTGAGGATACTTCAGGACCCGCCACGCCCATCGGCGCCGGTTCTGCGGCAAAGACCTCGATGCTGACCGCGTGACGAAGGCCGCGCTTGCGGTAGAACGCGTCAATGAGCAGGGCCGCCTCGTAGGGCGCCGCCGGGCACTTGTAGATCGGTGCCGCGGTGAGTATGACGATGCGCCCCTTTTGCAATCTCCGGAGAGCGACGTGGAGGCTTTCAGCGCCTGGCAAGGCGTAGAAGTTATGCCCGCCCTCCCGAAGGCCGGGCACGGTTTCCGGTGCGAGTTCAGCCCCAAGGGAGACCACCAGGTAGTCGGCGTCAAGGATCTCGCCGGACACGACCACGCGCCGGGTGGCAGGATCAATCTTCTCCACCTCGCCGAAGCGCACTTCGATGCCTTTGCGTGCAAGCCGGGCGAGCGGGCGCTGGATGGACTTCGCCTTGCGCAGCCCAACCATAAGCCAGAGGAGCGACGGCGCGAAGAGGTGCTCGTGCTCCCGATCCACGAGGATGACCCGGTGAGGACTGGGCAGGCGCTTGCGCAACTCGGCGGCGGCGACGACACCACCCACACCGCCACCCAAAATGACGACCGTTTTCGTCTCACTCACTCAGAACACCAGAACCTTGTCCGCCCATTGCGTCCAGTCAGCGAGCTGTTCGAGCGTGCCTCGGTGAGCCCCCTCGGTCAACTCGGCTTCGGCGATACCGCGGGCGTCCATACAGGTCCCGCATACGCCTACCTCGGCGCCGTGCCTGAGAACGGCACGGATCATCGTTTCAAGGTGATAGTAACCCTGCGGAACCTTCTGGTTTGCCTTGGCGCAGTTGGCGGCATCGCCCAGCAGGAAGAGCCTTACCTGTTCGCCTTCGCGCTTTGCCAGCGCGCCGGCGAGGCGCAACGCGTTGTAGCTGCGCTCGGTACCGTAGGGAGGATCGTTCAGGATAAATAGAACTTGTGCCATGTGTCATGCTCCTTGTGTAGAACGTGCGCGTACCGTTGCTCAGGCAACGAATGGAAGCGAAGCTCGATGCGGCTGACAGGATATGAAACTCATGGCGGTTCTTACTTGTCGCCGGCCGCAACACGCCAACTGCGCGCACGCCACTCCATCACACCTTGCTCCATGCGGTAGGCCCGGTAACCCTTTCTGCGCAGCAACTCGACTGCTTCGATGGCCATGACACAGTACGGGCCCCGGCAATACGCGGCGATTTCCCGGTTCTTCGGCAGCTCGTTGAGGCGGTTCTTGAGTTCGGCAAGAGGTACGGAAAGAGCGCCCGGAATATGGCCCGCGTGGTATTCCTCGGTGGGACGCACGTCAAGCACGGTCACCTCGCCATTTTTGACGCGACGGAGCAGCTCTTCGCCGCAGACCGCCTCCAGCGCTCCGCGCTCCCGGAGATAGGCATGCGTCACCTGCGCGATTTCGGCGAGGCGGGATTCCGCGAGCCCACGCAAGGCGCGGAAAAAGCCGGCCACCTGCTCATCGGCCAGCCGGTATTCGACATACAGACCCTTTTTTTCGGCTTTGACCAGTCGCGCCGTCCGGAGAACCTGCAGGTGCCGGGACACATTCGCCACCGAGACAGCGGCTTGTTGGGCGAGTGCTTCAACGGTGCGCGGACCCTGGGCGAGCAAATCGAGCAATTCCAGGCGCTTCGGGGCGGAGACCGCCTTCCCAATCCGGGCGAACTGCTCGTAAATGCTGTCCTTATAGAGGCGTTGTGGCGATAGCATATAATTAACTATTCAATATAACACTTGATTAGTCAAGGGCGGGCTTCCGCCGCAAGAGCTGTATGGACTCACGCGTATTCGAAAATCAGCCGGGCTCCCAATACCATCACCACACTGCGGGACCGGGCCATTTGTCTTCTGATGGGCTGACCATGCGATTCGCCTTAACCGCGTTCGCTGCTTTACTCCTGTTGTTTGGCGCGGTGGCTTGCGCAAAACGGCAGAAGGCACCCGAGAGGATGGGCAACGAGTCATCCGGCAGCCGCGGGTCAATGATGTCGGATATGGGGCAAATGCCCATGATGGGCATGCGGGGGCTACAGGCTTGCGTCATGTGTCATGGTGAACATGGCGATCACCCGAAATTTGATTTTATCCCCCGTCTGGCTGCCCAGACGATACCGTACTTAACGGAGCAGCTCAGGGCATTTCGTGACGGTAGCCGTGCCGACCCACCCCCGCCGGAACTCTCCGGAATGAGGCAAATGATGTGGGATATGATGCCGCGGGTGGCCAGCTCCCTCAGCGACAGTGAGATTGAGCAAGCGGCACAACGGTACGCCGCCGAACCGCCGCCTTCCCCGATACCGGCAGAGGGGTCGCTGAATCTTGCCCGCGGAATTTTCAGGCACGGTCTGCCGCAAAAAGGCGTACCCGCCTGCTCAAGTTGCCATGGCAGCCGGGCTCAAGGTCAAGGCATTTACCCCCGGCTTGCCGGGCAGAATCCCTTCTATCTCCTCATCCAGTTGCATTACTTCAAGAACGGCTTGCGCCGGGACAAACGCGCCGCGATCATGCAGCACATTGCAAAATCCCTCACTGGGAAGGAGATGCATGCCCTGGCGGAATATCTCGCCTCCCTGTGATGGAGGCGCAAGGTAACCTGATCGGCGGACGGCGTTCAGTTCAGTATCAGCCGCCTCTTGCAGGAGTGGGAACGGGCTGGTCCGATCCCAGGAGGTAATCGGTATCAAATTGAAAAGTGTCAGGTGATGGTCTTTGTAACACCTGGTTACAGGAAATGTATCAGCAGGGCCACTGCTCCTGCCAGCAGACAATAGAAGCCGAAAGGCCGCAGTGCCGTGACTTCATGCCGTCGAAAGTATCTCATCAGGAACCAAATGCTGAGCCAGGCGAAGATACCTGCCAGAATGCCACCCGCGAAAATAGACAACAGCAACCCCGCGGGCATGGAGGCGTGGTGCAGGAAGAGCTTGGGCACCTCCAGCAGCCCGGCTGCGCCGATAATGGGTGTGGCAAGCAGGAAGGAAAAACGTGCCGAGGCAGCGTAATCCAGCCCTGACCATACGCCGGCCACGAGCGTCGCCCCGGAACGGGAGATGCCGGGAATGAGTGCCAGCGCCTGGGCACAGCCGATGCCGAAGGCCCGCCACCAGCCCATTTTCTCCAGCTCATGACGCGCGCTGCGCTTCTTGAGTGCATCGCCGATCAACAAAATCACGCCATTTACCATCAGAAATGTCGCCGCTACCGTGAAGCTGCCGAACAGCGCACGAATTCTGTGTTCCAGCACGAGCCCGATAATACCCGCCGGGACGGTGCCCAGTACCAACAGCCAGAACAGCCGTGCATGCGGATTGCTGGTCCGGCCGCGGGCTTTCCAGGTATTGCCGAGCAGCGTGAACCAGTCGCGCCAGAAGTAGAGGAACAACGCAGCGGCGGTACCCAGATGCAGCACCACGATGTAGGGCAGGAACCAGGGTGCTTCACGGTTGATGGACCAGTGCAACACCGCCGGTACCAGAATGCTGTGGCCAAGACTGCTGATGGGGAACAGCTCGCTGATGCCCTGGAGGATGGCGAGCAGCAGAAGGTGCAGAGAGAGCACGGCGGACTCCTTTTCAAGATGGCTTGCAAGACAGCGTCGCGCGGGGCTGGCGCTGCTTTGTTAACATGATCTGGCTTGCGATGGTATCAAGCCAGATCGAATTTGATGCCTTGAGCCAGCGGCAGCTGATCGCTCCAGTTGATAGTGTTGGTTTGGCGACGCATATATTGCTTCCAGGCGTCGGAGCCGGACTCGCGGCCACCACCTGTATCCTTCTCGCCGCCGAAGGCGCCGCCGATTTCCGCACCGGAGGTACCGATATTGACGTTGGCAATGCCACAATCGCTGCCCGCAGCAGAAAGAAAATGCTCCGCATGCTTCAGGTTCGTGGTGAAGATGGCGGAGGACAACCCCTGGGGTACATCGTTATGCATGCGTATGGCTTCTTCCAGGGTATGATATGACATGATGTACAAAATGGGTGCGAAGGTTTCTGTCTTGACGATGCCCCAGGCATTATCCGCGCGTACCAGGGTAGGTTCCACAAAGTAACCCGGCCTGTTCAGCACTTTGCCGCCATAGAGAATCCTGCCACCCGCTTTTTTTATCGTGCTGATAGCGGCACGATAGCGCTTTACCGCATCCTCGCTGCATAGCGGACCCATGAGTGTGCCATCCGCCAGCGGATCACCGATGCGTATCTGGCTGTAGGCATGCACCAGTCTGCCCGCCAGATCATCCACGATATCTTCATGTACGATAAGCCGGCGGGTAGTGGTGCAACGCTGGCCGGCGGTACCGGCGGCACCGAATACCACAGCGGGGATCACCAGCTTCAGGTCGGCGGTGTCATCCACGATAATGGCATTGTTGCCGCCCAGTTCCAGCAGCGAGCGGCCGAGGCGCGCGGCCACCATCTCGCCTACCCGGCGGCCCACCGCCGAGGAGCCGGTAAAGGAAATGAGCGGCACGCGTGGATCTTTTGCGAAACGTTCTGCAAGTTTGGTGCCGCTATCCACGAATATCGAAAAGATGGCGGGGTAACCATGCTTCTTCAGCACTTTGTTGCAAATATTCTGTACGGCGATGGCGCACAGCGGCGTGCGCGGCGAGGGTTTCCATACGGTGGTATTGCCGCAAACGGCGGACAGGAAGGCATTCCATGCCCATACCGCCACGGGAAAATTGAAGGCCGTAATGACACCGATCACCCCGTAAGGATGCCATTGCTCGTACATGCGGTGGTGCGGCCGTTCCGAGTGCATGGTGTTGCCATAGAGCATGCGCGATTGACCCACGGCGAAATCGGCGATGTCGATCATCTCCTGCACTTCGCCGTCGCCTTCCGCCTTGATCTTGCCCATTTCCAGCGAGACCAGGCTGCCGAGAGCATCTTTGTGTTTGCGCAGGGATTCGGCAATCAGGCGCACCGCTTCACCGCGTTTGGGTGCCGGTACTTCGCGCCAGGAGCGAAAGGTCATGGCGGCATCGGTGATGACCTGTTCGTAATCAGCATCCGTAGCGCAATTGATACGTGCAATGGCCATGCCAGTGGCCGGATTGATGGATTCCAGCGACTCGGCATCATGACTCCTGCGCCAGCCACCGTCGGCAGTCCATACGCCGGCATTGATTTTGCTAATATCCAGCTCGTGCAGGATGGCAGCCACATTTGCTTTTGCCATGGTATTTTCCTCAGGCCACAAATTGCTTCGCAGCTTCACCGGTACGCACCATCCGCGCGGACAGCTCCGCTGTTTCCGCCTGTGCATAGGCTTTACCGAAACGGTTGCCGAGCACCTCGCCCAGCTTGAATTGCTCCTGTTTCACCAGGCCCTTATAGGCATCGGGTTTTTTAAGCACCAGATCCACCACCGCACACACGCCGGCGCTGGTGGTCACCTGAATGGCGGACCACAATCTGCCGGCAATTTCCTGCGGGTAGATCTGATTTACGTAGCTCTCTTCCATGAACTTGCTGTGTTGCATGCCGGTGACGGAAACGTACACCAGTACGATGTCTTGAACAGTACGCGGCACAGCGCGTTCCAGGATAGTCTTGATTTCATCGCGATGTTCATTCATGCGCAGATCATTCATGAGTATGCGCATGATTTCGCAATGCCCGGGATAGCGTATGGTTTTATAAGTGAGACTGTGTACCTTGTTGGCATAGGTCTCTGCCAGTGATCCCAAACCACCCGAAGTATTGAAAGCTTCATACAATCTGCCTTCCAGCTGAATGGTTTCCAGACCTTCCAGCGGCAGCAGCGTGGCCGGCTTACCGCTGATAATCCCGTAGCAGAGATTGCCGTACTCGTTGATAACGCCATCCGATGACCAAGTGAGGGAGTACTTGGTCATGTTGCCCGGGTTCTGCGGCAGGGCCCCGACGCGCAGTTTTACATCGTGGACTTCATCAAAATGAGCCATGAGTTCGTTGGCGGCGATGCTGATAAAGCCGGGGGCGAGCCCGCATTGGGGTGCGAACACTTTATTCGCACCCTGACTGATCTTGGTCACCGCGCGGGTCACTTCCACATCTTCAGTCAGATCGAAGTAATGCAGATTGAGTTTGCGGGCAACTTCGGCGACGGGCGGATTGCAAAAATACGGCAGACTCGAAATCACCGCGTCCACGTTATGCGCTTTAAGGTGCTGCTCCAGGGCTTCCTTATTGGCGGCGTCCACCCGGTGGGCCTTGACGCCGGACAGCCTGTGGCTGCCGGCAACCGCCTGAGCCGAGTGGCCGTTCACGTCGCCCAGGTCCACCTGGTAATCCCCAGAAGTGGCGAGCAGACCGGAGAGCAGGGAACCGATCTTGCCGGCTCCGAGTACAAGAACGCGGTACATGTATAGAAGCTCCTGTCGGTTAAAACGGCGGCGGGGCAGCAATTCGGCAAGCCTGACGCTGAGCGGCGCATGGCATGCGGGCAAAGTGCAGGGCGACGAGCCCGCAAAGTGCTGATTTTGCCACAAACCGCGTCCGGTGCCACCCATCCTTTCACCTGCGTGCCCGCACGTGTAGCATGTACAAATCATGGATCGCGAATTGGCTCATCACTGGCAACCCGACAGTTGGCAGTCCTGCACCGCTGGCCAGCAGCCGCTGTATCCCGATGCGGCCGTGGTTGCGCGTATCTTGGCGGAAATTCGTAATTTGCCGCCTTTGGTTACCTGGGGTGAGGTGGATAAGCTGCGACGGCAATTGGCCGAGGCGGCGCGAGGCGAGCGCTTCGTATTGCAGGGCGGCGATTGCGCCGAGAGTTTCGATGATTGCACCGCGGAGCCCATCGCCAACAAACTGAAAATCTTGCTGCAAATGAGCCTCGTGCTGGTGCATGGACTCAAAAAGCGCGTCATCCGCGTAGGCCGCATGGCCGGCCAGTACGCCAAGCCCCGCTCAGCGGATCATGAGACGCGCAACGGCGTGATGCTGCCGAGCTACCGGGGCGATCTCATCAACCGCTCTGGCTTCACGGCCGCGGAACGCACCGCTGATCCCGGCCTCATGTTGCGTGGTTACGAGCACGCCGCATTGACACTGAATTACGTACGTGCACTGGTGGACGGTGGGTTTGCCGATCTGCACCACCCAGAATACTGGGACCTGGATTTCGTGCGCAACTCTCCTCTGGAGGCGGAATACCGGCGCATCGTGCAATCCATCGTGGACTCCCTCAATTTCATGGAAACCATCTCCGGTCAGCCGCTATCCGAGAGCAGCCGCATTGACTTTTTCACCAGTCACGAGGGCCTGCATCTCTTGTACGAGCAGGCGCAGACCGGCTTGGTGGCGGAAACCGGCCGCTGGTACAACTTGGCCGCTCATTTCCCGTGGATCGGCATGCGCACTGCCGACGTGAACGGCGCCCACGTGGAATATTTCCGCGGTATTGCCAATCCCGTGGCGGTTAAAGCGGGGCTTGGCATGACTGCGGATCAGTTGCTGGAACTTTGCGGAGTATTGAATCCGCACAACGAACCCGGACGTCTCACCTTCATTCACCGTTTCGGCGCGAAGCACATCGCCGACAGGCTGCCCCCTCTGGTGGAAGCCGTCAGCAGGGCCGGCAAGCAGGTGCTGTGGATCTGCGATCCCATGCACGGCAATACTGAAGCCACGACGAGCGGTGTGAAGACACGCCGATTCGAGAACATCCTTGCGGAATTGGAAACGGCATTCACGTTGCATGAAGAACTCGGCAGCATCCTCGGTGGAGTGCATTTCGAACTCACCGGTGACGATGTGACCGAATGCACCGGCGGTGCCCGCGGGCTTACCGACACCGACCTGGAGCGTGCCTATAAATCCCAGGTGGATCCACGGCTCAACTATGAGCAGGCTCTGGAGATGGCCATGCGGATCGTGGCAAGGAAAATGCGGCGCTGACCGCTACTTTGGCGCATCGCGCCACTTGCCCGGTTGTAACCCCGCAACTGTCCAGTCTCCAATCTGCCAGCGGATCAATCTGAGTGTGGGATGGCCCAGGGCGGCGGTCATGCGCCGTACCTGCCGGTTACGGCCTTCCCGCAGTATCAACTCGATCCAGACAGCAGGCATGCTCTTGCGGAAACGGATAGGCGGGGTCCGGGGCCAGAGACCTGCCGGTTCCGGGATGAACCGTGCCCGGGCGGGCAGGGTGGGGCCGTCATGCAGACAGATGCCCGAACGCAGTCGCTCCAGATCAGCTTCCGCGGCAGCGCCTTCCATCTGTACCCAATAAGTCTTCGGCAGCTTGTGGCGCGGATGGCTGATACGCTGCTGCAGTTTGCCGTCATCCGTGAGTACCACCAGTCCTTCACTATCCGCATCCAGGCGCCCGGCAGGATAGATGTTTTTTATCGGAATGAAGTCGGCGAGGGTAGGGCGGCTGCCATTACCGCTGAACTGGCAGATGACTCCATGGGGTTTATTAAAAAGGATGACTGACACCGCCGCAGTATCTCTCGCAGGATCACCGGAAGGCGCATGCTATGATTATGCACGCGCCGCCGCCGCGGTAGCGTGGTATTTTTCCCTTCAGACGTGGGTTTTATCTGATGAAATTCGACAAGATCGTGCTGCCTGCCGGTGGCGAGCGCATTACCGTCAACACTGATTCCAGCATCAATGTGCCCGATCGCCCGGTCATCCCGTTTATCGTGGGCGACGGTATCGGTATTGATGTGACTCCGGTGATGCAGGCCGTAGTGGAGGCGGCGGTACAGAAAGCCTATGGGAACGAGCGCCGGATTGCCTGGATGGAAATCTTCGCCGGCGAGAAGGCCACGCACAAATATGGCAAGGACATTTATCTGCCGGACGAGACACTGCACGCCATGCATGATTGTGTCGTATCCATCAAGGGTCCGCTGGGTACACCGGTGGGCGGCGGTATCCGTTCCCTGAACGTGGCCATCCGCCAGGCTCTGGATCTGTATGCCTGCGTGCGGCCCATCCGCTATTTCCCCGGCGTATCCACGCCCGTGAAGGACTCGGAGCTCACCGACATGGTGGTATTCCGAGAGAATACCGAGGATATCTACGCCGGCATCGAATGGGCAGCCGGTACACCCGAGGTGCACAAGATTATTGAATTTCTGCAGCATGAGATGGGCGTCAACGCCATCCGCTTTCCCAACAGCTCCGGTATCGGCATCAAACCGGTATCCAAGGAAGGCTCGCAGCGCCTGGTACGCAAGGCCATCCGCTACGCCATTGATAACGACCGCGTGTCGGTGGCGCTGGTGCATAAAGGCAACATCATGAAGTTCACCGAAGGCGCCTTTCGCAACTGGGGTTACCAGGTGGCGAAGGAGGAGTTCGGTGCGGCGGACATTGATGGCGGCCCCTGGTGCCGGTTTCGCAATCCCAGAACCGGCCATGACATCGTGGTGAAGGATGTCATCGCCGACAACTTTCTGCAGCAGATCCTCATGCGGCCGGAGGATTACGACGTTATTGCCACGCTGAACCTCAACGGCGACTATATTTCCGATGCTCTGGCGGCGCAGGTGGGAGGCATCGGTATCGCGCCCGGTGCCAATATCTCCGACGCTGTGGCGGTGTTCGAGGCCACCCACGGCACGGCACCGGGCTTCGCCGGCAAAGACCAGGTGAATCCGGGTTCGCTGATCCTGTCGGCGGAGATGATGCTGCGCTATCTCGGCTGGAGTGAGGCGGCCGACCGCATCCTGCATGGGGTGGCCAGGACCATTGCCGCCAAGGTCATGACTTACGACTTGGCGCGTCTGCGGCAAGCCATCCGTGTGTCCAAGCGCGATATCGCCGCCCGCAAGAATGTGGAAGAAAAGATGCAGCAGCTCATTCCAGGCGCTTCACTGGTAGGCTGTTCGGGTTTCGGGGAGGCGGTCATCGCCCATATGGACTGACGCTTGACTCCGGTTTTTATAAGCACCCTGTGCAAGACGGGTAAATTGCCGTATCTTTAGATTCGGTCCAAGACACAAACAAGGGGGCAGGGGCTGTGATCGGGGTATTGCTCGTGGATGACCACAAGCTGGTCCGTACCGGCGTACGCCTGATACTGGAAGAAACCTCCGATGTGCGCATTGTGGGCGAAGCCGGTTCCGGTGAGGAAGCCATCGAGCAGAGCCGCGCGCTCAAACCCGACGTGGTGCTGATGGATGTCAGCATGCCCGGTATCGGCGGTCTTGAGGCCACCCGCAAGCTGCTGGCCCGAAATCCTTCGCTGAAAGTCATCATCGTTTCCGTGCATGCCACCGAGCCGTACCCCTTGAGGCTGCTGGAGGCGGGCGCCCACGGTTATCTCACCAAGGACTGCGCTGCCGATGAGATTGTAACCGCCATCCGACGGGTGCATGCAGGCGAGAGATACATCACCGCCGCCATCGCCCAACAGCTGGCACTCTCTGCGGTGAGTGGCAGCAATGGCTCGCCTTTTGAGCAACTTTCGCAGCGCGAGACCCAGGTGATGCTCATGATCACCGGTGGCCAGTCGCCGCAGACTATCGCAAACAGGCTGCACCTGAGTCCCAAGACGGTGAGCACCTACCGCACACGTCTGTTTCAGAAGCTGGCTGTCAGTAACGACGTGGAATTGATGCGCCTCGCCATGCGTTACGGCGTAATTGAGGAGAAAACCGGGACACATCCGCCGCGCGGATGATCAGCACAGCGGACGCGGCTCGTCACGCGGCACAGTCACGGATACACTTGCTACATGCATCCGACCTGCTTTAATCCCCGTTGTAACCGCTGTCCGCGCCTGGCGGAATTCCTCAGAAAGGTGCGTAAATCTCATCCTGCGTATCATGCGCGTCCTGTGCCTGCATTCGGGGACACACGTGCACGGCTGCTGATCGTCGGTTTGGCCCCGGGTTTGCACGGCGCCAATGCCAGCGGGCGGCCGTTCACCGGTGATTACGCCGGCATTCTGCTGTATCGCACGCTGCACAAGTTCGGCTTTGCCAGCGCACCTGAATCCATCGCGACAAGCGACCGGTTGCAGTTATTGGATTGTCGCATCACCAATGCGGTGAAATGTGTGCCTCCGCAGAATAAACCGAGCGGCAACGAGATCGCGACCTGCAACCGCTACTTGCGGGCGGAGCTGGCGAAACTGCCCACGAACGCCGTAATCCTGGCACTTGGCCGCATCGCCCATGAATCTGTGCTGCGTGCGCTGGAGCTGAAGCCCAGCCGATTCGCCTTTCATCACGGTGCTGTGCACAGGCTGGATATGCACAGTACCCTGCTGGATTCCTACCATTGCAGCCGCTACAACACGCAGACACGCCGGCTTACATCGGCCATGTTCGAGAAAGTCGTGGCCGGTGCACGCCGCTATCTTGATGATTTGGAATACGCATGATGGCGGCGGATATCCCGAAATTCGACAGTGTCCGGTTCCTTGGCAGCATCACCAGTGCGCCGGGGGTATATCGCATGCTGGATGCGGATGGAGAGATTCTTTATGTGGGTAAGGCGGGCAATCTCAAGAAACGTCTCAGCAGCTACTTCCGTAAAAGCAGCGCGTCTCCCAAGACACAGGCGATGCTGCAGCATCTGGTTTCTATCGAAGTAGATGTCACGCACACCGAAACCGAAGCACTGCTTCTGGAAAATAATATAGTCAAAAAGTACCGGCCGCGCTATAACGTGGTGCTGCGGGACGACAAAAGTTATCCCTATATCCGCCTGACTGTCGCTCAGCCATTCCCAAGGCTTACCATTTATCGCGGCCGACGGCGTGAGGCAGGGCGGTACTTCGGCCCTTACCCAAGCGCTCATGCCGCACGCGAAAGCGTCAATTTGTTGCAAAAACTTTTTCAACTGCGCCAGTGCGATGACAGTTTTTTCAAGAACCGCAGCCGGCCATGCTTGCAACACCAGATCAAGCATTGTTCAGCGCCCTGCGTCGGGCTGATCGGCGAAGAGGACTACGCACGTGATGTGCAGCATGCCATCATGTTCCTGGAAGGGCGCAATCGGGAGGTGATTGACGCAATGGTAAGACGCATGGAAAACGCTTCCGCGCGCCTGGATTTCGAGCTCGCGGCGCGCTATCGGGACCAGATTGGCAGTCTGCGCAGGACCAGTGAACACCAGCATATCAGCGCGGATAACGGCGATTACGACGTAATCGCCGCCGGCGGACGTGCCGGAGCCCATTGTGTGGTTGTTATGCTGGTACGTGACGGGCACAATCTGGGAAGCCGTGTCTTCTTTCCAAAGGTCATGGGTGAAACCTCGGCGCAGGAAGTGCTCTCGGCGTTTGTGCCGCAGTACTATCTCGGCCGGGATATTCCCGGAGAGATACTGGTTGCCGCAAAGGTCGAGGATGAGGCACTGCTGCAGGACGTCTTGTCCAGGCAATCCGGCGGGCGCGTTGCCATCCGTCATCCGCTGCGCGGCGAGGGCAAACGGCTGCTGGACTTAATCCATGCCAACGTTGAGCAATCACTGAACATGCGGCTTGCAATGGATGCGGGTATGCATCAGCGTTTTGAAGCTCTGCAGGCAGCCCTGGAACTGGACCAATTACCCACACGCTTGGAATGCTTTGATATCAGCCACACCATGGGCGAGGGGCCCGTCGCATCCTGTGTGGTATTTGACGAGAAGGGTCCGCTCAAGGGCCACTATCGCCGCTTCAATATTCAGGGTGTCACACCCGGTGATGATTATGCCGCCATGCGTGAGGCACTGACCCGCCGGTACACCCGCCTGAAGCGCGGCGAGGGCATCGTGCCGGATGTACTATTTGTTGATGGCGGCAAAGGTCAACTGCATGAGGCCGGGAAAGTGCTGGAAGAGCTGCAAGTGGATGACGTGACCCTGGTGGGTGTCGCCAAGGGGGCGGCACGCAAACCGGGGCTGGAACAGCTTTTCTTGTGGGGACGGAACAGCCCGCTTATACTGCCTGGGGATTCCCCGGCCTTGCACTTGATCCAGCAGATACGCGATGAGGCGCATCGGTTTGCCATCACCGGGCACCGGCAGCGGCGCGCACGGGCACGCACGATGTCGGTGCTGGAAAGTATTCCGGGTCTTGGCCCCAAGCGCCGTCAACAATTGCTGAAGCAGTTCGGCGGGCTGCAGGGCGTGGCGCGCGCGGGTCTGGAAGATCTCATCAGCGTGCATAACATCAGTCACGACTTGGCCGGGCGGATCTATGATCTATTTCATGCGGACGATTGAGCGGCGCACATGACACTCAACTGGCCAAACCTGCTGACAATGCTGCGTCTGGTGCTGATACCGGTGTTTGTCGTGGTATTCTTTCTTCCCTATTTCTGGGCGCCACCCGCAAGTGCGGTAATTTTCGCATTGGCCGGTATCACCGACTGGCTGGACGGTTATCTCGCGCGCAAGTTGCGGCAGAGCTCACGTTTTGGCGCATTCCTGGACCCAGTCGCCGATAAGCTCATGGTGGTGGTGGCACTGGTGCTGATCCTGCAGGCGGACCCACGCTTGGCCGTGGCAATCCCAGTGATGATCATCATCGGACGCGAGATCACTATTTCCGCGCTGCGCGAGTGGATGGCGGAACTGGGCGCACGCAAGCGCGTAGCAGTAACCTGGCTCGGCAAATTCAAGACGGCAGCGCAGATGCTGGCCATCGTCCTGCTGCTGTATCGCTACCCCATCAAGACCGTGCCGGTTTATGACATAGGTATCTTACTGTTGCTCCTGGCGGCGGCGCTGACACTTTGGTCCATGTGTCTGTATCTGCTGGCGGCCTGGCCGGAGCTGAACCGCGAACCCTAATCATTGCTTGACAGGGCGCGGACCCGCCCTACAATATCGCTCTCGCGGGCGGGAATAGCTCAGTTGGTAGAGCGCAACCTTGCCAAGGTTGAGGTCGCGAGTTCGAGCCTCGTTTCCCGCTCCAGTTCAAACCTCGGTTCACAGCCGGGGTTTTTCATTTCCCCCTGCGATGCAGCGCCTTTTGGCCTGAAGTAGCCGGTCATTTGTGGTAAATTTCACGGGTTTTTACGCTTTAGGTGGGCTAGGTGGCAGAGTGGTCATGCAGCGGCCTGCAAAGCCGTGTACGCCGGTTCGATTCCGACCCTAGCCTCCATCATAATGGGACCGCTTGTCCGGCCCGGGTGGCGGAACAGGTAGACGCAACGGACTTAAAATCCGTTAGATTGAAAAATCTGTGCCGGTTCAAATCCGGCCCCGGGCACCATGTGAATGGCCCATGATTGCTCCCATTACACCTCCCAACGCACTTTCCGTCAGCAATCTGGATATCTGGCGCGGTGAGCGCTGCCTTTGCCAAAGCATCAGCTTTGCGGTGATCAGTGGCGAAGCGCTGCATCTTTTAGGTGCCAACGGTGCAGGCAAAACGACTTTGATCCGCGTGCTCGCGGGTCTCGGCCGGGCGGATGGCGGCGAGTTGTGCTGGCGTGGACAACCGCTACGGGAAAGCGGAGCGGAATATCGTGCGTCGCTGGCCTACCTGGGCCACAGCAGCGGCGTGAAGCTCGGCCTCACACCCCGCGAGAACCTGACGGCAGCCGGCGCCTTGTTGGCGGTTCCCAGCGCAACCGACGCGACAGCCGCCTTGGCGCGGGTAGGCCTGACGCAACAGGCGGATCTCCCCTGCAGCACGCTGTCCATGGGCCAGCGGCGGCGCGCGGCGCTGGCGCGACTGCTGCTGGTGCGGGTGCCGGTGTGGTTTCTGGATGAACCGCTTACCAGCCTGGACAGGTCGGGCGTAGGGTTGCTGACCGGGATGCTCAAAGAGCATTTGACTGTCGGCGGACTGGCGGTGTTTGCCAGCCACCAACCCCTGGATCTGGAGCCGTTCCCGGTCAAGACCCTGTTACTGGGGGAGGTGGTTTGAAACCCGCTGCCCTGATCCAGCGGGACCTGCTCCTGGCTTACCGGCGCCGGAGTGAGCTGGCGACGCCGCTGATCTTTTTCGTGATGGTAACGGGGCTGTTCCCGCTGGCTTTGAGCCCGGAACCGGCCCTGCTGCGCACCCTCGCTCCGGGTGTGGTGTGGGTGGCGGCATTGCTGGCGGGCTTGATCGGCCAGGAAAGCCTCTTCAAAAGCGATTACGAGGATGGCAGCCTGGAGCAATTGCTGTTGAGCCCGGCTCCACTGGAATTTGTGGTATTGCTGCGGGTGTTTACCCATTGGCTGGTAACCGGTCTGCCGCTGGTGATCCTGTCACCCCTTATGGGTCTGTTGCTGAATTACCCGGCCGCGGCCATGGGGACACTCGTCGTGAGCCTGCTACTGGGCACACCGATACTGAGTTTTCTCGGTGCGGTGGGCGCAGCCCTCACGGTGGGATTGCGACGCAGCGGCATGTTGCTGCCCATTCTGATATTGCCGCTGGCGGTGCCAGTGTTGATCTTTGGCGCGAGCACCGCAGCACGGGCGGCGAGCGGTGAGCCCACGGCGGCACCGCTTTATTTTCTCGGCGCGATGCTGGTGCTGGCGGTGACGCTCGCACCCTATGCCATTGCCGGCGGCCTGCGGGTCAGCCTCGAATCCTGAATCCCGGATACGGTACCGGCTGAAGGCTGGGAAGCAAACGGCGAACACGCATCCGCCGATTTCATTCGTCACGTTATCTTGGAGATACAGATGATCCCCAGTGAGAATGCCGAACTGGCGGTACCAAAGCGGCACTTGATCGGCTTTGGGCGGCGACAAATTGTCACTTTGGTGGTGCTGTTTTTCCTCGGGGACTGGCTCGGGGCGGGAATTGCAATTTATTTTGTGGTCGCGTCCAAGCATGGGCAGATACTTCAAGGGGAGATATTTTCCGGATGGGTGTGGTGGCTCGTCGTTTTGACTGTGCTTGTCGTCCTGTGGTACGGGCGCGGCGTGCGACGCTTGGCAGGAGGAAGGGGCGGAGTCAGTGCCGCCAATCAGGTTTTCGTCTATCTTGGGATATTCACCGCCTTTGCGGCTGTCGCCCCGCCCATCGATACGCTGGCCAGAGACCTCTACTTTGTGCATCAGGTTCAGCACATGCTGTTGCACATGGTTGCACCGCTTCTATTGGCGCTCGGGGTTCCGCTCGCGCCACTCATTGCGGGATTACCGGACCCCTTGCGGCGGAGGCTTCTGAAACCGCTGGTTCGCAATCGGGCGTTGCGGCGAGTATGGAGAGTGCTTGTGCATCCATTAGGCGCATCCTTGCTGTTCGTCTTCGCTCTCTATTTCTGGCAAATTCCGCATTTCATGGACCTTATCGCATTAAACGACTCTTTCGACGAATTTGCACATGTGACTATGCTCATTAGCGGCCTTTTTTTCTGGTGGATGCTGCTTGATCCGAGGGCGATACCGAATGCCGTGTCGTATCCCACGCGGCTTGCGGCCGTTACACTCACGATGTTTGCCTGCATTCTGGGTGACGCATATATCGCGCTGACACATCGGGAACTTTACCCGGTCTATGCACGGCTATCCCTCGCCTGGGGAATCAGTCCACACCTGGATCAGACGCTCGGCGGGCTCATCACCTGGATTGATGGCTCGATGACTGAGGTGATTGCCGGGCTTATTGTATTTCACCGATGGGTGCAGGATGAGTCCCTACGCCCACTATCCCGACGCCGGCGCGCCGCTCGATGACCATCCAGGAGTGGCCCGCGAGTACCACGGCACGGGCGGCGAGCGCCACTTTATTTTCTTAACGCCATGTGGTGTTAGCACTTCCACTTGCGCATTTTGCTACCGCAGGTGGACTGTGTATAAGCCTCGAACCCTGATCCCATCGCACGGTTAGTTGACTTAGATCAAGGTACGCGTTGCCTTATCGGTGTCTATTAATCATTGCAGGGTTGCGTCTTGTTTCTCACGGGGAGATGAACCATGCGTGGCATGCACCGTAGTACACTCGCGTTAGCGCTTGTTGCGGTGGGAATGGCGGCGTTTACGCCGGGGGCGTATGCGGTGCCGAGCTTCTCGCGCCAGACGGGACTCGCGTGTGCGGCCTGCCACACCATTTATCCCGCGCTGACCCCTTTCGGCAGGCTGTTCAAGCTGAATGGTTACACCATGACCGGTCTCGCGCAGGTGGTGGCCAAGGAGACCCAGCAGGCGCCCGGCATGAGCCTCAACCGTGATATGCCGGTATCGGCCATTGTGCAGGCTGGTCTGACCAGTCTGAGCCGAGCGGTTCCGGGACAGCAGAATCCGAGTGCCGCATTCCCGCAAACCTTGGCGCTCTTCTTGGCGGGGGAGGCGACGCCGCATGTCGGCACCGTCATTGAACTCGGTTACGACCAAGATTCGGGCAAAGTAGCGGTAGACATGGTGGACGTGCGCTATGCCAATCATGCGAACTGGAGCGGTACGGATACGATATTCGGTGTCACCTTCAACAACGCGCCTACTCTGGAGGATGTCTGGAACAGCACGCCGGCCTACGGCTATCCGTTCGTGACGTCGGCTTCCGCGCCGAGCCCGGCGGCAGGGCCGTTCATCGCCAGCATGAATGTAGCCGCCAACGTCCTCGGCGTGGGGGGGTACACCAAACGCGGTGACTGGTACGGAGATGTTTCGTTCTACCGCTCCGCACCCCAAGGCCAGCCGGTCGGGACCTTGGATATGTCCATCCGCGGTACCGCACCGTATCTGCGGTTCGCCTGGAGCCGCGACACGACCACCCACAGCGTGGAGTTCGGTGTCTTCGGCCTGCGCGCCGATTACCGCCCGATGGGGTCGAGTCCCATGACCGACCGTTATACGGATCTCGGCGTGGACGGCCAGTACCAGTATTTCGCACCGGGCGGGGTCAATATCCTGGAATTGCGCGGCAGCTACATTCGCGAAAAGACCGATTGGGGCGCTACCATCACCTCTAATCCTGCCGACACGGCACGTTTCCTGTCGGTAAACGGCAGCTGGATTTATGCCCGCCGCTATGGCGTAACACTGGGGTACTTCCAGACCGTGGGTACGACTGACTGCCTGCTCTACAACGGCAACCTCGACTGCGTGGGTGCGGTCAGCGCAGTTTCCGGAAGCCGGACGGGCAGTCCCAACAGCAGAGGTTATATCATTGAATTCGACTACTTGCCCTGGCAGAACTTGAAGCTCGCCACGCAATACATCCTGTACAGCAGGTTCAATGGCGCTGCCAGCAATTACGACGGCAATGGTCGCAATGCCACGGATAACAACACGCTTTATTTCAACCTCATGTTGTCTTTCTAGGGATGGCATGGCCCGTCATGGTCATTGACCGGCCGCCGACCCGCGTACCAGAGGAGATTCGATATGCGCTTATGTATGTTGGCAGCCGGCCTCGGAAGTTGGTTGCTGCTGGTAACAGCATCCGGCAATGTTGTCGCCGGGAATGTCCCGAACGGCGAGCAGATCTATAACCAGAACTGTGTTGCCTGCCATGGTATGGACGGCAAGGGCACCATCCCCGGGGCGCCGGATTTCACCACCAAGGGCGGCGTGCTCAGCAGTTCCGACAAACTGCTCGTGGACAGGATCATGAACGGCTATCAGAGCCCGGGATCGCCCATGGCGATGCCTGCCAAGGGCGGCAATCCCTCGCTCAGCCGGAAGGATATTCTGGCGGTCCTGGCCTATATGCGGCAGACGTTTAGCGCACAAGGCAAATGAACCGGGAGGGGGTATCGTCGCGAGGGAAGTGATGCTTTTTTATGATTGCAGCAGACGGAGCTGCACATCGGAGCGGGTAAAAACCGGCATCTACGTTTGGGATCAAACCGGTTCCTTTCTGTGGTTCTGCGGCGTCATGCTGAACATCCCCCTCGGGGAATCAAAGGAGGGAACCCGGAAGATACCATGTTGCTGTCAAGATCGTACTCATGCGAAGCAGCCGTATTGATTGTCAGAAAACACGACAAAGGACTCAAGATGAAAACTTACCGCCTTGTGGCTTTTGTGATCGCCTGGTTCATCCTCAGTCTGGTATGGATCACACCGCTCACTGCCGGCAATGTTTCCCAGCGAAGCACCCTGCGGGGCAAGGCAATCTACGAGAAGCATTGTGCCGCTTGTCACGGCATGGACGGTCGTGCCGATACGCCGATCGGCCGGCTTTTGAGGCCACGCCCGCGCGACTTCGCCGATCCGATCATCATGGCCAGGTTGGACGACAGCCAGATGATTGCCGCCATCGAACTGGGCCGCGCCGGGACCGCCATGCCCAGTTGGAGGGAAATCCTCAGCCCGGCAGATATGTTTGATGTGGTGCATTACATTCGTAGTCTCCAGCAGCCGCTGCCTGCGGGAATAACCCGGGCCAAGCTCGATATTCTGGTGGGTGAACACGTCTACCGGAAATACTGCAGCGTCTGTCACGGCGATAAGGGCAACGGTCATACTCCGCTGGGCCGCGGCTTGTTCCCCCATCCCAAGGATTTCACCAGCATGGACATGGCAGGCATCAGCGACAAGCAGTTGATGTTTGTGGTGGAGTATGGCAAACCGGGCAGCGCCATGGCCCCGTGGGGCAGCCGACTGAGTCCCGAGGATATCCGCCGGGTCGTTTTGTATATCCGTCAGACGTTTGAGCGTCATGACATCAAGTGAGCCATACCGCCGCCCGAAGCCGCGCATCCGATCCGACTAGCCTGGGAACCGATCACTACCTCGGAGAGTACCGAGAGCATTGTCGCGACGGATGCGGTTGCGTGTGATGACGGTAATTGGATGCAGTCCGGCATTTCCTGGTCACGGCGCATCAGTTCCTGACTTGTTGCCATGCATGTTCAGCTGTCGGCGGCAACGCATTCATATGCTTTAGAAAGAGCGCAATCGTCCATATTTGCTGATCCGTCAGCGTACCCTTGAACGATGGCATTCCGGTTAACCGAATGCCGTGTTTAATCTTCCAGAAGGAATACCCCGGCGGGTCATCCTCGACGCCGTCACTCGCAAGTTGCGGTGGCCTTGGGTATTCACCGTTCGCTACGGGAGAGGCCGACGCGGTACCCTGTGCTGTGCCATGGCAGATCGCGCAATGCTCCCCATAAAGGCGTATCCCAGCGATCAGATTGGCATTCGTCAGCGACACCGGATCAGGACCCTTGGGCGCCTGATGCCGCAGCGTCGCGCGCAGCGAGGTTCGTGCCATCCACAGCTCAAGCCGGCTCGGCTTGCCATCCGCATTCGCCGGTATCCTCCCGCTCTGCAGCAACAGGTAACCACCGGCAAGCAGCGCGACGAGCGTTGTCAGTACTCCAGCCAGAAAATATTTCATGCTTTCCCCCGTAATGACCTTATTGCGGTCAGAGTATCAGTTAAATGCCCTGCGGCAAACCCACCCACACGACGCGCCGCTCCTTTACTCGCGCGAGCGGGCTGTCCAAGAGCACCGTGCAGCGTTACTTCAGTTTGTCCGGTTTACGCCGGTAAATGCCAAGGAATGCCACTCCACCCCGACGCTCGAATGTTGAATGCGCCCCAGGGTTCAATCATCCCCACGATCCGGCCGAACCCTTGCCGAACTTTGGAGTCCAGACGGAAAGACAGTGGAGGCGTGGAATGGGGCAGCTCTCGCCGCGCTGCCCAAGCGCATGTTTGCCAATGATTACGACTACAGCAGTTCGCTCCCGGTTATGCCGGCATTAATAACAAGGCAGGGACTCGGGTGGTGATCAGTTTGTCGCCAGCCGCTCCACAAGATTTAGCGCTCGGCCACTATGTGCTAGCCGTCCACGGTGAACGGCCACCAGTTTACGCCGGTTTTGTGGGTTCCCCACGCTGGCCGCGCCCTCCGTGCCGGTGTCTGGTATGACCGCGATCCCCGTGCTGCCGTTTGCTAGGACCGATGGTAGTACTCGAAGGTGGTGACAATCGGCGTGTGACCGGGACGGTCAATTTCCACCTTGATGAAGTACATTGCGGTACCGGGCATGTGGAAATAGTTGCCGTAGGTCTCAGCCCCCGCAATGCTCATAGGCTCCAGTGGTTTTTTCTGGATCGGCAGGTTGACCTCTTCCTGCGACCATACCTGCGCGACCACACGCGCATTGGTGATACGCTGGCCGGTGGTATCGTTGTAGATAGCCACGTTTACATGGTGCCAGTGATCCCCGCTCGGCACGCCGCCGTGCATCTGGTGCTCGGGAGCCTGTTTGGGGTATTGCTCGGAGATGAGTTCGGCGGGAATGACACCCAAGTACACGGCCACGCCGTCAATCACGTGGGCATGCCCCTGGTCCTGGGCAAATACTCCATGGCTGATGCCCAATATACTCAGCGCCAATAGCGCGGAGACCCATCCGGTGGCGTATCGCGTTGTCATGGTAATTCTCCTCAAGGTAGCGTAGTAACCCGTTACGGTTTCACCCACTGTGGCCGATCCTGTTCCTAATTCATGGGGCTTCGCGCGGCACGTGCAATAACCAAATCTGGTAAAGGGAAATCAGGATCTGGGCGGTAAACGCCACCCCCATGACCGCGCCGGCGATGACCACCACATAGGCGTAGAGCGGATCCCACTTGGTCAGAAACCAGGCGAGGATATCCGCCAGGATCGAGGCGAACGGTGTCACGATTAATGTCCATTTGAGCCAGCGGTTCAGCACCGCCAGTCTGAAGATGAAGCCCACCACAAACAGCAGCAGGCCGACTCCGAACAAATGTATGTGCGATAGTTTCACCAGCGACTCAAGGGAGGCTCCGGTGTTTCTCTGAGTGACAGAACGTACGCCCTCGTACGTGGAATAGTCGGGTATCCCCATGCGCTTGGCGGTTTCGCCGGAGTGACAGGCGAAACAGTCCTTCTGCAGGATGGGGTGCGCGATGGCGTCATAGCCGCTCTTGGTCGCTCCCGACTCGAGCCAGTCCACCAGCAGCGCTGTATCGAGCGGTTTGCTGTAGATGCGCATCGGCCCCCGCAGCATGGCCTCCATCTTGGTGCCGCTGCGGTTGCCGTAATACGAAATGGCGATGTCCTGCACGTTAATTCCCGGCTTGCCGTTCAGGCCGGCGTCGGTGAGGTAAATGAGCGTCAGCGCCATCAGGTAACCGATGCCCACCACGCACAGAAAAGCGGTGTATAGGAGTTTCTCGCTGATGGAACAATCCACAAAAGATGCTTTGCCACTCACCTTGGTTCTCCACTTGAAGTTTGCACGTTACGGCATGTTCTCAGCGCCTCTTGCAAGCGACCGGACTCCAACAGGCATCCGTACGGCAGCAACAACCCCCCTCAACAGCAACAGCGCTGTTAAACAAATTATTCCCAATGAATAATATTGCGCGTAATCCAGTGTGGACGGAATGACCTGGATCAAGAGAACCGCTGTTTGCCTGCTGCCGCAGTGTGCTGGTGGTTGATACTGCAGTACGAAACGAGAAGTTGATTAAGTTGATCTGGGTCATGGTGACCCCGCGAAGACGGTTTATGCTTTCACGCGTAGAACATGCACATGATTGCGTCTGCGTTCGACGTCCAACTTTAATTGGGAGGGTTGGGTATGTACTGCAAGCATCTTGTCCGACTGACCATCATTCCCGTTGCCATTGCCATTGCAACCGTGCCGCTGTGGTCCTCACCGGCGCAGGCGGTGCCGAGCTTTGCCAGGCAGACGGGCATGTCCTGCGCCGCTTGCCATACGGTAGCGCCACAGCTCACCGCCTTCGGCCGGTATTTCAAACTGCACGGGTATGTGCTCGGGCCGAACAAGCTGCATGGCGGCAGCGCCAAACTCAACATAGAAAAGGTCCCGCCATTGTCGGCCATGGCGGTCCTCTCGTACACGCTCACCAAGACAACCCAGCCGGACTCACAGAATGGCAGCGTGGCGTTCCCGCAGCAATTGAGCCTGTTCTATGCCGGCGCCATCTCGGAACACATGGGTGCCTTTGCGCAGATCACCTACGCCTCGGATTCGGACCACTTCAGCATGGATAACACCGATATCCGCTATGCCCGCGATGCGAAATGGGGCGACAATAGTGTCGTCTGGGGCCTGACCGCTAATAATAATCCGGCTGTCCAGGATGTCTGGAACAGCACGCCTGCGTGGGGCTTTCCTTTCCTCAGTTCCGGGTCCGCCCCCACTCCCAGTGCGACCCCCATGCTGGTGGGTGCTCTGGCCCAGCAGGTGGCGGGGCTGGGCGCCTACGTGTGGATGAACAATTCGCTGTACGGCGAGGTCAGTCTGTACCGTTCCAGTCAGTTGGGGGTCGCCCAGCCTTACACCAGCGCCTCTTCCAATATCATCTCGGGCCTGGCTCCCTACTGGCGCCTGGCTTACGAACATGCCTGGGAAGGCAGTGGTGGTAAGAGTCAAAATGATTGGGAAATCGGTGCGCTCGGCATGTCGGCACACATATTCCCCGGCACCGGCACCCCGCTGAGTGGCCCCACCAATGATTTTACCGATGTGGGGGTGGACACCCAGTACCAGCGCATTATGGGCAATGATTCCGTGACCCTGCATGGTATCTATATACGCGAAAACCAGAACTGGCATGCCGGCACGGTACTCGGCACGGCGTCGAACCCGACGGATCACCTGAACTACTGGAAGGCAGATGCCAGCTATTACTGGAACAACAGCTATGGTCCCACGCTGGCCTACTTCCATATTAGCGGGAGCACCGACCCGTTGCTGTACGCGCCCGCCGCGGTCACCGGCAGTGCTACCGGTTCCCCCAACAGCGACGGCTGGATCATGCAATGGACCTGGGTGCCGGCCCTGAATGTGCAGCTGTCCGCCCAGTATGTGCTCTACAATAAATTCAACGGCGCCAGCAGCAACTACGACGGTTCGGGACGCAGCGCCTCCGATAACAATACGCTTTATCTGGCGGCGTGGGTTCTCTGGTGAGTGCCGGTGCGTGGTAGCTTTCGTCATGCCAGGCGCGCAAGGATTGACGAGGGTATCGCATCGCACTGCCTGAGTCCGGCGGTGCGACTACTGCCCGGGAACAAAGTATGCCTGTCAATATCATAATTAAGTTGCATCGGGAACACGCCAACATGCGATGCATATTGTTGGAACGACAGGATACGCCGGATCTCGTGCTGCTGGCCAAAACCCTTTACTATGTGCGCAAATTACCCGGCATTGCACATCCTCCCAAGGAGGATATTATCTTTGGAAAATCGCTTGCTACCGACGCGCCAGTTAAACAAGAGGTGGACCGGTTGCGTTGGCGGCATTGAGATGATCTCTATGTAATAGGAAAAAACATGTTTATCTGGTTCCACAAGCTGGCTTCGCCGCCTTACTTTTATAAATTTGCCGGTCGGCTCTCGCCGTGGCTGGCGTGGCTGAGCCTGCTGGTGATCATCGCCGGTCTTTACGGAGGATTATGGCTGGCGCCGCCCGATTACCAGCAGGGCGATGGTTTTCGCATTATGTATGTGCATGTGCCGAACGCATGGATGTCGTTGCTCGTATACACCGTCATGGCGATGGCCGCCGCCATTGGCCTCATCTGGCGCATGAAGCTTGCCCATGCCGTCTCGGCGGCGGCCGCGCCGCTGGGTGCCTCATTCACCTTCCTGGCGCTGGTCACCGGTTCGTTGTGGGGCAAACCCATGTGGGGTACATATTGGGTATGGGACGCCCGCCTGACTTCGGAACTTATCCTGCTGTTCCTGTATCTCGGTTATATGGTGCTCAATCGCGCCTTTGACGATCGGCGCACCGGTGACCGGGCAAGCGCGATTCTGGCCCTGGTGGGGATGGTCAATATCCCCATCATTCATTATTCGGTAAAATGGTGGAACACATTGCACCAGGGCCCCACGGTGTTCTTCGGACCACGGGCGGATATCCCGCCCAGCATGTACATTCCATTATTCATCATGGTCGCGGGTTTTATGCTGTATTTCGCCGCATTCATCCTCAAGCGTCTGCAAGTGGAAATATTGCAACGCGAGCGCAACACGGCTTGGGTCCGTGAGCTGGCGGAAAAATCATGACCTCCTGGCACGAGTTCTTCACCATGGGCGGCTATGCGACCTATGTGTGGCCGGCCTATGGCATTACCGCTGTCGTGCTCATTGCCAACGCCATCCTCCCGGGTCGGCAGCAGCGATCCTTGCTGAAGGAATTGCGCCGGTGCGACCTGCGTGCGGATAAACCGTCATGACACCCACGCGCCGCAGGCGGTTGGTCATCGTGATCGCCATGGTTGTGGGCGTGGCAATTGCCGCCGGATTGGGTTTGCAGGCATTCCGCAACAATCTCTTGTATTACTTCACCCCGTCGCAGGTGGCGGCCGGCGACGCTCATGCGGGTCAACGTTTCCGCATGGGTGGTCTGGTGGCCATGGGCAGCGTACGGCGCACGCCTGGCAGCATGACTGTGCATTTCACACTCACCGACATGAAGGATTCCATCCCGATTACCTACACCGGGATTCTGCCGGATCTGTTTCGTGAAGGGCAGGGCATTGTGGTGTATGGCACGCTGGAAAAGAACGGCCAGTTCGTGGCAGACCAGGTGCTGGCCAAGCATGATTCCAAGTACATGCCGCCGGAAGTGACGGCGGCGATGCAGAAAGCCATGCAGGCTCAGCAGGCGGCAGTCAAGGGTGCCTCATGATTCCCGAACTCGGTCAACTCGCACTCGTCATTGCCTTATGCCTGGCGGTGGCGCAGTGTTTCTTCGGGATTGTAGGCGCGCAGCGCGGCCATTTCATTTGGATGAACGCGGTACGCCCCGCTGCGGTCGGCCAGGCCCTGTTTGTCAGCCTGGCGTTTGTCATTCTAACCTACTCGTTTTTAACCAACGACTTTTCCGTGCGCTACGTCGCGGAGAACTCCAACACTGCATTGCCCTGGCCCTACAAGATCACCGCAGTGTGGGGCGCCCATGAAGGGTCGCTGCTGCTGTGGATTTTTGTGCTGGGGCTATGGACGCTCGCGGTGGCGCGCTTCAGTCGCCGCCTGCCTCAGGAGTTCGCCAGCCGCGTGCTTGGCGTGCTCGGCTTGATCAGCATCGGGTTCCTGCTGTTCATGCTCACCACCTCGGATCCGTTCACACGATTGTTGCCGCCGGCGGCCCAGGGTCGGGATCTGAACCCGCTGCTGCAGGATCCGGGGATGGCGATCCATCCACCGATGCTGTACATGGGCTACGTGGGCATGTCCGTGGCGTTCGCGTTCGCGGTGGCCGCGCTGCTCGGCGGGCGCATGGACGCCGTGTGGGCACGCTGGTCACGGCCCTGGACCCTGGTGGCATGGCTGTTTCTGACCATCGGCATCACCTTTGGCAGTTGGTGGTCCTACTATGTGCTCGGCTGGGGAGGATTCTGGTTCTGGGATCCGGTGGAGAACGCCTCGTTCATGCCGTGGCTGGTGGGCACGGCCCTGGTGCATTCCCTGGCGGTCACCGAAAAGCGTGGTGCCTTCAAGAGTTGGACCGCCTTGCTCGCCATCGCGGCGTTTTCCCTGAGCCTGCTCGGCACCTTTCTGGTACGTTCCGGCATTTTGATCTCGGTGCACGCCTTTGCCACGGATCCCAGGCGGGGAATATTCATTCTGGCGATGCTCGGGGCTTTTGTCGGCTTGGCACTCATCCTGTATGCGTGGCGTGCGCCGATGTTCAGCGATAACGGCGGCGGCTTCAAAGCATTTTCGCGGGAAACCTTCCTGCTGCTCAACAATATTTTTCTGGTGGTGGCGGCGGCGGCGGTGCTCCTCGGCACCCTGTATCCGCTGGTGCTGGGTGCGCTCAAGCTTGGCCAGATTTCAGTGGGACCGCCGTATTTCGATCATATATTCGTGCCTCTGATGATCCCGTTTTTTATCCTCATTGGGATCGGTCCCTATGTGCGCTGGAAACACGGCTCCGTACCCCATACCGGCCGGAAGCTCGGGTGGGTCGCGGCGCTGGCGCTCCTGGTGGGGGCAGTCGTGATCGTGTTATTGCGGGCCGAGACCAGTTTCATCGCCATGGCGGGCGTCCTGCTTGCGGCCTGGACGGTGTTCAGTGCACTGCAGGAGCCGGCACAGCGCCTGTGGCAACGGCTGCACCACCGGCATGCGGGTCTCGGACGCAGCGTGCTTGGCATGAGCGTCGCCCATGTGGGTGCCGGCTTGATGATTCTGGGCGTGACCGTGACCACCATGCTCGGTATCACGGTGGATCGGGTGTTCACGCCGGGATCCAGCCTCACTGTGCACGGCGATCAATACACTTTTGAGGGGGTGCGGGATGTCTCCGGCCCAAATTACCAGGCGGTGCAGGGCACCTTTGTCGTGACTCGCAACGGCCGGCCAGTGACGGTGATTTATCCCCAAAAGCGCCAGTTTCGGCGCGATGGCACCACCACGGAAGCGGCCATTGACGCGGGTCCGTTCCGTGATCTCTATATCGCGCTCGGCAACCCGCTCGGTCATGGTGCCTGGAGTGTACGCATCGAGTACAAACCGCTGGTACGGTTCATCTGGCTCGGCGGGCTCATCATGGTGCTCGGTGGGTTCATCGCCCTCATGGACAAGCGCTACCGCCGGGTCCGGGTAAAGGCGATCGCACTGGATGTGGCCGCCACGCCGGAAGAGGCGGGCAGGGACCTGACACGCGAGCCGGAACACTGATGCGCCGCCGGCTGGTTTTCATCCTGCCCGTCCTGGTGCTGATCGCGCTCATTGGTTTTTTTTGGCGCGGCCTGTATCTCAATCCGACCCTCGTCACCTCACCCCTGATCGGCAAGCCGGTGCCGGATTTCAGCCTGCCGCGGCTGCACGACCCGAAGGCGACATTCGATCAGAACCGGCTCAAAGGCCGGGTATCCCTGGTCAACGTCTGGGCCACCTGGTGCTTTGCCTGTCGCGAGGAACAGCAGATGCTGCTCAACCTTGCCAAGCAGAACGTCGTACCGATCTACGGACTCGACTATAAGGATGACCGGCAGAGTGCGTTGCGCTGGTTGGCGGAACGCGGCAATCCCTATACCGCGATCGCCTTTGACTCCACCGGTAACGTAGCCATCAACTGGGGGGTGTATGGTGCGCCGGAAACATTCCTGATCGATCAGCACGGCATTATCCGCTACAAGTACATCGGTCCGATCACCACTGAGGTGATCCAGAGGGAACTACTGCCGCGCATTCATGCACTGCGCCGCGAGGGCACATGAAACCCTGGATACCCGTATTGGGTTGCGTGTTGCTGCTCGTCAGTCGTTTCGCGTTCGCCATCGACAGCGAACCTCCGTTCACCAATCCGGTGCTGGAGCATCGCTATGAGCACCTGCTGCAGGAGATTCGCTGCCTGCAGTGCATGGATGAGAATATCGCCAATTCCGACGCGCCGCTGGCCGCGGATTTCCGCCGTCAGATCCACGCGATGGTGGGGGAGGGGGAGAGCGATGCGCAGATCAAGCGCTACATGGTGCAACGCTATGGGGACTTCGTGCTCTACAAGCCGCCGCTGCAAGCCAACACCTGGCTCCTTTGGGGTGGACCTTTTCTGCTGCTGCTGCTGGCCTTCACAGCCGTGGCCCTCGTCATTCGCCGGCGATCACGTCTCGCCGACCAGGAGCAATCCTCCCGATGATTTTCATTCTTTTAAGCAGCGGCATGATCGCGCTGGCCGCCGCACTGGTGGCGGTACCCCTGTGGCGGGCCCGCCTGCGGCCCTCGCCCTCGACGCAGGCCGCGAACCAGGATATCTATGCCGCCCGCCGCGAGGAACTGGAACGGGATGTGGCCTCCGGAAGGCTCGCGGCGGAGGACTTCGATGCCGCGCAGCGCGATCTGGAGCGGGAACTGGTCCCGGCCGCGGCCACATCAAGTCCGGAACCCGTCCGCACACGCAGCGCGCGTTGGGCCGCGGCCGTGGCCGCCGGGGCGATCATCGCCACCTGCCTGGGCCTCTACCTGAAGGTGGGCAACTGGCAGCCGGCAGTGGAAGGCGTGCATGCCGCCAGCGTCCCCAAAGTCGAGCAGATGGTGACCGAGTTTGCGCGGCGGCTTTCTACCACCGACCCGAATGACCTGCAGGGCTGGATCATGCTGGGTCGCTCCTACGTCTTGATGGGCAAATATCGGCAGGCATTGAATGCCTTCAATCAGGCGCGCCATCTTTCCCATGATCGGAGTGCCGGTGCGTTGGCGGGTTATGCCGAGGCCCTCACGCTGCAGGACCCGTCGATGGTTATGACCAGGGCGGCGCCACTATTCGAGCATGTGCTCAAACTCGACCCCCGTAATGCGGAGGGATTGTGGTATGGCGGCCTGATTGCTTTCGCGCGTGGCGACAAGCCGCTGGCCATACAGCGTTGGCAGACGCTGTTGACGGAAAATCCGCCGGAAAATTTCCGTAAGTTGATCGTTGCCCGTATCCAGGCGGCGGGTGGCACCATTCCAGCAGCAGCGGTTCCAGCGGGTAAGGTAATCGCAGTACAGGTAACGCTGGACCCGGCACTGCGCAGCAAGGTATCACCGGATGAAACACTGTTTGTATTTGCTGAGCCGGTGGGGCAGAGCAGCGGCCCACCATTCGCTATGCGCCGTTTTCAGGTGCGCGATCTGCCGTTGCGGGTGACGCTCAGTGACACGGATGCCATGCTCTCCGGCCGCAAGCTGTCGGATTACGCCGCCGTAATCATCATCGCGCGGATTTCGCCTCACGGTAACCCGCTGCCGCAGTCTGGAGATTTGATGGGACAGGGTCGCTGGCAGGAAAATACAGCAAAAGCCGTACACATCCGCATCAACCAGTCTGTCCCTTGATTCCGGGACAAAACCGCAAAAAAACAAGCGCTAGCCTCGCGTTCCCTCACACTACTTCCGCTGAATGCGCATTCGCTGCTTCGGTGGTTATGATTTTGTCGGCGGATTATTGGCTACAGATGTCGTGTGGATGTCAGCCGCCTGTGCGGCTTCTTTTTGCATAGCCCGGTATTCGGCCGGAGTCATCGTGTGCAGCTTCTCCAAGAATGCCACGATAGTCCAGATGCTGGCATCGTCCTGGGTCTGTCCCCAAGCCGGCATGCCGGTCATCTTGATGCCGTTTTTGATAATCCAGAAAAGCTCTGCCGGTGGCGTATGAGATACGACTCGCGCCAACACGGGTGGACGCGGATTCAGCCCCGCGCGAATCGCGGAAGTTCCCGTCCCGGGCGCGAGATGACATTCCGCACACATCTTGTTGTAACGCACGAACCCGGTTTCAACCATCTTGGGATCGGTGAGCGGCGGTACTTGGATATTCTTGACGTGGGTGCTGATGGAACGTTCACGTATCGTGCCTAAAACCCAGCGTGTGACCGGCCCGTCAGGTGCCGTGGCGGCTACATCGGCAACACCTGAATAGATATAAGCCAGAAATGCTCCACAGGCGAGAATCAAAATAGCCATGATCATTTTGAAGCATTTCATTTCGTCACCTTTCCTGCGGTATGCGTATCCCGCAATGCGGCAAGGGTTCTCAAAGATGGCTGTCTATGTAGGTTTCCAGAGCGTTATAGGTGCCAGGTTCGAAATCCGTGAATTGGACACCCATCCGATACTCATCCTCGCCACTCTGGCGGACCGCCACTACGCGTCCAAACAGGCCGAGTTTGCCGCGATTATCAGTCAACCCCGGTGGAGCGACGCGCACATGAATGCGCACACCATGCCCCGCATGGGTCTGGATCCCGTGCGGTGTAATTCGGGACATGGTCGGCCCGTCGCATAAAATCTGCATGCCCGTCAGAGAAAGGTCTGCGGCAATGGCAGGAAAGGTGCTGCCATCCGCCTCCACGATGCGTATGGAGTGCTCGACTTCAATCCTGCGGAAAGTACGTTTTTCTTGTTCCATGTCGACGCGGAGATATGAAGGGTGGGCCATTTTAATCACTTCGGATGCGGAATTGCGGCACTGGATACGCCCTGGGGGCTAGGCATAAGACAGTCAGTACTCAAGAAACACAAAAATATCCGGTCATTGGTATTTATGGTAGGTGTTATAAAAGCAATGACAACAAGCTGTTACACCTTATTTCTCAGTAATTTATCTGATATGTGGAACATATCAGGGCGGGGCACTCAAGCTGGGTTTTTAGAGTTGCTGTGGGCTCATAATTTCTTGCGTGTATATTAATACATTACATAATATACAAAACTGTCATCCCGTTGGGGTTCGCCCCTTGTCTTGGCCCAACGGGTTGTGTTCAAAAAATACTCACAGCTTTGCCTTGATCTCCCGTTATATACGTTGACGGCTCCGTCTACTTCTGCCGTCTCTTTTCTGCTTGGTCAGTTCTTATATTGTCGTCTTTCGGTTTCTCTGCGTTCGCTTTTGTTCGTCCGTGATGATCGCATTGTTATGCGTACTCGCGGAGTTCGGGCGGATGTCTGATGCTTCGCCTTCTCAAATTTCAGTCTTTCGTCAGTCGCCTCTGCAAGAGGCTTGGATTGAGTTTCTCGGACGCTACGCGTTTGAGTGGTTTTGTACCTTTACCTTTGTCGAAGTCACGCATCCGGAATCTGCTTATAAGCGGTTCCTTTGGTTCGTCAATCAGCTTAACTGTCGGTTATATGGCCGCAATTGGCGCCGCAATCCTTACGGTGGCGTGTATTGGGTTAATGCATTGGAATACCAACGGCGCGGCGTTGTGCATTTTCATAGTCTCTTGGGCGCTCCTGGTGACCTTAATGCGATGGCTCGCCGGTACGAGTGGAAGCGCTTCTGGTGTGAGATAGCAGGGATCGCCAGAATTGAGCGCATTGATAGCGCGGTAAATGTTACAGCGTACGTCTCCAAGTACGTTGTGAAGGGTGGTGAGCTGGACCTGTCGCGGTCACTCGCTGCCTATGTCCAGCAGGCCCGCATGCAGTTGGACACTCCGCAGCGGTAACGCTTCGGCCCGGTGAGTAGGAGCTACCGCCGGGAAGCTCATAGGAGGGCAGGCATCGTTCTTGGTGCCTGGGCTTGACGGTAGAGGTGTGTCTTAAATCTGGAAAGTGAGGTGTCTATGTTGAAGTTTGAAGTCAAATCGAGTGAGTGCAAGGCGCGTGATTTGCTGTCACGTGGTCGCACGCTGACCTTCCATGACCAGCTCGTTACGATGACCAAGGGCGAAGAAGTGCGTGTAATCCGTTTGACGCATCGCACTGTTGACCAGGCGTTAAAGCCCGGCGTTTATGCCCTTGATCTCGAAGCGTCGCTGAGTGTGGATCAGTGGGGCGGCTTGATGCTGCGCAATCCGGTGCTTCGGCCGGTGACGCAGACGGCAGCACGTTGATGACTGCGGCGCAGGCGGCTCAATTGATCCAGGACGTGCAGGAAATCCTTTGGTTCCTGGGCGTGGCCGTCTGCGTCGTCTCTTTTTACATGGGTTTTAGTGCAGGTTTCCGGCGCTAGCCGGAGGGGTGTGTAGGTGAACATTGAAACGGTAGCGTTGAATATGTGCATCTACGCTTTGACCGCGTGGGGTTCGGGCTTCGCCATCGGTCTATTGTTTGGTGCCCTGAAGCGCGTCATAGATCATTTGTGATGTGTTCAGCGCGGGCCCGGGAGTGTGTGAAATGAACGTTGTGAAACGTGCATGGCATGCTGTGAAGCGTTTTTGTTCGGATAACAAGGAAGTTATCGGTATCGCGGTCATCGGCGGTTCTCTGGCTGTAAGTCAGTCCGCTTTTGCTACGACTGCCGGTCCGAGCATCACCTTCAATGACGCAAGCTTCAAGTCCACGTTGACCAGCATCTTTACCGGTGCTCAGTCGATGTTCACGGACGTGATGCCGTACGTTGTGGCGATTGCTGGTTTGGTCGTGTTGATCAAGCTGGTCAAGAGCTTCACCAAGAAGGTGTGATGATGAAATCCTGTCGTCTAGCCGTTGTGCTCCGGCAGGTACTGGGAGCGCTGTCTTTTGCAGCGCTCCTGGTTTTTGCCTATTCCGTTGTTTCCTTTGCTGCTTCTACGACTACTTATCAGGCTTATTTGAACACTGGATCATCTAATAATATATCTGGTTGTGTTGTTTCTACTCCTACACAAGAGTCGATTTCTTCATGGCAGTCAACGTGTACATCTGCTTTTAAGACTTGGGCGCAGCAATTTTCTCCTGGTCCGGGTTCTTGCTCTTGGACTTATACATCTTCCGGTCCCACATATTCCTCTGATGCTGGTGGTACAACGTCAAACACTGCTTCTGCCGGTTCTGGTTGTGATTCTCCGTTATACGATAACGAGTCGTTTACATTGTCTTGCCCTAATGGTGGTGTGTTGAGTTCTTCTTATCCGGACTGGTGTGTTGTTAATGGTCAGGCGCCACCGAATCCCACTTGTCAGGCTGACAAAGGCAAGTATGTTGGTGAGTTCAATGTCGCCGAGCCTGCTGCTGGTAGCGGTTCTTTCAATTCTTATGCCACTAATGCGTCTAACGGTTGCGAAATTGAGTTAGATACCCTGTCGCTTTGCATATCGAATGGTCAGCCTGCTGGGATGCTTTTGTGTACTGTCGGTGGCATATACACGGGTAATCAGGCTCCGTCTTCCGGTGAGCCGACTGCTGGTGGTTCTCCTAGTGCTGCGAATCCTTCTGATACTAGTTGCATGGAGGGTGCTGCGGTTGTTTGTGGTTCCTCTAATGGTACGAATACCGGACCAGGTCAAACGGGATGTGGTTTTGTTGATGGCAATCCTCTTTGTGCTTCTCAGTTACCTAATTCTTCATGTGTCAGTGCTGTGAATGGTGGCACTTTTTGCAGCGCTAACACGCCTTCGCCCCCTTCACCCAATAATGGCACTTACGGGACTCCGGCTACACCTACGCAGACCGTAACTCCTGGCGTGGGTTCTCCTCCCACTGCTTTGGGTACTCCTATTAACTATTGCAATCCTACTTGTGTTGCCGGTAGCACTACCAAGCCTGTCACTATCGGTACTGGTACGAATTATGGTTCTTCCACGACGCCCGCGCCGCCTGCTGGTACTGGGCAGGGTTGTCCTGCGCAGGAGTGTCAACTTTTAACTCAAATCGCATCTGCGACTTCTTCCACGGCTGCTTCCGCTGCTTCGATTGCTGGTGCTGCTACGTATATTGCTGCTCAGTTTGCGACTACTGTGAGCATGCCTTCTACGAGCACCACCAACGCACAAGCGCCGTTAATTACCGCGATCGGTAGCGCTCCGCCTTCTGTTTCGGGTCCTGTTACTCCTGATTTGAGTTCGTTGCAATCTCAACTTGGCGGTCCTTGTGTTCCTGAAACCTGGACGATTGATGGTGTGAGCATGCCTTTTAATGTTTGTGACGCTGCTACGATTATTCAGGGTTTAATGCAGATGCTTCTGTACGGTGTCCTGGTCATTTACTTGTGGAAGCGCTTTCTTGCTACCGGTCTTTTCAAGCGGATGGATACCTAGATGCCGATTTTTGCCGCGATTGGTGAGTTTTTGGGCTTGGCGGTTTCTTGGCTGGTCTCTAAGATTGGTTTCCGTTTGGCCGCCGGCGTTGCTGTCCTTGCTGCCTTGGTTGCCGGTTACGCAGTTGTCTATGCTGCGTTGCAAGCGGCCTGGGCTGGTGTCAATTTCTTTTTTCCTTCTGCTTTCACGATTAGCACCGGCTCGGTCACTCTCGCTTTCATGTACGCGTGCATTCCTCCGAACCTTCCCACGATCCTGAATCTCATCTTTACCTGTGAGATTGCCATCTGGGTTTATCGGAATGTGCAGGCGGTGATTAAAATCCATGCTACGGGTGACTAAGTTGGGGGGATGCCAGGGTACAGGGTAGGGTGTTGATCGTGTCTCTCAGTTGATTTTAGGAGGTCGTTTTTCTCATGTCTGTGCATTTTGTTGCGGGTCGCCTGGGTTCTGGTAAGACGCTGTTCACGGTTGGCGTAATGCGTGATGCGCTTTTGCGTTACCGGCGTGTGGCGACGAATATCAATCTTGATCTCCCGCTGTTACTTCCCCGTATGTCCAGGGCCACGGTTATCAGGTTGCCCGATAAGCCGCGTGTTCAGGACCTTGAGGCATTGGGCTACGGTTGCGAGGCTCGTGATTATTCTGGCAAGCGTTTTGGTGTTCTGGTCCTGGACGAATTGGGTACCTGGTTTAATTCCAGGAAATGGAATGACAAGGAACGGTTGCCCGTTATTGACTGGTTCTTGCACGCGCGAAAGTTCCGATGGGACGTGTATCTCATTGTCCAGGACATTTCCCTGGTGGATTCTCAACTGCGCGATGCTCTTTGTGAGTTCAATGTGCAGGTCCGTGCTGTGCATACCGTACCGATTCCCTTGCTTGGTTCGGTGCTTCGTCTGTTTGGTGTTCGTGTAAAGCTTCCTCAAGCGTCTGTGGCGACATTTCGGTATGGGCAGGGCACTACTGGTCTGCATCACGATCGCCGCTGGTATCGTGCTAAAGACTTGTTTAAGACCTATGACACCGGCCAGGTGTTTCAGTCCGGGCTGGAAATGGTAGGCAATGACATGCGCGATATGCGCGCTGTCAGCACCGTTCTAAGCTCGTGGCACGTTGCCGGTCGCTATTACGTGCGACCCCAGCCCGTGCCTTGGTTGACTATCTTTCTTTTGCTTCTACTTCTTCCTGGTGTCCTGTTCTGGGCCACGGTCAGGGGGCTTGCCCCCCTGACCGTGGGCCAGGATTGGGGCTTGTGGGAGGTTCGCAAACCCGGTAAGTCACGCTTGCCTGGTCATTGATCGCGTTATTACCGTAGTCAACGCGCAACGGATTTAGAACGGTGCTGAGGTGACTGAGTTGGGGGGATGCCAGGGGTACAGGGTAGGGTGTTGATCGTGTCTCTCAGTTGATTTTAGGAGGTCGTTTTTCTCATGTCTGTACAATTCACTCTGAATGATTCGGCTTATCCGCCCTCCGGTGCGTTCTTGGACTTTGTCGTTAGTTATCTTCAACGGAAACCATACTCTGATACGGATTGGTTTGACCAGGTATCTGAGGGGTTTACTTCAGGCAATCTTCATGTCGATAGACAGGCTTCACGCAATGCTGGCATTGTGATGTCTTCTGATGCTGGCCGTGAGATTATTGGGTTGCTTTATAATGTCTTGGGTTGGATTCTTGCTCACGATACGCGGCGCCTTAAGCAGTTCTTTCGTTCCGTGAAATTCGTTTATGTTGTGGGTGCACCGCGTACCGGTGGGACTTTCCTTCTTAACCGTTTGTCCCAGCATTATGCTCTGAAATGTGGTTATCAGAGTTCTGATCTTCCTGCGTTTGTTGTTCACGACGGTTCCCCTGCGATTTATCCGTCTGTGTCCTTACCTGCTGTCGATGTTCTTGCTCGTAACGTGATGCAACTTGCTGAGTTCTGTGTTGCTGTGAAGTTATTTTATGATCTTCCGAAAAAATCTGTTGTTTGCGTCAAGAAGATGCTTAGATATGCGTTCGCAGGTGACTTTTTGGATTCTGTTCTTGGTTTCCCTGAAATCACTTATGTCACCGTTCGTCATCCCTGCAGCATTTCTGCATCTGTCTTGGATAAATGCGGCATCTGTTCTGACTCTCATCATCCTGCCGTTTTTAAGATTCGTTGTCCTATTGATCAGTTGGTGTATGATACCTTGCGCGGTCGTGGTGATCAGCCTGCTCATATCTTCTCGCTTACTCATGCGGCTGCGTATGTTGCTTTTTGGGGTCTGTTTTATACCTCTTTGTGTTCATCGCTTGGTTATTCTCGTTGCTTTCAGTTCGTGAAGTTCGGTCCTGATCTTGCTGCATTGCCTGCCAGGTTGAAACTTAAGGTTTCACCTGGTGTATCTATGAGTGAGTTTGTCTTTCCTTCTTTTGGT
>JAJYUH010000003.1 GCA_021792635.1 Natronospirales bacterium | reverse complement strand
GCAATGTCACCATCGAAGACGTGGGCAATACCGCGGCGTTCCTGTGCTCGGATCTGGCAGCGGGCATCACCGGCGAAATTGTCTATGTGGATGCCGGCTACAGTCATGTGGGCATGAATATCTGACAAATCAGTTGCAATCAAAAACCAGGCCCCCATGGCAAGCCTGGCTTTTTTCAAAGACGCGGCTGCCGCACTTATTCCTGGATATTAGCGGAATAAACTTTTATTTCCGCGTGCCGGCGCAGATTGGCCAAGTAGGCGGTAAATTCCGCCTCACCATTGAGGCGCGCAAGTTCCCGTAACTGCGTTACCTCCTGCTTCTTTGTCAGGTTCGTGATATCACCCGCCTTCACTCCTGTCAGTACAAACACCGCCTGATCACCGTCAGCAAGCGCCACCCTGCCCGCCACCAAACCTCCACGCGCCGGCCTGGGGGTACTGAAGGCGGCCATAAGCACCGCCGCGGGTACATTTGTATCGCTGCGGCTGATAAACTTCGGCTGTGCAAATGTGGCGGCATATATTTTTGCCGTTTGCATAGGATTTTTACCCGATTTGACGGCACGCTCCAGTGTAATCGCAGTCTGCTCGGCCTGCTGCGCCGCCTGCTGCTGCTTGAGCACATCAATAATCTGGCCGCGTACCTCGGTCAGAGGCCGCTGCTCGCTGGGTACGTGTCGCTTCACACGGATCACCACCACATAATGAGGGCCGATCTTAATGGGGTTGCTGTTCATCCCCTGATCGAGTACTTCACTGCTGAATGCCTTCTCCCGTACCGCGGGATTGACAGCTATACCGGTACCGCTGTTACGCGTCACATCGGCAACGGTGCCAATGGGCAGGTTGAGTTGCCTGCTCACAGCCCGCAGGGAATCCGGATGTTCATAGGCCAGGTTCGCCAGCTTGTCGCCAAGAGCATAGTATTCATCATCTGCCTTCTTCTTCTGGTACGCGGCCAGCAACTGGCCGCGTACCTGGGCGAATGACTCGGTAGCAGGCGCGCGAATGCCGTCCAGCTTGATGATGTGATACCCGTACTGGGTACGGATGGGCCCCACCACATCACCCACCTTGGGAATGCTGAAGAGCGCGTCCTCAAATGGCTTCACCATCTGGCCGCGCTGGATCCAGCCCAGGTTGCCGCCGTTTTTTGCGGAGCCCGGATCGTCGGAATATTTCTCGGCCAACTTGGAAAAATTCGCGCCTGCCCTGATCTGCCTGAGGATGTCCTCCGCCTTGGCCTTGGCCGCGGCATCCGCTTTCGGATTATTGCCATTTACTGCAATGAGAATATGCTGCGCCTTGCGCGCTTCATCCTGCTTGAACGAGCTGATCTGCTGCTGATACATGGCCTGCAACTGCGTATCGCTTGCCTGTACATTTTTGGCCAACTGCGCCTCATTCAGTTGCACATAATCCAGCGTGACTTTTTCCGGTGTCATGAATTGGCTGGCATGCACATGGTAGTAAGCGGCAATCTCGGCATCGGACACTTGGGCCTGAACACGGTACCGCTTCGCGGAGATGATCATGTAGGAAATCAGGCGCTGTTCATCCTTCACCGCCAGATTGCTCGCCAGTTCCTGGGGTGTGGCAAATGCGCTGTTCTGGATGGCGTTCTGCAATTGGTTCACGGCGATACCCCGGATCTCGCGCTGCTCGAATAGAGCGGGCGTCATGCCGACATTGGCCAGGGTTGACCGATACACCCGCGAGGAAAACTTGCCATCCACCTGAAACGCCGGTATCTGCTGCACTGCCGCAACCAGCTGTGCATCACTGACGCCATAATGCCGCTTGCCCACCTCCTGGTCGAGCAGAGTTTCATTGATGAGTTGTTGCAGCACCTCATTGCGCAACTGCTTTTCGTTGATCATCCCCGGTTGAAACGCGGCGCCGAACATCTGCTGTAATTGCTGATAACGTTCCTGATACGCCTGTTGAAAATCCTGCGGAGAAATTTCCTTACCATTAACCTTGGCAACCGATGTATTGCCCGAGGCGGAGAAATAGGAATTAATGCCCCACAGCGCGAATGGGCCGATGATCAGTGCCAGGATAATACCTGTGATCCATTTGGGTATATTGTCTCTGAACGCTTGTATTACCATGACGAGTCACCCCGGAAGCCCGGCAATAGATTAATCACAAAGTCAGCAAAAAGGGCGCCATACAGGCGCCCTTTGCGGGACTTCATTTTGGCGGAGTGGACGGGACTCGAACCCGCGACCCCCGGCGTGACAGGCCGGTATTCTAACCAGCTGAACTACCACTCCGCAGCGGGTGGTGGGTGCTGAGGGGATCGAACCCCCGACCCTCGCCGTGTAAAGGCGATGCTCTCCCAGCTGAGCTAAGCACCCTCGAGAGCGCGCGTTAGTTTACGGCATCCTTCAGGGCTTTGCCAGCCTTGAAGCCGGGAACCTTGCTCGCCGCGATTTGAATGGTCTGACCGGTCTGCGGATTACGGCCAGTGCGGGCGGCACGCTGCTTCACCGCGAATGTACCAAAACCCACCAATACTACCTGGTCGCCTCTCTGGAGTGCTCCGGTAACGGAATGAAGCACGGCCTGCACAGCACGGTCCGCATCCGCATGGGAAAGCTTGGTGGCTTCGGCCACCGCGTTGATCAATTCAGCCTTGTTCATGGTGTTGTGTCCCCTGGTTGCCTCAGTGTTGGTAATAAAGAGCCCCCTCAGTTGGGGTATCCAATATGCACTTTGCTCGCTCGCTGTGTGTGACAATGCAGCATACAAGCTGCCTCAACGTTCTGCCTACGCTAATTCGCAGGGGTTATACAGGTGGCCGCGCGCGCTTGTCAACTTGAAGAGGCTAATGGGGCCGCACACTTTCCGGCTCATTTTTCGGGGCGACCAGATCCGCCGGCGGGCCCGATTCCTCCGCCTGCCCGATGGTTTTGGGCTGTGGAATATGCTGCAGCGCCAATTTGAGCACATCGTCTATCCAGCGCACCGGTCGCACATCGAGCGCACCCTTGATATTCTTGGGTATCTCCACCAAATCTTTCTCATTTTCCTGTGGAATCAGCACGATATCGAGACCACCTCGATGCGCTGCCAGCAATTTTTCCTTGAGGCCGCCTATGGGAAGCACTTCACCGCGCAGAGTGATTTCTCCGGTCATGGCCACATTCGCGCGTACGGGAATCCTGGTAAGTGCCGACACCAGCGCAGTGCACATGCCGACACCAGCACTGGGCCCGTCCTTGGGCGTGGCGCCTTCCGGCACATGGATATGCACATCATATTTCTGATGGAAGTCCGGCTCGATACCCAGCAGAGAAGCGCGGCTGCGCACCACAGTCATGGCAGCCTGGATGGATTCCTGCATGACACCGCCCAGTTGGCCGGTGTGGATCAGCTTACCCTTGCCGGGCACTACAGTAGCCTCAATGGTGAGCAGCTCGCCGCCCACTTCGGTCCAGGCGAGACCGGTGACCTGCCCCACTTGGTCATGGTCCTCGGCACGGCCATAGCGGAAACGGCGCACACCCAGATAGTCGTCCAGATTGCGCGGCAGTACATGCACCTGCCTGTCACGCGGCTTGAGCAGCAGGCCTTTCACCACCTTGCGGCAGATCTTGGAAATCTCACGCTCCAGGTTGCGTACACCCGCCTCGCGCGTGTAGTAGCGGATGATATCCGTAATGGCGCTTTCGCTGATGACGAGTTCGACGGGCTTTAAGCCGTTGTTACGCATCTGTTTCGGCACCAGATAGCGCATGGCAATATTGATTTTCTCATCCTCCGTGTACCCCGGCAGACGGATCACCTCCATGCGATCCAGCAACGGCGCCGGAATATTCATGGTATTGGCAGTGGCCACGAACAGCACCTCGGAGAGATCGAAATCCACTTCCAGATAATGATCGTTGAAAGTGTTGTTCTGTTCCGGATCCAGAACCTCAAGCAGCGCGGATGATGGATCCCCGCGGAAATCCATGGACATCTTGTCCACTTCGTCCAACAGGAACAGGGGATTGCGCACGCTTACCTTGGCCATGTTTTGCAGAATCTTGCCGGGCATGGAACCGATATACGTGCGCCGATGTCCGCGGATCTCGGCCTCATCGCGCACGCCGCCCAGGGACATGCGTACAAATTTCCGGTTTGTGGCCCGGGCAATGCTCTGACCCAGGGAGGTTTTCCCCACTCCGGGCGGACCCACAAGACACAGGATAGGTCCCTTGAGTTTGTTTACGCGCTGTTGTACGGCGAGATATTCAAGAATCCGCTCCTTGACCTTGGCCAGACCGTAATGATCCTCCTCCAGCACCTTTTCTGCGGCTTCAAGGTCATGGCGCACACGCGTACGCTTTCGCCACGGCACGTTCACCAGCCAGTCAATGTAATTGCGCACCACGGTCGCTTCCGCGGACATGGGTGACATAAGTTTGAGCTTGTTGTATTCGGAAATAGCCTTGCCCCTGGCTTCCTTGGACATGCCCGATTTCTGGATTTTCTTTTCCAGCTCCTCAAGCTCGTTCGGAGCGTCTTCCAGCTCGCCGAGCTCCTTCTGAATAGCCTTCATTTGCTCATTCAGATAGTACTCGCGCTGACTTTTTTCCATTTGCTGTTTTACGCGCCCGCGAATGCGTTTTTCGATCTGCAGGATGTCAATTTCACCCTCGATGAGAGCCATGACATACTCGAGCCGTTCGCGCACATCTTCCAGCTCGAGAATCTTCTGTTTCTCATCGAGTTTGAGTTGCATATGCGCCGCGATGGTGTCCGCGAGACGGCCTGGTGCATCAATCCCGGCAAGGGAGGTCAGCAACTCCGGTGGAATCTTTTTATTGAGCTTGACGTACTGATCAAAAAGCGACAATGCCGAGCGCACGAGTACGTCCACTTCGCGTTCGTCATACTGGCCGCGTGGACGCACTACCGTCACCAGTGCGGAAAAATACTGCCCGTCGTTCATATGCATGACACGTGCCCGGTCTCCGCCTTCCACCAGCACCTTCACGGTGCCGTCGGGCAACTTTACCAGTTGCAATATGGTAGCCAGAGCGCCGACACGATTCAGATCGCCTTCTCCGGGATCATCCACTTCCGGGGTTTTCTGCGCCAGCAGCAGAATTTGCTTGCCTGCCTGCATGCCATGGTCCAGGGCCTTGATAGACTTGTCGCGCCCCACAAAAAGCGGAATCACCATGTGTGGGTACACCACCACGTCCCGCAGCGGCAGTACCGGCACAAGAATAGGCTGGCCCTCAAGCAGATCGGTTTGATGTGTTTCGCTGGTCACACTGAATCCCGCATAAATACCCGGAGTAAGAGACTACCGGCAAGCCGGCGGCCGGTCAATGAAGAATGTGGGCGGATAGCGCGATTTTCAACTGATTGGCCGGCCGTTTCAGCCATCCGAAGCGGCAAGCTGTTTCTTCTCACGTTCGTAGATGATGTACGGCTTGTTTTCACCGCTGATAACCGACTCATCAACCACCACCTTGGAAACATGCTCCATAGACGGCAGCTCGTACATGATGTCGAGCAGCACATGCTCCAGAACCGTGCGTAAGCCGCGGGCACCGGTTTTACGTTCCATGGCGCGGCGGGCGGTGCTGCGCAACGCATCCTCGCGGATTTCGAGATCACAGCTTTCCATGTCGAACAGTTTCTGGTACTGCTTGGTGATGGCATTCTTGGGCTCAGTGAGGATACGCACCAGTGCAATCTCGTCCAGCTCATCCAGGGTCGCCACCACCGGCAGACGCCCCACGAACTCCGGGATCAGCCCGAACTTGATCAGATCTTCGGGTTCCACATCCTGCAACACCTCGCCCACGTTCTTGACATCGGCTTTGCCTTTGATCTCGGCCATAAAGCCGATACCGCTCTTCTCGGTGCGGTTGCGGATGACCTTATCGAGCCCTGCGAAGGCGCCGCCGCAAAGAAACAGGATATTAGTGGTATCCACCTGCAGGAATTCCTGCTGTGGATGCTTGCGCCCGCCTTGTGGCGGCACCGAGGCAATGGTGCCTTCAATGAGTTTCAGCAGCGCCTGCTGCACGCCTTCGCCGGATACGTCGCGGGTGATGGATGGGTTATCCGACTTGCGGGAAATCTTGTCGATCTCATCTATATAAACTATACCGGTCTGGGCCTTTTCCACATCATAGTCGCACTTCTGCAAGAGCTTCTGAATGATATTTTCCACATCCTCCCCCACATAACCCGCTTCCGTGAGAGTGGTGGCATCGGCTATGGTGAAAGGCACATTTAACATACGTGCGAGTGTCTCCGCCAGCAGCGTCTTGCCGGAACCAGTGGGTCCGATGAGAAGAATATTGCTCTTGGCAAGCTCCACGTCATCCTTGTTGTGCGTATTGCGTACTTCCAGGCGCTTGTAGTGATTGTAAACAGCGACGGAAAGTATCTTCTTGGCGCGCTCCTGGCCGATGACGTACTGGTCCAGCACCGACTTGATTTCCTGCGGGCGCGGCAGCTTGCTGCGGGTGGTCTGCGCCTGCTCCTGCATCTCCTCACGGATAATGTCGTTACACAGCTCGACGCACTCGTCGCACACGTACACAGACGGGCCGGCAATCAGTTTGCGCACCTCATGCTGGCTCTTGCCGCAGAAAGAGCAATACAGCAGCTTGCCGCCTTCCTCGCCTTTACCGCGCGTTTCATCTGCCATATGTCAAGATTACCTCAGACTTCGCCTGAACGCCCTGCCCCGGTGAAACACTATGGGGATTTTTACCGGCCGCTTCAAGTGCACTAGCCATCCCCTTGGATGCTCCCGGCCGGTTTCCGTTCCCTCATATCTTGACGGTGCGCCTTTCCAGTATGGAGTCAATCAGCCCGTATTTGACCGCTTCTTCCCCGCCCAGGAAACGGTCGCGTTCCGTATCCTGTTGAATTCGTTCGATAGGCTGGCCTGTATGCTTCGCCATGATTTCATTCAGGCGCTCACGCAGATGCAGGATTTCCCGGGCATGGATATCTATATCCGTGGCCTGACCCTGGGCCCCGCCGGAGGGCTGGTGGATCATCATACGGGAATGCGGCAGGCAGTAACGCTTGCCTTTGGCGCCGCCCGCCAGCAGCAGTGCCCCGGCACTGGCCGCCTGGCCCACACAAATGGTGGATACATCCGGTTTTACGAACTGCATGGTATCGTAGATGGACAAGCCCGCAGTTACTACCCCTCCGGGCGAGTTGATGTACAGGCTGATGTCCTTGTCCGGGTTCTCGGATTCCAGGAATAGCAACTGCGCCACCACCAGATTGGCCACGTAATCATCAATGGTGCCCACGATGAACACCAGCCGCTCCTTGAGAAGGCGCGAATAGATATCGTAGGAACGTTCCCCGCGTGCGGTCTGTTCCACGACGATGGGAACAAGATTAAGTCCTTGAATTTCTCCGGCATTATTCATGTCATCCTCTGTCTTGTCAGCGGTTTTCAGTCATGGGTATGCATATCGCCGTGCTCGTGGAAGTGCATCAATTCCTGGAAGGTGGTGGGCTTGTCGGTGACAGCCGCCTTCTGCAGCAGCCAATCCACCGCCTGGTCCTCCAGTACGAGTGTTTCCAGTTGGCGCAGCACAGCCGGATTTGAGCGCATGCTGCGCGTGGCTTCCGCCGGGTTGCTGTAGTCGCTGGCCATGTGCTGCAGGCGTTCGTCCATGCGTTTCTCATCCACACGCAGTTGTTGCTGGCTGATAATCTCGCCGACGAGCAGACCGAGGGTAACGCGTCGCTTTGCCTGCTCCAGGAAAAGCTCGCGCGGCAGCTCCCCGCCTTTTTTGCCGTCCTTGACACCCATGCGCGCCAGTGCCGCCTGACGCATGTGTTCGATTTCTTCATCCAGCAGAGCCCCGGGGATCTCCACCGGATTCGCGACTAGGAGCGCTTCCAGCACTTGATCTTTCATGCTGCGGCGCACGCCTTCACTCATCTCATGCCGCATGTTCTCGGCCACTTCGGTGCGCAACGCGGTAATACCGCCTTCCGTAACGCCGAAGCTGTTGCAAAAGCTCTCATCCAGCTCGGGCAGCTTTTCCCCTTCCACGCGATGGGCCACCACCCTGAAGCGTGCGGTTTTACCTGCCACCTCTCCGACATGGTAGTCATCAGGGAAATGCGCATCGAACTCACGGGTTTCCCCGGCGCGAATACCGGCCAGGCCCTTCTCAAAGTCCTCCAGCATGCGGCCTTCACCCAGCACCACAGTGGCATTCTCGCCCTTGCCGCCCGGAAATACCCCGTTATCCACACTGCCTTCGAAGTCGAGCTGTACGCGATCGCCTTTTTGCGCACCGCGCTGCACGGCTTCCCAAGTGGCGCGCTGGTGACGCAGATTATCCACCATGGCATCAATGTCGGTCTCGGTGACTTCCGCCGCCGGACGTTCCACTTTGATGGCTTCGATGCCGGCTAATTTGATTTCGGGATAGATTTCGAAAGTAGCAGTGTATTCCAAGTCCTTGCCGGGTGTGTTACGCACTGAATCAATGCGCGGACCACCGGCAGGAGTCAGTTTCTCCTGCAGGAAGGCTTCATTGCAGGTATCGCGCAATATATCCCCCAACACCTCCTGGCGAACCTCGTTGCCAAAGCGTTTCTTCACCACTTCAAGCGGTACCTTGCCCGGACGAAAGCCGTTAATCTTGGCGCGCTTGCCCAATGATTTGAGCCGCTGTTCCACCTCGCGTTCCACACGCTCGGCCGGTACCTGCACTTTCATGCGGCGCTCAAGGCCACCGGTAGTCTCGACGGAAACCTGCATGGACTGATTACCTCGATTAAGCAACCCGGCTGGAACCGGACCACATGATTTCAAAAAATCCGCCGCCGCGCATTGGTGCGAAAGGAGAGACTCGAACTCTCACGGGTTCCCCCACTGGAACCTAAATCCAGCGCGTCTGCCAGTTCCGCCACTTTCGCCGAGAACGGTCGTCCGGGGCCATATGCTCGATTACATGATTTTCCAAGTATATCAAAGACTTGAGAAAATCCGCGCACCCGCGGTTGCGGCGCAGCCTGTCCGCTGAGGCCATTATACAAACTTGTGGGGCAAGTGCCTGAAATACAGGCTGTTGCCGGGTGCAGGCAGCGCTCGGCTTGGCATCATCCGACTAGGCAAACAACCGGTTAAATCCGGTTAATCCGGATGAACGTCCGCACAGAAATGTACGCCCGGGCAACCCATTGGATCGTCTTTCATGTACGTTGCAATACTTTTGCAGCCGTCAGATGCCGCTCCTTTGGGCGCCGTATTACATGGCTTTTTCTCTAAATCTACCCACGGAAAACATTGCACCCGTATTGATTACGATGCCTCCGGTTGGCGGCCACGTGTATGCGGGATGTGTGGTATTGCCATTTGCCGAGCCCGCGATTCTCCTGAGAAAATACGGAACTGTACCTGCCTGCGCATCTCAAACTCATCCAAGAGAGGGCTCATGAACTTTAATCTCGATACCATACTGACACTGACCACTCTTGCGATGGGCCTGATATGGTTCGCGGATGCGGCATTCTTTGCCCGCCGGCGACGGCAGCATCGATCGCAGGCATCTGCATCCGATCCCGGCAAGGTCACTGTCAAACCACTGCGCGAACCCTGGTGGGTGGATTATGCGCGATCCTTTTTCCCGGTGCTGCTGGCGGTGCTCCTCATCCGCTCCTTCCTGGTGGAGCCTTTCCACATCCCCTCCAGTTCCATGGTGCCGACACTGCTAGTGGGTGATTTCATCCTGGTCAACCGCTACGATTACGGGCTGCGCCTGCCCGTGCTGGATACGAAGATTCTGTCGATCGGGGAGCCCAAGCGCGGTCAGGTCATCGTATTCCACTATCCGGAGCACTCCGCTCTGCGATATTGCTCAGAGAATCCGATTTGCGGGCCGATGGGCCTACAGGAGGTGTGGCACTCCGCCGGCACCGATTACATCAAGCGCGTCATCGGTGTGCCGGGAGACCACATTCGCTATCAGAATGGCACGCTGTTTATCAACGGGGTCAGGGTGCCAAGCCGCACCATCGGCCCCTACACCGGCCCAGATGTGCAGGGGGCCACTCTGAGCAGAGAGCACATCGGCACGGCGGCCAGCGATATTCTCACCAACACGTATTCAGGGTATCCGGCGGGGCCCGACGGCGAATGGACCGTGCCCGCCCGGGAGTATTTCGTCATGGGCGACAACCGCGGCGACAGCTTTGACAGCCGCTACTGGGGATTCGTCCCGCAAAGAGATCTGGTGGGAAGAGCTATGCTGATCTGGTTCAACATTGACGCATTTCGCAACACGGCTCTGTGGCGGCGCATCGGGGACGTGATTCATTGAGACGATACACTCCATACAGCCACCGCATACATCGTGCATCTAATTCTGTCTGGCAGAGATATCATGAGCACTCGAACACACAACGGCTTTATTTCATTTATTGCCACGATTTCGATTATGCGGAAACTTGAAACGATGCGGGCAAAGAAGCCGCGTTTGCAAGACGCGGATGCGATAACCTCGCGTCACTTGTGATGGCCAGTACGGTCCCGGTATCCCGGTCACCTGCCTGCGCCGCAGGCAGGCAGGCTCGCGCCAGCGACGGGCATTCCATTTCGCTGCGGCACGTCCGGCCTTCAGAAACCGTTACTGCACCCGGTTTCTTCCACCATGGCGTTACACTCCGGCGCGGCCTGCGCGCCACACGGACGTCGTGCTACGGCCGCGGGACTACCACATGCTCTTTACCTCACGCTTCCCCGGCTTGTGCGTGGCAGGATTTCACGGCTTCGGAAATTCGTAATGTTGTGCGTGAAACAAACGCAGGCAGGTATCGACCGTTTCCACATCGAGTTTGCTGCCTCTCAGCCGAGTGACCTCCTCAAGAGCGCGCGCCACACCCAGGGCAGGTCGGTAGGGTCTGTGGGAAGACATGGCTTCAACGATGTCAGCGACGGTAAGGATGCGCGCTTCCTTCAGGATAGCCTCATCCCTCAGCCCCTGTGGATATCCTGATCCATCCGGCATTTCATGGTGTTGCCGGACGATCTCCGCGATCGGCCAGGGAAATCTGATGTCCTTTAATATTTCGTAGCCGGCCACCGAATGTAACTTGATCAGATCGAATTCCGTGGTGGTCAACCGCCCAGGTTTGATGAGGATTTCTATCGGTATCTGTATCTTGCCAATGTCATGCACCATGCTGGCGAGCCGGAGTCCGGCAAGGCGCTCGGCTTCAAGGCCCATTTCCTTTCCAATGGTAATGGCGAGATCGGTTAGGCGGCGAGCGGGGGGCCAGGGGTGGCCACCCTGGACTTTTGCGCGGAGCTGGACGCGTAGCGCAAAAGCGAACCGTAGGTTCGAGTCCTTGCATTGGGCAAAATCTGCACCACTGTGAATCAACCTGACGTAATAAAGCTGGTGGGCCGTGTAGGACTCGAACCTACGACCTACTGATTAAGAGTCAGCAGCTCTACCAACTGAGCTAACGGCCCAAAACTATTCTTGAGATATGGGGTGGACGATGGGACTCGAACCCACGACAACCGGAATCACAATCCGGGGCTCTACCAACTGAGCTACGCCCACCATGCAACCTGTCCGTGAAATCTCAGGGTTGCCAAAATCGCCGCGCCTCGAGTATCCCAACGCTTTACGATGTTGGTACCCCGGGAGGGACTCGAACCCCCGACCTAGAGCTTAGAAGGCTCTTGCTCTGTCCACCTGAGCTACCGGGGCTCTTGAATATTCTGCGCGGGTCCCTGAAGTTGCCAGCCAGCTTCACATACTTGGCTTGATTATTTCTAGCCCGGTCAACTCGTAACACCAGTGTATTGCTCGCGTTAACCTCTGAGTTAACCACGTAATAGCATGCGCCACTATCTGGGCAATAAATTGCCGTTACGTCGTAATCCGTAGGTGAATGATTCTTGTTATGTGACCCGTTGCGGTCCGCCCAGCTGCTGCGCAACCTTACCTCGACTCGACCTGCTTTAACTTCCCGATACTTGACCGAAATTCGCACCAAGGCGCCCTGTGGCGAAATGCCGATGCAATCAAAGGGCAGATGCTCGCTGATCGGCAAAGCCACCTGTATCCCGTGTCGCATAAGATCCGCGACAACAGATACGAGCCCGAGATCGCCTTTGTCCTTGGTATGATGCCTCACAAAAGCATCGTACGATACACACGATGGTCTGTCAAAATGGCTTCATTTGGTCGGGGCAGAGGGATTCGAACCCCCGACCCCCTGCTCCCAAAGCAGGTGCGCTACCAGACTGCGCTATGCCCCGCCGTACCCAAAAATCCAGCATCCAGTTTCCAGCTTCCACCTGCTTTGCTCGCAGCCTGTTGCTGGCTCGGCTCCTGCCTCGCCTAGCAACCCCGCCGTGTACATCCTGCACCCGGCGTTCGCCCTGCCAGGGCTTACCCCAAAGCAGGTGCGCTACCAGACTGCGCTATGCCCCGCCGTACCCAAAAATCCAGCATCCAGTTTCCAGCTTCCAGCTTCCACCTGCTTTGTTCGCAGCCTGTTGCTGGCTCGGCTCCTGCCTCGCCTAGTAACCCCGCCGTGTACATCCTGTACCCGGCGTTCGCCCCGCCCAGGGCTCACCCCAAAGCAGGTGCGCTACCAGACTGCGCTATGCCCCGCGCCGCACGGCCCGGCGGGGTTTTTCCCGCCGCGGCGCATACGGGGCCGGGAATGATACGGTGCGCCCGCACACCAGTCAATTTGCCGGGACACGGTTGGAGCCCCGGACGAACGCATGCGACAATGCCGTGCCACCGTTTTACGACAACCACCATGCCAGCCCAGACCATCGACGGTAAAGCCCTGGCCAATGAAATCCGCGACGATATCAAACGTCGCGTGGCTGCCCGCATCAAACAGAACCTGCGTGCGCCCGGGCTTGCCGTGGTGCTCGTGGGCACGGACCCTGCGTCCGAAATTTACGTGCGCAACAAGCGTTACGCCTGCAAGGAGGCGGGTTTTATCTCCCGCGCCTTCGACCTGCCGGCAGGCACCTCCGAAGCTAGGCTCCTGCAACTCATTGACAAACTGAACGCGGATCCCGGCATCCATGGCATTCTGGTCCAATTACCGCTGCCGGCACATATAAACAGCGAGACCATCATCGAGCGCATACGGCCCGATAAAGATGTGGATGGTTTCCATCCCTACAACGTGGGCCGACTGGCGCAACGCATCCCCCTGCTGCGTCCGTGCACGCCCTACGGCATCATCAAAATGCTGGAAAAATACGGCGAGAAATTCCTTGGGCGGCACGCGGTGGTGGTGGGCGCCTCCAACATCGTGGGCCGGCCCATGGCATTGGAATTGCTGCTCATGGGTGCCACCGTGACGGTGTGCCACCGGTTCACGGCAAATCTGCAACAGTACGTGCGCGAGGCGGATATTCTTGTGGTCGCGGTCGGCAAACCCGGTCTTATCCCCGGGAATTGGATCAAGTCAGGCGCAACGGTTATTGACGTGGGCATGAACCGCTTGGCGAACGGCCGGCTGACGGGAGATGTGGACTTCGAAACGGCACGAGAGCGGGCGGCGCTGATCACTCCGGTGCCGGGCGGCGTGGGGCCCATGACCGTCACCATGCTGCTCGCCAACACGTTCACCGCTGCGGAACAGCATGACAAAAAGGAGTGAGGAGTGCAAAAGTGTTGTAACGCTTTCTACCGTATCAAGATGTTTTCCAAAATATATCCCGTCACCCCGCGTCTCTTCATGAACGCCGCCAGGTTGTCCCATTCGCGCTATCTTCGATAATTATTCCTGCCACATCCAGCTCCATCCGCAACCTGTCTGCTTCTTTCCAGTTTTTTTCACGTCGTGCGACATTTCTTTTTTCTATTAAAACGTCAATATCGGCCTCTGAGAGCGCGCCAGCCACTGCCAAATGGCCTACACCGGACTGCGACTGAATTAAATGTCCACTGAGAGATCCGGTAGCCCATTGCAGATGATCATTCGGGTTATCCTGTAATATACCGAGTATACCGCCCAGTTCCTTGAGCAGTGTCGCCAGCGCAGCCGCCTCTTCCGGTTTTGAATTTCTCAAGGTGTTGATCTCGCGGGCCAGATCGAACAACACGCTTATAGCAACCGGCGTGTTGAAGTCATCATCCATTGCCTGCGTGAAACGCACGCGATACTCTGTGTTTTTTGGCGCTATCGCCGCAGGGATATTGCGCAAGGCGATATACAAGCGTCCCAATCCCGCCCGCGCCTGCTCCAACGACTGGCCCGAATAATTCAGCGGACTGCGGTAATGACTGTTGAGGATAAAGTAGCGCACCACTTCCGGCTGGTATTGCTTCAGCACCTCGCGCACGGTGAAGAAATTTCCCAGGGACTTGGACATCTTCTCATCGTCAATGTTGACGAAGCCGTTGTGCATCCACAGGTTCACGAAAGGCTCGCCGCTGGCGGCCTCCGACTGGGCAATCTCGTTCTCGTGGTGCGGAAACTGCAAGTCCATGCCGCCGCCGTGGATATCGAAGTGATTGCCCAGCGCCGCGGTGGACATGGCGGAGCATTCGATATGCCAGCCGGGCCGGCCCGGGCCCCAGGGCGAAGGCCACGAAGGTTCGCCGGGCTTGGCGGTTTTCCATAGCACGAAATCCAGCGGATCGCGCTTGGCCTCGTCCACCTCCACGCGGGCACCGGCGCGCAGCTCCTCCGGTTTCTTGCCGGACAGCCGGCCATAGTCCCTGAAGCGGTTGACGGCATAATACACATCACCGTTGGCACCCTGGTAGGCGTAGTCCCTTTTCATCAGCGTCTCCACCATGCGCACAATGGCTGCGATGGATTGGGTGGCGCGCGGCTCCACCTCCGGGGGCAGCACGTGCAGGGCTGCTTCGTCTTCATGCATGGCAGCAATGAAACGTGAAGTCAGAGTTTCGACAGGCTCGCCTTTCTCGCCGGCACGGCGGATGATCTTGTCGTCTATATCGGTGATATTGCGCACGTAGGTCAATTTATAACCGCTTACCCGCAGCCAGCGGGCCACCATGTCGAACACCACCAGCATGCGTGCGTGGCCAAGATGCATGTAGTCATACACCGTCAGGCCGCACACATACATCCGGACCTCCGGTGGATTGATGGGCCGGAAGCTGCCTTTCTTGCGTGTCAGCGAGTTGTAGATATTCTGCATGGATGCTCAGTGCTCTGCAATTTCTGCGGCTGCTTCCAAACGCTGTCGGATACGGTTTGGCCCAAGCATTTCCCAAATCAGATCCAATTCAGGACCATGAGTAAGCCCGGTCAGTGCTGCACGCAAAGGCATAAACAACATACGACCCCGCAACCCGGTGACTTCGCTCAGTGTGGCCGTATATTGTTTATAGTCATGGGAATTTCTGGCAAGCGACCCTAACGCAACAGAAAAATACTTTTCTGTAGCCTTACGAATGACATCTTCTGCGGCATCACCATATATGAGTTTTCCAGAATAAAGCATGTTTGCATAATCAGCCGCTTCAGACGGGAATAAGCAATGCTTGATATCCTTTTTAAGGAAAGCGATGAATTCATGCCATTTTTCAGCGGGGACAAGCCTCTTGATGCGTTCACCTTCTTTTGAATCAATCAGGTCTTGCCACAATACCGCCTCTTTTACTTCGGATATCACATCCTTTTGCCAATGCCGCAACTGGGTTAAATCATAGTGAGCTGAAGATTTGCCCAACTTCGAAATATCAAATGCCGCGGCAAGCTCTTTAAATGTCATCACGCCGTTACTTTCATAGTGATGGCCAAGCCTTGCCAGATAATTCAATACCGCCGACGAAGAAAACCCGGTTTCCCTCAATTCCGAAACAGTACCGCCACCTTCCCGCTTGGACAATGGCTTACCTTCTGGCCCAACCAGAAGGGATAAATGCGCATAGTGCGGTACTTGTAAACCCAGGGCCCGGAGCAACAACAGCTGTCGGGGCGTATTGGCAAGGTGGTCTTCACCGCGCAACACGTGGGTAATTCCCATGAGCGCATCATCCAGAGCATTGCTGAAGAAAAATGCCGGACTGCCGTCGGCGCGACGAATCACAAAGTCACCGATATCCCTGCGGGCGAAGCTCTGGGCTCCGCGCACCGAGTCCTGAAATTCCGTAGTGCCGCCTTCCGGCACGCGGAAGCGCAGCGCCGGCTTCAGTCCTTTGGCCAGCCGCGCTTCAATTGCACCGGCCGTAAGATGCGCGCAGGTGCCGGCGTAGCGCGGCGGCTGACCGGCCGCGAGCTGCGCCTTGCGGGCCAGCGCCAGTTCGGCGGGCGTGCAGAAACACGGGTAGGTCAGTCCGGATTCGGCCAATTTATCCGTGTAAGCCCGGTAAATCTGGCTGCGTTCGGACTGCCGGTACGGTGGGTGTTTCCCGCCCACATCCGGCCCTTCCTGCCACGACAGCCCAAGCCAGCGCAGGTCGGCCAGGAGCACTGACTCCAGTTCCGGCCGCGACCGCGCGGCATCCGTATCCTCGATGCGCAGGATGAAGTCGCCGCCCGCGTGGGCGGCAAACAGGGCACTGAACAGCGCCGTGCGGGCATTGCCTACGTGCAGATGACCCGTGGGACTGGGAGCAAAACGGGTGCGTACAATCATGGTGGGCATTTTATCAGGCTGCCTGCGGCTCAAGTCCGCGGAGTTACCAATTTTCCGGACGGCCCCGTATCATGCTGTTAACGTTCCGGAGACACGATGGGAAAATACGCAGCCATTATGGGGGTCCTGCTGCTGCTCGCCGCCTGCAGTCGGATGCCGGTGCGGCCCCAGGCGCCGCCGGGTCCGCACCCCCAAGTGGCGCTTGAAACGAACTTTGGGACCTTTATCGTGCAACTGGACCGCCGGCGTGCGCCGCTGACGGTGGCCAATTTCCTGCACTACGTGGATACGGGCTTCTACAACGGCACGATCTTTCACCGCGTGATCCCCGGCTTCGTCATCCAGGGCGGTGGATTCAGCAGCGATTATGTGGAGAAAAAAACCGCCGCTCCCATCCCCAACGAATCCGGCAACGGTCTGGGCAATCTGCGCGGTACCATCGCCATGGCGCGGGATGATTACCCGCATTCCGCCACCGCCCAGTTCTACATCAACCTGGCGGACAACCGCAAACTGGATCCGCAGCCCGGCCGCTGGGGCTACGCGGTATTCGGTGAGGTGATCCGGGGCATGGACGTGGTGGACAAAATCGCCGCGGTACCCACCGGCAAAGCGGGCCCCTTTGCCCGGGATGCGCCACTGACCCCGGTGATCATAACCAGGGCGTTTGTGCTCAAGCAATCCCCCGATTAAATAGCCACCATGACCACCCTTTTCATTTCCGACCTGCATCTGCATCCGTCACGTCCCCGGATCACGGAACTGCTGCTGGATTTCCTGAGAAAAGAAGCACGCACAGCGGAAGCGCTGTACATTCTCGGCGATTTCTTCGACACCTGGATAGGCGATGACGATCCGGACCCACACCATGCCCACGTTCTGTCGGGCGTCAGGGCGCTTACCGACAGCGGTGTGCCGGTATTCTTCATGCACGGTAACCGTGATTTTCTCATCGGCGAAGGTTTTGCCCGGGAAGCCGGCTGCACCCTGCTACCCGACCCGACGCCGGTGAATCTCTACGCTACCCCCACACTGCTCATGCACGGCGACACGCTATGTACGGACGATGCGGAATACCAAGAATTCCGCAGCATGGTGCGGGATCCTGCCTGGCAAAAAAGTTTTTTGGCCAAGCCGCTGGCGGAGCGCGGCGTGTTTGCCGCCCAGGCACGGGCTACAAGCAAAACACGCACAGCATCCAAACCAGAATACATCATGGACGTGAACCAGGAGGCAGTGGAGCGCGTAATGGTGGCGCATGGCGTCACGCGGCTGATCCACGGCCACACACACCGGCCGGCAGTACATGAATTCCGCTGCAACGGAGTGGAAGCCACGCGGATCGTGCTGGGGGACTGGTACGAACAGGGGAGTATTTTGCGGGTCAACGGGCACACAGCCCTGATCGAAACGCTGCCCCCCTCCTGAGCCCGTCTCAAAACACCACGCCACTGTGGAACCGGAAATCGTTGTCCGCGCCGGAGATGAGGTCTGCCTCGACTTTTGCAAAAACGTGAATTCTGGCTGCCAACTCGCAGGTACCGGCGCACCTGGCAAGTCTGAGATAGTCCGCAAAATGCCGTGACTCCGCTGCAGCAAGCCCGACATAGAAATCCGCCAGTTCCGCATCAAGATGGGGCGCCAACGCCCGGAAACGCTCACAGGAGCGCGCTTCGATGAATGCGCCGATCACCAATAAATCCACCAGTCGTTCCGGTTCATGCTTGTGCAGATGTTTGCGCAAATCATCAGCGTAGCGCGCGGCACTGAGCGGCCTGTAGCGGATGTCACGCTTTTTCATCAGGCGCATCACCTGCTCGAAATGCCCGAGTTCCTCGCGGGCAAGACGCGACAGAGTTTCCTGCAGCTCGAGATGGCGTTCGCCGTACCGGAACATGAGGCTCATGGCGGTAGCCGCCGCCTTCTTCTCGCAGTTGGCGTGGTCAATAAGCAGGATATCCTGGTTCCGGAGTGCGGTTTCAATCCACTTTTCCGGTGTGTGACAGGCCAGCAGGCTGTTGCTGTCGGAAAAGCCGTGCATTATTCGCATGCCGTCATCTTTATCAGACTCTGTTGCCCCGCCCCCTCACGAGAGGAAACAGGGATAAAGAAAATCATTCTTTACAGGCAATAACCAGATCCATGACGTTGGTGCCGGTAGGACCGGTGTACACAAGATCACCGCTGGCCTCCAGGAATGTGCCGGCATCCGCACGCGCGAGACAATCTTGCGCGTCCAGGCCTGCATCCTTGCCGCGGATTACGGTATTGCCATCCACCAGCGCGCCCGCATCGCTGGAATTGCCGTCGGTACCGTCAGTGCCCGCCGCCAGAAGATAAATTCTCTCATGCGTCGAAATGCGCCGCGCAACGGCCAATGCCAGCATCTGATTACGGCCCCCGCGTCCCGGATGGGCGGGTAATTTCACCAGAGTCTCACCGCCCCAGATATGCACCCCCGGCTCCGCGGTAAGCAAGGATTCAGCAATGCATTCACCGCACACCACCGCATCCGGGGCCGGCAAGCTGTCATGCATGCACGCACGCCGGCCGTCGGCCCGGACGCCGGCCATCACCGCTTCCATTGCCTGGCGATTGGTGGCGAGCGTCCGCACGTTAACGCGGTGGTTGCCCGCCTCCGGCGGCGGCTGTCGCGGCAGGCCCGCAAACTGGGCGGGCAGCTCCGGCAGTGATCCATGATCGAGTGGCAGTAACAGGCCGGAACCGATGTGGGCGGGCACATCACCAGGCACGTCGGAGATGAGCAGCAACTCGGCTTGGCGGCCGCCAAGATCATGCAGCAACCGGCCACCCTTGATGCGGGAGAAAGCCGAGCGCACACGGTTTACCGCATCGATGGGCAACCCGCTGGCCAAAAGCCAGCGATTGAGTGTACGCAGATTGGCGAGTGAAATGCCTTCCGCCGGCACCTCCGCCAGACTCGAAGCACCGCCCGAAATCAGGAACAGAAAAGACGCGTCAGTCGGTGCGTTGGCGAGGAACAGCCGCAGCGCGTTGCCCGCAGCAAGGCTTTGTTCGTCCGGCAGCGGATGGCCGGCCTCCAGCGATACGATGCGCGGGTCGCGATACACTGCGGTATCCTGATGCCCGTAACGGGTGATAACCAGGCCCGCCTGCAACCGGCCACCGATCGCATCAATGGCACCCGCCGCCATAGCGTCGGCCGCCTTGCCGATGGCAACCAAATACAGTCCGTGTGGAAGAGAAACCCGCTGCAGCGCCGCATGCACGCAACTGCGGCCATTCACAGCCGCCAGTCCCTGCTGCAATAGTTTCAACAGGAGCTGGCGTGGCTGCGAACCCGCCGCGGAACCGGATAAGCGCCTCAAGACACGTTGTACATTTCGATGACCTGCCGGTCATCGCGCAGCCGTTTCTGCTTGGCCTCATCGGAACGCTCCCGCGCCAGGACGGCAAGGTAATCAGAGGTGATATCGCCGGTGATATACTCACCGGAGAATACCGAAGTATCAAAACGCTGGATTTTTGGATTGCCGCGGCGCACCGCATCGATCAAGTCGTCCAGATCCTGGTAAATCAATTTATCTGCGCCGATGAACTCCGCCACCTGTTCCTCACTCCTGTCGTGGGCTACCAGCTCCTGGGTGGTTGGCATATCTATGCCGTACACGTTGGGAAAACGCACTGGCGGGGCCGCGGAAGCAAAATACACCTTGTGCGCACCGGCATCGCGGGCCATCTGGATGATCTGCTGCGAGGTGGTGCCACGCACAATGGAGTCATCCACCAGCAGCACGTTCTTGCCGCTGAACTCCAAGTCAATGGCATTAAGTTTCTGGTGCACCGACTGGCTGCGCAATTTCTGGCCTGGCATAATGAAAGTACGACCGATATAGCGGTTCTTGATGAATCCCTCGCGATACTTCACGCCCAGCACGTTGGCGAGCTGCAACGCGCTGGTGCGACTGGTGTCGGGAATCGGGATCACCACGTCTATATCATGACCAAACCAGTCCCGCTGGATTTTTTCCGCCAGCTTGTCACCCATGCGCATGCGTGCCTTGTACACCGAGATATCGTCCATGATGGAATCAGGCCGTGCAAAATAGACATGCTCGAAAATACAGGGTGAATACAACGGCTTTTCCGCACACTGTTGCGTGTGCAGATTGCCGCTGCGATCTATGACCACCGCTTCGCCCGGCGCCACGTCGCGTACCAACCCGAACCCGCACACATCCAGCGCCACACTCTCGGATGCGATCATGTACTCCGTGCCGGTATCGGTGATGCGGCGGCCGAATACCAGCGGGCGGATTCCAAAGGGATCCCGGAAACCGACCATACCGTAACCCGCGATCATGGCGATGTTGGCGTAACCACCGCGGCAGCGCCGGTGCACCGCGCTGACGGCCTTGAAAATATCGCGCTCATCCACATCCAGCCCGCCGGTACGTTGCAGCTCGTGGGCGAATATATTGAGAAGAATCTCGGAATCAGATTCGGTGTTGAGATGACGCCGGTCCTCGCGGAACAACATATCCTTGAGAGCATGGGCATTGGTCAGGTTGCCGTTGTGGCCGAGCGCAATACCGTAGGGGGAATTGGTATAGAACGGCTGGGCCTCCGCGGAATTGGCGCAACCGGCGGTGGGATAGCGCACATGGCCCACACCCATGCTGCCGCGCAGGCGCAGCATGTGACGCTGATGGAACACGTCACGCACCAAACCATTGCTCTTGCGCAGATACAGGTGGCCGTGATCGCAGGTCATGATACCCGCCGCATCCTGGCCGCGGTGCTGCAGCACAATCATGGCGTCATATAGAATCTGATTGACGTCAGCGTGCCCGACAACTCCGACGATCCCGCACATGCATCACCTCACTAGTTCATTTGTGACCCGGATCCACCGCCATGCGTACACCATGCAGCATTTCCTGCGCCACCCGTTTCGGCAACGCGTGACGCATCCAGTTGGAAACCGACTCGGCATAGGGAATGAGCCGTGACTCGTGCCACCAGCGTTCCTGCGGGAGCACCGTGAATTGCGCGATGAGTACCAGCACGACCACCACCACCACGCCGCGGATCAGGCCAAAAATCATGCCCAGCGCCCGGTCCGTCGCGCCCACGCCGGTTTTTTCCACCACCCTACCGATAAAGAAATTGATGACCGCGCCGGTGATCAGAATGACCACAAACAGGAGCACGAAACCGATGATGACGCGTATCGAGGGGTTATGGACAAATCCGAAGACATCGCCCACTGGCCGGGCGAAACGCAGCGCCACCCAGAAGCCCACGATCCAGGTGAGCAGCGATACCACCTCGCGCAGAAAGCCGCGCAGCAGGCTGATGAGGGCCGATACAATGATAATGGCAAGGATGAGGTAATCGACCCACATCATGGGCGCACCGGCACGCTGTGGCGCGCCGCCTCGAAACCATGGAACGCTATTTTAACAGACGACGCCGGCGGCCGCCCGTCGCGCTTCAGGAATTCGGCACCACCACGGCACGCCCGCCGAAGGTACGCGCTATTTCCGGTAGGATCCGTTCCGCCGCCGCACGGTCCGCATAAGGTCCCACGCGTACGCGGTAATAGGTACGCCCCGGTGTGTGAAAGCGGCTGATATACGCGTGATACCCATGGGCCGCAAGCTTGCGTTGCACGCTGCGCGCGTTGCTTTCATTGCCATAGCTGCCCGCCTGCACCACCCATTGTCCGGGGGCGATAGCGGGTGTTGCCGGCAGCGATGCCGGCCGCTGCACAGACTTGCGCACCGGCGCGGCCGCCTGGGCGACCGCGGGATTCGCGGGCGGATTGGCTGCCGGTGCCGCACCAGTCACTGCCGCCCGTGTGGTCACAGGCGGGGGCACAGATGCGCTGGAGAGGCTTGCCACAGACTGTGCAGATGCCGCCGGATGATTCAGGTCCATACGATAGGTCTGCGGCAACGTGGAGGTGGCGGCAGGCAGGGCAATCTGTCTGGTGACCGTGGTGCTGGGTACGGAGCTGCCCTTCAGTACCCAAGGAATGATGATTACCGCCAGAATCACCAGCACCACCGCGCCGATCAGGCGCTCTTTGAGCCCAATTTCCATTTCCTGGTCTCCATACGGGCGCGGACGCGCCGTTTCAGATTCAATTGGTACCGGATTCCTGCGTGAGACGCAATATGCTGCCGACGGTCTGGAAGGAACCGAACACCACGATACGGTCACCCGTTTTCGCCGTTGCGCGGGCGGCGCGATAGGCATCGGCCACCGTGGGGTATTCAGCCGGCGTTACCGCGGGCAACGCGGTGTGGATGCGTTTTGCCAGGTCGGCGGCAGTTTGACCGCGGGGCCCGCCTAAACCGCCCATAAACCAGCCGTCAATCTGCGATGCTACCCCCCGCGCCACCTCTTCCGCCGCCTTGTCGCGGAACATACCCACTACAGCCAATGTCCTGCCGTTTGCGGGGACTGCCGCCAGATTGCGGGCCAGCACGGCCGCCGCCGCCGGATTGTGGGCTACATCGAATACCACGTCCACGTCGCCGGGCACACGCTCGAAACGTGCCGCAAGGTGCGCCCTTTGCAGACCTTCCCGCACTGCGTTCCCGCTGACCGCGATGGCCGGCCGCACTGCCTCCAGCAAGGCGATCACGCTGGCGGCGTTATCGTACTGGATCTGTCCCGGCAATGCCGGCGGCGGTAATTGATCGAGGGAGCTGTGCTTTCCGCGCCAGCGCCAATGGCGCCTTGTCGCTCGCCAGTCAAAATCCCGCCCCAGTACCTGGAGCTCAGTCCCCAGCCGTCGCACGGTTTCCAGCATACGCGGCGGCGGCTTACGGTCACCGCAGATGGCCGGCCGTCGTGCGCGAAAAATGCCCGCCTTCTCATAACCGATGCTGTCCCGGTCATGGCCCAACCATTCCTGGTGGTCGAGATCCACGGAAGCCACCAGTGCGCCTTCCGCATCCAAAACGTTTACCGCATCCAGCCGTCCGCCCATGCCCACTTCCAGCACCGCCACGTCAATCTTGTGCCAGCGGAAGATCTGCAGGGCCGCCAGGGTGCCGAATTCAAAATAGGTGAGGCTCATCTCATCGCGCGCCGCATCCACACTCTCAAAGGCCGCACACAATTCCGTATCCGTTGTTTGCGTATCGTTGATGCATACTCGTTCGTTGTAGCGCAGTAAATGCGGTGAGGTGTAAGCGCCCACGCGGTATCCGGCAGCGCGCAGCATGGCATCCAGAAAAGCGACGCAGGAACCTTTGCCATTGGTGCCACCCACCGTGAGCACACGGAACGGCGGCGGTTCGAGCGCCATGGATTTGAGCACGCGCTGCACGCGATCCAGACCCAGATCAATGGCGTTGGGGTGCAGTTGCTCCTGCCACGCGAGCCATTCTGGGAGTGTCTTGAAACGCATACAGTGATACTTGCGTCAAATCCGCTGCTATGTGCCGTAATCAGTGAAGCGCAAGGAAGCGAGGGGTGCGGACAAGAAAAATGGCAATCCGGAAAAAGAATCCTGCCTTCGGCACCTCATGCCTCACTCTCTTTGGGTGCCGGCTGGCGCGACAGTATAGTGATAAGCGCCGCCAGCCGGTCGCGCATCTCGCGGCGATCCACGATCATATCCACCGTGCCATGTTCCAGCAGGAATTCGCTGCGCTGGAAACCCTCCGGCAGGGTCTCGCGTACGGTCTGTTCGATTACGCGTGGACCGGCGAAACCGATGAGCGCCTTGGGCTCGGCCACGTTTACGTCGCCCAGCATGGCTAGGCTTGCGGATACGCCGCCGGTGGTGGGATCGGTCATCACCGAGATAAAGGCAATGCCCTTGCGGGAAAGCCGCGCCAGTGCGGCGCTAGTCTTGGCCATCTGCATGAGCGAAATCAGGGCTTCCTGCATGCGTGCGCCGCCACTCGCGGAAAAACACACCAGCGGCGCGTTATCTTCCATTGCCGCATCCACTGCGCGCACGAAACGTTCGCCCACCACCGCGCCCATGGAGCCGCCCATGAATTTGAACTCGAAGGCGCAGACCACCACGCGCACGCCCTTGAGACGGCCTTTCATGGCCACCAGCGCATCTTTCTCACCGGTGCTTTTTTGCGCGAGTAGCAGGCGATCCTTGTATTTCTTGCTGTCACGGAAGCGCAGAATATCCACTGGTTCCACGCCGGCGCCGATTTCCGCACCGGAACCTGCATCCAGAAAAGCATCGAGGCGCTGACGCGCCGTAAGACGCATGTGATGCCCGCACTTGGGGCAGACGTACAGATTGCGTTCCACCTCGGCGCGGTAAAGTACGGAATTGCACTCCTCGCACTTGGTCCACAGGCCTTCCGGAATACTGCGCCGACTGGTGCGGACTTCGGTGTTGATACGCGAGGGAACGATTTTCTTGAACCAGTTCATGGATACCTGCATCCGGTTATGAGTATCGCCAATGCCATTTCAAGCCCCACCCTGGACCACATCCATGGCCAGCCGCAAGCCGTGCACAAACTCCCGCACGGTTGCCAGTGTATCCGCCAGCTCGCCGCGGTGCTCGGCGATACGACTGACGATGGCGCTGCCCACGATCACCGCATCCGAGAAACCCGCAAGTTGTGCCGCCGAGCCCGCATCACGCACACCGAAGCCGACGCCCACCGGCAGCCTGGTTTCGCGGCGGATAGCGGTGAGTCGCCCCCGCACCGCCTGCACATCCAGGCTGACGGCACCAGTCACGCCCTTGAGCGACACATAATAAACGAATCCCGAGGCGGCTTCGCAGATGCGTTTGAGACGCGCAGCCGTGGTGGTGGGTGCCAACAGAAAGATGCAGTCGAGGTCTTTCGCCCGCAGCAGTCCCGCAAACGGTTCCGCTTCCTCCGGCGGCATATCCACCGTGAGCATACCATCCACACCCGCCACCGCAGCCGCCCCGGCAAATTTTCCTGTGCCAAAAATTTCCAGCGGATTCAGGTAGCCCATGAGCACCACGGGCGTGCGCGCATCTCTGCTGCGGAATTCCTTCACCATTCCGAGCACATCGCCGAGCGTCGTGCCATGTTTGAGCGCGCGCTCACAGGCCTGCTGGATCACGGGACCGTCCGCAATGGGATCGGAAAACGGTACGCCCAGTTCCAGCACATCGGCACCCGCTTCCACCAGTGCGTGCATGAACGGTACGGTGGCTTCATTATACGGATCTCCCGCAGTGATATAGGGCACCAGTGCCGTCCGCCGGTTACTCTTCAGCGCAGCGAATACCCCTGCAAGCCGGCTCATAACTCGATGCCTTCGTGCGTGGCCACCGTTTGAATATCCTTGTCACCCCGGCCGGACAGATTGACGATGATGATGTCGTCGCGCTGCATCGCCGGAGCCAGTTGCATGGCATAAGCCAGCGCATGGCTGGATTCGAGCGCCGGCATGATGCCTTCACTGCGGGTGAGCGCGTGGAAGGCCTGCAGCGCCTGTGTGTCCGTCATGGTGTCATAAATCACGCGGCCGATGTCCTTGAGCCAGGCGTGCTCCGGACCGACACCCGGATAATCCAGGCCTGCGGAAATGGAATGCGTTTCGCGGATCTGGCCGGCGTCATCCTCCAGCAGATAGGTACGGTTGCCATGCAGCACCCCCGGCCGGCCACCGCTCAACGAGGCGGCATGCTTGCCGGTATGCAGACCCGCGCCGCCCGCCTCCACGCCATAGAGCTTTACGGGATCATCGAGAAACGCATGGAACAGGCCGATGGCATTGGAGCCGCCGCCTACACAGGCAATGAGCGCACTGGGTAACCGGCCTTCCGCGGAAAGAATCTGGCCGCGTGTTTCCTCACCGATGCACACATGGAAATCCCGCACCATCATGGGATACGGATGGGGCCCGGCCACGGTGCCGATGATATAGAAAGTATTGTCCACATGCGTCACCCAGTCGCGCATGGCTTCATTGAGCGCATCCTTGAGCGTGCGCGATCCCGATGTGACCGGCACCACCTTCGCACCCAGCAGCCGCATGCGGTAGACGTTGATGGCCTGGCGCTGCATATCCTCCGTGCCCATGTACACCACGCACTCGAAACCGAAACGCGCAGCGACGGTTGCCGTGGCAACACCATGCTGCCCCGCGCCGGTTTCGGCGATGAGGCGTGTCTTGCCCATGCGTTTCGCCAGCAGCGCCTGGCCGAGCGCGTTATTGATTTTATGTGCGCCGGTGTGGTTGAGATCTTCGCGCTTGAGATAAATGCGCGCACCCTTGCATTGGCTGCTCAGACGTTCCGCCAGGTACAGCGGCGACGGCCGACCGACGAAATCCCTGAGATCGCGTTTCAACTCCGCCTGGAAATCCGCATCACGGCGGTAACGCTCGTAAGCCGCACGCAGCTCTTCCACCGGACCCATGAGGGTTTCAGCCACAAAACGCCCGCCGTACGGGCCGAAATGCCCATCCCGGTCCGGTAGATGGCGCAGGGATTCTTTGAATGATTGGTTCTTTTCATTCAGCCGTAGCACGGTTCACCTCGCGTACAAACTCGGCCATCTTGGCGGCATCCTTGATACCCGGTGCACACTCGACGCCGCTGGATACATCTACGCCACGCGGGCGCACCATGCGGATGGCGGCCGCCACGTTATCCGCGCGCAGACCGCCGGCGAGAATCACCGGCGGGCGGGCCGATTGCGGTACGCCGGACCAGTCAAAGCTCACGCCCGTACCGCCTTTCTGGCCTGCGGTATGACTGTCCAGCAGCAACGCAGCCGCATCGGCATACTTCCGCGCATATTCATTTATATCCGCCCGGCCGCCCATGGGCACCGCCTTGAGGTAAGGACGCCCGAATGCACGGCAGAATTCCGGCGCTTCTTCACCATGAAACTGCAGCAGATCCATACGCACGCTGTCCAGCACGCGTTGGACGTCTGCGCGCGCGGGATTCAGGAATAATCCCGTGACCGTGACGAATACCGGTGCGGCGTCTGCGAGAATCCGGGCCTGCTCCACCGATATATAACGCGCGCTTTCCGCATAAAACACCAATCCCACGGCGTCCACACCCAGGCGTGCCGCCGCTTGAATATCTTCCGTGCGCGTCATGCCGCAAATTTTGATCCTTACGCGCACCTGAATATTACCCGCCGCTGAAACAGCTAAAGGTTAACAGAAAGGCCGTTGCACAGTGCGCCCTCCGGGACGGGAATCCCGTAAACCGGCGGATACCATACCGCCATCAGGCACAAGCCTTGAGGTGCCGCGGTAACGCCGCCCAGAGTACGATCCCGGCCCGCCAGCACCCGCCGCGACCAATCGTCGTCCTGCCTGCCCTCGCCGACGGCAATCAATACGCCCGCGATATTGCGTACCATGTGATGCAGAAACCCGTTGGCGACCACATCAATCAGCACGCATTCCATTTCGCGGCGCACATCAATGCGGTGCACGGTACGTACCGGCGAACGGGCCTGGCACTCCACCGCACGAAAGGCGGAGAAATCATGCTCGCCCAGAAGATGGCGCGCGGCCGCTTGCATGCGTGTCGCATCCAGGGAGCGGTGCACCCAGGCTGCCTGTGCACGCCCTACGGCGGGACGCGTGAGCCGGTTGATAATGGTGTAGCGGTACTGGCGCGCCAGTGCATGATAGCGTGCATGAAATCCTGCGGGTGCTTCCCTGACCCAGTTCACCGCAATATCCGCCGGCAGATTGGAATTGAGTCCCAGCAACCAGCCACGCAGACTGCGCTGTGCGTGCGTGTCAAAGTGCGCCACCTGACCGGCGGCATGCACGCCCGCATCCGTACGTCCGGCGCAGGTGATCTCGACCGAATGGTTGGCCACCTTCGCGATGGCCACTTCGATACAACCCTGCACGGTCCGGCCCGCATGCGACTGGCGTTGCCAGCCCATGAAAGCCGTACCGTCATACTCGATGCCAAGTGCCAGGCGTGCCATCGGATTCCAAGACCGGGTATAGGGGATGACAACAGAATAAAACGCGCACCCACCGGGTCACAGCGAGCTGCCGGTAAGAATCAATGACAACATGGCTACGCGCAGGCATTCCCACCCGATGCGGTGGGCTACCTGGCCTGTTCAGGCGAGTTGCTGCATGAGTTTCCGGGCTTCCTGCTTCTGCTGGGCATCGCCCTCCTCGATCACTTCATCGAGAATGTGCTTGGCGCCCTCGGCGTCGCCCATATCAATATAGGCACGCGCGAGATCCAGTTTGGTGCCCACTTCGTTGAGACCCGTGGTCTCCTCGCCGGCGCCAGTACCGGTACCCACGCCGGTGCTGCCCACATCGGCATCCGCAGCCAGCGACAGGGCCGCATGCATGGCGGCACCGCTCTTGGTGGCTTCCTCCTGGGGCGGTACGTTGGTATTGACAAAGTCCGACAGTTCCTTGAGGGCTTTGTCGAACTCCACCTGGGAATCCGTCCCGAACTCCGCCGTGACGGTGGATACTCCTGTCTTCGCAGCCGGCTTTCTGGCAGCGGGTGCGGGTTCCATGGTCAGGCTATCCAAATCAAATTCGGGGCCGCCAGTCAAAGCCGCTTGGGGCGCTGACCTATTCTTGGCTGGTACAGGTTCAATGTCCGGCAAGGAGAAGTCCAGCACATGTTCGTCAGCCGGGGAAGCCGCGGTAGCCGCCGGTGCGGTTACCGGTCGGATGCTGTCAAATGCCCCCGCCAGGGGATCCATATCAGTATGCACCGTCGTACCGGTACCGCCACTGTCCAGGGGAATATCCACGCTGGAGCCGGCAGTGCCGGTACCATCGCCGGAGAAAAGCGCTTCATCGGCGGCTACCTGACGGCCCATGATGGCAATGTTTTCCCAATCCTTGTCGGGCACCGCGCCCATTTCCTGGCGCAGACCGCGCGCGGTTTCCACGAAATTGGAGCGGTCGCCGGCGGTGAAATACACCTCCAGCAGTTTCACCTTGAGATCGCGCCGGCCCGGATCCTGGCGCAGCGCTTTTTTGAGCACATCCGCCGCCTGATCGTAGAGCCCGTAGGCCATGTGGAAATCGGCTTCCGCCACCGGGTCGGCTTCATCCAGCTTGAGGGTAGCAGTCATGCCGAACGCCGCAGCATCCTTGGCGGCGGCTCCGCCGGCTGATGGGTCAGCAACCGCACCCGGCTTGCCACGCGTGCTCGCGGCCGGGGTGGCGGTTACATCCTTGAGACCCGCTTTTTCTTCCTTTTCCCAGTTGTCACTTTTCACTGCTTGCTTCTTGATCCTGGCGGACTTGCCGGTGGCGGGAGCTGCGCTGCGACGGCGCTTGATGAGGGTGCCGACAATAAGCAGCAATACCACGATGATAATCAGCACGATCACGTATGGGTTCATCAGCGAAGCCAGTAAACCGCTCGACGCTGAGGACCGGGGCGGTGCGGGTTCCGTCTCGGGTAAGGGCGTGGTAACCGGCCGCTTTTCGGGCATGAGCGGTGTGGTCTTCGCGCCAGCCGCTTGTTTGCCGGCCTGGCTCTGTACGGCAGCCAGGCTGCTGCTCTGCACGGCAATCGGTGCGCTCGACGATGTAGCTGCGGATGCGGCCGCGCTACCGCCCATGCTCTTAGCGGCATTACCGGCAGTGCCGGTACCGCCTTTGCCTGCACCCGGCACTTGGTTCACTGCCGTCTGTGCCGCTGACGATGGAGCCACCAGTTGCAGCGACGGTTGTGCTGCTGCAGCAGACACGCCATGCCTGCTCGTCCCCATCCCACGCTTTGCACGCCATGCTTCAATCTGTGTGCGCACCTCGGCATTGGCTTCCGCCACCCGTACCGACTGGATATCAGCCATGGTAGGCACACGCAGCACAAACCCGGCCATCATCAAATTGATGTTGTGCATGAAGACTTCGGGATTGGCGCGATAGATGGCGATCATCATCTGATTGAGCGTGACACCCTGGGGGCGCATGCGCAGGGCGATCTCCGAAAGCGTCTCACCGCGCCGGATCGGGCCGTAGTTGCCACCCAGGGGGGAAGTGGCCGCAGCAATCGTCGGCGCCACCACCGGAGTTGCTGCCGCCTGGCTGGGTTGCTCAGGCGCAGTTACCACGGGCGCGGACACAACAGGAACCGGTGCAGGGGTGGCGGGTACGCTCACAGGCGCGGCGGCGGGCTGCGTTGCAGCGGGTGCCGGAGCCGGCGCTGCCTGGGTGGCAGTTTCGAAATTCGGCGGGTTCAGAAAAACCGTGTACTCACGAATGAGCTCGCCGTTATCCCAGGTGGCCTCCACCAGAAAATCCAGGAATGGTTCACGCACCGGTTTGGTGCTGGTGATGTGCACGCTTGCGCTGCCGCCAGGACCCTGCAACACCTGGAACTGCAGGTGGCTGAGCATGTTGGGCATGGGGATGCCCTCTTGCTGGAACTGCTTTGCGCTCGCCACTTTGACGTGCAGGCTGCCGATCTCATCGGGAGCCGCGCCCACGATGGGAATATCTGCGCTCAACGTCTGATTCAGTGCGGAATTCAGCTTGATCTCACCCAGACCAAGCGCGTTTGCCGCCAGCGGCAGCAAAGCCGACGCCAAGGCCAAGACAAACGCCAGCTTCTTGCTCATGATTCCTCCCCACCCCGCCCCATTCCCCAACAGGGATTGGGGATATGGACGTTCAACCTAACAGCTCAGAATACGCTTTACAAGAATGGGCTAACTATAGCTTATAAATAGCTTTTCACCAATAACTCCGCCAGCTGGATGCTATTCAGGGCCGCCCCCTTGCGGATGTTGTCGGCCACTACCCACAGATCCAGCCCTTGGGGATGGGAAATGTCCTCGCGGATACGCCCCACGAACACCGCGTCCCGGCGGGCCGCCTCGGTGACCGCCGTGGGGTAGCCCGCCTTGCGGCGCTCATCCAGGACTTCCACTCCGGGGGCCTTCCGCAACAGGGCTCGCGCCTGCCCGGCGGTAATCTTCTCCCGGGTTTCAATATGCAGCGCCTCGGAATGGCCGTAGAACACCGGCACCCGCACCGCGGTGGCGTTAACCCGGATGGTTTCATCACCCAGTATCTTGCGGGTCTCCCACAGGATCTTCATCTCCTCGCGGGTGTAGCCGTTGTCCTGGAATTCATCAATATGCGGCAGGGCGTTGAAGGCAATCTGCTTGGGGAACTTGCCGCTCTTACCCGGCGGCTTGCCATTCAACAACAGGGTCGTCTGCCGCACCAGCTCCTCTATGGCGCGCGTACCTGCGCCGGACACCGATTGATAGGTAGCCACATTGATGCGTTCAATACCCACCGCGTCATATATGGGTTTGAGAGCCACCACCATCTGGATAGTGGAACAATTGGGATTGGCGACGATGCCGCGGTTTCTATACTGGCCCAGGGCGTGCGGATTCACTTCCGGCACCACCAGCGGGACATCCGCGTCGTAGCGGAAGCGCGCAGTGTTATCAATGACCACGCAACCGGCGGCGGCGGCTCTTGGGGCATATTCTGCCGAAACCCCGGAACCGGCGGAGAACAGGCCGAGCTGCACTTTGGAGAAATCGAACCCGGCAAGGTCCTCGACTTTCAGCTCACCGCCATTGAATGGTACACGCTTGCCGACGGAGCGCTTGCTCGCCAATGCGTGCACCCTGCCCACGGGAAACTTCCGGTCCGCCAGAATCTCGAGCATGCTGGCGCCGACCGCCCCCGTGACACCCACGACGGCCACATCAAATGTCTTCACACTGACTCCGGAAAATCCAGCAGACGTATTTCATACTGCGTCATTCCAGCGCGCACTGGTTACCTCAGTGCGATGATACGGAAGACGCCAGCGGCTGCAACGCTGGTTTCACTTCGGCATTTTGCCCGCGCTGCCGCAGCGCGTGATCCATGAGCACCAGTGCCAGCATGGCCTCGGCGATGGGTGTGGCGCGCAAGCCCACGCAGGGATCATGACGGCCGTGCACGCTGATTTCCGTCGGTTCACCGCGCACATCAATGGTGCGGCCGGTCAGCCGGATGCTGGAGGTGGGCTTGACGGCGAGACTCACCACCACGTCCTGGCCGGTGGAGATACCGCCTAGAATGCCGCCGGCATTGTTGCTGAGGAAACCGGCCGGCGTCATCTCATCGCGATGCTCGCTGCCCTTCTGGAGGATTGCCGCGAAACCGGCACCGATCTCCACGCCCTTAACCGCGTTGATACCCATCATGGCAGAAGCGATGTCTGCATCCAGCTTGTCAAATACCGGCTCACCCCAGCCGGGCGGTACGCCGCGGGCAATTACGGTCACGCGCGCACCGATGGAGTCGCCCTCTTTGCGCAGCGCATCCAGGCAGGTTTCGAGTTCAGCAATGCGTGCCGGGTCGGCGCAAAAGAAGGGATTGCTGTCCACCGCATCCAGATCTTTGGCGTCCAGTTGCAGCGGACCCAATTGGGAGAGCCAGCCGCGAATTTCAACACCATAACGTTCCCGCAGGTATTTGCGCGCAATCGCGCCAGCGGCCACGCGCATCACCGTCTCGCGCGCCGAGGAGCGTCCGCCGCCGCGGTAGTCGCGCCGGCCATATTTCATTAAATAGGTATAGTCGGCGTGCCCCGGCCGGAATCGGTCTTTGATGGCCTCGTAGTCTTTCGGCCGCTGATCGGTATTTTCTATAAGGAGTCCGATAGGCGTACCGGTGGTGCTGCCCTCAAATACGCCCGACAGGATTTGTACCCGGTCTGCTTCGTGCCGTTGTGAGGTATGGCGCGAGGTGCCGGAGCGGCGCCGCTCCAGGTCGTGCTGGATGTCCGCCTCGCTCAATTCCATGCCTGGGGGGCAGCCGTCCACGATGCAGCCAAGGGCGTATCCATGGGATTCACCGAACGTAGTGACGCGGAAAAGATGCCCGAAAGTATTACCCGACACGTGCCCGCTTCCTGTCGCCGGTCGCTTGCTGCGATGAATGTCCACCGCACGCTTGCCTAACTGCGGCTTGCCTGTCGTCAAAGACATTAGCGCACATGTTGCACTCGCTTCCGCGGTTCTTGCACCGCCATAAGCTGCTCGGCTGTCAGCAGGAACACCTCGGCGTGGCCACGCTGAAAATCCAGCCAGGTAAACGGCACGTGCGGGTAGGCATGTTCCAGCGCCCAGCGGCTGTTGCCCACTTCCACCACCAGGATGCCGTCGGGCATAAGGTAAGTTGCCGCATCCGTCAGGATGCGGCGCACCAAATCCAGACCATCCTCACCCGCAGCCAGACCCAGTCGCGGTTCCTGACGGTGTTCGTCGGGCAGCGTCGCCATGTCATCGGCATCCACATACGGCGGATTGCTCACGATGATGTCGTAGTGTGCGAACGGCAAATCATCGAACATATCGGCCTTGCGCAGATGGACGCGTTCTTGCATGCAGTGACGTTGCACATTGAGGTGCGCCACTGCCAGGGCATCGTCGGAAATATCCGTCGCATCCACCGCGGCATGGGGAAATGCGTGCGCGCAGGCAATGGCGATGCAGCCACTGCCGGTACACACATCCAGCACACGGTGTACACGCTCCGCCTCAATCCACGGATCGAAATTTCTCTCGATCAGCTCGGCGATGGGCGAGCGCGGTACCAGCACGCGCTCGTCCACATGGAAATCCAGTCCTGCGAAGCGCGCATGGTTGGTTATATATGCATGGGGTTTACGTTCATCCACGCGACGACGCAGCAAATCATAAACCGCACGCTTCTCGCTATCCGTCAACCGGCTGTCCAGCAACCACGGAGGAATATCGTGATCGAGACAGAGCGCGTGTAACGTCAGGTTCAGCGCTTCGTCCACGGCGTTGGACGTGCCGTGTCCAAAATGCAACTTGGCGCGGTTGAACGCGCTCGCGCCCCAGCGGACGAAATCCGCAGGGGTATGCAGTTTGGGGCTGATTTCCTCGAATGCTTCCATGGGATTCCCATCGTTACGCGGCTTATGATAAACGAAATGCACGGCCTCCGGCCCGGCGTGGCATAATTCGCGCATGCATACCGGACGGATTTTGCTCTTCGTTGTGGCCGCCATCGTGGCCATCCTTGTCGGTCTCGGCATCGGTTACCGGACCTTAGGCCGTCCCGGATCGGCGCCGAAGACCGCCGCCCTGCTGCTGCGTCCGCCGAAATCCCTGCCTGCCTTCAGCCTGGTAGATGACCGCGGCGTGCCTTTCACCAGAGCAAGCCTCGGCGGCCACTGGAGTCTGCTCTATTTCGGTTATACCCACTGCACCGATATCTGCCCCGCCACCCTCGCGGATCTCAACCAGATGGCCGGGGAGCTTGCAGACCTGCCGACCGCGGAACGGCCGCAGGTGTATTTCATCTCCCTGGATCCGAAGCGGGATACGCCGGCATTGCTCGTGCGCTATGTGCGACACTTCAACCCGGCCTTCACGGGGGTGACCGGCACGGTGGCTGATCTGCGCGCCCTCACCGCACCGCTGGGTGTGGCGTTTTCTTATGATCCGCCGGATCAATCCGGTAACTATACTGTGGACCACTCATCGGTGGTATTCCTGATCAACCCCGCAAACCGGGAAGCCGCCATTTATACTCCACCCATGATTTCCGGACGCATGGCCGCAGATTACCGCGCCATTATCAAGTATTACGGAGAACGCTGATGTTGCGCAAATTGCCGCCGCTGCTTTTTGCTGCCTTCTTCTTCATGCCGATCACAGTCAATGCGGAAGGCCCGGTTACGGGCGTCAGTCACGTCTGGATCCGCGAAGCGCCCCCCGGGGTCCAGCAACTGGCCGGCTACTTTACGCTGGAGAATTTTTCCAACCGGCCTCTTGCCGTGGTGGGCATTACCAGTCCGGATTTTAATTCCGTCATGATGTACCGCAAACTGCAACACAGCAACAGGGGTGAACTGGAACCGGTAACAACCCTCGGCATTCCGCCGCACAAGAGTATCGTGCTTGTGCCGGGCGGTGCTCACCTTATACTCATCAAACCCCGCAAACGGTTTTTTGACGGTGACCTTGTGACCTTGACGCTGCGGTTTTCCGATCATTCCTCCCTCACCATCATGGCGCCGGTACGCCGTGATAACCCGCGGCACTGAAACAGTACAGACGCATGAGTGACAGCGGAACCTCTTTCTTCGATTGGCTCAGGACCGCACCGCAGTATGTGCTGCCGCAGCATGCCATTGCGCGCATCGTGTACCGGCTGACCCGTATCGAGAAGCCCGCAGTCAAGAACCGGCTGATCCGGTATTTCATCCGCCGCTTCGGGGTCAACATGAACGAGGCGGCGGCGCCGGATATTGATGCTTATCCTTGCTTCAACGCCTTCTTTACCCGTGCACTGCAAAAGGACGCGCGCCCGCTCGCCTTGGAGCCCGGGTCAATCGTCTGTCCTGTGGATGGTACCGTAAGCCAGTGCGGCAGCGTGCAGGAAGGTTATATTTTCCAGGCTAAGGGAAGGGACTTCAGCGTACTCGAACTGCTGGGCGGCGACACGACCCTCGCCAATACTTTCGCCGGCGGTGAATTCGCGACGCTCTATCTGTCCCCAGGAAACTATCATCGCATCCACATGCCGCTGGACGGAACCCTGCGGCACATGCTGCACGTGCCGGGGCGGCTGTTCAGCGTCAACCCGCCCGCCACCCGCGCCGTACCGCGGCTGTTCGCGCGCAACGAGCGTGTCGTTACGGTATTCGATACGATCACAGGCCAAATGGCACTGGTGCTGGTGGGGGCCCTGAATGTCGGCAGCATCGAAACCGTTTGGGCCAGCGAGATCACACCTGCGCATCGGCACACGCTGCGTGCACGGAAATATGAAGACGGCGATGTGGTACTGAAGCGGGGCGCGGAGCTGGGGCGTTTCAACATGGGCTCCACGGTGATCCTCTTGTTCAGCCGCGCGCGCATCCGCTGGGACGCAGGACTGCTGAGCGGCGCTGCCGTACGCATGGGTGCGCGAATTGCAACACCGCTTTGAGGTTATTGAACGGATTCGAGGAAAGCGGTCGCCAGTATTTCCAGCCCCATGCGATCCTCCTCATCGAACCGTGCCAGCTTCGGACTGTCAATGTCCAGCACACCCAGCAGTTCCCCGTTCTTCACCAGCGGTATCACGATCTCCGACCGCGACGCAGCGTCGCAAAAGATATGGCCGGGAAACCGATTCACGTCCGGCACCACGATGGATTCACGCTTGGCCGCCGCCGTGCCGCAGACGCCTTTGCCCATGGCGATGCGCACGCAGGCGGGCTTGCCTTGGAACGGGCCCACCACCAGTTCGCCGCCCTTGAGGAAATAGAATCCCGCCCAGTTAATGTCCGGCAGCGCGTGATACAGGAGTGCGGAGATATTCGCCGCATTGGCGATGAGATCACGCGCATCATGCAGCAGACCGCGGGCCTGGCTCAGCAATTCCTGATAAAGCTCGTGTTTGCTGGCGGTCTGGACCGTCTTGAGTTCAAACATGCCATGGTTTCCGTTCATCGCCCGTTGGACGGCAGCTATTTTACGCCGCAAAATTGCCTCCTGCCCTTACCGCGGAGCCCGCACTTGCTGTTCCTGTACCTGGCCGATGCCATCATCATCATCCATTTCGGCTTTGTGATCTTTGTAATCGCGGGTGGATTACTGCTGCTCCGCTGGCCACGGGTAATCTGGTTGCACCTGCCTGCCATCCTCTGGGGCGCGCTGGTGGAATTCCTGCACCTCGTCTGCCCGCTCACCTATCTGGAAGACTGGCTGCGGGAGCGGGCAGGCGTGGCCGCCTACCACGGCGATTTCGTCGAGCATTACCTCATGCCGATATTGTATCCGGCGCACCTCACCGCCCACATTCAGATTTTTCTCGGCGGCCTGGTTGTCATCATCAATGTGATCATCTATGGCTGGTGGATCCTGCGCCATAAACACCGCTTCAGGCACGCTCAAACGGAAAAGCAATGATTTCCTGAATGGAGTGCGCCCCCGCCGCCCGCATCACCAGCCGGTCAAAACCCAGCGCCACGCCGGCACACTCCGGCAGACCCTGCGTCAGGGCGGCAAGAAAATATTCATCCATCGGCATCGCCGGCAACCCGGTTGCCTTGCGGAATTCGAGGTCCCGCTCAAAACGCTGCCGCTGTTCCTTGGCGTCGGCGAGTTCATGGAATCCATTGGCCAGCTCCACCCCATGCAGAAACATCTCAAAACGTTCTGCGACCGGCGGATCACCGGGATGGATACGTGCCAGCGCCGCCTGACTGGCCGGATAGTCGAGCACAAAAGTGAGTCGTCCATTCCCAAGCGCCGGATAGACGATCTCCCCCGCCACCAAATCCAGCCAGCCGTCGTAATCCAGCGCATCTTCCGCCGGCAGTGCTTTGGCATGACGCCGGAGCGCGACGATGCAGGTCTGCCTGTCAGCGATTAACGGATCGAAGCCGGCGTGCTGCCGGAAGGCCTCCCGGTAACTCAGATACTCGGGGGATCGCCGTAATCCCGGCACCAGCGATTGCACCAGTTCCGCCACTTCCCGCATCAGACGATGATGATCGAAACCGAGGCGGTACCACTCCACCAAGGTGAATTCCGGATTGTGCAGGCGCCCCGCTTCACCTGCGCGAAACACCTTGCCAACCTGGTAAATATCACCCGAACCGGCGGCCAGCAGGCGTTTCATGGGAAATTCCGGCGAGGTGTGCAGATACAGCGCACCACCCGGCGAGCCGTCCACGCGGAAGCTGGCGAGATGCCGGTCCGTGACTGCTGCACGGGACAGCGCGGGTGTTTCCACTTCCATCACACCACGGATGTCGAAGAATGCCCGTAGTTTCTTTAATAGTTCAGCACGCAGTCTGAGACTGGCAAGACTCGCTGTGGGGCGCCAATTCTCCTCCTCACACCTCACACCTCACACCTCTCCCATGGCTATTCTTTTGCCCGCGCCACATAGGTGGCGTTGCGGGTATCCACCTTGATGAGATCCCCCTCATTGATGAACAGCGGCACGCGCACCGTTGCGCCGGTCTCGAGTTTGGCGGGCTTGGTACCGCCGGTTACGGTATCGCCGCGCACGCCCGGATCGGTCCCGGTGACTTTCAGGATCGCGAATACCGGCGCGGCAACCGCCAACGGTCTGCCATCCCACAGCATCACCTTGCACATCTCCTCGCCCTTGAGCCAATGTGAGGCATCCCCCATGGCGGTGGCATCGGCGGCAAGCTGCTCGTAGTTCTCGGGATTCATGAAGTGCCAGAACTGGCCATCGCTGTAAAGATACTGCACATCCATCTCCACCACGTCGGCGGCCTCCACCGTCTCGCCGGATTTGAAATTGCGATCCAGCACGCGCCCGGTCTTGAGGTTGCGGACCTTGACGCGATTGAAGGCTTGGCCCTTGCCGGGCTTCACAAATTCGTTCTCGACGATGTTGTACGGGTCGCCGTCCAGGATAATCTTGAGGCCGGACTTGAATTCATTGGTGCTGTAACTTGCCATTTTCTTCCTGCCGTTTTAGATGCAAAATAGCGGCCTGTGCCGCCCTGAAAAGCGCGCCATGATACCGCCAACGCCCCTTCGAGGGCAGCATCCCGGGGCTCCGATTTTTGATGACCGTCCAATGGCAAACTGAACTCGCCGACGCCGTGTGCGATCCGGCGGAACTCATCCGCATGCTCGAATTGGAACCGGGGTTGCTGGAACCGGCGCGCGCGGCGGCGCGCCTGTTTCCCTTGCGGGTACCGCGGGCCTTTGTCGCCCGCATGCACAAAGGCGATCCCGCTGATCCGCTGCTGCGTCAGATACTGCCGCTCGGCATGGAGCTCGTGGACACGCCGGGCTTCAGCACCGACCCGGTAGGGGATCTGGCCAGCCGTCAGCGGCCGGGGGTACTGCACAAATACCTGGGGCGCGTGCTGCTCATCGCCACCGGCACCTGCGGCGTACACTGCCGCTACTGTTTCCGCCGCCATTTTCCTTATGCGGACGAGTCGGCCCGTGCCGACGGCTGGCGCGAGGCTCTGGATTATCTGCGCGGCGACACCAGCGTACGTGAGGTGATACTGAGCGGCGGCGATCCCCTGTCACTCAATGACCGGCTGCTGGCCGAGCTGGTCAGCGCGCTGCAGCGGATTCCGCATATATATAGGTTACGCATCCACACACGTCAGCCGGTTGTATTGCCCTCACGGGTGGATGCATCGCTGCTGGCATGGCTGGCGGCGTGCAGGCTGCAGAAAGTGGTGGTACTGCATGTGAACCACGCTCACGAACTGGACGCTGCCGTACGCACCGCCTGCGCAAATTTCCGCCAGGCCGGGGTGATGCTGCTCAATCAATCGGTGCTGCTGCGGGGGGTAAACGACTCGGCGGAAACGCTGGCGGGGCTTTCCGAAGCTTTGTGCGCTGCCGGCGTCATTCCCTACTACTTGCATATGCTGGATCGCGTGCAGGGGGCGGCTCATTTCGATGTGCCCGAGAGCCGGGCCCGTACCCTCATGGTCGAGTTGCGCGCCCGCCTGCCGGGTTACCTGGTCCCCCGGCTGGTGCGTGAAGTCCCCGGCGCATCCGGCAAGGTGCCGCTGCCGGACCCGCTTGAACCGGCGCCAGCAGAGGCCTGAGGCGGATTTGCACGGCCTCGTGCATCCTGAGCAAATAACCATTAAACTCCAACAGCTTAGCCAAGACTCTTGAGGGATTCTCTTGTCGCCACGGAACGCCCTGCCGGTTCTCGTCATCACCGCTTCGCAGAATGAAGCGGAACACCTCAACAGCCTGCTGCGCAAGGCAGGTTACCCCGTGCGTCCCATCTGGGCAGCAAGCATGGATGACGCGGAGAAGAGCATCAAGGAACAGCGGCCTGACCTCATCCTCTGTTCCATGAGTGTAATCGGTGCATCCTTCCCCGAAGTGGTCAAACTGCGCGACATGATGCTGCCCAATGTGCCCATCATCGCGCTCACCAGGGTCATGGATCCGGTGCTGGTGGCGGAAATCATCAATACCGGTGCACGCGATCTGGTATCCACGGAGCAGGCGGAACACCTTCAGGCGGTGGTTTCCCGTGAGCTGGAAGTGTTGCAGCTTGCGCGCGAACTGGAACAGAAAAGCATCGCTCTCAGGGAATATGAACAGCGTATTGACCTGGTAATGAAGGAATCCAAGGATGCCATCGCCAACGTGCATGACGGCATCGTCCTGAACGTCAATCCCGCATTCCTGGAGTTGTTCGGCCACAAGTCAAGCGGTGATATCGAGGGCATGCCGGTGCTCGAACTGTTTGCAGGCGCATCGCAAACCGCTCTCAGGGACGCACTGAAATTATCCGCCAAGGGCCAGACGGTAAAACCCATAAAGGTAAAAGGTAACCACGCCCAGGGTGAGACCTTTGATACCGTGATAGAGATTGCCAGAACCGAAATTGACGGTGAACCGGCGCTCGAAATCGCCATTCGTAATGACAGCGATGCCAGAAATGCGGCGGCGCAGGCTCAAACCCAGGCACAGACGCAAATTGATTTGCTCAGCCAGAAACTGGCTGCCAGCGTGCAACAGCTCACCACAGCGCGCAATTTGGATCTGCTCACCGGCTTTGTCAATCGAGTGCATTTCATCGAGGTGCTGCGCCAGGAGCTGGCCCACGAAGGTAAAAGACGGGCGGTGCGTACCGTGCTGTACATCAAGCCGGATAAATTCTCTGTTGTTTCCGAGAAAGTGGGAATCATTGCCAGCGACGGCATCATCAAGGGCTTCGCGGATCTCATTCGCTCAAGTGTGTCCAGGGATGATGTCGTTGCGCGCTTTGGCGAAACGGTGTTTGCAGTGTTGATGGTACGCGCGAAAATGAAGGAAGTAGTCGAATGGGCGGAGAAATTCCGCGGGATGGTCGAGACACGGGTATTTGAATCCGCGAGGAAGTCCACCAGCCTGACCTGCAGCATCGGTTACGTACAGTTGGATGAGCACCAGCATGACGTGGAAGAAATCCTCACCCACGCCCAGGAGGCTTACCGGAATGCACGCGGCGCCGAGGGCAACAAGGTTGCCGGCTGGGCACCCCCCACAGTGGATGCCCAGGGGCAAATCACTGACGCGGAATGGAAACGCCGCCTCACCGAAGCACTCAAAACCAACCGCTTCATGCTGGTCTATCAACCCATCGCCAGCCTGGCGGGCGATGCCACGGAAGTGCACGATATCCTCGTGCGGTTGCGCGACGAGCAGGATAACGAAATTCCGAACAAGGATTTCTTTCCGGCCGCCGAGCGCACCGGTATGTTGATTGGCATTGACCGTTGGGTGGTGGAACGCAGCCTCAGAATGCTGGAGGACCGCAGCCAGCAGAACCGGCCGGCACGGTTATTTGTGCGGCTTTCAGATCAATCCCTGACCGACAAGACATTGATGCCATGGCTGGAAAAACTGCTGGGCGGCGTATTCTTTTCGTCCGGTCATCTGGTATTCCAGATTGCGGAAAAATCCGCCGAAAAGTACATTACCGACACGCGGGCTCTCGCGGAGGGCGCTCACCGCCTGCAATGCGGCTTCGCCCTGGAGCATTTCGGTCTGGGCCACAATCCGCTCCACACCCTGGACCTCATCCGGCATGTGGATTATCTCAAAATTGACGGTGCCTTGACGGCCGCCTTAGCCATCGAAGAGCAGAAACGCGAGACAGTCAAGGGATTCGTGGCACGGGCTGCGGAACTGAAAATCCACACAGTAGCCGAAAAAGTGGAAAAGCCCGAGACCATGACGGCACTGTACCAGCTCGGTATTGAATATATCCAGGGTAATTACATCCAGGAGCCGGAAGTGGTCATGGCCGATACGGCAACGGTGACCGCCACACCGGCCGCCGGCTGACGGGATTGCGCCTCGTCCATTCTGCAGAAACGGAAAAGGATTCCGTCAGAGGCTGTTGATCTGCTGTTTCACGCGGCTGTCGCTTTCCCGGGCGCCCGCGATTCCGGGTACAGGCTCTCCACCGTACGCCAGCCGCGCGGCAGCTTAAGTCCACGCCGACCGCGCTCGCCGGCGTATTCCCGCAGTTCCTTCGCCGACAGCGTCATATGGCGCGAGCCGGACAGAATCACCAGCCCCTCACCTTCCGGCACACAGGCAATCGCTGCCATATATTCCTCGTGGCTCGCGGCCTTCTTGGACGGGATGCCCATGATCTTGTTGCCCTTGCCGCGCGCCAGCTCCGGCAGCGCCTTCACCGGGAATACCAAAATATGTCCGGCGCTGCTCACCGCCGCCAGCAGATCGCCTTTCACATCGGCGACCGGCGCCGGCACCAGCACGCGCGCGTTTTTCGGCAGCCTGAGCGCCGCCTTGCCGGCGCGGTTGCGGGAGATGAGTTCGCCCAGTTTCACCACGAAGCCGTAACCCGCGTCACTCGCCACCAGCCATTTATCTTCCGGCTCGCCGATCAGCACACCGGCGAAACTCGCGCCGGCCGGCGGCGTCAAGCGGCCCGTCAAGGGCTCCCCCTGACTGCGGGCCGAAGGCAGCGAATGGGCCGGCAGCGTGTAGGCGCGGCCGGTGGAATCCAGGAACACCGCCGGCTGATTGCTCTTGCCGTAGGCGGCGGCCAAGAAACCGTCGCCGGATTTGTAGCTCAGCGTGCGCGGATCCAGTTCATGGCCCTTGGCGGCGCGCACCCAGCCGGCCTTGGAGAGAATCACCGTGGCGGGTTCGGTGGGCAGCAACTGGGTTTCGTCAATCGCCTGGGCCGCGGGCGCGCGCTCCACCAGTTGCGAGCGGCGCCTGTCGCCGTAGGTTTCGGCATCGGCCGCCAGCTCCTCGCGCACCAGTTTCCTGAGCTTGGCCTTGGAACCCAGGATTTTCGTAAGCAGGTCGCGCTCCTTCGCCAGATCCTTCTGCTCGCCCTTGATCTTCATCTCCTCCAGCTTGGCGAGGTGCCGCAGTTTGATTTCCAGAATCGCCTCGGCCTGCGCGTCACTCAGCTTGAAACGTTTCCTGAGCACCGGTTTGGGCTCGTCGTGCTTGCGGATAATCACAATCACTTCGTCCAGATTGAGATAGGCGATCAAGAGGCCGTCCAGAATGTGCAGCCGCTTGTCCACCTTGTCGAGCCGGAATTGCAGCCGGCGGGTGACCGTCTCAATGCGGAACTCCAGCCACTCCTCCAGCAGTTCCTTGAGGTTCTTGACCTTGGGCCGACCGTCCAGGCCGATGATGTTGAGATTCACCCGGTAACTCTTCTCCAGATCGGTGGTGGCGAACAGGTGCGCCATGAGTTCGTCCGAGTCCACCCGGTTGGAGCGCGGCATGATGACGAGGCGCGTCGGGTTCTCGTGATCAGATTCGTCCCGCAGATCCTCCACCATGGGCAGCTTCTTGGCGCGCATCTGCCCCGCGATCTGCTCCAGAACCTTGGCGCCCGACGCCTGGTAAGGCAACGCGCTGATGACGATGTCGCCGCCCTTCTCGCGCGTCCACTTGGCGCGCATGCGCACGCTGCCGTTGCCGGTTTCATACATCTGCACGAGTTCGGCGCGCGGCGAAATGATTTCCGCCTCGGTGGGAAAATCCGGTCCCTTGACGTGCTCGCAAAGCTGCTTGACGGTGGCTCTGGGATCTTCCAGCAGCCGGATGCAGGCGCTGGCCACCTCTTTTAGGTTGTGCGGGGGAATGTCCGTCGCCATGCCCACGGCGATGCCGGTGGCGCCGTTCAGCAGCACGTTTGGCAAGCGCGCCGGCAGGAGCTTCGGTTCCTGTAACGTGCCGTCGAAGTTCGGCTGCCAGTCCACTGTGCCCTGCCCCACCTCCGAAAGCAGCACTTCCGCGTATTTCGAGAGCTTCGCTTCGGTGTAGCGCATGGCGGCGAAGGACTTGGGATCGTCCATGGAACCCCAGTTACCCTGCCCCTCAATCAGCGGATAGCGGTAGGAAAACGGTTGCGCCATGAGCACCATGGCTTCGTAGCAGGCGGTATCGCCGTGGGGATGGTACTTGCCGAGCACGTCGCCCACGGTGCGCGCGGATTTCTTGGGCTTGGCCTGGTAATCCAGCGACAGCTCCCACATGGCGTACACGATGCGCCGCTGCACCGGCTTGAGGCCGTCGCCGACATGCGGCAGCGCCCGGTCCAAAATCACGTACATGGAATAGTCCAGGTACGCCTTCTCGGTGAAGGTTTTCAGCGGCTGGCGCTCGGCGCCTTCGACGGTAAGCAAAGAAGTTTCGCTCATGGTTCAGCTCATATTTGGAAGACAAACACTACTCGAATCGGGCAGACAGATGTCATCATACCCGGCGAACACGTCAGTTGTAACAGCCTACACGGCTCGAAATTCGCTGCCGGAACACACCCCTTTCTATGTCGTGTGGCTATGACCATGACCAGAAAATATGCGCTAGAGCATGCTAAACTTTCCGAATGAAAGTCAGGGAAGTCGTGGCCTTGATCGAGGGCGATGGCTGGCGGCAGGTTCGGCAAAAGGGCAGTCACCGGCAGTTTCGTCATACAACCAAGCCTGGCACAGTCACGATCTCAGGTAATCCAGGAGTGGATATGCCGCCAGGCACGCTGAACAGTGTTTTGAAACAGGCGGGTCTGAAAAAGTAGGGTGATTTCTATGCGATACATGGTCGTCATTGAAGAAGGCCCAACCAGTTTTGGTGCCTACGTACCGGATCTCCCCGGCTGCGTGGCGGTTGGGAAATCACAGCAAGAAGTACTGAAACTTATTCAGGAAGCAGTTGAATTTCACTTGGAGGGACTCACGGAAGAAGGTAAAGCCATTCCTACTCCACATTCATCCAGCGCCTCTATCGAAATTGATGCCGTACAACAAAACGCCGCAAATTAACAAGCAGGAATTCCCCATCTCCGATGTGCGGCAGCACTCGGTCCAGAATCACGTACATGGAATAATCCAGGTACACCTTTTCAGTAAAGGCCTTCAGCGGCTGCTGTTCGGCGCCTTCAATCACAATAGAAGATGCATTACTCATTGGCAAACCTTTGTTCCTAATCCCTGCTTCAGGCATTTTCGGTGCACAAATGATACTCGCTTGAACGTCTGAACCAACTGCCGCATAAAGCCTGGGTGCGGTTAGAAATGGACGAGCATATTCCTTATACTGTGAACATGGAGTTTGAGTGGAACCCCGCCAAAGCAGTCGCCAATCTTCGGAAGCATGGGGTTTCTTTCGAGAAAGCCGCAACTGTATTTGGAGACGCCCGGGCTCTCACTTTCGCCGACCCGGACCACGCGGCCGGCGCAGAACGCTGGCTGACTTTCGGCCTGTCAAAAGATAGGTGCCTGTTGGTCGTTTCCCATACAGAACGCGGTGGCTGCGTTCGCATTATCAGCGCCCGAGAGGCGACAAAACATCAGCACAAAATCCATGAAGAAACCTGAGCACGCGGATCGTGATACTTTGCGTTCAGGGTATCGCAGAAAGGAACTTGGTAAAGGAATCCGCGGCAAATACTTCAAGCAATACGCCAGCGGCACAAACCTTGTGCTGCTCTCGCCGGATATTGCAAAGGCATTTCCAACAACCAAATCCGTGAATACGGCGCTTCGCTCATTATTGAGGGTGGCTCAAAACGCCGCTGTTCCTAAAAAGCCATCCCAGTCAATACGCCACAAAACTGTACGTGGATAATCTGGGGCGGACTGCGCTTTATCTCCGGATGCCTATTGCCGCGAAAGGATAAAGCGTCTGGCCCAATCCACGTAGGCATCCTCGGTGCGAATGCTGTAGTGATCGAGACGGATTTTCGCCCGTACCTGATCGAGCAGTTTGGGCGGAGCAGGAGCGACAGCAGGGCTATCCATACGTCGAATTTCAGGCTGCCCTAAAATCCAGCGTCAAGGTCATTGCCGTGTGGATCAGGAAGTCACAATCCGACATCGTTGACTTAGGCGGTATCCGGACATACAGTTCAGCATCCCTATTTCTAGTTGGGGCTCATTCACGGGACTTCGATGGCGATACCTGATTTCCTCTATCTCTCGCTTATAGCAATCCTGTTGTTGCTTGATCACTTTGTGTTTTGGCCCATGTTCCTTCGACGCTCACAGGCTAACCCGGGCCGGGCGCGATTGTGGCTTTGGTCGGGCTGGATGATCATGTTGTGGTCTCTAGTAGCCGTCGGAGTCGCCCTGTGGCTTTTCGAGGCACGCGCCTGGCAAGCAATTAGGTTCGCCGCTCCGCACGGGTGGCGGCTGTGGGTCGCGGTTGGTTTGGTGTGTGCGCTTGCAATTGCTTATGCCAAAACTATCGTAAGGGTCGCACGCAGCACGCGCCCACGGCGCATCAAATTCGGACATCCAGATGCTGAAAAACTTGCACCACGCACGTCAACCGAACTCAGTTGGTGGGTAGCGGCATCTCTATCGGCAGGGTTTTGCGAGGAGTTTATTTTTCGCGGTTACCTCATCTGGGCCTTTCAGTCAGTGCTTGGTTTGTGGGGCGCGGCTGCATTTTCAGTTGTTGTATTTGCAGCGGGGCATTCTTACCAAGGCATAAAAGGTTTCTTTACTTCTGGCGCAATTGGTATTTTTCTTACATTGGTTGTACTTATTTCGGGTTCCCTTTGGCCAGCCATTGCATTGCACGCACTCGTTGACATCGGGCAAGGGTCGGTAGCTTGGTTCGTGCTGCGCCGGGCGCAAGGCGAAGGCGCCATGGTTACAGCGTAGCGACAACAAGCACGTCATGAGCCCTAACTACTCGGTCAACCGGACGCTCGCTAATCGCTCGCGCCGGTTACCTCAAGCGTTAGACCTTTCGATTATTTCCCTTGCGTAACTCGTATTTTGTTACTACAATCTATTCGTGACCACCTGGGACGAATCCAAACGTCGTAAGAACATCAAGGATCACGGACTCGATTTCGCTCGATTTCGTCGGGTGCGAAGCCATTTGGGATAACTTTACGATCACGCGTGAAGATGTCCGTCAGGCTTACGGTGAGAAGCGTTTGGTTACCTTCGGATTATTGGAAGGCACTGTCGCCGTGTTGGTGTGCACCGAACGCCGTACCGGTTCCCACATCATTTCCTTACGCAAGGCTGAGAAACATGAAACACGCTACTACTTTGAAATCGCCAAAGACTACTTCAAATAGGCGGGTTGACCCGGACAACCCGCCATGGTCCGAAGAAATGCTTGGACCGCCGGTGCTCAAGCGCGGCCGCGGCCCGCAGAAGGCGCCGACTAAGGTGCTTACGACCGTTCGCCTGGACGCTGACGTGTTGGCTTTTTTCAAAGCCCAGGGCAGCGGCTATCAGACTCGAATAAACGATGAATTGCGCAAGGTCGTGGCGAAAGGTCTAACCACGCGCTCAACGCGGACGCGCGCCGGTTAGCGCGGACGTTAGCCTTAAATCATGGACAACTACACATTCCTTTGGTTGACGCCGCAAGAATGGGAAATTGTGAATGGCTTCGCCAATTGGTTTGCTGCCATAGGAACAATTGCCGCAGTTGTTGTTGCCCTGTGGCTCGCGCGTAGGCAAGATCAACCAAGAGTTTCTCTTCGAGCGGAAGTCTCGTCGGTTTGGTTTGAAGAAGGGTCAGAAAAGAATCGTGAGTACCTCTCGGTTTACGCCGTAAACGTAGGAGACCGACCTGTAACTATCTCGCACTTGTCTCTTAGGTTCGGCTTATTCCGAAAGTTGTGGGTTGGTGTACCGCTACCAGATCAAGAAGTAAGTAGCCCATTCCCCACCGAAATAACCTATGGAAAAGAGGCCGGGTGGTTTATCCCTCTCAAAATAAATAACTTCAAGTGGTGCGAGAATGTGGCCAGTTTCTTGGCAGATTCATATCAAAGTACGCCAATTCGCTTTGCTTCGGTATACGCCACAACCACAACTGGAAAAATGTTCAAGGCTTATTCCGGTAGTAGTGTTACCGCAGCTTTTAACAAGGCTTTAAAGAAAAATGTCGACTCAGAAGGCTAACAATTCGCTCAACACGGACGTGCAAAAGCGCCGCTTCGCTCTGCTTTTGCACACCGGTTAACTCAAACGTTGGGCGGCACCAGCATGATTGAGTACGTGTGGCTTAAGTTTCTCCACATTCTAATCGCCATCATCGCGCTGGGGACAAGCGCGGGGCTGGGCATCGTCATGGAGTTCTATGGAGACCATCCCGTTCACGGGCTCTTCGTGCTTCGCGCGGTTCAGCGCCTCGTCGCTCTCGTGGTAATTCCAGGCTACCTGCTCATGGTAGTAACGGGTCTATGGCTCACGCATCTATCTTGGTCGTTCACCTTGAGATGGATCCAAGCTGCACTGCTCCTATGGATTCTTGGTGCGGTCACTTTCGCGGTTTCACTCATGTTTCTGCAAAAGCAAATAGCGCTGTTCGAGGCAAACGGGCCCAACTCAACGTCATACAAACGCGTTTCGCTGTTGGGACGTTTCTTTGGCGGTGCGTCGGGGCTCATCATAGTCCTTATTATTTACCTCATGGTCGCCAAGCCGAGCCTTTCATGGTGATCGTGCCGCCCAACAACGCGCTCCGGCCGATCGCCAACCCGCTACGCGGCTTGTCGGCGGCTGAGCTCAAGCGTTGGACCTAAAGGTGAGGAGGAGCTTCGCGATGGCCATCATCATTACCGCCTTTGAACGGTCGCCTGATGGCGGCAAGGGGCTGGCGCGTGATACGCGCGTTCGCTGGGCGCTCGAAGAAGTGGGCCAACCCTACGAGGTTCGCCTTGTTTCGTTCCGTGCGATGAAGGAACCCGCGCATCTGGGCATTCATCCTTTTGGCCAAATTCCAACCTATGAGGAAGGTGATCTCGCCCTGTTCGAGACCGGCGCGATCGTCCTCCATATCGCCGAGCGCCATGTGGGCCTGTTGCCGGACGATGCCAATGCCCGGGCGCGTGCGATCACATGGATGTTTGCCGCGCTCAACACTGTGGAGCCGCCGATCCTTGAACTTGTGACCGCCAAGTTTCTGGAGGGCGACAAGCCATGGAGTAAGAAGCGCTTGCCTTTGGTCCAGGATCGGATCCGCAATCGGCTGGGTCAGCTATCCGCTCGATTGGGTGATGCCGACTGGCTCGATGGTGCGTTCAGCGCAGGCGATCTGATGATGGTGTCGGTGCTGCTCAGGCTGAGATCGTCGGGGATTCTGGACGAGTTTCCGAAACTGGCTGGCTATGTCGCTCGCGGAGAAGCACGGCCCGCTTACAAGCGGGCTTTCGCCGCCCAATTGGCGATTAACGCCGGTATGTCATGATCGGCAGATGATACTCATGAAAGCTCACTTTGTGATGATGGCGCGGTACAACGCCTGGGCCAACGCGCGTCTGTATCGGATGGCAGTTGCGCTTCCTGATCCTCTTTATCGAAGAGATGTTGGCGTGTACTTCAAGAGCCTTCACGGAACTCTCAATCACCTTTTGACGGCAGATCGCATCTGGATGCGACGTCTCACCGGCGTAGGAGATCATCCGAATAGACTCGACGCGATAGTTTTCGACGATCTTCCATCCCTGACTGCGGCTAGGGAGCAAGAAGATAAACGCATCACTCACTTTGTGGAACAGCTCACCGAGTCATGCTTCGAGGAATTCTTGGATTACAGAACTCTCAATGGCACTCCGCAACGGCAAACGCGCGGGGAGATACTTGCTCATCTTTTCAATCATCAGACGCATCATCGTGGTCAGGCTCACGCGATTCTCACCATGTTAGGTATCACTGATCCTCAGCTGCTTGATTTGCTGATCATGCAACGTGAGCGAACCGCTGAGGGTTAACAACTCATTCCAGCGGACGCGCTACGCGCGCTGCTGATTTCGAGCGTTAGGGCGCAGGAGGCTACATTGCCGAATTGACGCTCAAGAAACTCGTATTGGCCCAGCAGCAGCTTGAAACTGCCATTGGCCTGTTTGTAAGTCGCAAGGACCGCATTTCCGCGATCTCCCTTGCAGGCGCGGCTGATGGCATCCTGCATGGTCTCGTGCTAAAGGCGGGGAAGAAGCCGTTTGCAGACTACGCGATGGGGGTACGAGAAGCACTCTCTGGTGAGACGCCTGCGAAGGCTAAGTTCGCGAAGCACATAACCGACAAGCTCAACATCAACGATCTGAAGCACATGGACGAAGGTAGCCCTGATGAAGTCACCTTTGATCCAGACATCTCGGCGTTGGGGGCGATTCTGAAGGCAATTGCGAATCACCATATTCTCGTCCCAGAGCACCCACCGTACGTCAAAGCGATGCTGCAATGGACGTGGATGTTCTACGACGGAGAGAAGATCACTGAAGATGAACCGTACGAGAAGCCGGCCGGAGAGAAGGTGATGAAGCGTTACGCTGAACGGCCAGAAGAAGTAAAGAAGATGGAGGCCCGGTTCGCAAAGAAGTACCAGGACTTGTTCAACCCGGAGAAGAAGGAACCTAAATGAGTACAGCGGCAAAGCGCGCGGGCCAGCGGCACGGACGTCCTATCGGCGAGCTTTGCCCGCCTACTGAGGGAAAACTAGGGGCAGACCACGGTATCCAATGTTCATTAGCCCCACAGGAGAATCCGGATGAAACGAATATGGACCATCATCGGGGTGAAAGATGTCCGGTCCAGCTTCAAGTGGTACCAGACGCTCTTTGGCCAACCGGAGACGGCTCCCGCGCATGATTACTTCGGGCAAATTCTCGATTCCGACGGCACAGTCCTGCTCTGCCTGCACCAATGGGGTGCCCACGAACATCCGCCCTTAATGAGCCCCGATCATGGAAAACCCGGCAACGGCCTGCTGCTGTTCTTCCGCGTGGACGATTTCCAACCGGCCTTGCAAAGGGCCCGCGGACTCGTGCCCAGGCTCGCAGAAGAACCCCACCGGAACCCGAGTACCGGGACCATGGAATTTGCCCTCCGGGATCCGGACGGGTACTACGTCATGATCAGCGCGCTATCATAGGCATGACCACATACTCAAACCGGCAGCTCCATGTTTTGCCGGGAATCAGCACGAGGTGTTCCATGAGCCCAAAGGAAGTAATGCAAAAGCCCGCGAAGCGTGCTGCCACAACCAAGAAACCGCTCAAGGGCTTCACAGCCGAAGAACGGGCCGCAATGCGGGAACGGGCGCGGGAACTGCAGGCCGAAGCCCGCGCGAATAAGAACAGGAACGCAGGCGAAAAGGATGTGCGCGCGGCAACCGCTAAGATGCCGGAGCCCGACCGCACCATGGCCGCACGGCTGCATGCCATCATCAAGGCCAGCGCGCCGGAGCTCGCGCCGAGAACCTGGTACGGAATGCCCGCGTATGCCAAAGACGACAAGATCATCTGCTTCTTCCGCCCTGCGCATAAGTTCAAGGACCGGTATGCGACGTTCGGCTTCAACGACAAGGCGAACCTCGACGAAGGCGCCATGTGGCCGACCGCCTACGCGCTGAAGGAGCTGATCCCCACCGTCGAGACAAAGATCGGTGCGCTCGTGAAGCAAGCGGTTGGCTAAGGCATGAAACAATGGCTATCTATCTCGATATCCCCAACCGTTTATACTCAGATCTAACACAACCATACAGCCAATGTGCGAGAATCCGCGCGGCTGAATAATGTCCTTAGGCACGAACTTTTTCACCCAATGGACCAGAGGTAGCGGCCATGACACAACCCGACGTAATCAAGATTGGACAGCTGGAGATACGGTATCTGATCGACGGAGCCGCCCACGCCGGATTGGGTGTATTCGAATTAACGGTGCCGGCAGGATCGAACGTTCCGCCGCCGCACAGTCACACCCATAATGAGGAGTGCGTCTATGTCCTTGAAGGAACATTGCGCTACTCGGTTGACAACGATACACGCAATCTCCGCCCGGGTGACTGGATGCGCACACCCAGAGGTTCGGTGCATGGATTCAGCAATCCAGGCGGTGAGCGCGCGCGGGCACTCATTGTCCTGACTCCCGATATCGGCGCACAGTACTTCCGCGACGTCGCTAACGTCGTCAGTGCTGGCGGGCCGCCAGATCGCACGCAGCTTTTTGCAGTCATGGCACGCTATGGCCTCGTCCCCGCACCGCAACGTCCTTAACCCTCAGATAATCAAGCGCGGGTCAGACCACGGTCTTCAGGACGATCTAGCGAACAACTGCAGTAATGACTGAACAAGTAAACAAGCATTCCGCCCTGTTGCACCGCATGCACACGGAGAAAGTTTTCTCGCGCCAGGCCACAGTCCAGACCATTAACGAATGGATCGCATCCCTGTCCAGATAAATAACATGAAGAAGTGCACTTCGCGTTGGCTGCTGTTGCTGGCCTGCCTGATTATCGCTGCGGGCTGTGACGCCTTTACCGACCCGGCGACGCGCCTGGCCTACGGGATCGAAGCGGGTGCAAACCACTTGGGGTCTGCGGAAGGTTCCATCTACAGCATCCAGGACCTAACGCCGGCCACTTCCAGCGCGTGCAACGGACCTTACACGGCGCAACTGGACAAGGTCGGCGCGCTCATCGTCTGGTGCAGGGATGCCGCCGGGCATACCATCGCGAGCGGCAGTACTTCCTACCATGCACGCTTCGTGTACACGCCCAAAACCTACATCGTGAACAAGCCCACGGGTTCGACGCTTACCATTGATCTGGAGCGGCGCGATGGCCATGTGGTCATCATCAACGTCCAATAGCAGCTCTCCGGCTATGCAGCCAATAAAGGGAGGATTGGTATGTTTACCTTTGTTCGGAGCAAACCTTTCACGGCAATGGTCTCGGTACTGCTCGGTGTCTCAATGTCGTTTCCGGTCACGGCCAACGGGTTTCTACTCTGGCGGCGGCCGTCGCGGAGCTGCTGCGGCAAACCGACGCGGTGGCCGAGGTGCACAATACGGTACGCGCCGGCGCCCCGGTTGAGTTAATTACTTGATGCCACCGGCTGCCTGATTTACGCATATTATTTAGGAAACCATTGAGCGGAGGTGTGCTATGAAAGTCGGGATTCTCGGTTCGGGTACGGTAGCCACGACGCTGGCCGGCGGTTTCGTGAAGCACGGCCACGAGGTCATGCTGGGCACGCGCACCGCAGCCAAGCTTGCGGACTGGTGCAAGCAAAACCCCAAAGCGCGCGTCGGCAGTTTTGCGGAAACCGCCAAATTCGGCGAGCTGGTGGTGCTCGCCGTCAAGGGTACGGCGGCCGCGGATGCGCTGCGCGCCGCAGGCGCGGCGAGTTTCGCCGGCAAACCGGTGATTGACGCGGCCAACCCCATTGCCGACGCCCCGCCCGTCAACGGCGTGCTCAAATTCTTCACCAGCCTGGACGACTCGCTGATGGAGCGTTTGCAGCGGGAATTCAAGGAGACTCGCTTCGTCAAGGCATTCAATTCCGTGGGCAGTGCCTGCATGGTCAATCCCAAGTTCAAAGGCGGCAAACCCACCATGTTCATTTGCGGAAACGACGAAGCTGCAAAGAAAACCGTGAGTGATATCCTGGATCAATTCGGCTGGGAAACTGCGGATATGGGCAAGGCCGAGGCGGCGCGCGCCATCGAACCTTTGTGCATCCTATGGTGTATCCCGGGCTTCCTACGCAATGACTGGAGCCACGCCTTCAAGCTGCTGGACAATTCATAACAGGCTCCGCAGGCCGAACCCCGTGTTTTCGCAGCCTTTCGCCATTCCCGCGGCGCTGCTGTTTCTGGCCGCTATACCCCTCGCCCTGGGACTCATCCCGCGCAACCGGTTCTACGGATTCCGGATACGAAAAGCCCTCGCGGATGATCGTGTGTGGTATTCAATCAACCGGCTTGCTGGGATCATGCTGATGCTGGCGAGCGTGGTGTACGCCGTGGTGGCGCGGGCCTGGCCCTACAGCAGGCTCACCGGCGGCAACTTCGAGATTTTCCTCATCCATCTGGCGGGATTTTGGCTGCCGCTGCTGATCGCGCTGGTGCTGGCCGGGATCTATGTCCGCCGCTTGTAACAGCCGCAGGGCCGGTGCCTGAACTAGTGACTGCAAGCCGGCCCTGTGTCATTGCGCGGCCCAAGGCGTACACTTTCGTTCCCCAACACCATGGAAGGAAAAATCCCATGTGAACACTCCACCGCCTCAAGGCGGTGGCTTCAGAGAGGACGGCTTAAAGCCGGATCCATCGGCCATTCGGCCGATTACACCACGTGAAAATCATCATCCGGCTCCGGCGGCGTCTGCTCCTCAATGTATCGCTTCCACACTTCATCCGTGACATTCCCGCTCGTGCACACCCAATACCCACGGGCCCATAAGTGCTGTCCCCAGTACCGCTTCCTCAGTGCTGAAAACTCCGATCACAGCTTGTGCGAACTCTTGCCCTTCAAATATTGTACCGCCCGTGACACCGAGATCTGCGGCGGTATCCCGATCAGCATGTGCACGTGATCCCGGTTCACCGACCCCGCATAGATTCGCATCTCCTTGCTCCGCGCAATCTCCCTCAGCAACTCCCGACATCTCAGCCCAACATCCCCTCCCAGTACCTCATACCGGTATTTCGTCGTCCACACCAAGTGGTACTTGCAATCCCACACCGTATGACTTCCACGTTTGTAGTCTTCCATCTCCTCAGCATAAACTACCTACCTATCCTTCGCCTAAAGGCGAGGGGTTTACGGATCCCCTATCGGGGACTCTAAAGTACGTCAGGGAAAGAGAACTTACTGGCGCCGGAAAACCGCCGGCACAACACAGCCGAACAATATTGTCATTCAACAGCCGGTTACCCTGATAGTCCTGCTCGCGGGAACGTCCCGGAACGCTACGGGCGACGGCCGCCAAATGAACCGGCGGCGAACTATGGCATAAAGGAGAGAACCATGAACGACATTCATCGTCTCACGTACCTGAAGATCGCGCTGATAGTGGTGGGTGTAATATTCATTATAGGCATCTACCCGCTCATGATGATCTGGCCGTCCGGCTGGTCCTGGAACACGAACCATTCGGATTACCCACTGATGATCATCGGCGTTTACGCGACGCTTGGCGTATTCCTGATTATCGCCGCCCGGAATCCACTCGCGCATCTCAGCCTCATCTGGTTCACCGTCTGGTCGAGCGTGGTGCATGGCGGAATCATGGCGGTTCAGGCATTTGTGTACCCCGAGCATCATGGCCATCTGCTGGGGGACGTGCCCGCGCTCTTGATTGTCGCCATCGTGTTGGCGGTGCTCACGTCCGGGGCCAGCACCGCCGGAGCTTCGCAGCCCGCGACCTGACCACGCTGCAACAGCGGCACTTTGCCCCCGGGCTATAACCATCACGGGGCCGGCACCTGAGCCGGTGACGGGTAGCCGGCCCCGGACCTGATCCGGGGGCGCAATGACGCTATTGCAAATTGCAGGCATGAACCAGAGCTTTCCGAACCATGCTTGCGGCATGCTCCCTTCATTGTTGATTCACAAAATAAATTGCTGATGCGTCTCTGGTCGCTGCATCCCAAATATCTCGACGCCAAGGGTCTGGTGGCGTTGTGGCGGGAGGCGCTGCTGGCGCAGGCGGTGCTGCGCGGCAGGACGCGCGGCTACCGGCATCACCCGCAGTTACAGCGGTTTCGGGAATCACGGGCATCGAGATACTGCATCGCCGCGTATCTCCGGCAGGTGCACGCTGAAGCCGCGCGCCGCGGCTACCGCTTTGACGCCCGCAAGATCAGCCGCAGCGGCAAGCACCAGCCGCTCACCGTCAGCCGCGGACAGCTCAAACACGAATGGACGCACCTGGTCCGCAAGCTCAGAAAATGCAAACCCACCCGCTTGCGGCAATTTGCCGCGGCCGGAATACCGAAACCGCATCCGCTGTTCCGGGTAATCGCCGGCGGTATCGCCGACTGGGAAGTGGTCACGCCGCGGCGGATTTCTGCGGCAGCCAAACCCCGAAAACCGGCGCGCCGAATACTCGTGCGAAAGAAATCGCTCAGACGCGACTCACAGCGGAATCCCCGTTGAACGCCGGCAATTCCAGCACCAGAATCATCCGGGTGAAGGTCAAGCCCAACGCGCGAGTCAGCACGCTCGAAGAGCCGAACCAGGAAGGCCTGTGGGTGGCACGGCTGCAGTCGCCGCCCATGGAGGGCCGGGCCAATCGGGAACTGGTCGAGCTGATCGCGCGGCGCTTTGCCTGCCCCAAATCCACGGTCACCATCAAAAGCGGCGCCACGGGCCGCATCAAGCTCGTTCAGATCGGGAACGAGTGAGCCTGAAGCCTGGAGGGCAAGATGAAATACGTCGAAGTGATTGCAAATAACGGCCTGTCCGGCACCGCTTCAGCCATTGCTGATAGACACGAAGCGAAGGACTTCCGCCTGGGGGCGGTCGGGAAAGACGGCATGCAGCCGATTAAGACATCGGGATTTTATCTGAGCGTCCAGACGATTCCTGCGGCGTTGAAGATTGCATGCACCAAGTATGCGGGCAACAGACTGCCACTACGCTGGCGCAACACACCCGCCAAAAGACCAAGCGCAAAAGCCGAAACCGCCGTCAACAGACTGATGTTCAGATGAATCAGTCCAAACAGGGCTGCCACGGCGAAGGCAGCGATGGAAATCCGGATCGAGGCAATTCCGAAATCCGCCTCCACGGCTTGAAACAGCGTAGTTTGCAGTAGGCCGCGGAAAATGATTTCCTCCGACAGCGGTGCCCCCGCGAGAAAATAGACCGCTGTCATCCAGGGACGGAAATGCGCGCCAGCCAGCGGATCGTGCACGGGAAACAACTCAGTCACGTAGGTGAGCCCCAAACCGACGGGCAGGGCGAGAACGATTGCCCACAGAAGGTACCGCGGCTCGCACCATCTGAAGCCGTACGACCGGATGCCGCCGCGGGAATGGCCAAGAACCAGTATGAGAATCATTGCAGCGGCAAGCGAAATGCCAATGGTGAGCGGCACGGCAACTACTGCATGAGGCTTTAACAGCCCCACGACTGCAAATGCAGGCAGATAGGAACCGACGAACAACAGCAGCGTCAGAAGGACTGATTTCAGCAGGGGGACTTTCATGCGCTGCTAGACCTCCGCCAGATTGCCCTTCTTCTCCAGCCATTCCCTGCGGTCCGCCGCGCGCTTCTTGGCGAGCAGCATGTCCATGAGCCGGTCGGTGTTGTCCTTGGCTTCTATGGTGAGCTGAACCAGCCGGCGGGTATCCGGCGCGATGGTGGTCTCGCGCAACTGCTGCGGACTCATCTCGCCCAGGCCCTTGAAACGTGTGACCGTCATCTTACCTTTCTGCTGCTCGGCGGCGATGCGGTCAAGGATTCCCTTGCGCTCGCCTTCGTCCAGCGCGTAGTACACGTTCTTGCCGATATCAATGCGGAACAGCGGCGGCATGCAGACGAACACGTGCCCGCTCTGCACCAGCGGCCTGAAGTGACGCAGGAAAAGTGCGCACAGGAGCGTGGCGATATGCTGGCCGTCGGAATCCGCATCCGCCAGGATGCAGACCTTGTGATAGCGCAAGCCGCCGAGATCGCTGGAACCCGGCTCCACGCCGAGCGCCACGCTGATGTCGTGGACTTCCTGTGAAGCCAGCACTTCGGCGGCATCCACTTCCCAGGTGTTCAGGATCTTGCCGCGCAGCGGCAGGATGGCCTGGAACTCCCGGTCTCGGGCCTGTTTGGCGGAGCCACCGGCGGAGTCGCCTTCCACCAGGAACAATTCACTGCGCTCCGACTCGCCGCTGCTGCAGTCCGCCAGTTTGCCCGGCAGGGCCGGACCGCTGGTGACTTTCTTGCGCACCACCTGCTTGCTGAGCTTCAGGCGCTGCTGGGCGCTCTCGATAGCGAGCTGCGCGATCTGTTCGCCCGCTTCGGTGTGCTGATTAAGCCACAGGGCTAGGGAATCCTTGACGATGCCGGAGACGAAGGCCGCGGATTCCCGTGACGACAGCCGCTCCTTGGTCTGGCCGGAGAATTGCGGATCGCTCATTTTCACCGACAACACGTAGGCGGCCCGATCACAGATGTCTTCCGGCGCGAGTTTCACGCCGCGCGGCACCAGATTGCGGAATTCGCAGAACTCGCGCACCGCATCCGTGAGCCCTGTGCGCAGGCCGTTCACATGAGTGCCGTCCTGTACGGTGGGAATGAGGTTCACGTAACTTTCGGCGAACACCTCGCCGCCGTCCGGCAGCCACACCACCGCCCAGTCCGCGGCTTCTTTCTCCGCTTCCAGGCTGCCGGTGAAGGGTTCGTCGGGGATAAAATCGCGGCCCTCAAGGGACTCCACCAGGTAATCCTTAAGGCCGCCGTGATACTGCCATTCGTCCTTTTCCAGGGTCTGCTCGTTGATGAGTTTGACGGTGAGCCCGGGGCACAGTACCGCCTTGGCGCGCAGCACGTGCTTCAGTTTTGGAATGGAAAATTTCGGCGAATCGAAGTATTTCGGGTCCGGCCAGAAGCGCAGGCGCGTGCCGGTGTTGGCCTTGCCCACCACGCCCTGCTCTTCCAGCTTGCCGGTGCGCCGGCCGTCCTTGAACGTCATGTGATAGTTCATGCCGTTGCGGCGTACCCACACTTCGAGCTTCTCGGAGAGCGCGTTTACCACCGACACACCCACTCCGTGCAAGCCGCCGGAGAAGCGGTAGTTCTTGTCGGAGAACTTGGCGCCGGCGTGCAGGCGCGTGAGGATCAGCTCCACGCCGGTGAGCTTTTCCTTGGGGTGCACGTCCACCGGCATACCGCGGCCGTCGTCGTTGACCGACAGTGAGCCATCCTTGTGGACGATGACCTCGATTCTTCTGGCGAAGCCGGCGATGGCCTCGTCCACGGAATTGTCTATGACTTCCTGGGCGAGATGGTTGGGGCGGCTGGTATCGGTGTACATGCCAGGCCGCCGGCGCACTGGATCAAGGCCGGAAAGCACTTCAATGTCGGCGGCGTCGTATCTGGCGCTCATGCTTCAGTATCTTTCTTTAGGGTTCATGGCAGGGATAACGCCAGGCGCAAGCCGGATTCCACGTCGTGGAATGATCCGGTCGGCAATTTTCCCACACGTTCCGTGAGAAAACCCTTGTCGAGGGTAATCACCTGGGAGACATTCACCACCGAATCGCGCTTGAGACCGGAAGCCCGGCTGCGCAACAGCACATTGCCCGGCGCCGCGGCAAGTTTCAGGTTGGATGTGATGGCCGCGGCCACCACGGTCTGGATGCGGCTCTTGTTGAAATCATCGGATTGGACGATGAGTACCGGCCGGCGGAAGCCCGGGCCTGAACCGGAAGGCTCCGGCAACGAGGCCCACCAGATTTCGCCACGCTGCACTACCAGTCTTCGCTCGGCAGGGAACGCTTTTGAAGCTCAAGCAGGCCGGTATCCATGGTGCCCACCTGCGGATTCTCGCCATACACGCGGTTCAGGGCCTCGGTGATACCCGCCGAGCCGTGTTCCTTGAGGTATTCCGCCACCGCCTGCCCGTACAACTGGCTGCGGGACACGCCCAGGCGCCGGCTCAGCCGCTCGGCCGCCTGGAAAACCATGTCGGGAATGGAAATAGCGGTTTTCATGCCGCCAGTATAACTCGGGTTATACCGAAGGCAAGTGGTGGCGGGAAGACCGCGGATCAGGCGAGATCGGCGAGCAGTGCAGCGCGCACTGCCGCGGGCACCGGGGTTACCGCGTGGCGGTAGTGGTCGTGGTCCACGCCGGCACCCAGTACTGCGCCGCTCTTGAGCGACTGCACCATCGGCGGCGTGAGCTCGAAGCGCAGGAAATGCACCGAGGAGGTCTTGTCGGCGTTCTCCCGCTCCATATCCTCATCGGCGATCGCCCGGATACTGTCATGGCCCGACACCTGCATCCAGATTTGATCCTCGATACCGATGAGGCGTGCGAGCTGCCGCTGGCGCTCCGCGACGTCTTCGAACTCGATAAGCATGGTGGCCTTCCAGTTGCCGCCGTCTGGGATCAGCGGATTGTAGGCGTCCAGTTCCTCCTGAATACCGGCGGGCTCGAAAATACGCTCGGCGCGCAGCATCTCCTGGACCTGGTACTGCATGGTCAGACCGTCCTCGAACAGCAGCGTCACATTGGGACCAATGGACAGAGTACGCGTCTTTTTGTGACGCATGATCCGCTCGCGGAAGGCGGCGCGTTTCTGTGCGTACTCCTCAAGACTCAATAAATCCCTGCGCTCGAGTTTTTTCACGCGGCAATCCCTCTCAAACTACTCATGATCGGTAATGGGACCTTTGCTGAAGAGGTGATCCTTCAGTTCATGCTCAAAGCGCTGGCTATGCCGGCGGATCCATTCCAGCACCATGGAGGCATGCTCCATCTCCTCGTCGCGGTTGTGCGCCAGGATGGCGGCCAGTTCCCGGTCCTTGCAGGCGGCCACCCGCTGGTTGTACCAGTCCACCGCCTCCAGCTCTTCCATGAGCGACACTACCGCCCGGTGGAAATCGCGGACTTCGTCGGACAACTCCTCGATCGGCTCGTGGTAGCCTGCGCTTGTCATGGTTAATTCCTCCATTTATTCCTGTTGGATACAGGGTAACTCCGAAGAGTAAAGCGCCTTGCATACTTTTCTCTCCCCATTGCCCGGGCGAGGGAATAAAGCAGCGGCCTTACACACCGTAGGCCATTCTCAACAGTCTCATGGGCGATTCCGGCGCACGGCGGTCCGGCAGACCGTTCTGGATCTGTTCCGCCGCCATGGGACAGTCGCTGGTGTAGTGATTGCAACCGGAATCAGCCACCCGCTCCATTACCGGCCGGCCGATCTTCATGGATATGTCATGGAACTCGCTTTTCACCGCATAGGTACCGTTGTGGCCGGAGCAACGCTCGATGATCTCCACCTGTGTATCCGGCACCAGCTCCAGCATCTCTCTGGTTTTCAAGCCGATGTTCTGCACACGCTGGTGGCAGGGAACATGGTAGGACACTTTGCCCAGAGATTGTCTGAATTTCGTCTTCAGCTTGCCCGCCTTGTGGCGCAGCATCAGGTATTCAAACGGGTCGTAGATATTGTCCTTGACCTTGCTGACCTCAGGATCATCCGGGAACATCAGCGGCAGCTCCTGCTTGAACATCAGCACGCAGGATGGGATGGGGGCAACGATGTCATAACCCTCGTCCACCAGCTTTGCCAGCATGGGGATGTTCTTTTTCTTTGATTTTCTGATGCTCTCCAGATCACCCAGTTCCAGCTTGGGCATGCCGCAGCAGCGCTCCCGGGGAGTCAGCCGCACCGGGATGCCGTTGTGCTCGAACACCGCCAGCAGATCTTCGGCCAGATCCGGCTGGTTGTGATTGCCGTAGCAGGTGATGAACAGTGCCACGTGTCCGCGAGTACCCTCGATGGGTTGTGCCGCGAGATTTGATGCATGCTTCCTGAGACGCTTGCGCGCACTATCGCTGTGAAATTCGGGAACTACCGCATCGGGATGAATACCGAGGGTCTTATCCATGAGTTTGCGGGCCGCGCCACTGTGATTCAGCGCGTTCACGGTCTGCGCCACAACAGGAATGCCGGCGAACTTGCCGAGCCTGTCAGGTGAGGAAAGTATCCTGTCGCGGAAGCCGGCGCCCTGGTTTTTGAACTTGAAGGCCTTGGCACGCAGCATCAAATGCGGGAAATCCACGTTCCAGGGGTGCGGTGGAACGTACGGGCATTTGGTCATGAAGCACAGGTCGCAAAGATAGCAGTGATCCACCACCTGCCAATAAGCCCGTTTGTCAACTGCGGAGATTTCACCCGCGTTACTGGCGTCTATGGCCTCAAAAAGCGTCGGGAATGAGTTGCACAGGCTGAAACAGCGCCGGCATCCGGCGCAGATGTCGAAGACGCGCTCCATCTCCCTGAGCAGCGAGTCTTCGTTCCAGAAATCCGCGCTTTGCCAATCAAGCGGATGTCTGTGAGGTGCCTTGAGACCACCTTCCGCGGACATGCATACCTCTCTTGTCGCAACAAATACATCAGTCCGGCATACGGGGGCGCTTGCGCACCCCCGCTATTTCATCTTCTTGAGGCCTTACTTGCCGAGGCCATCCAGCGCCTTGGTAAAGCGGTTGGCGTGGGAACGCTCTGCCTTGGCGAGAGTCTCGAACCAGTCGGCGATTTCCGTAAAGCCTTCTGCGCGGGCGGTCTTGGCCATGCCGGGATACATGTCCGTGTACTCGTGAGTTTCGCCGGCGATGGCGGCCTTGAGGTTGCTGGCGGTTGGACCGATGGGCAGACCGGTAGCCGGGTCGCCTACCGCTTCGAGGTATTCCAGGTGGCCATGAGCATGGCCGGTCTCGCCTTCTGCGGTGGAACGGAATACGGCGGACACGTCATTGTAGCCTTCCACGTCCGCCTTGGCGGCAAAGTACAGATAGCGGCGGTTGGCCTGGGATTCACCTGAGAAGGCGTACTTGAGATTCTCCTCGGTCTTGGTGCCTTTAAGCTTGCTCATAAATTTCCTCCAAATGTGCCTGACAGAAACATGCGCCGGGCGGCGCTCAACTTTATTTAGACTTAGTCTAAATCATGGCCTCAATTTAGCCCTCACGGCGGATGATGTCAACTCTCACAAAGCCTCGCGTTGACCGGCATACCCACGGCGTGTAACGTGCAGCACCGGGTGCACAGCAACGTCGGCGTGGCACCTTTCCAGCTCAAAATGCGAAAATGCAATTTTTGCATTTTTCGGGCATTGACACTGCGTTGCAACTGCCGCTGCATCCCGCCAGCGGAAGCAGGCCGGAAGGGCCTGTCCGCAAGGAGACCATTGTGACCAGGTCCACCAAAACCGGGGCTCCGGATTTTGAAGCCACCCTCCGGGAACTCGAGAGCATCGTCGCCACCCTGGAAAAGGGCGACCTCAGCCTGGACTCGGCTCTCAAACACTTCGAGCGCGGTATCGCCCTCACCCGCCGGTGCCAGACGGCCTTAAAGCAGGCCGAACTCAAGGTGGAAATGCTGGTGGAGAAAGACGGCCGGACCCGACTCACCCCGTTCGACGCCAAGGACGAATAATCCATGCCCTTCCGGGAACGGGTGCCGGAGTATTCCGAGCGCATTCAAACGGTTCTGGACCAGTGGTTACCTCGTTCTGACAAGCCGCCCCAACGGCTGCATGCCGCCATGCGCTATGCGGTGCTGGGCGGCGGCAAGCGTTTGCGGCCCCTGCTGATCTACGCCGCCGGCGAAATGCTGGGTGTACCGGTGGAACACCTGGATGGCCCGGCAGCGGCGATGGAAATCATCCATGCCTATTCCCTCATCCACGATGACCTGCCAGCCATGGATAACGACGACTTGCGCCGCGGCCGGGCTACTTGTCACAAAGCCTTTGACGAAGCCACCGCCATCCTCGCCGGCGACGCGCTGCAGGTGCTGGCGTTCCAGATTCTGGCGGAGGACAAAAGCATGGTTGCGCCGCCGGCCGCCCGCGTGGAGATGATCCGTACGGTGGCGGTAGCCAGCGGCTCCGCCGGCATGGCGGGCGGCCAGGCCATGGACTTGGCCGCTGCCGGCCAATCCCTGAGCCTTGTGGAACTGGAACTCATGCACATCCACAAGACCGGGGCGCTGATTCGCGCCAGCGTGCTACTCGCCGCCCAGAGTGCGCCGGCACTGGCGGCGGAAAAGCGCGTGGCGCTGGACCGCTATGGAAAATGCGCCGGTCTGGCGTTTCAGATTCGTGACGACATACTCGATGTGGAAGGTGAAACCGGAACCCTCGGCAAGCAGGCCGGTGCCGATGCCTCACTGCATAAACCCACCTACCCGAGCGTGCTGGGTCTTGCGGAATCCCGCCAACGCGCCCTTGATCTGCACCACATTGCGCTTGAAGCGCTGGCGCCATTCGGCGATGCCGCCGAACCACTGGTCTGGCTGTCTGATTACATCGTCACGCGCGTGCGCTAGAGGAGGATATTCAGCTCACATTTTTGACAGTTCTTCCTGGCGAAACCCTTGCTTGAAGAAGACGGTATAAAGCCCGGATAATACGCTTTACCCACAGCGAACTCCCATGACAGATATTTCCGCGTTTCCCCTGCTCACGCGCATCAATTCCCCCGAAGACCTGCGCGCGCTCCCCGAGTCCGACCTCAAGCAGGTGACGGATGAACTGCGCGCCTTCCTGATTCAGACCGTGAGCGACGTTGGCGGCCACTTTGCCGCCGGACTCGGCGTGGTGGAGCTCACGGTCGCGCTGCACTATGTTTTCAATACGCCCCACGACCGGCTGGTATGGGACGTGGGCCACCAGGCCTATCCGCACAAGGTGCTCACCGGCCGCCGCGAACGGCTGCATACCATCCGCAAGTGGCACGGGCTTGCGCCGTTTCCGAAGCGGGAGGAAAGCGAATTCGATACCTTCGGGGTGGGGCACTCCAGCACCAGCATCAGCGCCGCCCTGGGCATGGCGCTCGCCGCGAAACAGAACGGCGAAGATCGCCGCGTGGTGGCGCTCATCGGCGACGGCGCCATGACCGCCGGCATGGCTTTCGAGGCGCTTAATCACGCCGGCAGCGTGAACGCCGATCTGCTGGTGGTGCTCAATGACAACGATATGTCCATTTCCGGTAATGTGGGCGCATTATCGAATTATTTCGCGGAAGTGCTTTCCGGACGCGTGTACTCACACATCCGCGAGGGCGGCAAAAAAGTGCTCTCCATCATGCCATCGGTGCGCGAACTGGCGCGGCGTTCCGAGGAATTCATGAAAGGCATTGTGGCACCCGGCGCCCTGTTCGAAGAACTGGGCTTCAATTATATCGGTCCCATAGACGGTCACGATATGGATACGCTGGTCGGAACCTTGCGCAATATGCGCGTTCTCAAGGGACCGCAATTCCTGCATGTGGTGACGCGCAAGGGCAAAGGCTATGCACCGGCGGAAAAGGATCCGATCAAATGGCACGGGCCGTCCGCCTTTGATCCGGCCACGGGTGAGATCAAGGAAAAACCGGCTGCGAACCCAACCTATTCGGAAGTATTCGGCCAATGGCTTTGTGACATGGCGCAGCAGGAACCGCGACTCGTGGCCATCACGCCGGCCATGCGCGAGGGCTCGGGACTGGTAGAATTCGAGCGGCGATTCCCGAAACGCTACTTCGACGTGGGCATCGCCGAACAGCATGCGGTTACGCTGGCCGCGGGCTTCGCCTGCGGGGGCTTGAAGCCGGTGGTTGCGATTTATTCTACCTTCCTGCAGCGCGCCTATGATCAGTTGATACACGATGTGGCGCTGCAGAGCCTGCCGGTACTGTTTGCGATTGACCGTGCCGGCCTCGTTGGACCCGACGGCCCCACCCACGCGGGCAGCTATGATTTCACCTACATGCGCTGTCTGCCGAATCTGGTGCTGATGGCGCCGGCGGATGAAAACGAATGCCGGCAGATGCTTTACACCGGCATGACGCTGAATCAGCCGGCGGCGGTGCGCTATCCGCGCGGCCGTGGCCCCGGCATCAAGCTTGAAAAGCGTATGCAGGCTCTGCCCATCGGCAAGGCAGAAGTGCGCCGTCGCGGCAAAAAGCTTGCTCTGCTCGCTTTCGGAGCCATGGTGGAAACGGCACGCGCCGCCGCCGAAGCACTGGATGCGACGCTGGTCAACATGCGCTTTGTAAAACCGCTGGATGGGAAACTGATTCTGGAACTCGCCGCCAGCCATGACTGCCTGATCACCATTGAGGACAACGCCATCGCCGGCGGTGCCGGCGGTGCAGTGAATGAATTCCTCGCTGTCCACGGCATACACAAGCCCGTGCTTAACTTGGGCATTCCCGACCGTTTTGTGGAACACGGCTCCCGGGATGAATGCCTCAAGAGCACCGGCCTGGACGCCGCAGGTATTGGGCAGTCCGTAACGACCTGGTTCGCCGTCCAACAGCCGCAAACCAGGCGCCAGCCACGTGCCGCCCACCACTGAACGGGTGGACTTTTCCCAACCCGTGAGTATCCTAGCCGGGTAATCTCGGCAATAGCCCGCATGCCGCCTTCCGCGGTCTCCAGTGGAAAATCCCGGTTTTGCCCCCATGTATCCGCCGGTTACACCCACCCAGCGAGGCAGGTCAAATGGAGGATTTCAGCATGACACCGAGCCATCCGGCCAAGACCGGAGTCCTCCCGATTGCCGATGTGCAGGCCAGCACGGACCTGCGCCGCATCCCCATCAATAAGGTGGGTATCAAGGACATACGCCACCCCATCCGGGTGCGGGACCGTTCCGGCGGCGAACAGCACACTGTGGCGACCTTCAGCATGTACGTGGACCTGCCGCATAATTTCAAGGGCACGCATATGTCGCGCTTCGTGGAAATCCTCAATCACTATGAGCGTGAGATTACCGTGGAATCATTCAAGGAAATGCTGGTTGAAATAACCGAGCGCCTCGGCGCCCGTTCCGGTCATATCGAGATGCGCTTCCCTTATTTCATTTCCAAAAAAGCGCCGGTATCCGGCGTACACAGCATGCTGGATTACGATGTCACGTTCGTCGGCCAGCGCAAGGACAACCAGAACAGCCTGCGTATCAAGATCGTGGTACCGGTGACCAGCCTGTGCCCCTGCTCCAAGAAAATCTCCGACTACGGCGCCCACAACCAGCGTTCCCACGTGACAGTGGACTGCAGAACACGCGGTTTTGTGTGGCTGGAAGAACTGATTGACGTGGTGGAGCAGGAAGCATCCTGCGAACTCTATGGTCTGCTGAAGCGCCCTGACGAGAAATACGTCACCGAGCGCGCTTATGACAACCCCAAGTTTGTGGAAGACATGGTGCGCGACATCGCGGTAAAATTCAACGCCGATGAGCGCATCCGCGCCTACGCCGTGGAGTCGGAGAACTTCGAGTCAATTCACAACCACTCGGCTTATGCCATGGTGGAACGGGACAAAGATACGCACGCGAGCTGAAAGCCGGATCACTCGCCGGCGGGCGTCTCTGCTTTTTGCTTCATGTCGCCCTGCTGTTCACCGCGGGTAAGGCGCTCAATAAGCGTTTTGAGAAATACCTTGTGGAAACGCAGCTGACACTGCAATGAAACCTGGTCAATGAGCGTGGAACTCACGCGCAATACGCTGACCGTGGTTGCAGCCACGATACTCGCCGTGCTGCGTCCCGGTTCCAGGTAGGGTGCCTCGCCGAAACAATCCCCTTCATACAACATGCCGACCGGCCGGTCGCCGCGTCGCACTTCGGCATCACCGAATACGATGATGATGTAACAGTCATCCATCTCGCCTTCCACCACGATATGCTCGCCAGCACCGTAGCTCTGCCAGCGACTCGCGTGCAGCACTTCATAAATCTCCGGATAGGTGAAGTCCTGGAAAAAATGCAGACGGCGCAGAATGTTGAAGCGCTCCTGCTCCGCCATTTCCTCGGACAGCTTGTCGAGGGTGCGCACGGCACGGGTCAGATCGGTGGCCAATTCCAGGCCGGTCTTGTAGCGCCGCGCCGGATCCTTCTCCAGCACCTTGTGGACGATGTCCTCCAGTACTGTGGGCACATCGGGTCGCAGCCGATGCACCGGCGGCGGTGTGGCATAGATGATCTGGTGCACCAGCCGTGACATGTTGTCGCCATAAAACGGCCGCTTGCCCGTGAGCAGCTCGTACATCACCACACCCAGGGAGTACAGGTCCGTCTGCACGGTGGAAGGCTGTTGACGCATCTGCTCCGGCGCCATGTAGCTTGGCGAACCTACCAGACCCTTAAGCTGCCCCTCCTCGTTGCCCGCCATCTGCGCCACACCGAAATCCACGATGCGCACATCACCATCAGCAGTCATGAGTATGTTACCGGGCTTGATGTCACGATGCACCAGTCCCTTGCGGTGCGCATAATCCAGCGCCTTGGCGCATTTGAATATGACTTCCACCACCTTGCGCACCGGCAGCAGGTTGTCGGAGCGGCAAAAGAGCGTAAGCGGCTGAGCGCCGCGTACATATTCCATGACCACGTAACAATGATCCCCGTCCTCGCCGGCATCGTAGATCGGCAGGATATTGGGATGGCTCATCTTGCCGACAAGGTAGGCTTCGTTGAAAAACAGCTTGCGGCGGGTGCGCGCCTCCTTTTCGGGGGCATCGCCGTTGATGTTGTACAGCTTGATAGCCACGTCCTTCCCCAGAAAGGAATCGTGGCAGAGATACACCGTGCCAGTGGCGCCGCGACCGAGCTCCCGGGTGATGACAAACTTGCCAAGCTTGGCGGGAGCATTCATGGGCGGTCCGTTTACCGGGATGAAGACTTTTTACAACCCCCGCAGGCGCAAGTCCAGCATATTTCAAATTTTTTGCACAACCGGCGTCATTATATAAAGAATGATGGCCGAAAAGACGGCCGCCACCGCATCATCCAGCATGATGCCCAGCCCGCCTTTGACATGACGATCGAACCAGCAGATGGGCCAGGGTTTAAGGATGTCAAAGAAGCGGAACAGCACGAATCCCAGGATGATCCACTGCACACCGAACGGGGCGAACGCCATGGTGACGAGGTAACCCACCGCTTCATCCCAGTTTACCGCGCCGGGATCCTCCACCCCCAGTCGCGCGGCGGTGTAACCACAGATAAAAATGCCGGCGATAAACAGCAACAAGGTAATGCCCAGGTATCCCCCTACCCCGATCCAGCGCTCGGCAAACATCAGCAACAAATATAACGGCACGCCCGCCAGGGTGCCGGCCGTACCCGGCGCCCAGGGAGAAAGTCCCGAACCGAAACCGTAGGCGAGGAAATGCACCGGGTTGGCGAATACGTCACGGGCAGTCAGGCGGTGCGTCATGGGGTTCCCGTTAAAAATGCTTGTAGCCCGCGGCGTTCAGCGGCTGTTCCGCGCCATCCTCGCGCAGGCAGCGCAAGGTCTTCTCCGGGATGATTTCACCCAGGCGGGTTACGCGACAATCCAGCATACACTTGCGGGACTCGAACAGTTGCATGCGTTCCGGTGGCACGGTGAAACACAACTCGTAATCATCTCCGCCGCTGAGGGCCAGCCGCTCGGCCTCAGCGCGCGGCATATGCCGCAACAGCGCGGGTGACAGCGGCAACGACGCCACCGCGATGCGCGCGCCGACGCCGCTCGCTTGCAAAATATGGTCAAGGTCAGCGGTAAAACCGTCGGACACATCAATGGCCGCGCTGGCTATGCCGCGCAACGCCAGCCCCGCGGTGATGCGCGGTTCGGGAAAAGAGAATCGCTGCACACCGCCGCCGGCGTCAGCAGCGTCCGCGCCCGCACGCAGGCGTTCCAGTCCCGCCGCGGCATCACCCAGATAGCCGGTGACAAACACATGATCCCCGGCATGCGCACCGCTGCGGGTGAGTACCTCATCGGCAGGCGCGAAACCGTGTACGCTCAGAGTGATGTTCAACGCTCCGCGAGCCAGGTTGCCGCCCACCAGCGCCACATTGAAACGCCGCGCAAGCTGGAAGAATCCCCGCGCAAAACCTTCCAGCCATTTTTCATTTATCTCCGGCAGAGTCAGTGCCAGCAATACCCAGGCAGGTGCGGCACCCATGGCGGCAAGATCGCTCAGATTCACCGCCAGCGCACGATGCCCGACCGCTTCCGCAGACAGGCCGACGGGAAAATGCACGCCGGCCACCAGCGTATCCGTGGAAACCACCAGCTCCTGCGCCGCAGGCACATGCAGCAGTGCAGCGTCATCGCCGACGCCGAGCAGTACATCCCCCCGTTGCACCGGCTGTGTCGAAAAGTAGCGATGGATCAGCTCGAACTCGTCCATGGATCAACGGCTCCTTCGCTTATGTCTCTCCCCGGAGGGGTGCAGGGTGAGAAGGTGCGACATCAACCCGCACCGCGCTCCGCCTTGCGCAGTTCCGCCGCGGTCTTGTCGAGTACGGCATTGATGTACTTGTGGCTTTGTTCCGCGCCGAATGACTTGGCCAGTTCCACCGCTTCGTTGAGAACCACCCGGTACGACACATCGGGGCGCGCTTTCAGTTCATAGGTACTCAACAACAATATGGCGCGTTCGATGGGATCCAGTTGCGTCAGCGGACGATCCAGGTACGGGGAAAACGCCGTGTCCAGCTCATTGCTGTCCGCGATGGCCTGGTACAACAGTTCCTCGAAATAGTCGGTATCGGTGGTTTTGAGGCTCTGACTGGCATACAACTGCGTGATGATATCGCCCGCGGACGCGCCGCTGAGCTGCCACTGGTACAGGCCCTGCAGGGCAAGCCGCCGCGCGTGGGCACGCGCCCGCGCCCCGTGTTTGGAGCTTTTACCCATGATTCAGCCCGTCTTCCGCAGCAGATTGGCCATCTCGATCGCCGCCAGGGCTGCATCGGCGCCCTTGTTGCCGGCCGCACCGCCGGCGCGCGCCAAAGCCTGCTCGACGGTGTCGCAGGTGAGCACGCCGAAAGCCACCGGCACGCCGGTATCCAGCATGACCCGCATGAGACCGCGGGCGCATTCGCCCGCCACGTAGTCGAAATGCGGCGTTTCGCCCCGAATCACGGCGCCCAGGGCAACCACCGCATCGTAGCGCTCCGCAGCGGCGCGCGCGGCGGCCGGAATCTCGAAGGCCCCCGGGACCCGCAGCAGGCTGATGTTCTCGGCACGGGCGCCCGCGGACGCAAGGGCTGCCAGCGCGCCTGCCACGAGCTGGTCCACCACCAACCCGTTGAATCGCGCTGCAACTACGGCAATGCGCAGGCCGGCGGCATCACGCGCGCCTTCAAGAATTCCGGGATGGTCTGTCATGCTGTGAAAACGAGGCTGGGGGGGTCGAAGGTCCTATTCTAACCGAGACGGCCATCTCCCGCCGCCAGCCTCGCGCCGGGGAAGGGGTTGCGACTGTGAATGATGGATCGGTCTCGTCAACAGGCGGCGTTGCAGCTTTGGCTGTACAGTGTATCCGGCACCGTGGGATCGGCGGATGAGCCCGGGTCCGCTATCATCCTCCGCCGGTGGCAACGGGAATGTCAGTCGCAGGGCACGTACTCCACCACTTCGAGACCGAAGCCCGAGAGGCCGTGCATGCGCTTGGGCTGGCTCAACACGCGCATGCGCTTGACGCCGAGATCCAGCAGGATCTGCGCACCAATGCCATAGGTACGCAATATCGCCGCGGATGTCACGGCCTCCTCCGCGTGCGTGGCGCTGTTCAGGTGTCCGCGCAGGCGCTGTATCAGCGCCGCTGGATCTTCCACCTGCCGCAGAATTACCACCACGCCGCCTTCGCGGGCGATGCGCCGCATGGCGTTGCGCAGCGGCCAGCCGAGATCATCCCACTGCACTCCCACCACATCGTTGAGCGTGTTCTGCAGGTGTACCCGCACCAGCGCCGGCTTCTCAGGATTGATTTCACCGGCTATCAGCGCAAGGTGCAGGGTCTTGTTCACGCGGTCCTCGTACACCGCCATGCGGAACTCGCCGAATTCCGTGGGCACATCGCGCTCCGCAATACGCTCCACGGTTTTTTCTTTCTCCAGCCGGTAACGGATCAGCTCGGCGATGGTGCCGATCCGCAGTCCGTGGGCCTTGGCAAATTTTTCCAGGTCGGGACGGCGTGCCATGCCGCCGTCCTCATTCAGAATTTCCACGATTGCGGCGGCAGGTTCCAGCCCCGCAAGACGGATCAGATCGCAACCTGCTTCCGTATGTCCCGCGCGCGTCAGCACCCCGCCTGGCTGCGCCATGAGCGGGAAAATGTGGCCCGGCTGCTTCAGGTCTTCCGGCTTCGCGTCCGGCTGCACCGCGGTGCGAATGGTATGGGCACGATCGTAGGCGGAAATGCCGGTGGTCACGCCTTCCGCCGCCTCGATGGACAGGGTGAAATTGGTGGTGCGGTTCTCGTTGGTTTCGTTCACCATGAGCGGCAGACGCAGGTGTTTGCAGCGCTCGGGAGTCAGCGTGAGGCAGATCAGGCCGCGGCCATAGCGCGCCATGAAGTTGATATCCTCCGGGCGCACCTTCTCCGCCGCCATGATGAGATCGCCCTCGTTCTCACGGTCCTCGTCATCCATGAGGATCACCATCTTGCCGGCGCGGATATCCTGGAGAATGTCCTCGATACGGTCGAGAGCGGCGGCCTGCATCCTGGTCACTGTGCTTGGCATAACTGCAATCTCCACCCCGGAGCGGGTTTATTTCAATCGGAGTCCCTACCTGCCGCACTGGCCGGCAGCAGGCGTTCAAGATAGCGCGCCATCAGGTCCACTTCCAGATTGACACGGGTGCCGATGCGGTAGCCGCCCATCACGGTGTGTTCCAGGGTGTGGGGAATAACATTCACCTCGAAGCGGCTGCCGTGTACGGAGTTCACCGTCAAGCTGACACCGTCCACGCCGATAGAGCCCTTGCGGGCGAGGTAGCGGGTGAGTTCAGGGGGTGCCTCGAAACTGAAACGCACCGAGCGGGCTTCCTCCACGCGGCTGCTGACCACGCCTACGCCATCCACATGACCGCTCACCAGATGGCCGCTCAGCGGCGTAGCGAGTGTCAGGGCGGTTTCCAGATTCACCGGTGAACCGGCGGTGAGTTCACCCAGCGTGGTGAGGGACAGGGTTTCCCCGGAAACATCCGCGGCGAAACCCTGCGGTGATTTTACGATGGCGGTAAGGCAGCAGCCGCTTACGGCGATGCTGTCGCCGATCCTAACGCTCCCCAGGTCCAGGGTGCACGTGTCAATCTGCAGGCGCAGATCACCGCCGCGCGCTTCACATGCGCGTATCTTTCCAACTGCCTGTACGATTCCCGTGAACATGCTTACTTCAGCCTCGCCATGATGCGGATATCTTCACCCACCATGCGCACATCGCTCAGTTGCAGTTGCAGCCGCTGAGCCATGCTCGCCAGCGGCGGCAAGCTGAACATGCCCCGGGCCGTATCGCCCAGCAGTTGCGGTGCCATATAGATAAGGAGTTCATCCAGCAGCCCTGCCTTGAGCAAGGCACCGTTCAAGGCGGCTCCGGCTTCCACCAGTATCTCATTGCATTCCATCTCGGCGAAACGTTCCATCAGGGCCACAAGGTCAACGCGCCCCTCCACGGCCGGCAGCACCATCACCGTGGCACCCGCCGCCGTGACTGCCTTGTGCCGCCCCCCGCCGGTTTCAAGCGTGACGATATGCACGCGTCCCGGTGCCTGAAAGAGCTTTGCCGTGGCCGGTATGCGCAACTGCGCATCTACCACCACCCGCATGGGCTGACGCCAATTGCCCTCGAGGCGCACGCTCAACGAAGGATCATCGCTGAGCACCGTGCCGATGCCGGTGAGAATTGCAGAACTGCGGGCGCGCCAACGCTGCGCATCCTGCCGCGCCGCTTCGCCCGTGATCCATTTGCTCTCGCCGGTGCCAAGCGCCGTGCGACCATCGAGACTTACGCCGAGCTTGCTTCTCACCCATGGCCGGCCGCGTGTCATGCGGCTGATGAAACCCGGATTGAGCTGTCTGGCCTGGGCTTCCAAAAGACCACTGGCGGTGGCGATGCGCGCGGTGCCGAGCTTCCCGAAACCTTTGCCGGCCACTCTGGGATTGGGATCCTGCATGGCCGCGACCACGCGCGTGACACCGGCTTCGATCAGCGCATCCGCACACGGCGGCGTGCGGCCGAAATGCGCGCAGGGTTCCAGCGTCACATATACGCCGGCGCCACGTGCCTGCTCACCGGCCTGCTCCAGCGCCTGCACCTCCGCATGTGCTTCGCCGGCCTTACGATGGAAACCGCGGCCGATAATCTTGCCGTCCTTGACCAGCACGCAACCGACGCGAGGATTGGGATCGGTGGTGTAAAGGCCCTGCTCCGCCAGCCGCAGGGCTTCGGCCATATAAATGTGATCGGCGGTGGTAAAAGTCTCAGACACAGGGAAAAGTACTGCATGCTGTGTGCTGCGTGCTGCGTGATAAAGGCAAAAATATATCTTGCCTGACAACCAACATCCAAAGGCACGCAACCTGCCGACCAAATCTGTCTTTTACACAGCATGCAGCACGCAGCACGCAGCACCCCCTATTTCTTTTCTTCGTCCGGCAACAACGGCATCTGTTCGCGCTTGAGCGCCTCGCGCGCCACTTCGTCCTTGAGACGCTCCACTTCCTCGCGGAACTCATTCACGTCCTGAAAACTGTGATACACGGAAGCGAAACGCACGTAGGCCACCTCGTCCAGGGCCTTGAGTTCCTCCATGACGCGCTCGCCCACCTGCAGCGAGCGGATTTCACGCTCCCCGGTTACCCGCAGCTTGTGAACGATACGCACGATGGCGGCCTCGATGGCTTCGGTGCTCACCGGACGCTTCTCCAGCGCGCGCATCATGCCGGTGCGCAATTTGCGCTCGTCGAATGGTTCGCGCGTACCGTTGTTCTTGACGATACGCGGCATCACCAGTTCGGCGCCCTCAAAGGTGGTGAAACGCTCGCCGCATTTCTCGCACTCGCGGCGGCGGCGCACTTGCGCACCCTCGCCAGCGAGGCGCGAGTCAATCACCTTGGTATCCTCGTGGCCACAGAATGGACAATGCATGCTTTGCTCCCGCCCGGTTCAGAACGCAATCAGAACTGGAGCCCAGAAGAATAAACAGGAAACTTCCGGCATAGAGCCAACACATGATCTTTGGTGCGCGCGATGGTTTTCTCATTGCCGGGGTCATCGAGAACATCCGCCATCCAGCCGGCCAGCTCACGGATTTCAGTTTCCTTGAGGCCGCGGGTGGTGGCCGCGGGGGTGCCGATGCGCAGCCCGCTGGTGACCATGGGGGGACGCGGATCATTGGGCACAGCGTTCTTGTTCACAGTGATGTTGGCCCGATGCAGTGCCGCATCCGCATCCTTGCCGGTGATGTTCTTGGCGATGAGGTCCATGAGAAACAGATGGTTGTCGGTGCCGCCAGAGACGATGTTGTAGCCGCGCTGGATGAGCGTATCCGCCATGGCGCGCGCGTTGTTGAGGATCTGCTGCTGGTAGGTCTTGAACTCCGGCTGCAGGGCTTCCAGCAGCGCCACCGCTTTCGCCGCGATCACGTGCATCAACGGTCCGCCCTGGGTGCCGGGGAATACCAGCGAGTTGAGTTTTTTTTCGATCTCCTCATTGGCGCGCGCCAGGATCAGACCGCCGCGCGGACCGCGCAAAGTCTTGTGCGTAGTGGTGGTGGTCACATCCGCGATGTTGACCGGATCGGGGTAAATGCCCGCCGCCACCAGGCCGGCCACGTGGGCCATATCCACCACCAGATAGGCGCCCACCGCATCGGCGATATCACGGAATTTCTGCCAGTCAATGCGGCGTGAATAGGCGGAGAAACCGGCGACGATGACCTTGGGCTGGTGTTCGTGGGCGAGTCTTTCCACCTGGTTGTAATCAATCAGGCCGGTGGCGGTATCAATACCGTACTGATGCACGTTGAAATGCTTGCCGGAAAAATTGACCTTGGCGCCGTGGGTCAAATGTCCGCCGTGGGCCAGCGACATGCCCAACAGGCCGTCGCCCGGCTGCATGAGGGCGTAATACACGGCGGCATTGGCCTGGGAACCGGAATGGGGCTGTACATTGGCGTAGGCGGCGTTGAACAGTTTTCTGGCGCGCTCGACGGCGAGCCGTTCCGCCACGTCCACGAATTCACAACCGCCGTAGTAGCGCTTGCCGGGATAACCTTCCGCGTATTTGTTGGTGAGCACCGAACCCTGGGCAGCCAGCACCCGGGGGCTGACATAATTCTCGGATGCGATGAGCTCGATGTTGTCTTCCTGGCGTTTCCGCTCCGAGCGCAGTGCGTCGTGGAGTTCGTCATCGAACCCGGCAATGGTCATATTCTGGCTGAACATCAGCGGCTCCAGGGGTGGGAGGGTGCGTTTGAGGCGCGCCAATTGTACCCCAGCACTCTCAGACGGTCAGAAATGCCTCCACCACGCCGCTCCAGGCCTGCGCCAGATTGCGCCGGTTGTAACCGCCGCCACCCAGGCCGACGATGCGGCCTGCACAATGCTCCTCGGCGATGGCGCACAGACGCGCCGCCGCATGGGCGTGGGCTGCGGGTGTATAGCGCAAATGGGTAATGGGATCGCCGGCCAGGCTGTCGGCGCCGCACTGGAACAGGATGAATTGCGGGCGCTGCGCGTGCAGATACTGTTCCACCCGCTGCCAGGCGGCGTGGAATTCTCCGTCGCCGACGCCGGGTGGCAGCGGAATGTTGAGCTTGGTTCCCGCCGCAGCGCCCTGGCCGGTTTCATCCGCACGACCGGTGCCGGGATACAGAAAACGGCCGTCCTCGTGCAGATCCGCAAACAGCAGGTCCGGATCACTATCGAAGCCATAGAACACACCGTCGCCATGGTGGGCATCAATGTCCACGTAGGCGATGCGTTGCACACCATGTTCGCGCCGCAGATACTCCACCGCCACGCCGATGTCATTGAGCACGCAGAAACCGGCGGCATGATCGCGTCCGGCGTGGTGCAGCCCGGCGATGGGCACGAAGGCACGCCGATACGCGCCTGTCATCACACCCGCCGCCGCGTTCAAGGTCGCACCGACCACCCACCCCGCCGCTTCAAGAATGCCGGGCACGGCAGGCGTGTCACCGTCATCCAGATAGCCGCCGCTCACGGATTTTTCCGTTACGTAATCCAGATAGCGGGCGTTGTGAAAAGACTCCAGTTCCGCGCGCGTCGCGGCACGGGCCGCGAGCGGCAATACCTGTTTATCCAGTCCCCGATTACAGGCTTCATTCCAGAACGCGGCAAAACGGTCCGCACCGAAGGGATGACCCTCACCGAAGCCATAGCGGGCCTGGGCCGGGTCATGACAAACCCCTACAGGTTTCGCGGTTTTCGGCATCTTCACGCGCTCCCGGCTGAGCTGCCTTGTGGCGGTGATATTATGGCAACCTGCGCCACTAAAGTGCGTCAGGGCATGAAAGACACGGCGAAAATAAAAAAAATCCAGGTGGGTTGGCGCGAATGGGCCGCTCTGCCGCAGCTCGGCATCGCGCGCATCAAGGCCAAAATAGATACCGGCGCGCGCACTTCCGCCCTGCATGCCTTCGCGCTCATGACATTCGCCAGGGGAAACACGCGCATGGTGCGCTTTGGCGTGCATCCGGTGCAACGAAAATCGAAGCCGGAAATCTATTGCGAAGCGCAGATCATGGATGAGCGCTGGGTTACGGATTCCGGCGGGCATCGCGAACGGCGTCTGGTGATCGTCACGCCGGTGAATATCGGGGATACGACCTGGCCCATTGAACTTACACTCACGGATCGGGATACCATGCGCTTCCGCCTGCTCATCGGCCGCATCGCCATGCTGGAAAGATTGCTGGTGAATCCCGATGCATCGTATGTAACCGGTGGCCGCCGGCCGGATGACAGCGACGAGGACAACGACGAAGAAACCTGACCGGCAAAGACATCCCCATGAAAAAGAAACGCCTGAAAATCGCCATCCTGTCGCGCAACACGCGCCTGTACTCCACCAAGCGGCTGGTGGAGGCTGGCCTCAAGCACGGTCATGACATGTACGTGATTGATCCGCTGCGCTGCTACATGAATATCTCCACTCACAATCCGGAAATCCATTTCAAGGGCCGCCGGCTGGAAGATTTCGACGCGGTCATCCCGCGCATCGGTGCATCGGTGACGTTCTACGCCACCGCCGTGCTGCGCCAATTCGAGATGATCGGCGTGTTCTCCCTGAATGAATCGGTGGCCATCAGCCGCGCGCGCGACAAGCTGCGCTCGCTGCAACTGCTGGCGCGCAGGGGTATCGGCATGCCGGTCACCGGCTTCGCCCATGCACCGGATGATACCGACGACCTGCTGGCCATCGTCGGCGACGTGCCGCTCATCATCAAGCTCACGGAAGGCGCCCAGGGCCAGGGCGTGGTGCTGGCCGAGACCCGGCACGCGGCGGAGAGCGTAATTGACGCTTTCCGCGGCCTGGATGCGCATTTCCTGGTGCAGCAATTCATCAAGGAATCCCGCGGTACCGATATCCGCTGTTTTGTCATCGGCGGCGCGGTGGTGGCCGCCATGAAACGCCAGGCCCGCAAAGGCGAATTCCGCGCAAATCTGCACCGCGGCGGCAGCGCCGTGGTCATGCGCATCACGCCCACGGAACGCGCCATGGCCATCAAGGCTGCGAAAATCATGGGACTGAACGTGGCCGGTGTGGACATTATCCGCTCCAGCCAGGGTCCCCTGGTCCTGGAGGTCAATTCCTCGCCGGGTCTCGAAGGTATTGAAGCAGCCACCAAAGTTGACATCGCCGGCGAGATCATCGCCTTCACCGAGCGGCATGCGCGCACGGGTTACACCAGGACCAAGGGCTCGGGTTGAAAAATCCGGCGGGGTGGCCGCTGGCAGCGGCTGTCACTTTCCCGGATAATTCCGCTCCCTTTCGAGTTGACCGCACCCATGGCGCAATACATCTACACCATGAACCGGGTGGGCAAAGTGGTGCCCCCCAAGCGCGAGATCCTGCGCGACATCTCCCTGTCCTTCTTCCCCGGCGCCAAGATCGGCGTGCTGGGCCTGAACGGCTCGGGCAAATCCACGCTGCTGCGCATCATGGCGGGCGAGGACACGGACATCCACGGCGAGGCGCGGCCGCTGGCCGGCATCAGGGTCGGCTATCTGCCGCAGGAACCGCAACTGGATCCCGGAAAAGACCTGCGCGGCAACGTGGAGGACGGCCTGGGCGAAATCAAGGGCGCCAGGGAGCAACTGGAAAAAGTGTATGCCGCCTATGCGGAAGCGGACGCGGATTTCGACAAACTTGCCGCCGAACAGGCGCGCTTGGAGAACATCCTGCAGGCAGCCGGTGCCACCAACCTGGATCATGTACTGGAAGTGGCCGCCGAAGCCCTGCGCCTGCCGCCCTGGGACGCGGATGTGACAAAACTTTCCGGTGGCGAGCGCCGTCGTGTCGCGCTCTGCCGGTTGTTGCTCTCCAAACCCGACATGCTGCTGCTGGATGAGCCCACCAATCATCTCGACGCGGAATCCGTCGCCTGGCTGGAACGCTACCTGCAGGAATATGCCGGCACGGTGGTGGCCGTCACCCATGACCGTTATTTCCTCGATAACGTGGCCGGCTGGATTCTGGAGCTGGACCGCGGCCACGGCATCCCCTGGCAGGGCAATTACTCCTCGTGGCTGGAGCAGAAGGAGCAACGCCTGGAGACGGAGGAGAAACAGGAAACCGCACATATCAAGGCCATGAAGCAGGAACTGGAGTGGGTTCGCACCAACCCCAAGGGCCGCCAAGCCAAGAGCAGGGCGCGCGTGCAACGTTTCGAGGAACTGTCCTCAACGGAATTCCAGAAACGCAACGAGACCCAGGAACTCTACATCCCGCCCGGCCCGCGTCTCGGTGATCTGGTAGTGGAAGCGAAAGGCTTGCGCAAGGGTTTCGGCGATACATTGCTCATGGATGACCTCGACTTCAACCTGCCGCCCGGCGGCATCGTCGGCGTCATCGGTGCCAACGGCGCCGGCAAGACCACTCTGTTCCGCATGATCATGGGCCAGGTGAAACCGGATGCGGGTGAACTGCGTATCGGCAACACCGTGAAACTCGCCTACGTGGACCAGAGCCGTGACGCGCTCAGCGACAATAAGAGCGTGTGGGAAGAAATATCCAACAGCCAGGATATGCTCATCGTCGGCAACTACCAGACGCCCTCGCGCGCCTACGTGGGCCGTTTCAACTTCAAGGGGCCGGACCAGCAAAGACGCGTGCGCGATCTCTCCGGCGGCGAACGCAACCGCGTGCATCTTGCAAAGGTTTTGAAAAGCGGCGGTAACGTATTGCTGCTGGATGAGCCCACCAACGACCTGGACGTGGAAACCCTGCGGGCCCTGGAAGAGGCGCTGCTGGCCTTCCCCGGCTGCGCCGTGGTCATCTCCCACGATCGCTGGTTCCTGGACCGTATCGCCACCCACATGCTCGCCTTCGAGGGTGATTCAAGCGTAGTGTGGTTCGAGGGCAATTACGCCGACTACGAGGCCGACCGCAAGCGCCGCCTGGGCGCCGACGCCGACCAGCCGCACCGCATCAAGTACCGGCGATTGAAGGCATGATGAAATCACCGCAGGAAACCGTTGCCACTCTGACAGGAGCCGCATTCCGGGGCGCGGCGCCGGGATGAACTTTGCCTGCCCTCTGATGGCCTAAGCGGATACCACTGACGCCGATCCATAGCGGTAAAAACCCAGCATGCCGAAGAGCACAAGCAGTGCGCGTTCCTGTGGCAGTATCTGGATCTGCGCCCTGCTGCTTGCGCTCATCGCCGGCTGCGTCCCGCAGCCGGCGTATCACCACTCCGTCCCGCAAACCCTGTACGCCCGGAAATTCGAGCGGCTGTGGCAAAACTACGATCACTATTATCCCTATTTCGACTACAAGCACATCCACTGGAACGCGGAATATGCCCGCTACCGTCCGCAAGTGTCCAGGGTAAGGAATGACACTCAATATCTGGCGCTGCTCAAGCACATGCTGGCGCCACTCAAGGATGTGCATGCGGTATTGGTCACGCCTTCCGGCCGCTGGATACACACCTACGAACCGCCCAGGTTCGACAGACCTAACTGGAATCTCGCGTCACTCAGGAAAAACGTAACGGACCTGACATGGTACGGCAGGAAATGGGGCACCGGTACGGTGCACGGCATTCCCTATATCGTGATCGCCGCATGGACCCACGCTGGTTTCTCGGTGGCCAACTTCGATTACATACTCAACCAATACCGTCGCAGCCCGGCGCTCATCTTCGATGTGCGCATGAACGGCGGCGGTGACGACAGACTGGCCTACGCCGTGGCCGGCCGCTTCACCACGCAGAAACGCCTTACCGAGTATCTGCAGTTTCGCAACGGCCCGCTGCACAGCGATCTCACACCCCCGAAGCCGCGCTACTTGAAGCCACGCGGTCCGTGGCAATTCAGCAAGCCGGTGGCGCTGCTGATCGGGCCGGATTGCTTCAGCAGTAACGAGAGTTTTATCGCCGCCATGCAAACTCTGCCGAATGTTACTACCATTGGCGCCACCACCGGCGGCGGCTCCGGCGATCCGCGTTTCTTCGATCTGGGGGCGGGCTGGCGTTACAGCGTGCCCACCTGGATTGATTACACCGCTGACAAGCGCGTCATCGAATGGAACGGCATTCCGCCGGAAGTGCCGGTGAAAACCACGCCGCAGGATTTCCGGCACGGCGCGGATCCGGTGCTGGATGCGGCGGTCAGGTTGCTTGAAGCAAAATTGCATGCGCCCAGGGTGCGGAAGGCACAAGCTGAGCCGGTACCTTGACCCCCGCGGATCATCCGGTTTCGCAAGCATACCGGCTTGGTTCTGTTGCACCGCCTCTGCGGCGAAACACATGCAGGGAGATGACGGCGAAAGTACGTGTGCTTCACCGCGCATCGGCGATCCGGCTCACGGGCTGATGGGGATCGCCGGTGGCGTGGGGTGGGGAGGCGACATCGGCGCTACGGAAAGCCGGCGGAACCCCCGTTCAATTGGAGGAAACGTACTTCTCACGGCGCATATTGTGGTTGTCAAAACCCACGGTCTTGAGACTCTCCACCGCCGCATCAATCATGCCCGGGTTGCCGCACAGATACACGATATCGTGCTGCGGGTCCGGATGGAGTTCCATGAGGTGATCCTGCACATAGCCTTTGCGCTCATGGGCCCCCGGCGGCTCGGGCAGGTGCCGGCTGTAGCTGGCAATGAAACGGAAGGCCCGATTATCGCGTGCCAGACTCAGGAAGTCCTCGCCGAAGAGCAGTTCATCCGGGCCGCGCACGCCGAGCAGCAAGACCGCTTCATGTTGCCTGCCGTCCAGGCGCTCACGCAACTGCGGCAGCATGGCGCGGTAGGGTGATATGCCCGTGCCGGTGGCTACCAACAAATAGCGGCCCGGCGGATCATCGCGCAGCACGAACCGCCCGAAGGGCCCGGTGGCTTCCACCCGCGCGCCGGGTGTCATGTCATACAGCAGCCGCGTGGCACGCCCGCCTTCCACATAGGTAACGGCGAGTTGCACCTCGTTGACCGTACCGGGAATGGTGGCCACGCTGTAGCTGCGGCGCAATTCCATGCCCTGCCAGGGCAGATGCAGGGTGATGAACTGGCCCGGCGTGTAATAGAGCGCGCTGCCACCCTCGCGCCGGAAATTGAACTGACGCACGCGCGGCGTAGCCATGTGGCTCGATTGCAGAACAAAGGTGAACCTGTCGTGGCTCATGCGTTCTAACCGGGAGCAAGGGTGTTGGAGAGTGGACGTCCGCAGGAAAGGCGCACATTTTAACCACATCCCGCTCATAAACCGAGCCCCACGGGCTTTTGGCGGTACGCTTACACATTCAAAGTCAGGAGGGTCAAACCATGTTTCACCGGGTCCACACGCTTTTCCCCCTGGTCGCCGGTACGCTGCTGATCGCAGTCAGCGCAAGCGCCGGTCCTGTCGCCGCCTCGTCCAGCACCAATACGCTGCTCCACCAAGCCGTGAACGGCGGCTGGCGCTCGCCCGCCCACAAGGCGCGCGACCGCTACCGCCATCCCGTCCGGACCCTGGAATTCTTCGGCATCAAGCCGGATATGACCGTGATTGAGCTGGAGCCCGGTGCCGGCTGGTTCACGGAAATCCTCGCGCCCTTCCTGTACGCTCACGGCCATCTCATTGAAGCGGCCACGCCGGTGGACAGCCACAGCAAATTCATGCGCCGCATGGCGTCCGCCTACATGGAGAAACTCAAAACCGATCCGGCAGTGTACGGTCATATCGAAAAAATCATTCCTTTCGCGCCGCCGGGACAGATCAACCTGGGTGCGGACGATTCCGCCGACATGGTGCTCACTTTCCGCAACCTGCATGACTGGATGAATCAGAGCCCGGCGACACTCGCCAGGGTATTCAAGGCGGCCTATGCCGTACTCAAGCCGGGCGGCGTGTTCGGTGTGACGGAACACCGTGCCAAACCCTTCGCCAATGCCGTGGAAAGTTCCAGGGAACTGCACCGGCTGCCGGAGGATTACGTGATCGAACTGGGGCTCAAGACCGGTTTCCGGCTGGCGGGCGTGTCGGAAATCAACGCCAACCCCAGGGATCCTGAAAACATCAATGTGCATCGCCTGCCACCGGACTTGGCAGGTCCGGTCAGCGAGCACGCAAAAATGCTCGCCATCGGCGAGTCCGACCGCATGACACTGAAATTCATCAAGCCCTGAAATCTGCCGTTCCCGGAAATCGCGGGTGGTGTACCACCCGGCATGCCGCCTGCGTCTTTCCGGGCAGATATCAACGTCTCACACAAAAGTCCCATTGCGCAGATCCGCCAGCGCCTGCTGGATTTCCTCAGCCGTATTCATCACGAACGGCCCGTAGCGTGCCACCGGTTCGTGCAACGGCAGACCGGAAATCAGCAAAAACCGCACACCGGCCTGTGAGGCGCGGATTTCCACTGCATCACCATCCGCAAAGATGACCAGCCTGGGTCCGGCTACCGTCATTCCCGCGGTTCCGGCTTGCGCATCGAACCACCCTTGGCCCGCATACACATAGGCGAAAGCCGTATGTCCGCGCGGCACCGGCTGACTGAAAACGCCATCTGCGGGAACGGAAACATCAAGATAGGCAGGATCCGCCGCGATTTCGTTCACGGCCCCGCGCACACCATTGACTATGCCGGCGATAACCCGGATCGTCACACCGTTCGCACGGCTGACTTCGGGAATCTGCCGCGCGGCGAATTCCTGGTAACGGGGCCGGATCAATTTGAGCCGGGCCGGCAGATTGATCCATAACTGGAAGCCGGACAAGTGCCCGCCATGCAATTGCGGCATTTCCTCGTGCAGAATGCCGTGACCCGCCGTCATCCACTGCACATCGCCCGCAGCGATGCTGCCCGCATGGCCCAGTGAATCGCGATGCCGCACTACGCCCGCATGCATGTAGGTCACGGTCTCAATGCCGCGGTGCGGGTGCATGGGAAAGCCGGCGATGTAATCGTCGGGATTGTCGGAACCGAAATGGTCGAACAGCAGGAAGGGATCCAGATAATCCAGCGTGGCGGTGGCTATGCTGCGCCTGAGTTTGACACCCGCGCCGTCGGAAACCCGCTGGGGCTCAATGATTTTCGCCACCGTGCGCGTTTGTATGGTCATGGACTCACTCCCGCCGAACCCGCATTGAGGATAGATCTGACTCAACAGGGTATGGGCGATTTTGCGGAAATCAACCCGTCGTCACTGACTTGCCTGCTGTCGCGCAATTTCGGCACAGACGGCATCCATGACCGCACGCAACCGGGTCCTGGCCTGGTTGAAAGCGGGATGACTCAAGGCACCCGCCGGATGGTTCTCATCCATGTACACCCGCTCGCACATTTCGATCTGCAAGGCCTCGACTTTATCCATCTTTCCATAGTGGTCAGTAATGTAGCCGCCCTTGTAGGGATGGTTGCGCGTGACCTCGAACCCGGCGCGCCGGAACTCCCGTTCCACCATAGCCATGAGCCAGGGTGCGCAACTCTTGCCGTCGCGGTCACCCAGATAGATGTGGCCCGTGAGCTCGCCATGCAGCAGGTTGGGGCGGGAAGCGACGCTGTGGGCATCCAGCAGCACCACTCGACCGAACCGCTTTATTTTGGCACGGATGAGTTCCAGCAGTTTTGCGTGATAGGGCGCGTGCACGAGCTCACGCCGCCAATCAATTTCCTCCGGCGAGGGCGGGACACGGTAAATCTCCTCGCCCCAGAAGGTCCTGAGCGCCACGAACCCGGTTTCAAAGCGGCCGGGATACAGTGGCCGGCCATCGGGCGGGCGATTCAGGTCCGCCACGAAACGGCTGTAGGTGGCATGAATGGTGGTGACGCCCAGTGCCGGAAGAAAATCGTACAGGCGATGCAAATGCCAGTCGGTCATGGGCAGAGCGCGGATGTAATCAGAGGCAAAATCCGCGGCGACGGACTCGGGCACATACGTGCCGGTGTGCGGGATGCTCACCAGCACCGGTATTTCGGCGGCGGACGGTTCACACGTCGCATAAGGTTTATGCTCCATGGCTATCGCCCGATGAGCCGCATGACGACGCGCGCAAATTCACGGGCGCTCATATCTGCTTCTTTTGCCACACCGTGATCCACCACGCATCTGCCACCGACATACACCTGCGCGATATCATGCCGGCTGCCGCCGATAATGAACGCATCCAGGAGCGTGTCCGCGTCATGACCGAGCCAGGGCGAGGCATGCTGATCCAGCACCACAAGATCGGCCCGGTGACCGGGCGCAATGGCACCCACCGGTTCAGCCAATGCCGCCGCACCGCCGGCGCAGGCCTGCCGCCAGAGCGTTGCACCGAGACCCCGCGGCCCGGCAAGACGCGCACGTTGCCGGCTACGCAGGCGCTGCCCGTACTCCAGCCAGCGCAGTTCCTCCAACGCATCTATACGGCAATTACTATCCGAGCCGATGGCAACACGGCCACCCTGGCGCGTGAATTCATCCGCCGCAAACAAACCGTCGCCGAGGTAGGCTTCCGTGACGGGACACAGCACCACCGAGGCATCGCGGCTGATAATCGTGTGCCGTTCCGCTTGCGTGGCGTGGGTGGCATGCACCAGGCTCCAGCGGTGATTCAGCTCCACGCTGCGTGCCAGCAGATCAATGGGGGTGGTGCCGAATGTCGCCTGGCACTCCTCCACCTCGCGCTGCTGTTCACTCACGTGTATGTGGATGGGCCAGGCGCCGCGGCACAGGCTATCGGTGCTTGTTATCAACTGCGGCAGCACCTGCGGCGCTACCGCACGCAACGAATGCGGTGCGATGCCAAGTCTTGCGCCATGCAGTTCCTGCAGCAGGCGGCAGTACTCTTCCACGCTGTGGTGCACAAAACGCCGCTGCTCGTCACGGGCAGGCACATTGAAACCGCCGCTCTGGTAGAACACCGGCAGCAGCAGCAGATGGATACCCGCCGCCCGTGCCGCTTCGATGACCGCCAGCCCCATCTGCGGACCCGGGCGGCCGTCTGGCATATGATGCACATAATGAAACTCGGCGACGCTGGTAAACCCGCCGCGCAACATTTCCAGGAATGCCTCGCGGGCGATGACGAACATGTCTTCCGGCGTCAGCCGGTTGGCAAGCCGGTACATGGCTTCGCGCCAGCTCCAGAAAGAATCCTCGCCGCGCGGTTGTTCGCCAAAACCGGACAAGGCACGCTGGAAAGCATGGCTGTGGGCGTTGGGCATGCCGGGGATGACGAAAAAGCCGTCAACCCGGCCGTCGCCCGGTTCCAGCGCCTCAATCAGGCCGCCGGCGCCGACCACCAGCGTCTGATCATGGCGCAGGCCGTCCGGCGCGAGCACGTATTTAAAAGTGAGGCGTGTATGCATACCCTTATGCTCTCAAATTCACGCCCCACCGCATAGGGAGAGCCCGTGTACGATCTGCTGGTCAAGAATGCCCGCCTGTTTCCCATGGAGCAGGACGCCGGCGAAGCGCCGGCGCGCACCCTGGCGGTGAACGAAGGCCGCATTGCCGCCCTCGGTGTGCCGGCCAATACGCCAGCAAAAGAAACCTTTGATGCCGCGGGGCGCATCGTGCTGCCGGGGTTCGTGGATTGCCACACGCATGCGTTGTATGCCGGCAATCGCATGGCGGAGCACGGCCTGAGACTCAGAGGCATGAGCTATGAGCAGATCGCCCGTACCGGCGGAGGTATCCATGCCACCGTACAGGCGGTACGCATCGCCAGCGAGCAGCAACTGGTGGAAGAAACCTTGCCGCGTCTCAAAACCTTGCGCGGCGAAGGCGTCACCACGGTGGAAATAAAAAGCGGTTACGGTCTGGATATGCAAAACGAGCTCAAGATGCTGCGTGCCATCCGCCTGCTGCGCCGCCACATTGACATGGACATCGTGGCGACATTCCTGGGCGCCCATGCCGTACCCCGGGAAAACAATCGTGGTGATTATCTCGCCGAGGTCGTCGAAAAGATGCTGCCGGCGGTGGTAAAGGAAAAGCTGGCGGAAGGCGTGGATATTTTCGCGGAAAATATCGCCTTTGACGTGGATGACCTGCGCCGCCTGTTCATGCAGGCAAAAAAAGCCGGTCTGGGGGCACACGCGCATACCGACCAGCTTTCCAATATCGGCGCCACCACCGCGGCGGCGGCGCATGGCGCCCTCTCCTGCGGTCACCTGGAATATGCAAGCGAAGAGGATGTTCTGGCCATGCATCGGGCCGGAACCGTAGCGGTACTGCTGCCGGGGGCGTTTTATTTCCTGGGGGAAACCCGCAAGCCGCCGGTGGAATGGCTGCGCAACCATCAGGTGCCCATGGCGGTGGCCACGGACCTGAATCCTGGTTCCTCGCCGATCGTGAGCCTGCTGACCATAATGCACATGGGCGCCACCACCTTCGGCCTCACCGCGGCGGAAATTCTGCTGGGCGTGACGCGTAACGCCGCCGCCGCCCTGGGGCGGGCGGATAAAATAGGCAGCCTCGCGCCGGGCCGGCACGCGGATTTCAGTGTCTGGGATATACCGGCACCGGAGTTCCTGCTGTACCAGATGGGCGGCTTGAAGCCCGCCGTCGTATTTTTCAAGGGGAAAAGAACATGACCCGCCTGAGCCTCACCGGTGTTGATCTCACCCTCAAGGCGCTGACCGAATTCGAGAGCGCGCACCCGCAGGTGCAACTGGCCGACAATGCCTGCCGCAAGATGCAGGCGAGTGTGGATACGGTGCGCCGTGTCATCGCCACGCAGCGGGTGTGCTACGGCATCAATACCGGCTTCGGCGCCCTCGCCCGCCAGCACATCCCCCGCGATCAACTCATCCGGTTGCAATACAACCTGGTACGCAGCCATGCCTGCGGCGTGGGTGAAGCACTGCCGGCGGCCATCACTCGCCGCATCATGCTGCTCAAGGCCAATAGCCTGGCCATCGGTAATTCCGGCATCCGTCCGCTGGTGGTGGAAACGCTGCTCACGCTGCTCAACCGTGATGTACTGCCGGTGATTCCCGCCAGGGGTTCCGTGGGCGCCTCCGGCGATCTCGCACCCCTGGCGCATCTCGCCCTGGCGTTGATCGGTGAGGGGGAAGCCTTGCACGGCGGCAAGCTGCTGCAAGGCGGGGAGGTACTCACGGCCGCCGGTGTCAAGCCGGTGCAGCTCGAAGCCAAGGAAGGACTGGCGCTGCTCAACGGCACCCAGGTCAGCGCGGCTCTCGCCATCGAGGGTCTGCTGCAAGCACGCATTGCATTGCTGTCGTCCATCGTCATCGGCGCGTTGACGGTGGAATCTCTGGCCGGCAGTTACAGTCCTTTTGACGCACGCGTCCACACGGCACGCAATCTGCCGGGACAGATCCGGGTGGCGGAACTGTTCCGCAGCCTGCTGACCGGCAGCGAGATCTGGCAAGCCCACCAGGACTGCGACCGGGTACAGGATCCCTACGCGCTGCGCTGCATGCCGCAGGTGTATGGCGCCGTGTGGGACACACTGGCACACGCGGCGGAGGTGCTGGGCCGCGAATGCAACAGCGTGTCCGACAATCCGCTGATTTTCGGCGAAGACGTGCTTTCGGGCGGCAACTTTCACGCGGAGCCGCTGGCTTTTGTGGCGGACTTCATGGCCATCGCCGCCACTGAACTCGGCAATATTTCCGAACGGCGCACCGATCTGCTGCTTAAAAGAACCAATCCGCGTCTGGAAATGTTCCTGGCCAGGGAGCCCGGCGTGGAGTCGGGCTTCATGATCGCGCATGTGACCGCCGCGGCGCTGGCCTCGGAAAACAAGACCCTGGCGCACCCCGCCTCCGCCGATACCATCCCCACCTCCGCGGGTCAGGAAGATCATGTGAGCATGGCCCCCTGGGCGGGGCTCAAACTGCTCGCCATCCTTGATAATGTGTACCGCGTCCTGGCCGTGGAGGCGCTGGCCGCTGCCGCCGGCATTGACGCCCAGCGCCCGCTGAAAACCACGGTGGAACTGGAAACCATCCACGCCCTGCTGCGCAAGCACGCTGCACCCTACACCGGCGACCGGCGTCTGGACACTGACATCAGGCGGACGGCCCGGGAACTTGCCGCCGGCGCGCTGGCCGATTGCCTGCCCGCGGATATCGCGGCTCTGTTATAAATCGAAAAGCAGGCCGGCGGCAGGCGTACTCCGGGGGGGCCGTGTAAACGGCCGTCTCCCAAAATGCGCCATGCAGCCGATATGCTCGGCGATTTTTGACTATAATTGCGTGGTGTCTTAATCGGACTCTGGAACGGTGGCTTTGAGCCTTCGATGAAAATCCGCGGTTATGACGCCCTCACGCAACGTGGGGGAGTCCGGGGCCTTTCGTTTTCCCCCTTTGACGAGAGGCCCCTCTTTTTTTGCGCCATCCGCCACACTCGCGCACCATTCCACTAGGAGTCGCGGGCCTGACGCGGTAAACTTGTCGCTGGCCAAACAGAGTCATGCCCCCGGCCGCGATGCCTCACCCCCGACTCGGAGTACCCATGTTCAGACTGATCGCCAAGTGCACCGTAGTGCCGTGCGCGTTGTTGCTGCTCACCAGTTGTGGCTACGGCAGCAGCAGTTCATCCGGCTTGGCTATCTCCGTGGCGGATGCGCCTATTGATACGGCAAATAGCGTCAACATCACCCTCACTGAAATGGACGTGACGGGTCAGGGCGGTATCCATTATTTCCCGTTTCCATCCCCTGTGACGCTGAATTTTTACCAGCTCCAGGGCGGGTTGTCGCAATTCCTGATAGATGCCAATCTGCCACCCGGCCACTACAGCTCCATTACCTTGTACTTCGCTGCAACGCCGGGGACGACAGTTTCAAACATCACATTCATAGGCGGCGGCACCTATCCGTTGGTGATACCCAATGGCGCACCCACTACCTTCACACTGCCTGTGAATTTCTACCTTACCCAGAACGGCACGGCCAATTACACCATTGACCTGGATCTGCGCAAATCCATCTTTCCGGATACCAACAATCCGGGGCAGTATATTCTGCAACCGTCACTGCGTATCGTGAACAACGCCGAAGCGGGCAGCATCACGGGCTCGGTGGCAAACACACTGGTCACCTCCGGCTGTTCGGGTGCCGTGTATGTCTATAGCGGCAAGGTGACGCCGACGGATGTGAATATCAATGCACCACCGGGCACGGTACAACCCATCAGCAGCGCATTGATTGGCATCAATGGCACCACGGCACAATACAATTTCACCGTCGGCTTCCTGCCGCCCGGCTTGTACACCGTGGCCTTCACCTGCCAGGCGGCTCAGGATAATCCGACCCGGACCGACAACATCAGTTTTATCTCTGTGCAGACAACCACGGTGGTGCCGGGCCAGACCTCCTTTGTCAATCTGCATTGAGATGTGTTGCATCCCGCAGTAACCGGTCTTGCGGAAGCGGGTTAAAATAAAAACACCGGATGGCCTGCGGGACAGGCTCCATCGCACAAGCGTGTATTTATGACGAGGCATGCACTCAAATTTCTGATCCTGCCGGTCATCGCCGCGCTCGTCGGCTGTGGCGGCAACGGCAACGGCTCGCTGGGGCTTTCCATTACCGACGCGCCCGTGGATGGGGCCATCAGTGTGATGGTGGAAATCACCGCCGTTGAAGCCCTGCCCGTGACCGGTAACCCCATCGTCTACAACTTCCCGCAGCCCCAGCAGATTGATTTGCTGCAGGTGCAGCAGGGCCTCAGCACGCCACTGCTCACGAATTGGGGCCTGCCGGCCGGCCCGTACCAGGGCTTGAGGCTCACTATCAGCGCTGACGGCAGCGGTACGGATTCCTACATCGTCCTGAATGATGGCAGCCAACATGCCCTGATCCCTTACATACCGCCTAATACTCTCACCTGCGGTTTGCCATGTTCCATGTCCGTTTTCCTGCATATCAATACACCTTTCATCATCAACGCCGGCAGCAACAGCAGCGCAGTGGTCGAATTTGATGCGCGCAAATCCGTGCTGCCGCCCGCCCCCGGCTCCACCGCCTATGAGCTGCAGCCCGAGGGGCGCATGGTCGGCGCCATGTCTGCCGGCAATATCATCGGCACGGTTTCGCCCATGCTGATCACCAGCGGTTGCACCCCGGCGGTGTATGTGTTCGCGGGTGCCAATGCCAATCCCGTTGATCTCAACAACTCCGCCCCACCGGGCACCCAGCCGGTGACGGAATCGGCGGTAACACTGAATAACACCACCGGCAACTATGATTTCACCGCTGCGTTCCTGCCGGCCGGCACCTATACCCTGGCCTTCACCTGCGAGGCAGCGCAGGACAACCCGGCGGTTGCCAACACCATCAGCTTCACCTCAGTCGGTGCTGCACCCGCGGTTGCCGGCCAGACCATACTTGTCAACCTGCATTAGGCCGGCACCTGCGTCCGCGTAAATCATTTTCTTTTCGTGCCGGCGATATGCTCATAGCGACGGAAGACACGTTCATACCCGGCCACATACAGCACTTGCAGGCCGGCCGCCGCGTAAAACGGCACGGCGAACAGGCCGGCATCGATCAGCGGACCTGCGATGCCCGGTCCGATGGATTGGGGAACCTGGAAGGAAGCAGCGTTGACGCTGGCAGCGAGGCCGCGGCGCCGATCGCGCATCAGCGACACCACCTGTGCCTGACGGGCTCCCAGTGAAGCGCCGCTGGATGCGAGCCGCAGCATGTAAATCACCGCCGCGAGCCAGAACCAGGGCATCAGCGGCAGGAGCGCCAGCAATAGTACGCCGATACCGCGCGTCCAGATCACCGAACTCACCAGACCGTGGCGCTCTGTGAGTCTGCCGGCGAAAATTGCGCTGACGCCTGTTACCACGAAGGTGACCGCCATCATGGGCGCGATGCTGCCGGGACCGATATGGAATTTGAGTGCGAACCAGTAGGCGATAAGCGGTCCAGTGAGACCGATGGAAAGACCATTGAGCGTGTTGAGCTGGAACAACCGCCACAGAATATGGTTTTCGAAACGCCGCACGTGATCCTTCTTGGCCACTGCCTGATGGCGCTTTGCAACCACATCTTTTTGTTCATGCGCACCGGCCAGCAGCCACAGATTGGCCGTGCTGCCGAGCACGACGATGACGAACAGCGGGCTGTAGGCCAGCCGCGGCCCGAGCGAACTCACCCACAGGGCCGGCAGACCCGCCAGCAGCGCGCCCAACGCCATGCCGAAGAAACCCATGGCGGTGTTGAGGCTGTATATCCAGCCACGCTTCGGCGCGGGCACCGCCTCCGCCAGCCAGGCTTGCTCGGCCGGTGCGAACGGACCGGCGGAACCGTTGCTGCCGCGGCCGAAGCCGCCGACGATGATGGCTACCGTGAGTACCGCGACATTGGCGCTCACCAGCGGCGCGAGCCCGCACAGGGCAGTGAGCCCCTCGTTGTACAGCAGGAAGGGCCTGCGTCGCAGGCGGTCGCTGACAATGCCGATGAGTATGGAAAATACGGCCGCCAACAGGCCGCCGGCGGTCAGCGTCAAACCGATCTGCAAACCGCTCCAGTGCAAAGCATGCAGATACAGCGCCAAATCCGCCACCAGCGCGCCCTGAGCCACGCTGCGCACCGCGCGCGATGCCAACAGCCGGAGTGTGGTGGGGTGTAGCTCGCGCCAGAATTTCATTGTGTTGTCGCGGGTGATTGCCGGGACAGGGCGGTGAATGCGCCGCGGGCCCGGGATTTCTCACGCCCCGGGCTATACTTATACTCGCATGCAAGTAACCCTTCGACGGTCGCCTCATTATATACAAAATCAACAATGTTCAGACTGCTACGCACCTCCGGTTTATCCCTCGGCCAGAAGCTCGCGCTGTTCCTTGCGCTGCCGCTCGCCATCGCCGTGCTGGTGGCGCTACTGGTGGAACACACACTGTACGCCGATCTGGCCACCAACCGCGCAGTCCTGCAAGCAACCACCTTGGTAGAGCAGCGCGAGCTGCTCACGAAAACGGTGCTGGATGCGGAAACCGGCCTGCGCGGATTCCTCCTCAGCGGCGAGCCGCAGTTTCTGCAGCCCTATCACACGGCGCTGTATCGCTTCCCGGCCGTCATCGTCAGCCTGCGGCGGATGGAAGCCGGCACTCCCGACGCTCTCCGGGAAGTCAATCAGATTGACATGTTGTTCCACCAATGGCTTACACAGGCGGCGGAGCCGCGTATCCGGTTGCGGCAGTTGACACCCGTGGGCCTGGCGGAGAATGCCCAGCAGGTTTACGAAGAAATCTTGCTCGCAACCCGCGCCCGGCGGCAGGGGGCGCGCAGCGCGTGGAGCACCCATAGCCGCACTGCTCACCAACTCCTCGCCCGCTTGCTGCGGCTGCCACTGCCAAACGACGCCCGTGCCGCATGGCAGGGGCTGAACACCGAATTCAACCGTTACCGGGCACATCCCGACGCGAATATCGAAGCGGTGCTCATCCGGCAGACCGGTCGGCTTGCAAATGAAGCGCGCCGTGCCGACGATGCAGTCACCGCCCTGGCACCGCCCGGCAATGGCAACCATCTCGTGGACCGGATACGCGCGCTCAACAACCGTGCCCTGACCCGGGAGCAGACCAAACTTGCGAGCCTGCTGGCCGCTGACCACGGCAACATCACCGGCGCGGAAATCGTCGGCTTCGGCGGCCCGCTGCTGGCGGTGCCGCTGGCGCTCGGCGTACTCGTGCTGTTCCTGCGCATTGTCCTGCGCACGCTGCGCGACATGACCGAAGCCGCCGGCGCCATCGCCGGCGGCGAATACACCCGACGCGTTCCGGGCGAGCGCGACGACGAACTGGGCAAGCTCGCCCGGGCATTCAACCGCATGGCGGAGCGGCTGCAAAAACGCCAGCACCAGGACAAACTCATCGCGGGTTTTTCCGAGATGCTGCAGACCTGCCTCGCTCTCGATGAGGCTTATCATGCCACCGAGCGTTTTTGCAGCGAGCTGTTTCCCGGTACCCACGGTGCACTCTACCTGATCAACGCTTCCTGCAATCTCATGGAGGAAGTGACCGCCTGGGGAGAACGCCAAGGGGAAAGCGTATTCGCGCCGCAGGACTGCCGCGCACTGCGCGCCGGCCATCCCTACGTGGTGGAAAATCCGGGTGACCTGCCCTGCGCGCACCTGCCGCAGTCCACGCCGATTGTCAGTCTGTGCATACCGCTCACCGGCCAGAACAAAATCCTCGGCTTGCTGCAGCTGCGCGCGGCGCATCCCGCGCGGCCCGAGGCGGTGCTGGATCAGCGTGATCTCGCCTTTGCCGTGGCAGAGCAGCTCGCCCTGTCCATCGGCAACCTGCGGTTGCACGAGGTGCTGCGCCAGCAGTCCATCCGCGATCCGCTCACCGGCCTGTTCAACCGCCGCTACCTGGAGGAAACCTTGCAACGGGAACTCGCCCGCGCCGAGCGTCACGCGCAGCCGACCAGCGTCATCGTGCTCGATATTGACCACTTCAAGCGCTTCAACGATGACTACGGCCACGATGCCGGAGATATCGTGCTGCGCGCGGTGGCCGAGGTGCTGCGCAAAGCGGTGCGCACTGAAGACATCGCCTGTCGTTACGGCGGCGAAGAATTCGTGTTGCTGATGCCGGGCACCGGATCGGATATCGCCCGCGAACGCGCTGAGCGGGTGCGCGCCGCAGTGGCGGCATCCACACTGGTCCACGCGGACCAGTCACTCGGCGCACTCACCATTTCAGCCGGCGTGGCCAGTTATCCGGACCACGGTGACACCGCCGAACGTCTCATCAAGGCGGCCGACATCGCGCTCTACAAGGCCAAGCGCAGCGGCCGCAACCGGGTGCTCACCGCCGACTGACCGGCAAGGTTCAGAAACGCCCGCCGCCCACGAAGCGGGCTTTCCAATAAGCGTCCTCCAGACGCGCGTAGGACACCACCCCGCCGGTTTGCGGTGCGTGGATAAACTCGCCGTTGCCCACATAGATACCCACGTGCATCTGCACGTCACCCGCCATCTGGAAAAACACCAGATCGCCGGGTCGCAGATTCCGGATATCCACCGGATGGGAGGCATACAGTTGCTCATTGGCGGTACGCGGTACCGCAATCCCGGCACGCCGGAATACGTAGTACACGAGACCGCTGCAATCGAAACCTTGGGGCGAATCGCCACCGTAGACATAAGGGACACCGAGCTCCCGGCCGGCGAGCCTTACAATCTCGGCCGCCCGGCCTGCCTGCGCCGGAGTATAAGGCAACGCTCCCGGGCGTTCCGGCCAGGGTGCGCAGGCCATGAGACCCACGCACATCAGGCTCACGAGCAGAAACGCGGTGACAGGTGTGCGCATTCTTTATTATGAAAACGCAACCGGCCATAAAGTTCAACCAATCAGCGGCGCAGGCGCACACGACGGCGCCCCAGTTGCAGACACGCCTCGCGCAGGGCGGGATGGGCTTTGGCCAGCAACATCAGGCCGCGCGCTTCCAGCAGGCCGGGATCGGCGCACACGCTGGCGGTGCGCAGATTCTCCGCGGCGTATCGGAGCGCCTGCAGTGCCTGTTCGCGGTTCACCGCCTGGAAACGCAGTAACACGCCCGGGCGCAACTGGCCGAGCTGGGGCAAGTCCGCGCTGATGACCACGGCGATGACCGGGTAACCGCCGGTGGTCCCGTGGTTGGGCAGCAGCACGATGGGTTGGCCGTCACCGGGCACCTGCACTGCGCCGGTCAACATGCCCTGGGAAGGCAATTCACCCGGATTTCGCTCCACCACAGTTGCACCCGCCAGGCGTATACCGCTACGGTCGCTGTCGGCACGTACCCGGTAGCAGCCGTCAAGGAAACTGCCCAGCGCCGTCGCCGGGAACCATTCCTGGTGCGGCCCGGTGATCACACGCAGCGTCACCTGCTCAGAAAATTCCGGCGGTGAGCGCAGATACCGGCCCTGCAGCAGACTATGGGGCCGGAGGGTAAGACAATCCCCCGCACGCAGGACCGGGGGTCCCAGCCCGGCAAGCGTGTCGGTCGCAGCGCTGGCCAGCAGTTGTGCGGTGGAAATCCCGCCACCGACAGCAAGGTAGCCGCGCATGCCGGTCAGCAACGGGCCGCAGGCAAGCACCTGTCCGGCGCACACGGACACGCTCTGATACATGGGCAGCGGCACGTCATCCAGGTACACCTGCATGCGGCCGCCGGTGAGGGCGATCAGCGCGTCCACGGCGAAACGCAGCGTCGGCCCATGCAGGGTCATTTCCAGCGCCGCCGCCCCCTGTGGATTGCCCACCAGCAGATTGGCGTGCCGCAGACTGAGGCTGTCGGCCGCACCCGCACGCGGCACGCCCAAATGGGCAAACCCGCCGCGCCCTTCATCCTGGATGCTGGTGAAGCGTCCGGGTTCAATGACTGTAATCATGATACCGGCCGGAAACACACATGATCGCCCGGCATACACAGTGCCGGGGATGCACGTGCCGCGTCAAACAGCACGACCTTGGTATGCCCCAGAATACGCCAGCCGCCCGGCGTCGCCTGCGGGTAAATGCCGCTGAACTCGTCGGCAATGGCCACCGCGCCGGCGGGTACACGGGCCCGCGGTGATTGGAGGCGCGGCACGCGCAGTCTTGCGTCCAGGCCCGCCAGATAAGGGAACCCGGGCGCAAAGCCCAGAAATGCCACGGTATAGTTGGCGGCGCTGTGGCGCCGGATAACCTCCGCGCGGTCAAGACCGGTCAGGCGCGCCACATCTTCAAGATCCTCGCCCTGATAGCGCACCTCGATTTCATGCGTGTGTACCGCGGCGGCAGACCGGAGGTCTTGCATGAATTCCGGCAGGCGCTGCAGCAGTTCTGCCGCGTCCAATTGCAGCGGATCGAATTCCACCAGCAGCGTGTCATAACCCGGCAGCAATTCGCGGATGCCATTCGGCGGTTGCCGACCGATGGATTCCCGCAGCCGCTGGGCGGCACGGAAGTCCTGCACTTCCACCAGCAGAGCGCTGTCGCCCACATAACGGATATTCACGTGAAGGCGCCCACTGCGACGCCGGTGTGCTCAAGCGCCGCACGCACCGCGCGCGCCAAAGTCACGGCGCCGGGTGTGTCACCATGCACGCACAGCGAGCGGGCATGAACGGAAATGATACGGCCCTCAATGCTGGATATTTTGCCGGTCACGGCAATATCCACGGCGCGTTGCGCAACCACTGCCGCATCGGTAATCACCGCACCGCAGCGGGAACGGGGCGCCAGACGGCCCATGTCCGTATAGGCGCGGTCGGCGAAAGCTTCGCCAAATACCCGCAGCCCCTGCGCCTGGGCGCGTTCCATGGCGATGCTGCCGGGCAGCGTGAGCAAGGCAAGGGAAGCATCGAAAGCCCTGATGGCCGCAATCACCGCGTCAGCGACGGTGGCATCGTCCGCCATGCGGTGATACAGCGCACCATGGGCCTTGATATAGCGCAGCCGGGCTCCGGCAGCGCGCGTGACGGCATTGAGCACGGCAAGCTGACGCCGCACTTCTGCCGTCAGCGTTTCCGCCGGCAAGCTCATATCGCGCCGGCCGAAGCCTTCACGGTCTGGATAGGATACGTGCGCGCCGATGCTCACATTATTGCGCACGGCAGCTTGCACGGTACGTCGCATGGTAATGGCGTCGCCCGCATGCGCACCGCAGGCAATATTAGCGCTGCTCACGATTGCAAGCAGTGCCGCATCATTACCGCAGCCCTCACCGAGATCGCAATTGAGATCCATTACCGCTGCGGCAGTCATGGGCATGCTCAGCGCAGCATCGGCAGGTCGAGATTCCGCTCTTTCGCCACCTGGACGGCTTTCTCGTAGCCGGCATCGGCGTGGCGCATCACGCCGCTGCCGGGATCGTTGGTGAGCACGCGTTCCAGTGCGTGCGCGGCCCGTTCACTGCCGTCGGCGACGATAACCACGCCGGCATGCAGTGCGTAGCCCATGCCCACGCCGCCGCCGTGATGGAAACTCACCCAGGAAGCGCCGCTGGCGGTATTCAACAATGCGTTCAGGATCGGCCAGTCGGCCACGGCATCGCTGCCATCGCGCATGGCTTCCGTCTCGCGGTTGGGTGAAGCCACGGAACCCGCATCCAGATGATCGCGGCCGATGACGATGGGGGCCTTCAGCTCGCCCTTCCTCACCATGTCGTTGAAGGCAAGACCCAGCCGATGGCGTTCCCCGTATCCCAGCCAGCATATACGCGCCGGCAGGCCCTGAAAATGGATGCGCTGCCGTGCCATATCGAGCCAGCGGTGGAGATGTTTTTTCTCCGGAAAAAGTTCCTTCGCCTTGGCATCGGTCTTGTAGATATCCTCCGGCTCGCCGGAAAGCGCCACCCAGCGGAAGGGTCCCATGCCTTCGCAAAACAGCGGCCGGATATAGAGCGGCACGAAGCCCCTGAAGTCGAACGCATTCGCAACGCCCGCATCCTGTGCCATGGCGCGGATGTTATTGCCGTAATCGAAGGTGGGAATGCCTATGCCGTGAAATCCCAGCATGGCACGTACCTGCCGCGCGATGGATTGCTTTGAAAGCTCCACATATTTCTTCGGATCGCTGTCCCGCAGCGTGGTGGCGGTAGCCGGTGAGTAACCGACAGGAATGTACCCATTCAGCGGATCATGAGCGGACGTCTGGTCCGTGACCAAGTGGGGATGGAAATCACCTTGCAGGATTTCCTCAAACACTTGTGCCGCATTTCCCGGCAACCCCACGGATACTGCTTTGCCCTCGACGGCGGCGGCGCGGATCATGTCACAGGCCTGCTTCAGGGATTGGGCCTTGCGGTCCAGGTAACCGCTTGCAAGACGCTTGTCTATGCGTGCCGGATCCACTTCCACCGCCAGGCAGCTCAGGCCCGCGAACACCGCCGCCAGAGGCTGTGCGCCGCCCATGCCGCCGAGGCCGCCGGTGAGAAGCCATTTGCCTTGCGCGTCCCCTTGGTAGTGCTGGCGCACCGCTTCGGCAAAAGTCTCGTAGGTACCCTGCACGATGCCCTGGGAACCGATGTATATCCATGAGCCCGCCGTCATCTGGCCGAACATCATCAGGCCCTTCCTGTCCAGCTCGAAGAAATGCTCCCAGGTGGCCCACTTGCCCACCAGGTTGGAATTGGCAATGAGCACGCGTGGTGCCGCGGCGTGGGTCTTGAACACGCCCACCGGCTTGCCGGACTGGATCAACAGGGTTTCATCGTTTTCCAGGCGCTTGAGCGTCGCCACAATGGCGTCGAAGCACTCCCAGTTGCGCGCCGCCCGACCGATGCCGCCATAGACCACCAGTTCCCTTGGATTCTCGCCCACCCGCGGGTCGAGGTTGTTGTGCAGCATCCTTAAGGCGGCTTCCTGCTGCCAGCCCTTGCAGGAAAGCGCGGGACCAGTGGGGGCATGCAGTTCGACGTTGCGAAACCTGCTGGACACGGTTGTGGCCTCTGAACATGAAGATGGCCGGTTATTGTAACCGGCCATCCCAAGACCCAAAACTCCACCACCCAACGCCGATATTGCGCGCGTTGCAGGCAGTTGCAAAGGCGGCGGCTAAAACAGCTGCGGAGGGCTACCGCAACTGTTGGCGCCGCACGGCGTAACCTGCCCTTGGTTTTGCATGGCTTCCTGGGCGGCTTTGCGACGGGCGGCCTCCTGGGCCGGGGTCAGACATATGCGCGCGGGGATATGGGAACCAATGGGATAGCTGAGGCTGCAGATCAGTTTCCGGCCGGATTCCTGCGTGCCCCGGACCATCACCATCTGAGATTTGTTTCCCGGTGCCGCAACCGCCGGGGGGGATGCCGGGGACCGGGGGGTCGCGCAGGCCGTGATCAGCAGAATCAGTCCCGGGATAAAAAACCATTTGCTCATAAACCTTGCTCCTAATGGGCACTGGGGGGTCGGCAATACTACTGAAGAAGTACTATACACATAGTAGCATAATCAGTAAAAAGCATCCAGGCAAGATCATTTTTGCGAAAAATACTAGGGCTCTAGTAGAATATACTGTACTTTGGGCTATGCTGGTACGGCCACTCCCCGGTCCACAGTTCGGAACAGCAAAGATGGCACCTCCGCAAAAACCCCTTCCTGAGCCCACCGCAACGGAACTGGAAATCCTGCACGTACTTTGGCAGTTGGGCCCCAGCACGGTACGCCAGGTGCATGCATCCTTGTCGGGTCACGGAGCACTGGCCTACACGACGGTACTGAGCATGCTGCAGATCATGTATCAAAAGGGACTGGTCAGCCGCAATGATTCCGAGCGCGCCCATATCTACGCTCCCGCGCTCAGCAAGCGCCAGACCCAGCGCCAGATCCTGGGCAAATTACTGTTTCGCGTGTTCGAAGGCTCGGCGACGGAATTAGTGATGCAGGCCCTGGGTTCCGCCAGACCCGCCAGCGCGGAAGAGATCGGGAAAATCCGCGCCCGCCTTGATGAACTGGAAGGGCGCAGGAAATGAACACCGCTGTGCCGCTGCTCAGTTCGCCCATTGTTCATCATCTTGGCTGGACGCTGATCCACTTCCTCTGGCAAGGCGCAGTGGTGGGCGCGGTCTATGCCGCGCTGCGGCACATGTTGCGCGGGAAATCCCCCGCCGTCCGTTACCACTTGGCCATGGGTACACTGGCCGTGATGGCCGCCTTGCCCGTCATCACCTTCATACATCTTTCCCATATGCCTGCGGGTGCTGCGGTGAATGGAACACCGCAAATGCTCGCCAGTACAACCGTGAGCGGCACCAGTCACGCTGTCGCCTCTCCACTCTCGCCATTCGAGCAGCTGAAAATCCGGCTGCAACCACTGGTATCCTGGGCCGTCCCCCTGTGGCTGCTGGGCGTCATGGTCATGACATTACGCGTCTGGCGCGGCTGGCGGCATGCGCGTGATCTGCGGGAAACAGCGGATTACAGTCCTGTGCCGCAGTGGCACGCGCTGGTGGAATCCCTGTGCACATTGCTCGGAATCCGCAAGGCGGTACGGCTGGCCGTATCCGTGAACGCGACGGTTCCCTGCGTAATCGGCTGGCTGAAACCCGTGATATTGATTCCGCCCAGTGTCATGTCCGGACTGACGCCATTGCAAGTGGAACTGGTACTGGCCCATGAGCTTGCCCATATCCGCCGTCAGGACTACCTGTGGAATTTGCTGCAAGTGGCGGTGGATACACTGCTGTTTTATCATCCGGCGATCCGCTGGGTGTCACACCAGGCCCGCCTGGAACGCGAGCAATGCTGTGATGATATCGTGGTGGAACTCAACGGCACTACCATTGATTACGCACGTGCACTGGCGGAACTGGAAAATCTGCGTCATCCTCACACTGCGTTGCTGCTGGGTGCAGACGGGGGCCAGATCATGGAGCGGATTCACCGTCTGGTGGGACTGCCGGCATACAATGCAGCCGCCTGCTGGCCGCCGCTGTTATTGACTGCCGGCCTGCTGCTTGCCGGTGGTCTGCTGCAATTTATCCATCCAAAAGCGCCATTGCATTTACCCTTGACCGCCAAATACACTTTGCTGGGCACGGAGAAGCACACCGGACCCATGCCGGTAAAAATATCCGCTGCCGCCATGATGCCGCCCACCCGTGTGACTACGGCAGCATGGACACGGCCCGTGTCCCTCCAACCGCCCAGGCTCAGCGAATTGTCGCAAGTTGCGCTCTCAACCCTGCCCGTTTTGGCAACGTCATTACCATCAAATGCGCTATCGCCAGGCATCACTACTGCAGCGGGCGAACCTGTCAAACCGGGAGTGAAACCCGCTGGTGGCGAGGTGATTGTCCAATATGTACCTGCTTATCCGCCCATGGCTATGGAACAGCAGATTGAAGGATCGGCCACGGTGGAATTCACACTCACAACGCAAGGCACCGTGACCAACATAAAGGCGAGCCATGTGACCGGCTCGCGGCTGTTCGCGAAGGCCGCCATACGCGCCATCCGCAAATGGAAATTCATGCCTGTTACCATGGCGGGTGTACCGGTTACACAACGCATGTCTCAGGAGTTCGTCTTCCGGTTGTTCCATTCACCCGGTAAAAGCAGCGGGCCGTGCACAATTCCTGTTGGCTACCATCTATGTCCTGCCTACTAGTGACCGGACAGACCGCCCATGGCAACCCTGAATCCATAACGGCTTGCACTATGGTTGAATCAGCCGGCAGAAAAGCAGCAGCAGGCAACACCTGGAGATGGACTGCCAGCGTACGCAACACCCTGACAGTCTGATTGATCTTTGCTTCCCCCGGAAATATATCAGCTTACCCAGCAGCGGGCATTACGGAACATGCGCAACCACGGTGAATCCTCATCCCAGCCGCGCGGGTGCCAGGACATCTGCTGCGTGCGAAACACGCGCTCCGGATGGGGCATCAACAGCGTGTAGCGTCCGTCGGTATTGGTGATACCGGCAATACCCAGGAGTGAACCATTGGGGTTGGCGGGATAAAGCTCCGTGGGACGTTCGCGGTTATCCACGAAGCGCAGCGTCACGCGCCCGCTCACCAGCAACTGTTGTGCGGCGTCGGCTCTGGCGAATTCCGCCCGCCCCTCACCATGGGCCACCACGATGGGTAGCACCGAACCTTCCATGCCGGTGAAAAACAGGGATGCGGAGGGCTGGATTTCCACCAGGCTCAGCCGCCCTTCAAACTGCTCCGAGGCATTGCGCGCGAAACGCGGCCAGCCCACAGTGCCGGGAATAAGATCACCCAGTGCCGCCATCATCTGGCAGCCGTTGCAAACACCCAGACCAAAACTGTCGTCGCGGTCGAAAAACCTGCCGAACTCATCGCGCGCACGCGGATTGAAGAGGATGGATTTGGCCCAGCCCAGCCCCGCGCCCAATACGTCACCGTACGAAAAGCCGCCGCAAGCGACGATGCCCGTGTAATCCGCCAGGGTCACGCGGCCCTCGATGATATCGGTCATGTGCACGTCCACCGCGGCAAAACCGGTGCAGTCAAACGCCGCCGCCATCTCCGCCTGGCCGTTCACGCCCTGCTCGCGCAGAATGGCTACGCGCGGACGCAGCCCCTTGGCAACGAAAGGTGCGGCCATGTCTTCCGTCGGATCAAAGGTAAGCCGCGCATGCAAGCCGGGATCACCGGGGTCCAGCTTCGACTCGAATTCCTGCTGTGCTCCTTGCGGATTGTCCCGCAGTCGCTGCATATGCAGGCTGGTTTCACTCCAGGCACCCTGGAATTCCGCCCGCCCACCCGCCAATATCACCTGTGCACGGCTGCTGAATACCAAACGGTCGTCGTCGCGCGGTGCGCCCAATACTTGCACCTCCGGCAACCCATGGTCCGTACATACCCGCTGCACCAGCGACACGTCCTCCTCGCGCACCTGGATAACCGCGCCTGCCTCCTCGGCAAACAGCGCCGCCACCGTGTCATCCCCCGGACTCTCCAGCCGCGCATCAATGCCGCAGTGTGAAGCAAAAGCCATTTCGCAAACGGTCGCAAACAGGCCGCCGTCGGAACGATCGTGATACGCGAGCAGTTTATCGGCAGCGTGCAGTTGCTGAATGGCTGCGAAAAAACCCCGCAGCCTGGCCGGATTGTCCAGATCCGGGGTCGCTCCGCCCGTCTCTCCATATACCTGCGCCAGACACGAACCTCCCAAGCGATTACGGCCGCCCCCCAGATCGATCAGCAACAGCCGGGTGTCGCCCACATCGGTCCGCAACTGCGGCGTGAGCGTACGGCGCACATCCTGTACTGGCGCAAATGCCGACACGATGAGCGACAGCGGCGCCACCACGCTGCGTGTCCTGCCCCCTTCCTCCCATACGGTTTTCATGGAGAGGGAATCCTTGCCGACCGGGATCGTGATGTTGAGCGCCACGCACAACTCGCTCACCGCTTTTACGGTGTCATACAGCGCCGCATCCTCACCCGGATGTCCGCAGGCTGCCATCCAGTTGGCCGACAAGCGTACGTTATCCAGAGCACCGATGTCGGCGGCAACGATGTTACTGAGTGCTTCCGCCACCGCCATGCGACCCGAAGCCGGAGCATCAACTACCGCCAGAGGTGCCCGCTCACCCATGGCCATGGCTTCGCCGTGGCAGCCGTCGTAACTCGCGGCGGTGACAGCCAGGTCGCTCACCGGCACCTGCCACGGTCCCACCAACTGGTCGCGGCACACGAGCCCGCCCACGCTGCGGTCGCCGATGGTAATGAGAAAACCTTTGTCCGCCACCGCAGGCAGATGCAATACACGCAAGGCCGCCTCACGCAGATCGATTTTCGTGGTATCGAAATGGACGGGCACCGGCTTGAGGCGCTGCACGTCGCACGACATTTTCGGCGTTTTCCCCAGGAGCATTTCCATGGACATCGCCACGGGTCTGTTATCGAAATGCGGATCCACTACGACCAGAAGGCGTTCACCGGTAGCCTCGCCGATGACGGCGAATGGGCAGCGCTCGCGTTCACAGATGCGCGTAAAATCCATGAGCCGCTCCGGTGCTACGGCCAGCACATAGCGTTCCTGGGCTTCATTACACCAGATCTCCATGGGAGACATGCCCGTTTCATCGTTGGGCACGCGGCGCAAATCGAACAAGCCGCCGCGCTGACTCGCATCCAGGATTTCCGGTACGGCGTTGGACAGGCCGCCGGCGCCCACGTCATGGATGGATAAGACCGGATTGCTCTCGCCCAATGCCCAGCATGCATCAATCACTTCCTGGGCACGCCGCTGGATTTCAGGGTTGCCGCGTTGCACCGAGGCAAAATCCAGAGCCTCAATACTCGTGCCACTGGCCACGCTGGCAGCGGCACCGCCGCCCAGACCGATCTTCATGGCAGCCCCACCCAGCACGATTACCCTGGCGCCCGCCGGTAATGACTGCTTGTCAACATGCACCGCGCGGATATTGCCGATGCCACCGGCAACCATGATGGGCTTGTGATAGCCGCGCAGGGTTCCGCACACATCCATTTCGTAGCTGCGGAAATAGCCGTTGAGCACGGGCCGACCGAATTCATTGTTGAATGCAGCCGCACCGATGGGCCCTTCGAGCATGATGTCGAGGGCGGAGGCGATGTGCGCCGGCTTGCCGTAATTCCTCTCCCAGGATTGCTCGAAACCGGGAATGCGCAGGTTGGACACGGAAAAGCCCGTGAGTCCCGCCTTGGGTTTGGCACCACGGCCGGTGGCACCCTCGTCGCGGATTTCTCCGCCGGCGCCGGTGGCAGCGCCGGGAAACGGCGAGATGGCGGTTGGATGATTGTGTGTTTCCACCTTCATGAGGATATGCACGGGTTCTTCATGACGTGCATAGACCCTGTCCGCGGGGCGCGGGAAAAAGCGCCCGCCACGCCGCCCTTCGATGACGCAGGCATTATCGCGGTAGGCGGAGAGCACGCCCCGCGGATTGTGCTCGTGGGTGCGGCGGATCATATCGAACAGCGACAGCGGCTGCGATTCGCCATCAATTATCCAGTCGCCGCGGAAAATCTTGTGGCGGCAGTGCTCGGAGTTTGCCTGGGCAAACATCATGAGCTCCGCGTCCGTGGGATTGCGTCCGAGTTGCTTGAAGTTCTTGACGAGATAATCCATTTCGTCGCCGGAAAGGGCGAAGCCGAATTCCCTGTCCGCCTTCACCAGCGCCCGGCGGCCGCCCCTGAGGAGATTGACAGTCCCGAGCGGCGCCGGGGCCGCCTGTTCAAAAAGCCGACCTGCCTGTTCCGCATCGAACAACAGTGTCTGTGTCATGCGGTCATGCAGCAGATGTGCTATATGCTGCAGCCGTTCATGAGACAGGGGTGCACCGGTATGTGCCAGATGAAAGGCAATACCGCGTTCGATACGGCGGATTTTGGCGAGCCCGCAGTTGCGGGCAATATCGGTGGCCTTGCTGGCCCAGGGCGAAACCGTACCGAGACGCGGCACGCACAACAGCAATGTTCCGGCGGGCGGGTGTACGGCGGGTGGATGGCCCTCGGCGAGCAGTTCTCCCAGGATGCGTTCTTCACCCGCCTCGAGCGTACCGGTCACATCCACAAAATAACGGAACTCGGCTGCCAGGCCCAAGACTGCGGGAACGAGTTTGCTCAGATCAGTGAGCAGTTTCTGGACACGGAACTCGGAAAGGGCCGGGCCACCACGGAACTGCTGCATGATCGGTCCTTGCGGGCGGGGCGAATGGATATTTTACCGGAATGACTCCCCATCCTCCAGCGGCGGTTTAATGAAGTTCGCGCCAGCCGCAGCCCTCACCCTGTGTAGCTACCTGTATCCACGCGGGTACACAGCCCGTTGCCTGCGCCAATGCCTGACAGGCCAGCACCGGAGTGTTGTTTGTGTCACTCAAATGCGCCGCCACCAGATGCTGCAACCGCCCATAATCCAGATCCGTCAGCAATGTCGCTGCCTGAGCATTGCTGAGATGGCCCAAGGCTCCGCCCACACGCGCCTTGAGCGGGGCGGGATACGGACCGCTCTCCAGCATGTCGCGGTCATGATTGCATTCGAGCATGAGTGCATCGCAGCCATCCAGCAAGCGCCGGATATGCGGGGTAATGCTCCCGGTATCCGTGAGCATCCCGAAGCGGTGTCTGCCATCGGCAAAAACAAACTGGACCGGTTCACGCGCGTCATGAGGTACCGTCACCGGCGTGATGCACAGGTCACCCAGGATAAAATCCGCGTGCGCATCAAGAGTTCCGGCGCTGACCAGACCTGTTCCGTCACCGGCCGCCAAGGTGCCTGCCGTGCACCACACGGGAAGCCGGTGGCGTGCGGCGAATCGCGCCACGCCGCTTACATGGTCCGCGTGCTCATGGGTGACCAGCACGGCGGCAAGGTATTCCGGCGTGATACCGAGACGGGCAAGACGCACCGTCGTTTCTGCGATAGAAAAGCCGCAATCCACCATGACACAAGTGCGACCCGACTGAACCAGCGTGGCGTTGCCGCGGCTGCCGCTTCCGAGTGAGGCAAACCGCACTGTCAGCGAAGCTCCGATGCGGGGCTGCGGAGCGGACATCTCATTTCTTGTGCGCACCGCTGCCCGGCGGATATACCGGCAAGGGGAAAGGCGTCACATTGGAACCACCTTCCAGCGCGATGATCTTGGCGGTACCTTCGTGAGCCACCTCATCTATGCGCACCACCGCATGCATGGGAATATAGGTGCGCTTCACGCCGGAGAATTCATCCTTGAGCTTTTCCTCGCTCGGATCCACCACCACGCGGGAACGCTCGCCGAACACCAGTTGTTCGATTTCAATGAAACCCCAGAAGCCCTCCTGACTCACCTTGCGGGCATAGACCTCATAGATCTTGCCCTGGTTCAGGAAAATCACTTTATAGATGTGGCGTACGGCCATGATGCCAATATCCGTCAAAGTAGGCCGCATCATTCTACCGGAGCAGACCAGGGCCTTCCATGTGAAACCGGTGCGGTGACGCGTTGGGGAAAGCAGCTGTTTCTGGGGTAAAATCCCCACCCCCGGAACGGGTACCGAAGCGGGTGCCTTTCATCAAGATGCCAGCGGCATCTCGATCCGGCTGAACGCCGAGCCAGGGATGGCGAGGCTGGTCAGCCCGCCAGGGATGGCTCCGTGAGCAGGTAAAATTTAGCTGGAGGGGTACCGAAGCGGTCACAACGGCACCGACTCGAAATCGGTTGGGGGCTTACGCCCCACGTGGGTTCGAATCCCACCCCCTCCGCCATTTGAACCGGAAAGGCTCATCGGGGGCCTTTCCAATTTTCAGCGTCGCTGTGCAAAAAACTGTTTCAGCAGCTCACCACACTCCTCCGCCAGTGTGCCACCGCTCACATCCAGACTGTGATTCAGTGGCGCGGCTTGTAGCAGATTGAAAACGCTGCCGGCGGCGCCGGCCCGCGGGTCCGCAGCGCCGAATACCAGCCGCCGTATGCGTGCGTGCACCATGGCTCCCGCACACATGGCGCAGGGTTCCAGCGTTACATACAAGGTGGTATCCGTCAGACGGTAGTTGCCAAGCGACCGGGCTGCCGCACGCATGGCCACAATCTCCGCGTGTGCCGTGGGATCCTGTGCGGCGATGGGATGGTTCCAGCCGCGACCGATGATGGCGCCTTGCTTGACCACCACCGCCCCAACCGGCACTTCGCCGACCTTCTCCGCTTGCCATGCCAGCGTCAGGGCTTCCCGCATCCAGTGCTCGTCAGCTTCGCTGGCGAGGTGAGGCGTGAGGGGTGAGGGGGTGATATTCATCGTGCTGCGTGCTGCGTGCTGCGTGCTGAGTGCTGAGTGCTGAGTGCTGAGTGCTTATCAAAAAGTATAATCTTGATTTTTACGCAGCACGCAGCACCCGGCACGCAGCACTTTTTCTTATTCCCACTCTATCGTCGCCGGGGGTTTACCGGTAACGTCGTACACCACGCGCGAGATGCCGGCCACCTCGTTGACGATGCGGCGCGACACCCGGTCCAGGAAATCGTAGGGCAGTCGCACCCAACGGGCCGACATGAAGTCAACCGTTTCCACGGCGCGCAGCGCCACCACATAATCATAACGGCGGCCGTCGCCCATCACGCCCACGGAGCGTACCGGCAGGAACACGGCGAATGCCTGACTCACCTGGTCGTACAGGCCGGCCTGGTGCAGCTCCTCCATGTATATGGCATCGACGTGGCGCAGCAGATCGGCGTATTCCTTCTTCACTTCCCCCAGGATGCGTACGCCCAGGCCCGGCCCCGGGAACGGGTGGCGATACACCATGTTGTGGGGCAGCCCGAGTTCCACGCCGATGCGGCGCACTTCATCCTTGAACAGCTCCCGCAGCGGCTCGATGAGCTTGAGCCGCATGTTTCCCGGCAAGCCGCCCACGTTGTGGTGCGACTTGATGACGTGAGCCTTGCCGCTGGCGGCGGCGGATTCAATCACATCCGGATAAATAGTGCCCTGAGCGAGCCAGCGTACGTCTTTGAGCTTGGCGGCTTCTTCCTCGAATACCTCAATAAAAAGCCCGCCGATGGTCCTGCGTTTCTGTTCAGGGTCGCTGACACCCGCCAGCGCCTTGAGGAAACGCTGCTCCGCATCCACGCGGATGACGCGCACGCCCATATTGCCCGCGAAGGTTGCCATGACCTGATCGCCTTCGTGCAGGCGCAGCAGGCCGGTATCCACGAATACACAACTGAGCTGGTCGCCAATGGCGCGGTGCAGCAGCGCAGCCACCACGGAGGAATCCACGCCGCCTGAAAGACCCAGTAACACCTTGTCTGCACCCACTTTCTCGCGCACGGCGCATATCGCATCCCCGATGATACCGGATGGATTCCACAGCGGCGTGCAGCCGCACAGCTCCAGCACGAAACGCGAAAGGATGCGCCCGCCCTGACACGTCTGAGTGACTTCCGGATGGAACTGTACGCCGTAGAAGCGCCGCGCGTCATCTGCCATGGCGGCGCAGGAGGCATCCTTTGATACGCCGATGCGGACAAAACCTGCCGGTAATTGCGTCACCGAATCCCCGTGATTCATCATGACTTCCAGCAGCGGCCGGCCGTCATCGCCCACGTCATCCTCGATGCCATCCAGCAGACGCGATGGCGCTGTAACCGTCATGCGTTCCACGCCGAATTCGCGGTGCTTGCCGGATTCCACCCTGCCGCCGAGCTGCGCCGCCATGTCATGCATGCCGTAGCAGATGCCCAGCACCGGCACGCCCAGCTCGAACACTGCGCGCGGTGTCTTGGGTGTGGCGTTGCCCACCACCGATTCCGGGCCGCCGGAAAGAATCACGCCGCGCGCTGCGCACGCCCGCAGCGTTTGCTCATCGGTGTCCGGCGAGCGGATTTCGCAGAACACACCGATTTCGCGCACACGCCGCGCAATGAGTTGTGTCCACTGGGAACCGAAGTCCAGAATCAGGATGCGCTGGGCGTGGATGTCGCTGCGCGGCTGCATCCCGGTGAGGGGTGAGGAGTGAGGGGTGGACACTGACTTCATGCAGGCCTGCCACCCGTCCCCCGGGCACCACGCGTATGCACCCGGGCCGGCAATTCGCAGCATACCGGTGGTTTCTTATTCCTCACTCCCTACTCCTCACCGCCATGACTGAAAACGTGCCGTCAGTCGTGGTGATAATTGGGCGCTTCTTTGGTGATGGTCACGTCGTGCACGTGACTCTCGCGTATACCGGCACCGGTGATGCGCACGAACTGGGGTTTGGTACGCATCTCGTCAATGTCCCTGCAACCCGTATAACCCATGCTGGAACGCACGCCTCCCATCAATTGATGGATGATGGCCGCCATGCTGCCCTTGTAGGGCACACGGCCCTCGATGCCTTCCGGCACCAGTTTCTCCACTTCCTCGGTGGCATCCTGGAAATAGCGGTCCGCGGAACCCTGCTTCTGCGCCATGGCGCCCAGCGACCCCATGCCGCGGTAGGATTTGTAAGAGCGGCCCTGGTATAACTCCACTTCGCCGGGCGCTTCCTCGGTACCGGCAAACAGACCACCCAGCATCACCGAATAGGCGCCGGCGGCCAAGGCCTTGGCGATGTCACCGGAATAACGGATGCCGCCGTCGGCGATCAGCGGTACGCCGGACTTGGCGAGTGCCTCCGCCACGTTGGCGATGGCGGAAATTTGCGGCACGCCGACGCCGGCCACGATGCGCGTGGTGCAGATGGAGCCCGGTCCGATACCCACCTTGACACCATCGGCGCCCGCCTCCACCAGGACCCTGGCGGCCTCGGCAGTCACGATGTTGCCGCCGATGACGGCGAGATCCTTATAACGTTTCTTCATCTGGCGCACGCGCTCCAGTACGCCCTGACTGTGCCCATGGGAGGTGTCCACAATAACCACATCCACGCCCGCTGCCACCAGCGCCGCAATGCGTGCATCGGTGTCGCCGCCGGTACCCACCGCCGCACCGACACGCAGGCGGCCGTGCTCATCCTTGCAGGCATTGGGATAATCCTTGGCTTTCTGGATATCCTTCACCGTGATCATACCGCGCAACTGATATTTGTCATTCACCACCAGCACCTTCTCGATGCGGTGCTGGTGCAGCTTGGCGAGGATTTCCTCCTTGTCCGCGCCCTCCTGCACGGTAACCAGGCGATCCTTGCTGGTCATGATCTTCGCCACCACTTCGTGGTAACGCGTCTCGAAACGCAGGTCGCGGCTGGTGACGATTCCCACAAGCCGCTCGCCGTCCACCACCGGCACACCGGAAATCTGATGCGCATGAGTAAGCTTGAGCACATCACCCACGGTGGTGTCCGGCGTGACGGTGATGGGATCCTTGATGACACCGCTTTCGTATTTCTTCACGGTACGCACCTGGCGCGCCTGTTCCTCGGGTGGCATGTTCTTGTGGATGATACCGATGCCGCCTTCCTGCGCCATGGTGATGGCAAGCCGCGCCTCGGTAACCGAATCCATGGCGGCGGAAACCAGCGGAATGTTGAGAGTAATGTGGCGCGTCAGTCGCGTTCTGAGGTCCACATCGCGCGGCAGCACCTCGGTATAGGCGGGCACCAGCAGAACGTCATCGAAGGTGAGGGCTTCCTGGACGATGCGCATGATGGCTCCCAGGCGGATGGGTTGCGGTAAAGTTTGGAATTATAATCTTTTGACTCCTCCCGGGTAAACCTGAGCCGGCGGCTGTCGTGCGATTCCGCGGCTACCGCTGCCTGCCCCCCGCCGCTATCATGTGGCATGACCTCAGCACAGGACAGCCTTGCCCTGGAATCGCCCGCGCGGCAGGTGCTTTCGGTTTCGCAGCTCAACCGCAAGGCCCGCACCCTGCTGGAGGGCGGCTTTCCGCTCATCTGGGTGGAAGGCGAAATTTCCAACCTGTCGCGCCCGGTGTCCGGCCACCTGTACTTTTCCCTGAAAGACGCCGCCGCGCAGGTGCGCTGCGCCCTGTTCCGCAACCGCGCCACCCTGCTGCGCTTCAAACCGCAGGATGGCCTGCACGTGCTGCTGCGTGCCCGTGTAAGTCTTTACGAAGCGCGCGGCGATTTTCAGCTCATCGTCGAGCACATGGAGGAAGCGGGCTACGGCGCACTGCAACGCGCCTTCGAGGAACTCAAGCAGAAACTGGCGAAACAAGGGCTGTTTGACGCGGCCCGCAAGAATCCATTGCCCGCGGTGCCGCGCCGTATCGGTGTGATCACCTCGCCGAGCGGCGCCGCCATCCGCGATATCCTGAGCGTGATCCGCCGCCGGCACGCGGCGGTGGAGGTCATCGTTTACCCGGTGCCGGTACAGGGCGAAGGCTCGGCAGAAAAGATTGCCGCCATGATCCGTCTCGCGGCGGCGCGCGCCGATTGTGATGTACTCATCCTGGCCCGCGGCGGCGGTTCGCTGGAAGATTTGTGGGCGTTCAATGAGGAAATCGTAGCCCACGCCATCTACGCCTGTGACATCCCCGTGGTCAGCGGCGTGGGTCATGAGATTGATTTCACCATCGCGGATTTCGTCGCCGATGTCCGCGCTCCCACACCTACCGGTGCGGCTGAATTGGTGACCCCCGACAGCGAGGCATGGCTGCGGAATCTGGAGGACACGCACCGGCGCCTGACACGGGTGATTGCACGCACGCTGTCCGGGCTGCACGAGCGCCTTGCCTGGTGCGGTGAACGCCTGGAACATCTGCATCCGGCACGGCTGCTGCGGGATCATGCCCAACGCGTGGATGAACTGGAACTACGGCTACGGCAATCGCTGCACACGGATTTGCGTACACGCACCACGCGCCTTGAGGGGTTACGCGCGCGCCTGCATCAGCACAGTCCCGCGCAGAAACTTGCACTGCTCGGGAATAACTGTCTGACGCTGCGGCAGCGACTGGTATTTGCCGCGCGGCAATACCTGAAAAGGCTGGAGCATGACCTGGGCCTTGCAATACGCGCCCTGAATACGGTAAGTCCGCTGGCAACGCTGCAGCGGGGCTATGCAATTATCACGGATGCCGCCAGCGGCAGGGTGATCGCCTCCGTGCATGCCGCACATCGCGGACAACAGGTTCAGGCGCGTCTCGCAGACGGGCGGTTTTCAGCAAATATTGAAACCATCAACCGAGAGGGAAAAAAATGAAGGCTGTGGGGTGGCTGCGCATTTCCGTTTCCAGGGTAACCTGCGCAGGCATGGCAGCCGGTCTTTTACCAGGGTGCTGAAAAAGTCCTTGCGGGGCTTTTTCAGCACCTTGTTACAGCGCTGCGAGAAAATCGCCGATGGTGGGGCGGAAGCGGTCCATGTCCACCAGGAACGAGTCATGACCCTGTTTCGAGGGCAGCGGCACATGGCGGGTCTCGACCCCGGCATGTCGCAGTGCATCCGTCAGCGCCTGCTGCTGATGCAGGGGGAAGAGAATATCGGTCTCCACGCCCACCACCTGCGCCTTGTTCAATTGCAGGCGACTGAAAGCCTTTTCCACGGTGCCGCCATGCTCCGCCACATCAAACAGATCCATGGCACGGGAGAGATATAGATAGGAGTTCGCGTCGAAACCGCCGACAAAGGCGCGGGCGCGGGATTCCAGATAGGATTCCACTTCGAACTCAGCGGCGAACGGCTGTACGGCGGAATCGCCGGCACGTTCACGGCCGAAGCGCTCCGTCCATTCGCGCGCCGAGCGGTATGACATCATGCCGAGCTTGCGCGCCAGACGCATACCCTCGCGCGGCCCATCAGTGGGTTTGTAATTACCGCCTTTCCAGGCGCGGTCGGCACGGATAAGTTCCCGCTGCAGCGAACGCATGGCGATGGCGAAGGGCTCCGAATGAGTGGCGGAGGAGATGCTCACCAGCACCTCCACTTCACCGGGAAACATGAGCGCATACGCGAGCGCACTCATGCCGCCCAGCGACGCTCCCATCGCGACCCGTACGTGATGCACGCCAAGCACGCTGAGCGCGTCGCGCGCGGCGGCGGCGATGTCCTCCACCGTGAGCGTCGGAAACGTGAGTGCGTAAGGCTTGCCCGTGTCGGGATTGATGGACGCAGGCCCGGTGGAGCCGAAACAACTGCCGAGCGAATTCACGCACACCACATAAAAATGGTGTGTGTCCAGGGGTTTGCCCGGACCCACCATCTCCTCCCACCAGCCGGGCGTGGGATCGGCGGGCGAGGCGGCGGCATGGGCGGAAGGCGAAAGACCGGTGAACAGCAGCAACACGTTGCCGCCATCGGTCGCCAGCCGCCCCCAGGTTTCACAGGCGATCTGCGCGCCGCGCAGCACGCCGCCGTGACGCATGGCGAACGGACCCGGCAGCGGCACCAAACGGCGCGCACCGGCCACAAGAGCGGAGGAACGGATGGCGGTAGTCACAATATGCGCACCGTATTCAGGGGTCAGCATTTTGCCCGAGCCGGCCGCGGGATGCCAACCCAAAGGCGGAATCAGCGGATAGACAGCCAAATATAGGTGAGCGTCCCGACCACGATGAAAAACGGCACAGACCAGACATGAAAGGCGGCAAAGCTGCCGGGTTGCCGGCCGATGCGCAGGGCAATGATGCTGGCCAGCGAACCGATGACAAGCCCGAATCCGCCGACATCCACCGACCAGGCGATGACGGTCCAGTTACTGGAATACCTGGCCAGCAGAATGGCCGTGGGCACATTGCTGATGATCTGGGAAGTCAGGGCTCCGCTCAGGTAAAGCGTGCTGCTACGGGCCAGATCAAACGACGTCAGCACGCGGTACTGGGCCAGCAGGCCCAGGTCAATGAACATCAGCACGAATACCACCAGGAGCGACCAGTCAATCCGGCGCAGCAGGCGCGGGAATGCAATGAAAAATACCACTGCCACCAGCATCAGCCCCACGGCGGTATAGCGCAGATCCGCCAGTACCAGGAAGGGTATATATAGGAGTAAAGATACCAACAGCACCGGCTTGTGGATGGCCGGTGCCTGCCGGACTTCACTCACATGAATGCCGCGGGCAGGAAAGGCACGCAGCGTGAAGAGCAGCAGCGCCAGCACCGCAATAACGAACGGCGGCAGCATGTGCAGGATAAAACCGCCGAAACTGCTGCCAGACAATTGCCACAGAAAAATATTCTGCGGGTTGCCGATGGGGGTAAGCATGGAGCCGGCGTTCACGGCCAGTGCCTCGAAAATCACCAGGCGCCGCAGTGGCAGTTCCGCGAGTTCACCCAGGCCGAGCGTCAATGGCACCACGATGAACAGGGCGATATCGTTGGTCAGCACCATCGCCAGCAATGCCGCCGCCCCCATCAGAAACAACGCCAGCAGACGCTGATTGCCTATACGCACCATCATGCGGTAGCCAATCCGGTGCAACCAGCCGCTGAGTTCCACACCTTTGGTGAGAATCATCAGCCCCAGCAGGGTGGCGATGGTGGGCCAATGCACCAGCCCCGGATAAGCGGGGATCTTCTGCGGTGCCAGCGCGCTCAATACCAGCAGCGCGGCGACAAACACCCACAGAAGATAATCCCGGCTCAGTGCATAAGGAGGATGATGCCGCCGGTAACAACCGTCATCTGAGACGGTCTTGTTCTTGGCTGTGTCGCTAATGTGCCGGACCCCTGGTGAATAAGTTGTCAGGGTTGCTTGCAGATTACGCCATGCTTCATCACAAAAGTCACCTGCGCCAGCGCCTCGATATGCCGGGTGGGGTCTCCGGCCACTGCAATGAGATCGGCAAGCATGCCCGCCTTCACCTGCCCCAACGCGTTTTCCATGCGCAACACTTTGGCATTGACGGCCGTGGCGGCGGTAAGCGCCTGCAGCGGTGTCATGCCGTTATGTACCATCCATGCCAGTTCACGGTAATTGCTGCCATGCGTGAATACACCCGCGTCACTGCCGCAGCCGATGGTGACGTCTGCCTGCATGGCCGGCTGGAAGGCGTGTTTGCACCGCTGCATGCGCGCCGCCAGCGGCATTGCCCGCCGGAGCAACACCGCACAATGCTGTCACACTTTCGCGCGCACAGCAGAACGCCCGCTGCTGTAGCGCCCGGCGGACTGCGTGCATGGCTACAGCAGCGTCAGCGGCTGACGGCACCAACGCTGCAGGATATCGCTGCCGACATAACCGCTGTGAGCGGCTTCCGCCAGCAATGCAGCGGTATAGGTGCGCGCGAGACTGAAAGCGAAACGCCGTGCGCCGCTTTCCAGAATCTCGCGATGGGATTTCTGCGCCGTCTGCAACCAGGCGGTGATGTCCTTCATGGCGCGCTGGATGCTGACGCGCAGTACGGCAAGCTCAGGACGCAGCAGGATTTCCAGACGACGCGTGATGTCGCCGGTAACCGGCTCCAGCCCCCCGGCTTGCTCGATGACGCGCAACACATCCAGGCTGAGCACATTGGTGGTACCTTCCCAGATGGACAGCACCTGACAGTCGCGCAGCAGTGACGGCAGACCGGTGTCTTCGATATACCCCTGGCCGCCGAAACATTCCAGTGCTTCGCTCGCCACCGCGATGGCTTGCTTGCCCGTATACAGCTTGGCTAGCGGCGTAAGCAACCGCAGCAGTGCCTTGTCATTCTCGCCGGCCGCGCCGGTTTCCTCGCGGCCCAGCAGTACACCGAGATGGAGCACCAGATGGAGGGCGCCGGTGAATTCCGCCTGCATGTCCGCCAGGGTTTCGCGATGCAGAGGGTGCTCGATAAGCAATTTGCCGAAGGCCTGACGGCGATGCGCGTAATCGTCGGCGAGGGCGATGCCGCGGCGCATGAAACTCACGGCAGCCACGGAATTGTAGAAGCGCGTGATGTTGAGCACCGTGGCGATGGTCTTGACGCCGCGGCCCGGCTCGCCGATGCGCACCGCCGGGGTACCCTTGAGCGTCAGCTCGGCGGTGGGCAAGGCCTTGGTCCCCAGCTTGTCCTTCAGGCGGTGCACAAAGATGTTGTTGAGATTGCCCTGGGCATCGCGCAGCTCCAGGCAAAACACACTCAGCTTGCCATCCGCATCCGCCGCCTCATCGCGTGCCAGCGTCACCGCGACCTCGCAGGTGGTGGCGGAAGTGAACCACTTGGTGCCATAAAGCCGGTAGCGGCCGTGCTCTAGGAGTGCCAGCGTGGCAGTGCCGCTCACGTCGGACCCGCCGCTGCGCTCCGTCATCCACTGGCCCGAGGTCCAGAAGGTCCCGGGATCGCGGCTCAAGAGGTGGGGCAGGAGCCGTTCCTTCAAATCCCGCTCGGCATGCAGCTCGATGACCCGTGCGGCGCCGTCGGTCATGGCGAGGGGGCAGGAACAGAGGGCGGAAGAGGGGTTATATAAGTAGAGTCGCACCAACTGGTGCAGCCGGGACCAGGGTCCGTGGCGGCGCTCATAGGCGGTGGCCACGATACCCTCTTCCACCGCCACCCGGTGCAGAGCCTGCCAGCCCCAGGCGGTCTCGATGCGGTCCACCCGCCGGCCCCAGGGGTCGTAGGGCACATGCCTCGGGGGATGGGCCTCCGCATCCGCCGCCATGGCTAGCATATCCCCGGCCGCCCGCTCTCCAAGGCGTTCCAGGCCGGGTTCGATGTCCCGGAGCACCTCCGCCGGCAGGCGGGCTTTGAGCCAGGCCCGCAGCACCGCGTCATCCCGGTAGGGGTTGCCGAGTGCCGGCGGCGCTTGAAAAAATTCCTGGCCAGGATCCATGTTCATCCAAGCTTTTGATTTTAAAATATTATCCGCTGCCGGCGCCACTCATCGCCAATTCGTGAACGCCTGTCCAGTGGACCTCACCCAACAACGGCTCGTCACCTATAGTGTAGGGCATGAAAAAGGCATACGGCTTCACCCTGATCGAGTTGCTGGTCCTGCTGGCAGTGGTGGCGATCCTGACCACGATCGCCGTGCCCGACTTCAGCGCCACCATCAAGAACGACCGTGACATCTCCCAGATTAACACTCTGCTTACCGGTTTGATGCTGGCGCGCAGCGAGGCCATCAAGAGCGGTACTCCCGTGACCATCTGCGCAACCTCTAACGATGTGGCCTGCAGCAGCGCGTGGACTGCCGGCTGGATGGTGTATTACAACAGCCCGCCCCCGGGGGCCAGCACGGTGGTCATTCGCGTTTTCCCGGCGCTGAACAGCGGCAACACTTTAACGAGCAGCGGCGGCAACACGTTCACCTTCAACGCCAGCGGCATGACCGGGACCGCCAGCACCTTCACGCTGTGTGATGCCCGCGGCGCCAGTTATGCCCGATCGATTGACCTGGCTCTCACCGGACGGGCGGAGGCGGCCAGCAAGGTAGGTTACCAGGTGGACGGCACCACCACGCTCACCTGTCCCTAGGTTATCCCGGAAAATAACGGATTCAACAAGCCGAGTCATGCATGGGGAGTTGATGTTCATGGATGGGGCAAATGGAGTCAAGGTATCCGGTGACCACCCGCGGCTGCTGTGCGGGTTCAGCCTGCTGGAGGTATTGATCGCGCTGGTGGTTCTGTCGGTGGGACTGCTGGGCATCGCCGCCATGATCAGTACTACCCTCAAGAGCAACGACAGCGCCTACATGCGCACCCAGGCTACGGCCCTGGCGTACAACATTATTGATCGCATGCGCGCCAATCTGCCGGCAGCCACCAACGGCAGCTATGACATCACCATGCCCGCCGGAGCGGCCACCACGGATCCGACCACATGTACAGGCGCCAGTTGCAGTTCATCCGCGCTGGCAACCTATGATATAGGCCAATGGGAATACGATTTGGCAACACGCCTTCCCAATGGGCGCGGCGCCATCACTACCGCAGTATCCGGCGGCCTCAGCATGGTGACCATCACCGTACAATGGAACGACAGCCGCGCCCAGAACGGCCTGAGCCCCACTGCCGCACCTGCGGGTACGAGTTTCAGCCTGAGTGTCAGTTCGGCGCTCTGACCATGTACCGCAACGAACCCCAACTCCGAGCCCGGCAGATCGGCCTGTCGCTGATCGAACTCATGATCGCGCTGGTGGTAGGGCTGATCCTGATGGCAGGCGTGATATCCATTTTCATCGCCAGCCGCCAGAGTTACGGCATCAACAACGCCGTGGGCCAGATACAGGAAAACGGCCGCTTCGCACTGGATTTCATTCGCACGGATACGCGCCTTGCAGGCTACATGGGTTGCGCAAACAGCGCCAGCACCGCGAGTGATCTGAATACGGGTCCGGTATCCAATCTGCCCTACGATTTCGGCACGGCTATCACCGGCTTTGAATACATCGGTACCACACCCGGCGACAATTATACCGAGGCCACCAGCCTCAACCCGGTTACCAGCACCGCCAACTGGTCACCTGTCCTCGACCCCACGCTGCAAAATCTGGTGATTCCCGGTACCGACGTGCTGGTGGTGCGCTACAGCAAGGGCGGCACGTACCCGATCTACATCAATGATATTCCTTCATCTCCCTCAGCCGATTTTAAGGTGACAACCAACGGTGGCCTGGCGGCAGGCGATCTGATTCTGGTGAGCAACTGCCTGAATGCGGTGGTGATGCAGGTCACCAATGTCACCGGCGGCGGAATCAACATCGTCCACAACACCGGTGGAACCTACCAACCCGGCAACGCCCTGCAGACCCTTCCCACAAGCTTCCTCAATGGCCAAGTGGTCATACCCACCACGGTGGTGTTCTATATCGGCCGGGGTGCCGATCTTTCTCCCGCCCTGTTCGAAGCCGTCACCAATGCCGGCTCTGCCAACGGCTTCACCTCCAACGAACTCGTGTCCGGTGTGGAAAACATGCAGGTGCTGTACGGCGTGGATCTCACCGGCAGCCAGATACCCAGCGAATACGACACAGCGGCAACAGTGGATGCTACGGGTAATTGGGGCAACGTGGTGAGCGTGCGCATCGCCCTGCTGCTGCGCAGCGAGACCGGCACCGTGCCCTTGCCTGCCACGGCGCCCATCTACAACCTTCTCGGCACCAATATCAAGGCACCGCAGGATACGCGCCTGCGGCAGATATTCACGTCCACCATCGCCATACGCAATCGTCTGCCATGAGATTATGACGGGAAATTGATGCGAGAGAGAACAGCCATGACCGTACATCAGAACCCAAGAGTTTCCTCACACCACCGGCAGCAAGGTTTTGTACTGATTGTCGCACTGGTTCTGCTGCTGGTGCTTACCATCCTCGGCCTCGCCGCCACCCAGAGCACCGCATTGGAAGAAAAGATGGCGGGCAACGCACGTAACCACGACTTGGCTTTCCAGGCCGCCGAAGCCGGGTTGCGCGCGGGAGAGGGTGGCATGCGCGCAGCGCTGTGGAATAATTTCACCGGCGATACCGCCGGCCAGTACTTCGTGAATCCGGCCGCCCTGCCCACCACGCCGATCTGGGAAACCCCCGGCGTCTGGGGCAATCCGGCCAGCGTGATCAGCTATCCCGCCGTCGCCGCCACCAATATCCCGGCGGTGGCTGCACAACCGCAAATCGTCATTGAGCAGTTGCCGCCAGTGTCATCGCCCGGCCAGAATCTCAGCCAGCAGCAGTACGGTGGCGGTACGCCTCCTATCCAGCTGTACCGCATCACCGTGCTTGGCACCGGCGGTGACAGCACTTCCACGGTCATGCTGCAAAGCGTGTACCGGCCATGATTGGACGGGGAACAGCGGCGCGTGGGCGCGCCTTAAGGGCAATACCATGAAGCGTAAACCTGCAAAAAACACCTGGCTGTTCACCACCGCGGTGACGGCAATGGTGAGTATGTTGCTCCTGGGCATCACCGGACTTGCGCTGGGCGACAGCGATGAGTCACCACCACCGCAGGTAGCCATTTCCAGCATCCCGCTCACGGTGGTAATCCCCGCCCATCCGCAGGTGATTATCGCGGTGGGCAATTCCAACTCCATGGACAGCAGCGACGACATCACCGACGACAGCAACAGCAATCTCACCGGCCGGCCACCCAGCAGCGCCATCATGACCTGGTCCGGTACCGTAGGGGGTGGCTTGCAGAATTCCAGCTCACCGGTCAATTACCAGATACCCGCCAGTTTCACGCCGCCCATCAACCTCGGCAGCGGTGGCACGGCGCCTTACACCCCCAACATCTTCAGCTATAGCCAGCCTTACTCGGGTGTTGGCGGCGGATATTGGGGTTGTTCTCGAAATAACACTTGGACCCTGGTGCCGGCATCGGGGGGACCGACATCGGCATGGGTTGCTGATTACCCACCGGCACCCGCACCCACATGGACTCCCGCGAATCCCTATCAATCGGGAATCTATTCTCCCGACCCGCTCGTTCCGCTGGCTGCCGTAAACGTTCCCGCGGCCGAGCGCCTCGCGAACGGCTCAGCCGTGCCGTATGGTATTTCCGCCGTGAATCCCGCCACCATGCTGCTGGGCTTGAGCAACGTGGGTTATCTGGTGGGTGGCAATAACCATGGGGGTGGTGCACACCCCCGTGCCACCGGCAGCGGTCCGCCAGCACCACCCTGCGGTACCGGCCCGGGTGACTCAGGAATACCCTGCCCGCCCCCCCCTTCCTGCGGCCCAGGCTCGGTGCCGTATGTGGCCTGCCCGGTCACACCGCCATCCTGCGGCCCGGGTTCGGCTTCGGGCACACCGTGCGAGCCACCAACGTATTGCGTGCAGTGGTATTGGAACCCCAGATACAACTATTCAGGCACCAACACCTGGACCGCCCAGGGAGACAATTCCCCCAGCCGTCTCAACCTTGCCAAGGCGTCCATCGCCAAGGTTATCCAGACCTACGCGGGCGAAACCGACTTCGGCTTGTTGGATTATGCCGTGTCCGGCAGCCAGTGGAATCAGACTTGGACGTACTACATCAGTCCGCCGTCGGGCTTTACTTTCACCAATACCTATGCCACCCCCACCCCGGCACTCCAGTACGTCAACAATCCCTGCAAAGGAGCTTCGGGTTCAGGTGATTGCAACCAATTGGCGGCCCTTTACGGCAGCAGCGTGAACACCAGTCAATACATGGGAGTGGCGGCCAGCAGCGATGACCCTTCCATTGATGATGTATTCCTCACCACCAATTGGGGCCTCTTCAACCAAAACATTTTCACGGCTTACAACAATCCCAACCCTTCCGATCCGACACCGAGTTCGCCCTACACGGCATACACGCTGGGCGACTACAATTCGGGAGGCATCCAACTTACCTATGCAGCGACCAAGCCTGCCATCGGCTATTACGACCCCGCACACGGCTATTACGGTGCGATCTACACCTATCCCACCAACGCCGGATATGTACCCTACTCACCCCAGGTGCTCTTTGCACGACGCGGATGGATCCAGGCGGGTACGGTCAGCTCCACCTCGGGCAGCATGCTGGTAGCCGTAACCTCGGCGGGGCAAAACCCCACGGCGGCGCAGATCGCGACCTACGTGCAGACCTTCACGCCTTATCTGGTGCCGGAAAACAACGTGGCGGGCAGTATCCCATCCTGGGCACCGGGTTATAACAATTACACCAAGGCCATCTTTTCCAATGCCGGGCAGTCACCGATTGCCGGCATGCTGAAGACTGCCTATACCACTTACACGACCGGCGGAGGTCCACCTTCCAGTAACGGCTGCACACCGCCGCGCTATGTGATACTCATGACCGACGGCCTGCCGACCATGGATCTCAGCGGTAAAAACTGGCCGCCACTGGGCAGCGCCGCGGCTACCGGATACGGAGTTACCGCCAGCTTCAACGCGGACGGTTCCCTCAACAGCACCAACAACCAGGCGGTGCAAGACGCCATTAATGAACTGCAGGCACTCAATAGCGCCGGTATCAAGACCTTCGTGGTGGGCCTGGGAGCGGGCGTGAATCCGGCCCTGAACCCGCAGGCGGCCGCCACTCTCAAGGCCATGGCCGTCGCCGGAGGGACCAACGACTATTTTGCGGCCACCAGTCCCGCTCAGGTGGCCACGGACATGCAGACCATCCTGAACACCATCAATAATCTCAACGTGTCTGCAGTATCGGCGGCGGTAAATACCAGCGGTCTTAACACCGGCACCGTGGTGTACCAGGCTTCGTACACCGGATTCAGTCAGCCCTACAATGACTGGACCGGGAATCTGCAGGCCTTCCCCATCAATGCCAGCACGGGCGTGGTGGACAGCGTGCCTTCCTGGTCTGCGCAGACCCAGTTGGATGCCCAGAATTGGAATACGCGCGTCATCGCCACCTGGAATCCGGCCAGCAGCACGGGCGTGCCCTTTGTCTGGAACGACCTCAGCAACACGCAACAGTTGGAACTGGAAACCAGCAGCACGGACACGCTGGGACCCAATCGGCTGAACTATCTTAGCGGTGATACCTCGGAGGAGGAGCGCAATGGCGGCACCTTCCGCAACCGTTCGCACATCCTCGGGGACATCGTGGACAGTGGCCCGCTGTACATCGGTCCACCCAACGGCCCGTACACCAGTGACCCCACATATCAGACCTTTGAAGCCAACGAGGCAAATCGTACGGGGATGATATACGCGGGCGCCAACGACGGCATGCTGCATGCCTTTGATGCCGCCACGGGCGATGAGAAATTCGCTTTCGTACCCAACGGGGTATTCCCAAATCTCGTCAATCTCTCGGACCCCAATTACAACGATGCGCACCGCTACTACGTGGACGGTACGCCCTCGGCCGGTGACGTGAAATTCACCAGCGGCTGCAGTGGCAGCAACTGCTGGCATACCATACTGGCGGGTGGGCTGAACGACGGCGGCAACAGCATCTACGCGCTGGATATCACCGATCCCTCCGGCGTCACTACCGAGTCACAACTGGCTTCCCGCGTGCTGTGGGAATTCACCGACTCAGATCTGGGCCTCACCTACAGCAAACCCGTGATCGCCGACACTAATGCCGGTTTCATGGTGATCTTCGGTTCGGGCTACAACAACTCCAACGGCAACGATTATCTCTATGCCGTCAATCCGCAGACGGGCGCGCTCGTGAAACGCATCAATCTGTGCGCGGCGGTATCGGGCGCTTGCAGCAGCACGCTCCCCAACGGCCTCTCCAGTCCGGTGGTGGTGAACAGCGGCGGTGCCATGGGCCAACCGGCAGATAGCGTGTACGCGGGCGATTTGCAGGGCAACCTGTGGAAGGTGGACATTTCCGACCCCGATCCGGACAACTGGACGGTCTCGCTGCTGTTCCAGGCTCAGGATTCCAGCGGCAATCCGCAGCCCATCACCGTAACGCCGGCGGTATCCCTGCCGCCGAATTTCCCCAGCCAGACGGGCACTGTCGTATATTTCGGCACCGGAGAATATCTCGGCCCGCCGGATCTCACCAATACCCAGACACAGTCTTTCTATGCCGTGTGGGACAAGCCCGGCGCCGGTACCGCTACGCTCAGCCAGCTGCAGCAACAGACGCTGAGCACCACCAGCGTGACCATCGGCGGCCAGACCATGGACGTCAGGACGGTCACGGACAATACCGTTAACTGGAACACGAAGCGTGGTTGGTATATGAACCTGCCGCTGGCGGGCGAACGGGTAGTCACCAATCCACAACTATTTAACGGCGAAGTGGTGTTCACCACCTACGTGCCCTCGGCGGGTGATACCTGCTTCGGAGGCGGCGCAGCCTTCCTGATGGCGGTGAATTACAAGAACGGCAGCAGTTTCCCGCAACCGCAACTGGACATCAATGGCGACGGTATGCTGAACAGCAGTGATCAGGTTGACGGCCAGAACCCGGTGGGTCTGGGCCTGGGGAAGGTATTCGCTTCCGCCCCGACTATTCTGTCGGCAAACCTGGGTGATATCAGTGCCGTAAAACTCACCACGCTTTCCACCGGCCAGATCATGAATGTTGGGGAGCGCGGCGGCCAGAGCGGTCGGGCCTCCTGGTGGCAGATACCGTGATGCAGTGCAGCATAACGAGCGAGGTTAAGCCCATGTTCAAGCGACGCACTTTCATGCTCCATAACCTGGCGGCCTTCCTGATACTGAGCTGCGCCGTAAACCAACCGCTTATGGCCATGGGAAGTTTTGCCGCGGATCAGGTGGTGACGGGCACTGTCCAGAACATTGATTATCTGCATCACAGCATCACCGTGAACGGGCAGACCTATGCAGTCTCGCCAAAGGCGCAGTTTCATGGCATAGGCGGGTTTTCGGTTCTGCATATCGGCATGCCGATTCGGTTCATGCTCGGCGGTGCCACCCCAGACCGCGGGCCCAGTATTCCGCCGGTCTTTCGCGGAATCGGTAAGCCCCCGGGCAGCCAAGCACCCGGCGCCTCGCCGCCCGCTCGGACGGCAAGTCCACCACCCGTGATTATTGATATCACCTGGCTGCCTGCCGCACCCTAGCTCCACACAGGCAACATCGGAAAACACAATGCAGCTCAATAAAACACGTGGTTTCTCGCTGATCGAGCTCATGATCGTGGTGGCCATCATCGGCATCATCGCCGCCATCGCCTACCCCTCCTATGAACGTTCGGTGCTGAAATCCCACCGCTCCGACGCGGAAACCCTCCTCAGTCAGGATTCCCAGATCCTGGAACGCTGCTACACCCAGTACTTTGCCTACAACAACGCCAACTGCTCGCCGCCGCTCACCACCCGGTCCCAATATGCCTACTACGCCGTGACCTATACCCTGGCCGCTTCCACCTACAGCCTCACGGCCACCGCCCTCGGCAACCAGCTCAACGATACCGACTGCCGCACTTTCAGCCTCGACAACACCGGCAATCGAACCGCCACCAACTCCGCCGGCAGCACCCTCAACACCGGCACCTGCTGGGGACACTGATACCCGCCCTGTACCTTTATCTAGCCGGCCGGCACTCACCGAACGGTCTTTGCATACGTGGCACGCAAAATTCGTATCGGGCTAGGCCGTGGTCACTTGCCGCCCATCACCAATTCCTGAACGCTTATCGCACCGGCCACTGTGGAATCCCGTGCTTATTGTATTGTTAATACATGAAACAAGCTGACAGTTTCTCAACTCCGACTGAACCGCCGTACTGCAGGTGGCGGCTCTTGTGCGCGCGGCGGCGCCCGATTCCAACGATGCCGACAGATGCCCACCCGGCGCCCGTTTTTTCCAGGTAACCGCACCCATGTACACAATCAATATGCCATATCGCAGCCGGTTCGGTGGTTTCAGTCTGCTGGAAGTATTGATTGCGCTGGTAATCCTGTCGGTGGGCCTTTTGGGTATCGCCGCCATGATCGGCACCACCGTCAAGAGCAACGACAGCGCCTACATGCGCACCCAGGCCACGGCGCTTGCCTATAACATCATTGACCGCATGCGTGCCAACCCGAACGCCGCCCAGAACGGCAATTACGACATTGCCATCGGTACTCCGGCGTCCGGTTCCACCAACGTTTGCACTGGCCCGAGTGCGAACTGCAGTTCCGCGCAACTGGCGGGCTATGACTTGGCCCAATGGAAACAAACGCTGGCGTCGTCGGCAAACGGTTTGCCGGATGGCGACGGCGGGATCGTCACCAACACGGTGGGCGGCCTCACCATGGTGACCGTCACCATCCAATGGAATGACAGCCGCGCCCAGAACAGCCTGAAAAGCACGGTTGCACCGCCGGCGCCGACTACCTTCAGTCTGGCCGTCAGCTCAGCGTTATAGGAATGAATGCAATGTGTGCAAATGGAGCATACGCCACCTCCCGTCAGGCAGGTTTATCGCTGATAGAGGTCATGGTGGCGCTGGTGGTAGGCCTGATCCTGCTGGCCGGTGTGATCTCCATCTTTATCTCCAGCCGCATGGGTTACAGCACTAATAATGCCATCGCCCAGTTACAGGAAAACGGCCGTTTCGCCCTGGATTTCATCCGCAACGACTCGCGCATGACCAGTTACATGGGCTGCACCACCGCCGCGCGCACCGACACCGTCCTCAACCCCGCCGGACAGGCGTATAACTTCCTAATGCCGGTATATGGATTTGAATACAACGGCACCAATTCGGCAACCGCCACCTCATTAGCGCCCTATGTGATCACCCAGGAAAACCCCACCCCCGTCGCTATCGGCGGCGGGAACTGGTCCCCCACACCGGATGCCACCATCAACCTCCCCGGTGGTGGTCCCGGCAGCCCCATTCCCGGCAGTGATGTATTGATGCTTTACACCGCGAGCGGCGATCCCGCCTATGCCATCGCACCGGTAACCGGTGGTGTGATTCAGGTGAACGCTACCACGGGTTTCCAGACCGGGCAGTTGGCGGTGATCACCGATTGTCTCGAAAGCACGGTATTCCAGATAAGCGCCGTCACTGCAGGAGCCCCCGGCACTATCACCGTCGGCGCCGGTGTGCCGCCCCCCGGCAATGCCCTGACCAGTTTCAATATAGGGTTCCAATCCGGCGCACAGGTACTCACTGCCAATGTCATGGCCTATTACATCGGTCTGGGCGTGGACCATTCACCGGCCCTTTATAAGGTTGCCTATCAGCCGGGTGTCGGCTTGGGAGCACCGCAGGAACTGGTGCCGGGGGTGGAAAATCTGCAGGTGCTGTATGGAGTGGACAGTACCGGCGGCTCCCTGCTGTCACCGAACCAGTATCTGACTGCGGCGCAGGTGGATGCGGGCAATGACTGGGCCAATGTGTTGAGCGTGCAGGTGGGTCTGTTGCTGCGCAGCAATACCGGCGCGGTACCGCGGCCGGCTGCCGCACCTGTGTTCAATCTTCTCGGTACCTATGTCCAGGTGCCGATTGACACACGGCTGCGCCGCGTATTTACGGCTACCATCTATCTGCGCAATGCACCGTTGCCTACAAGCTGAAGGTATATAGATATGCACCACAAATTTCACCGCATCCATGATGCCGCACGCCGGGATGGCGGCTTCGTGCTGATTGTCGCCCTGATCCTGTTGCTGGTACTCACCCTGCTCGGTCTGGCCGCGACCCAGACTACCGTGCTGGAGGAAAGAATGGCCGGCAACGCGCGCAATCATGATCTGGCCTTCCAATCCGCCGAGGCCGGCCTGTATGCGGCCCAGAGCGCCATCTTGCAGGGACTGTGGAGCAACGCAAACTACGCCGGCAATGGCAACGGTCTGTATATGCTTGCTACCTGCTGCGCATCGGGTCCGGCTCCCTCCTGGACTTCCGCCTGGACTCTGCACGGGGTGTGGAGCAGCGCACTTCCCGCCGATACCGCGGTACCGGGTTTGAATATCGCCGGTGTTTCACAACAGCCGGTATTCATCATCGAGGAACTGCCGCCGGTGGCGCCGCCGGGCTCAAACCTGGGTGGGCAAACCGGCTACAACAACGGTGCGCCGCCATCGCAACCCTATCGCATCACGGCGTATGCCGTGGGCGGCGACGGCACCACCCACGTGACGCTGCAAGCCGTGGTGACACAATGAGCTGTTTAGAAGCAATGCCCGAGATCATCCCACTGCCGGGACTTCCGGGGGTTGCCCCGCGGATGCACCGCACGAGGTAATCCAATGAACAGGCAATATGCAATGAGAAACATCCTGGGTAAAGTCATTTTTGCGGCGTTGGCGGCGTTGCTGACCGTGGGAATCTGCAGTATCGCCGCGGCGGCTGCGCCACCCATGGTATCCATTTCCAACATTCCGCTAACCCTGGTATCGCCCGCCCATCCGCAAGTGCTTCTAATGGTTGCCAACTCCCAGTCGGTGGACGGTGATCTCTCCGGCGCCATCATGACCGGCTCCGGCACGCTGGGCGCGCAACTGGCGAATTCCAGCTCACCGCTGGACTTTACCGTGCCCACCGGCTTCACGCCGCCCATCACCGGCGGCGCCGCGGGGTCGTCACAGCCTTACACCGCGAGCTGCGGCAGCAATCTTTGTGATAATTCCGCCAGCCGCCTCAACGTAGCCAAGCAGGCACTCCAGGCCATTCTGCAGATTTATGCCGGCAATACCGACTTCGGCCTCATGGACTACTCCACCGGCGGTGCGAGCCTCTACACCACCTGGGTGTATTGGATGAGCAATCCCGGAGGGTTCACTTTCGCCAGCGTACCGCCCGCAGCGCCGGCGGAGTATGTGAATAACCCCTGTTATGGCATTACGTCCGGAACGCTGTATAGCGAATGCACCTCTATCAAGGGGCAGTTAGGCTCCCAGGTATTCACACAGCCTTACATGCTGGTGCAGAACAGCAGTGATGACCCCACCGTCAACGACGTATTGTATGCGGGCGGTCAGCCGTCGGTCTTCCTCGACTATGGCAGCCACAATCCCCCCACGCCATACCCACCCTACTACTCTCTTGCGAACTATGAATCGGGTAGTGTTACGGTCGGTTACTCGAGTTGCACGCCCGGCGGCTGTATTGCGGCCGTCGGCCCCACCAACGCCGGTTTCGTGCCGTATTCCGATCAAGTGTATTACGCCGAGCGCGGCTTCGGCTACTACGTCACCGGTCTCAGCAGCAACAGCGGCAACATGCTGGTACCCATCAGCACAGCGGGCACCAATGCCACACCGGCACAGATCAATGCCTACATCGCCACCTTCACGCCTTATCTGCAACCCGAAACCAACAACCCCGGCACGGGCGAAATCAAGGCCTTGGCCTACCAGTCGCCCATCGCGGGCCTGATCAAAAAAGCCGTGAGTTACTACGGCACGAATCCACCCTCGAATAACGGCTGCCCGCCGCAGCGCTACGCCGTGCTCATCACCGACGGCCTGCCCACCATGGATCTGGCAGGTAACAACTGGCCGCCGCTGGGCAGTGCGTCGGCCGCCGGTTACGGCGTGACCGCCAGCTTTGATCCCACTACCGGGAAGCTTACATCCACCAACGATCAGGCGCTCACGGACACCATCAATGAATTGACGGCACTCAATACCGCCGGCATCAAAACCTACATCATCGGCGTGGGTGCCGGCGTGAACCCCGCTTTGAACCCGCAGGCGGCGGCTACCATGAAGGCCATGGCCTATGCAGGTGGCACAGGCAATTATTTCGCCGCCACCAGCCCGAACGATGTGGTGGTGGACATGCAGGCGATTCTCTCCGCCATCCAGGCGGCGAACATGTCCGTCAGCTCGGCGGCGGTGAATTCCACCGGCCTCAAGGCGGGTGCAGTGGCCTATCAGGCTCAGTTCACCTCCGCCGACCAGCCTTGGCAGGATTGGACCGGCAACCTGGTGGCTTATCCCATCCTGTCCAGTGGGACGGTGAACACCACCACCCCATTATGGAAGACGCAGGCACAGCTCGATGTCCAGGCGGCGGGATCGGGCTGGGATACCGGTCGGATTATCGCCACTTGGAATCCGGTACTGGACAAGGGCGTACCATTCCGCTGGGGTGCCGGCTCAGGTATCACCGCCAGCACCACCCTCGGTCAGGAACTCGGCTCCACGGATACCCAGATACAAAATGTGGTGAATTACCTGCGCGGTGATCCGTCCAATGACCAGCAAAACGGTGGGCCGTTCCGCAACCGCTCGCACATTCTCGGGGACATCGTGGACAGCAACCCGCTGTACGTGGGGCCGCCCAATGAACCCTTCCAGGATACATCCTACGTGAGTTTCGAGCTGGCACAGCAGAACCGTCCGGCCATGCTTTACGTCGGTGCCGATGACGGCATGCTGCACGCCATCGATCCCACGACCGGCAATGAGAAATTCGCCTTCATTCCCAATGGGGTGTTCGCGAACCTGGTGAATCTCACCAATCCGCTCTACAACCAGCGCCATCAGTTCTTCGTGGACGGCTCGCCCACGGCGGGCGATGTGCAGTTCTCCGACAGCAGTTGGCATACGCTCGTGGTGGGCGGTCTGAATGCCGGTGGCAACAGCATTTACGCCCTGGATGTCACCAATCCACTGAACATCACCAGTGAATCCGCCCTGGCTTCCGACGTGTTGTGGGAATTCACCGATCCCTACCTGGGGCTGACTTACAGCCAGCCCGTTATTGCGCGCACCAATGTGACCGGCTCCGACTTCGTGGTGTTCTTCGGTTCCGGCTACAACAACAGCGACGGTAATCCCTATCTGTACGCCGTCAATGCCCAGACGGGCGCGCTGCTGGCACGCATCAACCTGTGCGCGGCCCCCGGCGTTCCGGCGGGTGCCTGCAATACCAGCCTGCCCAACGGACTGTCGAGTCCGGTGGCGGTGAACAGCACCGGTGCACTGACATTGCCTGACGATACCGTGTATGCCGGCGATCTGCAGGGTAACCTGTGGAAAGTGAACATCTCCGATCCCAATCCCGCCCTCTGGACAGTGCAACTGCTGTTCCAGGCGTGCATCCCGGCTCCGCCGGCAGGTCAGACTTGTCAGGCATCGGGGGGAACACCGCAGCCCATCACGGTGGCGCCCACGGTTTCCCTGCACCCCAATTTTCCGCGGGATACCGGCACCATCGTGTACTTCGGTACCGGCCAACTGCTGGGCACGCCGGACCTCACCAACACCAATACCCAGACTTTCTATGCGGTGTGGGACAAGCCGGGGCTGTCTTATGTCGCGACCCGCAGCAACTTGGTGCAACAGGTGCTGTCCGCACCCACCGCCGGTCCGGCGGGAACCACGGTGCGATTGGTGACCAATGCACCCATAGACTGGACCAGCAAACTGGGCTGGTATGAGGATCTGTCCATCTCGGGCGAGCGAGTGGTCACCGACCCGCGTCTTGAGAACGGCGTGGTGGTGTTCACTACCTATGTGCCGTCAGCCAGCAGTTGCGCGGTAGGCGGCCAGTCCTGGCTGCTGGTGGTAAACTACAAGAACGGCGGCTCGTTCCCAAATCCGCAGCTGGATCTGAACGGCGACGGCATGCTGAACTCCGGAGACCAGGTGAGCGGGCAAAACCCCGTGGGCCTGTACCTCGGCCAGGTGTACTCCGCTTCACCCACCATCATTTCTGCGAGCCTCGGCAGCGTCCATGCCGTCAAGCTGATCTCCCAGTCCAGCGGCCAAATCCAGCGCGTGGGCGAAGCCGGTGGTCCGAAACAGCGCCAGTCCTGGCGGGAAATACCAAACTAGGCTCTGGAAAACCAGTAGGAACGTCAGCGAGGAGGTTTGAGATATGTCGAAGCTACCGAAATCCGGCTTATGGCCGAGGCTCGCCCTGTGCATGGGCTTGTGCGTATGCCAAACAGCACTGGCGAGCTATCCTGTTCCTTCTGAGAACATGGGCAACGGCACCATCCAATTCGTCAATTACGCTACCCGTACCGTCACCGTCGCCGGTCATGTGTATAAGATTGCACCCAAGGCCTCCTATATCGGCGCCGGGGGCGTGAAAGACATAGGCGCCCTGCAGCCAGGAATGAAAATCAGGTTTATAGCAAACGGTCCGGTGACCGCTCCCGCTTCGCGCATCCTCAATATCGTGGTGCTTCCCCCCAAACCAAACTGAGATGTAGCGCAATCATGAGTGGAGAGATTCCCCGGCTAAAGCCGGGGTCCTTCCGCTACCGCTCCAACTGGAACCGAATTGAATCCCGGTGAAACGCCAGGATTCAGGATCCGGTGATGGTAAATACTACCGCCAGGCTCATTTATCCACGGACAACCCCGTGGTGTTCTGTCTGCTACCGCATAAAATTGTCTGGCCGGACGCATGTGGTTTCTCGCTGATCGAGTTCATGATCGTGGTGGCCATCATCGGCATCATCGCCGCCATCGCCTACCCCTCCTATGAACGTTCGGTGCTGAAATCCCACCGCTCCGACGCGGAAACCCTCCTCAGTCAGGATTCCCAGATCCTGGAACGCTGCTACACCCAGTACTTCCGCTATAACAGCGCCCAGTGCTCGCCCTCCGCCGCCTCCCTGCCCGCCAGCACCCAGTTCGGGTACTACACCCTGACCGAGCCCCCGGCTGTCACCACCGACATCTACACCCTGACCGTCACGGCGGTGGGGACCCAGCTCAATGATACCGACTGCCGCACTTTCAGCCTCGACAACACCGGCAATCGAACCGCCACCAATTCCGCCGGCGCCCTCAACACCAGCACCTGCTGGGAACACTGATACCCCGCCCCACCCCTGTTTGATCCGGCCGGCACTCACCAGACGGTTTGCGTGCCGCCGGCTGCGTGCAGCTCCTGTCAGCAAGGCTGATTGTCATAAATAATATGTAAAATAATAAATATGGTTTGCCTTCCTGACCACCATTCATCGGGAATTTCTGCGCACTTATCGCCATTACCCCTCATTTTTATTGCCCACCGCATATATTCTTCGTATGCAAATTATTTTTGAGCGAAGTGCAATGAAGCGCCAAGACGGCTTCACCCTTATTGAGCTGCTGATCCTGGTGGCGGTGGTTGCCATTCTGACAACGGTCGCCATCCCGGATTTCAGCGCCACCATCAGGAATGACCGGGACCTTTCCCGGGTCAACAGTCTGCTCACGGGCTTGACACTGGCCCGCAGCGAGGCCATCAAGACCGGTACCGATGTGAGCATTTGCGCCGGCAGCAACACCACGTGCGGCGGCAGCACCTGGGCCAGTGGCTGGATTGTCTACTACAACACCCTGCCTCCCGGTGCCGCCACCTCGATCATCCAGGTATTCCCGGCCATCAGCGGCAACACCACCTTCACCAGCAATAACAGTTACCGCTTCACATTTCAGGCCAACGGCATGCTGACGCCCACACCCCTGGGACCCGTCACCTTCACACTCTGCGACTCCAGGGGCGCCACCTATGCACGTGCCATCAGCTTGTCCGCCACCGGTCTGGCAGAAGCCGCAACTACGGTGGGTTACGGGCTTGACGGCAGCACGCCGCTTACCTGCCCCTAGAAATGCTGGCCACCATGCCCAAAACATTTGCTGAATACCCCCGCGCCCCGCATCACGCTTCCGCCGGGAGAAATGGATTGCCGTCCTGCTTCCGGCTGGCCGGTTTCAGCCTGCTGGAGGTATTGATCGCGCTGGTGATCCTGTCGGTGGGACTGCTGGGCATCGCCGCCATGATCAGCACCACCCTCAAGAGCAACGACAGCGCCTACATGCGCACCCAGGCCACGGCCCTGGCATACAACATTATTGACCGCATGCGCGCCAATCGCACTGCGGCGGAGAATGGTATGTATGACGTCGCCATGCCCGCCTCCGCCGCCACCGGCGGCAACCCCACCAACTGCACCGGCGCTACCTGCGGTTCGGCGACATTGGCAGCTTATGACCTGGGCCAGTGGGAATATGACTTGGCGACATTGCTGCCCCAGGGCCGGGGCGCCGTAACCTCCACCGACAACAGCGGCGTCACCCTAGTCACCATCACGGTGCTGTGGAATGACAGCCGTGCTCAAGACAGCCTGCAGAAAAGCGGCGCACCCCCAGCCGCCACTTTCAGCATGAGCGTCAGTTCCGCGCTGTAGTAATGGCCCCCATGTGCGGTAACCAAATTCATCTCAGGCTGCGGCAAACCGGTCTGTCACTGATCGAACTCATGATCGCACTGGTGGTGGGCCTGATCCTGATCGCCGGTGTGTTGTCCATTTTCATTTCCAGCCGTCAGGGTTACAGCGTCAACACGGCCGTCGCACGCGTACAGGAAAACGGTCGTTTCGCCCTGGATTTCATCCACAATGACACACGCATGGCGGGTTATATGGGCTGCGCCACCAGCACCCAGGTGGTCAATTACCTCAATCCGCTATCCGGCTCCAATCTGCCCTACGATTTCACCGTCGCGCTCACAGGTTACGAGTTTACCGGCACCGCACCCGGTGACATCTACCCGGCGGCGCCGGCCTCCCCTGCGGAAAACCCCGGCCCCGACACCAACACCGGCGACTGGTCGCCCGCGCTGGACAGCAGCCTGCAGAACCGGGCGATACCCGGCACCGACGTACTGGTAGTGCGCTTCAGCCGGGGCGGTGACCCGGTCTATATCACCTCCATCCCTGGCAGCGTTTCACCGGGCAGTCCTTCTGCGGATTTCCAGATCAATATGAACGGAGGTATTCAGACCGGAGACCTGATGGCGATTACCAACTGCCTGAGTACGGTAGTGATGCAGGCCACCCAGGTTAACGGCGGTGGCACGAATGTGGTGCATAACACGGGCAGCGGTTCGCCCGGCAATGCGATACAGGGCCTGCCTGCCGATTTCACGGGTGCCCAGGTGATGCTGGCGCCCACAACGATTGTCTTCTTCATTGGTCAGGGAACCGACGGTTCCCCCGCCTTGTTCGAGGCGGTCACCGACACCACCCAGGCCAACGGCTTCTCCTACGAGGAACTGGTACCCGGGGTGGAAAACATGCAGGTACTGTATGGAGTGGACCTCACCGGCACCCGGATACCCAGCGAATACGAGACCGCAGCAGCCGTGGCGGCGGCCGGTGACTGGAGCAATGTGGTAAGCGTACGCATCGCGCTCCTGGTGCGCAGTGATGAGGGCGCCATGCTGCTGCCGGCTACGGCACCCGTTTACAACCTGCTCGGCACCAGCATCACCGTGCCGAGGGACACGCGGCTGCGGCGGATATTTACCGCGACCATCGCTATCCGCAACCGCCTGCAATAAATGAGGACACAGTCATGATCCGGCAGCAAGTATTGTCAGGTTTACCCGGTCGCCCACAATGCGGTTTCGTGCTGATCATGGCGCTGATACTGTTGTTGCTGCTTACCATTCTCGGTCTGGCAGCGGCCCAAAGCAGCTTGCTGGAAGAACGCATGGCCGGTAATGGACGCAACCACGAGCTGGCGTTCCAGGCGGCCGAGGCCGGCCTGGCCGCGGCCCGGAGCGGTATTCGTCAGGGGCTCTGGAGCAATGCGGATTTCGCCGGGAATGCCAGTGGTCTTTATCTGCTCTCCAACTGCTGCGCAGGAACTCCCTGGACTTCCGCCTGGACCCTGCCGAACGTGTGGAGCAGCGCGCTGCCTATCACCACACCGGTTCCCGGCCTCACCATTCCGGGCCAACTCGCTCAGCAACCGATATTCATTGTTGAGGAACTGCCGCCGGTGGCGCCGCCGGGAAGCAATCTGGCACAACAGCAAAGCGGCGCCGGCGCACCGCCGGTCCAGCCCTACCGTATCACGGTGTATGCCACCGGCGGCGACCGGACCAGTCACGTGGTCCTGCAGACGGTGGTAACCCAATGAATCTCCTCAGCAGTAACGCTACGCATGCTTTCGCGGACACACGGGGCGAAGTAAGCACATGAGCAGACCACATACTCTCAAATACATCCTGCAGAAATCTGGCATCGTGCTGTTGGCGGCTGCCTTCACCGCCAGCGTCGGCAACCTCGCCACCGCTGCGCCCGCACCTGTGCCGATGGTATCCATCTCCAATATTCCATTGACGCTGGTGTTGCCGGCCCATCCACAGGTGCTGCTGGCGCTCCCCAACTCCCAATCCATGGATGGTGATTTGTCCGGTGCCATCATGACCGGAAGCGGTAGCAGCAGCATTCCCTCCCAACTCAACGCTTCCGGTTCACCGGTGGATTTCACCGTGCCCAGCGGGTTCACGCCGCCCGTGAGCGGGGGAACGGCGGGCAGTTCCCAGCCCTACACCGTGCCATGCGTGGCCCCGCAGAATACCAGCGACCTCTGTGACAACTCCGCCAGCCGCCTGAACGTGGCCAAGAGCGCAATCCAGGCCATCCTCCAGACCTATGTCGGCAATACGGATTTCGGCCTGCTGACCTATGCAACCGGCGCTCCGAGTCTTTACACCACCTGGCTGTATGTGATGAGCAATCCCGGCGGTTTCACCTTCTCGGCCAGCAACACTCCTGCCCCACCGGCGGGGGAATACATCAACAACCCCTGTTACAACATTTCCAGCGGCAATAGCGTCTATAACGACTGCAACAACATGCAAGCACTGCTGGGTTCGCAACTGCTCACCATGCCCTATATGCTGGTGCAGAATTCCAGCGACGATCCCTCCGTCAACGACGTGTTGTATGCCGGCGGTCTTGCGCCGGTATGTCTGGTGTATGGCAACCGCAGCCCGTCTACGCCATTCCCTCCAAATTATTCACTGACGAATTACAACAACGGCAATATCACCGTCACCTACGCCAGCCAAATCAACTCCTGCGCAACCACTACCGGGCCCACCAATGCCGGGTTCGTGCCGTACCAGGACCAGACCATGTACATCGAGCGGGGCTTCGGCTATTACACATCGCAAAGCGCCACCGGCGGCGACTTGTTGTTGCCCATGCAATCGGCCGGCACCAATCCGACACCCGCTCAAATCCAGACAGTCATCGGCAAATTCACCCCCTATCTGGAACCCGAGACCAACGATACCGGCAGCGGTGAAATCAAGGCGCTGGCGGTACAGTCACCCATGGCCGGTCTGCTGAAAAATGCGCTCGCCTATTTCAAGACTAATCCGCCTTCCAGCAACGGCTGTGCACCGCAGCGTTACGTGGTGCTGATCACCGACGGCCTGCCCACCGAGGATCTGAGCGGCAAGAGCTGGCCACCCCTGGGCAGCCAGTCCGCCAGCGGTTACGGCGTCACGGTCAGTTTCAACAGTGATGGCTCCCTCAATACCACCAACGATCAGGCGCTCACGGACACCATCAGTGAATTGACGGCACTCAATACCGCCGGCATCAAAACCTACATCATCGGCGTGGGTGCCGGCGTGAATCCGAGCCTCAATCCGCAGGCGGCCTCCACCATGACCGCCATGGCAATGGCGGGCGGTACCGGCAACTACTTCGCCGCCACCAGCCCCGCTCAGGTCACCGTGGATATGCAGGTGATCCTGAGCGCCATCCAGGCGGCCAACATGTCCACCAGTTCCGCGGCGGTGAACTCCACCGGACTCAAGGCCGGAGCCGTGGCCTACCAAGCCCAGTTCACCTCCTCCGATATGCCCTACAACGACTGGACCGGCAACCTGGTGGCCTTCCCCATCCTCTCCAACGGCACGGTCAATACCACCACGCCGATCTGGAAGGCCCAGACTCAACTGGACCTGCGAGCTCCCGCCAGTCGCATCATCGCCACCTGGAATCCATCCAGTGCCAGCGGCGTACCCTTCGAGTGGAGCAGCCTCAGCAGCGTCCAGCAGACGGATCTCAACACCAACCCCCAGAGCCTCGCCAACGACGGCCTGGGATCGCAGCGCCTCAATTATCTGCGCGGCGATACCTCACTGGAACAACGCAACGGGGGTACGTTCCGTAACCGCTCCCACATCTTGGGGGATATCGTGGACAGCAACCCGCTGTTCGTCGGCCCGCCCAACGGACCTTACCAAGACCCGTCCTACGTCAGCTTTGAACTGGCGCAGCAAAACCGCCCGGCGGTGCTTTACGTGGGCGCCAATGACGGTATGCTGCATGCGTTCAACCCCAGTACCGGTAACGAGGAATTCGCCTATGTTCCGGACGGGGTATTCGCCGATCTCGCCAATCTCAGCAATCCGCTTTACAACCAGCACCACCAGTTCTTTGTGGACGGTTCGCCGACATCGGGCGACGTAGAATTCAGTGACGGCAGTTGGCACACGCTCCTGGTGGGCGGCCTCAATTCCGGCGGCAATAGCATCTACGCCCTGGATGTGACCGATCCGTCGGTGATTAACAGCGAAACGGCGCTGGCATCCAGCGTGTTGTGGGAATTCACCGACCCCTACCTGGGACTTACCTACAGCCAGCCGTTTATTGCGCGTACCGATGTCACCGGTTCCAATTTCGTGGTGTTCTTCGGTTCCGGTTACGACAACAGCGACGGCAATCCCTACCTGTATGCGGTAAACGCCCAGACCGGTGCGCTGCTGGCACGCATCAATCTTTGCCAGTCTGTCACCCCCAACCCCTGCAACGCGAGCCTACCCAATGGTTTATCCAGTCCGGTGGCCGTAAACAGCGGCGGTGCCCTGTCATTGCCGGACGATACGGTGTATGCCGGCGACCTGCAGGGCAACCTGTGGAAAGTGAATATTTCCGATCCCAACCCGGCCAACTGGAGCGTACAGTTGCTGTTCCAGGCGCGGGACAGTCTCGGCAATCCGCAGCCCATTACGGTGGCGCCCACGGTATCCCTGCATCCCAATTTTCCGGGGCAAACGGGCACCATCGTTTATTTCGGCACCGGCCAGTTGCTGGGCGCGCCGGACCTCAGCACCACCAGTACCCAGACTTTCTATGGGGTGTGGGACAAGCCGGGGCTTTCCTATGTCGCCACCCGCAGCAATCTGGTGCAACAGGTGCTGTCCGCGCCCACGCCCGGCCCGGCCGGTACTTTGGTACGCACCGTAAGCGGCCCGACGACGATAGACTGGACCAGCAAACTGGGGTGGTACATGGACCTGTCCATCGCCGGCGAGCGGGTAGTCACCAATCCGCGGCTCGAAAACGGCGCGGTGGTCTTCACCACTTATGTACCCAGTGCCAGCAATTGCGCGGCGGGCGGTCAGTCCTGGCTGATGGCGGTAAACTTTGCAAGCGGCAATTCATTCCCGGCTCCGGAACTCGATTTGAATGGTGACGGCAAACTGGACAGCGCGGACCAGGTCAACGGCCAGAACCCCGTGGGAATGTACCTGGGTCAGGTGTATTCTGCCGCCCCCACGATTATCTCCGCTTCCCTGGGCAACGTTGGGGCAGTCAAGCTGATTTCGGAATCCAACGGTCAAATCAAGAGCGTGGGTCAGGCGCCCGGTTCGAATCAGCGTCAATCCTGGCGGGACATTTCGCCGAGCCTGGCCACCCCGGGGCCATGAGAACAGGAGGATCAGGACATGTTGAAGTTGCGCACATTCGTTACGTTTGCGGCGGCGGGTCTGCTCATGGTTCTGCTGCCGGAACAGGCGACGCTGGCGGCTTATGCCATCCCGGAAAACCGCATGGGTACCGGCACCATCGGTATGATCAATTATGCCGCGCGCACCCTCGCCGTGAACGGCCATACCTACCCCCTGTCGCCCAAGGTATTCGTCACGGGTGCCAAGAGCTTTGAAAACCTGCAAACGGGCATGCGGGTGAGATACATCATGAACGGCCCGCTGAACAGAGCCTCCTCGGTAATTACCAAAATTATCGTGCTGCCGGCTCTTCCCCCTCAACCGCGGGGGCACCCATGACGGGTTCGGGGGCCAACGGACGGCCTGTTTCGGGGTTCTCTTTGATCGAGCTCATGATCGTGGTGGCCATCATCGGCATCATCGCCGCCATCGCCTACCCCTCCTATGAACGTTCGGTGCTGAAATCCCACCGCTCCGACGCGGAAACCCTCCTCAGTCAGGATTCCCAGATCCTGGAACGCTGCTACACCCAGTACTTCCGCTATAACAGCGCCCAGTGCTCGCCCTCCGCCGCCTCCCTGCCCGCCAGCACCCAGTTCGGGTACTACACCCTGACCGAGCCCCCGGCTGTCACCACCGACATCTACACCCTGACCGTCACGGCGGTGGGGACCCAGCTCAATGATACCGACTGCCGCACTTTCAGCCTCGACAACACCGGCAATCGAACCGCCACCAATTCCGCCGGCGCCCTCAACACCAGCACCTGCTGGGAACACTGATACCCCGCCCCACCCCTGTTTGATCCGGCCGGCACTCACCAGACGGTTTGCGTACACGGCACACGGATTCCGCCTGCGACCATAACTCAAAGTAATCGGCATCTGAACGCCCACGCCGCAGGCTTGCGCCATCGCCCCGGTTTACGCCACCATGTCCGCCCCGCGTGCCGGACACATTCCTGATGCCTTCAGCCGAACAGCTGGACCAACGTCTGAGCCGCCTGCTGGCGAGTCGCGCCGCGCCTCTGCTGCGCGGCGGCAGCAAGGGCCTGGAAAAGGAAAGCCTGCGGGTGAATGCGCAAGCCTGCGTCGCCCGGACGCCCCACCCTGATGCCCTCGGCGCCGCGCTGACTCACCCGCACATCACCACGGATTATTCCGAGGCCTTGATCGAGCTGGTGACACCGCCTTTGGAAGATATACACGCCACGCTCGGTTTTCTGTGCGATATCCACAGCTTTGTATATCCGCATCTGCACGACGAAATGCTGTGGGCCACCAGCATGCCCTGTGTGCTGGAGAGTGACGAGAACATTCCCATCGCCCGCTACGGCAAATCCAATGTGGGCATGATGAAACACGTGTACCGCCGTGGTCTGGGTTACCGTTACGGTCGTACCATGCAGACCATCTCCGGCGTGCATTTCAACTATTCATTTCCGGAAGTGCTCTGGCCGGCGCTGCGGGAACTGGAACGGGACCGCCGCCCGCTGCGGGAATTCGTGGATGAGTGCTATTTCGGCATGCTGCGCAATTTTCAGCGCATAAGCTGGCTTGTGCCCTACCTGTTCGGCGCCTCACCGGCGGTGTGCAAGAGTTTTCTGCACGGCCGCGACCTGGGCTTCAGGGAATTCGATTCCCACACCTGGTACGAACCCTATGCCACCTCGTTGCGCATGAGCGATATCGGTTACAAGAACAAGAACCAGGCGCGCATCGGTGTCAGTTACAACAGTCTTGATGATTACGTCACCACCCTCACCCGTGCCATCAGCACGCCGGAGCCGGAATACGAAGCCATCGGCGTAAAGGTAAACGGAGAATACCGGCAATTGAATGCCAACATCCTGCAGATCGAAAATGAATTTTACGCATACATCCGTCCCAAGCAGCCCATCAATCAGAGCGAGCGTGCCGCGCTTGCGCTCAAGAAACGCGGCGTCATGTATGCCGAGGTGCGCGCGCTGGATGTAAATGCCTATGACCCGGTAGGTGCGGACCAGCCGGCATTGCACTTCATTGAAACATTGCTGGCCTTCTGCCTGCTGCAGGACAGCCCACCCCTTTCACCCCAAGAGCAACAATGCATCAATCACAACCAGACGCAAACCGCCCGTCACGGCCGTGACCCGGCACTGCAATTGCAACGCGACGGCCGCACCCTGCTGCTGCGTGACTGGGCGCGGGAAATCACCGGGCAGATGGATGGTCTCTGCGAAATTCTGGACGGCGAGGACCTGGGTAAACCCCACCATACCGCCCTGCAAGCCCAGCGCGAAGTCATTGCTGAACCGGAACGCCTGCCGTCGGCACGGATTCTGGCGGACATGCGTGCCCGCCATGAAAGCTTCTTCCAGTTTGCCAAGCGCCTCTCGGAAACCCACCGTGATTATTTCCTGAAGCGCCGCCTGCCGGCTGCCACGCAGCAGTATTTTGAGCGCTTGGCGCGTGAATCCCTGGATCAGCAGGCAGAAATTGAGGCGACAGACAAGCTTTCCTTCGATGCATATCTCAGGCAGTATTTTTCCCAGAGCTGAGTGCTGCCGCGGAAGCGCCGCGCCGGGGAAAACGATAATATATCCGTATCGCATACCGGAGCGAGCTGTTGCATGAACGAGGAACTCGGGAAACGTTACGGCATCCGCTGCACCCTGCCGCCGGATGATCCCATGGCGGCAGCGCACCTGCTGGGCCCGGATTGGGAAGCCTGCCGCTGGTATGACACCGAGCACGAACGCGACGAGGCCTATGAAGAGTTCAGCCGTGAACATCTCTATTCACGCCGGGGCGACAAGCCCAGCGTGATCTACACCAGAATCAGCCGCTGAGCCGTGCGCATTGACATCTTTTCCGATACAGTCTGCCCCTGGTGCTTCATCGGCAAGCGCCGCCTGGAAGCAGCGCTGGCCGCAACGCCCCCGGCCGAAACCGAGATTCACTGGCATGCCTTCCAGCTCAATCCCGAGCTGCCGGCGCGGGGTTGCGACCGCAGGGAATACCTGAACGCCAAGTTCGGCGGTGCGCAGGCGCTGGAACGGATTTATGCGCATGTACGGGAAGCGGGCCGCGGTGTGGGCATTGATTTTCAGTTCGAGAAAATCACCCGCAGTCCGAATACCTTCAACTCCCACCGCCTGATACAACTGGCAGCCACACAACACAAAATGGACGCGATGGTGGAGGCGTTGTTCCGCGGTTATTTCCTGGAAGGCCGTGACATCGGCGATGATGCCACACTCGCCGGGCTGGCCCACTCCGTGGGTTTGGAGGGGGACATCGACACCTGGCTAAGCGGTGAGGGCGAACGTTCCGAGGTACTCAACGAGCTGCAGGCCGGCCGGGAATTCGGCATCAGCGGCGTGCCTTTCTTCATCTTCGCCAGTCGCTACTCCGTCTCCGGTGCGCAACCGGCGGAAGTCTTCCGGCAGGCAATGGATGCCGCGCGCCGGCCGCCGAACCCGTCAAACTGAAATCACGGGTGCATGACGATCACGATCTTGCCCAGATGCCCGCCGGCTTCCATGACGCGATGCGCTTGCGGCGCGTCCTCGAAAGGCACCAGTTTGTCCACAAACGTTTTCAGCTTCCCCATTTCAAGCCACGGCGCGAGCCGCTGTTCAAATATGCGCGCCAATTCAATCTTGCGCTCCAGCGGCTGACTGCGCATGGTCATGGCCTTGAGTTTCAGCCGGCGGTTCAGGAATACGCCCAGGTCAATATGGTCTTCGCGCCCCGCCATGGCGCCCACCAGCACCATTGTGCCCTCGTCGCGCAGGCAGGCCAGGTTCTCGGCGAGATAGCCGCCTCCCAGCAGATCCAGCACCACACTCGCACCTGCGCCGCCCGTGATACCGGCTACCTGCTTCGGCAGATCGCCGTCACTTTCCGTGAGGCCGGCATCGAGTCCTAGGACAGCCAGTTTTTGCAAGCGTACGGCGGAGCGGCTGGTGCCGATGCTGCGGTTACCAAAGGCGCGCGCCAACTGCACTGCGGCCATGCCGACGCCGGAGGTGGCGGCACGGATGAGACACCACTCGCCATGGGCGAGACCGGCCTCCAGATACAGGGCGCGGTAGGCGGTAAGGAACGCCTCCGGTACGGCGGCGGCATGCGTGAGTGCCAGTCCTTCCGGTACGCGCAGAGTCTCGCGTTCGTGGGCCACCAGTTTCTCCGCATAGGCGCCGCCGCCGATGATGCCCATCACCTTATCGCCCGCCTTGCGCAACCGGCAGCGATGTCCCGCGCGCTCCACCACGCCGGCGTATTCCATGCCCGGCACACGCGCATCGAATCCCGGCGGTGCCGGATAGTACCCGCGCCGCTGCAGCAGGTCGGCGCGGTTCACGCCCACCGCCTGCACGCGCACCACAACTTCCTCCGGCCCCGGTTGTGGATCGGGCAACTCCTCCAGCTCGAGCACGCCCGGACCACCCGGCCGGGTAATGCACCATGCACGCATGTCTCTTCTCCTTTTGGGTTACGATACGCAATACGCGATCATTGCCGCTTTCCGCTGCGCAATCTCAAGAATAACAGGAGTCGTCCATGTCCATCGAAATCTACTGGGGCAGCGGCAGCACCTTCGCCTGGCGTGTACTGCTGGCCCTGGAAGTCAAGCAGCTGCCGTATGCGTCCAGGCTCCTGGAATTCTCCAAAAAAGAGCATAAAACACCCGCGTTTCTGCAGATGAATCCCCGCGGCAAGGTACCGACCCTCAAGGACGGGGATTTCGTGGTATATGAATCCATCGCCATCCTGCAGTACCTGGATCGCAAATACCCGCAGATACCGCTGTTCGGTACCACGGCGGAAGAAAGCGGTGCAATCAACCAGGATGTATGCGAAGTGCTTTCCTATATGGAGGAACCTGTGAGCCGCATTACCCGGCCGCTGTTCAACGGTGAGCTGGCCGGCAAAGAGCAGCGGGTGCGGGAGGCGGCCGAGGTCGTACATCAGGAATTCGGCCGCTATGACGTGCGCCTCGCGCATTCCCCGTGGCTGCGCGGCGAGCACATCAGCGCCAGCGACATCGTACTCTATCCCTTTCTGCCCACGCTGCTGCGGGCCGCCGCGAAACCCGCCGCCGAAAAACTCAACATGGCCTACATGCCGTTGAGCCGGCACTACCCCCATCTCACCCGCTGGATGACGGCGGTTGAAGCGCTGCCGGGTTATGCGCGCACCTACCCTCCCCACTGGCGCCAGTGAGCCCGTACATGTCTGTCGCCTGTCTGCAGGATACCCCTGGATTTTTCACCGCCCCATTGATGGCCTGCGCACAGGGAGGTGCCGCGTGCTGATGCTCGATTTTGGCGCACTGCTGGCGGCGCTCGCCATCATCCTGGTCGGCGCGGAACTGTTCACCAATGCGCTCGAGCACGTGGGTGAGCGCTTCTCGTTTTCGGAAGGAATGGTGGGATCGGTACTGGCCGCCGTGGCCACTGCCCTGCCGGAAACCATAGTGCCCATTATCGCTGTGTTCTTCGGCGGACCCAGCGCGGAGACACGCCAGCATATCGGTATCGGTGCCGTCCTGGGTGCGCCCCTGATGCTTTCCTCCGTCGCCATCGCCTTGATCGCTCTGTTCGCTGGCATGAAACGCGGCTGGCATACGCCGCTGAAACCCGAGATCAGTGGACTGCTGCGTGACCTGCTGTATTTTCTGGCGGCATTTCTCATCGGTTTCCTGGGCTTGTTCATTCCCACGCATCCGGCGGGCACCCGCATTCTGGCGAGCGCCCTGCTGGTATTCATGTATGCAATGTACGTGGTGAACACCATCCGCGCCTCCGCCCTGCTGGTGCAGCGGGGTCACGGTACCCGTACCGACGCCGCACTGTGGTTAAGACATATCAACATCCCGCATACCCTTTGGGCCGAGATCACACAACTGGCCCTGGGACTGGCGTTTATCATCACCGGAGCCAAAATATTTGTTTACGGCGTGGAACAGGTGGCACGCCTGACCGGTTTCGGCGTACTGGCGCTGTCGCTGCTGATTATTCCCGTGGCCACGGAAATGCCGGAAAAACTGAACAGTATTCTGTGGATACGCCGCAACAAGGACACCCTCGCCTTCGGCAACATCACCGGCGCGCTGGTGTTTCAGGGGGCCTTGCTGACGGCATTCGGGATGCAGCTCACAGCCTGGCAGCCCCGGGCCGATATCCTCTGGGCCATGGCACTGACCTTTGCAGCGGTTCTCTGGCTGCTGCTGCTCGCCGCCAAGCGCCGCCTGACTCCTGCCTGGCTGATGCTCAACGGACTGGTGTACCTGCTGTTCTTTGTTCTGGTGGTGTAAGCGTACAATTTCTCAGTCGTGGAGTGGAAGTCCTTCAAGAACATTGCGGATGGGACACGGCGCAATATACCGGGAGAGCGAAGTGTGCGCGGCGATACCTGAATATTCCGCAGCGGCGTGCAACAAAATTATGTCCAGTACAGCGGTTTTTATCGTGGTCTCCCGCGGGACGCCGGTATGAACGATCCACTCGCTTCTCCCTGTGTACGCATCTGCTGTCTTGACGACGACAATGTATGCATCGGCTGCGGACGCACGCTTGATGAGATCCGCCGCTGGTCAGAAATGCCTGAGTGGGATAAACGTGAAGTACTGCGGCAGGCGGCTGAACGACGTGCCGCGCGCCAGGCGCGCTACGCATCCCCCACGCTATAGCACCAGGGCTGGCACCCATGGCCGCAAGCACAGCAGAAAAACTCGGCAAGTACATTCTGGATCGGGAACTCGGACACGGCTCGTCGGGAACCGTTTATCTGGCCCATGATCCGTTCGCCCACCGCGATGTGGCCATCAAGGTGTATTACGCCGAAACCGATGTCAGCCCTGAACAGGCCCGGCTGCAGTACAAGCTGTTCTTCAACGAAGCGCACATCGCAGGCAAACTGCTGCACCCCAACATCCTTCCCATCCATGACGCCGGGGAAGAGGGCGGCCTGTGCTATGTGGTAATGGCCCTGCTTGAGCATTACCAGCCCCTCACCGGCCATTGCCGCCCGGACACCCTGCTGCCATTGCCAAAGGTGATAGAAATTTTTTTCACCATGGCCAAAGCCCTGGACTACGCCCACCGCAACGGCGTCATTCACCGCGATATCAAACCCGCAAATCTCATGATCAACCCGGAGGGTCACATCATGATCGTGGACTTCGGCAACGCAAAAACCGCCGTCGGCCAGACCAACCCCACCGTCGGGGTGGTGGGCACGCCGCGTTACATGTCACCGGAACAGGTGCGCGGTGAGGCAGTCACCAACCAGAGCGACATCTTTTCCATGGGCGCCCTGATTTATGAGCTGGTTGCCGGGACTCCGGCATTTTCAGGGGATACCCTGCCCGGCCTGACGCATCAGATACTGCATGCCGATCCCCAACCGCTGATCGAGCGGCGCAGCGGCATTCCCGATGTTCTCAATCACATTGTGATGCGTTGTCTCAGAAAGCCGCTCAAGCGCCGCTACGAATCCTGCATGGATATTGCCGGCGACCTCATCAATGTTTCTGGCAGTCTGAAAGCCCGTGCCACTGAGATCAACGAGCAGGAGCATTACAACCTGGTGAGCCGGCTGGACTGTTTCAAGGATTTCACTCACGCGGACATCTGGGAGATTATCCGAGCCAGCAACTGGGAAAAGTACGCGGATAGCCAGACGGTGGTGGCCGAGGGGGAACCGGATACCCGCTTCTTCATCATCGCCTCTGGAGTCGTCGCGGTACACAAGGGCAATACCCTTCTTGGCATGCTCGGCGCCGGGGATTGCTTCGGTGAAATGAGCTATCTCAGCAGGATGAAACGCACGGCTAGCGTACGTGCACAAGGCGATGTAAACCTGCTTTGTGTCAGCCCCACGCTCATGGAGCGCGCCTCCCGCGATTGCCAATTGCGCTTCTATCGCATGTTTGCGAATGCGCTGATGGAGCGACTGTCACGCGCCAATGAAAAACTGCTGATGGTGAGACCATGAAGCATCACTGCCGACCGCATTGATACAAACCAGGACGATGGACTGCTGTGAACCTCGGTACCCGCTTACCCGACACGCACATCATGTGCTGACGGCATGTTTCACTGAAGCATGCGCGGCGCTTGTACAATCTGGACACCAAAATAAAATCGTCATTCCACGCTGGAAATAACCGGCAATTGCCGCGCCCGGCTTACACCCGCGGCAGGTAGCGTTCCACCAGCCGCACCCAATAGGTTGCGCCCATGGGAATAAGTTCATCGTTGAAGTCATAACTGGCGTTATGCAGCATGCACGGACCCTCACCGTGGCCGGACGTGCGGTGCGCCCCGTCTCCATTGCCGATAAACGCGTAGCAACCGGGTTTTTCCAGCAGCATGAAGGCGAAATCCTCCGCACCCATGGTAGGCTCGACGTTGGTGATGACGCTGTCCGCGCCGCACACCTCGCGCATCACTGACACGGCAAATTCCGTCTCCGCGGGACTGTTGATCGTTGGCGGATAGTTGCGTTCAAATCCCGTCTCCGCGGTGCAGTCATGGGCGGCCGCCGTTGCGGCGGCCAGTTGCCGCATCCGCGAGTCGATGAGGTCCAGCGCTTCGATGTTAAAGGTACGCACGGTACCGCCCAATGACGCCTCATCCGGTATCACATTGCTTGCCTCACCCGCCTGCAACTGGGTGATGGACAGCACCGCAGTATCCACCGGCTTCTTGTTGCGGGTGATGATACCTTGCAGACCATTGGCGATCTGGATCGCCGCAAATACGGGATCACGTGTATTGTGCGGCATGGCGGCATGACCGCCTTTTCCCCGAACCGTGATCCTGAACTCGTTGCTGGATGCCATGATGGCGCCCGGATTCACGGCGAAATGCCCCACCGGCAGGCCGGGCCAGTTGTGAATGCCGAATACCGCCTCGCAGGGAAACCGTTTGAACAGGCCGCCCTCGATCATCGCGCGGGCTCCGGCCCCGCCCTCCTCCGCCGGCTGAAAAATGAAGTGTGCCGTCCCGTCAAAATTCCGCCGACCGGCCAGATAGCGCGCCGCTGCCAGCAACATGGTGGTGTGGCCGTCGTGGCCACAGGCATGCATCCGTCCCGGATGGCGGGAACGATGCGGGAACTGGTTGTGCTCCGGCACCGGCAACGCATCCATGTCCGCGCGCAGCCCGACACTCCTGAAAGATTTTCCCGCGCGCAGGGTGGCGACGACTCCCGTGCCGCCCAGGCCGCGGGTCACCTCCAGGCCCCAGCCCTCCAGGCGCTCCGCCACGAGCCCGGCGGTGCGATGTTCGTCGTAACGCAACTCCGGGTGCGCATGCAAGTCACGCCGTATGGCGGTGAACTCATCCTGCCATGCGGCGATTTCAGGGATGGTTTTCATTGCCGGTCGCCCTCTCAAGATTCAGATCCGGTTGCAGTATCCGCACCCGCCTGCGCCCGCTCCGTGTGATCCGGGGCACCCCTTCTGGGTCGCGGCGCACGCAGCAAGCAATTGTCGTCGCAGCGGAGTTTTCGGCATGCTACGCTTGCCCGCAGTGCATGGACGTTCCTTAAACCCGCCCTCGCGGCAACACCCGGAGGCAGACGTGCCCGCAGCTCCTCAAGACGGAATGGGACACCCCGCTACCACACTGCCCGGCTTGCAGGCCATCCCACCCAGGCTGCGCTACCGGGTGATCGCGGCATCCACAATCGGTAACGCCTTCGAATGGTTTGATTTTACGGTATTCGGGCTGTTTACCATCATCATCTCGAGGCAATTCTTTCCGGCCGAATCCAGTACCAATTCCCTGCTGCTGGGCACGGCGACGCTGGGTATCGCGTTCTTTTTCCGCCCCATCGGAGGTATCGTCTTCGGACTCTATGCCGACCGCATGGGCCGCAAGTCGGCGGTCGCCAACATGGTGCTGTTGATGGCCTTGGGCAGCGCCGATAGCGTCGCGTCGCTCGTGATGGCCGGTACGGTCCCGGCGTCCCGGCCACTCGCTCCAGCGACGGCCCATTCCTTTGCTGCGGCACGCCCGGCGTTCGGAAACCGTTACTTCGCACGGTTTCCTCCACCCTGGCTTTACGCCCCGGCGCGGCCTTCGCACCACGCGGACGCTGTGCTACGGCCGCTGGGGCTACCGCAGGCTCTTCGCCTCGGCGCTTCGCGCCTTCCCTGGCTCATCGCATGATTGCCTTCGTTCCGGGCTATCACATGATCGGCATCAGCGCGCCGATTCTGGTGGTGGTGGCGCGTATCATCCAGGGATTTTCCGCCGGCGGTGAGTTCGGCGGGGCCACTTCGCTGCTGATCGAATACGCCCCGCCGCAACAGCGCGGATTCTACGGCAGCTTCCAGATGTGCTCCCAGGCGCTGGCAATCACCTTCGCCGGCTTCGCGGCGTACGCCCTGAGCATCTGGTTGTCAGCCGGCTCGCTCGCCGCTTGGGGCTGGCGACTGCCATTCCTGTTCGGGATCCTGGTCGGACCTGTCGGCTACTACATCCGCAAGCGTCTGCGGGAATCGCCTGAATTCGAAGCCTACAGGGCATCACATCCGGACCGGACCTTGGCCGGCTTCAGGAACATGTTTGTCAGGAACGGCCGGTCCCTTGTGAGCGGCTTTGGCCTCACCGTGGCGGCAACCATTTCATTCTACGTTACCTTCATCTACATGCCGATCTTCGCCGACCGGGAGCTGCATCTGCCGCTCGCCGATGCGGGCCTGTCCACCATTATGAGCGGTATCCTGCTGGTGGGGCTCTGTCCTTTCACCGGCTACCTTTCGGACCGCTGGAACCGCAAGCGCATGCTGGTGCTTGCAATGCTGCTGTACGCGCTCGTTGCCTTCGGCCTGACCGCATATCTGCTGCATGCGCCGAGTCTCGCGCGTTTCATACTGCTGCAATTCATCTCGGCGCTGTGCATCGGATTTATCTGGGGTCCCTATCCCACGGCGATCACGGAAGTGTTCCCCGTGGGCGTACGCTCCACCAGTGTTTCGCTGATCTACAACTTCAGCGTCATGCTGTTTGGCGGACTGGCTCCGCTGATCATCACCTGGCTGGTAAAACTCACCGGCAATCCCATGTCACCCGCCTACTACATTGTCTGCGGCGTAGCCATCAGTCTGCTCAGCTACGGCCTGTTCAGCCGCGACCCCCGCACATTTGCCGCCGTTACACCCTGAGCAAATGGGGACCTATACCATTAATCCGAGAGCAAACTGTGCCGCAGCCGTGATTATGAGCGCAGCATTAAATTCCGTTCACCTTCTGCCACCGCTCTGATAATGGAGTAGATTTTCCATCGGACAGGAGGTGATTTATGCACATTATCTTGCGAACATTTGCCTTGTGCTCACTCGGGATCAGCCTCGCCAGTGCACCACTGCTCGTGAATGCCGCATCTCCGGGAGCGTACCCCGCCGTTTCAGCGGCGCCCCGGGGCATGTCGTCGTACGTCCCCTATAGCGCGAATCAATTGGATAACCTGCTGGCCCCCATTGCGCTCTATCCGGACCCACTGCTGGCGCAGGTCTTGCCCGCCGCTACATTTGTGAATCAGATTCAGGAAGCGGCGCGGTGGGTGCGTACCAACGGGGTGAGCGGAATCAGCTATCAGCCCTGGGATGTCAGTGTCAAGGCGGTTGCGCATTATCCGTCTGTGCTCTACATGATGAACGACAAGATCAACTGGACCACTGCGCTGGGACAGGCTTATGTGAATCAGTCCACGGATGTCATGGCCTCCATCCAGCGCTTGCGTGCAATGGCCCGTTCCGCGGGCAACCTGGTTTCGAACCAGCAACAGCAGGTGATCGTGGAACCGGGGTACATTCAAATTGACCCGTACCAGCCCCAATACCTCTACGTGCCGGTGTACGATCCGTACGCGGTCTATTATCAAGGCGGCTATGGTTACGGAGAGGGATTTCAGGAGAACCTCGTATCTTTTGGCGCCGGATTCATCATCGGGGCCTGGCTTAACTATGACTGCGACTGGCGCGATGACCGTATCTATTACACCGACTGGCGCGGTGACGGCTGGATTGCACGTTCGCGTCCGTACATTCAAATCACCCACGTGTATGTCAGCAACCGTTATGCGCATATCCCCGTCAACCGTGCGGTGCTCGACCGCAGTGTGAACGTCAATAATCTAAACAGTTATGCCAGCGTGCATCGCAACGTCACCTTCACCAGGCTGGTCCGCACCCGCTTCCTGGTGAACAGAAACAGGCGGGTGGGTAACCCGCTCGTCACCCGCAATAACAATATGCATGGTCCACAACCGGGCAAGCTGCGCGCCGGGCAAAACCCATGGCGAGCAGGGTTGCCACGATCCGCACGGCCCGGGCAGCCCCACCGCACAGCATTTCAACCCGCGTCCCGGTCCGCTTACCGGCCCTCGACCCAGCCATTCCGGTTTACCTCACAAGCCGCACGGCCTGTCTATCGGCCCTCATCGCAACTGTCGCATGCGGCTTTCCGTCCATACCGGTCTGCTTCACCAGCCTACCGGCCTTCCTCTCGGCCATACCGGTTTACCCCACAAGCCGCACTGCCCTCCTACCGGCCGGCGCCCCAGTCATTCCGGTCTCCACCGCAGACCTACAGGCCTGTGTTCCGGCCCGCGCCCCAGTCATTCCGGCCCGCGCCGACTCGTATACGGCATCCACCGCACAGATTCAGATAATCACCCCGCGTTCGGAGAACACAGATATTTGATGCGCTTGGCGGCAACGGATATGAGGCCGGGTCAGCCGGGGTCCGGCCTGGCCCGGTCGAACGGGCCGCAACGATGACTGCCCCGGACAGGCAAATGGTACGGACCAAGTGCAGCCTGCCGGTGAGCCAATAATCTCGGCATGATGAGTGTGGGTCTGAAAATAGATTCCCCCGGCTAAAGCCGGGGTCCTTACCGTTACAGTTCCATACGGAACTGACCTGAATCCTGATGAAACACCAGGATTCAGGAACCGGCGGCGGTAGTAACCGCCGCCGGGCTCATTCATCCCCGGGTAAACCCGGGGTATTCTGTCTGCGACCGCATAAATCCCCCGGGCCATGCAGCCACCTGCGGCGCGTACTTCTTCCCTACGCTAATTCGCGCACGGTTCAGCGCAAAGCAGCACACACCGGCACGGTACATTCTTGCGACAGCATGGATTGCCTTGGCAAAGTGACTTCCGGCTGATTGGGCGACTTCCGGCCGGCCAGACGACCCTGCCCCACGCTGACGACGGACAGGTTGACAGACGCTCGACTGGCGACCGGATATGGAATTACACTCCCTGGCGGGGTTTTGATCAGGCGTTGCTCACTGGAGCATGGAATTGAAGATCCAGTACCGCGTCGAACAACTTGACAAGGGCATGTACGTCGCCGAATTGGACCGGCCGTGGATCGGGACACCTTTCCTGTTCCAGGGATTCATCATCGAAAATGACGACGATCTTGCGCAATTGAAACAGTACTGCAAGTATGTGTTTGTGGATGATCTAAAATCGCGCAGTGACCCCGTAGTTCAGGAAAAATTACACGGTGCGGTTCGTGGAAGCACCATCACCGTAGAAATCAAAGAATGGAAGGGGTTTGACACCCTGCGGAAAAACATAAAGACCATCAGGCAGCAGAGTGATACGGCCGTGGTCAGGCTCACGAAACTCGCGGAGAGCGATGCAGGCGACCGGAGCGAACACCTGCGTGATACACGTGAGGCCGTGATCCATCTTGTAAACGATATTTCCGCTGACCCGAAAACCAGTCTGTGGATGCGCATCATATCTGAACAGGATGCGACCATTGGACGTCACGCCATGAACACCACCATATTGGCGGTCGGGTTCGCAGCCGATCTGGGTTGGGACGCCGTACTCCAGGGAGTCGTGGGCGAGGGCGCCATGCTGCACGATGTCGGGATGGCAAAAATACCCAGGCATATCCGCGACAAACCCACGGCGCTCAATCGGGATGAAAGGAGACTGATCAAGTTGCACCCAGGCTATGCGGCCGCTCACCTGGATAGCAGCACGGGGCTTGATCCCAGAATTCTGGACATCGCCCGTCATCATCATGAACGCCTGGATGGGAGTGGTTATCCGGATGGACTGAAGGGGGATATGATTCCAGACTATGTCCGGCTTGTATCAATATGCGACGTGTACGACTCGTACACCACCGCCCAATGCTACCGCCCGCAGTTGACCCCGTCTGCGGCCGTCGCACGGTTGACAAAACGTACGGCAACGCATTTCAGCAAGGAACTTGTCGAAAAATTCATACGCTGGATCGGAATTTACCCCTTGGGCAGCCTGGTACGCCTGCACAATAATTCACTGGCAATCATCGTGGCTTCCGATGAAAAGAAGCGGCTGCATCCCACCGTGCTTCTGGTACGGGATCCGACCGGGAAAGCGGTGCTGCCGCGACGGACATTGAACCTGGAATTCATTGATTCCTCCGGGCTCTCGGCACAGTGGGGGATACGTGAAATTGTTGATCCCGCCGCAGTACAGATTGATGTTCGACGGATCCTGCTGGAGGAATTACAGCTACGGTGATGCCTTGTACCGCAGTGATGAAAGCGCCTGATCAAAAGACGATGAGTATCTGAAATCCGCGCACAAACAGCGGCAATAATCCCATCTTACCGGCGTACCTGGGTGCACGCAAAGGCCATTAACCGGTCATAGCCCCCAGCTACCGGGTTGTTCAGGCAAAGCCCTTACCAAGAAGGGCGCTGATACCATCGGGCGGCACAGGGTGTCCGAGCAGATACCCCTGTATTGCCTCACACCCCAGGGATTCCAGGATAGCCAGTTGCCGCTCTGTCTCCACGCCCTCCGCAATGGCACTCAGGCCAAGACTCTTGGCCAGGGACATAATCACGCGCATGAATTCCTTATCCCCAGAGTTGTTATCCAGGTCTTTCACGAAGATCCGGTCGATCTTCAGCGCATGGATCGGCATGCGCTTCAGGTAGCCGAGCGAGGAGTACCCAGTGCCGAAATCATCCATATAGATGTGAATACCGAGCGCGCGGATGGCCTGTAAAATGGATATGGTCTCTTCGACGTTATATGCCATCTCGCTTTCCGTGATCTCCACGGCGAGAGGAATGATCTTCGGATCAAACTTGAGCGTCGCCAATATCTCTTTCAAACGACCCAGAAAGTCGGACTCATGGAGTTGAATGAGCGAAACGTTGACACTGACATGAAAAGTCGGTGAGCCAGTGGGGTACCATTTCAATGCCTGTGTACAGCCCTCTCTCAGCACCCACTCCCCGATGGAAACAATCAGGCCGGCCTGCTCGGCAATGGGAATGAATTCCGCCGGTGACACGGGCCCCAGCGCTTGACTGGTCCAGCGCAGCAAGGCTTCAGCACCGATTACCCGGCGACCGGGCAGGTCAAATATGGGCTGATAGACCAGGGACAATTCGTTGCGTTCGATCGCGAAATGCAGTTCCTTTTCCAGGGAGAACCGCCGGTCCGCCTGGATATCCATCCCGGAGGAATAAAAGCTGCAGACGGCGCCTGACTCACGGGCGGGATTTCTCAGCGATACCTCCGCATTGCGGATCAGCGTCGCCGCCGTGTCCCCATCGGCCGGGAAGAGGGCGGCCCCCGCCCAGGCCGAGATCACCACCGGCTCGCCATCCGCGGTCAGTTGCAGGGGGAAAAGCTGCATGATTTTTGCCGATAGGCCCAGGACATCCTCGCCCGGATAGACGATCAGGCACAGAGCAAAAATATCCCGGGAAAGCTTGGAGATGCTGTCGCTCGAATCGACATGGGCTTTCAGCCGGGTGGCGATTTCCTGCAGCAGCCCGTCCACGACATGCCGGCCCAACGCGTCCTCGATTCTGTGGACCTCCTCGATCTGCACTGCGAGCACCATGGCTTTCACATGGTCACGCCGGGCCCGCGCCAGGATCTGGCCGGTCCGGTCCTCAAAAAGCCGGCGATTGGGCAGATCGGTGATCGGATCAAAATACGACAGCTGCCGCAGGGCGGTTTCGGTGCGGATGTTCTTTAACCCGATGGCCGTGTCCGCAGCCAGTTGCCGCAGCAGGCGGACCTCCTCCTCGTCAAAGAAGTTCCTTTCCGCCGCATACAGCGACAGGTTCCCGTAGAGTTCGTTGCCGTAGAGGAGTGGGAAGCTCGCCAGGGAGTGGCAGCCGAGCCCGAGCAGCTCATGCCGCCACGGCGTGAGCCGCGTGCTGGTCGCGATATCGTTGTCAATGGCGGGCTCGCGGGTACGCAGCGCGGTCCCCGCGGTCCCTTGGCCCTCCGGGATGTCTTCGCGTGCGGAGATCCTCAAGGCATATACGGCATCCCGACCGATCCCGGCATGGGCAACGGGTGTCACCCACTGCGTTTGCTGGTCAACCTGACCGATCCAGGCGATCTTGAACCCGCCCTGTTCGACCGCGATGCGGCAGGCGGCGCTCACCAGCTCCTCTTCGGCATGCGTACGCAGAATCGACCCATTGATGGCGCTGAACACGCGGTAGATACGCAGCAGGCGCCGGATGCGCTCCAGCTGCGTGGATATCTGCCGGGATTTCGTCGCGAGGTTCTCCGCCATGTCGTTGAACGCGTCACCGATGAGCGCCAGTTCGTGCCGGCCGGGGATGTCGGCCCGGGCATCGGTCTTGCCGGCCTGGATGTCCTTAATCGCCGCCAACAGGACTTTCAGGTTTTGCAGCACGAGCGCGTCGCTCCCGTACCATGCGAACAGGTAGATGAAAAAAAGGATGACGCCCAGGATACCCAGGTGCGTGATCAGCGCGTTCCGGGCGGCCTCCACGATCTGGGATTGCGGAATACCGTACAGGATGGTCAGGGCCGTAGCACCATCCGGATCCTGTAGGCTTCTGTATCCGTACAGCCGACGGACGCCATCCGGCCAGGCATTTGTAATAAATCCTTCGCCCTTCATGCAATCCGGGTGATGTGGGTTGCAAAAGTCGGCCGCTTTATGACCGACCCACTTCTCCGGATCGGGCTGTCTTACCAGAATGAATCCCCGGCGGTCGAGAACCAGCAAGGATGTCCCTGCGGGGATGCTGGTCCTGGAGGCCATTTGGTTCAGCCAGCGCAGTTCCAGCGACACAAACGCGACGGCATGCACGGAACTCCGGGCACCGAGAACGGGCGCAGCGAAGACCACCGCGGGCACCTGCAACACACGGCCCACCTGATACATCCCGGTGACCATCGTCTTGGATGCGATGACATTTTTAAAATAGCCACGATCCCCCAGATAGACAGGATGGGCGGTCGGGCGCGCGCTGCACACAAGCAGGCCCACGTCAGAAATGACGCCAATGTTGGCGAACTCCGGATGATCCCGTAAGAGCCTGGCGAGAAACGAATCGCAGTCGGAGGGCGACAGCGCCGCGACCTCGGGAACCTTTGTGAGTATGGACAGAATTAACAGCGAGTCTTCCCGAACGTTGGCAATCTCATCCGCTGTATGTCTTGCGGCGATGAGCGCCTGCTCCCGGGCGTGGTCCTCCGCTGCATTGCGCTGTTGCAGGCCTGAATACACGATCGCGATCAGCGCCGGGAGCACAGCCAGCGTGACGAACAGCAGCAGCCGCGTCCGCAGGGAATCCAATACCGTACGCATCCGCATGGGGCGTGCCCTCAAAAACACATATCAATCATCGGGTGCGGCCGTACTGGCATTTCCACCATGATGCCATGGATGCTTTGCCTGTCTTTTGAAGCTGAGGTACGCCCCGATCACGCGTGACTGCAAGCGCCCACCGGGCACGGGATGCAGATAAATGGGCGCCGGGAGGAGAGGTCTTGGAAACAGAGGGAAGTCCCCTGTTTCCCAGTGTCCGGGAAATAAGACGGCAGGCTTCTGGATACGGCTTGGCTGTCGGCGATCCCGCTGTCATAGAGTACGACTCCTTAGACCGGTGACTTTGCGTCCCCATCTTTCGACGGGTTTGCCCTGGGCGACTTATGTTCAATCTAGACCAAATACCTCGTTCGGTCAAAGCACGGCTGTGAGACCCTCGGAACTGGGGCCGCCCCGTGATTCCCTTGGCGCTGCTGGTAGGTATCTCGCCATAGAGAGCGTATTTCAGTTAGCCGCTTCATCGCTGCAAAATCAAGCGTCAGCAGTGACATTTAAACCCCCAGCAGGTGTATATACGTTCAGCCGTCACAGCAATCGGAATACAAGTCTCTTTGTAACGCATGCAGTTGAAGCACCAGGGGCGGTTATTCACGGTCGATGCGCAGCCCAAAAGACGAGTCTGGCCCTTGCTCTACACTCGAACGATTGCCATGCGTTTAATGGCTCTGACCCGAATGGCACTCAAAGGGTGAAAACGCGGACGGTACAGGGCGCGGGGAAAGGGGCTAACCCCACGCCCCAAACCTGTTTGGTGGGCGGTCCGTATTCTTCTACTCCGCAAACAGGAGGGCTCATTAGAACCGATACACAATGCCAATCGAATCCAGGTTCACAGTGTATTCACCGGTGGTATTGCTGTTGCCGAGGTTGCGGTACTGGTCCCAGCCAAACCGGGCAGACCAGTGATCTGAGAATATCCAACGCACTCCCAGGCCGTAGATGGTGGTCAAACGGCCGGAACTCGATTCGTCTATACTCGATATATACGATGCTACTGGAGGGATGACGTTTATCACAAGGTTCATATTCGCATTGACAATCCCAATACGTGCCCAAAGCGACCAGTCATCATTGAGCGGATACATCCCCGTACCGGCCAGCGTCCAAGCATGTGCCTTGAGTCTGGCTGCTACCAGACCCGACATTACAACAAAACAATTTGGCCCACAAGGAAATAATCCTGCATTGTTTTCTGTAATAGTGGCCTGACCAAAATTGACGAAGCTGAATTCCAAGCCCAAGTAGGGGTTGACCTGGAATCCCCCCGTCAACCGGTAGCCGGTATCGCTGTTGGTAACGCTGATGGGTTGAACCCCGAACTGAGGTATTTGCATGACGATCTGATCCGCCTGGGCTGCGACATCGCTGAAGCGCGATTGCCCTACGTCGGCGGCAATATACCATCCGCTGCCAGCAGCGGAGGCGATTATAGGCATCAGGATGAGGGCCGTTGAAACGGCCTGGATCAAACGCTTGATGTTCATGTGCCTACCTCCTGAATGATTTCCCCGCGATGGCCGGCTCTCAGCTCTCACCACTCACCCTCACCTCTGCAATCGTACACCGTATACAGTGAAGACAAGATGTCAGTGCGCGTCGCATCCGTGATTACGCCTGCGACCCGCCACCGGATGCGTAACAGCCGATTCAAATTGCCGGTCGTCTTCCTCTCGGTCTGGATCGTTGCAAATTGTACCGGACTCATGGCGTCGCGAGTTCCAAGTCCGGGATCGGCGAGCGAAGCTGTGTTATCAAGCTGACGGGTCCAGCCATGACTCTATGCTGCCGCAGCGCCGCTGTCAGCGCTTGCCCACGGCGAGCCAGGGTATGCCGCGGTAGGAATCCGCCACCACCCAGGCGGCGGCCGTCAGCGCGCAGGTGATGACGAGCTCGCCCCAATTGAAGGCACTCATCTTGCCGGCCACGGCGATGGGCAGCCACACCAGGAATATGAACAGGCCCATCTGCAGGGCCGAGAGCGCGGCTGCCAGCCGTGCATACACGCCCACGAGCACCGCCGCGCCTGCGGCGAGGTAGGCACTTCCCGTGAAATACGCCCAGGCCGTATGCCACGGCAGCCAGGCAGGCACCAGCGGGGCAGTCAGATTGAGATAGACGAAATGGGACAGACCGAAGGCGATCAGGGCCAGGCCGTAGAGCACTCTCGCGATGCGCACACCCTTGTCGCCGGTGGCGAAACCGAGCCAGCGCCTGTCCCAATCCGCGGCGAACCAGGCATACAGCACCCAGGCGCCCGCCACGATCACCGCGTTCTGACCGCAGCTTTGATAGGCAACTTCCACAGTGGGGTGGAGGAAGATAAAACGCGCTTTGAACAGCAGTGCCCAAGCTAAAAGATAGGCGAGCAGCACGCGGGCGGCAAGCGCCGCGGTGCGCGGCCAGAGCAGGCCTATCCCGCAGGCCAGGGAGACGAGAGCGCAGACATAGTCCAGCGCCTCCTGCGCGGGCATGCCCTTGGGCATCCCGTGCCATATCGGGGCAAAATCGCTTTTGATCAGGCCCAGGATTCCGAGGGTGATCATGGTCGCCGCAAACACCGCTTGACCCACGCTTACGACACGCATCGCTTTATCCTCCGGTGGCGTTCGAGTTCCGATAGCGTCGCGTCGCTCGTGATGGCCGGTACGGTCCCTGTCTGCGTGCGGACACGCACAGGCAGGCCGGCGTCCCGACCACTCGCGCCAGCGACGACTTTTCTGTTGCATTCCATGGAGATTTGACCCAGATATTCATATACAACTGACCGCCGCAGAATGCTTAACCGCCTGATTGAACTCAATTTTGTCAGCAACTCGGTGGATCAGCATTTTTGGAAAGAGCGGGTCATAATTGCACGGAAATCAACAGCGTTGTACTTCTCTGGCACATTTGCGGTTATGTATCTGTCTTCCAAGAAGCTTTGCAACTCTTCCTTCGATTTACCGCTCTTAATCGCCAATTGAAAGACTTTTTGTAATCCAAACTTTTCTTGATATGGATCTTTGTATCCCAGGTAAGTCCATAACTCTTTCCCCAACGTACCACCTAAAGGCATATCCTGCCCAAGCCTATTGGTGATACCAAGAGAAAAGCCCGCTCCAAGAAATAGCACACAGCTATTTTGAGAAATCGCTCTTAGTAAGTACGCTTCATCATTGTTGCTAAACATCGCTAGCCCCGTATTTAGAGGACGTTCGTCGTATTGCCTGCTAGCCTACCGATACCGGAACAAGCATCATAGTGTCATTGCCAAAAATATCGATTACCTTGACGGCAACGGTGTACCTACCCTTCTTAGAATATGAGCGGTCGGTGATTTCCCTGAGCAAGCCGGCCTGATCCAGTGTTGCGACTGTCAGGATGTCAGCGGCAATATCCTCGAAGAATCCCCTCACTGAGCCGGTGAAATCCTTCACGCACACAAGAATAACCGCCCAGGTATTATCCGCGTCTCCGATGGCCGATAGTGTGCATTGACCCGATCCCAGTACCGGATGAGAAAACCGCTGGGCTATGGGGTTGCCGGGCTTCAGGGTCTCAGCTTCGGCGACGTGTACCATTTCTTCCTCTGGAGCCGGGCGGGTCTTGTCCGTTTGCGCAACAAAGATTGACTTGAATCGTGGCTCGTTCTTAGCCTGGTAGTAGAGCTTTTTGGTGGTTTCATAGATGCACCACCCGCATTCTTCCAGCAAATGGAGCGCCTGCTCCGGGTTAGCAACCTCACCACTTTGAATTGCTGCCTCCACCGGTGGAAACAGTGCTGAGGTCGGATTGACACCGTCACCGCAGGATTCTTAACAATGATTGTTCTTAATTGGTGGCTACGGGTGGGCGAGCAGCACAGCTGCGAGCGGGCAGGCAGGATGCCTGCCCTGGACCGGCGGTAGCGAAGCCATGGATGGCACAGCCCGCCGGAGAAACACCGACCGTATCAATCGGCATCATAATGCTGAGGGCGAAATAGCAATTATCGTTTTCTGATATCGCAATAATTAATCGGGATTGGTGGCTACGGGTGGACTCGAACCACCGACCTCAGCATTATGAGTGCCGCGCTCTAACCAGCTGAGCTACGTAGCCATGGCGGGAAATCGAGGGGCGGGCATTGTCGGTTTTTGCGGAGTTCAAGTCAAGAAACCTTGCATAGCGGTTACAAAAAGCAGACCTGAATATACACCGCACTCACACGTTGAACCGGAAGTGCATGACATCGCCTTCCCTGACTACATAGTCTTTGCCTTCCAGGCGCCACTTGCCGGCGTCGCGGGCGCCCGCTTCTCCGCGATGCTTCACGTAATCCTCATAGGCCACGACCTCGGCGCGGATAAAGCCTTTCTCGAAATCCGTATGGATCACGCCCGCCGCCTGCGGTGCAGTGAACCCTTTATGGATGGTCCAGGCACGCACTTCCTTGGGGCCGGCGGTAAAGTAGGTCTCGAGTCCCAGCAATTTATAGCCGACACCGATCACACGGTCGAGGCCGGGTTCGGTCAGACCCATATCCTGCAAGAAATCCGCCTTATCAGCCTCATTCAGTTCAGCAATCTCCGCTTCCATGGCCGCACACACCGGTACAACTTCCGATTTCTCCGCTTGCGCGATGGCCCGCACTTTCTCCAGTAATGGATTATTGACGAAACCGCGTTCACCCACGTTGGCCACGTACATGGCGGGCTTGAGTGTCAGTAAACCAGATTCGCGCACCAACGCCTGCTCTTCCGATGACAACCCTAATGAACGCGCCGGTCTGGCCTGATTGAGATGGGCTTTCAGTGTTTCCAGAACTTTGTGTCTCGCTAGCGCGTCCTTGTCGCCGGATTTTGCCGTACGCATATTGCGCTCCATCGCACGACTCACGGTTTCGAGATCCGCCAGGGCCAATTCCGTGTTGATGGTCTCGATATCCGATGCCGGATTTACCTTCCCGGTGACATGCGCCACATCGGCGTTCTCGAAGCAGCGCACCACGTGGGCGATGGCATCCGTTTCGCGGATGTGGGAGAGAAACTGGTTGCCGAGACCCTCACCCCTGGAAGCGCCGGCCACCAGACCGGCGATGTCCACGAATTCCACTGCGGCGGGAATGATTTTCTGTGGCTGCACGATCGCGGCGAGAACATTCAGACGGGCATCCGGCACCGGCACCACGCCCACATTGGGATCAATGGTGCAGAATGGATAATTTTCCGCGGCGATGCCCGCCTTGGTCAGCGCATTGAAGAGCGTGGATTTACCCACGTTGGGCAGGCCCACGATGCCGCATTTGAGACTCATGCTGGTCCTTTGGTTTGCCCGGCGACTTGCCGCCGATGGTCCGGAATGAACAAGGTTTCCCAAGCCGGAAATCGTAAAAATGCCTGGGTATCAATCGCTGTCTGATTCTTTTAACGCCGGGTCACGCCGATTGCGCGGCAGCACGCCGCGGCTGTGCAGTTCATGCATCACTTTTCCGGTTTCGCCATTCAGGAGTCGCGGCATGACAGCGATAGCTGCAGCTACGGCCTGCATGATCTGCATTTCATCGTCCTCACCGGCGCGGTGCAGCACATAGTCTATGACTTCCGCGCCGGCGCCAGGTCGGCCGATGCCGAAGCGCAGACGGGAGAAATTTTCGCCCAGTCGATCGGTGATGTCCCGCAGGCCGTTATGACCACCATGGCCGCCGCCCTGTTTCAGACGCACACTGCCCGCCGGCAAGTCCAGATCATCATGCGCCACCAGGATGGCTTCCGCCGGCAGCTTGAGATAGGCCGCGAGCGCCTGCACCGACTGGCCGCTGCGGTTCATGAAGGTGGCGGGTTTGAGCAAGCGTATGTCATGTCCATCAAGCTGCAGGCGACATACATCTCCGCTGAATTTGCGCTCGCAACTGAAGCCGCCCCCATGAGCACGGGCAAGTGCATCCACAAACCAGAAGCCGGCATTGTGGCGTGTCAAAACGTAATCGGCCCCGGGATTGCCGAGGCCGACCACGAGCTGGATTTGTACCGCTGATGCCATGACCAGGGGAAAGTAATGCCCGGCCCGCCGTCGCGGACCGGCGCCTGATTACTTCTTCTCCTTGCCCTTGTCGCCTTTCTCGGCCGCCGGAGCCACCTTGCCACTCGGAGCCGCCGCCGACCTGGCATCCGCCGCCGGCGCCGCCTTGGTGTCGGCCGCAGGTGCCGCTGCGCCTTCCGCCGGAGCCGCCGCTGCGCCTTCCGCCGGAGCCGCGGCTTCCGCCACCGGTTCTTCCTCGACGGTGATGCGCGGATGATGAATGGCCACCACCGGCAGATCGTGCTCCTCGCCATAGGCCAGTTGCACAATGCGGACACCTTCGGGAAGCTTGAGGTCGGACATGTGCAATGCGTGGTTCAGTTCGAGGTTAATCACATCTACGTCAATGTACTCGGGCAAATAACGCGGCAGGCAGGCGATCTCGATTTCAATCAGGTTACGCGATACCACACCGCCCTGTTGCTTGACACCGATAGCTTCCTTCTCGCCAAGAAAATGCAGCGGTACATGCACGTGGATTTCCTGGTCATCCTTCACGCGTAACAGATCCAGATGCATGATAAGCGGCTTGGCCGGATGGCGCTGCAGATCCTTCACGATCGCCTGATGCTCATCGCCGGCGACCCTGATCTTGAGGATATGCGAATAGAAAGCCTCATGCGCCAGGTTGTTGCGCAGTGCATTATGTTCGAAAGCCAATTCCAGCGGCGGTTCGCCGGCACCGTAAAGAATTCCCGGCACCTTGCCCGCACGACGCAGGCGGCGGCTCGCACCTTTCCCCTTGTCGTTGCGGATCTCGGCGCTCAGATTGAAGCTGATAGCCATTGATTTGACTCCTATAACGTTGACCTTGAGGTCGTTGCAATGCCAATTCCGCGACCAGAATTGACGCCAAAAAAGTGAGGTGTGAGGAGTGAGGTGTAAAAGGGACGTTCCTGTAACGCCTCACGCTTTAATCCTCACCCTTCACTAATCTATATACAGTGACGACACCGACTCCTCGTCACTCACGCGGCGCATGGTTTCTGCCAGGAGCTGTGCGATGCTCAGTTGGCGGATCTTGCGACAGGTCCTGGCCTGGTCGCGCAACGGTATCGTATCCGTCACTACCAGTTCATCCAGTGCCGAACCCTCGATGTTGTCAATGGCCTTGCCGGAGAGCACCGGATGGCTGATGTAGGCCAGCACATTCGCCGCACCCTGCTCTTTGAGGGCTTTTGCCGCAAGACACAGTGTACCCGCCGTATCCACCAGGTCATCCACAATTACGCAGGTCTTGCCCTGGACCTCGCCGATGATGTTCATGACCTGTGCTTCATTGGCGCGCGGACGGCGCTTGTCAATGATGGCCAGGTCCGCATCATCGAGACGCTTCGCCAGCGCCCTCGCCCTGACTACACCGCCCACGTCTGGCGATACCACGATCAGATTCTTGAACTTCTGTTTCCACACTTCGCCCAACAACACGGGTGATGCATATACGTTATCCACCGGTATATCGAAAAACCCCTGTATCTGGTCCGCATGCAGATCCACGGTCAGCACACGGTTAATGCCCGCCGATACCATCATGTTGGCCACGAGCTTCGCCGTGATGGGCACACGCGCGGCGCGCTGGCGCCGGTCCTGGCGGGCGTACCCGAAATACGGCACCACTGCAGTAATGCGTGAGGCCGAAGCCCGCCGCAGGGCGTCCGCCATCACCAGCAACTCCATGAGGTTGTCGTTGGTGGGTGGACAGGTGGATTGCACGATAAAGACGTCGCGGCCGCGCACATTCTCCATCAGCTCCACCGCCACTTCGCCGTCGCTGAAGCGACCCACCTGTGTCTTGCCCAGCGGCAATTGCAGGTGGTTGGCAATCCGGGCAGCCAATTGCGGGTTGGCATTGCCTGCAAAAACCATCATACTGCCTGCTGACACGGCATCCTCGCTTACTCTAGCTGTGGTCAGTCATACCGGGATCCATCCACTGCCTGTCCCTGAAAATCCCACTGGCTGGGGCGCCAGGATTCGAACCTGGGAATGGCGGGATCAAAACCCGCTGCCTTACCGCTTGGCTACGCCCCAATTCTCGCCGGGCTTTTCCGCCGCCAGCCGGTCGAGCAGGGGCGAGCGGTTGCGTCCCCGGGCGACGCATGCCCGCCAACCGCCGGGCAAATCCCACAACACACGCCGCGCCGCGGCTTCGTGCGCAAACCCGGCAAATACGCTTGCGCCGGAACCGGTCAACCGCGCTTTGGCCCGCGGGCCGAGCCGGTCCAGGTCCTCCGCCACTGCCGGGTAACGGAGTCGCACCAAGGGTTCGAAGTCGTTGCGGCCTTCGCCTGAGCGAAAGCGTGCTATTGTGATTGGCGGGGAATTTCGTGTCAATTCAGGGGCCTGGAAATTTCCCGGGTTGGGATTTCACAGGCAGGCTCAAGCACCAGAAACCAGGGCTCCGCCAGCTCCACGGGAGTGAGAATTTCCCCTATCCCCTCCGCCCAGGCCGCATGTCCGTGTACGAATACCGGCATATCCGCGCCTAATTCCAGGCCCAGGCGGGCAAGCTCCGCAGTCGACAGGCCCGTACCCCAAAGATGATTGAGAGCGACCCGGGCGGTGGCCGCATCGGAACTGCCGCCACCCAGTCCCGCCTGCCGGGGCAGGTGCTTGCGCAAATGTATATCCACACCGCACCGGCAATGCGCACGTTCCTGTAACAGGCGGGCAGCACGCACGGCCAGGTCGCTCCCGACCGCAATGTCTGCCGGTCCCACTGAGCACATAACACGGCCGTCGGCACGCAGCACAAAATCCAGCGTATCCCCATGCTCCAGGAACTGGAATTATGGTCTGGAGCAGATGATACCCGTCGGCACGGCGTCCGGTGATGTGCAGGAACAGATTGAGCTTGGCCGGCGCAGGCCAGTTTCGGCTGATGGTTAGCGTCATTGAACGGTTGCGGGTTGATCGCCCGGGTGTGCAAATACATGCCAAGCATTGATGGCGATCTTGATGCGCACCCGGTCGCGACGCAGCAGCATGCGCGTCGGCAGATCATAACCGTCGAAGCGGGCATAATCCCGGTAATCCACCTGCCACCCGCGCTGCGTGAGCGTTACCAGATGTCCGCGATCATCCACTGTGCGAGCGAAGGACGCATTGGGGTCGGGAATACCCATCATCCAGTAGCGCAGGCTCAACACCGGTAACGGTACATGCAGGCGGCGGACGAAATCCCGCTCTGGATCGGTGGTGATGAAATCATCGCCGCGGGAGCTGCGCACCCAGAGAACATTGGCATCACCCCGCACTTTCAGTGCGCCGGCACCGAAAGGGCCGTGAAAACTGAAATCGAGAATATTGCCCCGCTGCGTCCAATCCATGGAACCGCTGCCGCCATTCTGGCCATTGACGATGCCGACACGGCCCTGCAGTTTCCAGTTCACAAGTTTTTCCAGTTGCGCACGCCGTACGTGCCAGGCGGCTTCATCGGGCGGACCCACGGGCGCCGTGCCCGGCACACTCGCACAACCGGCTAACATCAAAACACCGAGCAGAATCAGCTCGCGGGCATTCACGGCGAGAATCGCCGGCCGACCTTGAGCAGGGCGGGATTGCCTGGATGCTGTTTGAGCGCCGCGCTCCAAACGCTGCGCGCTTCCTGCTTGTCGCCCGATGCCCATAACACTTCAGCGAGGTGCGCTGCCACCTGTGGATCGGCAAGACGCGCATAGGCTCTGCGCAGGTAGCCAAGAGCCTGCTGATAGTTGCCGAGGCGATATTCCACCCAGCCCATACTGTCAATGATGGCGGCGTCGTGCGGTCGGATGCTCAGGGCTTTCTCGATATAGCCCAGCGCTTCCTGATAGCGGGTGGAATGGACGGTAAGCGTGTAGCCGAGAGCGTTAAGGGCGTCGGCATTATCGGGTGACCGGCTGAGGATGCGGCGCAGGTCGCTTTCAGCCGCCGCCACATTGCCCAGGTTTTCCTGCAGCAGCGCACGCGCATACAGCAGGTCCGTATTGTACGGGTCCTGCTCCAGGGCCTGAGCAAAAATCTGAAGAGCGGTTCTGTTATGCCCCATATCGCTGAATATCTGCGCTTCGGCAATGCGTAATTGCACGGTGTCAGCCGCATCCTCGCCGATGATGCCGTTCATGTAACTGCGCGCTGCGTCCGGTTTGCCCTGCGCCGTCAGCACGCGTACCACGCTGAGTTGCGCCGACAGCCAGTAATGGCCGCCGTTCACCCGTTGGTACCATGCCAGCGCTTCGGCATAGCGCTTCGCCAGTTCGGCGGTATTGCCGAGAAAATACCCAGCATCGTCATTGCGCCTGCCGGTCTTGAGCAGACGCATGAAATAGCCGTGCGCTTCCGCCAAATGGCCGTCCTGCAATGCCAGCAGGCCGAGGGAATAGAGCGCGTCAGGATTGTGTGGCTTGCGCTTGAGAACCGCGGCGAATTCCGTCCGTGCCTGGGCGTTCTCTTGTGTCTGGGCCAGCAATGCGGCATAGGCCAGACGCAGACCGATGTTATCCGGCGCGGCCTGCACATGCGCCTTGAGCACTTTGAGTGCCTCATTGTTCCGATGCGCCGCCACCAACGCACGTGCCTCCAGCATCAGGGCTTCATCCCAATGGGGTCGAAGGGCAAGTGCGCGCTGTGCCTCGCTGACGGCAAGCGGTGCCCGCCGATAATGCAGAGCGAGCCGGCCGAGGGCAAAATGCGCCTGCGCTGATTGCGGATAAGCGGTAACGAGTTGCCGCATCACCGGCAGTCCCTGCCGGGCACCCGTTTCCTGGCCGAGCAATTCCGCGATGAGCGGGAAACTCTCGCTGGGTACATCTCGCAGCAGGCTTTTGAATTCGCTCACGGCGGCTGCCACATTGCCAAGCCGCGTATTCAGAAGTGCTTCAAAATACCGCGCACTGATGTTCTTGGGAGCGAGTGTCAACCAGTGACGGCTCAAGTTCAGCGCCAACCGGTCATCACCCGCCTGGTAGGCCAGTACCACCGCATGTTCCGCCAGAGTGGGATCGCTGCCCAGCTCCGCTGCGCGCGCATACTGCTGCACCGCCTGCCGGCGGTCGCCGCGTTGCAGCGCCAGTTCGCCCATAAAGACGTGATAGGTGAGTGCCTGCGCCGGGGTGTGGAACCTGGTTGCGGGTTGGGGCAGGGGTGCCGGCAGCCGCCTCGGTGCGGCGACGCAGCCGGCCAGCACCAGGGCCGCGCCTGCGAGAGCGGCATGAAACTGCATCCTCATGGGGTTCTGCTCAGTCCTGTCCTACGCATCCACTATACTCCGCCGCGACGCGAACCCGTAAGCCTTTACGCGGGCAAGCGCTTGTTAGAATGCGGGAATTCGCCCAAAATTTGCCCACCCTGCCCGGTTCACATGCGCATGTCCTTTTTTGTCCTCGGAATCAGCCACGCCACCGCACCCGTCGCCATACGGGAGCGCCTGAGCTTCGGCCCGGAACAGGTTCCCGGCGCATTGCAGGCAGTGACGGACCTGCCGGGGGTGGAGGAAGCGGCCATCCTGTCCACCTGCAACCGCACCGAGATCTATGCCTACTTGGAAAACGGTTCAGGAACGCACCTGGCGGACTGGCTCACGCGCGTGCGCAGTCCGGATGATCCGGGTGTACGCGGGCGTTTTTACACCTACGATGGCGAGTCGGCGGCACGGCACTTGTTCCGTGTGGCCTGCGGCCTCGATTCCATGATCCTGGGCGAACCGCAGATTCTCGGTCAGATAAAGGAAGCTTACGAACTGGCACGACGGAACAGCACCGCCGGCAATCGTCTGCACCGCCTGTTTCAGTATGCTTTCACGGTGGCAAAACAGGTACGTACCGATACGCGCATCGGTGAAAACCCGGTGTCCGTCGCCTATGCCACGGTACGTCTGGCGCGGCAGATCTTCGCTGACTTCGGCAACCTCACGCCGCTGTTGATCGGTGCCGGAGAAACCATAGAACTTGTGGCACAGCACCTGCGTGAACAGGGCACGCAGCGCATGATTATCGCCAACCGTACGCTCGACCGCGCACACCGGCTCGCAGAACAGTTTGGCGGCTACGCCATCGGCTTGCACGAGATTCCCGCACATCTCAATGAAGCCGACATCGTGATCGCCTCCACCGGCGGTCCGGAACCCATTCTTACACGCGCCACAGTGGCTGCGGCCCTCCGCACGCGCAAACACCGTCCGGTGCTCATGCTGGATATCGCGGTACCGCGTGACATTGATGCCAGCGTGGCGGAACTGGACGATGTTTATCTTTTCACTATCGACGACTTGCGCAACGTGGTAGAGAGCAATCTGCGTTCCCGCCGGGCGGCGGCGGAAGAAGCGGAAGTCATCATCAATGTGCAACTGGAACGCTTCATGGAGCAATTGCGCGGCCTGGATGCGGTGCCCACCATCCGCGCGGTGCGCGGTAATGCCGCATCGCTCCGCGATCACACCCTGGAACAGGCACGGCATCTGCTTGCCGGCGGCGCGTCGCCGGATGAAGCACTCAAATTCCTGGCGGAAACGCTCACCAACCGGTTGCTGCACGCTCCCACCGCCTATCTGCGCCAGGCGGCCCATGAAGGCCGCGACCATGTAATGCACGAAGCCCATGAACTTTTCGGCCTGGAAGACCAGGACCGGAAAAAGAAACCATGATGGATGGTTGCAAGGCCCGTCCCCGGTTGTGTGCGATCGTTCCGCCACCGGCCGGTTTCGGCGTCACCTCGGAATCCAGCGCCTGAGTCCAACGAATTTTCGCAGTACACTCCGGTATCGCGTTCGCGGGGTTTGTCCTAACAGCCTTCCGGCACCGCTATAATGTCACCCACGTGCCCGTGGGACATTTCCGTGAAAGACTCCATTCGCCAGAAACTTGAACGGCTGGCTGCGCGTCACGAGGAGCTCGCGGCACTGCTCGCCAGCCCAGATGTGATCGGCAACCAGAACCAATTCCGGGAGTTGTCACAGGAATACGCGCGTATCGGGCCGCTGACGCTCAGGTTCCGTGAATATCAGCGCGTGGAGGCGGATATCCAAAGCATCGGGGAAATGGCGCGGGACAGCGACGCGGAAATACGCAGTCTGGCACAGGAAGAAAGGTATCTTTCCGAACAGCGCCTGGCGGCGCTGGAACCGGAACTTCTCAAGTTGCTGATGCCCGGCGATCCCCATGACGACAGCAATATTTATCTGGAAATCCGCGCCGGTACCGGCGGCGATGAAGCGGCGCTGTTTGCCGCCGATCTGCTCCGCATGTACGGTCGTTATGCTGAGGAGCATGGCTGGCGCGTGGAAATTTTGCATGAAAGCTCCGGCGAACACGGCGGCTACAAGGAAATCATTACCCGTATCGTGGGTCCTGGCGCCTACTCCAGGCTCAAATTCGAGTCCGGCACCCACCGCGTGCAGCGCGTGCCGGAAACCGAGGCCCAGGGCCGCATCCATACCTCTGCCTGCACCGTGGCGATCCTGCCGGAGGTGGCGGAAGTGGAACACGTGGAGATCAATCCGGCGGATCTGAAGGTGGATACGTACCGTTCCTCGGGCGCCGGCGGTCAGCACGTGAACAAGACCGATTCCGCCATCCGTATCACCCATCTGCCCAGCGGCATCGTGGTGGAATGCCAGGATGAGCGCTCCCAGCACAAGAACCGCGCACGTGCCATGTCATTATTAAAGGCGAAGCTGTTATCGGCCGAACGGGAAAAGCAGATTAGCGCGCAGGCGCAATCGAGAAAATTGCAGGTGGGCAGCGGTGACCGCTCGGAACGTATCCGTACCTATAACTTTCCCCAGGGACGCGTCACTGATCACCGCATCAATCTGACACTTTATAAGCTGGACGACATCCTGAGGGGAAACCTGGATGAAATGATCCTGCCGCTGATGAATGAATATCAGGCGGAGGAGCTGGCCGCCATGACGGCTCAGTGAGCTTCAGCGCGTGCTTGAAGTTTTCGATACTGCACATAGCAGACCGCAAGCACGTAGCACCATACTATCCCGCCCAATAGCGGCATGAGCCCAAAGTCATACCATGGGTTCACAAGCGACGTCGCCGAGGGCATCTGACCCATGCTCACCTGCCGCATGGCACTCATGATATCGGACCAGCCGGCAATAACCCCGAAAACGAACAACGCGATCGCCGGCACAGAAATCACCACGGATGTCCGCCACCAATCCGGCCACGTCAGCGTATGACTGTAGCTAAGTGCATCAAGAAAATTTTTGCGGTCCAGGACTGCGGCATAAGCAAAAAATGCCAGGGTGGTGCCGAGAATGATGCCCGGCACGATGAACAGCAAGAGGCCACCCCAGGATGCGAGGTTGTACACCAAATCACCGATAACAACAGCCGGGGCAGCGCGGATTCCCAGGCGCAATGCCCGGGTATAGGAAAGCCTCTCTCCCGTGGCGACCGCATTCAGCTTGGCTATGGCAATGCCATAGAGTGCGCCTTCTACAAGCCAAGCCGGCACGGTCACCGCGAGAACAGACCAGTTCAAACTGCCGGTAAGCAATCCGCCCCCGGCGAGCGCATCCGGCAGAACGTCCACAATGCCGGCAATCCATACAGGCAGGAAAATCACCATCAGGGACTGCAGAAACAAGCGCCAACTCTCATCCAGCGTGGTGCCGATGGGCGGCAGTCCGGTGTTATGCATTGTCTTATTCATCAAGCCTGAACGGCTCCGGTCGGGAGGGACTTCTGCGCACGCCGTGCTTTGAGATCGTGATACAGCACATACAGCACCCCAACCACGAAGGGCGTAAATATCGCTGCGCCCACCAGCCTTAACACACTTTTCTCCATCAGCGCACGGCCGGTATCCGCGGTACCCAACTGCGTCAACCAATGCATGAACGGCAACATGGCCACAATCACAACGCCCGCGATGGCGGCTACGGTCATCAGGAGTACGAGAAAAGAGTGCCACCAATTGTGAAACACCAGGGCACAACTGTGATTCAGGGCGCTAACGGGCCCTTTGCCGTCCAGGACAATGGCGAACTGGAAAAAAAGCAAATTGACGATGATAAACATGACGGTGACAATGAGACAAACCTGGACGACAACGACGGCGGCACCATGCCCAAGCATTGTTCCCAGCAAGGTGCCAAGAAGAGTCCCGATGATCTCCGCAATAAATATCCCGATCAGCAGGGTAATGAAGAATAGAATACCGGCCAGTACCAATGTTGCTGTCTTGCGCAAGGCAAACTGCAATTCATGGACCATCACCGTCCCCTGTACGGTGCGATCGAGACGCTGAATAATCAATGCATAGACAAACGAGCTCAGAATCAGCACCAGCAGTTCCAGCAGCAGAAAGTTCAGTGCAAAGTGCCCTTGCCTGAGCATCCGCAGCAGGGCGTCCGGCGTAATGGGGTTATCGCCCATCTTCCAGGCCAGATATATGGCAGGTAACAGGCTGATGAACCCCAGAACACTTGCCAGTGCAAACAGCCTGCGGAAGCTTGCCAGACCCAGCTTTATGCCGCGGGACCAGATCCTCATGGGTGGCTGAGGGGTGGTATCCAGTTCAAACATGCGCAGACTCTCCGCGTGCTGTTAGCCGTGGAACTGCGGCAGTGTGCCTGACTGTCCGCGACGACCGCAAGCATTTTCAATGCATAACACGGGTTGCCGGGTTCGGCAGTAAAACCAATCATTGTGGCTGAAGTACAGGTACCAACCCGGCATGCGGAACCCGGCCAGCTTCCGGTGAAATGAGTGGGCCAACGATAGGCAGCCGCTTGTCGGCGCGCGGCCGATCACTGCTCTGCGGAAACCATACTGTTCTCATGCGTACTCGCTGCGCGCATGTGCCCCACGAACCTGCGGAATGCCAATAAAAAGCGATCGCCCGGCGTGCATCTTCGGGAGGTAATCTGATGCGCCAGGTTCGAGCGGGGTTGGTAAAGTGGTGACACTGCAATCAGCGCAAAATGTGGATGAGCGACCCACACATGCGGGTGGGCAATTATTTAAGCAGAATTCAAGCACCGGTTGTACAGAGTGGAGCTTTACATATATAACTTATTGATTATAAATGAAAAATAAATAAAACTGCGCCATTTTCGCAAGACCAGCATGAATTGGCTAGAATCTGCGCCCGATCGCGCGATTTGCAAACAAATCGTCGAGTAGTATCATGGAATTACGGTTATTTTTTTGGCACACTGGTGGTGAACGAACATGAATAAATACGTTATTGTCCTTTCTGCTGCCGCTCTGGCGCTCACTCTGACCGCCTGCGGCAAGAAGAGCGAAGCTCCTGCGACCCCGGCGGCCTCCACGGCTGCTCCGGCAGCTTCCACGGCGGCGCCGACGGCTTCCACGGCTGCTCCGGCGGCCGGTGCGGCGACGAAGGCTCCGGCTACGAGCACAAAAACTCCTCCGAAAAAGTAAGGCGCGATTCCGGCGAACGCCGGGTCAATCCTTCAGGCCACCCGTCCCGGCGGATGGCCGGGGAGTCAATGATTAAGGGCAGGTCGGAAACGGCCTGCTCTTTTCATTTGTGTTTCAGGAGGCGAACGCCTGCTCCAGGTCCGCTCGCAGGTCGGATGCGTCCTCCACGCCCACCGACAGGCGCACCAGCGAATCGCTTACTCCCAACGTAGCGCGCACCTCCCGGGGAACGGACGCATGGGTCATGATGCCGGGATGCTCGATGAGGCTCTCCACGCCGCCCAGGCTCTCGGCCAGGGTAAACAGCCTGCAATGTTCCAGAAAACGGCGGGCTTCCGATTTCCCCCCTCTGAGAAAAATCGTCACCATGCCGCCAAAGGCGCGCATCTGCCGCTTCGCCAGTTCCTGCTGGGGATGGCTGCGGAGCCCGGGATAGGCCACCTGCTCCACCCGCGGGTGCTTTTCCAGCCAGCTGGCAAGTTCCAGTGCGTTACTGCAATGGCGCTCCATGCGCAGCGCCAGGGTCTTAAGACCACGCAGTGCGAGAAAGCTGTCAAACGGTCCCGCAACGGCGCCGACGGAATTCTGCAGAAAGGCGAGCTGCTCGGCGAGATCGGCGCGCTCACCCACCACCACCATGCCGCCCACCATGTCCGAGTGCCCATTGAGATACTTGGTGGCGGAATGCATCACCAGATCAAAGCCGTATTCAATGGGCCGTTGTATATAGGGTGATGCAAAGGTGTTGTCACATACCGTCATTATTTTGTGCCGGTGCGCCACTTCCGCCACCATGGCCAGGTCCACCAATTTCAGCAGCGGATTGCTGGGCGTCTCCACCCAGATGAGCCGCGTCTCCGGACGGATGGCGGCGGCCAGCGCCTTGGGTTCGCGCAGATCCACATAGCTGAACTTGAGGCCCGCGGAACGCTTGCGCACGCGCTCGAACAAACGGTAAGTACCGCCATACATATCGTCCATGGCGATCACATGGCTGCCGGAATCCAGCAAATCCAGGATAGTGGCGGTAGCCGCCATCCCGGACGCAAAGGCAAAGCCGCGCGTACCATCCTCGAGATCCGCCACGCAGCGCTCATAAGCCATGCGCGTGGGGTTCTGGGTGCGTGAATACTCGTAGCCCTTATGCTTGCCGGGACTTTCCTGGGCGTAAGTGGAAGTCGCGTAAATGGGCTGCATCACCGCGCCGGTGGACGGATCCGGCGACTGGCCGGCATGGATCGCGCGGGTGGCAAAACCGGGTTTCTTGTCTGGGGAATACATTGCTGTTTACCTTTCACTGATTGTGCGGCGATATTCGCCGCGATTTGTATTTGGACCGTGCGACAGCTTGTTGCTACGGCTGTAACCTCAGACGATTTAGCAGGTCACTGCGCGTCACCAGACCCAGGAACTCGTCGTCACCCATGATTGCCACGGCGGTTTCCCTCTCCAGCAGCGCAAACAGGTCTTCCACCTTCCGCTGCGCATTGATGCGGGGGAACTCGGCATTTAACACGCCGCGCACCTCCTGGGTGAAGCCGCGCGCATCGCGGCGCACAGCCCGGATGAGGTCCCTTTCCGCCACCGCACCCAGAAAAGCCCTGCCTTCAATCACCGGCAACTGGGAAATGCCATTGTTGCGCATGCGGGTATGGGCGGTGGCCAGTGTATCCCCCGGTCCCACGTAAACCGTAGCCCGCTCCCAGTACGGACGGCCCACGTAATCACCGAGATCGCCGCGCTTGGGCCGTTCCAGGAAACCCTGCTCGATCATCCAGAAATCGTTATACAGCTTGGACAGGTATTTGTTGCCGGTGTCGCAACCCAGCGTTACCACACGCTTGACTGTTTTCTGCACACGGCAGTAGCGCAGCGCTGCCGCGATCAGCGTGCCGGAGGAAGAGCCCAGCAGCAGGCCTTCCTGGTGCAGAACCTCGCGCGCTGTGGCAAAAGCTTCGCTGTCCGGAATGGTATAGGCGTGCCTGACCAACGACAAATCACAGATATCGGGGATGAAATCCTCACCGATGCCTTCCACCAGCCAGTTGCCTTTCTCGCCCAGTTTGCCGCTGCGGATGTATTCGGCCAGTACCGATCCCTGGGGGTCCGCCAACACCATTTCCACTTGCGGTGACACGCGCTGGAAATAGCGGCCAATGCCGCTAAGCGTACCGCTGGAACCCACGCCGACCACCACTGCGTCAAGCTTGTGACCCATCTGTTCCCAGATTTCGGGGCCGGTGGTGGTTTCATGAGCCTTCACGTTGTCTGGGTTGCCGAACTGATTGATGAAATAGGCATGCATTTCCCGGGCCATGCGCTTGGCTAGATCCTGGTAATACTCAGGATGGCCCTTGCTCACATCAGAGCGGGTCAACACCACTTCGGCGCCCATGGCACGCAGATTGAAAATCTTTTCCTGGCTCATCTTGTCGGGAATGACCAGAATCAGGTGATAGCCCTTCTGCGCCGCCACCAGCGCCAGCCCCAGGCCCGTGTTGCCGGCGGTAGCCTCGATGATGGTATCGCCGGGTCTGATATCACCGCGCTTCTCCGCCTCCTCGATCATGGATATGCCGATACGATCCTTGATCGAGCCGCCCGGATTCATGCACTCAAGTTTCAGGAACAGCCGGCAGGGACCCGTATCGAGGCGTTTGACTTCCAGCATGGGCGTGTGGCCGACCATCTCCAGCACATTGGAATAAATTTTCATGCGGCCTCCGGTAATCCGATCGGCGAAAATAAGCCGCTATTGTACGGAAGCGCTTAAAATAAACCCACTTCCCAGAGGGCCGTCATGGCTGTCACCGTCGCCACATTGCTGCGCATGGCTGGCAAGGAATTATCCAAAACCAGCCCCACGCCGCGCCTGGACGCTGAAATCCTGCTGGCACACGTGCTGAACGTGCCGCGCAGTCACCTGTATGCGCGGCCGGAACAACGCCTTGACGGTGACAAGCTGAGGCACTTCACGCTCCTGACCATTGCCCGCCAGAAGGGCAGGCCGGTGGCCTATCTCACGGGCAGACGCGACTTCTGGGCGATGTCGCTGAAGGTCACCTCCGCCACACTGATACCGCGCCCGGAAACGGAACTGCTGGTGGAAGAAGCATTGCGCTGCATACCAGTGGAATCCCGCTGGTATCTCGCGGATCTGGGTACCGGCAGCGGCGCCATTGCGCTGGCGCTTGCGATCGAACGACCTCATTGCATCATCACGGCCACCGACATCAGCGAGGCCGCGCTGGACGTGGCCCGGGATAATGCCCATACCCTGGGAATCCGCAATGTGGAGTTCCTGCAGGGTGAATGGTTTGCGCCGGTGTCCGGCCGGCGTTTTGCAGCAATCGTCTCGAATCCGCCTTACGTACCCGATGAGGATCCACACCTGCTATCCGGCGATGTGCGCTTTGAACCACGCAGAGCATTGACCGGCGGACCGGACGGTCTCGCGCCGATCCGCAAAATCGCGCTGCGTGCGTCCGTCCATCTGGAAGCCGGTGGCGTACTGTTGCTGGAACACGGGTATGACCAGGGCGAACGCGTGCGTACGCTGTTATCCAGCGCCGGATTCACTGATATCCGTTCCATCCGTGACCTGGCGGACCACGAGCGCGTCACCCTTGGGCGTTTTGGAGATTGACGGAGTAAAATGCGCACTCTTTTCACCGGAGCCATTCCATGATCCTCATGACCACCAGCCTCGGCGACATCACGCTGGAGCTCTATCCCGACAAGGCTCCCGTCAGCGTGGCGAATTTTCTCAGTTACGTGGATGCGGGTTTCTACGATGGCACCCTGTTTCATCGCGTGATCCCGGAATTCATGATTCAGGGCGGCGGCTTCACCCATGACATGCAGCAGAAAAAGACCCGCACACCCATCCAGAGCGAAGCCGACAATGGATTATCGAACACGCGCTATGCCATAGCCATGGCACGTACCGCCGACATCCATAGTGCCACTTCACAATTTTTCATCAACGTGGCCGATAACTCGTTCCTGAACCACGGCGCCCGCGATCACGGTTATGCGGTATTCGGCAAAGTTGCCCTGGGAACGGATGTGGTGGATAAGATCTCACGGGTGCGGACACACAAGACCGGCATGCATGAGAACATGCCGGTCGAAACAGTGATGATTGCCGGCATGACGCGGATCGAATGATTTCATAGAGAAAATCACAGGGGAATTCCCCGATACAGTACCTATTGTCTGGAACCGAGCCGGAAGGCTCGTGCATCATTTTATTTTGCGAGAACCGGAAGCAGCACGCGCAGACCCGCGGCAATGAATTCAATGCCGATGGCGGCCATGATAAGCCCCATGATGCGGGTCACGATGTTGATACCGGTGCGGCTCAAGGCCCGGGAGATGAGCGGCGCCAGCCGGAAACAGGCCCACACAATGACGGAAACCACGGCGATACCGACGAGCAGGATGATATAGCGGCCGAACAGTGCCGGTTTGTGACCGTAGAGAATCACGGTGCTGATGGCGCCGGGGCCGGCGGTAAGCGGTACTCCCAGCGGTACCACCGCCACTTGTTCCTTCTCCGCCGTCTCCTGTGCTTCCTCCTCCGTCTGGCGCGTGGGACCCATCTTGGCCTGCAACATCGAGAGCGAATTGAGCAGAATCAAAATGCCGCCGCCCACCTGGAACGACGCCACGCTGATGCCGAAGAAGTTCAGGATACGCTCGCCCGCCAGCAGCGCCACTGCCAGTACCACACCTACCGTCACCGCCGCCGTGAAGGCCGTATGATGGCGCTCCACCGCTGTCTGGTTCTGGGTAAGGTTGATGAACACCGGAATGACGCCGATGGGATTGAGGATGGCGAGCAGGCCCGCGAAGAACTTGAGATATTCCGCCCACGCACTCATGGGTATCGCCGCATCCAGTCACCACACACCTTGCCGCACCCCGGGAATCGGCGGCCGGTGCATTGTACAGGATGGATTCCCGGCGAATTTCACCCATACAGGATAAAATTCACCTGTTACCTTCCCGGCCACACCAATGCCCACGGACGACAGAAATTATCAGCTGCGTTACAGCCGCCACTTGGCGCTGGCGGATTTCGGCGCCGCAGGCCAGGACAGGCTGGCCCGTTCCCGGGTGCTGATTGTGGGCCTGGGCGGATTGGGCTCGCCTGCCGCCCTGTATCTGGCCGCAGCGGGTGTCGGCACGCTGCTATTAAATGATTTCGACCGGGTGGACCTTTCCAACCTGCAGCGCCAGATACTGCATACGACTGCCGCTGTGGGCCGGCCTAAAACCCTGTCAGCGGCGGCAGCCATCCGCGCACTCAACCCGCATTGCCACACCGAACAACTGGAGCAACGGCTCACCTCCGCGGCGCTTGAAGGAACCATACGGCAGGCGGATGTGGTACTGGATGGAAGTGACAACTTCGGCACACGCTTCGCGGTGAACCTCGCCTGTGTCAAGAACGGCAAACCGCTGGTCTCCGGCGCCGCCATCCGCTATTCGGGTCAGCTCACGGTATTCGATTGCCGGGACCCGGAAAGTCCCTGCTACGCCTGCCTCTACCCGGAAAACAGCGAAGAACTGGAGAACTGCCGCAGTAACGGCATCCTGGCCCCGCTGGTGGGCGTTATCGGCAGTTGCATGGCGGTGGAAGCGGTAAAACTCCTTACCGGCATCGGTCAGCCGCTCATCGGCCGCCTCTGGCAACTGGACGCGAAGAACGCCGATCTGCATATCACCAAACTAAAACGGGATCCCGCATGCCTGGTCTGCGCCCATCGTTGAACAATACCGGCTACGCGGCGGGCGCGACGCGACTCGAGGCCTATCTGTACCGATATATACCATTGGTGCGTCACATGCAGGTAAGGGTCGCTGGCTTCGATGCAACCGGTCTGACGCTCACCGCGCCGCTCGCCGCCAACATCAATCATCAGTCCACGGCCTTCGGCGGCAGTCTCGTCAGCCTCGCCACTCTTGCCTGCTGGGGACTCACCTGGCTGCTGCTGGAACAGGAACACGGTACCCATATCGTCATAAGCGAGTCGCACATTCTCTATCTGCGTCCGGTAACGGAGGCGCTGGTGGCGTACTGCACGCTGCCGGATGAACCACTGCTGGAGAATTTCTTTGTAACGCTCAAGCGTCGCCACAAGGCGCGACTCGAACTCAAGGCGCATATTCTGCAGGGGAAAATCTTGTGTGCACGCTTCACCGGTACCTGCGTGGCCTATCGTGAAAACCGGCCTTCCGCCTGAAACGCTGCTGCTGCCGCGCCTGCTGGTCAATCAGCTGCTGCATCAGGCGCAATCGTCCCATACGCAAATGACATGGGGCATCATCGCCGCCCTGGATGATATGCCGGGTCACTGTTATCCATTGGCTCAGAACCATTACCCTGCGGAAGAACGGATCAGTGTTGCGCTTAAGATGCTGGCGCACCGCGGTGAACGGCTATGGGCTGTGTACCGTACTGATTCCGGCGAGGCATCTGCCCCAGCTCCGGCGGAGCTGACGCCGTTTGGCGCACGTCTGTTCCTCGCAATCTCACTCGGAACCAAGGGCGTGCTACAGCTTGCGGGCTGGCGGATGGATAACTCCGGTATTCTGGAACTGGAAGTCGCGATCTGCGAAACGCAGACATAACCCTCAGTGGCGAACTTCCGACGACAGTGTGCGCACCGTGGTGCCGAACAGTGCTTCCACATCAACTCTGTCGAAATCAGAGCCGTGGCCGCAGAACTCGCAGTCCACGTGTACCCGGCCCTGTTCCCTCAGAATACCGCGCACTTCTCCCGCGCCCAGACCACGCAGGGTATCTTCAATGCCGGCCCGCGAACAGCGGCAGCGGAATGATGCCGGCGCAGATTCAAACAGCCGCAGGTCTTCCTCGTGGTAAAGGCGGTGCAGCAGCTGTTCGGCGCTGAGCACGTTGAGTTCCTCGCCGCTGACGGTATCCGCCAGTACCGTCACATGCCGCCACGCTTCCGGGCTCTGCGCACGCTGCGGCATCACTTGCAGCAGCAATCCGGCGGCGCTGTCGCGGCCTGCCGCCAGCCACAGGCGCGTGGGCAGCTGTTCGGAATGCTGAAAATATCCTTCCAGGCATGCGGCCAGATCGGCGCCTTCCAGCGGCACGATACTCTGATAGCGTTCACTCTGGCCCACCGGCTCAATGGTGATTGCCAGCCGGCCGTCGCCCAGCAGTTCCTTGAGCGCGGATGGCAAGGGACCGTCGCGCCAATGGGCCAGACCGCGCAAATTGAGGCGGCTGGTACATTGCACCACCAGCAGTGAGACCGGTCCGCCGCCCTGGATTTGCAGCGTCAGCGTACCCTCATATTTGAGCGTGGCGGACAACAGGGCCATGGCCGCCAGGGCTTCGCCCAGCAGCGCGCGGACCGGCGCAGGATAGCTCTGGCGTTCCAGCACTGCGCGCCAACTGGCATCGAGATGCACATGCCGGCCCTGCACCGGGAGATGCTCGAAGATGAAGCGCCGCAGGGTGTCGTGTTCAGCCATCTAAAACCACGTGCTGCGTGCCGGGTGCTGCGTGTTGTGCAAGAAAAAGGCAACGGGTTCTTTTCCCGCAGCACGCAGAACGCAGCACGTAGCACGGCTGTTCAGAGCCGTTATCCCCTGAGTTTCTTGAGCAGCAACTCGTTGACCTGCTGCGGATTGGCCTTGCCCTGGGTGACTTTCATCACCTGCCCCACGAAGAACGCGAACAGCTTGTCCTTGCCGGCGCGGTAGCCGGCGAGCTGTTGCGGATTGGCAGCCAGCACCGCGTCAATGATCTTTTCGATGGCTGTGGCATCGGTGATCTGCCGCAACCCCTTCTTGGCGATAACCGCATCGGTGTCGCCCTCGCCCGCCCACATGGCCTCGAACACTTCCTTTGCGAGTTTCCCCGAAATAGTATTGTCGAGGATGCGCTTCAACAATTCGGAAAGCATCACGGCGGTCACCGGGCTTTGAGCCACATCCTTGTTGTTCTCGTTAAGCGCTGCCGACAGTTCACCCATAACCCAGTTGGCGCAGAGCTTCGGTTCGCCGTCCACCGCCTTGACCACTGTCTCGTAATAATCCGCCAGTTCGCGGCTTCCGGTGAGCAGCCCCGCATCGTAGGCGGACAGGCCATAGTCGCGCATGAATCGCTGTTTTTTTCTATCCGGCAACTCGGGCAGGGTTTTGCGCACCTCCTCGATGAATTCGCCGCTGATCTCCAGCGGCAACAGGTCGGGATCGGGAAAGTAACGGTAATCGTTGGCTTCCTCCTTGCTGCGCATGGAACGGGTTTCGTTCTTTTTGGAATCGTACAGGCGCGTCTCCTGCACTACCTTGCCACCGCCTTCGATCACTTCAATCTGCCGCTGCACTTCATAGAGGATGGCTTTCTCCACAAAATGAAAGGAATTGATGTTCTTGAGTTCCGCACGGGTGCCGAATTTCTGCTCACCCTTGTGCCGCACCGATACGTTGGCATCGCAACGAAATGAACCCTCCTGCATGTTGCCGTCACAAATTTCCAGATAGCGCACCAGGGAATGCACCTTTTTCATATAGGCCACGGCTTCCTTGGCCGAGCGCAGGTCCGGCTCCGAGACGATTTCCAAGAGCGGTGTGCCGGCGCGGTTGAGGTCAATGCCGGAGACAGCCTCGAAACCCTCATGCAGCGACTTGCCGGCGTCTTCTTCCAGATGCGCGCGGGTGATGCCGATATGCCGGCTGCTGCCATCCTCCAGTTCGATTTCCACACTGCCCTTGCTGACCACCGGCAGCTCGTACTGGCTGATCTGGTAGCCCTTGGGCAGATCCGGATAGAAATAATTCTTGCGGGCGAATACCGAGCGCGCGGCGATCTTGGCACCAATGGCCAGGCCGAACTTCACCGCCATGCGCACCGCTTCACGGTTCAGCACCGGCAGCATGCCCGGATAACCCAAATCCACCAGGCAAGCCTGGGTGTTCGGCGCAGCACCGAAAGCGGTGGAAGCGCTCGAAAAGATCTTGCTCTTCGTCTGAAGCTGTGTATGAATCTCAAGACCGATGACGGTTTCCCATTCCATAACGACTAACTCAGGTTTCTACTGTGTTTACGACAAATATTCTTGCTTTGATACTTTGCTGGAGTTTCCATGAGGGCCAACTGCCTCTCTCTCACCGGTGGGTTGAGGCCAAAGGCCTGGCATACAGCAGCAGGCAATAGCAGCCGCTCCAGGGCCCGCGGTTCAACCTTGATCGCACCCGACCCATAGGATTTACCGACGAAAGCCAGTTGCTCAAGCGTACGCGGGTCGTTCAGAAGCTGCCAGAGCGATTCAGTATCAATGCCGATAGCCTCTCGTGGATAGACGCACAAGAAACCGGTCAATGGCACAACGCTTGCACGATTCAAGACGAAACGGCACGCGCGCCTTCCGAGATAGGCAAACAACAACGGTGGAATTGGCCGCTGCTCCATCCGATACCAACGTTTACGCATTTTTATCAGCGGCCGTTCCGGCAACCCTGCGGCCACGCCTTCGGAAAGATATTGCCGCAGAGGAGATGGGAAATCCTTGACTGGCTGATCTGGAAGATTCAGCAGCCAAGTTGGGCGATCATTGTGGTCTAAATCTTCAAGCTGCTTCATCTCCAGCACGTCACCAGAGCAATCGCGCGTGCGCCCCACGGCCCTGATAAACCAGCCATTGTCCAGTTTGTGAGCACGCATCTGATGACTGGTCATAAAGAAGAAATCGTTGGCCCCCGTGGCAATGCCTCGCATGACGCGGGCCACGTCACCGAGATACATTTCCCCTTCTTTCTTGTCCCGCGGTGGTCGGGTCAATCCGGTTTCCAGCGCTTCTGCCAGATTGCGGCAGCAAGCCCCGGCATCTTGAGCGGAAACAACTTCACTACATAGAAGTGACTTGAGCACCGCGCCATCCGCATTGCGCAATCGTACCCACGTAAAATGGGTCTGCGGTGCAGTGTTTTCTAGGGCGATGATCATTGCATTGGTATCCACGGCCGGAAACGGCGCTGCCTCTGGTGCAAACATCACCACCGTCCGCAGACGGAAATTTCGCATTATCCATGTCCAGAGTGTGCCAGCGAAAACCCCTTCACATGTATCGGCTGGCAAAAGAAAAGCCGGCCGACCGCCAGACGCAAGCCTTTCCAGGCAATGCAGCAGAAAGTGCACGTGCAGACCCGCGCGACCGTCTATTGCAATGCCAAAAGATTTGCGCGCATGTGTCTGCAAGCGCATCTTCAACTCCGGCGCTATCCGGTGATGACGCAGATAGGGTGGATTGGAAAGGATCGCAGAGTAAACGTTCTTATCGGCGTCAAAGAAATCCTGTACCTGCACATTGCCGAGGTCGTTGTTATCAAGTCCGGCCTCGCGTGCCTGTGCCAGCACTGACAAATCGTTCTCATAACCCGCAAAACTACCTGTGTACCCAAGTCGGCGACAAGCGGTGAAAAACGCGCCAGCACCTACTGCCGGGTCGAATACTGCGTCTGGTTGGGCATCAAGAACATACGCCGCCATGGCTTCTGCCACCCAGCTGGGCGTCCAGAATTGGCCTTTTCCCTGCAAAAGGCGGCGTGTACTGCCTTTGGATAGTGGATCTCTAAGCGGCAAACGCGCTGACATCAGTGGCTCCCTTCAAGCAGATCAAGCGCCTGCCGTGAAAGTTTCAATGAGCCACCCTGAAATTTCACGTAAGGAAGAATATGTCCGTTCTTATCCTCGATGAAAGCTGGTATTAGCGTCGGCTCGGCTTGCGCGGTTGCCAGCTCATAAGCGTAGTGGTAATAGTGCTTGTAGATTACCTTGCGGGTAGTAGCACCACTAGGAGCTTGGAATACCTGAACGGTTGGTTCTGTCAACCCCTCATCAATTAATCGTTCTGCTTCATTGAACGAAAGACCATAAGCCCGATCAAAAAATACATGCCAGATATGCAATGGTATCTGACTGACTTGCTGCCACGCGCGGAGAGGTTCACGGTCTTCTTCCTTCACAATTACCGTGGGTAATACAGCGTTTTTTCTCATTCCATATTTGCCTTTCAAGCGCCGCTGTGGTTTGAGTTGTTTATCAAAATCCGGCATCTTTTCAGCACGCCACAGACTGTTTTCACATTCAACTGCCACAATCGCCCGGTGAATCAAGTTTCTCAAGAGAGGATCCTTTTCCGATATGAACGGTAATTCGGCAATACCACCTAGCTTGGTTACTTCTGTACCTACGGCTGAACGGTCGCCCGCGCAAAAAATCAACAGGTCGAGTTTCTTAACTTTGCCCAACCCCGCTACTTCAAGACGCTCGAAAGACAGTTCGAATGCCCAAACATCCCCGGAAGGAGCCACGCTGCTGGGGCCATAGGGAAGAGCAAAAAAACCATCGGTGCTGTTTACCGCCTCGATCAACCGCTCCTCGCTCCATTGCCCCTGCGACCAGCGCATCAGGAAATCACTGCCACGCAAACGTCTTGGATTCAACCAGAAATCCAGCCAAGCTTCGGCCTGGAAAGCATCAAATGTCAGGGCAATGTCTGCGGCATTAACGGCAAGCTGTCTCTCAAAGGAATGCGTTGACATTATTCATATCCCTGCGGGATTCGCGTGTGCCAATCCGTCTCGCGCTGGTACTGGTGCGCGGTCGCCAACAGGCGCGCCTCATCAAAATAATTGCCGATGATCTGCAAACCGACCGGCAAACCATCCACAAAGCCCATGGGAATGGACAAGCCCGGCAAGCCGGCGAGATTCACGCCGTTGGCGTAGATATCGTTCAGATACATGGTGACCGGATCGTCGGTTTTTTCGCCCAATTTGAACGCGGGTGTAGGTGCAGTGGGCCCCATGATGAGGTCCACCTGCTTGAAGGCTTCCAGGAAATCCCCGCGGATCAGCGTGCGCGTCTTCTGCGCTTTCAGATAATAAGCATCGTAATATCCGGCGGACAGAACATAGGTGCCGGTCATGATGCGGCGCTTCACTTCCGCGCCGAAACCCTCGCCGCGGGAACGGGTGTACAGGTCCATGAGGTCCACGGGATTTTCGCAGCGGTGGCCGTAGCGCACGCCGTCGAAACGCGACAGGTTTGAGGACGCCTCCGCCGGTGCCACCACGTAATAGGTGGGTACGGACAGCGGGAAATTCGGCAGGCTGATGTCACGCACCGCAGCACCGAGCTTCTTATATATAGAGAGCGCCGCGTGTACCGCATCTCCCACACGCGTGTCCAGTCCCGGATCGAAAAATTCCTTCGGCAGGCCGATGCGCAAACCCTTGAGCGGCTGATCGAGTGCCGCCACATAATCCGGCACCGGCCTGTCCACGCTGGTGGAATCGCGTTCATCGAAACCGGCGATGACATTCATGAGCATCGCTGCATCCTCGGCGGTGCAGGTGATCACACCCGCCTGATCGAGGCTTGATGCAAAGGCGATCATGCCGTAACGCGACACGCGCCCATAAGTGGGTTTGATACCGGTCAATCCGGTGAGTGCCGCCGGCTGGCGAACGGAGCCACCGGTGTCGGTGCCGGTGGCAGCCGGCGCCAGCCGTGCCGCCACCGCCGCGGCGGACCCGCCGGAGGAGCCGCCCGGCACACGCGTCGGGTCCCAGGGGTTCTTCACCGGACCATAAAAGCTCGTCTCACTGGAAGAACCCATGGCGAACTCATCCATATTGGTCTTCCCGAGCATCACCGTACCGGCCTTGTTGAGGCGTTCCACAACGGTTGCGTCATACGGTGAAATGAAATTGTCCAGCATTTTCGAACCGCAACTGGTTTTTACGCCCTGGGTGCAGAAAATATCCTTGTGAGCGATGGGCAGACCGGTGAGCGGACCGGCATCGCCCTTCCTGATGCACGCATCGGCGGCACGCGCGGTGGTCAGCGCTTGTTGCCGCAGCACGGTAATGAAGGCATTGAGTTCCGGATTAAAATGTTCGATGCGCGCAAGGTATGCGCGCGTCAGTTCTTCGCTGGAGAGTTTGTGCGCCTTCAGGTCACGCGCCAGTTGGGTCAGTGTCTTGGTGTGCATGTTGAAATCATGAAACCGGATAAGGAATCGCGGCGGCAACCACCGCCCCCGCTCAATATATAAGCTATTCGATCACCTTCGGTACGAGGTAGAGCCCGGCTTCCACCTGCGGGGCATTCTTCTGGAATAACTCGCGTTGACCGGATTCGGTCACCGCATCCTCCCGCAAGCGCTGACTCATATCGAGCGGGTGCGCCATGGGCGCCACGCTGGTGGTATCGGCCTTGTCCAGTTGCGCCACGAAATCCAGGATGCGCGACAGGTTATTCGCATAGCGGGGAATGTCCTGCTCACTGACGGCGAGGCGCGCCAGACGCGCGATGGTGCGGACATCGTCGGGGGTAAGTGACATACCTGGGCTCCGGCGGATTGCTCCAGGGGAAATCCCCGGAAACTCGGCAAATTATGGCATAAACCGGCTTGCCGCCGCCGCCCGCCGTTGCTAGAGTAGTGTGCCTTTGAGAATTCCCCCGGCCACGACCCGATTCCAGACCCAAATCCAAGCCATAAAAACCATGTTCAAAAGCCTACGCGGATTCTTTTCCACCGATTTGTCCATAGATCTCGGCACCGCCAATACGCTTATCTATATGCGTGGCAAGGGTATCATCCTCAATGAACCCTCGGTGGTCGCCATTCGCGAGGAACCGGGTCGGGGAAACAAGGTGATCGAGGCCTATGGCGGCGACGCCAAACGCATGCTGGGCCGCACGCCGGGCAACATCGTCGCCATCCGCCCCATGAAAGACGGCGTCATCGCCGACTTCACCGTCACCGAGCAGATGCTCAAGCATTTCATCAAGAAAGCCCACGGCAACCGTTATTTCCGCCCCACGCCGCGGGTGCTGGTGTGCGTGCCCTATGGTGCCACCCAGGTGGAGCGCCGCGCCATTCGCGAGTCGGCCGCCGGAGCCGGCGCGCGCAAGGTATATCTGATCGAGGAACCCATGGCTGCCGCCATCGGCGCCGGCCTGCCGGTGCACGAGGCCAAGGGTTCCATGGTACTGGACATCGGCGGTGGCACTTCCGAAGTCGCAGTCATATCCCTGAACGGCATCGTGTATGCCGCCTCGGTGCGCATCGGCGGCGATAAGTGCGACGAGGCCATCATCAGCTACGTGCGCCGCAACTACGGCACCCTCATCGGCGAGGCCACCGCCGAACGCATCAAGCACGAGATCGGTTCCGCCTACCCCGGCAAGGAATTACGCGAACTGGAAGTGAAAGGCCGCAATCTCTCCGAGGGCGTGCCGCGCAGTTTTGTGCTCAACAGCAACGAGATTCTCGAGGCCCTGCAGGAACCCCTGGCGGGCATCGTCGGTGCGGTCAAAACCGCGCTGGAGCAAACTCCGCCGGAACTGGGTTCGGATGTGGCCACCAATGGCATCGTGCTCACCGGTGGCGGTGCCCTGCTGCGGGATATTGATCGGCTGCTGCGTGAGGAGACCGGACTGCCGGTGGTTATTTCCGACGACCCGCTCACCTGTGTCGCCCGCGGCGGCGGCAAGGTGCTGGAACTGATAGACGAATACGGCCCGGAAACCTTCGCCGTCGAATGACGGCAAGGTATATTTCTTCGAAAACACGCCGCGACTGTTGCAGTCGGGCTGATCTCGCCGGAAAATCCCGGGGCTGTCAACGGTGTCCGCATTTCGCCCCGAGGTCCGCTTGCAAGCCATCCGGTATCTGACGCCATGCCCTCTGCCCGCCCTGTGCGGCACGGGCTGAGCCGCCCATGTCCCTCCTGCGCCATCCACGGCGTTCAGTCCATCTGTTCTCCGGCAATCCGGCGGGTGCGCTGCGCATGCTGCTGCTCATGGTTACCTGCATCGCGCTCATGTTCTACGACCACCAGCGCGGTCATCTGGGGAGAGTACATGCGGCGCTATCCACGCTGGTGTATCCGGTCCAGGCGGCCGTGAATGCACCCTATGCCCTGGCTGACTGGGCGCAGGAAAAACTGGCCACGCATGCAGAACTGGTAAATAAAAACACCGCGCTCAGACGGCAGCTGCGCGTGGATTCCGTTCAGTTGCAGCGATTCGCAGCCCTGGAACAGGAAAATGCGCGCCTGCGCAAACTCCTGCGGGCGGGAACCAAGGTCGCCGGTCACGTGGTATTGGCAAGGCTGTTGGCGGTGGATATGGATTCTTTCCGTCACACGGTGATCATCAACAGGGGAATGTACGACAAGGTGCATGACGGGCAGATACTGCTCGATGCTCACGGCATCGTCGGCCAGGTCATCCGTGTGGGGCCGGTTTCCTCCGAAGCCGCACTCATCACTGACCCGAGCCAGGCCATCCAGGTGCAGATCAACCGCACCGGATTGCGCACGCTTGCCATCGGCACCGCCGACGTGGATGTGCTGTCACTGCCCTATCTGCCCAACAGCGCCGACGTGAAGCAGGGCGATCTTCTGGTGAGCTCGGGTCTCGACGGCCGCTATCCCCCGGATTATCCGGTCGCTGTGGTCACGGCGGTGCACCGTGACCCGGCACAGCCATTTGCCACCGTGGTGGCCCGCCCGGTGGCCGACCTTGATCATGGTCATGACGTGCTGCTGTACTTCCCCGGCAAGACTTCGTCCCCGCCGGCCGAACCGGAACCGCGTACGGTAAAAAGGACACCGGGGAAAAAATCGCGATGAGGAATCCACCCCGGCGCCGCGCCAACTGGGTCATCGTGGTCAGCTATCTGGTGGCGTTGCTGCTCACCATCTGGCCCCTGCCGAACTGGGCTGAACCGTTCCGCCCGGCGTGGGTGGTGCTGGCCACGATTTACTGGTGCCTGTTCCTGCCGCACCGCGTGGGGCTGCTGGTTACCTTCGGGGTGGGCATACTGGTGGATACGCTCACCGGCAGTCTGCTGGGCGAGCACGCCCTGGCACTGCTGCTGGTGGCCTGGATCACGCTCAAGCTGCATCTGCAGATCCGCGTCTTCCCCTGGTGGCAGCAGACATTGGCGGTGCTGGTGCTGATGCTGATCTACACCTTCGTACTGTTCTGGGTGGATGGCATGCTCGGCTACACCCAGGGTGCGATGTTGCGTTGGATGCCGGTATTCATCACCACCCTCCTGTGGCCGTGGGTCATGCAGTCGCTGCTGCTGCTGCAGCAGCGTTATCAGGTAAGCTGAGTTTATGCTGAAGAAGTCCCTGCATCACCGCACAGTCGCGGCTGCGCCCGGACGCCCGGCTGCGCCCCCGGTACGCCCACGGTTTGAAGCCGCCGCACGCTGTGGCGGCGTGGCAATGGGACGTCCGGCTTAAGGGCCATCCATGGCACACACCCGCATTCGCAATGAATGGCTGGAACGCCACCAGTTCACGCTGCGTATCCTGTGCGTGGGCGTAGTGGGCCTGTTGCTGCTCGCGACGGTGGCCATCCGGCTCTTTTACCTGCAAGTGATGCACCATTCCCATTACGTGATACTCGCCGAAAACAACCGCCTGCGCGAGGAACCGGTCACTCCACCCCGGGGACTGATCTACGACCGCAACGGCGTGCTGCTTGCGGAAAACCGCCCGAGCTACGAACTCGTCATCGTGCCCGAGCAGGTGCCGGATATGCAGGCCACCATTGCGGCGCTCGGCAAGATTGTCCATATCGAACCCGACGACATCAATCGCTTTGACAGCCTGCTCGCAACCCGACGGCCCTTCCAGCCGCTGCCGCTGCGCACTGAACTTTCCACTGCCGAAGTGGCGCGTTTCGCGGCCGACCGCCAGGACTTCCCGGGGGTGGATATCCGCGCCACATTAAGCCGTTACTATCCGCTCGGCGCAGCCGCCGCCCAGGCAGTGGGTTACGTGGGCATGGTCAGCACCTCGGAACTGGACAAACTTAATCCTGCCCAGTACACCAGCACGTCAGAGGTAGGCAAGGTCGGTGTGGAAGCTTTCTACGAACAGTTGCTGCACGGCTCAGTGGGAACGCGCGAGGTGGAAACCGACGCCCAGGGCCGGCCGGTCCGGGTTGTCTCCTACACCCCGCCGGTGCCTGGCAGCGATTTGTATCTCAGCATTGACATGCGATTGCAGGAAGCCGCCGAGCAAGCCCTCGGCGACAACAACGGCGCGGTGGTGGCCATCAACCCGCAGAACGGCGAGGTGCTGGCGCTGGTGAGTTCGCCGTCCTACGATCCCAACCCGTTTGTGGACGGCATCAGCCAGGAGAAATACGCTGCGCTCAGCAACGATCCCAACCGGCCGCTGTTCAACCGCGTGCTGCGTGGACAGTATCCCCCGGGTTCCACCCTCAAACCCTTCGTGGCACTGGCGGCCCTCAACTATCACCGCGTCAATCCGCTGAAAAAGGTCTATGGTCCGGCGGTGTTCTATATTCCGGGCAGCCACCGCCCCTACCGCAACTGGGATCCTGACGGCTGCGGCCAGGTGGATCTGGCGGAAGCCATCATGGTGTCCTGTGATACCTATTTCTACAGCCTCGGTCTGCAGCTCGGCATCAGCGACATGCACCGCTATCTGGTGGATTTCGGCTTCGGCCAGCCCACCGGCATAGATCTGCCACATGAGAACACGGGCCTGATTCCTTCCCCGGCCTGGAAGCGGCGCATGGACGGCCATGCCTGGTACCTGGGTAACACCGCCATCACCGCCATCGGCCAGGGTTTCGTGCTGGTCACGCCGCTGCAACTCGCCAGCGCCACCGCCACCCTGTCCATGCAGGGCAAACGTTACGCCCCGCGGATAGTGATGGCCGTCAAGAATCCGCTCACCGGCGCACTCAAGCTGCTGCCCCCGCAGCCCATGCCTTCGCCGCCCGAGGCCGACAGCGGGGCCTGGAAGCTGATCATCCACAGCATGCGGGAGGTGGTAGCCAACCCCGCAGGCACGGCCCACGCCATCAGCTACGGCGCCAAGTTCAGCATCGCCGCCAAGACCGGCACGGCCCAGGTGGTGGCTGCGCCCCGCAGTTTGCACGGAGAAGGTCCGGAGATGGACCTGCCGAAAAAACTCCGCGACAACGCCATGTTCATCGCCTTTGCACCGGTGGACCATCCGCGCATCGCGGTGGCGGTGGTGGTGGAGCACGGCGGCTATGGAGCCGCCACTGCAGCGCCCATAGCGCGCAAGGTTCTGGACGCGTATCTTTTGCATACAGCCGGCGGCAACGTGACAGAACCATGATTTTGAACGACTTCAGCCTGTCCTCCTCCACGGGCGACCTCACACTCGACCAGCGGCTGCTGCGGCGCTTCAATCTCGACGGCCCGCTGCTGGTGGCGGTGATGGCGCTGGCTATCGCGGGTCTCGCCGTCCTTTACGGCGCCAGCAATGAGGACGCCAGCATGGTTTACCGCCAGGCGATCCGCCTGGGCCTGTCTTTCAGCGTGCTCCTGGTGGTGGCACAGATTTCGCCACAATTCCTGCGTCTGTGGTCGCCCTGGCTGTTCGTCCTGGGGCTGGTACTGCTGCTGTTCACGCTGCACTCGGGCCATATCGGCCGCGGTGCCCAACGCTGGCTGAGTCTCGGCTTCGTCCGCTTCCAGCCTTCGGAGATCATGAAGATCGCCGTTCCCATGATGGTAGCCTGGTATCTGCATGACAAACCCCTGCCGCCCAATTGGAAACAGTTGTTCCCTCTCGCCGCGATTGTGGTGATCCCGGTGCTGCTGGTAGCCATCCAGCCGGATTTGGGCACGGCGCTGCTCATCGCCAGCGCCGGCGCCTTCGGCGCGTTTTTCTCCGGCCTGCGCTGGCGCGTAATCATCATGCTGCTGCTGTTGCTGGCCATCGCCGCGCCCATCCTGTGGCACTTCATGCACTTCTATCAGCGTGAGCGGGTACTTACCTTCCTGAATCCACAGCGCGACCCGCTGGGTGCGGGCTACCATATCATCCAATCGGAAATCGCCATCGGTTCCGGCGGGGTATTTGGCAAGGGCTGGCTGCACGGCAGCCAGTCGCAACTGGATTTCCTGCCGGAAAGCCCCACCGACTTCATCTTCGCGGTGCTCGGCGAGCAATTCGGGCTGATCGGCGCGTTGGTGCTGCTCGCTCTCTACGGCTATATCATCGCGCGCTCGTTATACATAGCGCTGCGCGCCCAGGACACCTTTTCACGCCTGCTTGCCGGCAGCCTCACCATGGCGTTCTTCACCTGCGTGTTCATCAACAGCGGCATGGTGTCGGGCATCCTGCCGGTGGTGGGTGTACCGCTGCCGCTGGTGAGCTACGGCGGCACCTCCATGGTGACGCTCATGGCGGGCTTCGGTATCCTCATGAGTATTCACTCGCATCGCAAGCTCATAGCCTCGTGACACGGCGCATCCGTTTCCTGCTCGTCCCTGCCATCCTCGTCAGCGGCTGCCTGCTTGCGGGCTGCGGCAAAGCGGCTGTCAGACCGGCGCAGCCCCAATCCGCCGTGCCCGGCTATGTCGCGCGTCCCGAGGTGCAGCAGTTCATCGCCCGCCTCGTCAAGCAGGATGGTTTCAACAAAACCTGGCTCGAAAAGACCCTCGCCGCCGCCCGCACCCGCGACACGGTTCTTGCCGCCATCACCAGACCCTACGAGGCCAAACCCTGGTATCAGTACCGGGCTCTGTTCGTCAACCCTGCGCGTGTCACCGCGGGTGTCGCTTTCTGGAATACGCACAGTGCGCTGCTGGACAAGGCGCAGTCGGTTTATGGCGTATCTCGCTCCCTCATTGTGGCGATTCTCGGTGTGGAAAGTTTCTACGGCCGCCAGAAGGGCGACTATCGGGTGCTGGATGCGCTTGCTACGCTCAGTTTCGATTATCCGCCACGGGCCGGTTTCTTCCAGGGAGAACTGGAGCAATATCTGCTGCTCTGCCGCGAACAATCTTTTGACCCATCGGTGCTGACCGGCTCCTATGCCGGTGCCATGGGTGTACCGCAATTCATGCCCGACAGCTACCGCAAATATGCCGTAGCCTTCGACGGCCGGGGCAAGCCTGACATCTGGAACAACTGGGCGGATATCATCGGCAGCGTGGCCAATTATTTCCATGCCCACGACTGGCACAGGGATGGGCTCGTGGCGGTACCAGCCTCCCTGCCGGCCGCGGCACCGACGCCCACTGTGCTCACGCCTACCACCGTAGGCGCATTGCGCGAGCGGGGCGTGGTGGTGAGTAGCGGCCTTGCCGACGATACCCGGGCCATACTGGTACCGCTGCAGCTTGCACACGGCACCGAATACTGGGTGGGCCTGCACAACTTCCGTGTCATTACCCGATATAACCGCAGTCCGTTGTATGCCATGGCGGTAATTGATCTCAGCGCGCGCATCGCCGATGCGCGCGCTGCCCGACAGGGCCGGCATGCGCCTCCCTGATTTACGCGCTGTCTGCACCCTGACTGTGTTGACGCTGGGCATGGGCGCCTGCGCGCAATTCCCCAGTCAGGATCACGGTCCCGCCTACCCTGTGGACCTGTCGCAGATCCCGAACGCGGTACCGCGATATGAACCCAGAAGCCCCTACGGCAATCCCGCGTCCTATAGCGTGGATGGCGAGACCTATCACGTGCTGCCGGATTGCGCGGGCTACCATGCGCGCGGCATCGCTTCCTGGTATGGCAGCAAATTCCACGGTGGCCGCACCTCCGATGGCGAAACCTACGACATGTACGCTATGACCGCCGCCAACAAGGTGTTGCCGCTGCCCTGTTATGTGCGCGTCACCGACCTGGAGAACGGCAAGAGTGTGATCGTGCGCGTGAATGACCGCGGGCCATTCGTGAAAAACCGCATCATTGACCTGTCCTACGCAGCCGCCGCCCGTATCGGCATGCTGGGTGCCGGTACGGCGCTGGTGGATGTGCAGGCCGTAACACCGGGTAAGCCCCCACCGCCCGGTCCCGGCAGCAACCTGCCCGTGGAAAGCGGTACACCGCCTGTGAGCACCGCCGCGGGCGCGGTCAGCAAGCCGTTGATATTCGTGCAGGTGGGCGCCTTCGCCAACCGGGACAATGCGGAGCGGGTATTGCAACGTCTGCGAACGGCGCACATCAGCCCGGCCTTTATCCTCACGCGATCCCGCAACGGCCTGGCGCTTTACAAGGTACGCATCGGACCGATTGCCGATGTGGCGCATGTGGATGCGCTTACCGACCAACTGAGTACCCTGGGCTTCCCGGACGCCCAGGTGGTTATCCCATAATGAGCGATGGAGCCAGCCATCTCCGGCGTTTTTCGGCTTGCCAATCGAAAAGGCGGTTTTCGATTTTCCTCATTTTCCATTCGCCTCGCGGCAAACGGATAACCGGCCCCTTCCCGAACCGGACCGGCAGACCACTGCAACGGCGCGCCGGACGGTATTTTTCTGCACTCCGCCGCGCTAAAATTGCGACCTTCGGCCGGTCCTGCCCGGCGCTTTCCGATTCCAGTGCCATTCCCCCCCGAGGTGTTCTCTTGAGAAGCCAGCGTCTTGTTACATTTGCCGTAAGCCTGCTCGCACTGTTTGGCACCGCCGCCCAGGCGATCCCGATTCCCGCACCGCCGCAGTTTGACGCGAAAAGCTACGTGCTTATGGATGCCGACAGCGGCCAGGTACTCGCCGCCAGTCATCCGGACTTGCGCAGCGAGCCTGCGAGCCTCACCAAACTCATGACCGCTTATGTGGTATTCCACGCGCTCCAGGACGGTGTGATCCACCTGAATACGCCGGTCACCATCAGCGCAAAGGCCTGGCGTATGGGCGGCTCGCGCATGTTCGTAAACGTGGGCAGTCAGGTGAGCGTGAACAACCTGCTGCAGGGCCTGATTGTGCAGTCCGGAAACGACGCGGCGGTGGCGCTGGCGGAAAAAGTGGGCGGCACAGAAGGCACCTTCGTGGAACTCATGAACCAGTACGCCCGGAAACTCGGTCTGAAGAACACCCACTATGTGGACGCCTCGGGCCTGACCAGCAATCCAGCCCACTATGTATCGGCGCTTGACCTTGCCATTCTCTCGCGCGCCATCATCAAGGAATTCCCGCAGTACTATCACCGCTACTTCGCTGAAAAACAGTTTACCTGGGACGACATCACCCAGATGAACCGCGTCTCGCCGCTGTTCACGGACCCCTCGGTGGATGGTCTCAAGACCGGCTTCACGGACAAGGCCGGTTATTGCATGGTGGTTTCCGCGCTGCGCAACGGCATGCGCCTGATTGCCGTGGTCATGGGTACGCCGTCGGAAGCGGCCCGCGCCGTTGACGACGAGGCGCTGCTCAATTACGGCTTCAACTTCTACGAGACTCATAAGCTGTATGCCGCCGATTCCGTGCTCACCAAAATCAACGCCTGGAAGGGTGCTGACAGCAGCGTGCCGGTGGGTGTACTTGATGATATGTATGTAACGATTCCCAAAGGCGGCTACCGCCGGTTGAGCGCGGCGTTGCAGGTGCCGGAAGGGGTGATTGCGCCGGTCAAAGCGCATACCGAAGTGGGTACGGTGACCGCCTCCTATGACGGCAAGGTGCTGGCACAGGCACCGCTGTATACGCTGAAGGCGGTACCGGAAGGCAACATTTTCCGGCGCATGATTGACAGCATCCGCCTGTGGTTTGCCAAAAAATAGCGTGGCCGACCCGCTGCCAGTTGCGTACCTTAACGGCAACTTCCTGCCGCTGGCTGAAGTGCGCATTTCACCGCTGGACCGCGGCTTTCTGTTCGCTGACGGCGTATATGAAGTAATCCCGGCCTATCAGGGGAAGCTGTTCCATCCGGCGGCACATCTTAAGCGGCTGCAGTACAGCCTGGACGGCATCCGTCTGCGAAATCCGCACAGCGAAGCGGAATGGAACGTGTTGCTGGACGGACTGGTGCAACAGAATGGCGGCGGTGACCAGGCGGTTTACCTGCAGGTCACGCGCGGCGCCGACACGGGCCGCGAGCATGCGTTTCCCAGGAACGTGCCGCCCACGGTGTTTGCCATGACCTCGGTGCTCAATGCATTGCCCGTCAGTCTCGCGGAAAACGGCGCCCGGGCAGTGACTCTCGATGATTTTCGCTGGCATCGCTGCGACATCAAGTGCGTGGCACTGCTCGGCAACGTGCTCCTGCGTCAGGTGGCGGTGGATCAGGGCTGCGACGAAGCGGTCCTGTTGCGGAACGGCTGTGCCACCGAAGGCACCGCCAGCAGTCTGTTCATCGTGCATGAGGATGTAATAATCACGCCGCCGAAAAGTCACGACCTGCTGCCCAGCATCACCCGCGACATAATACTGGAACTGGCGGTGCAGCACCGCATCGCGCACCGTGAGGCGCCCATTCCCCTGACACTGCTGCATGCGGCGCAGGAAATCTGGTTTGCCAGTTCCACCCGAGAAGTGTACGCGGTGACGGAACTTGACGGACGCAGGATTGGAGATGGCAGGCCCGGGCCGTGCTGGCGGCGCATGTTTACTCTCTTCCAGCAGCACAAGACGGCGTGATTCGCCTGAACCCGGCGTGAGCGACGCACCGTCCCTCCGGTTTCCCCTGGAATTCCCCCTCAAGGTCATGGGGCGGAATACACGGGAATTCCATGACGCCCTTGCCGCCATTCTCATGCGGCATGTGGCACCCCTTGATACCCTGAGAATCGCGCAACAGCCGAGCCGGGAAGGCAGATTCATTTCGGTCACCATTACCTTCAGGGCAGAAAGCCGTGAACAACTGGACGCGCTTTACATCGAGTTGACCCGGAATGAGCACGTACTCATGGCGTTATGATGGAATCGCCTGAAACACCGTTGCTGTGTGACCTCGGCCGGGTGGACTATGAGCGTGCCTGGCGTGCGATGCAGCGTTTCACCGAAACGCGTGAGGCGCACACCCGCGACGAGATCTGGTTCCTGCAGCATCCGCCGGTATTCACGCTCGGGTTGGCCGGCAAGGCGGAACACGTGCTTGCGCCCGGCGACATCCCCGTGATCCGCATCGACCGCGGCGGCCAGGTGACGTATCACGGCCCCGGCCAGTTGGTGGTATATCCGCTCCTTGATCTCAAGCGCCTCAAATTGGGCGTACGCGCCCTGGTTGAAGGCATCGAAAACAGCGTCATTGACACACTGGGGGAATTCGGCATTCAAGCCCGCGCAAAACGCGAGGCACCGGGAGTATACACCGCGGACGGACGCAAGCTCGCTTCACTGGGCTTGAGGATACGCCGCGGCTGCAGCTATCACGGCCTTGCCTTCAACATCGCCATGGACCTGGGGCCGTTCGCGCGCATCAACCCCTGCGGTTACGTGGGCCTGCAGATGACACAAGTGAAGGATCTGGGCGGACCCGCTGACGTAACCATGGTCGCCGAGCGGCTCAAACCGCATTTGCTGAAGCGGCTGGGTTACAATAACCCGCCGCTTTTCCAGCCGGATGGCATGCGCCATCCGCAAACCTGAGGACCTTGCGTGAGTGATTCCCCCGCCATTGCGCGCCCAAGACTCGAACCCGGCAGGAAGCTCAGTGCCGCCGAAAAAATGGCGCGTATCCCGGTAAAGATTGAAGCCACCCCCGTGCCGTTGCGCAAGCCGTCCTGGATCAGGGTGCGTTCGCCGGCCACCCAGGCAGTGGCGCGGCTAAAGCAAATCCTGCGGGAAAATCGCCTGCACACCGTATGCGAGGAGGCCTCCTGCCCCAACCTCGGCGAATGCTTCGGCAAGGGCACCGCCACCTTCATGATCCTGGGTGATATCTGCACACGCCGCTGCACCTTCTGCGATGTGGCCCACGGCCGCCCCGGCGCGCCGGATGCAGAGGAGCCTGTCAACCTCGCCAGGACCATCCGGGCCATGGGACTGGACTACGTGGTGGTGACTTCCGTGGATCGCGATGATCTGCGCGACGGCGGCGCCGGGCATTTCGCGGCCTGCATCCGCGCCATCCGCGAATGGAGCCCGGGAACCAGGATCGAGGTGCTGGTACCGGATTTCCGCGGCCGCATGGAGGTGGCACTGGCGCTCATCAATGACGTGCCGCCGGACGTGTTCAACCACAATCTCGAAACCGTGCCGCGCATCTATCGTGAAGTGCGTCCCGGATCCGATTATCAGCATTCACTCGCGCTGCTCAGGCGTTTCAAGGAAGCGCATCCGGATACCATCACGAAGTCGGGTATCATGCTGGGGCTGGGTGAGGAACTGCCGGAGATTTTCTCGGTAATGCGCGACCTGCGGGCCCATGACGTGGACATGCTCACGGTGGGGCAATACCTCCAGCCCAGCAAATTCCACCACCCGGTGGTGCGCTACGCGATGCCGGAGGAATTCAGGGAAATTGAACTCCAGGGTTACCGGCTGGGATTCCAGCACGTGGCCAGCGGTGCCCTGGTGCGATCGTCCTACCACGCCGACAGACAGGCCGAGGGATTGATGCATATCGCTTGATGACGCCGATATCCGGGATGTACCGTCATGCCGGAATTCAATCGTGACCGGATACACCACCGCGCGTCCAGGACGGCAAACGTCTTGAAGATTGCCGGAACACAGGAGCAGAAGGCTACATGGCATCCCTACCAAAAATATTTCCGATCCTTTGCGTGGCATTTATCCTCACGGGATGCGGTGGGGGCAGTTCTCAAATAATCGATCCCAGCATTGTTCTCGCGCAACCTTCTTCTACCACTGTGGCCGCCGGCTCCACGCTGCAGCTCCATGCCACGATCAGCAACAGCAATAACACCACGGTGCTGTGGTTCGTGGATAGCCTGCCCGGCGGCAGCAGTACTCTCGGGACCATATCGCCACAGGGGGTCTACACCGCGCCCGACGTGCCTCCTCCGGGCGGATCCGTCACCATCAGCGCCGCTCCGCAGGCGTTCCCTGTTGCTGTTACCGGGGTAACTATCAATATCGCCTTCGCCAATGTCTCGCTGAGCGGTAATTACGTGTTCACTCTGAATGGTACGCAGGGCGGCGGCCCGTGGGCTGTCACCGGTGCATTCACCGCTGACGGTAACGGCATGATTACCAACGGTATCGAGGACATCAATGGACCTGCCGGTATTTTTCAGGGACTTGCCTTTAACGGCAGTTATATAATCAACCCCAATGGACAGGGAGTTGCGACGTTCACCAGCGCACAGGGTAGCGTCAATGTAAGCCTCACTCTGGATTCGCAGGGACAAGCCGGAATAATGCGTACCGACGCAAATACCGTCGCCACCGGCAGCCTGTTCCTGCAGAGCCCTGCAGCCCTCTCCCTGACAACCCTGAATGCGGCGTATGCATTCGGCTTTACAGGGAATGACCAGTCAGGCAAAACGCTCAGCATTATCGGCCAGTTCACCACAAACGGTTCCAGTACCCTGGCTTCCGCCGAGGAAGACGTCAATGACGGCGGTAGCGCGTCGAACCAGCCTTTCAGCGGTTCATACACCATCGGTGCCAACGGCCGTGGCACGGCCACATTCACGGATTCGGCCGGCACCCGCAACTACAACTTCTATATTGTCTCTCCCGGCCAGCTGCAATTCATCGAGACTGATTCTTCGGGGCATTTAAGCGGTGGCGCGTATCAGCAGCAAAATGTGACCTCCACCACCACTTTAACAGCCAGTTTCGCTTTCTTTGTCGCAGGCACCGATGGCTCATCAGCCTACGGCGCCGCGGGCGACTTTACGCCCAGCGCCAGCACGAGTGGCACTCTGAGCAGCGGAACCGAGGATATAAACAACGGCGGCAGCATTGCTGCAAGTGTGGCGTTAACCGGAAATTTTACCAATGGCGCAGCCGGACGCGGCAAACTCACGCTCAGTGGCGCAGCTGGAACGGCAAATTACGTGTTTTATCTGATCACGCCCAGCATTGCCTTGCTCATGACCACGGATTCCGGAATCAATGCCAGCGGGCAGATGTTTGTACAGAGCGGCGGCTTTTCCACTGGCGCCCTGAATGGATACTACGGTCTCACGCTGGCAAGCCCGGCTGGCATTGCTTCGCCATCGGCGGCAGTTGGCACATTCTTCCTGAATGCCGCAGGCAGCCTCACCGGCTCCGAAATCGAAAACAACAATGGCACCCTTTCAGGCACCCTTTCCGTTACCGGTACCTATTCGTTCAGCGGCGCTGCATTACGCGGTCAGGCCACCTTCACCACGAACGGCGGGACAAGTACGAACTTTGCGTATTATCCGATTTCAAACAGCTCGGTTATTCTGCTTGGCGAAAGCGGCTCACCGGTGGTCGGCACGTTATCAGAACAGTTCTAGACGCATGCAGACACTCGCGCCGGCACAACCTCCGAGGCTACCGCAGCCTCTGAACAGCATGCTCAACGACTGCACGGCATGCGGGGAGATGTTTCAATGTTGCGCATCATCAAGGTATTGGGTTTAACGACATACTTGCTCATCCTTGGCGGGTGCGGCGGCGGTTCCGTGGGTTTATCCGCATCGTCCGGCGTAACCGTCACTCCCTCCGGCACCCGGGTTCTCGCGGGCGCCACCCAGCAAATGTCCGCCACCGCGGTAGACGGCAGCACGGCCTTTACCTGGCAGGTGAACGGCACCACCGGCGGCAACAGCACCCTCGGCACCATATCCGGCAGCGGCCTGTACACCGCCCCTGATCTTCCGCCCCCGGGTGCTGCGGTTACCATCACCGCCATCGAGCAGGCCCATACCAGCCAATCGGGTACGGCCACACTCAGCATCGGCTACTCGAACGCCTCGCTGAATGGCGCATACGTATTCAGTATGTCGGGATTGAATGCCGGGGTTCCGTGGGCTGCGATCGGCGAATTCACCGCCAATGGCGCGGGACAACTGGGCAAGGGCCTGGAAGACGTCAATAATGGTTCCAGCGTTTCGCTGAAGACTGCCTTCAGCGGAACGTACAACATCAGCCCCAATGGACTTAGCACCGCAGTTCTGGGAACCGTCAACATCCGGTTTGTGCTGGTAACCGGCGGCCAAGCGAACCTCATTCGTACCGATAACAACACCGTGGTGGAGGGCAGCCTGTTCCCGCAGAGCCAAACGGCCGGCAGTGTAACGAGTCTTAGCGGCCCTTACGTGTTCAGTTTCGCCGGTGAAAACACCGCGAATCAGCGTATCGCTGTGCTGGGGCGCATCGTCGCGAGTTCAAGCGGCGCATTGACCGCCGGGACCGAGGATGTGAATGGCCCGGCTCCTCTTTTGAATGCCTCCGTGACGGGTTCTTACCAATTTGACGGCAATAATCACGGTACGGCCACGTTCACCGACAGCAACGGGACGCATACATACAGTTTCTATGTGGAATCCGCATCGGACCTGGAATTCCTGTCATCCGCTCCCTCTCAACCCTTGAGCGGCAGCATTTCACCGCAACCGCAACAGCCGGTCACCTTCAATAATGCTTCCCTGAACGGCGGGTATGTGTTCTTTGTGGGCGGGAACAGTCCCAATTCCGGTTATGCCCAGGCCGGACAATTCAATCCGGACGGCCAGGGCGGTCTCGGAACCATCACCGAGGACATCAACACGCCCGGCACTATTGCAAATATCACCACGACCGGCACGTATGCTTTCGACCCCTCCGGGAATGGCCGCGGCACATTGACAATCAACAATCAGGGCCCGAATGCCCCGCAAACCTATGTGTTTTACATGGATTCCTCTACCCAGGCGCAAGTCATGACGACAAATTCCAACATTGTTGCGAGCGGCCTTATCATCGCACAACAATCGGGAGCGTCTTTCAGCAATGCATCGCTCGATACAAATTATGGATTTACCCTATTCAGCCAGACAACTCCGAAATCCATTTTCCTGGGTCTGGGCACGCTGGCGCTGGATGGACAGGGAAACCTCAGCGGCGGCAACCTGATACAGAACCTGAACGGCACCATCCCAGCCACACTGTCCCTGACGGGTACCTACCAGCTTAACGGCGGTGTCCGCGGCACGGCCACACTCATCAGCAGCGGGGGTGGGAGTTCGCCTTTCGCCATTTATCCGGTAACACCGGGCGCGTTTGTGCTGATTGGCACCGACGCGGCGAGCCCCTATCTGGGCGCGGCCGTCATGCAATACTGATTCCACCCCTTTCATCCTGCTCGCGGGTACCCTTGCCCGCCCTGCGCAACGCGTCAGGTAACGCCGCGCAATGCTTCGATCCTGCCGACATCTTTCCATAGACCCGAATACAACTGACCGCTTACCCTCCCAGACCGCATTGCTTCCTGCCACCACGGCAGCATGGGAAATTTTCCCGGGCTGCAGCCCTTGAAGAATGCGGGATGATGCACGCCGATGCCGCTGTAGGTAAGCCGTGGCGTACCGTCGGCCCGCAGGCGGCCGGCGGCGGAGAGATGAAAGTCCCCCTGCGGGTGGTGAGGCGGATTTTCCACCATCACAAGATGGGCGAGATCACCGTACTTGAGTGAGGATTGCAGGGTCCGGAAGGGAAAATCAGTGTGGATGTCGCTGCTAACCACCAGAAAAGGATTCTCGCCCAGCAGCGGCAAGGCGTTCAGAATTCCGCCGCCGGTTTCCAGCGGCCCGTCAACTTCCTCGGAATAGCGGATGCGCACGCCGTAGCGTGAGCCATCACCGAGATAATTCTTGATCTTGTCCGCCAGCCAGGAAACGTTGATCACAATATCCGTGAAGCCCGTGGCATGCAGTCGCTGCAGGTGCCGCACGATGAGGGGTTGGCCCTGGATTTCAAGCAGGGGTTTCGGTGTAGCGTCGGTCAGCGGCCGCAAACGCTCGCCACGGCCCGCCGCCAGAATCATCGCCTTCATATTGCCGTCACCGTTGGTGATACGCGGCTTTCCAGCGCATCCAGCAATTTCAGGAGCGGCATGAATTCCCTATAAAGCCTGCCGGTCTCACGCACATAGCGCAGAAACCGCGGCGTATCCTTGAGATAGTCCGGCTTGCCGTCACGGTAGTGGATGCGGGCGAAGATGCCCAGCACCTTGAGATGCCGCTGCATGCCCATCCAGTCGCAGGCACGCTCGAATGCGGAGAACTCCGGTACCGGCAAGCCGGCTTGTCCGGCCTGTTGCCAGTATTGCCTGTGCCAGGCGCTTATCTGCCGTTCCTCCCAGGAAATAAAAGCGTCCCTGAACAGGGACGCCACGTCGTAGGTAATCGGCCCATACACCGCGTCCTGGAAATCCAGTACGCCGGGATTGGGCGTACTCAGCATGAGATTGCGGGGCATGTAGTCACGATGCACATAGACCCGGGGCTGCTCCAGCGCGCTGTTCTCCAGCAGCGTGAAGCTGGATTCCAAAGTTTCACGCTCCGCCTGCGTGAGTGCAATATGCAGATGACGTGCCACATACCAATCGGGAAACAGCCTGAGTTCGCGTTGCAGCAGAGCACGGTCGTAGGGTGGCAACGCATCAGCCCGGCTGGCTTGCTGCCATCGAATCAGCGCCGCAATGGCGTCGGCAAACAGCGTATCGGCATTGTCTTGGTTGAGCACATCGAGGTAGGTGCGGCGTCCCAGATCGCTGAGCAGCAGGAATCCCCGCTGCAGGTCCTGGGCGAGTATTTCGGGGGCATGCACGCCCGCGTCTTGCAGCAGCCCGGCAATACGCACGAAAGGGCGGCAGTCCTCCCGGGGGGGCGGCGCGTCCATGACGATATAAGAGCGCCCGCCGGCATAGGTGCGGAAATAGCGCCGGAAGCTGGCATCCGCCGAAGCCGCTTCCAGCATCACCGCCGGAATCCGCAGTGCCCCCGCCACCCAGGCTTGCAGTTCTCCCAGCCTCTGCGCCACTCTTGCGCTCTCCCGCGGTTTGAAGCCGTTATTAAAGTGTGCGATTGTACCCCGCGTTTCATAACGGTTCAGGGAGTCTGCTGGTGAATGTGAGCCGCGCGCTTGTCCTCACCGCCACGCTGCTCGCTTCCGCGCCGCTGCTTGCCGACACCTCCGCCGGCAGCATCGGTTACAACCAGTGGGGCGTCTGCCCCCCCATACCGCCCGCGGCCGTCCCGGTCACATCCGCCCCCGCCGCGAGTACCGGCAATCCGTCCACCTATGTCAGCGCCGACCAAGTGACGGGTTATGTGCACGGCGAATCCCTGCTCACCGGCAAGGTACGGGCGATCCAGGGTGACAGGCTGCTGACGGCCCAGCGCATGCAATACGACAGTACCACCGGCAATGCCCATGCGGTGGGCGATGTGCAGTACCGTTCGCGCAACCTGCTGTTGCAAGGGCCGGTGGCGGACTACAACCTCAACACCGCACGCGGCGTGTTTGAGGATACCCATTTTTCTCTGCCCCGGCGCCACGGCCGCGGTTCGGCAAAAGTGCTGAAGGCACTGGACAAGAATCATGAGCAGCTCTATGACATGCAGTACACCACCTGCCCGGTGGGACGGCACGACTGGATGCTGCACGCACCCGATCTGGAACTGGACCAGTCCACCAATACCGGCGTTGGCCATAACGTCACCATTGATTTTTTCGGCGTGCCCATTTTCTGGACGCCGTACATCAATTTCCCGCTGAACGACGCGCGTAAATCCGGTTTCCTGGCTCCCTCCTTCGGTTTCTCCGCGTTTACCGGCACGGACCTCACCACGCCCTATTACCTGAATCTGGCGCCCAACTACGATGCCACGCTGATCCCCCGCATCATCACCAAGCGCGGCTTCGACATGGGCGGCGAGTTTCGTTATCTCACTAATAGCAGTAAAGGCCGGATTTATGTCAGCTATCTGCCGCATGACAGACTGGCCAACCGGGAACGCGGCCTGCTCAATTTCAACGACAACACGGCGCTCGAGGACGGCTGGAACTTAAACACCGCCTACAACTGGGTCTCGGATAATCAGTATTTCCAGGATCTGGGCAACAGTCTGGCCACCATTGCCACCACCAGCCTGGAGCGCCACGTACAACTCAGCTATGCAACCCAGGACTGGAATTTCCTTACCCAGGCGCAGGAATGGCAAATTGTGGACCCGCTGGTTCCACCCAGTGCCTATCCCTACAGGCTCCTGCCCCAGACGCTGTTCACCTGGCAGAGCAACCCCGCCAGCAGCGGACCGCAATATGCGTTCAACAGCGAGCTGGTGCAGTTCCAGCAGGATGGACGTTTGGGCGCCCTGCGCCTGGATTTCAAACCCAGTGCCAGTTACACCTTCGGCAATGCCGGCTACTATTTCACGCCTACCGCGGCAATGCGCGTGACGGAATATAACCTCGACCAGAATGTGCCCCTGGGTACCCAAACCCAATTGTCACGTATCACACCCATCGTAAGCCTCGACAGCGGGTTATTCTTCCAGCGCAGCGTGGGTGACAACGGCAACTATATACAGACCCTGGAACCGCGGTTGTATTATCTGTACGTACCCTACCGCAATCAGTCGCAGATCCCCATCTTCGACACGATCCAGCCGCAATTCAGCTTCCTGCAGTTATTCACCGACAATCGCTTTTATGGAGCGGATCGCCAGGGCGATGCCAACCAGTTGAGCTACGCCCTCACCAGCCGCCTGCTGGATACTGCCAGCGGTTCGCAGTTGCTGGAAGCGGACATCGGCCAGATCCGCTATTTCAGCAACCGCAACGTACAACTGCCCGGAGTTGCACCGCAGACCCGTCTTTTCTCGGACATGGTGGGGGACATCATCCTCAACCTCAACCACAACTGGTCCACCGACTACGGCCAGCAGTGGAACCCCAGCACCCGCCGGACGGACCTGGCCTCCATCGGAATCCAATACCATCCGGCCTTTCATCAGGTCATCAACCTGGCTTACCGCTACAATCGCAGCCTGGCGCTGAGGCAGACGGACCTGTCCTTCGCCTGGCCGCTCACCCGTCACTGGAGCATGGTGGGCCGCTGGAACTACGACCTGAAAAACAAGGTCACATTGGAGAGTTTCGCGGGATTCGAGTACGACAGTTGCTGCTGGACGTTCCAGGTGGTGTCCCGGCGCTACATCACCCAGACGGGTCAGGCCAACGCGGCGATCTTCTTCCAGTTGCAGCTCAAGGGACTCACCACCATCGGCCGCCACCTGGAGGACTTCCTGCAAAATGGTATCCTAGGCTATTCAGGCCCCACTCAATTTAATTAAGGTTCCTGCTCCATGTTGACACGCGTTTCCCGTCTTCTCGCGGCCCTGGCCGCGGCTCTCATCCTGTGTCAGGGCTGCGCCTCCACGCCTCCGCCGAATCCCAACTTCAGCGCTGCCGCGGTGATGAATCCGGCGCCACCGAAGGCCAGCGCCACCGCTGCCGCCATCACCAAGGCGACATCCACCGGCGTGCTGCTGGATCGTATTGTGGCCGTGGTAAACAATGACGTGATCCTGAAGAGCCAGCTCGATCAGCATGTTGCGGCCATCACCAAAGAGATCGAGGCGCGAGGCACCACGCTACCGCCGGGACACATCCTGCGCAAACAGGTGCTGGATCAAATGGTTCTCACTCACTTGCAACTGCAGCAGGCCGCTGACAAAGGCATAACGGTGAGCGATGACGCGCTCAACCAGGCACTCAATCGAATTGCCGAGCGCAACGGAATCACACTGAGCCAGCTTCCCGCCAAACTGCGGCAGCAGGGCCTCGATTACGCCACCTTCCGTCAGGATCTGCGCCGCCAGATCATCATCAATGATCTGCAAAAGCAGGTGGTGAGCCAACAAATGCACATCACACCGCGCGAGGTACAGACCCAGATCCAGGAAGACGAGGCGAACAGTGACGCCAATACGCAATATCACCTCGCACAGATTCTGATCGCAACACCATCCAACCCCACGCCCGCGCAGGTGGAAGAAGCACGCAAAAAGGCGGATATGGTTTACCGGAAGATCAGGAAGGGCACTGATTTTGCCGCCGTGGCGGTGGAGTATTCCCAGGGACAACAGGCCCTCAAGGGCGGCGATCTCGGCTGGCTCAAAGGTTCCGAGCTGCCCACCATCTTTGCCAATGTCATCCGCCAGATGAAGCCGGGCGATATCACCGAACCCCTGTCGAGCCCAAGTGGGTTTCATATCCTGAAGCTGGATGGCGTAAAGCAGGCCAGCAACAAGATTATGGTCACCCAGACCCACGTGCGGCATATCCTGCTGAAGACCAGCGCCGTGGTGACGGACGCCGAGGCCAGGGCCAAACTGGAACAACTGCGCAAGCAGATCCTTGCGGGCGCGGATTTCGCCAAACTTGCCAGGGAATATTCCCAGGATCCCGGCTCCGCCAGCAAGGGCGGCGATCTGGGCTGGCTCAACCCGGGTGCCACCGTACCGGAATTCCAGGCGCAGTTCGACAAGCTGCAGGTGGGACAGATCAGTCAGCCTTTCAAAACCCCGTTTGGCTGGCATATTGTCCAGGTGCTCGGCCGCCGCCAGGAAGACGAGACCAGGGAATACACCCGGAACAAGGCCTATGAAGAACTCTACGCACGCAAATCCGAGGAAATCCTGCGGCAGTGGGTGAGCGCACTCAAGAATTCCGCCTACATCGAATATCATCTCGGAAACTGAGCCACACTCCGCACCTGAACCATACCCATGCCTGCCGCGCTTCCACGCATCGCGCTCACCACCGGCGAGCCGGCGGGCGTCGGTCCGGACATCTGCATCCGCTTCGCCCAAACGGCCCACGCGGCGGAGATCGTAGCCATCGGCGATGCGGATTTACTCATGCAACGCGCCCACAACCTTGGGTTGCCGCTGACACTCGTCTCCTATCGGCAAGCAACGCGCCGCCACAGTCGGGAGGGTGAATTGCAGATATTGCCCGTGACAGCACGTACACGGCCACGGGCCGGCAGGCTTGACCCCGCCAATGCCCGCTATGTGCTGGACACACTGGATTGCGCCGTGGACGGCTGCCTGCGGGGCGAATTCGACGCCATGGTGACGGCGCCGGTGCATAAAGGCGTCATCAACGACGCCGGCATCCCGTTCACCGGCCACACTGAATACCTGGCTGCACGCTGCCAATCGCCCCCGCCCGTCATGCTGCTGGTCGCCGACAAATTGCGGGTGGCGCTGGCTACCACCCATCTGCCGCTCGCCGACGTGCCGTCCGCCATCAACCGGGGGAAACTGGCCCATACCCTGCGGGTGTTGCACACTGACCTCGTGCACCGCTTCGGCATCGCCGGGCCGCGCATTCTGGTGTTAGGGCTCAATCCGCACGCCGGCGAAGGCGGCCACCTGGGGCGGGAAGAAATCACCGTCATCGCGCCGGTACTGGATGCGTTGCGCGAGGACGGCATGCAATTGACCGGCCCGGTCGCCGCCGATACCGCGTTCAGTACGGAGCGGCTCGGCAATGTGGATGCGGTACTCGCCATGTACCATGACCAGGGGTTGCCCGTGCTGAAGTATGCCGGCTTCGGCCACGCGGTCAACGTCACCCTGGGCCTGCCCATCATCCGCACCTCGGTGGACCACGGCAGCGCGCTGGAACTGGCCGGTACCGACCGCACGCAACACACCAGTCTCGAAGCTGCGGTCAGCTTGGCGCTGGCGCTGATCCGGACCTCAAATACGTGAATATGAAAACTATCCGGCATGCGCCTTGCCCGTTTCTTCTCACGTGATGCAAGAGTAGCGGGAGGAAAAGCGCATGCAGCACCACTCCACAGAACCTCACCCGCCAAGAAAACGTTTCGGCCAGCATTTTTTACACGACCGTAATGTGATCAACAGGATTCTGTTGGCCATCGCCCCGAAACGTGATGACTTCCTAGTCGAGATCGGCCCCGGTCTGGGCGCACTCACGCTTCCACTGCTGCAAGTCTGTGGCACGCTCACCGCCGTGGAGCTTGACCGGGACGTGATCCCGCGTCTTGAAGCGGATGCGGCAGACAAGGGAACATTACGCGTGATCCAGGGGGACGCGCTCAGGACCGATTACCGTGCACTCGCTCCGGCAGGACGGAAAATCCGCCTGATTGGCAACCTGCCCTACAACATCTCCACGCCCCTCTTGTTCCACCTGCTGCTGCAGGCGGAGGTGATCCGTGACATGCATTTCATGTTGCAAAAGGAGGTAGTGCGACGCATGGCGGCAAAACCGGGAGGCAAGGAGTACGGTCGGCTTACGGTCATGCTCGCCGCCCATTGCCGGGTGGAGCCGTTGTTTGCCGTTGCTGCGGGCGCCTTCACACCCGCACCCAAAGTCGAGTCCGCTTTCGTGCGTCTCGTGCCCTGCGCAACGCCGGCGTTTCCTCTGGGCGACCCGGCCCGCTTTGCAGCGCTCGTCAATCAGGCCTTCAGCCGCCGCCGCAAGACCCTGAAGAACGCCTTGCAGGGGCTTGCCGATGAGGCCGCCATCCGCGCCGCCGGCCTGGATCCCGGTCAACGTCCCGAGACCCTCAGCGCGGCTGATTACGCCCGCCTTGCAGGCTGACCCTGTTTTCCCGCCCCGGGGTTGCAACCGCGTGGCGGCGACACCGCTCTCCCTTATACTTTGAGTTCACGCACCAACCGGGGATAGCCTATGAGCGGTTACAGTCACGTTTTAATCGCCGTGGACCTGACCCAGGACAGCGAGGCCGTGGCCCGCCGTGGTCAAGAACTCGCCACCCGCTTCCACGCCAAACTCAGCCTGCTGCACGTAGTGGAATTCATCCCCGTGGATCCGGCCGGTGAGGCCCTGCTGCCGCCTCCCGTGGATCTGGAGGGCGAACTGGTACAGGGTGCTCGCCAGCGGCTCGAAGCCCTGTGCGACAGCCTGGGTATGCAGGCGGTCCCGCGCCGGGTAGAGCTGGGCAGCATCAAGGCCGAAATCCTGCGGGTAGCCGCCGAGGAACAGGCAGATCTGCTGGTACTGGGCAGTCGCGGACGCCATGGTCTGGCGGTATTCCTGGGCTCCACGGAAAAATCCATCCTGCATAAGGCTCCCTGCGACGTCTTGGCCGTACGCCTCAGCTAGCGACACAGAAGTGTGCGGACCGGCCCGGGCGCTGCGTTCCGCTACCCCGCCTGCGCTTGTGGCACGGGGCGGGCCATCGTGCTTGGCCTCCTGCTCCGCATGCGGCCCGGGACCTTTCTCGGAGGATTCGCTCGAAGCTGTGCTGCTCGCTCTGCCCGCCCGTTCGCCGCCGCGCGGTTCACCCCCTTCCCGCGCCCGACCGTGTGGAAATGCCAGTGGCATTTCCACACAATCCCCGGGCTCGCCCTTGCCGAGCCGTGGAGAGCAATTTTCGCTAAAATGGCGGCTTGGCTGCCTGTGGCCGTACGCACACCACCTTCCCGACCCATGAACGACAGCGTCAACAACATTCGTGTGGACGTGGAAACGGCTTACGTAGCCACCCAGTCCGATCCGGCGCAGCACCGTTTTGTGTTCTCTTACACCATTACCATCCGCAATCAGGGCAGTTTGCCAGCCAGGCTGCTCACACGTCACTGGCTGATCACGGATGCCAACGGCAAGGTCCAGGAAGTGCGCGGCGAAGGCGTGGTAGGCGAACAGCCACACCTCCAGCCCGGTGAGGGCTTCCGTTATTCCAGCGGGGCGATACTGGAAACCCCCGTGGGTGCCATGCAGGGTGCCTATCAGATGGTGAACGACCAGGGTAAACATTTCGACGCCCCCATCGCCCCCTTCCGGCTGGCGGTGCCCGGAATGCTGCACTGATGGCTTGCTCTGCAACTCGCCTCCCCGACAACCCTGCTCTTCCGGAGAGGGGCCAGGTTGAGGGGCAACACAGTAACAGGCGCAGCAACCGCTAATGGCCATTTTCGCTATTGGCGACATCCAGGGCTGTTACGACGATCTGCGCCGGCTGCTGGAACGGCTCGACTTCAATCCTGCGGAAGACCAGCTCTGGTTCACCGGCGACCTCGTGAACCGCGGCCCCAAGTCACTGGAAACCCTGCGTTTCGTGAAAAGTCTGGGCGAGCGCGCCGTATGCGTGCTGGGCAACCATGATCTGCATCTGCTGGCCCTTGCCGCCGGCGTGCACCGGCACAAGCCCGCGGATACGCTCGACCCCATTCTCGCCGCCCCGGATCGCGATGAGCTGTTGCACTGGCTGCGGCAGCGTCCGCTGTTGCATCACGATGCAACACTGGGCTATACGCTGATTCACGCCGGCCTTCCGCCCCAGTGGGATCTGGCCACCGCCACTGCCTGTGCACGGGAACTGGAAGCTGCGCTGCGTGCGGCCGATTATCCGGAATTCTTCACGCAAATGTACGGCGACCAGCCGCGCCGCTGGTCAGCGGAGCTTTCCGGCATGGGGCGGCTGCGCTTCATCGTGAACTGTTTCACACGCCTGCGTTATTGCTCTCCGGAGGGTGAACTCGATCTTGCCTGCAAAGGCGCACCGGGTACCCAGCCGGCGGGCTTCATGCCCTGGTTTGAAGTGCCGGGGCGTGCCAGCGCCGGTCTGTATATCCTCTTCGGCCACTGGTCCACACTCGGTGAAATAAAGGGCCAGAATATCTATCCGCTGGATACGGGTTGCGTGTGGGGCGGACGGCTCTCGGCCCTGCGGCTCGACGGTGACGACAGCGGCGGCTGGTACTGCGTGGACTGCTCCGGCGCACAGCGGCCGGGGGCAAGCGACTGAGCTTTGTGCGTATCTCTTGAAATGGCGACCGGGGTTATGCCAGACCCGATTCTCAACGGTGATTTTCATAACAAGCATGTGCTCGCCCGGAGTGTCGGCGTGACCCTGGGGCGGCGTACTGCGAAAACAAGTTGCATGACTCTGCCGCGTGCAGAGCCCGTGACATGCTGAAACTGGCCAACTATATAGGCGGTCAATTCGCGCCCGCCGCCTCCGGCGGCTGGCTGGAGGATTTCGAACCTGCCACCGGCCGGATGTACGCGCGCACTCCCGATTCCCACAAGACCGACATGGATAACGCCGTGGCCGCCGCGCAGCGCGCCTTTCCGGCATGGTCCGCCACACCCGCCGTGGAGCGCGGCGAATGGCTGCACAAACTTGCGGCACTGGTGGAGCGGGATCTGGAAAAACTGGCGCGCGCCGAAAGCACCGACAGCGGCAAGCCCATCGCTCTCGCGCGCAGCGTGGACATCCCCCGTGCCGTCGCCAACCTGCGCTTCTTCGCCGCCGCCGCCGGCCAATTCGCCAGCGAATCCCATGCCATGGAATCCGGAGCCATCAACTACACCCTGCGCTCGCCCTTGGGCGTCGTGGGCTGCATCTCCCCCTGGAACCTGCCGCTCTATCTCTTCACCTGGAAGCTTGCGCCGGCGCTGGCCGCCGGCAATTGCGTGGTGGTGAAACCCTCCGAACTCACTCCCATGACGGCGTATCTGTTTGCGGAGCTCTGCCTCGAAGCGGGATTCCCGGCGGGCGTGCTCAACGTGGTGCACGGACTCGGTCCCAAGGCCGGAACGGTGCTGGTGGAACACCCGGCCGTGAAAGCCATCTCCTTCACCGGCGGCACCCGCACCGGCGCCGACATCGCCGCTCGGGCGGCGCCGAAATTCAAGAAACTTTCCCTGGAACTGGGCGGCAAGAATCCGACCCTGGTGTTTGCCGACTGCGACTTCGGGCGCACCGTGCAAGAAAGCGTGCGCGCGGCGTTTTCCAATCAGGGTGAAATCTGCCTGTGCGGCTCGCGCATTCTCATCGAGCGTGACCTGTATGCGCGTTTCCGCGACGCATTCGTGGCTCACATCAGGGCGCTGCGCTTGGGCGATCCGCTGGAGGAGTCCACCGAACAGGGTGCGGTGATCTCAGAGGCGCACCTGCAGAAAGTGTTGGGCTATATCGAATTGGCCAAAAAAGAGGGTGGCAAAATCCTTTGCGGCGGCCGGCGCGCGCGCCTGGACGGCCGCTGCGCCGATGGCTGGTTCACGGAACCCACGGTCATCGAGAATCTGCCTTATGATTGCCGCACCAACCAGGAGGAAATCTTCGGCCCGGTGGTGACTTTGATCCCCTTCGATACGGAAGACGAAGCCGTCGCCTGGGCCAATGGCACACCCTATGGTCTTGCGGCCTCACTCTGGAGCCGGGATACTTCCCGCTGTCACCGCATTGCGGCGCGGCTCGAAGCCGGGCTGATCTGGGTGAACTGCTGGATGCTCAGGGACCTGCGCGTGCCCATGGGCGGCGTGAAGCAGTCCGGCACCGGCCGCGAGGGCGGCTGGGAGGCCATGCGCTTTTTTACCGAGGCACGTAATGTCTGCGTCAAGTATGAATGAATAATTCCTCCAAAACCGAGTCCCGACAGGCACCAGAACCGGTTGGGCTATACCCCCATGCCCGCCGCGTGGGCAATCTGCTGTTCCTGTCCGGCGTCGGCCCCCGTAAACGCGGATCCAAGGAAATTCCCGGCGTGACTCTGGATGCGGATGGTAATGTCGTCGGCCATGGCATCGAGACTCAATGCCGCTCGGTGTTCGAGAACGTGCGCCTGATCCTGGAAGACGCGGGCTCGGGCTGGGACAAGCTGGTGGACGTGACCGTATTCCTTACGGACATGAAACGCGATTTTGCCGCCTATAACCGGATTTATGCCGAATACTTCAAGGATAACCAGCCCTGTCGCACCACGGTGCAAGTGACCGCCCTGCCCACGCCCATCGCCATCGAATTGAAATGCATCGCGACCCTATAACGGCGTAATTATAATTTCCCTCTCTGTCCCTTGAGGGGAGAGATCAGAGCCAGGGGGCTTTCCGCCACTTTGCGGGTTCCAGGAGGATGACATCATGCCGGATCTGACACCGATCAATTTCAGAAAGTGGATTGACGATAACCGTCAACTGTTGAAACCGCCGGTGGGCAACAAGCGCATCTACACGGATACCGGCTTCGTGGTGCAGGTGGTGGGTGGCCCCAATTCCCGCAAGGACTTTCACGACGATCCCGGCGAAGAGTTCTTCTATCAAATCGAAGGCGACATGCTTTTGAAGACCATGCAGAACGGTGAGCCCGTGGATATCCCCATCCACGAGGGTGAAATCCTGCTGATCCCGCCGCACCTGCCTCACTCGCCTCAGCGCTTCGCCGACACCGCCGGCCTGGTAATCGAGCGCCCGCGCCTGCCGGAGGAACAGGACGGTCTGCTGTGGTTTTGCGAGCGTTGCAACCATAAGCTCTACGAGGAATATTTCCACCTCACCAACATTGAAACCCAGTTCCCGCCGGTGTTTGACCGCTTTTTCGGCGATGTGAAGAACCGTACCTGCACACAATGCGGGACTATTATGGAAGCTCCGAAGAAAAAGCAATGACTCTGAAAATAGACATCCACACCCACATCCTCCCCCATGATTGGCCCAATCTGAAGGATAAATATGGCTACGGTGGCTTCATTCAACTGGAGCATCATGGCCCCGGCTGCGCGCGCATGCTGCGCGATGGTGAGGTATTTCGGGAAGTACAGGCAAATTGCTGGGATCCGGACGTGCGTTTGCATGAATGCGACCGGTATCATGTGAACGTGCAGGTACTGTCCACCGTGCCGGTGATGTTCAGCTACTGGGCCAAGGCCGAACATGCTCACGATCTCAGCCGTCTGCTCAATGACCACATTGCAAGTGTGGTTGCACTGCATCCGCAACGCTTCATTGGACTCGGCACACTTCCCCTGCAAGCGCCGGCTCTTGCCATCCGTGAACTGGAACGCTGCGTAAGGGAATTGAAACTTCCCGGCGTGCAGATCGGCTCCCACGTGAACAGCATGAATCTGGATGATGCGACGCTTTTCCCCGTGTTCGAGGCCGCCCAGGAACTGGGTGCGGCCGTATTCGTGCATCCCTGGGACATGCTCGGCAAGGAGCGCATGAGGAAATACTGGACGCCGTGGCTGGTGGCCATGCCCGCGGAGACCGCGCTCGCCGTCTGCTCCATGATTTTTGGCGGCGTATTTGAGCGCCTGCCAAAGCTGCGGGTGTGCTTTGCTCACGGCGGCGGCGCGTTCCCGGCCACCGCAGGCCGCATCGAACACGGCTTCCAAGTGCGTCCCGACCTCTGTGCCGTGGATAATAAAGTAAACCCCATGAGTTATCTGGGGCGCTTCTACGTGGACTCCCTGGTGCACCATCCCGGGATGCTGCAATACATGATTGATCTCATGGGTGCGAACAGTATCGCCCTTGGCAGTGATTATCCTTTCCCGCTGGGCGAGCAGATCCCCGGCAAGTTGATTGAATCCATGCCGCTGGACACGCAAACCAGGGAAAAGCTACTGCATGGCACGGCACTGGAATGGCTCAAGCTCGACCGGGCATGCTTCCTGTGAACATTCTGCGTTTCGAGATTGACAACCACCATTGCACCGCCGATCTGGCACGTGGTGTGTCGCTCGCCATTCCGCTGCAGTTCAATGGCCCGCAACCGAACTTTTTCGATACACCACAAGCGAGCGCCGCCCCGCTGCAGGCGGGAAATTTTACAGGCGATACACATCAGGGCGGCAGCTGTAACGTGGGCAATTATCATCTGGTACCTCACTGCAACGGTACGCACACGGAATGTATCGGTCATATCGTGGATGACGCCACTGTGGTGACGGAACAACTGCGCGCATCGCTGCTGCCGGCAACCCTCGTCACCCTGATGCCGCGGCACAATATCATTGATGCGGCGCTCATAAAGACGAGCCTGCAGCACCATCCACTGCGGGGATTGCACGCGGCATTTGTCATCCGTACGTTGCCGAACAGCAAGGAAAAGCTGTCACGCCGTTACAACCCAGCCATGCCTCCGGCTTATGTGGCAGACGATGCCGTGACACTGCTGGTGGAAGCCGGGGTGGAACACCTTCTGCTGGACCTGCCTTCACTGGATCCCATGCAGGATGAGGGACGTCTCGCGGCACACCGTGCTTTCTGGGGATTGCCGGCGGGAAGCCGCCGCCAGCGGGAAGCCTTGCGCCCGCATGGCACGGTGACCGAGATGATTTACGTGCCGGATCAGGTGAAGGATGGTTATTACCTGCTGGACCTGCAGATTCCCGCCTTCATGAGCGACGCCGCGCCCAGCCGCCCCCTCATTTATCCCGTGGAAATCAAATGAAATTCCGCTCCAACGCCGACTGCGCCGCCGCGCTGGACCATGCCGATCCGCTGGCGCATTACCGTGACTGTTTCCACATTCCCGGTCAGGGCGATACGGATGAGATTTATCTTTGCGGCAACTCCCTGGGCCTGCAGCCCAAAACCACGGCGCGTTTTCTGCAGGAAGAACTGCAGAACTGGCAACGGCTGGCGGTGAAGGCACACTTCGCGGGCAGGCGCCCGTGGATGCCCTACCACGAACTGCTCACGGAAAGGACCGCACGCGTGGTGGGGGCCGAACCTGCGGAAGTAATCAACATGAACTCCCTCACCGTCAACCTGCATCTCATGATGGTGAGCTTTTTCAAACCATCACGAGAACGCAACCGCATCCTCATCGAACGCGGCGCTTTTCCTTCGGACCGCTACGCGGTGGAATCCCAGTTGCGTTTCCACGGTCTCGATCCCGCCGAGACGCTCATCGAGATCGCTCCGCGCCGTCACGAACAGTGGTTGCGCATGGAGGATATCGAGGCCGTGCTGGCGGAAGAAGGCCGGCGCATTGCGCTGGTATTGCTCCCCGGTGTGCAATACCTTACCGGTCAGTGGTTCGACATGGCGCGCATCACCCGCGCCGCCCGTGCGGCGGGCGCCGTTGCCGGTTTCGATCTGGCCCATGCCGCCGGCAATGTACCGCTGCAACTGCACGACTGGGACGTGGACTTCGCCGCATGGTGCAATTACAAGTACATGAACGGCGGTCCCGGCGCGATCGCCGGCTGTTTTGTGCACCAACGTCATTTTGGCAGGCGAGATATGCCGCGTTTCGCCGGCTGGTGGGGCCATGACAAGTCCACGCGCTTCAAAATGGGTCCGGAATTCATCCCCACGGAAAGCGCCGAAGGCTGGCAACTCAGCAACCCTCCCATCCTCGCCCTGGTACCGGTGCTGGCCTCACTGGAGATATTCGATGCGGCGGGCATGGTCGCGCTGCGGGAAAAATCCGTGAAGCTCACCGGTTACCTGGAATGGCTGCTCAAGGAAAAACTGCCGGAGCACGTCGAGATCATTACACCCGCTGCTGCGGAAGCGCGCGGTTGCCAACTGTCATTGCGTTTGCACAGCGATCGTGCCGGGGGACGCGCGATCTTTGAAGAGCTGGAACGACGCGCCATCACCTGTGATTGGCGCGAACCGGATGTGATCCGCGTGGCGCCCGTGCCGCTCTACAATACCTACGGTGATGTGTATCGTTTTGTGGAGATTCTCTGGGAGTTGCTTGACTGACTGCAGTACACCGGCGATGGGAGCGGTTACATGCGCCGCGATTGCACGCAGCACGCAGCACGCAGCACGCAGCACGCAGCACGCAGCACGCAGCACGCAGCACGATGATTCATCGAATGCAGGATAGTTCCATTACCCATGAGTGCTGAAAAACACATCGCGTTAGTTGGCGCCGGCCTCGCCGGCAGTCTGCTGGCCATCTTTCTGGCACGCCGCGGGTTCAGGGTAAGTGTATATGAGCGGCGTCCGGACATGCGCCGGCACGCAATCCCCGCCGGCCGTTCCATCAACCTGGCGCTGGCCCACCGCGGCATCCGTCCGCTCAAGTTGGTGGGTTTGTTGGAGGAAGTACAAAAACTGCTCATTCCCATGCCTGGCCGCATGCTGCACGACGAGCATGATCAACTGACGTTTACACCCTACGGTCGCACACCCACGGAAGTGATCCACTCCGTCTCCCGCCCCGGCCTCAACGCGTTGCTCATGGATGCGGCCGAAGCGGCAGGCGTGGAAATCCTGTTCCGGCAGCGCTGCGACCATGTGGATTTTGAAACCGTCACGTTGCATCTTACCGATGAATCCAGCCGTCGCGAATATACAATCAGGGCCAAACCCGTCATTGCCACCGATGGCGGCGGCTCCGCCGTGCGCCAGGCCATGGTGAATCGCCTGGGTATAAAGGTGACGGAAGACATCCTGCCCCACGGCTACAAGGAGCTCAGCATCCCCGCCGGGAAAAACGGCGAGCACCGGATGGAGCGGGAAGCGCTGCACATCTGGCCGCGGGGTGGCTATATGCTCATCGCCCTGCCCAATCTGGACGGCAGCTTCACCGTCACCCTGTTCCTGGCCAGGGAAGGTGAGCCCGGTTTGGGTGCGCTGCAAAAGCCGCAAGCTTTGCTGGCTTTCTTCGGGAAACATTTTCCCAATGCCTGCAAACTGATTCCCGGCCTGCAAGACGAATTCTATCAGCACCCCACCGGCGTCATGAGCACGGTGCACAGCTCATCCTGGCATGTGCAAGACAAAGTGCTGTTGCTGGGCGACGCCGCCCACGCCATCGTGCCGTTCCACGGCCAGGGTATGAATTGCGCTTTCGAGGATTGCCTGATACTGGATCAGTGCATTGAATCACAGGGTGATGACTGGGAGAAAGTGTTCGCGGAATTCGAAAGGCGGCGGCGCCCGGATGCCGAAGCGATTGCCGAAATGGCGCTGGAGAATTACGTGGAGATGCGCGACACAGTGCGCGATCCCAAGTTCCATCTGCAGAAGCAGCTTGGCTTCCTGCTGGAAGAGCTGCATCCGGAGCGCTTCATTCCGCGCTATTCCATGGTGATGTTCCACCCTATCCCGTATGCCGCAGCGCAGCAGCGCGGCGCAGTGCAGACGGAAATCCTGGAAACGCTCCTGCGGCGGGCGGAAAGCATCGCAGATGTGGATCTGGCACTGGCAGCCCGTCTGATCCGCGAACGACTCGCACCCATCCGCCTGTCTGCAGAGCGCTGAACGTCCCGGATCCGCACCACTCAGACGCTGTCCCGATTGCCGGAGGCGGCGGCCAGCAGGCGTTCGGCCTCAACCGCCGGCATCGGCCGGCCGAGCAGATAACCCTGAACGAAGCCGCATCCCAACTCCCGCAGCAGGGCGAGCTGCGGCTCCGTTTCCACGCCTTCGGCAATCACCGCCAAGCCGAGCACCCCGGCGATGCCCACGATGCTCTTGATGATCGCCGCACTGGAGGCATCGGCGGGCAGCCCGCAAATGAAAGCCTGGTCCACCTTGATGACATCAAAAGGCAGACGGTGAAGATAGCTCAACGAGGAATGTCCGGTGCCGAAATCATCCAGATAAAGCGCCAGGCCGAGCTGCTTGAGTCCGCGCAAAAGTTGCATGGCCGCGTCAAGATCGGCGATCAGCATGCTTTCGGTGATTTCCAGGGCGAGCTGCACACGGCGCGGCACTCCGCCGACTGATTCCAGCACGCTGCGCACCCGCCCGGGAAAATCATGCTCCCGGAGCTGGGCGACGGAGACATTGACGGCGATGCGCAGATCCCGGTGTCCCGCCTGCTCCCACAGCAGGGCCTGCCGGCCGGCGGTACGCAGCGCCCATTCGCCGAGCGGCAGGATCAGTCCGCCCGCCTCGGCCAGCGGAATGAACCGTCCCGGCGGAACCATGCCGAACTCCTGCGAACGCCAGCGCGCCAGTGCCTCGAAACCTACAAGCTTCCGCTGCACGGCATCCACCACCGGCTGGTAATGCAACTCCAGTGTTTCGTCCTCGATGGCACGGCGCAGCGCCTGTTCGAGGCGGCGGTTCTCCTGCAGCGTGTGGTTAAGGGCGGGAGAGAAGAACGCCACGGCCCCATCCGCACCGGTGTCCTTGCCTTGCAGGGCGAGCAGCGCGCAGTTCAGCAATCCTTCCGGGGTCTCGGCATCGCCCGGAAACACCGCGATCCCCGCGCGCACGGAAAGCGAGGTGTCGTCCCCGCCGACGCGCAGCGTGGCAGGAAGGTCACCGAGAATGCGCTCCACCACGTGGCGCACGTCCTGGGGTCCGGCGACATCCGCAAGAATGACGGCCAGGCGCGCCCCCGTATCACGTCCAAGCGTATCGCCATCGCGCAATATGGCCCGCAAACGTGTCGTCAACTCCCGCAGCAGCGCGTCGCCGGCGTGCGGACCCCGCAGGTCACTGAGACGCTGGAAATCCGCAATGTCGAGCTCGACCGCCGCCACGTACCGCCCGCTGTGGCGGGCGCGCTTGAGGGCATAATCCAGTTGTTCCGTCAGCAGGCGGCGGTTCGGCAGGTCGGTCACCGCATCGTGGGTGGCAAGATAGCCGAGTTCCAGCTCGCTCCCCAGGGTCCGCAGGCCGAGACTGATGTCGGCGGCGAGTTGTTCGAGCAGCGCCAACTCTTCGGCATCGAAGAAGCCCGGCTCAGGGGCATAGAGCGCAAATACCCAGCGCACCTCGCCGCCCACCCGCAGTGGCAATGTGGCCGATGAAGCGATGCCGACGCGTTCCGCGATGACGCGCCAGTGCCGGGTGCCGGGATCATTAAGGAAATCGTCGCACACACTGCTGCGGCTTTCCCGCACCGCGCGCGCCATCGGGGTATCGGCCGGTTCGAGCGGAAGCCACAGCCGTTCCGCATCGAAATCGGGCAGGCCGCTCCAGGTCAGGGGGCGGACCCTGCCGCCGCTGCGGTCCACTGCGCCGATCCATGCCAGCAAAAATCCTCCCTGTTCGGTGGCGATGCGGCAGGCGTCCCGGAACAGCTCCTGCTGTTCGCGCGCGCGGATCAGCAGGCTGTTGACGGCGGTGAGCAGCCGGTAGGTCCGGTTGAGGCGGGCAATCTGCTCCACTTGCCCGCGCAGCTCCCGCTCGCGCTGCTCCAGGGATTCCGCCATGCCGTCGAAGGTGGCCGCCACCCGGGACAGCTCATCGCCGCCGTGCCGCAGGCCCGTGCGCACCGCCGTCTCACCCGCGCTCAAGCGTTGCGCCGCCGAAATGAGCGCCCGGGTTTTGCGCAGAATCAACGTCTCCCCCAACGTCCACACCGCCGCGAGTGCCACACACAGCAAGCCAACGAGCACCCACAAATTGCGCGCCAGGATATGCCTTACCGGGGCTTCGGCCAGGGAGGCGGGGATGCTTGCCAGCACCAGTCCGCCGCCGCTGTCGGTGGCCAGACGCGTATAGCCGAACAGCGCCCGCCGGTGGTCAAACCCGCTGGCGGTCAGTGTGCCGGAGCCGTCCTGCGGGCGGCCAAGCAGGCGGGAGACGAGCGGCAGGACAGTGCCGGCCGCCGCCATTCTGGGGTGCTGCACAATCAGCCGGCCTGCGTTGTCCGTGATGCTGACGACGGTGCCGGGCAGTTCATGTGCCGTTACCACCGAATCGCTGAGCCAGCGCAGGCTCAGCGTGGCGAACAGCACGTCGCGCGACCGTCCCCCGGCACCGGGGAGCGGCAGGGCGACCACGACACCGGGACGGCCGGTGATACGGCCCACCTGGAAGCCACCCACGGTGAACTTCCCCGTCGCCATGGCACGCCTGAAATAGGGACGGTCGCCCAGATAGACGCTCCCATGTAGGGGCAGGGCACTGCACAGCGTGCGCCCGTCCGCGCCGATAACGCCCAGATTGTCGAAACGCCGATGCCGGCCGCGAATGGCCGCCAAAGCGGCGGAGCAATGCCCGTTGACCCGCTCGATGTCGGGAAGTTGCCGGAGCAAAGTCAGGGTGATCCGCCCTTCCTGCACGAGATGGTAGAAATTATTCGCCGTGAATTCCGCCAGATGCAGCGCTTCCTGGTGATATTGTGCGTCCACCATCTCCCGCTGATTGATGCCTCCCCACACGACAACGGCCGCCGCCGGGATGAGCACCGCGAATACCAGCAAAAACAGCCGGGCGCGCAGACTGCCGGGAAAAGTCAATTTCACGGGTTCACTCCATTTCGATTATTTTTCTTTTCGGATGAATACGTTACACCCCGTTTGCTGCGTCCCGCAAGATTCCCCGGTTGCCGGCTGTCTCCATGCCGCCAAACCGCACCATGGGGGTGACGCGACATCGCGTCAGTATAAAACTTGTCGCCCGCTCGGCGAGCGCGGACAATGGGGGCGGTTCCCAAACCGGCCACGATCTTTGCACATGCGCGCCTGTTGCCCGCCGCTCATCGAAGCATGAGCGCGCACCCTTTCCTCGCCGGACTCAGGCACAGTCCCGATTACCTGTTACAGAACCTGGACCTGGTGAACCGCCGCGGCTTGGTGGTGCATATTAACGAAAACATCTATCGCCAGGCCTCGTTCCTGGATGAGCGTATGTTTACGCCGCATACTCAGGGTGCATGGTTTCCACTGGAGCGGTTATTCGAAGCCACGCGTGGACTCACGGTGCCGCGGGTGCCCCATTACATTTTCCACACGGGTCATTGCGGTTCGACGCTCATCTCGCGGCTGCTGGGTGAGCTGCCGCGGGCGTTCAGCCTGCGTGAACCCCTGACGCTGCTGGCTCTCGCCATGATGCAACGGGAATTGGACATGCCCGGCACAGCGCTCGACGGGGATGCCTGGCGGCGATTGCTGCACCTGTCGTTGCAACTGCTGTCGCGCACCTATCGCAAGGACGACAGGCCTCTCATCAAGCTCACCAGTGGCGCCGGTAATCTGGCCGAGATGCTGCTGGCGCGCAACCGCGAGTCCCGTGCGGTGCTGCTGTACCTGTCGCTGGAAACCTGGCTCGCCACCATGCTGCGTGCGGAGGAGACCCGCGAGAATGGCCGCGCCTACGCCGCGGCCTGGCTGGCCGATTTCCACCGTCTCACCGGCCGCACGGATATCCGTCAGGGGACGCTCAACGATGCGCAGCAGTTCAGCCTCAACTGGTTAACGGAACTGCTGTGCTTCAAGCGCACGCGGGACGCCGCACCCGGCCGGACCCGGCTCCTGGACTTCGAAACCTTCCTCGCGGCACCTGCCGAACAGCTTGAGATACTGGCCGATTTCCTGGAACTTGACGCCGGCCGCAATCAGGCTGAAGTCCTTGTGAACGGACCATGGATGCAGTGCTACGCGAAAATCCCAAGCCAGCGCTTTGACAGGGAAATGCGTCGCCGGGAGCTTGACAAAGCCAGGCAACGCCTGGCTGCCGAGATTCGCGCCGGCCTGACCTGGGCGGAAAGCCTGTGTCGGGAAACGCCGGTGCTCGCACCGTTAGCGGTACATCTGCATACGCATTGACGGGTCACTACGTGCTCACGGCACGCGCGCCCACAATGTGATCCTTTCCGGTCTGCTTTGCCGCCAGAAGATGCCGGTCAGCGGCCTCAAACAGGGCTTCCACCGTATCCCCGTCGCCGGGGTACACGGCGATCCCCATGGATACCGTCGCCCGGCAAGCGCCGCCGGATTGCCTGGATTCACCCAGCACGTCAATCTGCACCCGCAGCCGGTCTGCAATCTCCGCGGCCTGGGATATGGGGCAATCCCCCAGCAGAATCAGGAATTCATCGCCGCCGTAGCGGGCGGCGATATCGCCGACACGCAGATTATTGCGCAATAACTCTCCGATCTCACGCAGCAGCGCGTCACCGGCCGCATGTCCAAACAGGTCGTTAACCGTCTTGAAATTGTCAATGTCGAGCATCAACAATGCGAAATTTTGCCGGGAACGTTGTACCATTCTGAGATGGTTCAAAAAGGACTCTTCGAACACGCTGCGGCGATATAAGCCGGTGAGCGGATCCCGGAATGCCATCGTGGCAACGGACCCAAGACTCTTCTGCAACTGCTCCACGATGATCGCGCATACCACCACCAATATGAGAATGCTCACGATAAACTCGAATGATTCCTCACTGCGCAGCGCCATTTGCACGTGCGCCACGCTGACGATCAGCATCACCATGATCAGCATGCCGGCCAGAAGCATCAACCCGCGCCGCAACGGATGCAGGAACAGGACCACGGGCGGCACCAGGAATATCCAGCTCATGCCGGTATGCTGGGAAATCTGCACCGCCACAAAGAGCGCCAGAAACAGCGGCAACAGGTAACCGGCGGCCCGGGTAAGGCCGCGCCAGGCGAGTACGGCGTTTAGCAGAAATGCGCCCGAAAGCACCACGCTGAACACATACCATTTGCCATAGCCAGACTGCGGCTTGAGCAGCAATTCGAGCAGGGCAAACAGGCTCATGACCAGGGATACGGAGAGGGTCAAATCGGATTGTTGGCGGCGCAGTGCGACCTGTTGTGGCACCTCATCGTCGCGCCAGTCGGACACCTCAGCCAGGGTCGCCAGTGCCGGCAAGGGATTGCGCAGTTTCACGGGGCTTTTCAGCAGATGCCAGATGCGTGCAAGGCGCGTGGTTTCATTCATGCGAACGGCATCCTGGTAGCGTCTGCCTGCAGCCACGCCGTGAATGTCGCAGAACAGATCCCGGCGGGCATTACCTCGATCCCGAAAATGGATTTACCCGCGGCCAAACACCCGCTCCAGTATGATGAAGGCATAATCGAACGGGTTACGTCCATCCGCGCCATGTTCCTCTCGCGCCGTTTCCCGCCATTCGGCGGGGTCCGTTTCCGGAAAAAAAGTGTCGGCATCGAAACGGGCATATATGCGCGTAAGGTGGATGCGTTGCGCCTGAGGCCAGGCGCGACGATAAATCTCGCCGCCGCCAATCACCATGACCTCCGCAACCGCACCCGCCAACTGCACCCCCTGCGCGACGGAATGCGCCAGTTCACAACCCTCCGCCCGGAATGCCCGGTCTGCGGTCACCACTATATTACGCCGCCGAGGCAGCGGCCTGCCGATGGCCTGGAATGTACGCCGGCCCATGAGCACCGGCTTGCCCAGCGTCAGCGCCTTGAAGTGCTTCAGGTCCGCCGGCAGATGCCAGGGCATGCGGCCATCCTTGCCGATTTCATTGTCAAGACCGCAGGCAACGATGAGTGACAACATTATCCGAGTTTCGCGCCGTTGAGCACGGGTTTATCCGGCACCGCCAGTACCACGCTGCCGTCTTCGCGGTAAAGACCCGTAACCAGGCATTCGGACTGGAACGGGCCGATCCTTTTAGGCGGGAAGTTCACCACGGCGATCACCTGCCGGCCTACGAGCTCATCGGGGCGGTAATGTACGCTGATCTGCGCTGAAGATTGCAGTACGCCGATTGCGGCGCCGAAATCCACTTTTAGTCTGTAGGCCGGCTTGCGCGCCTCGGGGAACGGCTCGGCCGCCACGATGGTGCCGGCCCGAAGTTCCACCTTTTCAAAATCCTGCCAATCAATACGTTCCATGCTGGATACCTCACCCTTTACACCTCACACCTCACCTTTTCTAAACCGCCACCGGCGCCTTGATGGCCGGATGACTTTGGTAATTGGCGATTTCAAAATCCTCGTAAAGATATTCAAACAGCGTCGGCGGCTTGCGCCTGATCACCAGTGTCGGCAGCGTATAGGGTTCACGCGACAACTGCTCGTTCACCTGTTGAAGGTGATTCAGATACAGGTGGCAGTCGCCGCCTGTCCAGATGAACTCACCGGGCTTAAAGTCCGTCTGCTGGGCGATCATGTGGGTAAGCAGCGCATAGGAGCAGATATTGAACGGCACGCCCAGGAAAATATCCGCGCTGCGCTGATAGAGCTGGCATGAAAGCCGGCCCTCGGCCACGTAGAACTGGAAGAACGCATGGCAGGGCTGCAGCGCCATTTTGTCCAGATCGGCCACGTTCCATGCGCTCACCAGCATGCGGCGGGAATCCGGCGCCTTGCGCAGCTGTTCGAGCACCTTTGAAATCTGGTCGACGTGCCCCCCGTCCGGCGCGGGCCAGGAACGCCACTGGTAGCCGTACACCGGACCCAGTTCGCCGTTTTCGCCGGCCCACTCGTCCCAGATGCTGACACCGTGGTCGTGCAGATAACCGGTGTTGGTGTCGCCCCGCAGGAACCACAGCAATTCATGGATGATGGAGCGGAAGTGCAGCTTTTTGGTGGTGACCGCCGGGAAGCCTTCACTCAGATCGAAGCGCATCTGATAGCCGAATACCGAGAGGGTGCCGGTGCCGGTGCGGTCGCTTTTCCTGGCGCCGTGGTCGCGCACGTGACGCATGAGAGCCAGATACTGGCGCATCAGGTCTGCGCTTCGGTTCCGCCCCTGCGCCGGTAGGCCAGCCACAGCAGTACGGCGCCCGCAATGATGAGCGGTGCGGACAGCACTTGGCCCATGGTCAGCCAGCCGAAGGCCAGATAGCCGAGCTGCGGATCCGGCAGGCGCACGAATTCCACCAGGAAACGGAATATGCCGTACAGCAGCGCGAACAGACCGGAGATTGCCATGCGCGGCCGCGGTTTCAGGGAAAAAATCCACAGTACCGTGAACAGCACCACGCCTTCGAGGAAGCACTCGTAGAGCTGCGTGGGCAAGCGCGGCAGACTGTAGCCGTTCACCACCTGCTGGCAGTATTCGCCTCCCGTGAAGCGGGTGTTGACGCAGGGAATGCGCATGGCCCAGGGCAGGTCCGAAACCTTGCCCCAGAGCTCGCCGTTGATGAAATTGCCGATGCGTCCCGCGCCGAGCCCGATGGGCACTGCCGGCGCGATGAAATCCAGCACGCCGAATAAACGTTTCTGGTACTTGCGGGCAAACAGCCAGACGGCGATCAACACGCCCACCAGACCGCCATGGAAGGCCATGCCGCCATCCCAGACCTGAAACACATACAGCGGATTCTGCCATTCCAGCCAATGCCCCTGGATGTCGTAGGCATAGAACAGCGTATAGCCCAGGCGTCCACCCACCACCACACCCAGGGCCGCATAAAACAGCAGGTCGGCCAGTTGATCCTTGGTCCAGCCGCTGCCGGGTTTCTTCACGCGGGTCAGCAACGCCAGATAGCCACCGAGGAAGCCCACGAGATAGGTAATGCCGTACCAGTGGATTTTCAGGGGACCGAGGCTTAAAGCAATGGGATTGAAGTCGGGATAGGTCAGCATGGGGGCGCAGTTTATCACACCATCCCGGAATTACAGCGCAACCGCACGCAGGTAAAACGCCTTGAGATAGGCGGTTTCTGCAATCGCCGGATGCACCGGATGGTCGGCGGCCTGGCCGCCTGTTTCCAGCAATTGCGCTTCACGCTCCAAATGTCGTGCGCCGGCCTGGATCACCTGCAGCAGGTCCGCCGCCGGCAGGTGATGCGAACAGGAACAGGAAATCAACAGACCGTCCCGCTCCAGCAATTGCAGGGCCGACTGGTTGAGACGCTGGTAAGCATTGCGGCCGGCGGCAAGATCTTTCTTGCGCTTCACAAAAGCCGGCGGGTCGAGAATCACCACATCGAATTTCTCGCCAGATTCGCGCAGCTCGCGCAGGGCGTCAAAAGCATCCGCTTCACGCGCAGCTACAGTCACATGGTTGAGACCGGCATTGTGCATCGCATGCGTCAGCGCCGCAGCAGAGCTGTCCACGCACAGTGCTTCGCGGGCACCGTGGGCAAGCGCTTCGATGCCCCAGGCACCTGCATAACTGAAAACATCCAGCACGCGCTTTCCGGAAATATAGCGCAGCATGCGGCCGCGATTGTCGTGCTGGTCGAAGAACCAGCCGGTCTTCTGGCCGCCGCTGAGGGGAACCTCGAAACGGCAGCCGTGTTCCTCGATCATAACCGTATCCGGCACGGTGCCATGCGCTGTTTCGGTGTACAGCGGCAGGCCCTCCAGTTCGCGGATAGCCACATCGTTGCGGAAAAAGATGCCGACGGGTTTGATAACCCCGGCAAGGGCCGTCACGATGTCGGCCTTCATTCTCTCCATGCCGGCGGTGGTAATCTGCACCACCAATACCCCGGCGTAGCGGTCCACCACCAGCCCCGGCAGACCATCCGCCTCACCGAATACGAGACGGTAGAACGGCTTGTCGTACAGCCGTTTGCGCAGGGAAAGGGCGATGTCAAGCCGGTGCACCAGCAGCGCGCGGTCCGGCGGACGTTCCGGGTCGCGCGAAAGAATGCGCGCGCTGATGAGCGAATTGGGATTGACATAGCCGCTGCCGATAAAGCGGCCGTTGTGGCTGCGTATCTCCACCGCGTCACCGGGCGCGAATGTCTTGAGCGGCGTGCGCGCGATATCCACTTCGTTGCTGAACACCCACAGGTGTCCCGCCCGCAGGCGCCGGTCTTCATTCTTTCTGAGTATCAGCGGCGGCAGCGACATAACACCGAAATGTGTCGCCCTCCTCCCGTTTTCGCAGAGGACCGGGGTGAGGGGAAGAGGTTATAGTGTGCGTATTCTACCCAAATGCTCTCGCCATGAACGACGCGTCACACACTAATCATCTCATCCACGAGACCAGCCCCTACTTGCTGCAACATGCCGGCAACCCCGTGGACTGGCACCCCTGGAATGAGGCGGCGCTGGCGCAGGCACGCACCGAGCACAAACCCATCCTGCTCTCCATCGGTTATTCCGCCTGTCACTGGTGCCACGTGATGGCTCATGAATCCTTCGAGGACGCGGATACTGCTGCGCTCATGAACCGGCTGTACATCAATATAAAGGTGGACCGGGAGGAGCGCCCCGACCTGGATCGCGTCTATCAACTCGCCCACCAGGTTCTGACCCAGCGCGGCGGCGGCTGGCCGCTGACACTGTTCCTCAATCCCGACGATCTCACCCCCTTCTTCGCCGGCACCTATTTCCCAAAATCCCCACGCTACGGCATGCCGGCGTTCCAGGAAGTGCTCACGCGGGCGGCGCAGTTCTACCATGACCATGCGGCGGACTTGCACCGGCAGAATACGGCGTTGCGGGATGTTTTCAAGCGCATCGAGTCTGAAACCCCCGCCATGGCGGGTGCATTAAACGATGCTCCGCTGCAAGCCGCCTATCACTCACTGGCGGAAAGCTTTGATCCGCGCTGCGGCGGTTTCGGCCGCGCGCCCAGGTTTCCCCACCCTTCCAGCCTTGCATTCCTGCTGTGGCGGGCCGGCGATCCGAAAATTGACGGCGAAACGGCAAAACACAGCCGGCACATGCTGGAAATCACTCTCACACGCATGGCCGAGGGCGGCATCTACGACCAGTTGGGGGGCGGTTTCTGCCGCTACGCGGTGGATGAGGAATGGATGATCCCGCACTTCGAGAAGATGCTCTACGACAACGGCCCGCTGCTGGCACTGTACGCCCAGGCCTGGGCGCTCACCGGCGAGCCGCTGTACGCGCGTATCGCCCGGCAAACCGCCGACTGGATCCTGCGCGACATGCAGTCGCCGGATGGCGGTTATTACTCGAGCCTGGACGCGGATTCGGAAGGCCGGGAAGGCCGGTACTATGTCTGGGACACGGCGGAAATCCGGCAACTCCTGAGCGCGGCGGAATACGCCGTCTACGCGCCGCGTTTCGCTCTCGACCGGCCGCCCAACTTCGAGGGACATTGGCACCTGCATGTGCAAGCCGGGATCAGGGATATAGCCGATTCCCTGGGGAAGAATGCAAAGGATGTGGAAGCATTGCTTGCATCCGCCCGCGTCAAGTTGCTGACGGCACGCCGGGGACGCGTGCGCCCGGATCTTGACGACAAAGTACTCACGGCCTGGAACGGCCTCACGATCCGCGGCATGGCAATTGCGGGCCGCCTGCTGAAGGAGCCGCGCCTGGTGGAATCCGCGCAGCGGGCCGTGACTTTCATCCGCGCGCATCTCTGGAAAGACGGCCGATTACGCGCAAGCTGGCGTGCCGGGCAGGCGAAGCTGCCGGCATATTTGGATGATTATGCCTTCCTGCTGGACGGCATCCTGGAACTCTTGCAGGCCCATTGGGACAGCAGCCTGTCCGCCTTCACGCGCGAACTGGCGGACGCCCTGCTGGCACACTTCGAGGACAAACCGCACGGCGGCTTCTGGTTCACGGCGGATGACCAGGACACTCCGCTCCACCGGCCCAGGAATTTCACCGATGAATCGCTGCCTTCCGGCAGCGCGCTTGCAGCCCGTGCGCTATTGCGCCTGGGCCACCTGTATGCGGAGCCGCGTTATCTGGACGCGGCGGAACGCACCCTCAAGGCCGCCCTGCCCGGAATGCTGCGCTATCCCGAGGCCCATGCCGCCATACTGCTGGCGCTGCAGGATGGACTCGAACCGCCGGTCATGATCGTGATGCGGGGGAACCAGGAGAAACTTTATGCATGGCGGGCGGAGCTGGACAGAATGTTCGACCCGCGCCGGATCGTGCTGGCCATTCCCAACGATGCCGCAAACCTGACTGGCTTGCTCGCCCAGTGCGCTCCGCAAGGCGATGTGTGCGCCTACATTTGCCGCGGGAAACAATGCTCCTTGCCGGTTATGACGATTGAACAACTATCAGAAATCCGGCCTTGTTGATCTCCGCAATATGAACCCGCCTGCGTGCTGATTATCAGAATCCCGCGCGGGTCCGGGGTGAGCTTGCGAACCCCAGCATCATGCGGTTTCCCCGAGATTTATCGTACCAATCTTCAGTTCGCGATGGTTTGGGATAACACCTACGAATGTTTCGCGACGGAGAATGATGTGACTGCCGTGTTAACGAAGAACGATGAAGCCCAGACGTTCGAGTGCGCGCACCGCCTCTTGACCGGAGAGGTGCGGCAATTTAGGCATGCGGCAGAACCTGGAAGGCTGTTATCAGCGGCGGGCCAACAGTGCTGATGGAAAACTCTTCCAGGTAAAGTTCGGTGGCTTCCCGGAGGTTTTTTAGGGCTTCAGGCACAGATTCTCCCTGAGTCGTAGTGCCCGTTTCAGGATTCATGGCAGTGAACCCGTCTTCGGGAGCCGGCATGAGTACGACCGTAAGCATCATGGTAGAACCTCCTGAAATCATTATCCGCCAAAAGCAATTCCAAGGCAGGTTCTGCAAACCCGGCCTGTCCGTGTGATTCAAGCGTGACACGAACTACGTCACTTGACGGTATTCTTGCCAGGGCAATGGCTTCGTTCCGTCAGTTGCGGCGCAGGGTTACCAGGGCGGAAACGCCGCGCGCACCTCGCCGGTTCCGCAAGCGCACTGTGCCATTGTGGGCTTCGATGATTTGCCGCGCCAATACGAGACCGATGCCGGTCCCACCCGGCTTGGTAGTGAAAAACGGCACAAACAGGTTTTCGGTATTCTGAATCCCCGGCCCATCATCCTCGATCTCCACCCGCACGCTTGTGCCCAGCATCTGCCATCGCAACCTGACGCTGCCGTGTGTTTCCTGGGCGGCATCCACCGCGTTACGCACCAGATTGATGAATGCCTGCTCCAACTGGGCTTCATCCCCGTCAATAACCACCGGTGTGCCCGACTCCACCTGGACCACCAGGCGCGTTTCCAAAGACGCCACGCGTCCGAGCAACGCGGACAGGTCAAGGGGATTGCGCTGCGGCGGCGGCAATCGGGCCAGATCCGCATAACGACGAATGAATGCCCCCAACGCCTGGCTGCGCCGCTCGATCAACAGGAGACCCTCTTGCAGTTCATGAATGTCGGGCGCGACTTGCTTGACAATTTTTTCCCTGAGAACATTGGCCGTGGACTGGATCGGTCCGAGAGAGTTGTTGATTTCGTGGCCGAGCACGCGGATCAGTCGTCGCCAGGCGCGCCGTTCCTCTTCGCGCAATGCACGGCTCACGTCGGTCACCACCAGCAGGCGGTGCGGCCGGCCCTGGCGGCGGAAAGTGAGTCGGCGCACTTCCCAGGGACCGCTGCCACCGGAAAAGTCCTGACTGTCAATAAAGGGAGAGGACCGGGTCAGCCAATCGGCCAGTTTGAGTTCACTCGCCGGGCGGCCCACCAGTACCGTGGCGACATCGCCGAGCAACTGTTCTGCGGCGGGGTTCAGGTCCACGAGGCGATCCTGGCCGTCAACCACCAGCACGGCGAACTCCAGGGCGGCAAGCAGTTGCACGAGCAGCGCGTCGGTCTCGATGCCGAGACGCTGTTCCCCGCCGAGCCGCGCCGCCAGCGCGTTGAACTCGCGCCAGACTTCCTTGAACGCCCCACCCCTGCCCCGGGCCCGCAGGCTGTAATCGCCTTCCCGCAGGGCCTGCAACAGACTCGCGAGGATTCGCAGGCGGCGGGTTCGCCGGGAAACGGCCATCCCCAGGAACACCGCAAACCAAAGGACCGCCAACGCCAAAAGCAGTACGTGCAGCCCGCGGGGGAATTCCACCCCCGCGAGAGGCAGTCCCGCCAGGATCAGCGCCGGCAGCACGCCCAGGATACCGAGAGTCCAGTCACTCCCGTTTGCCGGCCGGAAAAGATTCATTCCCGCAGCTTCTCGATGCGCCGGTAAAGAGCGCTGCGGCTCACACCGAGCCGGAGCGCCGCCGTCTCCACGTCGCCGCCGCAGCTTTCGAGTGCGCGCCGGATCACATAGCGTTCCGCTTGTTCCAACGTGAGATTATCCAAGCGCTCCGCCGTGTCGCCGCCGGCAAGCCGCAAATCCGCGGCCTGGACTTCCTCGCCCTTGGCGAGCAGTATGGCGCGCTGCATGACGTGTGCGAGTTCACGCACGTTGCCGGGCCAGTCGTAGGCTTCAAGCGCGCGGCGTGCGCTGTCACTAAGCATGAGCGGCGGACGCACATGCTGGCGCGCGTAGCGCGCGAGATAGTGGCCGGCCAGCAGCACGATGTCATCGCGCCGCGTGCGCAAGGGTGGCAACGCGATCTCCACAGTGTTCAGCCGGAAATATAAATCCTCGCGGAACCGGCCTTCGCGCATGAGCTTGTGAATATCGGCATTGGTGGCGGCGAGGATGCGTGCGTCCGTGGTACGCGAGGCGGTTTCGCCGACGCGTTCGTAACGGCCTTCTTCGAGCACGTGCAGCAAGCGCGCCTGCTGCGCCGGCGCAATGTTGGAAATCTCATCGAGAAACAGCGTGCCGCCGCGGGCGCTCTCGAAGCGTCCCACGCGATCGCTGCGTGCGTCGGTGAACGCACCTTTGACGTGGCCGAAAAGTTCGCTCTCGAACAGGGTTTCCGCGAGTCCGCCCAGATTCACGCTCACGAATGCGCCGTCCTTGCGCGCTGAATGGCGGTGAATCCAGCGCGCCAGCAGGCCCTTGCCGATGCCGCTCTCGCCGGTCAGCAGCACCGGTGCCGCGGATGCGGCCACGCGCGCCGCGACGTCCATGACTTCGCGCATGCCCCGGGACTGGAACACCGGTTCGTCTTCAGCACCCTCTGCCTGCCGGATTTCCGCAAGCCGCTTGAGCTGCACACGAGTGCTCGCGAGCGCCAAGTGATTGGCCACCAGCGAGCGCACGCGCGCGTTTTCCCAGGGCTTTTCCAGAAAATCCTGGGCGCCCAGCTGGATGGCTTGCACCGCAAGCTGCACCGTGGCCCAGCCGGTCAGGATCACCACCGGCAGCTCGGCGTCGTGCGTGCGGATTTCCCGGAGCAGCGCCAGGCCCTCGGCGCCGGAGGTGGTATCGCGCTGGAAATTGAGGTCCAGCAGCAGCAGTTCCGGCCGCGCTTGCCGGAGCGAACTCAGCACTTCGGCGGGGCTGGCCGCGGTGGCGACCTCGTAGCCCGAATCGCGCAGCAGCAGCGACAGCGCCTGGCGCACGTCGGCCTGGTCGTCGGCTACAAGTATCAGCGGTTTCGACATGCGGCCATTATGCCGGAGCAGCCTATTCCTGTCGCAACGCCTCCGCAGCCGCGATACGACTCGCGCGCCACGCGGGTAGCCAGGCGGCAAGCATCAGCGCCACCACGATTACTCCCACCACGATCAGCATAATTGCGGGGTCCGTGGGACTCACGCGGTAAAGCACAGGCGCGAACACTTCGGTCATGGCCGCCATGCCCGCGAGACCCAGAATGAGGCCGATAATCAGCAGACGGCCGGCTTCGGACAGCACTAATCTCAGCAAGCGCGAGCGGTCCGCGCCGATGGCGGCGCGGATGCCGAATTCGCGGGTGCGCTGGCTCACCGCGTAGTTTTGCACCGCGTACAGACCCACGGATGCGAGCAACAGCGCGCTCAGGCTGAAGAACCCGACCAGCAACGCCAGCCCGCGACGTTGTGCGAGCTGCTGCGCGACACGCTGATCCATGGTCTGCACGCCGTAAACCGGGATGCCGGGCAGGATGTTGTCTGCGGCGTCGCGGATCAGCGGCAGGATGCGATCCGGCGGCAGCAGCGAGCGAGCGCTGACGATCCAATGTTGCTGATTGGCCCACAACGGGTTGACGAAGTTCAGTACCTGGCTGCGGTCCAGGTACACAGAGCCCTCGCCCGGCGATTTGCCGACTCGCTCCCGATGTACGGGGTTGACCATGCCAATGACGGTGAACAGCGAGTCTGGACGCGCGACATTGCCGATGGTGAACTGCCGGCCGAGTACCTGCGTGGTGCCGAACAGTTGCTTGGCCGCTAGCGTGTCAATTACCGCAACGCCCGCACCCGAGTTGCGATCCGCGTCGGAAAACGTGCGCCCCGTGAGCAACGGCATGCCGAGAGCCCGGAAATAACCTCCGTCCGCGAGCGTAGTGAACAATTGGGCGGAAGTGTGGCGGTTCCAGGGATAGGGAAAGATACCGTAATCGTCCTGGCTATTATCGAACGGCACATGCGAGCTGATGCTCGCGGCGGAAACGCCCAGCAGCGCGGTGAGTTTGGCGCGCAGCGCGGTTAACGCGACACCCGATTGCTGCGGCGGGTATTGGCCCGCGGGCAGGTTCAACTCGAGCGTGAGCGCGTGTTGCGGGTGGAACCCCAAGTTCACGCCGTTCAAGTTCAGGAGGCTGCGTGCCAGGAGCAAACCCATGCCGCACAGCGCGCAGGCGAATGCCACTTGCAGTACGATCAATGCGGAGCGTATCCGGCGCTCGCCGCGGCTGTGGGAAGCGCGTGCATCGCCCTCCCGCAACGCGAGCGACAAGTCCTGATGGCGCGTGCCATAAAAGCCGACCGTTGCGAATACCAGCGCCGACACGATGCCGAGCCCGCAAGCCACGGCCAGCGGCAATCCCCAGCCGTTGCCGGAAGCGACGTTGACGCCGTTCACGAGCCCACTGCGCTCCAGCAGTACGACCAGCAGTCGCCCGACCAATAGGCCCGCTACCGTGCCGATGGCGCACAGGCCCAGACTTTCGGTCAGCAGTTGTCCAAACAGGCGACGCGAGTCGGCGCCCAGCACTCGACGCAGCACCAGCTCCCCGCAGCGTGCCAGTGCGCGCGTCACGAATAAATTAGCGAGATTGAACCAGGCGAGCAGGATCAGCAGACCGGTCGCCAGTTGCATCAGCAGCAGCGACTGATGGAACTGACCCACCAGCCAATCGCGCCAAGAAAACGGCCGCGCACGGAATTCTCCGGCCTTGATTTGTTCGCCGTCGGCCGCCGCTGAGGATGCTTCTTTTGCGAACAAAGCATTGGCCTGGGCCACGAGCTGAGAAATATCGGCTCCAGTTTTGAGGCGAGTGATGACGTTGTAATCGAAGTCACCGATTTGCTTGGGCGCGAAATCGGCTTCGCTCAACGTCAGCGGCGCCCAGAACATGGCCTTGCGAGACGGAAACCAGAAACTCTCCGGCATCACCCCGATGACGGTGTAAACCCGGTTGTCGAGGCGCAGGGTACTGCCGATCACCTGGGGATCGCGGTGCAATAACTCGTCCCACATCCCGTAACTCAGCACAACCACCGGCTCCGCACCCAGTTGTTCGCTGGACTCGGAAAACACCCGGCCCATCAGCGGTGCCACGCCGAGCGTCGAAAACAGCGAAGCGCTGGACACGATGCCACCCACACGCAGGCTGCGGGAGCCCATCGCAAGATTGAACCCGGACCAGTTATAAACGGCCGCGTCTTGCACGGCGGGCGCCTGGGTGCGGATTACGCGATACACGGGCAGGGACAGCGAGTTCAACGTGCCCCAATAGTGATTGCTGAACTGCACCCGTACGAGCCGCTGCGCGTCGGGATAGGGCAGCGGCGCGTAGAAATAGCGATACAGCAGGCTCAACGTCGCAGTATTCGCACCGATGCCGAGTGCCAGGATCAGCACCACCGTAAGCGCGAAACCGGGTTTTCTGAATAAACCGCGCATCAACCCTCCAAGGCAATGAATGAAAGCATTCATCAGTCTTTCCTCAGTCGCCGTTCACCCTGAGCGTGTCGAAGGGTGATCTTGTGCGGATAGATGCGTGCGTACTTCGACAGGCTTAGTATAAACCGCAGTTTTGGTTTTCTTAGCGTTCTCTCAGCGCCTCCATCGGCGGCACGCGGCTCGCGCGCCAGGCGGGAATCCACCCCGCCGCGAGTGCCGTGAAGCTCAGGATCACAAACACCAGGAACAGCGATACGGGATCGGCCATGTTCACGTTGTAGAGCGTGGAGGAAAACACATGTCCGAATACCACCACGCCGACCAGGCCAACGACCAAGCCAATCACCAACAGCCTGGCGATTTCGCGCAACACCAAACCGAGCAACTGGCCGCGATCCGCGCCGAGCGCCGCGCGGATGCCGAACTCGCGCAGCCGCTGGCTGACCGAATAGCTCTGCACGGCATACAGGCCCACCGCGGCCAGCAGGATCGCGCCGAGGGCAAACATCAACACCAGTGTCATGAGACCGCGGCGCGGAGCCAGCTGGTTGGATAGCCGCTGGTCCATGCTGCGCACGTTGTAAATCGGAATGCCGGGCAACGTTTGTGCCACTGCCCGAGTGAGCGCTGGAAGGATCGCACCGGTCGAAAGCGGCGTGCGCACCGCCACGTACCAAGTTTCCGCTGCAAAAGACCAGTTCTGGGTCTTGGTTTGCAGCACCTGTTCGCGGTCTATGTAGACGCTGCCGGTCTGTTCGGCGCTGCCCACCTTGTCGCGGTGCGTGTTGGCGACTACGCCGATCACGCGGTAGAGCAGGTTGGGCTTGGTATTGTTCGGATTGTTGAGACTGAGTTGCCGTCCCACGACGTTGGTGGTGCCGAACAACGACTCCGCCGCTTTCACGTCAATCACCGCGTAGGCTTCCAGCACTTGAGCGTCTTGAGGTGTAAAGCCCCGGCCGGACAGCACCGGGATTCCGAAGGTCTTGAAGTAGCCCGGATCGGTGATCACCGGGAATACCCCTGGCGAGTGTTTCTCGTCGTAAGGATAGGGATAGGCCGAAACCCCAGACGACTCGTCATCGAAGGGTATGTCGCTCGCGAGCGTCACGGACTCTACGCCCGGCACCTGCGCAAGCGCCCGGTGCAGGGGCGCGAGCTTGGCTTCGAGCGGCGGCCCCAGGTATTTTTCGTCCGCACTGCCGGGCACATGCACCTGGAAAGTAATCAATTGCTCCCGCTGAAAACCGAGTCTCACGTTGTTGAGTTTCATCAGGCTGTGCGCCAGCATCGCGCCGATGCCGGCCAGAATACAGGCCAAGACCAGTTGGGTGACGACCAAGCCTGCGCGGATACGGTGTTCGCCACGTCCGCCGGATGTACGTGCATCCCCTTCGCGCAGTGCCTGGCCGAGATCCTGACGGCGGATGAAGTACAGGCCGGCGAGCGAAAACACCAGCGCCGAGACGATGGCCAGTACCGCTGCGATGCCGATGGCGCTGCCCCATTCGTTGACCGGGAAGGCCAGTTGCGCGGTGCCGAAGCCGGTATGCAACAGGGTACGCAGCAGGACTTCGCCGAGAATCAAACCCGCAATGCCACCGATCACGCACAGCGCCAGGCTTTCGGCAAACAGTTGGCCGAAGAGCGTGCGGGTGCCGGCGCCGAGCACGCGCCGCAGGATCAGCTCGCTGCGGCGGGTGAGCGCACGCGCGATGAAGAGATTGACGAGGTTGAACCATACGAGCAGCAATAAGAGCGCGGTGGCGAGCTGCACGAGGATCAGGCGCTGGCTGAGTTCACCGACGAGTGTGCTGCGCAGCGGCGTGGCCTGGATACTCATGCCCACTTTTTTGAGGTCGGGAATGGCGGACGGGTAAGGAAAGTGTGCGACCTCGTTGTCCAGTACCGCCTGGGCTTGAGCCGCGAGACTGGCGGCGGTTTCGCCCGGTTTAAGACGTGCAACCATGGTGAAGCCCCAGGCGGTCACGTTGTCGGCTTCGTGGGTAAAGGGACCGAAGGTTTGGGGAAGCCAAAGGTCGGTTGCCGTGTTGGGAAATTCGAAGTTCCGGGGCATGACTCCAACCACGGTGTAGGCCTTGTCGTTCAACCGGATCGCTTGGCCGATCACCGACGGATTGCGGTTGAAAAGCCGTGACCAGAGTCCATAGCTCAGCACCACCTGGCCGGCGGCGCCGACGGCATTGGCGTCCGGTCCGAATACGCGGCCGAGCAGCGGCCGCACACCCAAGGTGGTGAACAGCGATGCGGAGATGGTTGCGCCGCGCACATGTACCATCCCGGCCCCGGACACCAGATTCAGGTTGTTCATCAGGTACATGCCGGCATCGCTCATGGCCGTGGTCTGCTTGCGGATGTCGAAATACGTGGTATAGGACATGCCCAGGTTACCGGAGTATTTCTTAGCGGTGAAATACACGTTCACCAGCTGATTCGCATGCGGATAGGGCAAGGGCGCGAGCAGATAACCGTACAGCAGGCTGAGCGTCGCGGTATTGGCGCCGATGCCGATGGTGAGCGTGAGGATCACCGCGAGCGCGAAGCCCGGTTTTCTGAACAGGCTGCGGAAAAAGCCGGCAAGGTGCTGAGCAATATTGTTCATGAAACGTTCCTTACTCTCCGTTCACCCCCGGATCGAGTCCGGAGCAGGCTCTGAGCTTGTCGAAGGGTGATCTTCAAAGCCGATGTGCATGTGGAAAATTCGGTTCGTACTTCGACAAGCTCAGTACGAACGGGATTTCTTTATCGCATTGGTAGCAGCCGTTAGCGCGCCGCACCTTTTCCCGCGCGCAGCTCGATGCCGGCGGGAGATTTGTTCTCGGAGACAATCTGCCCGTCGAACAGCCGCACGATGCGTTTGGCGTGCGCCGCATAGCGCGGATCGTGCGTCACCATGACGATGGTCGCGCCCTTGGCGTTGAGCGCCGCCAGCAGTTCCATGATGGTTTCGCCGTTGGCGGAATCCAGGTTGCCCGTGGGCTCGTCGGCCAGCAGGATCGCGGGATCGCCGACCAGTGCGCGCGCCGCGGCCACGCGCTGCTGCTGGCCGCCGGACAACTGCGCCGGGTAATGACGCATGCGATGCGACATGCCGACGTTTTCGAGCGCCGCGTCCACCTTGCTCTGCCGCTCGCTGCGGCTGACGCCGCCGCGGTACACCAGCGGCAGTTCCACGTTTTCGTACACGTTCAGGTCGCCGATCAGGTTGAACGACTGGAACACAAAGCCGATGTTCAGGTTACGGAAACGCGCGCGCGCGCCGGCGTCCAGGTTGGCAACCGGTTTGCCCGCAAGATCGTATTGGCCGCCACTGGGCGTGTCGAGCAGGCCGAGGATGGACATGAGCGTGGTTTTGCCGCAGCCCGACGGCCCCATGATGGCGACGTACTCGCCGCGCGTTACCGACAGGCTGACGCCGGAAAGCGCATGGGTCTCGACTTCCTCGGTGCGGTACACCTTGGTGAGATCTTCGATGCGGATAACGGTATCGGTGTTCATTGCGGGGAGTCTCCGTTCGGTTGCGAATCGTCTGTATTGGGATTGGCCGGTGCGCGGCCGATCTTGCCGCTGAGCTGCGAGAGCAGTTCAGGTGTAAGCGTGCCAAGCGCCTGGTCGAGCGCCACGCGGTTGTTGACGAGGTCCACCACCGCCTGGGCATAGCCGGTCTCGAGCGTAAGCAATGTCTGGCGTGCGATCACCAGGTTCTGCTCGGTATTCAGCCCTTTGGATACCGCCGCGGCGGTGGCGGTGACCGCGGCCTGTGCCGAGACCACGCCGGTTTGCAATTGGCGCACGCGGTGCTGATCGCTGGCAAGTCCGTCGAGCGCGTTGCTGACCCGGCTGGCCACGCTCAGCTCCGCAGTGCGCGCGCTGGCATCGGCCGAACGCTGCTGGGCTTCGGCGGCCTGCGCCGCGGCCGAGGTCGCCCCGCCGGAAAAAATCGCCCAGCTCAGTTGCAGGCCGATCATGTTCTGGCTGGCATCCTGGGTTGCGGGACTGGTGACCGCGGAACCCGGCACCGAGAAATCCGAGGTGCCGATGACGAAATTGCGCTGGTGACTCAGCACCAGCGACACGCTCGGCAGGTATCCGGCGCGCGTGGCGGAAAGCGCATGACTGGCGGAGGTTTGCGACAGGCGCGCCGCGGCCAGCGTCGGGTTTTGCTGCAGCGCGCGTTGCACGTAGGCATCGCGATTCACGCCGGCAGGCAAGCTGAGGGCTAGGTTCGCGGGCAAATCCGGAAACGGTCCGTTGATGCGTATGCCGGCGTCGGTATCGAGCTGGCGGCGCGCTTGTTTCAACGTTTGTTCAGCCGAGAGGGTTTCGGCCTGCGCCTGGGCAAGTGCCGCCTGGGTTTCATCCGTGCCGATGATGCCGCTCAATCCCGCCCTGTAGCGTGCTGCGGCCTGTATCGCCTGAGTGGCGAAACCGTCCTGGGCCTTGCGCGTGGCGGCGAGCTGCGCCTGCGCGTTCAATACCGCGAGGTAATCCTGTGTAAGCGTGGCCATCAGGGTTTGGCGCGTGGCTTCGGCACTCGCCACGCCCGCGGCTTCGGTGTAATCGGCGGCCGAGAGATTCTGGATCGCGTGCCAGTCGAACAGGGGCTGGCTCAATTGCAGATCCCAACCGTTGGTGCGGGTATTGGATGTCTGGCTCACCGGGACAATTCCGTTGCCATAGAACTGCGGGCCGCTGGCCGATTGGTTATCCACGACGTGGCTGGCGTTGAGATTGAGCGCCGGCAGGAGTTGCGCGAGCGCCGCGGAGTGCGTGGCGTGCGCCTGTTCGAGCGTAGCTTCGGCCTGTTCCAAGGCGGGGGCATGCACTTCGGCCAACTGCCATACTTCCCAGAGCGTGGTGGCATGCGTGGCTCGCGCCGCGAATAACAGCGCGGTAGCCGCAGCCACGGTGCGTACTACACCAAACGACAGGTAATGTTTCTCCCGTTCACCCTGAGTACGTCGAAGGGTATTCATGAAATTTCTGAACAGCAGTGTGAATATTCCGTTCATACTTCGACCAGCTCAGTACGAACGGAATTTTTCGGAACTTCGCTCAACGCTTTCATCGCACGTTCACCAGTTTGGCGCCGGCAAAGCCGCTGGTGTCGGAGACGATCACTTGATCACTGGGCGTCAAACCGCTCAATATCTGGATGTAGCGATCCGAAGCCGCGCCGAAGCGCACGCTCACCGGTACCGCGTCGCTGCCACCGTCGGCGAGACGGTAGAGCGTCATACTGCTGTCCGGGTTCGCGTAGGCCGGACGCTGTATGTAGATGGTATTGGCGATGTTGGCGATGTGGATGCGGCCCGTGACCGCGAGATTCGGACGGGTGTCGGCCGGCAGGTCACCGTCCGGGATCACGTCCACGTCCACGTTGCCGTTGGTCACGGCCGGCGATACGCGGATGACTTTGCCGTTCAGGTCCTGGGTGCTGGTGGTGGCGAGTTCCAGCGTCACGCTTTGGCCGACCACAACTTCGCCTGCCTGATTGGCCGGCACTTGCAGCGTGACTTTGAGTTGCTTGAGGCTGGCGACACGCGCGATGTTGCCGCCGAGCGCCAGCGTCTGACCTGACTGCACCGCCACGTCCTGCACCACGCCTTCGAGATTGGCAGTGACGCGCAGCGCATCCACCTGTTGTTGACGGTTGCTGAGCACGGCCTTGAGCGCGGCCACTTGCGCATTGGCTGCCTGATCCTGCGCCGCCATGCTCTGCTTGAACGCAGCTACGCGCTGTTCGGTGAGCGTCACCAGCTTGGCGTTCTGCTCGGCCTGCAGCTTGATGGTCTGGTAGTCGAGTGTTGACACGATGTGCTGACTCAAGAGCGAGCGCTCGGCCTTTTCCTTGAGCGCCGCGATCTCGGCTTCGACCTTAGCGGAATCGAGACTTGCCTGCAGGTTCAGAAGCTGATTGGTGAGTTCCGAGTGCTGCGAGGCGCGCTGGGCTTCGGCGTTGGCGACGTCGGCCCGAGCCTGCACCAGCACAGATACCACGGAGGGATTGGAAAGTGTCGCGAGCACCGTGTCCGGTTTCACCTGGTCACCGGGCTGCACTTTGACCATTTCCACCACACCGGGTGCGGCCGCGGTGATCCAGCGTTCCACCACCGGCATGAATGTACCCGTGGCACTCACCGTGATCGGCAGCGGGCCTTGACGCACCGTCGCGATCCAAAGATCCGAGCGTTGCACGCTCGGCCCGGCCGGGGTGCGCGTCAACGCCCAGACCACCAGGGCAATGACCACGGCCGCAGCGGCGCCGATGATGGCGTAGCGTTTCTGTTTGCGCCGGCGGCGGACTTCAGGGGTAATCGCGATATCGGGCATGGCGAATTTCCCAGTGGCGATGCCTTACAGGAAAGCACGTAGCGTGCCAAAGCCAGAGGGTTGGTGCAGGGCCTCGATTTTCAGGCCATCAGCTAATCACCGGGCGAATCATCCGCTCACGGGCCGTCCCAATTCCGGGACTGCGGGTCGCCCGCTTCGCGATTCCGGGACGGGATCGGGATGTCAAAGGGGGCAGAATCCCCGACCCCTGTCACGAAAACTAAATCCTGTCGAATCGCGCCTGGAAAAATCTGAGGTACTTCGGCTCATAGATCATCTTCAACCCCTTAATTCGTTTGCGATTCTCATAGACTTCAAGAACAGACTCGGCGGTGACGTCCATGTGAGCCTGAGTGTACACGCGCCTCGGAATCGTCACGCGGACGAGCTCGAGTTTCGGATGACGGTGCTCACCCGTCTTTGGATCGCGCCCCGCAGACACGATGCCTCTCTCCATGGTCCTGACGCCCGAGTCAATGTAGATTTCAGCAGCAAGGGTCTGTGCCGGGAATTTGTCCTGCGGTACGTGCTCAAGAATCCTTCTTGCGTCCAAAAAAACCGCATGACCGCCGACCGGTTTCACGATCGGGACTTCCCAGTCCATCAGTTTTTGTCCGAGATATTCGACCTGCCCGATGCGGGCGCGCAGGTAATCTTCCTTTACCATTTCCTCCATGCCTCGCGCCATCGCCTCCATATCCCGACCCGCCAAACCACCGTAGGTATGCAGTCCCTCGAAGACGACAACCATGTTTCGTGCTTCGTCGAACACCTTTTCGTCGTTGACTGCGAGAAATCCACCGATATTGACAAGCAAATCCTTCTTTCCGCTCATGGTTGCCGCATCGGTATATGAGCAGAGTTCCTTCAGGATTCCCGCAATCGATTTCTTCTTGCAGCCTTTCTCCCTGAGTTTGATGAAGTATGCATTTTCAACGGCCCGTGTCGCGTCGAGTACGACTCTGATTCCGTGCTTCGTCGCCAATTTGCGAACCGCTTTCATATTTTCCATGGAAATCGGTTGCCCACCGGCCATATTCACGGTGGCCGCCACGCTGATATACGGAATTTTCTTGGCACCGACTTTCTTTATCAGTCCTTCGAGCTTTTGCAGATCCACGTTCCCCTTGAACGGATGCGTCGAATCCGGATCGTGCGCCTCGTCAATAATAACGTCGACGAAGGTGCCTCCCGCGCGCTCCTGGTGTTCGCGTGTGGTTGTGAAATACATGTTACCTGGGATGAAATCGCCCGGTTTGATCAGGATTTGCGAAATGATGTGTTCGGCACCGCGACCCTGGTGGGTCGGAACAAGGTACTTATAGCCATAGTACTTCCGCATGTTTGATTCCAGATGGTAGAAGTTGCTGCTGCCTGCGTATGCTTCGTCGCCCAGCATCATGCCTGCCCACTGGTAATCGCTCATCGCATTTGTGCCGCTGTCTGTCAGGACATCAATATAAACATCTTCCGAACGAAGGAGAAAGGTATTGTAGCCGGCTTCTTCAATTGCCTTCACACGATGTTGTCGGCTGGTGGTCTTCAGGGGCTCAACCACTTTTATCTTGAATGGTTCCGCCCAGCTTCGCCTTGTTGGTTTTGGATAAGCCATAGAGTCACCTGTTTGATTGGACATTTATTTGCGATATCCATTTGCGAAGGAAGAGAGAGGCAATGGACACCCGGTTCACATCGGCACATACCTCATAAGTGGAACCGGACCCTGCCTGTTTCCCATACTTGGGACACCGGGTACAGTTCAACACGCCCGGGTGCGCCGCGCGCGTTGAAATCTGCGCCTGCCTGTGCCGCGGCCTATGCGGCTCTCGCTGCCGATCACGGAGATTGCACTGTTATCAGTGCCGCTTGAGACGAAGCGTGCTGCGCTGTCATACCATCCCGGGCCCGCGCGGCATCATCCGCGCGCGGATGATGCCGTTACTTCCTGGCCGGTGCCCGGGTGATTCCCAGGTTGTAGGCCAGAAACGCCCAGATATCGGCGGCTTGGGCGATGCGCTTGTCGGTAGGCATGTAGTTGTGGCTGGTCTGGGTTTCCACGCGGATCAGCACCGGGTTGGCGCAGCCCTGGTCGTGCTGCATGGCGGCCGTGAACTTGTAGGAATGGCTCGGCACCACGCGATCGTCATGATCGGCGGTGGTAAGGATGGTGGGCGGATAGCACACGCCCGGTTTCACATTCTGTACCGGCGAGTACTTGATCAGCCAGCGGAAAGCTTTGGCGTTGTCCGAGGTGCCGTATTCCGGTGCCCACAGGGCGCCGCCGGAGAATTTCTGGTAGCGCAGCATATCCATGACACCGGCACCCGCGTAGGCAGCACCGAACCACTGCGGCTGCTGGGTAATGGCAGCGCCGATCAGCAACCCGCCGTTGGAATAGCCCTCGATGCCGAGCCGTCCGGGCGAGGTGTATTTCCGGCGAATCAGATACTTCGCCGCCCAGATAAAGTCGTTGAACACGTTCTGCTTGTTACCGAGCATGCCGGCCTTATGCCAGGCTTCGCCGTACTCGCCGCCGCCGCGGATGTTGGCCACCGCATACACGCCGCCCAGCTCCAGCCACACCGGCAGGCTCGGGGAAAAGTCCGGAGTGATGCTGATGTCAAAGCCGCCGTAGCCATAGAGCACGGTGGGATTTTCACCGCTCCGCTTGAGGCCCTTCTTATAGGTGAGGAACATGGGAATGCGTGTGCCGTCCTTGGAGCGATAGAACACCTGGCGGGTGACATATTTCGAGGGATCAAAAGGCACGCGGGGCCGGAAGAACACCGCGTTTTTTCCGCTGCGCAGGTCGTAACGATAGACCGTGGTCGGATACAGGAACGAAGTAAAGCCGTAGTAGAGTGCGGACGAGGTGTTGCGGCCGCTCAGTCCCACCACCGAACCGATGCCCGGCAGCGGCACCGCGCCCTGCGGTCGGCCGGCGCTTGAAAAGAGTTTCAATTCGCTCTTCACATCCACCAGATACTGCACCACCAGACGCCGGTCGGCGAGGAGCGCGTTCTGGATCACGTTGCGGGTTTCGGGCACCTCGTTGCGCCAGCGTGCCGGGTCGGACAGTTTGAATGACACAATCCTGTCGCGCGGCGCATTGCGGGTGGTCTGCAGGAACACCGTGTCCCCCAGATTGCCTATGGGTTGGTATGCCGCATCGTTTTTGGTGAACAGCGGTTTGATGGGCGCGCCCACGTGGGGGTGCCGGGGATCGCCCAGGTTCGCGTAGTAAAGCTCGTTATTCGCCGAGGTGCCGTTCACCAGCACGATGAACAGGTACCGACCATCCTCGGACACGCTCGCTTCCATGATCCATTCCGGCAGGTCCGGCCGCGCGTAGATGAGCCGGTCCGCGCTCTGCGGTGTGCCGACCACGTGGTAGTAAACAGCCTGATCCCTGACCCGGTCGCTGATGGCCTTGCCGGGAGGCGGTGCCGGATAGCGCGAGTAGAAAAAGCCCTTGTCATCCCGAGTCCAGGAAATGCCCGAGAACTTCACGTAGTGTACCGCGTCGGACAAATCATGCCCCGTAGCGATATCCCGCACGTGCAGCGTCTCCCAGTCAGAGCCGCCCTGGGAGAGTGCGTACGCGAGATATCGCCCATGCGGTGAGGGCGCGTAGTCGAGCAGCGCGATGTCACCGTTGGGCGAGAGCGTATTGGGATCAATCAGCTTGCGGGGCTTGGCGGTCAGCGAATCCTGCTCGTACACCACCGCCTGATTCTGCAGCCCGGTGTTCTTGCTGAAGAAGAGCCGACCCTGCCGCTGGCGCGGCACGCCCACCTTGGCGTAATTCCACAGCTTGGTCAGCCGGGTGCGGATCCAGTTGCGTTCAGGAATCTTGCGCAGATAGGTGAATGTGAGTGTGTTCTCGGCCTCGACCCACTGCTTTACCGCGGGACGGTTGAGATGCTCCATCCACTGGTAGGGCGCCGGCACCCTGGTGCCGAAGTAATCGTTCACGATGGTGTCACGCGCCGCAGACGGATATATGAGCTGGGGATGTGCGGGCGCTGCCGCCGCCACCCCCGCCCACAACAGGGAAACGCTCATCAGAATCCAGGCAATCTGTTTCATGACTTCTCCCGACACTATCGCTACCGGGACAATCCCGTAAAAATCACCCCGCCTGCCTCCCATGCCGGACTTTGAGGGTTGCCGCAGTATGTGCCCCCTACCCGGGGAATTATATACAGGCTGTTTTTCAACCGCCCGGCGCCGGTTCGACAGCCGTCGCGGCGAGCGCCGCGACGGCGTCATGCAATGCGCTCGCGATACGCTGTTCTTCGGTTGCTCCGGATCCTGCCGCCGCCAACGCTTCGGGGCTGAGCGCCCGGCCGATCACCACCCGCAGGCGACGCAAGCGGGGCAGCTTGCGATAGCGCGGGAGGGCGGCGAATGTGCCGACGATATATACCGGGACCGCAGCCGCCCCCGTTTCTTTCAGCACTCTGCCGATCCCGGGGAGAAATGCCTGCAGGCAGCCATCCGGTGTTCTCCACCCTTCCGGGAACCAGACCAGTGCCTGACCGCGGGCGAGCACCGCTTTGGCGAGAGAAAGCGCCTGACCCGGCTTGTGCTCATCCACCGGAAAGACATGCAGCGCACGCAGCAACGGCCGCAGCCAAGTGTGTGGGAATAAACGGTTGGCATCGCCGCCCCAGTAAAGCTCGCGCAGCCGGACCCTGCCCAAAGGCGCCGCCAGTACCAGGGGATCCAGGTCACTCGAATGGTTTGGTGTCAATACGTAGCGCCCGCCCCGGGGCAGATTCTCCCGCCCCTCCAGTCGCACCCGGAACAGCAGGCGCATGCCGAGCCCGTTCAACCATTGGCCCAGCACGGCAAGGAACGCAAGTCCCCGACCCGTCGGTACGATCCAATGCATTTGCTCAAGTGAATCCGCCTGTTGCGCCGGTTCCGAATGATCTCCGCCCGGCACCGGTACCGATACCAGCCCCGTCCTCAGGAGTTCATCGAGGGTGGCTGCCCGGCTTGCCTCCTCCTCATTGAGGCGGACGCCAAACTGCTCCTCGAGGGCCAGGGACAAGCCGATCATCTCCAGTGAGTCAATGCCGAGGTCCAGGAGGGGATTCGCGCCCAGACTCACGGGCTTGTCCGGATAGCGGGCCCGGAGGAACTCGAAGATCTCGCGGGCGCGAGGGTCTTGTGGAAGTGCCTGATCCCCGGATTTCGGCCCCAGGCGGGACGCAGCCGCGATTCCGGCGCGCGCTTGCTCATAGAGAGCCGGCAAGAAAAAGCGTTGGTACTTGCCGAGCCGCGTCTTGGGCAGCGGTTCGCGGACCAGGGCAAACCCGGCCAGACGCTGATAGGAAGGCAGCGCCTGGGCGCGGCTCATCAAGTCAATGCGGATGACGTCGTCCGCGTGAATGCTGGTGGTGGTGCGGATGGCGGCGAGGTTGGGCAGTACCAGCGCCACCAGACTGCCGGCCTGCTCAAGCACGGCGATTTCCTGAATATAGGGGCTGGCTCCGTAGAGCTTTTCCAACTCCTCGGGGTGGATCTTCTTGCCGCCGCCCAGCACGAGAGTTTCTTTGAGCCGGCCCGTGACATAGAGGAAGCCGTCGTCGTCCAGCCGGCCAAGGTCGCCGGTACGAAACCAACCGTCCGCGGTGAAAATGTCGCGATTCGCCCCGGGGTTGCCGCGATAGCCGGTAAAAACATTGGGACCACGGAGCTGGATTTCGCCCATCCTGTCGGCATCCGATGCAGCGATCCGCAGCTCACCTCCCTGAAAAGGCCGCCCTTCGCTGCCCAAGCGCTCGCAGGCGGGCAGATTGCCGGTGAAAATCGACGCCGTCTCGGCAAGGCCGTATCCGCTGCGGACCTCGAAGCCCAGGCCGACCAGCAGCCATAGCACCTCGGGCTCAAGTCGTGCCCCGCCCGTGATGAGCAGCCGCAGTCGCGGCCCGAGCCTGGCCCGCACGCGGCGGAACAGCCATCGGCCGACATCCACATCGGCATGGCGGCGGACCCCGATCGCGCCCGCCAGCAGAACCCGGAAAAGCCACCGGCTGAGCAGCCCGGTTTTGGCGACGCGGGCTTTGAGCCCGGCGGTGAGCGCTGCATACAGGCGCGGCACGCCGGTGACTACCGTCACGCTCGCGAGGTGAAACGCTTGCATGATCTCAGGCCCGGCGACCGACTCGGGAAAGACTACGGTGGCGCCGCACAAAAGCGGTGTCAGCAGTCCCACCACCAGGGGATAGACATGATGGAGCGGCAGCGGCAGCAGCACGCGGTCTGCCGGCCCAAGCTGTCGCGTCGCAATCAGCGGCTGCAGATTGGCCCACAGATTGGCCGAAGTCAGCGCGAACCCTTTCGGCTGGCCTGTGGTCCCCGACGTATAGACCAGAATCGCCGGCTGCGTTGCGGTGAGGGGCGGCAGGGGAGCGACGGGTGCGGCCATCAGGTTTGCCCAACTCGCTGCCGCCGCGGGTGCGGCGGCGTCCGGCAAGACGATGATCCGGCGATCCGACGAATCGAGGCGGCGTAGCCGCTCGGCATGCGCGGTTGTCGTTACGATACGGCGGCAGCCACTGTCATCGAGCGCGCTGGCATGCTCGGCATCGCTCGCCAGATCGTCGAGCGCGACAATCAGGGCCCCGGCGGCTCCAAGCCCAAGCCATGCCGTGACCCAGTCGGGTCCATTCGGGGCGAGAAGAGCCACCGGCTCGGCAGGCTGAATTCCCATGGCATGGAAGGCGCTCGCCAACCGCCTCGCTTTATCGGCCAATTCCGCATAGGAAAGCCTTGCTACAGTCTCGCCGCGGACGGTCATCAGGGCGGGAAACTCGCCACGGGAGTCAAGCGATTCAACTAGGGCCTGCACCGTCCAGGAATCCGCCATGGTTTCGCTCCAATGATCTCCCCACTAGCCGCGGGGGCTCGTCAGCCAATACAACGCAGTTTTCTCCGGCCAAAACATCCAATCCCTCTGACTACAGGGAGCGGCGCTGCCAGCCGTGATCGGTGTGCACCACTTCGTAGGTAGGCCAATAACGCAGATCGAGTCTCAGGGTGATGATCTGCACCATGCCGTTCCAGGTACGCACCGTAAGGCGCACGGTATCGCCGTTATGCTCGTGCTTTACCGCGGCGATGAAGCTGGCCATGTCCGGCGTGGGCCGGCCGTCCACGGCAACGATGCGTTGGCCGGGGGTCAGGCCATAGCGGCTCGCCGGTGAACCGAAATTGTAATAGTCCACCAGTAATCCCGCGGGTGGAATATCCCGCTGCGCAGCCGCCGCATGCTGGGGTTTCTGCAATAGTGCGCCGGCCCACAACAGGATGCGTTGTGTGCCCCTGCCATTGAGAACCACGGTGGGGACCGTGACATTCATGACCCGGCCGTTGCGCAACAGCGTGAGCCGCACCTGCGGCCGCTGACTGGCTTTTGCCACGCCGCGAAAACTAATAGCCGGTTTACCATCCACCGCCAGCAGCAGATCGCCGGTCTGCAGCAGATTTTGCGCCGGCGTGTCCGCCGTAAGCCGCGACACGATCAGCACCTGGCGACGCTGCGACTCGGCGGCTTCCAAACGGCGGATCCAGCCGGCCGGCAGGCCCAGCTTGCGCGCCTGGGAAAGCGGTACGGGATACAGCTCCACGTCCAGCGTGCGCAGCGCGAGCTTGCCGTTGCTTTCCACGATACGCAGCATGTCCTGCACCACATTCGCGGGGATGCCGCGCTGTATTTCGCGGATGTGGCCGTCCTCGCTGAAAGCAAAGCTCGCCCACAATGCCGTGGTACGGCCCCGGCGATCCGTGAGTACGCCCGTCACATTGGCGGGGGGATTGACGAGATTCAGCACTTCCAGGTTGGTGTCGCGGAAACGAAAGGTGGGCGACAATGGAAACAGCACCGGATCAAGGGACGCCACGCGGGTTTCCTGGCTGGCGAGGGTCTGGTCCGGCTGGTAGCCGACCACCCACACCGCATCACCGGAGCGTGACGGGCGGCGGCTGAACTGGATGCTTCTCACCGGCGTGCGGCCGATGAGTTTCGGGTTGTACTGCACAACGGCCAGGTCGTGCAACGGATTCACGTACACCACCTTGGCGGGAATCTCCAGGGAACCGTCGAAGGTCAGCCGCACATCGCCCATGGCCACCGGTACGGTATCCCGGTCCACCACCACCAGGCCGCGCCGCGCGTCCACGATGACGCCGGTGCCGATGTAATGGGTCTCGGCGACGCCGTCAATGGGATAGGGCATGTCGAAATTCACGTACACCAGCGACGGCGCCAGCCGGTTCATGCGTGCGTTGGCGTAATGCGGCAGGTTCGCCGTAGCGGGCGCGAGCGGCGGCGCCGGCGGTGGCGGCGGCAGCGCGATGCACGGCCACCAGCCGGTGGCATCGTCCCGATGACAGCGGTCGGCCGGGTACCAGCGCCGGTCAATGCTGATGACACCCAATATGGAATGCCGCGGATCCGCCAGATTGAAATAACGCAGCGTCACCTGGGCGCGGTCCGGCAACGTCACCAGCACCTTCTGGAATTCATCCAGATCGTGCACCGGCACACCGTTGAAATCGGTGATGACGCTGGCGCGGCCGATACCGGCGGTGCTGAACACGTAACCGGGGTTGGCCACGTACACGCCGCGCACCGGCACGTTGAAACTGTGGGCCTGCTCATAGGACAGGTTGTTCAGGACCGCGCCACCGAATTCCAGGTAGCTGGCAGGCGTGATGCTGTCCAGATTCCGTACCGTGACGTTGGCGGAAACCGGCACGCCGCCACGGATGAGTTTCAGAGTGAGCGTCTTGCCGATGGAGTCATCGAGGATGGCCTCCAGGGGCACGAACGTGGATACCGGCTGGCTTGCCACACTCAACAGGATGTCACCCGGTTGCAGGATACCGTCCGCCGGCCCGCCCGGCAGCACCTGATTGACCACCAGCAACCCGGTAGCCTGCGGATGGTCCCGGCGCAGTTGCGCTTCGGTGGCCGCGGGCAGACCCAGACGCTCCAGTTCGTCGTAGTACTCGTGACGAAACACGGTTTCCAGGGTGCCGCGCGTGACGGGTCTGCCGGCTTCAATGAGCTTGAGCGCACGCACCACGCGCTGCAGCGGCAGAAAATAGCTGGATGCCCCGTCGGTACGCGCGCCGGCGTTGAGGGCGATCACGTCGCCATGGATGTCAATCACCGGCGAGCCGGAGGAGCCGCCGCTGGTGCCGGATACCGCCTGCATGTAAAAGGTATTGAAGTCATTGTAATTGCCGACGCCGTAGCCGGGCGCATTGCGGTCCACCCGCGCCAGCGTGCCGCTGAGAATGGACAACTGTTCACCCGCATCGTTGCCGATGATGCGGATTTCCTCGCCCACCCGGGCATCCTGCGGCGCAAGCCTGAGGGAGACGGGATGAATGTACTTGAGCGCTTTGGGATTGTACTGATAGAAGCCGAAATCGTGCACCGGATCGTAGTAGATGGGCTTGAGTGTCACCACCTCGTGATCCTGGAACACCGCTTCCGCCACCACCGGACCGGGCGTAACCACGTGACGGTTGGTGAGGATGATGCCGCGTTGTGCATCCACCACGAACCCCGTGGCCTGACCGGTGAGGTTCCAACCGGTGTCGAAGGCGCGGGTGGCATCCACGCGGATGGACACGATGGAAGGCGAAACCCGCGCGAGGGTGGCGGCCCACTGCTGGTCATTCACCGCCGCCGGTGCGGTGCTGCTGAACAACAGCAGAAACAGGGCCGGAAGCATGCGCTGGAATTTCATGGCTGGAATCCATTGGTGACTGGCTGGGGTATCGTGGTTTTCAGACAGGCTGACGCGGACAAAGTCGCGGCGTTGCAACGGTATTTTCAGAGTGTATATCCAAAAGCCCCGGCAAAGCGTGCCGCGAACTCTGCGCGGGTGAAATGGTGGTTCTGGGTGCCCTTGGAGGCGATCTTGATGGCGCCCATCAGGGAGGCAATGTTGCCGGTGGTCTCCCAGTCGAGATGGTGCATGAGCCCGTAAATCAGCCCCGCACGGTAGGCGTCACCGCAACCGGTGGGATCCAGTACTTCAGCGGCCCTGGCCGCAGGCACGGCGATGCGGCCTTGCCGGCTGTGGATTACGGAACCCTTGGCACCCGAGGTAACGATCAGCGCCGCCACCTTTCCGGCGATCTCGCCGGCAGTGAGCCCGGTCTTGCGCTCCAGCATCTGCGATTCGTAGTCATTCACCGCCACCCAGGTGGCCATGTGCATGAACTCCCTGAGTTCCTCGGCGGAGAACAGCGGTAATCCCTGGCCGGGATCAAACAGGAATGGAATGCCGGCGGCGTGAAACTGGCGCGCATGCTGCAACATGCCCTCGCGGCCGTCCGGTGCCACGATACCGAGAGTGATCCCCTGATCCACCGGCACCGCCTGTTTGTGGGCATGGTCCATGGCGCCGGGATGAAAGGCGGTGATCTGGTTATCATCCAGGTCGGTGGTGATGAAGGCCTGGGCGGTATAAGCCCCGGGGATCTCCTTTATATACCTGCGGCTGATCGCGTGTTTGTCCATCCACGCGGCATACGGCTGGAAGTCAGTGCCCACCGTCGCCATGGGATGGCCTTCGCCTCCCAGCAACTTGAGATTGTAGGCGATATTGCCGGCGGTACCGCCGAATTCACGACGCAGTTCCGGTACCTGGAAACACACGTTCAGGATGTGAATCTTGTCGGGCAGGATGTGATTCTTGAACGGTTCCGGAAACACCATGATGGTGTCGTAGGCCAGGGAGCCGCAGATTAAAACTGCCATCGTTTAAGCCTCAGAATCTGGACAGATGTCAAGATCGTGATTCACTTATCGCAGCGCAAGTGAAACGTGGTGCTGAAAAATTTTCATAATCATTGCCTTTGTTAGCGCGTACCGTCAGTCACCCTGATGTAGTCTCCTATCGCTTCCCGACATATCCGTGAAATAGAAAGTGAGACGGGGTCGCAATACGGCAAGTACCGATGACATGGTTTGCCTGAATAAAGCACCTTTGTTGGAAAATATGTCATTCAGTCGCTGGTCAATGCTCAAATCATTAAATGCATCTTCCAGTCGATTGCTGGGCGATTGATTACCAGGATAAATCTCTTTCTGAGATGCAATCATCTGACTGCCAAATCTGTGCAAATCATACTTATTGTTAGGATTCTTGATGAAGATATTGATGCGGTAGTCAATACGAACAACTTCGGCATCATTACGAATCATTACTAGAGGGCTGATAAAGACCACGGCCTGCGTGTCAGTTAATTCCACCATCTTGTGGTAAAAATAGTCGTCATTGGATGATGGGACCACTTTCCACTCTGCGTGCTGATACCAAGGCACCCGCCCGAGAGCATCACGTGACGCTTCCAATAACTGTGTTGATATTGGCAATTTGTTGATGACAGTACTATACGGACTAAAAGACTTCATAAAAGCGTCATATTCCTGCAATTGCCTACTATGCACTGTTTCTGCGGCCAAAAAAGCCACTAGCCCGAAGGCGACGCCGTATCCAATGCTGTTGTCATCGGGCGTGCCAGGATCATCCTCCAGTCCCGGCGCATAGACATAAAGAGGCTGTGACGGTTCGACGTATATTATGGTTGTTGATGCTGAGCGTAATTCAGCTACCTCATCTTGGTTCAGGTGCAGCCGCACGCTAGAACAACTGCAAAGCAAAGTCGCGGGTACTACAAACCAGAATACAGGAGGCACGCACCTCAACTTTTGTATTAAGAATTTACCCATATCCGTCATTCTGTCTTAGTGCGTCTAACAAAATGAGTTTTCATATGCGTACCAAGAAGCGCCAACAGATGATGGTGCAACCGAGTGTGAGGAACGCCTCGTGAATGTCGGGGCGGCGTTCGTAACGAACCCGTAGGCGGCGGAACTGATGCAGCCAAGCAATGGTGCGTTCGATTACCCAGCGGGTGGTTCCGAGACCGCTA
>JAJYUH010000009.1 GCA_021792635.1 Natronospirales bacterium | reverse complement strand
GAACAACGAAGGGCCACCACACTGAAATCCGCGGGTTGGATACCCGGCGGTTAGCAGTTCGGGGCACCCTTAACTCCTTGCACATCCCTAATCCACTACAGTTACTCAATTGATCAGACCTTCCTTAGTTTTTGGCCGAGACTATTTTCGCATTATCCAATCTTGCCAATAAATAAGAAATCAAACTCAAAATATTCAAACAATCAAGCTCAGAAAATGTCGCCGGGATAACCGAATCCATCGGAGCATGAGAAAGTGGGTTTCTGAACCCCTCGATCAATCCTCGGGAAAGAGCTTCCTGGCCCTTTTGCATATTCCGCCCAGTGTCATGCGATAAGTCAGCCACCTCAATACGCGGAGCTTTCCCCCCAAAGCAGCTTCCCGTCAACTCCGTTCCATCTTCGTTTAGCCCCGTTAATTTTCTAATCAGCTCACAATATATTTTTGTTCCTTCGTCCGCCGCCTGTCCGTATTGGCGGCTCTCATAATGACTTTTTATTCTGTCTCTTAACTTATCGTGTAGGTGCCGCCAGTGCAATAATGGATATTCCGGAATAATCTTATGTAGAGCTTTTATCACTGGGGTAAATGTTTGTAACGCATCTTCGCCCCCAAGTGCCTCCACGATTTTGTTGGTGTGCCCTCTCACGTCTTCTGGAAGAGTTAATAGCCATTTTTGAGTATCTATGCCAGTTTTATCATGCAGCTCTTTATCTTTCATCTCTTTGCGTTTGACCCTCCACTCGTTATTCACTTGGGAAATCATCTCCGAAAGAACTTTTCGAAGTTTCGACATTTCGTCGTGTTCCCAATTAATTGCCTGTCTATTTGTGGATATAACGTCTTCTTCGATTAAATCAATAAAATCCACTGACAGCCAACCCGTCACATACTGATAAAAATGACTGGACGTGCTGCTCGAAAAATATTCCGGAGCATTGACCATTTTTCCTCTGGAAAATAGCGTTATCCCCCTCAGACCAGACGAGGGAGGAATAGGGGTCTCCGCTGTATATATCTTTCCGGATATCTTCCCCTGATAATCGCTCCCTGCCGGTATTAAAGCTTCCGCATCCCATTCAAACTGTGTTTTTAGCTGAGAATATCGCCGCGCATTATCGACAGCCAGATGCTCGCCTCTCGGCGATTCAAGGGCTATTATGAAGTTTTGATCAACGATAAACAGCTTCGATAAGCTATTTGCTAAGCCTTCCGTATCAAACGCAGAAGTTCTTTTCAAGTTAAGCAATCTAATGATTGTTCCGTTCGATTCGGCCGTTGCTTTATCAAAAGATATCGTTTTAGGGTTATACACTCCCGACGAGCTAATAAGATCTTTCCAATCGAGTTTGAATTCGCATTCTTTTCCTTCCCTCCTGGTCTTTATGATTATGGTTTTAGCTAAACCGAATAGCGCAAGCTTTCCCAAACCCTTTTTGCCGATAGGTAATCTCTTATGTATTTTCGTGGGATTATCTCCATCCTTCTTTCTTCTGTTCCTACCGATTACCAGAAATCGATCCTGTACGTCATCCGCCGTCATTCCTTGCCCATCGTCTATTACTTCAATCAAATCTGGCTTACCGTCCTTTTCGTGAAAGATCAACGTTACTTTCGATGCATCCGCATCATAAGAATTTGAAATCAATTCGGCCAATGCCGGAGGGAGAGTCGAATACATTTTTACTCCCAGATGCTCTATCGTCCTGGGATCAAACCTGAGATCAAATGTATTCATTTGGGCCATAAATAACCCCTGTGATAATCAACACAAATGCGGACAAGGCATGTTATTCAGATGCAATTTGGCGGCATTAGATCGAGCCGCAGAACGTCTTAATAAGACAGGCATTTCAGTCATTATCTTCGGAATCCGCACTCCAACCTAGCCTTCACATACGCACCAAAAAATTTGGCCAGTTTAGGCGGAACGGAATTGCCTATCAGTGTCGCCGTAAACTCGATATTTTCCTCAGGATAGAAAACATACCGCTTCGGGAACGTCTGAAGAAGTGCGGCCTCACATGGTGAAATGGCGCGATTTTGCTTAATGTCATAATGACCAAAACGTCCGTTCGTTATTGAAATAAATTTTGTTGTAATCGTTGGCGCGATTTCATCTCCGTGCATGCGCGTGTATGTATCCGAAAATGAAGGGGCATGAAAACGTTTCTCAAGTTTCCTATGACATGTGAGTGACAAATTCCCATAAGGAGTATTTTTAAGATAATGATTAGATTCGCCGGGCTTTGCGCATGAAATCCGCTTCAAATTGAGATCATTGAGACCTCGGGTTCGGTGATTGGGTATTCTCGGGTGGACTTCGCCAGCCGCAATTGGAGGCAGTTGACCGATTACTTCCCGCACAGTCACAAATCTGCGGATATTCTTGTTTTCAGTGAGCACCTCGAATTCACCCCGAAAACAGTTCATATCAAATCCAATCCCAATAGTGCGCTTGCGGTTTTGCGGAACACCAAAATTTGATGCATTTATCACTTTTGCATTGAAAGAATAGTCAATCCTTGAGAGCCGTCGCTTAAACTTAATCAACACAGACTTTGCGCCGTCTCCAATACCTTCCACGTTCTCACAGATAATTGCGGCCGGATGGAAACGTCGGATAAGTGCTACAGTCGCAAGCAAAAGATTGGAATCATTATTCCGCTTGAATTGCCGGTGATCCGACATCTTTATCTTCGTGATCTTGGTGAAGGGCTGACACGGTGCGCAAATTGCAAACACCAGTTTAAGTTTTCTGTATCCGTGCCGTCGTTTATATTCCCGAATGAGATCTTCGATGCGCTTCACGATTAGATGCTGACCGCCATTGGGATAATCGCGTTTACGGGGAAATATGTCATGGCAGATAAATTCTGGTCTTGAACCATCGTTATTCTTATTCTGCCGATAGGTTAGCTCGCAAAGAGGTTCGTTATCCACGCCGCCAAGAACGTGGATGCCGGCGCCAATAAGACCGTTTGTCATTCCGCCGGCACCGCAAAAGAAATCAACGGCGACGATTCTTGTCATGCTTGCCCGCTCTCCTCTTTCCAAGCAATTTTCTGACACGAGTTACGCAGCGGCCGGTATGCAGTAAGATTTCGTCATCCCAGAAACGAATGACCTTCCAACCGTTGCGCACCAACTGGCGATTCACCAGACGGTCACGAGCAATATTACCCCGGATTTTGGAAAGCCAAAAGGCTTTGTGACGCTTGAATGCTTTGGCCGATCGAGGCCAGTGACGACCGTGCCAAAACGACGAATCGCAAAAGATGGCAATCTTCGCATGCACGATAACGAAATCCGGTCGTCCCATTGCTTTTTTATACTGTTTTCGGTACCGAATTCCCGCTGCCCACAGAGCTAAGCCCAAAGTACGTTCAATTTTGCTGCCCGAGCTGCGTACCCGAGACATGTTATAGCTGATCTGTGCCTTTGTTTTTGGCATCAGAAGTTGCCAGTGCCTCCCAAACGGCGAATCACCGTGACGACGTAGGGCGCAAGGCCCGTAGTTGCAAGCCGTGTAACTTCATCGGCATCCATCTGGGAAGAAGCTTCAGCCGTAGCTGAGTCTGCGGCTCGTCGTTGTATCGCTAACGCAAACAGCCCCAATCCGAGTTTGAACACGTTTTCGTTGAGGACACGAGCGGCTTCGTCCTTTTCATTTACCCTCATTGCCTTAAGGTGGCGATTATCGTGATTCACAAAAACCTCCGTTGTCTCCCCTGTCGCCACATACGCTCCCGAGTCGTTGTCGAAATTATGTTCATCGTAGTCCGCTTCCGAAACCCATGTGAACTTGGGCTCGCCGATCGTCTTCCGCTGATCATCCTTCGTATCACGTTTTTTTCCGCTGGGATTAGTCGTTGTCTCTTCCGCCTCTGTGTACCGAATCAAAACTTTAAACTTCAAAGGTTCAAGATTCCGTCCGAAGTCCTTGAAACCGAATTCAACTTCAACTCCATTTCCGGGAACGGCTGTTTTTGGCGGGTAAACCGTGAATCGTGCGGTTCCGTTCCTGAGCTTGACTGTGTGCGGCATTTCTTTTTCATCCAAAGAACACCAAGCCACGCCAGGGCTATCCACGCGGGTTAGATAATCATCGTCGGCATCCGTACCACACTCGATTTTTCGGTGGCTGTTCACGGGTACTTCTTTGATGAATATGCCGTTCTCTTCCCGGAGATTCAATGGACTGAGAAATGTTGGGAACTTTTTGCCCTTGAATGGTCCCCTCCCACCAGGGATTTTGTCGATATCCGGAAGAAATGCACCGATTCCAAACAGCTCACGAATCGCCGGCTCACTCTTAACCATGTCTCGCAGCAGTTGCGTGGTTTCTTCCTTATTCTCCACGTGCTCGTTGGCGCGCCGTATTCGAATCTCGGCAGCGTATGCTCGCAACTTATCATCGATTTTCAGAGCTTCGATTACCCGCTGCTCAAGAATCCGAGATAAGTCCGTGTTTGCCCTGCGTTCCCTATCCGGCATGAAAATTGTGGCCATAGCCTGCTTGTTCATTTCGTCGCATATGACATTGATTAAAACATGATTGCGCAAATCCGGAAGATTAACGCGATTGTTAAGAAAACTGGCTCTTTCAATGGCGTGAGTTTGTCCGTTGATGGTGTAAAAAATCCTGGCTGGTTGCGCGGACAAAAAGTCCTTGAGTCTGCTCACTCCCGTAGCAATAATTCGAACTCGCCCAAGTTCTTCGTCTTTGATGTCCTCGACCTGGTGTACCCATTCCGTGATCGTTTGCCCCCCATCTTCCCTTGCTTCGGAGTCATCTGTGGTTGCCCCGGTGTCGTGCCGTTCTGTCTGCAATACCACATTGAGTCCGCTGAAAGTGCGGCCCGCGATTCCTTCGGCGCGAAGCGCGCCCTTCCCCCTGATCGGATCAGCATTAAAGTCGCACAGATACACAGGAAGTGCACAATCGATCAAACTCACCGTCAGGGCGTTGTAAAGACCGATATCCACAGATCGCGCATTCGGCCCGATGTCGTATTCATATAATTTTATGATGGTTCCCTCGGGGACAACACCCAGTGTCTGATGAGTAAAGGCCGATACATTCTCTTCGGTGAACTTGGGAATTGCTTTTTGATAGGGCATGAAGTACTCGGCCACGGGCAGTTCTTCGCCCTTTCGCACATCACGGACCCGAATTAACGTCCACCCCCAATATGGTTGCCCGGGTCGTCTCGATACTATCAACTTGTAGTGCCCAAGACGGATATCGCCCCGAGTGCAGAAACGAAGACTCCCGGTGCTCCCCATATTGAATTTGCCCTGAACAAACGAAATCCCCTCTTTGTTTTTCTCCCCCAGAGAGAGAAAAGTTCCTGGAAAATCTTCCGGTAGCTGTCCGTCACCCGCGTCAATAATAGTGTAGGTCGGGAACTGATGATTCTTCCTGTGCGGGCGCCGCACACCGACCTGTATGCATTGTTTTGCTAATTCAGTACGCTGTTCTGCCGCCAGCAACGCTATTTTCCCTTCTACGACATATGGAAAAAACCGCTTAACGGCCTCCGACATGGATTGAGGAGCCGTCGATGCTCGGAAATCTGTCAGTCCGGATTCACGGGCTTTACGCAGCAGGATCGCATCAATGCCATTGATGATGATTTCGGTCAGAGCACCGACAGGATTGGTTTGTTGATTACCGACTGTATCCCAATTTTTCTCGCGCTTACCATACGGAGCCCAGTGTTGGGGATCGTCAAACCATTCTTTGGCTTCTTTGTCTTTCAGTATTGCCTGAAGTGCTTCGACGGAATCAGCTTGAATCAACTCAAGAGCAATACGCCGCGAAAGCTTCGCATCCATTTCTTATCTCCCAACTGTTACCCGATTTCAATTAGCAACCGTATTCATATACGGCATCACACCCACCGAACCTGAACTTCGGATTCCACCTGTTTGAATTCCTTGTCTCCGGTTATCAATTCCGCCTTATGCGTCTTGGCCAACGCTGCGGCAAAGCAGTCCGCGTAGGACATTCGATACCTGGCCTTGAAGGTCCCCGCGAGACGCGCCAATTCCCATTCAACAGTCACGAATTCGATTCCGAGCTGCCTGAGGTCATGGATGGCCTTATCGGCCTCCACCTCTGAGACTTCACGCGCCAGGATGTACCACACCTCCGCAACGTTCACCACGGACATCAGGACCGGAATATTGTGCTCACCGGCCTCGGCAAAGATATCTGCCACTGCCTTCCCAGAGCGCTCGTCCTCCAGATAGGCGAGCACCGCCCAGGAATCGAGCACGATTGCCTTGGGTTTGCGCGCCATCAAATATCCCTTTCCCGTTTCTTTTCCGCGGCCAACGCTTTCAACAAGCCTTTGCCCTTGTATTTTCCACGAAGACCCTGGATGTATTCGCGCGTAATGGGCACCAAGATGATCCGCTGACCCGGCTCATCCAGCTCTACCTGGACGCGGGTGCCCTGCTTCATGCCCAGTTTCCGCCGGATACGCGAGGGAATCACGATCTGGCCTTTGACGGTCATATAGGTATCCACGTTCTCTCCTGTATCCTGTACCGAAAAAGTATGCTGAATATTATAATGTAAGTCAATATTATAAAGTAGTACTTTTTCGAAAATATCCTGTCTTACTCGGAAAGTCACGCGGTAACGGCCTGTGCCATCCGGTGCCATGACCACGGACGATGTTGGGCACCACGCAAGAGAATCGCGACGGATACCGTCGTACCAACATGCGGGGAGAGGAACTGCACCCCGGGTTGATTACCGGGGCACCGTTCAATGATGGTAGCCGGGCACCGTGACTTTGCCGCGGAACACCAGGTACTGGTAACCGTTGTAGATCATCATCACCGGCAGCAGCATGCCGATGCCGGTAAGCATGAAGATGAGCGTCGCCGGCGAGGCGGCCGCCTGGGTGAGGGTAAGCGATGGCGGCACTATATAAGGATGCAGGCTCACCGCCAACCCGCCGAAGGAAGCAAGGAAAATCACCACCGTCCACACGAAAGGCGCGGTCTCATGGCCGCGCGCAAGCGCACGCAGCAACAGCAGGAACGCCGCAAACCCCGCGGCCGGCAGCGGCAGAATCAGAAAGAATCCGGGCAGGCTGAACCATTTGGTCGCCACCTGCGGATAGATGAACGGCGTCCACACGGTCACCGCCACCGCCACGGCGAAGGTCAGCCAGGCCAGCAGCCGCGCGGCGAAGCGCGCCCGGGTCTGGATGATGCCCTCGGTGCGCAGGATGAGATACACCGCGCCGAGCAGCCCGTAGCCGCATACCACGCCCAGCGCCACCAGCAGCGGGAACGGCCGCATCCAGTCGAACACGCTGCCGGCATACGCGCCATTCACCGACGGAATGCCCTGCAACACGCTGCCGAGGGCGATGCCCTGGGAAAGCGCGATCACCAGGCTGCCGGAAGCAAACGCCAGATTCCAGAAATGCTTGGCCTCGGAATGCTCGCGGAACTCGAAGGCGGCGGCCCGCAGAATCATGCCGAACAGCATGATGATGACCGGGATATAAAGTGCGTGCAGCAGCAGCGCATAGGCAGCGGGAAACGCACCGAACAGCGCGCCGCCCAGCAGCACCAGCCAGGTTTCGTTGGCGTCCCACACGCTGCCCAGTGTGCCCATGAGAATGCCGCGCCGTTCCTCGGTGGGCGAAAACAACGTGAGCATGCCCACACCGAGTGTGAAGCCGTCCAGCACCACGTAGAGGGCCAGAATCACGCCCAGCAGCACGAACCAGATATTGGCGAGCAGCCCGATCACCTGCTCCATGTCAGTCGTCCTCGAGGGCGTGGGGCACGGGAGCATTCACCTGCAACGGGACCGCGGGTTTCAAGGGCGGCGGCTCGGCGGTGACATCCGGTCCCTTGCGCAAGGTGCGCCGGGCAAACACCAGAAAAGCAGTCAGCAGTAACGTGTACAGCAGCGCGTAACCGATGAGCGAGGCCAGTACCGTGCCGGGCGGCAGCGCCGATACACCCGCGGCAGTGCGCATCAGGCCGTTTACGATCCATGGCTGGCGGCCCACTTCGCGTACGATCCAGCCCGACTCCACCGCGAGATACCCGAGCGGCAGCGCGCCGATCCAGGCGAGAAGCCAACGCCGGTGGCGGCCGACCCGTTCCGCGGTGAGTTCGCCGCGGTACCACAGCCACAAACTCCACAGCATGAGCGCGAGCACATAGAAACCGATGGCTACCATCAGGCGGAAAGCGTAGAACAGCAGCGGCAGCGCCGGCGGCTGATCCACGGGCGGGAACGCCTTGAGCCCCGTCACCCGGCCGGTAAGGCTGTGGGTAGCGAGCAGACTGAGCACGCCCGGGATGGTTATTGCCCAGTCATTGCGCTGCCGGGCTTTGTCCGGCCAGGCCACCACCGCCCAGGGAGCCCCGCTGCCCGGTGGATTGGTGTGCCAGTGACCCTCAATGGCCGCGCCCTTGGCGGGCTGCTGCTGGAACACCACGCGGCCGCTGCCATCGCCCAGGAAGATCTGCAGCGGCGCCACCAGCACCGCTGCGGCAATGGCGATCTTCAGGGACTTGAGAAAAAATTCCGGGTGGCGGTTCTTGTGAATGTACCAGGCTGAAAGTGCGCCGATCACCAGCAGGCTCGTTTCCAGGCAGGCGAACCACATGTGGCCTACCCCCCAGAGTGCCGCCGGATTGAACATGGCCTGGGTGTAACTCGTCACCACGAAACGACCGTGCTGCATCACGCCGCCCGCCGGCGTCTGCATCCAACTGTTGGCGACCATGATCCAGAACGCCGACAGGGAGGCGCCGAGCGCCACCATGCAGGTGGCGAACAGGTGAATTTTCGGCGCTACGCGCCGCCAGCCGAACAGCATGATGCCGAGGAAGCCCGCTTCCAGCATGAACGCCATGGCGCCTTCGAAACCGAGGATGTTACCGAAGAAATCTCCCATGGCGGCGGAGAACGGCGCCCAGTTGGTGCCGAACTCGAACTCCAGGGGTACGCCGGAAGCCACCCCCACGCCGAAATTGAGGATGAAGAGCTTGCTCCAGAAGCGTGCGTGCCGGTAGTAGTCGGGATCACGGCTGCGGATCCACAGCGCCTCGTTCACCACCAGAAACAGCGACAGGCCGATGGTCAGCACCGGCCAGAGGATGTGAAACAGTGCGGTGAGGGCAAACTGGGAACGTGCCAGCAGGAGTGTGTCGGCCATGTTCAGTCACCTCCCGGTGGAACCACGCGGACAGCCTGGCAGCCACCGCTCCCCGCGAGCCGGCGCCGAACAATGTCGGCGTCGGCACGGCAGGCGTGCGTCCATATTACCGCGTGTCAGCATACCGCAGCACAATATCCGCGGCGAGCGGCCGCTGATGCCGCGAACCCGTGGCCTCACTTTGGCCGGATCAGGAACCACGTCAAACCCGTTTTGTAATTATCTGACGTGGCTCCTCCCGTCCTTCAGGCGCACATCCGCCGCTACCTCGGTATCAAGGGCAAGGTAAAACGGTGCCCGTTTACGCTGTGCAGCACCAGCGTGTACCCGCCCGCCGCAAGCGCGAGGCCGGGCTTGGTCGGCGGCAGGCTGATAGTCGCACGCGCACCGATCTTGGCGGTGATGCCGGCGTAGCCGGGGCTGAACTTGTTGTAGATGTAGTCGTTAATGAAGGCACTCTTGGGCAACGCCGCGAGGCTCGCCCCACTCCACTCCTCCGCCGCCTTGCCATCGGAACCGATCAGGTCGGCTGCGACGACGTTGGCGGGCTCGGCCGGCGTGCCCGCATCCAGATAGGCGGTAAAACGCACCGCGCCATCGACCTGCAGGCTGCCCTGCGACAAACTGATGTGGTGCTTGGACGGACTCACCGGGCCGCCGTGGAACGGCGTCAGCACCGAGCCGCGGTAATAGTTGTAGGTAAGCACCACGAAGAGCACCGTCACGATAGCGCCGGCGATGCTCCAGCGACGTGCCTGTGCCGGACTCCACGTGCCGCTTCCAAGCCAGCGGAACCAGCCGCTCCCGGCAAGCGCCGGCCGGCGGCGCATGAGCCAGGCATCCACCGATACGGCCCCCGCACCGGCGATCAGCAGCACCACACCCATGGCGAAATTGGCCGAGGCCATGGTCCATTCGTCAATGCAGGTGGCCCCCTGCCAGCCGAACAGCAGCATGAGCACGAAGCTGAGCCCGATGGTTGCCAACGCCGAAATGCGCGTGAGAAAGCCAAAGATGAGGAACAAACCGGCAATGAGTTCCAGGGCGCTGAAGACAATCACGCCGGTATACAGCAGCGTGGAATGGTGCAGCATGAAGTTCACCAGCCTGTCCATGCCGAGAATCGCGCCCGGCATGGCGGTCTGGAACTTGTTGGCCATCCAGCTGGCCGCATGCGGGTCGAGTTTCTGCGGGGCATAGCTGAACCGCCGGCTGCCACCGCCCCAGAAGATCCATCCCTGCACAAAGCGCACCGCCAGCAGCACGAAGCCTACCAGCCGCCAGGCCGCATCGCGCTCGGCGCCGGGCTTGAGGATGTCATTCGCCACAGTTGCCATAGCGTTTCCCTCCCAAAAACAAGCCGGCCTGTTCCCGGCCGGCTCGCGGTTTATTTATAGGCCTTGAAACCGTAGTGCTCGAAAATCTTCAATGCCACGGATGATTTCAGGAACTCAAGCCACAGATGCGCCGCCCGCGGATGCGCGGCGCCCTTGACCACGGCGGCGGAATACACCGCGGTGGTGTTCTCATCGGCGGGAATCGGCACGTAGCTGATCGGATGGCCCACCTGCTCCTGGAAAATCGCTTCCGACTTCCAGGTGACTCCGGCTGCGGCCAGACCCTGCATCAGGAACAGGGGCGTCTGCCGGTGATGGATGTGGGTGAGGATTGTGCGGCCGTCGGTCACCTTGGTCTCATAGACCTCCCGTTCCAGCGCCGCTCCGCCGGCTTTCGCCAGCGACATCTTGATCTGGCGCGCCACGCCTTCCCAGGCGGGATTCGGCATCACCACACGCACATCCGGCCGTCCGAGATCCCGGAGACCGGTGATGTGCGCCGGATTGCCCTTGGGGATCATGATGGCGAGATCATTGGTAGCGTAGTTCACCTGCGCGCCGCTCAGCATGCCGTGCCTGATGAGCGCGGCCACTTTCAGCTTGCCGGCGGCGTACACGTCCGGCTTCACCGTCCAGGTCATATTGCCGACAGTGATGGTGCCGCCGCGCTTCATCTGCTCCACCAGAATGCCCGGGGGCAGGGTTTCGTAGTAAATCCGGCCGCGCAACTGCGGATGCTCGGCCTCGAAGGCGTGCACCAGCGGTGCCATGGCAAAGTAGTAATTGCCGGCCACGAAGATCACGAGCCGTGCATCCTGCGGGCTGCCGTGGAAATCCGGCAGGTCGTTGATCTCGGGCACGGTAAGCTCGAGGCCCTTGTCGGCGGCCGGATTGTTCGCACCCTTCTGCCAGGGCGGAAAGATCTCACCGTGATAATGCGGTGGCTCGACCCGTCCGTGCCAGCCGGTGTCCGCCGCCTGGGCCGCACCGAGAGCGACGCCAAACGCCACGGCCCCCAAGAGTGACAGCGTCAGCCGCTGCGGTTTGCCTGTATTCATGTCGCTCGTCCTCAGTGGAAATTGCTCTGCATCATTGCCGGTAAAGATTCCCGCTGCGGCGCAAACCGCAGCGGGAATCGCGTCCCGAGCCTTACATGCGCATCAGCGCGTAGCCCTCATTCTGCTGAATCACGAGGGTGGAGAGCGCCGAGAGCGCCACCTTGATTTCAGGATTGACCTCGGAGGGGTTGAAATGCATGTCACCGAGGGCATTGCCGCAGACCAGCACCTCGACGCCTGCCTTGCGCAGCGCAGCGATCACTGCAAGATTCGGATTTTTGTGGTGGAACCTGGCCGCGAACGCCTTCTCGTTGAGCGCGATGGGGGTGGCCGGCCCGTGAATGATGATCACGAACTTGAGATGATCGAGCGGCACCCCTGCAGCGGCGAAGGTGTTGACCGCGCGCGCTATGTGATCGAGCCCCATGTTGAGCTTGTCGAAGCTCTTGCCTTTCTGGGTCAAATCAAACAGCGCCTTGTAGGTATCCGCGGGGTTGGGCCTGTCGATGGCTCCGGGCCACACATGCACCGGGCCATAACCCTTGATGGCGGGATATTGCCAGAAGCCTGCTGCCTGAGCCGCGACGGTGCCGCAGAGCAGCGCCAGCGCCCCCAGCGCAGCGGTCTTGAACGTGGTGGAAATCCTCATGTCTCACACTCCCGAAACTGGCCGCCCGGTGGAACGGGGGGCGGCAAAACCGTGGCCGGACCGCGGCTGCGGAACCGGCAGGGCGGTAAGCCTACGCTCGTGCTTGCCATAATAAAAATACATAATATCTATTTATGGTATATATTTTAGATATGAATCTATGGCACCTGGCGATCTTCCATGCGGCGGCGGAAAGCGGCAGCGTCAGTGCCGGCGCGGCGCGCCTGCATATCAGCCAGCCTGCGGCCACCCGGCAGTTGCGTGAGCTGGAAGCCCGGCTCGGCAGCGTGCTCTTCGACCGGCTGCCGCGCGGCGTGCGCCTGACTGAGACCGGCCAGTTGCTGCACGACTATGCACAACGCATCTTTGCGCTGGAACACGAGGCAGAAAACGCCATCCGCGACATGGAACAGCTCGGCGGCGGAGAGCTCAAGATCGGCGCGAGCAGCACCATCGGCAACTATCTGCTGCCGCCGGTCATCACCGACTTCCGGCGCCGTTTCCCGGCGGTGGAACTCACGGTGGAAATCGCCAATACCGAAACCATCGAGCGCGACCTGGTGGCACGGCGCCTCGTGCTCGGTTTCACCGAGGGACCGCTCAACGAGCCGGAAGTCAACGCCGAAGTATTCATGCATGACGAAATCATCCCGGTGGCCGGCGCCGTGCATCCGCTCACACACATGCGGCGGGTGGACCCGCAGGCCCTGTGCCGCGAGACCCTGCTGATACGCGAGCCTGGCTCCGGTACCCGCAGTTTCATCGAGGGGATGCTCAAACGAAAACGGCTGGAATTCAAAAACGTTGTTTGTCTCGGCAGCAGCGAGGCCATCAAGCAGGTGGCGACTGCCGGCGGCGGCGTAGCATTTGTTTCGCGCCTCGTCGTCGAGTCGGAACTGCGCAGCGGACGGTTACGCGTCCTCCGCGTGGCGGGACTCAGGATCAGCCGCCCGCTGCATCGTGTGCAGTTGCGGCGCCGGCATTTGCCTCCCGCAGTACAGGCGTTTCTCGCGCTGCTGCCGCGACAAAGCCCGCAGCGGTACGCAGAACAGGCCTGAGAGCCGGACTCCCGCCAACACCCATCGCGGAACCCGTGTCCGTGCGGGAATCCAGTCAGTTGAGCGCGCTGCCGGATTTCATGCCGGCCTTCTTCAACATGATTTCCAGCGGACAGAAACGGGTGAAGCCGCTCTGGAAAAGATTGGCGCCCACAAAAGCCGTGAGCCACAGAAAATAACCGCTCACGAAGAGCGGGCTGTGGCGCACGCCGAGGGCCAGTGAAACCAGCACCATAGCGCCGGCGAAGATACGGATGAAACGTTCAGTGGTCATGTCGGTTCTCCTTGACTTGTCAGATGAAAAAAGTTTTCAGTGTGCCGCATGGCGCGCGGCGATTCGCCGCTGCCAGCCGAAATACACCAGCGGGATCACGAACAGTGTCAGCACGGTGGAGGCGAAAGCACCGAACATGAGCGAGATGGCCAGTCCGCCGAACACCGGATCGGTGAGCATAACGGCGGAACCGAGGATGATGGCGAGTGCCGTGAGCAGGATCGGCCGCAGACGCACCGCACCGGCCTCCGTCACCGCCGCCTCCAGCGTATAGCCGTGGCGGCGGCGCTCGACGATGAAGTCAATGAGCAGGAGTGAATTGCGCACCACAATGCCGGCCAGCGCGATGACGCCGATCATGGAGGTGGCGGTGAACGGCTGGTGCATGAGCCAGTGACCGGGAAATACGCCGATCAAGGTGAGCGGGATGGCGCCCATCACCACCAGCGGCATGAAGAACGAGCGGTAGTAACCCACCAGCAACAAATAGATGAGCAGCAACGCGCCCAGAAAGGCGGTGCCCAGATCCCGGAACACGTCCAGCGTAAGGCGCATCTCGCCGAGCCAGAAAAACTGGTAGTGGCTGAGGTCGTGGGGCTGGGAGTCGCGGAAACCCAGGTTGCCGACACGGAGCGGGACGCCGGCCACGTGCTTCAACCCGTCCAGCGCCTGCGTCACACTCACCACGCCGTACACCGGGCTCGAGTGCAACATGTCGCCGGTGACATACACCACCGGATGCTGGTCGCGGGTGTAGATGGGCTTGTCCTGGATCACCGGCTCGATGCGCGCGATGCTGGAGAGCACCACCGGCCGGCCCCGGGCGTTCAGCAGATACAGGTTCGCGAGCGCCGTGCGGTTGTCGCGCGCGGCGACCGGCAGACGCAGGATGATGTCCTGGGGCTCACGCGCGCCCGGCGCGTGCACGCTGCCCACGGTGACGCCGGCGAAGTAGGCACGCACGTCTTCCGCCACCGCGGTGGGCGAGAGGCCGGCAAGGGCCGCCGCGTCCCGCTCCACCGTCACACGGTACGCACGCACGTCATGACCGACGGAATCGTCAATGTTGACCATGCCGTAGGTACTTGGATAAACGTCCCGGCGGACGAACCCGGCGATGCGTCGCTGCACCGCGTAATCGGGTCCGTACACCGCCGCCATCATCTGCGAACGCACCGGCGGTCCGGGCGGCGTTTCGAGGATCTTGATGCGCGCATCGGGAAACTGCGCGCGTACCGGAGCGAGCGCCACATAAAGCCGCTGGGCGATGGCGTGCGAGCCCGCGGACCGGTCATGCTTGCTCAGCAGGTTTACGCGGATCTGGGCGAAATTGCCGCCGTGACGCAGCGCATCACCGCGCACCATGGCGGCGAAATCCTCCGGCGCCGCCGTACCGAGAAAAGTCTGGTAATCCTTCACGTAGCGGTCGCGCGCGAGTACCCGGCCCACCGCACCCGCCACCCGGCCGGTTTCCTCCAGCGCCGTGCCGGCACGGGTGTCAACCTCCACCAGAAAGGTATCCACATTGTCGTCGGGCAGCATCTTGAGCTCGACGCCGAGCGCGCTCAGCGGGCCGTTGACGCCGCCGGGACGGATGAACTGCCACAGCGGCTGGAGCATCACCAGCAACAGCAGCGCCGCCACCGCCAGCAGGAATACACGTCGCCGGCGCCGGGATTGCATGAGTGGCCGGAACAGGCGAAGGTACAACCGGTGCAGCCGGTCTTGGGGCGCCGCACTGCGTTCTTCCAGGCTCGGTTTCATGGCCTCATCCATCACACCGCGCGCCTTGGTCTTCAGCCAGCGGTAAGCCACGTAGGGCACCACCGTGTAAGCGATGATGAGCGAGGTAAGCATGGCGATGGGCGCGTTGAAGGGGATGGGTCCCATGAACGGTCCCATCATGCCGGTGACGAAGGCCATGGGGATGAGCGCCAGAATCACCGTGAAGGTGGCGATGATGGTGGGCTTGCCGATCTCGTTGGCGGCCGCCACCACCAGCCGGCCGAAATTGCGCTGCGGGTGGTGGTGCAGGTGGCGATGGATGTTCTCGATCACCACGATGCTGTCATCCACCAGCAGACCGAGCGACAGGATCAGGGCAAACAGGGTGATGCGGTTGATGGTCTGTCCCGCCAGCCAGCCGATGCCCAGCACCACGAACAGGATCAGCGGAATTGAGAGCGTCACCACCGAAGCCTCGCGCCAGCCGAGGAATACCAGCAGGATCGCCACCACCGCGAGAATGGAAATGCCGAGGTGCTCCATGAGGGTGTTGACGGCATCGTTGGCATCGGCGCCGTAGTTACGTGTCACCGTCACGCTCACGCCTTGCGGCAGGGCGTTCCGCTCGATGGTCTTGAGACGGGTGAGCACCGCGTCCGCCACGGTCACACCGTTGCTGCCCTTCTGGCGGGCGATGGCGAGGGTCACCGCCGGCTCGGGCTGGCCCACCGGTCGGCCGACGCCCGCCGCCGGACCGAAGGCGAACAGGGAATGCACCGCATCGCTCGCGGGCGCGCGCTCGATGCGTGCCACGTCCCGCAGGAACACCGGCCGGCCCCGCCACTCGCCCAGCATGACGCTGCCCACATCATCGGGATTCAGCAGCTCCGCGCTCACCCGCAACGGGGTCTCGCGATTGTCAGCCACCAGATCGCCCGCATTCAGGGCCACGTTGTTGGCGGCCAGGGCCCGGGTGATGCGCTGCAGCGGAATGCGATAGGCGGCGAGCTTGCCCGGCTCCAGCCACACCCGCACCGCCGGTGGCGGCGCGCCGGCGATCCAGGTCTTGCCCACCTGCGGCACGCTGCGCAGTTGTTCCAGCACGTGGGCGGCGATCTCGCGCAGACGCAGCGCGCCGTACCGCGAGGAACTCAGCGTGAGCGTGACCAGCGGCACGTCGTAGAGACTCACCGACTGCACCAACGGCGGACGCGTGCCGGGCGGCATGCGGTTTCTATTGCTGTCGAGCTGACTGTAAACCTTGACGAGACTCTTCTCTTCGTCCTCACCCACTTTGAAGCGCACCGTGACCATGGCCAGATCGTCACGCGCATAACCGTAGGTATGGTCCACGCCGGGGATGGCGGCCATCAGCGCCTCGATAGGTCGCACCACCTGGTCGAGCATCTCCCCGGCGCTGCTGCCGGGGCGGCTCACGGAGATATTCACCACCGGCACCACGATGTCCGGATTGTAGGTGCGCGGCGTGAACAGGATGGCCATCACGCCGAAGAGCGTCGCCGCCAGCATGATGAGCGGCGTGAGCTTGGAATGCAGGAACGCTTTGGCGAGTCTGCCGGAGGGGTTCAGTGCATGTCGGTCGTATGCCTCAGCCATGTCCCGGCTCCGGCTGCACCCGGGTGCCGTTGCCCATCTGCGCGCCGGGCGCTACCACCACCCGCTCGCCGGGAGACAGTCCGGCGAGAATATCGCTGAATCCGCCGCGCGCGGCGCCGACGCGCACCATGCGGAAATGGGTGCGGTTTTTGTCATCCACCACGAACACGCCCGTGAGGCCGGCGCGCTCAATCACCGCCGTATCCGGCACCGCGAGCGCCGCATGACTCCCCACCACAAAACGCACGCTGGCGTAGGCGCCGCTGTTCACGGCGGCGTCTTTCTGCAGCGCGAGCTTGATGAGATGGGTATGGGTGACAGGATCCGCAGCGGCAACCCGTTCGATCACCGTCCCACGCCAGTGGTGGCCGTCAATGTCCACTGCGGCCCGCTCGCCCGGCTTGATCTCGCGCAGCATCTCGCCGCTCACCCGGCTCTCCACCTGCGGCGTGCCGCCGTCCAGCACGATGAGGGGTGCGCCGGGTGCGGCGAAATCACCGCTGCGCACATTCTTCGCCGCCACCACGCCGGCAAACGGCGCGCGCAACTCGGCATAGCCGAGGGCGGCGCGGGCGGCGGCAAGCATTGCACCCGCCGCTTGTGCCGCCGCCGCGGTGGTCGCATGGCGATGCTGCATCTCCTCGAATTCCCGGGGCGAAACCGCGTGTTCGGTGTAGAGCGCCTGATAGCGCTTGAAATCGCGCGCCGCCTGCTGCGCCGCGGCGTGCGCGGCCGCATCCCGGGCCTGTGCTTGCGCCAGTGCCGCGCGACCCGCGGCGGGATCCACGTCCACGAGCCGCGCGCCGCGCGCCACCCGCTGACCGGCGCTCACGTACACGCGTGTCACGCGCCCGCCGGCGCTGGATGCAAGCTCCGCGTGCTCGCTGCCGATGACCACGCCCGGCACACTCACGCTCTGCGCGAGCGGCGTGACCGCGACGGTAATCACCGCCGCGCGCACCGCCGCACCCGCGGCGGTTTCGCCCGTGCGACTGTGGGAGCAAGCGGTAAGCAATGCCAGCGCGAGGCCGGCGATGAAGAACGCGAGGGCTTTCATGTCAGTTACCTTGATCCTTTGCCGTGCCCGCATCGGTAGAAGAGGATGTGGCGGGCGCCGCATCCAGTTCATTGGTGAGCAGACGCAGGCGCGCGCGGGCGAGCAACGCCGCGTAGTGAGCCTGCACGCGTCCGGCGCGGGCGGCATCGAGGCGCGCCTGACCATCCAGGAGCTGGGCAAGTGTGGTAAGCCCCTGTGCGTAGCGCAGACTGAGAAGATGCGCCGCCTGCCTGGCCTGCGCGGCGATCAGGTCGCTGGCCTGCGCCTGCAGGGCGGCGGTCTCCGCACCGCGGAATGTCCGGTCCACGGCGAGACGGACCGCGTCGGCCGTCGCCTGGTATTGGGCGGCGGCACGGCGCTGTTCCGCCGCGGCGCGTTGCAGCGCGCCGTACTGGGCGCCGGAATTGAATAGCTGCCAGGAAAACAGCGCCATGACGGTGTTGGACGGCGCCCGCAGTGCCGGGCTGTCGGCATTCCAGTCGTGGCGCAGTACCAGGTTCACCCGCGGCCAAAAGGCGGCACGGGCGGCCCCAGCGGCGGCTTCGCCCGCCGCCTCCCGCGAACGCGTGGCGAGCAGTTGCGGGTTATGGGCCAGCGCCTGATCTTCCAGCGCGCGCAGGGTAGCGATGGGTGCCGGCATCTTCACCGCAGGTCCCGGAACGAGGTCGCTGCCGGGCCGGCCGATGAGCAGACGGAATGCATCCAGTTGATTCAGCACTTCGGCCTCGGCCGCAGACAGCGCCGCCCGGGCCGATTCCTCATGGGCTTTGGCCAGCAGCACATCACTCTTGATGACGATGCCCTGCCGGTAGAGGGAGGCGGCCGTGCCGGCATAGGCCCGTGCCGCTGCCAGGGCCCGGCGTGCTGCGGTAGCCAGTTCCCGGGTGGCGCGCACGCCGGCATAGGTCTGTAATACTTCATAAACGAGGCCCGCCCGGGCCGCGGCATCACCCTGCCGGGCGGCAGCCAGCAAGGCACGCGACTCCTTTATATGCTCCCGATCCGCACCGCCCGCGAACAGGGGGACACTCAGCACCACCCCCGTGTCGTAGTTGTTGGCGTAACCGGGCACGTTGAGCGCCGCCGGAGCGGTGTTCACGGAACCGGGACCGGTGTACTCCCCCAAGCCAAAGTCCGCGAAGCTGGCGCCGCGTTCCGCCAGACGATAACCGAATACATTCAGGGGATTGTTACTGCGGGCGGCATCGAGCACGAGGCTGAGTTGCGGCAGAGCCCGGCCGCGGGCCTCCGTTACCCCGGCACGGGCGGCCTGCACTTGGGCGGCACTCGCCAAGGCGCGCGGGTTGGCTGTGAGCGCGAGACGCACGGCTTGCCGGAAATTGACGATCTCGGGGGCGGCAGCCCGTACACCTGTCATTACCGCAAGCAGTATGGCTCCCAGCAGCCAGCGGCGACGCCGGGGTGCAGCCTTCGAGTGTTCGGCGGAATGCACTGCATGCATGGCTATTGACCCGGTTTGGATGATAATATAATATTCAATTTATTAGTTGAATGTTAACCGCCGCGAGGACACGTGTCAACACGGGAAATACGCCAGACCCTCTTCGCCCAGTTCGCGGCAGTGGCCGACGCCCTGGCGCACGGCTCACGTCTGGCGCTGCTGGAACTGCTGGCACAGGGTGAACGCGACGTGGAAACCCTGTCCGGCCTGCTCGGCGTATCGGTGGCCAGCACCTCCCAGCACTTGCAACGCCTCAAGCACGCGGGGCTGGTGTCCGCACGCCGTGACGGCCGCCGGCGCATTTACCGGCTGGCGAGCGACGAGGTTTCGGCGCTGGTGCTCAACATCGGCAAGGTGGCGGAAGCGTGCCTGGCGAGCGTGGAAAAGATCGTTAACCAGCAGTTGCGCGCCCAGGATGAATGGCCCCCCGTCAGTACGGACGAGTTGGCAACACTGTCCGCCCGTCGTGCAGTGATCATCGTGGATGTGCGGCCTGCGGAAGAATACGCGGCGGCGCATCTGCCGGGAGCGGTGAATATCCCGCTGGAGGCGTTGCGCCGGAAAATGTCGCGGCTTCCGCGGGAACGTGAAATCGTCGTGTATTGCCGCGGCCCATATTGCCTGCTGGCGCTCGACGCCATGCGCATGCTGCGGCGGCATCACTACCGGGTGCGCCGTCTCGAGGAGAGTGTGCCTGATTGGCGGCGTGCCGGACTGCCGGTGGAAACCGGCCCGGGATCCGTGCGCCATGCCCGAGCCTGATAAACACAGGAGACTCGTATCATGTATGGATTTGACGTGCATATAAAGGATTCTTTCGAACACGCGGTGCAACGCGTCACTGAAGCCCTTCAGACGGAAGGCTTCGGTGTGCTCACCGAGATTGATGTGCAGGCGACGCTCAAAAAAAAGCTGGGCGTGGCGTGGCGCCCGTACCTCATCCTCGGCGCCTGCAATCCACCGCTCGCCCACCGTGCGTTGCAAGCCGACCCGGATATCGGTCTGCTGCTGCCCTGCAACGTGGTGGTACGCGAGGAAGCGGATGGCGGCATTACGGTATCCTTCATGGACCCCAAGGCGGTACTGGGGCTGGTGGATAAACCGGGAATTCAGGAGCTGGCCGGCGAGGTACGCGAGCGGCTGGAGAGAGTGCGCGCGCGGCTGACATAATCCCGCACGCGTATCCGGCACGCGGCAACGACAGCGATGCCGTTGTCAGGTGGCCGAAAAACAAGTTTCCCGGCGGCCGGACATGACCGGTGCTTGCGCCACAGGGCGGCACCACGATTGCTGGATTAAGGAGAACGATCATGGCCCATATCGTTGTGCTCGGTGCGGGTATCGGCGGTCTTCCCGCCGCGTATGACTTGCGTGGCGCGCTTGGCAAGGCGCATGAAGTCACTGTCATCAATGCCGCCGACAGTTTCCAGTTCACGCCCTCCAATCCATGGGTGGCGGTGGGCTGGCGCAAACCTGAGCAGGTGATCGTGCCGCTCGGGCAGCCGCTGGAACGCAAGGGTATCCGTTTCATCGCCGGGGCCGCCAAGGCAGTGAAGCCCGCGGAGAGGACCGTGGAACTCGCCGACGGGCAGCGCCTCGAGTATGACTACCTGGTCATTACCACCGGTCCCGAGCTCGCCTTCGATGAGGTTCCGGGTCTTGGACCCGAGGGCCATACCCAATCCGTCTGCACACTCCCCCACGCGGAAAAGGCCCATGCTGCCTACCGGGAGTTTCTCAAGCACCCCGGGCCGGTGGTGGTGGGCGCGGCCCAGGGGGCGAGCTGCTTCGGTCCGGCCTATGAGTTCGCCATGATCCTCGATTCCGATCTGCGCAAACGCAAGCTGCGCCACCAGGTGCCCATGACTTTCGTGACCAGCGAACCTTACATCGGGCACCTGGGTCTGGGCGGCGTGGGTGATTCCAGGGGTCTGCTGGAATCCGCCATGCGTGAACGCCACATCAACTGGATAACCAATGCCAAGATCAAGGAGGTCAGACCCGGCGAACTTGCCGCAGTGGAGCACGACAGCGACGGCAAGCCTGTAAAGGAACACATCCTGCCCTTCGCCTACAGCATGCTGCTGCCGGCTTTCAAGGGAGTGGATGCGGTGATGGGCGTGGAAGGTCTGGTGAATCCCCGCGGTTTCATCACCATCGACAAGTATCAGCGCAATGCCCGATATCCGAACGTGTATTCGGCCGGTGTCTGCATCGCCATCGCGCCGCCGGTGCCCACGCCGGTACCCACCGGCGTGCCCAAGACCGGTTACATGATTGAATCCATGGTAAGCGCGGTGGTAGCCAATATAAAGTCGGAACTGGAGGGCAGGCCGGTCACGGCCGTGGCTACCTGGAATGCCATCTGCCTTGCCGATTTCGGCGATACCGGCATGGCCTTCGTGGCGCTGCCGCAGATTCCGCCGCGCAATGTCACCTGGACCAGAGAGGGCCGCTGGGTGCGACTCGCCAAGGTCGCCTTCGAGAAGTACTTCCTGCGCAAAATGCGCGCGGGATCGAGCGAGCCGTTTTACGAGAAATACGTGCTCAAGGCGCTCGGCATCCTGCGCCTGGCCGGTTAAGGGGATGGGACGCGGTACGACTGCGTCTTATACCTACGGACTTACAGTTTACGAGGGAGGAATCGTTCATGCGGGATCCAGTACGTGCCATGGGCCTGAAACTGGTGCCTCTGATAGAGGATTTGGGATTGTTCGCGGTGCTCGCGGCGACGGTGGTGGCGGGAGCAATGGAAGTCTGGGGCATGATCAGCGCCCGCCAGGTAAACATCACCGACCTGCTGCTGTTCATCTATCTCGAAGTAATCAGCATGGTGGAGATCTACTGGCAGGCGGGGAAACTCCCGGTACGCATGCCGCTGTACATCGCCATGGTGGCGCTCGCCCGCTACTTGATGCTCGACACCGGGCATCTGACCGCACTGCAGATATTTTCCATGGCAGGGGCCACCTTGCTGCTGGCTTTCTCCGTACTGGTGGTGCGCTACGGTCACATCCGCCTGCCATATCCGGTGCCCCCCGGCAAAGACGACGACAATGAATTTCCCTGAGATATCATTGAGAGGCAAGCACGGGCACGATCAACTGTTTGCCGGAGCGAGACATGAACGAACACCGTGAAGGGATGACCCGCTGGGATCAACGCTACAGTGAAGCGGGCTACACCTACGGCATCGAGCCCAATGACTTCCTCGTCGAGATCCTCGGCCGCCTGCCGCGCGGGCGCGCGCTGTCGCTCGCCGAAGGCGAGGGTCGCAACGGCGTATTCCTCGCTGAGCGGGGATTCGAGGTCACCGGGGTGGACAGTTCGGCGGTGGGTCTCGCCAAGGCACGGGCACTCGCCGCCAAACGCGGTGTGCATCTCGCCACCGTGCAGGCGGATCTCGCCGGCTACACCATCGCACCCCGTTCCTGGGAAGTCATTGTCTCCATTTTCTGCCATCTGCCGCCGCCGGTGCGCGCACGTCTCTACCGTGAAGCCGTGGCGGGACTCACGCCCGGCGGTGCCCTGGTGCTGGAAGCCTATACGCCGCGGCAACTGGAATTGGGAACCGGTGGACCGAAAGAACCCGCTCTGCTCGTAAACCTCGCTGCGCTCAAGGCAGAACTCGCGGGGCTGCGCTTCGAGATCGCGCAGGAGACGGAACGCGAGGTACGCGAAGGTCGGTTGCATACGGGTCGCGGCGCGGTGGTGCAGGTGCTTGCCTTGCGCTGACAGCGGCGCCTTTCATCAACCATACCTGCCCTCCCGCCGGCGATGGCGATGCGCTCGGCGAGTGGTCCCGAGGGAACGGTTTATTCCATATCGAGCGGCGTATTCAGCGGAATCTTGAGATAGACAATACCGTTGTCCTCGCATTCCGGCAGCGCGCCGGCACGGATATTCGCCTGGAGGGAGGGAAGCAGCAATGTCGGCATGCTCAGGGTCTGGTCGCGGGCGCTGCGCAACTTGATGAACTGGCCGCGGGACACACCATCGTGCACGTGGATATTGGCGCGCTTCTGCTCTGCCACGGTGGTTTCGTTCCGGTGCTCGCGACCGCCAGGGGCGTAGTCATGGCATACGAAGAGCCGCGTGGCTTCCGACAGTGACAGAATCCTGTGAATCGAGTCATACAGCCTGCCGGCATCGCCACCGGGAAAATCACAGCGCGCCGTACCGCTGTCCGGCATGAACAGTGTGTCGCCCACGAAGGCGGCCTCGCCGATCACATAGGTAACGCTGTCGCCGGTGTGGCCCGGCGTCGCCAGCACGCGTGCACTGAGCCGGCCGATGCGAAATGTCTCCCCGTCCCGGAACAGGCGATCGAACTGGCGGCCGTCTGGGATAAATTCCTCTCCCAGGTTGTACAGCGGTTTGAAATGACGCTGCACCGCGCGGATGCCCTCGCCGATGGCAATCTTCCCGCCCAGTTCCCGCCGGATAAACTGTGCGGCGCTCAGATGATCCGCATGGGCATGGGTTTCCAGCACCCACTCCAGCGAGAAATTGCGTTCGCGCACATACGCCACCATGGCCTGTGCCGACACCGTATCTGTGCGGCCTGCGGCACCATCGTAATCCAGCACCGGATCTATGACCGCCGCCCGCCGCGCGACTGTATCCGCCACTACATAGGAGAAGGTGGACGTCGGCTCATGAAAAAATGCCCGGGTCTGTATCGCCATGCCTGCTTCCTTCTCCACGCAAGACAGCATAGTCTATTTGCCGTTGCGGTTTCATCCCTCCGCCAACACGCAACATGAGGAAGAGCCAATGACCACCGCCGCCGAACTGGTCGCCAGAGCCAAAGCCGGAATCAGCGAAATCACGCCCTGGGATGTTTCCGGGCGTTTGGACCGGGTGCTCATAGTGGATGTACGCGAGCCGGAGGAATATTCCGCCGGTCATTTGCCGGGCGCCATCAATATCCCGCGCGGTCTGCTGGAATTCCGCGTGGACTCCCATCCCCTGCTCTGCGAGCGCGGCTGCGAGGTCGTGCTGCAGTGCCAGAGCGGCGGACGTTCGGCGCTCGCCACGCTGACCATGCAGGAACTTGGGTTCAAAAATGTCGTCAACATGGCAGGCGGCTACCGCGCCTGGACCACCGCCGGGTTGCCGGTCGAAACGGACTGACACGCGCCGCCATGTACGACCACGCGCATCCGCAACATCTCCACCCCCACAGCAGCCGTCCGTTCCTGTTCGCGCTGCTGCTGACCCTGGGTTACGCCGCTGTGGAAGCGGTTGCCGGCCTATGGGCCAACTCGCTTGCTCTGCTGGGCGACGCCGGACATATGGCCACGGACGGCGCGGCGCTCGCCCTGGCCGCGCTGGCCGCGTGGCTTGCCCAACGCCCGGCGTCGCGGCGGCACACCTACGGCCTCGGCCGCATGGAAGTGATCGCCGCGCTCATCAATACCCTGTTCATGTTCGCCGTCGTGACCGGCATCACGTTGGAGGCATTTTCGCGGCTGCGGCATCCGCCGGCGGTGGATGCGCGCGTGGTCATGCTCGTGGGATTCATCGGACTGGTGATCAACATCGTCGTTTACAGGGTTCTGCGGCACGGTGCGCCATCCCTGAACACGCGCGCCGCGCTGTTGCATGTGCTGGGTGACATGCTCGGCTCGGTGGCCGCTTTCGCCGCCGGCCTGGTCATCTGGCTCACGGGCTGGCTGCCCATTGATCCGCTGCTGTCGCTGTTCATCGCCGTGCTGATCCTGATCTCGAGCCTCAGGTTGCTGCGGGATGCGGGCCAGGTGTTGCTGGAGGGTGTGCCGCGCGGCATGAATCTCGCCGAGATCGGCACCAGTATGGCCGGGATCGCAGGCGTGCACTCGGTGCATGACCTGCATATCTGGTCGCTGTCCTCCAATGAGGCTTCCCTGTCCGCCCACGTGGTGATAGACGACATGGACGCTTGGCTGGGTACCCTGAGTCGCCTGCGGGAACATCTGCTGCAACGGTACGGCATCGAGCACGCCACCCTGCAACCCGAACCTGCCGTGCTGGCACGGATTCCCCTTGAAAGTCTTATCCGGCGCCCCTGACCCAAGCATGGACAGTCGGGGTTTTTGACTTAATCCCCCCCCGGGGTTGCTGTATTCTCATGCTCGTATAGAATGTCTTTGTCTCTGCTCCAACAGGGATGCAAGGTAAATCCAACTACAGGGAGATTTCACATGAAGAGACTGATCGTTCCGTTATTCATGGTCATCGCCGCGGCCGCTTTTGCGCCCGCGTCGAGTGCTTCCGCCCAGGAAGGAAGGCATCTGTCCCCGCAGCAGGAAAAGTTCGCGGCCTGTGCCCATCAATCCAAAGGCATGAAGCGCGAGGAGCACAAGAAGTTCATGAGTGAATGCCTGAAGGGCAAGAGCGTCATGGGCAAGATGATGGCCAAGCAACACAAAACCGCGGGTAAGGCCCATGAAATGGAATCCAGGGCCGGCGGAAACAAGATGATGTCATGGCGCGAAAAGATGAAAACCTGCAATACCGAAGCCAAGAACAAAAAACTCATGGGCAAGGACCGCAAGACGTTCATGAGTAAATGTTTGAAGGGTGGCAAGTAAGCAGTCTGCCGGTTTATCAGGATGGCACGGTGCGCGAGTACCGTGCCATTTTTATTGCCCGGAAGTTCACCCCGTCGTATCTTGCGATGTCACCAATCGCAGCTGCCGGGCGAACGTATGGATGGCAGCGTATCCGTCCGGGCCCGAGATGCTTATGCAAATCCGCCGCAGGGCAGTACGGTGCGGGGATCAGCCGGCAATCATCCCGGCGCGAATATGCAAAGGCCAACGCACCATTTTGACTGCATCAGGATCACCCCAGCGGGTTTCGAGTTCCAGGACCAATCCGTTCACCGGATCACGGCCGTTTCTGCTGATGAATTTCTGCACCGCCGACCAGGTGCGCAGATAGGCCAGGAACCGCGTCAGCGTCCAGCACTGCTCCAAGTGAAATGCGGGCGGCAGGATTTCCTCGAAGGGAAACTCAATGCTGCGGTAAGCCCCGTCAATCAGCGCCCGTTCCGGCGGCCAGTAGGGCCCGGTCTCCCCCGCGTAAAAATCCCGCACCGATGCGTCAATCTCCGGTGTGATGGTGCACAGGCCGTAGCACCACGCCGCGATGGCGCCCCTCGGTTTGAGTACTTGCCTGACCTGAGCATAGAAGGCCGGCCGGTCGAACCAGTGCAGCGCCTGAGCAACCGTCACCAAATCAACAGAATGCGGTTCGATCCCGGGAGATTCCGCCGACATCACACGGTAACGGATGCGCTCATGAGAAAAAGCGTTCTCAATCTGTTCCCGGCTGGGGTCGGTAGCGATGATTTTGGCATAGTACGCCGCCAGACCCAGTGCCGCCTGACCATTGCCGGTCCCGCAGTCCCAGGCAGTGTCGTGGCACCTAGTGAGCGAGGCAAGCCAGGCGAACAGTTCATCCGGATAACGCGGACGCGCATCGGCGTAGGCGGCCGCATGACCGGAAAAATGATCTTTGAAACCCGATCCCGTCATGGCCGGCAATACAATGCCAGCGCAAGAATCACCCACATGGCCGGCAACAGAATGCTGCTGATGGCATAAACCGCAAAGTGGTGCATGATCTTGTTGCAGGTTACATGAATCATGGAATGCACAATCCGCGGCAACACGTATATCCAGGCTGGCACCAGCAGCGTTTCCGATACATTGCGCGTCGCGTAGAGCGCAAGGCACAGCGCAAAAATAGCACCGGCATCTCGAACAGGTTGACGGAATTGGGATTCGCCAGACGCACATCCTGTGGCACTTTTTCCGGTGATTCGCCCACCCTGAAGGCACCCGGCTTCAGCCGCCCGGCGAGTTCGGCACCGAAGCGCTTGCAGGCCATGAACAGCATGATGATGAATGTCCAGAAAACCAGTACCATCACCGGAACGAACATCAACTTGGAATTCATGCAACAGGCTCCGGTTATTCCAGCCCGGAACAGACATTCCCGGCCTGCTTGAAAGTTTCCGAAATCACGGATTGCATCATATCAGGACCGGCAGGGAACCAGTGGCTGCATTTCGATGTGGACCGTGCGTCCACACCAAAGAAAAAGCCCCGCCGCCAGCGGCGGGGCTTGGGCACAGATGATCGCATTCCGTTAGAAATTAACCGCCATGGCGATATTGGGCGCCACCATGGCAGTCTGGGTGGCAGAGAACGCCAGGCTGGTGGCGCCAGTTGTGTCATCGGCGGCACAAGTCGCAGCCAGCGTATAGGTACCGAATGCCAGGAAACCCACCCCATAATCGTAGCTGCCGGTTGTATTGTTGAGGCTGACCGTGGCCGATGTGAGCGGGATGGTACCGCCGCGTACGGTTACGTTGAAACCATCCAGAGCGGTCACCGTCCCCGGGTACACATAAACCGCCGGGCTGCAGCTGGCGGCGGTAATCAACGTGCCGCCGATACTGAGGGTGCTGGATACGGTACCGCCGACCGCACCAACCTGCTGCATGTTGATAAGACGCAGTGCGGGGTTGAGGATATAGGTGGATGCGCCACCGGTGTTGGCCAGGGTAATGGACTGGCGCAGATTGAAATCAATCATAAATTCCGCGTAGCTCCCCTGTGCAACGGTGAAGCCGCTTACCAGCTTGAGACCCGTCTGACTGCCGCTCGGAATGGTGAGTGGATACTGTGCGCCGGTGGATGTGATGATGTAGGAATGGGTGGTATCAATATCCAGGCGGATCCATTGATAATTGCCTGCCGGGATGGTAACACCCACGAGCAGCGAAGCACTGTTGATGCCTTGCTGCTGGAGCAGATCGATTTTTTTCTCTGTGCTGAAGGGGAAACTCTGCTGGCCATCCGGCCCCATCAAATCCACGCCAGTGAACGCCACCACCACGCTTTGCGCACCGTCCACCGGCGTATCCGTGACCGCGAGACTCATGGTCGCGCTGGAACCGCTGCCGCCATTGCAGCCGGTCAGTGCCAGCAACAAAGCGCCGGCAAGCAATAATGTGGGTAGCCGGATTTTTATTGACATGGGAAACTCCTCAGGAATGTGTTCGCTACATAGGTATAACTACGTCTGCGGCAGGTCCAAGGTTCCGCTATTCAGCCATTTTTTTGAGCCACCCATCGGCAGAAGGGGCGGATTTTTCATATCGTAGGCCTTCCGGGAACCCTTCGCCAGCGTATGGCGTTACCTTATTGATGGGGTTGGTGTTAAACACCGGCTTGCCGCAGGCACCGCAATAATGCTTCACGACACTTCGATAACCTGATATCCGGACAGCCTGTCCATGCCATTGGTAACGGCTAATTCCGCCAGGGGGACCACCGCCTAAGTGGAAAAGGCGCTGCCGTTCAGGGTACGGCACTTGTTGCAGCGGCAGTTGACGACGCTCTTGATGCCGCCTGTGAAGCGGTATTGCGCATCGCGGTGGCGGCATTTCCTCCCGTGTTTGCTGACTGAACTGCTGGCCATGACGGCCATGACCGCGCGCAGGGCGTCCGCATTCTGTACCAGCGCCATCATCGGCATGAAAATGGGCTCTTTTCGTATATAGCTGCCTTCAATTCATGGCAACTCTGATTGATTAAGCTTGTCAAACGAGAGGCCCGTAACCATGCTGAATGGATACTGCTATAATTTTCCTACGTGTGCCAGTGGTCAATCCACCAATAGACCCTTTGAAATTGGCAACTGAATGAAACGGAGGCAACATTGAAATGTCCTAAATGCAATTCCGACCTGACGCCGGCAATCCGGCACAAGGTCAAGGTCAACTACTGCCAATCCTGCAAAGGGATGTGGCTGGAGCGTCAGGACCTCGAAAAGCTCGAGGATGAGGTTTTCGACTTCGGGGAAGACGCGAAAGGCACCCTGGCCTTCAGCTCCACCCCCACAACCGCCAAATGCCCCGAGTGCATGGCCCCCCTCAAGAGATTCAATTACAGGTTCTATGACCTGGAAATGGAACTCTGTGAGAACCAGCACGGATACTGGCTGGATGAAGATGAAGACACGCGGGTTTTGGAACTGATGAAAAAAGAGGAAGCGGATGAAAAGCGAAAGCTGCTGGCGGAAGACCAGTGGGCCAGAACCCTGAAGCACTTGCGCTCTGGTTCATTCCTCAGCAAAGTGAAGAATCTATTTCGCTAGGATATCAGGTTGTTAATGAAGCATTGTACCGGCCCCGGATGATCCAGAAGGGGTCCGCTGCTTTTCCTTCAGCAGCACCCAGGTCCAGATGCTGAGCACGTCGCAATCTATTGTCCGGGTATTCGCTTGGATTGGAAACGCCATTCGCCCAGTATCACCGCCGCCACCACCATGGCCCCGCCCGCGAAACCGCGCACGCCCAGCGTTTCATTGAGCCACAGCCAGCCGAACAGCGCGGCGAATACCGGCTCCATGGCATAGATCACTGCGGCTTTCTCCGCCGACACGCGGCGCTGGCCCACCGCCTGCAGGAACAGCATGCCGGCGCTCGCCACGATCCCCAGATAGGCCAGGGAGAACCATACGGGTTCGGCCCGCAATGCGAGGGTCTGAAGCGCCTGGCCGTGCAGATGGGTAAGCACGAGCCAGAGCCCGCCCATCACCGCCATCCCCACGATTTGCGTAGCTGCGAGCGTGCGCGATTCATGGCCCTTTATGAGGCGCGACAGCAAAATAACGTAGACGGCGTAGGAAAGCGCGCAGCCGAAGGTCGCGCTGTCACCGATGAGGTTGCTGCCCCCGCCCCAGGACATCAGCCCGATGCCCGCGCAGGCCAGCACTGCGGCACTCATGATCTGCAGGCTCAGGCGCCCGCCCAGTAACAGTCCGAGGAATGGCACCATCAGCACGTTCAGACTGGTGATGAAGGCGCTGCGGTTGGAGGAGATATATTCCAGTCCGACGGCCTGGGTCACGTAGGAAACCAGCGCCACGATGCCCAGCACCAGCCCGTCCCGCCAGGCGGCGCGCGAGGCTTTGAAGGCGAACGGCAGCATGCAGACGCCGGCGATCAGAAAACGCAGCGCCGAAATCTCCACGCCGCTGAGATGCGCGGACGCGGCGCGGATGATGGGGAACGTCGTACCCCACACCAGTGTCACGAACAGCAGCACCAGGATGCTGAAATTCACCGGTCTCTCCCTGAAATGCCGACGCCGATTCTACAGGAATGGCTGCCCGCTTTTTCCCATCATGCCGGTGAAACCCGCCTTTGCATTTTCACCGCGTTGATTCCTTCAATATCCCGATGACCGACTTGATTGTATTCCAGTTGCGTGTCGTGACCGGCACGCCGAGCAGCCTGTCGAGCATACCCAGATAACCGATGACTTTCATGTGCCGCCGGTACACCCCGAACGCGAAGCGGTTCTCCACCGCCAGGATAAATCAAGAACCATGATTACTCCATCGCACTTTGGCACACAATACGATTTGCACGCCAGGATAATTGATCGTGACTTTCAAATCTTCAGATACATTTTCATCCCATGCATGGCATAATCTCCAACAGCGTAATCTGCGATTCCGCTATTCGCAAGTTACCACGTTATCTTGCGCCGCAATAATCTGCCATTTTCCATTGCGTTTGAGCCAGGTATCGGTCCAGGCCAGACAATGTTTCTCCTTGGTGCCGTCCTTTTTCTTGCTGACACTGCTCTCGTTGCCGTAAGCGACCGCCACTGAATTCCCGAACAGCCGTATCTGTATCTGCTGGAGCCGGCAATCCGTATCATCGCCCTCGCCGCCCCATGAGGTTGGTCTCCCGTAGCGTTTTCCTATTGGGGATGTGCCCTGGAAATCTTCTGCGAACGCGGCTTTCAGGGCTGCTGGCACGGATGAGCAGGCGGTGTGAGCCCACAGTTCTTCCAATGCGGTGATGGCTTTGGCGGATGGATCATCGGGTGATGCCCAACGGCCCGATTGATTCTGGGCCTGCGCGGTGCCGATCCAGAACAATAGGATGGCTGCGATCATATAAATCGATTTCTTCATTTTTAGTCTCCCATTATTTTTGGTTCATGTAGGTTGCTTGAGATAGGCCGGCGCCTGTTCCTGATGCTCGAAATCACCATGCCGGGTCGAAGCCGGGTAGTACTCGGCCTGCGATTGCACCTGGCCGGCCGCCGCTTCGCCGGCAATGTCTGCAATGAATGCCAGCATGAGGTCCATACCCGCAGAAATACCCGCGGAGGTCCAGATGTTGCTGTCATGCACATAACGCTGTTCCACCACCTGCACGTCACCCAGAGCCCGCAACCTGTCGAGTGCAACCCAGTGGGTGGTAGCCTTCTTTCCGGACAGCAGCCCGGCGGCATGCAGAATAAAAGAGCCCGTGCATACGGACAGCACCGCTTTGCAATGCCGACCCTGGCTTGTGACGAAATCGACCAAGACCCGGTTGTTCACCTGCTGTCGCGCGCCGATTCCTCCCGGAACCAGCAGATAATCCAGCTTCGGGCAGTCCTTGAAAGAAACATGCGGATTGACCGATAGTCCCTGGGCGCAGGTGACCGGTGATTTTTTCTCAGCGACCAGCAGGCAGCTTTCCGGGCCGCCGGCGACTTTGCTCCACAGGGTCAGCATTTCCCACGGACCCGCGAAATCCAGTTCTTCGACTTGATAAAAAATCAGAATCCCGAAATTCATAATGCCCTCCCGGCAGGGGGTGTTTAGAAAGTGCGCGCCGTTTAATCAGAGTTCATGTAGGTTGGGCTGACGAAGGAAGCCCAACCTACGCTTGATGACAAAAAAACGGATCAGGCTTTCCTGTAAATTTCCGCGCCACTCTGCTTGAACTCAGTGGCTTTCTCCTGCATGCGCTGCTTCGCATACTCCCGTACATGAAGCAGAAATGCGCGAGCTTGGCGGAATCCTTTGGCAAGATCTCATCGTGGAATTCCCGCGCCTTGTCGGGCACGAGTTTGGCAACGACTAAGCGACTTCCTGCATGCGGTTTGCAAAGTCGTGACCGGAAGTCGCGGGCGGCAAGGGCTTGCCATCATTTCGATAAAGTTCGATGGCTTCCGCGACGATCTCGCAAAGCCCATCGAACACCTTTTTTTCGTCTTCGCCATGACAACCGCCAAGGATCAGCCCGGGCGCACTTCCGACGCAACACTGGTCTTCTTCGGACCATTCGACAATCTTTGCGTATTTGGCGCTCCCTTTCATTTCTCCAGCTCCTTCAGAACCAAGCTCACCATGGAATACGCCAGGATGTCGATATTGTATGACCCGTGTAGGGGATTACACGTGTTGTACGGTTGAGCTACAATGTAGCCCAGTATATGGACAAAAGATTTATGAAAGCCAATACCGTCGTCCGCGCTAGAATTGATACCGAGACCAAGGAAGAAGCGGCGATGGTACTCAAAACCATGGGTCTCACCGTGTCGGATGCTTTCCGCCTGATGCTCACCCGCATCGTCCACGAGAAAGCCCTGCCTTTTGAACCGCTGGTTCCCAATGCCAAAACCATTGCGGCGATGAAAGAAGCTCGCCACGGAAAGCTGCGTACTGCCAAAAGCGTGAAATCCCTCATGACGCATCTCGATGCGGACGATTGAGTACACGCGGCAATTCAAACGCGACTACAGACGCGAGGCCCGGGGACCGCATCGGAACACGCTTGCAAGCGTATTTCCACAATTGGTTGCCGCTCTCTCCCACGACCGGCCGTTAGCAGCCAAGTATCGAGACCATCCATTGACGGGGGAATGGACGGATTTTCGCGACTGCCATGTCCGCCCGGATTTGATCCTGATCTACCGTAAATACGGGGACAGCGTGTTGCAACTGGTTCGCCTCGGCTCACACAGTGAGCTTGGTTTGTAAATGAGTCATCTGCAACGGCTAGCTTACCTCTACGTCGCGTCTTCAGATTGCGGCCGGATGAAAACCAGAATAATTGATGGCTTCTGCAAGTGTGACTCGCAGCGATTTCAGCAGTTCCTCGCGGGTCGCTTCTTGGCAGTTCACGCCGGGTACTTCCTCCACCCAGCCGAACCACCATTTACCGTCTTGTTTCACAACTGCCGTATATGAAGGAGCCATTAAGTTCATCCTCTGCATTTCCATGTTCATTCCCTTGATTTAGCTTGTCCAGCCAGGTCAAAAATACTCTTTTCCGCAGTGGCTATCCAGCTAGCCCTGTCATTCGCGGCGATAGATATCACCGCCCTGCTCAATAAACTCCTTGAATTTCTCCTGCATCCCCTTCTTCGCACAGTCTCGCACGTCCTGCGTTATTTTCATGGAGCAGAAATGCACGAGTTTGGCGGAATCCTTGGCAGGGTTTTGTCATGGAATTCCCGCGCCTTGTCGGGATCGAGACCCAGCGGTGCTCAGGCGACTTCCTGCATGCGGTTTGCAAAGTCGTGACCGGAAGTCGCGGGCGGCAAGGGCTTGCCATCATTTCGATAAAGTTCGATGGCTTCCTCAACGATCTGACAAAGTTCATCGAAGACCTTTTTCTCGTCTTCGCCATGACAACCGCCAAGGATCAGCCCGGGCGCACTTCCGACGTAACACTGGTCTTCTTCAGACCACTCGACAATCTTTGCGTATTTAGCGCTCTCTTTCATTTCTTCAGCTCCTTCAGGGCCAAGCTCACCGCGCGGACCTGATAATGCTTTGCGTCATCTCCAAGTTTACCGATATGGTAATAGGTCTCCCGGCGGCTGGGTGCACGAAATTTCGATGACTGCCTCTGCCGCCGCGATTTATGAAACCCGTCTTTTCCAGTTCGGCTATCAACTCCCTGATTTTTGGCGGCATCTGCTTATTCCAGTCTGGTTGAGCTATTCCGGCTGGTAGAGCTCCCCGCCCTGCTCCCGGAATTCCTTCGCTTTCTCAGCCATGCCTTTCTGCGCGTACTCTCTTACATCTTGGGTGATTTTCATGGAGCAGAAATGCGGGCCGCACATGGAACAGAAGTGCGCGAGCTTGGCGGAATCCTTGGGCAGAGTCTCGTCGTGGAATTCCCGGGCCTTGTCGGGATCGAGTCCCAGATTGAACTGATCTTCCCAGCGGAACTCGAAACGCGCTTTCGATAAAGCATTGTCCCGCAGCTGCGCGCCGGGATGGCCTTTGGCCAGGTCCGCCGCGTGCGCCGCGATCTTGTAGGCGATGATGCCGTCGCGCACGTCCTGTTTGTCCGGTAGCCCTAAGTGCTCCTTGGGGGTGACGTAGCAGAGCATGGCGGTGCCGTACCAGCCGATCTGGGCGGCGCCGATGGCGCTGGTGATGTGGTCGTAACCCGGCGCGATGTCGGTGGTCAACGGCCCGAGCGTATAGAACGGCGCTTCGTAGCATTCCGCCAGTTCCTTGTCCATGTTCTCTTTTATAAGCTGCATGGGTACGTGCCCCGGCCCCTCGATTATCACCTGGCAGTCGTGCCGCCAGGCGACCTGGGTCAACTCACCCAGAGTTTTCAGTTCCGCGAACTGGGCTTCGTCGTTGGCGTCGGCAATGCAGCCGGGCCGCAGGCCGTCGCCCAGGGAGAACGACACATCGTAGGCCTGCATGATCTCGCAGATATCCTCGAAGTGCGTATACAGGAAATTCTCCTCATGGTGTGCCAGGCACCACTTGGCCAGGATCGAGCCGCCGCGCGATACGATGCCGGTGACGCGCTGCGCCGTCAGCGGCACGAACGGCAGGCGCACGCCGGCATGGATGGTGAAGTAGTCCACGCCCTGCTCGGCCTGCTCGATGAGGGTATCGCGGAACATCTCCCAGGTGAGTTCCTCGGCCTTGCCGTCCACTTTCTCCAGCGCCTGATAGATGGGCACGGTGCCGATGGGCATGGGCGCGTTGCGGATGATCCACTCACGGGTTTCGTGGATATTCCTGCCGGTGGACAGGTCCATGAGGGTGTCGCCGCCCCAGCGCGCCGACCACACCATCTTCTCCACTTCTTCGGCAATGCTGGAGGTGACCGCGGAATTGCCGATGTTGGTGTTGATCTTCACCCGGAAGTTGCGGCCGATGATCATGGGCTCCAGTTCCGGATGGTTGATGTTGGCGGGAATAATGGCGCGGCCGCGGGCCACTTCGGCGCGTATAAATTCCGGCGTGATGGCTTCTGGAATCGCCGCTCCCCAATTCTGCCCGCCATGCTGCTTCAATAGTTGCGCGTAGCGCGCATCGGCGCGCAATTCATTCAGCCGCAGGTTTTCGCGGATGGTGATGTATTCCATCTCCGGCGTGACTTGGCCTTTGCGAGCGTAATGCATCTGGGTGACGTTAGCGCCGGCTTTGGCGCGCCACGGCCTGGGCGGCTCGGGAAAACGGATGTCCGCGAGCTTGACATCGCGATTGCGTCGCCGTGTGTATTCGGAGGTGAAATCGCTCAACCGCTCCGTATCACCGCGTTCCTTGATCCAGCCTGCACGCAACGGCGGCAGGCCACGCAGCAGGTCAATATGAGCCGCCGGATCCGTATAGGGCCCGGAAGTGTCATATATAGGTATGGACGGATTGGCCTCGGCGCCGTGCAGCGCCGGGGTATCCGACTGGTGCACTTCGCGCATGGCGACGCGCAGATCGGCGCGCGAGCCGGGCACGAATACCTTCCTCGAATTGGGGTAGGGCCGCGTGGCTGCTTCAGAAAGCTGCGCGGCGCGGCGGATGAATTCTGCAGGTACGGCGCTCATGTTCTGCCCTCATACCCGGCCGCAAGGGAAAAGCCGATGGCGCGGTCATGAGGCCGCGAAGCTTTCCCTCCGCCGGGATTAACCGGTTCAGGTTCCAAGGGTGTTTCTCAGCCCTATCGCAGCAACGCGGGAGGGCACCCCCAGCTTCCACGCGCCCGCAGGCGCGTGTCGCAGTATACACCTGACATTTGTAAGCCGGCTGGTGTGACAGTTCGCCTTGCCAAGAATGACCAAAGCGCTTAACCTTTGCACTCTTCATGTGCGATTTTCACTTGTGAATCCGATGGATACGCAATTCGCCCGCAGCCAGATGGTCGGCCAGCAGGTACGTGCCTGGGACGTGTTCGATCAGCGGGTGCTGGCCATTCTCGCAGCCCTGCCGCGCGAACAATTTGTACCGGCGCGTTACCGCAACCTGGCATTTGCGGACACCTGCCTCCCGCTGGCCCACGCTCAGGTGATGATGACCCCCAAAGTGGAAGGCCGTCTGCTGCAGTCGCTGGATCCACGGCCGGATGAGAGCGTCCTCGAGATCGGTACCGGCAGCGGTTTCATGTCCGCCTGCCTCGCACGCATGGCGGGTGAACTGCTGTCGGTGGATATCTTTGCCGATTTCACCGAAACTGCAGACAAAATTCTCTCGGGTTTGGGGATCCGGAATGCGCATCTCGAAACCCGCGATGGCGTACAACTTGACTGGCTCGCACAGCGCTTTGACGTGATCGCCGTAACCGGTTCGCTGCCTGCGTATGACAAGCGCTACGCGGAGCATCTGCAGGTGGGTGGGCGGCTGTTCATGATCGTGGGACAGTCACCGGTGATGGAAGCCCTGCTTGTTACCCGCGTGGCCGAGAACGCCTGGTCGCGGGAAAGCCTGTTCGAGACCGACCTGCCGGCTTTGGTGAACGCGGCCGTACCGCGCCGCTTTCATTTCTGAGCGGGAGGCTGCTTTGCCAGTGCCCTCGCTCACTCCCAGGGAAGTGGAAAACCTGCGGGCAAAAGACGCTGATGCGGTGGTGCTGCTGGATATACGCGAGCCTTGGGAATGCGAGCGCGTGCGTCTGCCAGGCTGTCTGCATATTCCCATGGATGAGTTAACCGGACGGCTGGGTGAGTTGGACCCGGAACAACCCTATGTGGTGCTGTGCCATCACGGCAACCGCAGTCTGCAGGTGGCGGCGTTCCTCAAGTCCCGTGGCTTCAAGCATGTCATCAACCTGACGGGCGGCATTGATGACTGGGCGCTGAGCCTCGATCCGGGCCTGCCCCGTTATTGAAGCCGTGGCCCACTGCATGTGCGTTCAAGCCCAGGTCTCCGGTACGGGAAACCAATTCGCTTTTGCAGCGCTTGCAGCCGCCCCCCAAATGTTATAGTGTTATATTTGACCAATACACCTGAAGGAAACAGGAGCCAAGGTGAATACCATGCGTGCTTTTCTTCCCGTACTCGTCGTGGCGGGCCTTGTGGCCGCGGCACCCGCCTACAGCGCCGATTTGTGGAATGTCTATCAACTGGCCCTCAAAAATGATCCCACCTTCGCCCAGGCCCAGGCCAACTACGAGGCGGCGCTGGAGAACAAGCCCATCGCCCGGGCGGGCTATCTGCCGAACGTGGGGCTGAATGCGAGCCGCAATATCCAGCGCTCAAACGGTTCCGAACCCTTCGGCTTCGGTCCCAACGGTCCCATTCAGGGCAATTATGATTCGAACAATTATTCCACTGCCTACAGCATTCAGATCACCCAGCCCATCTTCAACTGGGCTGCCTGGGAAACCATCAAGCAGGCGGATGCCTCCGTGGCCCAGGCGCAAGCCCAGTATCTGGCCGCTCAGCAGGACCTGATCGTGCGTACGGCGACGGCTTACTTCAACGTGATCACCGCACGCGATACCCTGGCGGCCGATCACGCCGCCACGGAAGCCAACGCCAAACAACTGGAACAGACCAAGGTGAAATATCAGGTGGGCATGAGCGCCATCACCGACGTGCAGAACGCCAAGGCGGCCTACGACCAGTCGGTGGCCACCGAGATCGCCGCCCAGCAGCAGGTGATCAATGCCGAGGAATCGCTGCGCGCCATCACCGGCCAGCCGGTGGGCGAGTTGCAGCAGCCGCCCGCCGATATGCCGCTGCGCGCACCTGATCCGGATAACACCACGCAATGGGTGGCTACGGCGCTTAAACAGAATCCGAACCTCATGGCGGCCCAGGCAGCGGCAGCCGTGGCTGCCAGTCTCGTATCCATCAAGCGCGCCGGCAACTACCCGACGCTGAATCTTACGCTGCAGCACACCAAGAATCAGAACAACAACGACTTCAGTGCATTAGGCTCGCAATTCAATGAACTCAGCGACACCAACGGCACTGTCCTCGGGCTGCAATTATCCGTGCCGATCTTCTCCGGCGGCAGCGTGAGCGCACAAGTAACGCAGGCGGAGCGTCAGTACGACGCGGCCCAGGACCAGGTGCAATTGGTGACGCGTCAGACCGAACAGCAGACCCGCACTGCGTATCTGGGCGTGCTCACCGGCATCTCCCAGGTGAAAGCGCTGCGGCAATCGGTAAAATCCAATGAAACCTCACTGCAGGGCATGGAAACCGGCATGCGGGTAGGCACCCGCACCATCGTAGATGTGCTGCTGGCGCGCCAGAACCTGGTTACCGCACAGACGAATTTCGCCCAGAGCCGCGATACCTATCTGACCAGCGTGCTGCAGCTCAAGCAGGCCGCCGGCATCCTGAATCCGCAGGATGTGCAGCAGATCAACGCGCTGCTGGTGGTGCCCGCACCGGCGACCCATCTGATTCAGGACCCGGCTGGCGGCTGACGCAATTTTCAGAGCGTCCCTGTCTCACGGCGCCTCACCCATTCAAGCGCGGGTGAGGTGCTTTTCCACCAGCAGCAATGTGCGCGCGAGCGCGCCGCGATTCGCCGCCACGGTCTGCTGCGCCGCCTGACCGATGTGCTCGCGCGTGACACGGTTACCCACCAGCCAGATAAAGGCTTCGCCCAGAGCTTTGGCATCCTCCACCACAATGAGGCCGCCCGCGTCCTTGAGCAGTACGGCGATATCGCGCACATTGGCAAGATGCGGCCCGGCCAGCACCGGCAGACTCAGGGCCGCCGGTTCCAGAAGATTGTGTCCGCCCACCGGCACCAGACTGCCGCCCACGAAAGCCAGGTCGCCTGCCGCATAAAAGCGCGCCAGTTCGCCGAGTGTGTCCAGCAGCAGTACGTCGCCGGCCTGCAGCCGGGCCTCACCGGCGCTGCGCCGGAAACAGGAAAATCCGGCGCTTTTGATCCGCTCGGCCACCACCGTAGTGCGCTGCGGATGGCGCGGCGCCAGCACCAGCGTGCAGGCGGGGTATTTTCCCAGCAGGGTGCGGAACGCCTGCAATACCATGCTTTCCTCACCCTCGCGGGTGCTGCCCGCCACCACCACGGTGGCACGACCGAACAGGCGTTCGCGCAAGGCGCGGCCCTGGGCCGGGGTGTCTTCCGGGAATTGCACATCGAATTTGAGATTGCCGTTGATTTCCAGGTGCTCCGGCGACACCCCCAGACGCCGGAAATATTCCGCATCGCCCTCGGTCTGGGCGGCGATCATCGTCACCTGCGTGAGCGCGTTACGCACCAGCACGCGGAAACGCCGATAGCGGCTGAGCGCCCGCTCCGACAGGCGTGCACTCACCATCAACAGCGGTATGCGGCGACGGGCACAGACAGAAAACAGGTTCGGCCAGATCTCGGTTTCCATGATAATGCCGATGGCCGGACTTACGCACTTGAGCCAGCGATTCACACAGAATGGCAGATCGTAGGGCAGTTGCGCGACGAGCACGCGCTCACCGAACAACGCCTGTGCCTGCGCGCGCCCCGTACCGGTGAAGCTGGTGACCAACAGCGGATGCTGCGGAAACTGCCGGTGCAGCCTCTTCACCAGCGGTGCTGCGGCACGAATCTCCCCCACCGAGGCACCGTGTATCCAGATGATTTCATTGCGCGCGAGATACGGTGAGCTGCCGAAGCGTTCGCCGAGCCTGTCGGCATGACCGGTCTGTCGCAACGTACGCCACATGAGCCAGCTCAAAGCGAACGGCAAAAGCAGCAACAAAGCCAGGGAATACAGGAAGCGCACGGAACCTCAGCAGGATTTACGCATGGCGTTGATCATGGCAGTGGTGGACAACCCCGCGATGTATTGCAGGATGCGCACCTCACCGCCGCCCCTGGTCACACACTGGTAACCCGCCACATCCTGCGGCTTGTAATCGCCGCCTTTCACCAGGATATCCGGCAGCAGCTCGCAGATGAGTCGTTCCGGCGTATCTTCCGGAAACGCCACCACCCAGTCCACACAGGAAAGCGCTGCGAGCACTTGCATGCGGTTCGCCACGGTATTGATGGGCCGACCCGCGCCTTTCAGGCGCTGCACCGATGCATCATCGTTCACCGCCACAATCAGCCGGTCGCCCAGCTTGCGCGCCTCCCTGAGATAGGCCACATGCCCGGCGTGCAGGATATCGAAGACGCCGTTGGTCATGACGATACGCTCACCCTGGCTGCGGGCATGGGTCACCGCGTCCATGACCGCCGTTTCGGTGAGCACGCCGCCGCTGCGGCTGTGGGCCGCAAGCCTGAGTTCCGCCGGTGTGACCGTGGCGGAGCCGAGCTTCGCCACCACCAGGCCGGCCGCAAGATTAGCGAGGGCCGCCGCATCCGCAAACGCCAGACCGGCGCCGAGACCCGCAGCCAGCAGCGCGATCACGGTGTCGCCGGCACCGGTGACATCGGAGACTTCCAGCGCCTGGGTCGGCAGGTGCAGCGGCGGCCGGCCGGATTCCAGCAGCGTCATGCCGTGCTCGCTGCGCGTCACCAGCAGCGCTTTCAAGCCCAGTTCGTCACGCAGCTTCTCGCCCTTCTGCACAAGGCTGGCTTCGTCCGGGCACGCACCCGTCACCGCTTCCAGCTCCGCCAGATTGGGCGTGATTGCTGTGACACCTTTATATTTGCCGAAGTCGCGCCCCTTGGGATCCACCAGTACCGGCTTGCCGGCGGCACGCGCGGCGGCGATCAGTTCCTGCCCCGCGCTCAAGCTGCCCTTGCCGTAGTCGGAGAGGATCACCACGTCGCTGTCCGACAGTTCCCGCTTGAATACCGGCAACAGTGGAGCGCCGGTAAAGCTGCCGAAAGTTTCTTCGAAATCGAGGCGGATCAACTGCTGATGACGCGACAGCACCCGCAGCTTGGTGATGGTGGCGGCGTGCTTGAGGCGGACGAATTGGCAGCGCACCCCGCGCTTTTCCATGGATGTCGCCAGCGCATCCGCGATGGCGTCATCGCCGGTGATGCCGGTGACCGTACAGCGCACGCCCAGACTGGCCAGGTTCACCGCCACGTTACCGGCGCCGCCGGGGCGTTCTTCGGTATCACGTACGTGCACCACCGGTACCGGCGCCTCGGGGGAAATGCGGCCGGTGGCGCCGAACCAGTAACGGTCCAGCATCACGTCACCCGCCACCAGCACGCGCACGCCGTCAAACTGCGGAATGCGGATGTTCATGGAAGCCCCAACAATCCTGGGAAACGCGCCGCATCATAACATGGGCGCTGCGTGCGGCGGCCTCCTGTACCCGGGTCGAAACGACCGCTACACTGCTGCCATGCGACATAAGCCTCGATATATATGAAACGCCGCCTTCTGAAACCCCGCTACTGGCCCACCTGGTTGCTGCTGGGATTCATCCGCTTCACCGTGTGGCTTCCTTACCCGCTGCAAATGGCCGTCGGCCGCCGCATCGGTTGGTGTCTGCGATTTCTGGCCAGCCGCCGCTGGCGCGTGACGCGGGTTAATCTGCAAATGTGCTTTCCGGATATGGACGGAAAAACCCGCTCCAGTATCGCCAAAAGACATTTCGCTTCCATCGGCATGGGCATTATCGAATTCGGGATGTGCTGGTGGATGAGTGAAAAACGTTTGCGCAGGCTCGTATACGAAGTGCGTGGGGTCGAATACTTGCAGGAGGCGCGCGCCGCGGGCCATGGCGTACTGCTGCTGGCCGGTCATTTCACCCAACTGGAAATGATTGGCCGCATCCTCAGGCGCTGCACCGACATGCATTTGATGTACCGGCCCCTGCCCAACCCGGTCATCGAGGAAATCATGCGCCGCAACCGGGAACGGCTGTTCGAACGCGCCATCCCGCGCAACGATGTGCGTCTGCTGCTGAAGAGTCTCAAGGAAGGCAAGCCCGTCTGGTATGCCGTGGATCAGGGCTATCGCGGCCGGGGCAGCATCCTGGTGCCCTTCTTCGGGGTTCCCGCCCCCACCAACCCCGCTCTCACGCGCCTGGCGCGTGTCAGCCAGGCGCCGGTGGTGCCGTTCTTCGGCGAACGTCTTCCGGGTAACCGCGGTTATCGGCTGGTATTCTACCCAGCCCTGAAAAATTTCCCCACGGACGATCCGCTGGCCGATACGCTGCGCATCAACAGGCTGCTGGAGGAGCATGTCCGCCGCGCACCGGAACAGTATCTCTGGAGCCACGACCGTTTCAAGGTGGTACCGCGGGACTGAATCAGCCGCACCCGCTGTCATATCCTTCCCGCAATGCCGGCCAGGCATGTGCCTCGGCGAAACCCGGGCTTGTCAGTTTGCGCAGCGAGCGCAGCAGCCGCCCGAGGTTGGCTTCCTGCCAGAGCGCGCCGGGGGTACGGTGTTCACCGCGGTCAAAATCAATCACGAAAATCTCGTGGCGGGTGTTGACGAGGATGTTGTGGGCGTTAAGGTCGGCGTGATAGACACCGGCATCGTGGAAGCGGCGGATGCAGGCGCCGATGGCGCGCCACGGGATAAGTTCGATGCGGTCGTCCCGCAGGCAGGCGGCCAGCGCACGGCTGTCGGGAATGCGGCGGGTGAGGAGATCGCCCCGGTACCCCGGACCGCGGCGCACCACCTGTGCCGCCACCGGCCGGGGCACTGGCAGGCCTTTCTTATATAGTTCCGCCAACAGGTTCCATTCACACCAGGGCCGGGTCCTGGAAAGGCCGGTCCACAGGTAATAATCCGTCACGAAATGCGCCGTCAGACCGCCGCGGCGATAATGGCGCAACACCCATTCATCGCACTCACCGGCCACAATCCAGGTGTTACCGCGTCCGCCGCCGGCGCCCCGCAGCGGCCCGTGGCGGGCCCAGTGACGCACCGTGAACAACTCCTCGCTCGCGTGGCTTGTAAGCGAGTCATCGTATAGGATGAACCGCCGCTTGGTGGTGAGTATCTGCGTCGTCATCAGCCATGTCCCATACGATGTCACCCGCCCGCGTCTGCATTCTGCGCCTGTCGGCGGTAGGCGACGTATGCCATGCCTTGCCGGTGGTGCGCACGCTCCAGGCTGCCTGGCCCGGGACGTGCTTCACCTGGATCATCGGACGGCTGGAAGCGGGTCTGGTGGGGGACATCCCCGGCATTGAGTTTATCATCTTCGACAAGGCGAAAGGCTTGCACGCCTATCGCGAACTGCGCCGTACCCTGCGCGGTCGGCGTTTCGATTTATTATTGCACATGCAAATGTCCCTGCGTGCCAGCCTGGCGAGCGTTTTTGCCGTGCGGGCGCCGGTAAAACTCGGTTTCGATCGGGAGCGGGCCCATGATTACCAGTGGCTGTTCACCAACCGACGCATTTCGTACCAGCCGCGCCAGCATGTGATGGACAGTCTGTTCGGTTTTGCGCAAGCCTGCGGCATCACCGAGCGCGTGCTGCGCTGGGACATCCCCATTCCGGCGGCAGCCGCAGCCTTCGCCCGTGAGCATATCCCAGACACGGTACCGGCACTCGTCATCAGCCCCTGCGCCAACGCCCGTTTCCGCAATTTCCGCAATTGGCGTGCGGAGCGCTATGCCGCAGTGGCGGATTATGCGGCGCAGACCCTGGGCATGCGGGTGCTGCTGACCAGCGGACCGGGCGCGGTGGAGCAGGATTACGGTCGCGCCATCCTGGCGGCGACCCGCACCCCGCCGCTGAATCTGATCGGGCAGACCAATCTGAAACAACTGCTAGCCGTATTGCAGCGCGCCGCGGCGCTGATCTCGCCGGACTCCGGCCCCGCCCATATGGCCACCGCCGTCGGCACGCCGGTAATCGGTCTGTACGCCAGCACCAACCCCGAGCGCGCCGCGCCCTACTTCAGCCGCCACTGGTGCGTGAACCGCTATCCCGAGGCCATGCGCGAGTTCAATCATCAGGATGCGGCGACCGCGCCTTGGGGCACGCGTGTACGCGATCTGCGGGCCATGGATCTGATCCGCGTGGAAGACGTCACCCAAAAACTTGTGGAACTGATGGCGGCGCGGGCGCACTAAAAAACCCTGTTGCAGACAGGTTACCCGTGAGGATGAGAAGTTGCGCTGCGCTGGCATTTCCAGAATCTTGGTACGTGGTACGCAGTACCCATCCACGCAGCACGAAAAATGCCAGCCGCCGGTGGTAATGTCCTTGGAACCGAGCTCAGCGCAGCAGGAAGCCCACCCCATCGGTGAGAAAGTGCGCAAGCATATTGCTGGGAAGATCGCGCTTCCACACATAAAGCAGGGCAAGAATCACCCCGCCGCCAAAAACCGGGATAAGCTGAACCAGCCCCCAGCCGCGCAGGTGAACGAAAGTAAAGGCCACGACGGAGACGGTAACTGCCAGCAGCGTACTGCCGGTCAGTTGGCGGACTTTTTCAATCATGTACCCGCGGAAGAGTATCTCCTCGACTACGGCAGCTCGCAGCACCAGGAGCAACCGATACCAGTACGGTCTTGCAAGAATCTGATTGCGCACCGCGACGGATGCGCTTGCGTTCAGGTGAAACGCCGGCACAATCACGCCATAGTGCAGGACCATCACCGCCACGAGCGCCGCCGCCCCCAGTAACGCAAACAAGAGGGTTTTATAGGTAGGGCGGCGCAGACCGATTGAGCCCACAGGCAGCCGTTCCGCAAAGTGCAGCCAAGCGATGACCGCGGCGCCGTAGCACCACCACACACCTTCGCGAATCATCAAAGCCCGCATCGAGTCGCCCGGCGCGATCCATTTGCCGATCGGCAGCAGCGGGAGAATAATCGCAGCCGCAAGACCACACAACGCTAACACGTTCGCTGTTCGAGGTTTTTGTATCTCGACTGACCTCATGACTCTCTTCTTTGAGCATGGTTCAACGCCCGTGAGAAATCTTAGCACACAATCGAATCTTTCATGAGCAGTGAACTATTTTCCGTTTCATTGGTTCGGACTGACCCGCCCAGCTGGTCGCTGATGAGTTCCCACGTGCTCCTGCATCAGGTGGAGGAATCTGTCATGGCGGCGATGTGGCGGCTGTTCATGTACAGTGCGTAGCCAAGAAGTACGATCGAGAGGTAAAAGAAGAAACCCTCGTAGTGCCCGAGAAAGGCGTAGACATGGGATTCATAAGCTGCGGTCGCTGGCAGCAGGCCCGCCAACCCTCCCAGCACAATGGAAACCGCACCGCAGCAGAGGGGACCCAGCAGGCACAGGAACCCCGAACACACGATTCCCATGGATGAGGCACCGAGATGCGCTTTTGCGCGCTGGCGTAGCAGATACACGGTGAACGGCGTCAGTACGCCGAGCAGGGTGGCTAGAACGAGAGATCTAAGGATGACTGTGAGATTCAGGTCGCTGAGCAAGCCGGCGGTCCAGCCTACATCTGCCACGGGCGTCGAGAGCGCAATGAGGTTGATAGTGAAAAATACCAGGAAACTTGCGAATCCGATAATTCGATAAAGGGGCAATCCGAAAACAAGTCGTGCTGCTGTCATGCTCGAGTCCTTACCAAAGTTTTTTGGTGACAATATTTCATGCCGCTTACCGACATTCGCAGGATTGAGAAGTCTGGTATCCGGAGATGGCGCGGTGGGCCTGCGCCCACGCCTCACGCAAAGGCACACATTCGATACACCTCTGGAGGCGGTCGGGCAACGTCCCCCACCATGTCTCATAGGCTTGCCTTGAAACAAAAAAATGGGTGTAAGGGCAACACCGAGACGGCATGGCCGTCACGCTTGGTAAGGCCGACAGGTGTTCGGGTATCACGGCGGATATCCGTAATGCGGACGCCGTCGGGCCGGCGGAGGTGAGTGCGAACTGGATGGATGGGCCAACGGGCGGGTCTGCCAGGATCCGGAACGGCCGTTGGGCGATCATGGCATATTCAAGGGTGTCGAGGGCGCAGTACACGTAGATGGGGGACTTTCTCCCGTCCTCCAGCAGGCGATAGCGGGTGGGAACGGGGCTGGTGATGCGGGCGAGAACCGCGGCCGATATAGTGTCGGTAGCTGAAGCCAGCAACGCGCGTTCTGTCATCGGTGTACCCTCATGATGCTCGTGGCTTTCCAGTAACAATAAACCTTGCTCCCGGGACAAGGTGCAACCCTGGCGCGCAGGCGGGGACGATAGAGTGCCCGTGAACTCGCAGCGGTGACGGCAGTCACAGCCCCAGTAACACTATTGCGGTAGAACCTACCCGCATCTTTGGAGGAGCAGCCATGGCAGAGTTTCTGAGCATCACCGCGCTCGCGCGGAAAACCGGGGTGTCTTCCAAGGCGCTGCGCTATTGGGAAACGCTCGGGCTTGTGCCCAAGGCATCGCGGTCACCTACCGGATACCGATTGTTTCCTCCCCAAACCCCCGCCTACATTGCATTCGTGAAGCGTTCTAAGGAGATGGGACTCAAGCTTCAGCAGATGCGAGCCGTGTTGGGACTTGCCCGCCAAGGACGCAGTCCATGCGGGGAAGTGGAAGGCTGGATCGACTGTCGAATCCGGGAGCTGGAGACGGAAATCCGTTCCCTATGCGCACTGCAGGAATCCCTGAAGGGTCTGCACCGGGATTGGTCGCGTGCGTCCGATTCCGGTAGCCCGTCGAAGGGTTGCTGCAGCCTTTTGGTTGGGCTGCCCGAGGCGGAGCCGTTCCGCGCTCCCGCTGACGACGTACTTCACGGTTGCCATACGACATGCGAATGTGAGAGGTAACCCGCAAGCGGAAAGAGACAGCTTCATAACTGTCCCTAATTGGGAATGTTCATTAGGGACGAAGCCACACAAACGCTGTTTTTTGTTCAGCGCGGCGTGTGGTTTTTCCAAACCGACACTAACACCCCGGTGTAGAGGATATTTGACGTTCTTTCATTCGACGCGGTTCCTCTGGGCGAGATGAGTCCGTGCGCTTGTTAACGCTCGCGGCTAAATGGTTTTCCCCTGACGCTAAGGGCCTCTTTTGCTCTCATCTCAGTCTCTTGACAATGCCGAAAATTCATCTACCCTGCATTAGGGACATTCTGTTCGAATACTGTAGCCCCGATGGCCACACGACAAAAAAGAGCTCTTTTTTTCCTGATGGCGCTAGCCGTGCTGTGGTCGTCATTGTGGGCAACATGTTCCCTTGCGGCGCGAGCTGGAATGGCTCTAAAGATGCCGTGTGCCGCCGGCATGGTCAGTCAGCAGGTGATGAATCCGCAATGCAGGAAATACTGCGAACTGTATTATGGAACAACCAAATTAACTTCCACTTCCATATCTGTCCAAGCAACCGCTCACAGCACCCCTCATTGGCAGCCCCTCGCGATCATCGCGACCAATGTTTTGATGCCATCCACGCCAGTGTGTCTTACCCGTTATTTTGATGGCACGTATTCACCTCCTCCCGATATCCCGCTCAATCTGCGCTACTGCGTTTTCCTGAAATAGCATCTTCTTAGGCTTTACGGACCCCCGTTCAAACGGGGTGGACGTGTTACACACTAGGGAGTTGTTCCATGTGGTCATTGCCTATTTGTACGGCGGCCTTGCGGTTGCCTATGTGGCATGTTTTCCACTGGATTCGCCGGACATTGTCAACGCTAATCTCATGGCACTTGGCTTGTATACGGGTCGTGCGGATTGCTTAGCAGCGCGATGTCGGCCTGAAACAACTGCTGGCGGAGAATATGAAGCATTTAACGGTTTTATACCCAACGAGAGGATAACGTTATGAAAAAATATCTACGTTTTAAATCGTCATTCATCATTACCATTGCACTGATCTGTGGAACCGCCACGGCGGCACCTCAGCCAGCCCATCCCCGACTGGGGGAACATCTGCATGAGCTCGGTATCGGCGCCTCACCTAACGTGATATGGATCGGAACGCATGGGGAGACGGCGGTCAGTGACGACGGGGGCATGCATTGGCATGTGATCCGCGCTCTGCATGGGATCGATGCAATGGAGATGAGCATTACGCCGGACGGCAAAATGATTGTGGTCGCAGGGCACTACGGCATACGGATCAGTCGGGACGGTGGACGCACATGGACAAACGCCAATCGTGGCCTGCCCTCGCGAGATGATCATGGCTTCGGGTTCGATCTCCGCAATATCCATCACATGGCCGCCTATGTAGTGGGGCATGGCATGTATGTCAGCGATGACGGCGGGGTGCGTTGGACCGCCCTTGGGCCTTTGCATTTGCCCCCGACAGTGGAAATGCCAATGGGTGACATCTATGTGCGTGGTAATCGGATCATGATTCCAGTGATGATGTCTGGCTTTGCATTGAGCACGGATGGAGGCAAGACTTGGAAGGTTGTCGGTCAAGAGGTGTCCGGGATGGATCTTCATACTGCCCGCTCGAATCCGAATATGATGTTTTTCTCAGGTATGCAGCAGGGATTGTTCATCTCAAAGGATGGCGGCAAGACATGGATACACCGGGTACTGCCCCTCGGAGCTGAAATCACATCCGGACGGGTGGGCGGGGTGATGTATGCTGCCGGTTACGACGACGGGCGCCCGTATTTGTGGAAATCCAGCGATACCGGGCGTACCTGGCATGCTATCGCCGCCCCGTGGCCGTGGAAGTGGTGAGGGATGTAAGAAGCTGTTGTGGATCCTGTTGAATGCACCCAGTCTGTCTTGTCAAGATCAAGCGGTTAGAGCTCCCGCTCTAACCGCTTCTTTTGAAGCGGCAGGATACATTCATAGGTAGATGTTGCACACGCGGCAAGGGAAGGGTTACCTTGGCGGCAGGAGTGCCCAACCGTGAGGAACGGCTACGGTTGGCCGCGTTGGCATGGCCGGCTCCTGGTTGGGGAAATCGCCAGGATATCTGCGATGGAGGTCTGAAATCAGTGACGGCATCGCTGGAACTGAGCGGAAGAGGAACATACCGGCTGCGGAACGTGATCTCGCTGCTCTGGTCGTCCCTATACGTGAGCCTGCGCCGGCTGATACGCGGCCCGCATCTACCCAACTGGAACTGGGCACTGGAGGTAACCACGCACTTTTTGAGGACACAGAGCAGGATCGCTTTCGATATGCCGCACATCGTCGAGGGGCGCGAGTACCAGGATGCGCTTATTTTTCATTCCCCGGCGGTGGCCAGGCTCAGAATAGAACCGGTGGCCGGACCGCCGCGCGGGCATTGGTATTTGCCGCCGCCAGAACGGCGGGTGGCAACCGCCCTGTACCTGCACGGCGGCGGCTATGCCTACCATGCCAGAGCGCATCGCAATCTGATCGCACTCGTCGCCTGGGCCGCCAAGGCAGGAACTTTCGCTCTGGATTACCGACTCATCCCCGAGCATCCGTTTCCGGCCCAACTGGACGATGCACTGGCCGCCTACGAGTGGTTGCTGGCCAGCGGGGTGGACCCCCGGAGACTGCTGCTTGCCGGCGATTCGGCGGGTGGCAATCTGGTTCTATCCTTGTTGCTTTCGCTTCGCGACCGCAAACTGCCGCTGCCCGCCTTGTCGCTTTGCATTTGCCCGTGGACCGACCTGACCAACTCAGGTGCCAACATGCGTGCCAATGAGGACCATGATTGGGTCGAGAAGCGCATGGCCGATCGGTGGGCGCGGTGGTTGTGCCAGGGAAGGGATCCGCGCGATCCGCTCCTGTCGCCCGTGATGGCAGACCTTCGCGGCCTTCCGCCGGTGTATGTACAAGCCGGGAGTGCGGAGATTCTGTACGACATGATTTGCGCGTTTGTGCAACGTGCCCAAGAGCAGGGATGTCCCATCCTCCTGGACGTATGGAAGCACATGCCTCACGACTTTCAGGCCTATGGCGATGTGCTGCCGCAGAGCCAGGAAGCGTTGGCCAGGATCGAGCAGATCGTTGATGCCTGCGTGCGCCGGAAGCCTGACGATATCGCTTACCCATTTCAGAGCCAACCATGAGGCGGCCCCAGTCTGGCGAGAATCCCGGCCATGCCGTGAGGCATGGTCCGGGTATTTCGGGCGGTGATGACGCTCTTACTGCTGTTCCTCTTGCCTCACGCGCTACCTCCAGGAATCACACGCCGAATTGCAGCCGCCTTACCTATCTCGATTGCCAGCGGGGGGAGGGAACGCCTGCGCTTCGGGCAGGCTCACCAGGAGATTGCAGCGCTCCTTCGATAGGTCATGGGGGTGCATGCGCCGGGACGACAGGTACGTGGAATTTCTGCGGCCAGTGATTGGGCAAGTCTCTCTTCCCGGGACGGGGGATTTCGGTGCCGGATTCAGACCTCGGCTTTGAAGGTTCGCCCCAGGGGGATTTCGGTGCCGGTGTAATGTCGAAACAGGTAGATCAGCGGGCGATAGCGTCGCGGATTGACATGCTGGGTGCCGGGCACCACGACGTCAGCGTGGGCGTGCGTGCGCAGCACCTCGACCTCAATGATGTGATATCCGCCCGCGGTGCCGACCCAGGCGTCCACTTCACGTTCCATGATACTCAAGACGCGGGCTTCGAGCTGCAGGGGACACTCGGCGATACGGGGTGGACGAACGCATTCTGCTGCGCACGGCGTCAGGCCGGCAAGCGCAAACTTGTCGCCGACGTAACAGTACCCGGCTTGGCGTTTCCATTCCGGCACCACGGTACGCCCCGTTGTGGGTGCCAGCCTCTCCACCTGAGGCCATAAATCCGGTCCCGGCAGATTGAGTACGCACTCGCGTTCCCGTTGGAGGTTGGCGAGGCCCTGGCCTTCGTTTGCCAACCCCAGCACGACCCGGTTGGCGAGCGCCCAGGCGGAGGACAGAGGCGTGATGTTGCTGTTGCCGTCCGGGTTGGTGGTGGTGAGGAGCACCACCGGCGTACCGAAATAGAAAATGCCGGGCTGGATCGGCAGGGTCGGAAATCGGACGGAGGTCTCCATGGAACCAGTATGCGGCCCGCTGTACGGGAGACGTTTCGGCCGCCAACGAAACACACTCCGCCCGCGGGTGATAGCATACCGGCATGAGCGATGTTGCCCCGGTTAGCCGCTATCGCATCGCCGAGTTCGGTGCGCTGCTCGCCGATCCCGCGCGGGTCGCGATATTACTTGCGTTGATGGATGGCAGCGCGCGGCCCGCTGGCGAACTGGCGCGCCATGCCCATGTCGCCGCGGCGACCGCCAGCGCGCACTTGGCTCGCTTGGTGGAAATCGGTTTACTCGCCGTGCGCCCCCAGGGGCGTCACCGGTATTTCCGGCTCGCTGACGATGGCGCAGCCCATCTAATTGAAACGCTCGTGGCGGCGCGCGGCGTCCGATCCGGGCCATCACTGCCGCCAACCCATAATGGGAATGCGGCCTTGCGTAACGCCCGCACCTGCTACCGGCATTTGGCGGGCCGTCTGGGAGTCGCCCTGTTTGATGCGCTCCTGCGGCACGAGCTGCTGATCACCACATCCGATGGCCTGCGGTTGAGCGCGGGTGGCGTCGGGCGGCTGCGCACACTGGAATTGCTCCAGTCCGACGATGAGCCCGTGATGGTTCGTTTACAGGGACGCGCTTGCCTGGACTGGACGGAACGCCGCGATCACCTCGGGGGACGACTGGGAGGGTCGCTCTGCGAGCGACTGCTCACACGCGGGTGGCTGCGCGTCTGCCCGTCCTCCAGAGCATTAACCGTGACCGGCCTCGGCCGGGAACGGCTGCGGAATCTCGGTGTCGGGTGAGGAGTTCATCCACTCGTCCCGGTGCTTCCCCGGGCCCCATCTCCAGAGATGATACCTTGGCATTTCCATCGGTTGCTGCTGCTGCTCCCTTTCACGGTGCGGGCCGCCCTGATGCCGCCTCCCGTGTCAAACGGCTGGTACGCGGCCAAGCGCATCACGGAAACCCTGGCGACCCGCGAACGGCTTGATCGGGTACACTGAAGATGGTGGCCGCAAGGCCGCGTGCGTGGCAATCGGAAGGGGATGACGATCATGACGACTTACCGCGGGAGTTGCCATTGCGGCGCGCTCGGCTTCGTATATTCAAGCGAGGTGTCTCCGGAACAATGGTCTGTAAGGGCCTGCCAATGCTCTTTCTGTCGTGCACATGGTGCTCATTACACCTCCGATCCTGCCGGGCAGGTACGCTTTGTTCATCGGGACATCTCACAATTGCAGCGTTATCGCTTCGGGCTGAAAACCGCTGATTTTCTGCTGTGCCGCAATTGCGGCGTGTTTATGGGGGCAGTAATGGCTGAGACAGCGGGGGTTTTTGCCGCGATCAATGTGAATGTGTTTATTGACCCGAAACCTCGACTGCCTGCTGCAATACCGACAGATTTCGACGCTGAATCCCGTGAAGCACGTATCTCGCGGCGCCTGAAAAAGTGGACGCCGGTGGTTCTAGATCTGGTGGGCCGATGACGCGCGCTGATACGGCTGTTGAAGTCAGTCATAACCTGGTTTCCAAATAAACTCGCTCGCTTATGAAGCTTTATTGGTTTTGGCGAACACTCAACAAAGCGCGAAGCACGCCAAGCCTCACACGGTTATTCGTACTGCGAATGGAGGGCACGGTCGCGGAAAGCCAGCCACCGGATCAGCGTTGAAACGGATCTCCTGATGGCTGACGCGGTTGGTGTCGGCTTTGCAGACCTCCGGTACCACTTGGCTCGATAAGGGTATGGACGGCCGGACAGAGTCTGGCTGTTAACAGCACAGGGTGGCGTGCGCAGGCGCCTGTACCCCGAGACCTGCGGCAACTGGGCCAAAGATGCCGCACCAAATTCTGTTCCAAAATCCGGAATCTTCCTCGGTCTGGGCTCGCGTCACGTACGTCGAGTCACCGGTCGGTATGCCCGGGCCGCCTTTGCAGGTAGGATACCGCTATGCTGCACCGGAGGTCACCTCATGAAAACCCGTCTGATCCTGGCCATTGCGCTCACGGTATTGGTGTTCCTCTTGGCAATCGTCGCGGCACCGACGGTGCGCTACGAGTTACCGTTCGCCTGGCACCGTCAAGGAAACGGCTCTTTTGTGGTGGCGGCGCGCCGGGATATGCCGCTTCCCACCGGTTGGCAGACGGGTGACATTCTGGATCTGCACCGGCTGGATTTCACCGGTCGCGTTCTGCTCAGGGTGCGCGATGTCCTGCCCAGCCGGACCTATGCGCTGACCGTGCTGCGTGAGGGTCACCCGGTCACCGTGCGCGTCCATACGGTCGCGGTTCCCCTGCCCCGTGCCTCGCTGTCGTTTCGCTTACTTGAATTCGCGACCGGATTGCTGACGCTAACTCTCGGGCTGTTGACCCTCTGGCGAGGGACGAATTGGGCTGCTTGGGGACTGGGTTTCTTTGCTTTTAGTGTCCTGATCGGCAACCAGCTGACACTTGTACCGGCGCCGCCGCTCGGCAGGGCGGCGATCGATTTGCTGACGGAGATTCTTACAGGTCCCGGAGCAATGATCGGACTGCTCATCACCGCGTTCGCCCTGGTGGCCAGGGACCTGGAACGCCATGTGGCGCGGTGGCTGGTCGCGTTCGCGATGGTTGCATCCGGCCTGAATCTCCTTGGCCTCATCGCGGGCATGGTGGGTTTTGTGGGTTTCGGCGATACCCGACCGGACGTGTTGACCGACATTCTTGTTTTCTTGGTTATTTTACCCCCCTTAATACTGCTGCTGGGTTATTACCGCACGGGTCCGGAACAGCGGTTGCGCATCCGTTGGATTCTGTGGAGCACGGCCCTGATCCTGCCGGTGGTGGCCATCAGTATGGCTACCAGCGCGCACTGGGTGAGCGGCCGCTACACCGTGCAAGTCGCCAGCGAAGCAACGCTGTTGCTGATCACCATTATGTTTGCCGGTTACACCTATGCGGTGCTGCGCCAGCGGCTGGTGGACGTGCGCATCGTCATCAACCGCACGCTGGTGTACGGCGCCATCACCGCCATCGTGGTTGGCATTTTTGCCACCATCAGTACCCTGGTCGAGCGCGCGGCCCTCGGTCGTGGCGCCGGCCTGCTGCTGGAGCTGATTGTGCCACTGGCACTCGGCATCGTGCTCAGCACCTTGCGCAAGCAAATTGACGGTTATATCAACCGCTTCCTGTTCCGTCGCCAGTACCGTGCGGAAACCGCACTCAACAACTTCGCGCGTACCTGCGGCTTCATCCAGCAGCCCAGCCGGCTGCTGGATCTCGCCGCAGAACAGGTGTTTCGGCACAGTGGCGTCCAAAGCGTGGCGGTGTATGAATGCGATAGCGACGGCTATACACGAGTACGTCAGAGTGGAACCGGGGAGTTCCCCGAACGCGTCGAGGCGGATGACTTGGTGTTCGTGGGTTTGCGGGCCGGCGACCATGAAGCCGACCTGCACACGGTAGAAAGCGCGCTGGGACCGGATGGTTATGTGTTTTCCATGGCGGTGCGCGGCAAGCTGATCGGCGCGCTGGTGTGCGGTCCGCGCCCCGCGGAGCAGTACACCGCCGAAGAGCGCGAACTGCTGCAGCACGTGGCCCACGAGGTGGGTGCGGCGCTCGCCGCGCTGCGCGCCCGCGAGGGCGAGCGGCTGCTGGAGGCGTTGGCAGAGGGTACCCTCGACCCCGTGACTGCGCGAGCACAGGCCCAGCAGTTGTTTGCCTCGCGGGCAGCCGCACTCTGAGCATCACAGATTCGTCAACGCACGTCGCGGCAAATGGCGCCTGAGTTGACCAATCAATACAGCAGGCGGAGCTGCCGGGACGCTGGCACCAACATCACCGGTTCCCATTCCGGGGGTGCTCAGACAAGAGATTTCTAAGAATCCCTGCCACGTGACGTGTTCCGGTCCGCGTGCGTATCGTCAGGCCGATACGCGCGTCAGCAGAATCGTTACGCAGTTCGGCCCTCACCTTGGGGAAAAGCCATCGCCTGCTGAGACGGCTTACCAGACTCCTCAACCAGCCCGGGGTCGGACCGGCGCAAGGCACTGCGCGCCCTGACGTTGGTGCTGGCCCCGGCGCCACTCGGCCAAATACCCGCGAACCGCCTGAAGCCAGGTTCCAAAGCAGAATAGGCACAGTGTGTCTCCGATGGGCAGGTGATACGGGGGCCAATGATTTCCACGATTCCCCGTCAGGCCAGACCGACTTGAAACGTATATGGCAGCATGACCGCCGTCTGGATCAGACGGCAGATACCGGGGGGTGTCCGTGAGGGCGGGAGAGGGTCTGCCGTCGGATGCTGACGAGGCGGTGCTGATGGCGGCCGTGGCGGCGGGTGATCGGCCGGCGTATGCCGCATTGGTGGCCCGTTATCTGCGGGAGGTGGTCAGCTTGGCTCAATCCATCGTCAGAAATCGCGCCGATGCGGACGAGATTGCGCAGGAGGCGTTTCTGCGCGTGTGGAAGCATGCCGGTCGCTGGGATCGCCGCAAGGCCGGTGTCCGCACCTGGCTGCATCGCATCGTGATGCATCTCGCCATTGACAAGATGCGCGCCGCGCGTCCGGCGGCTTCCGCGGAAGGCATCGAATTGGAGGCCGATTCCATCACGGCGTTCGAATCCCTCTGCGCGAGGGACCGGGCGCGGGCGCTCGACCAAGCACTGTCGCTCCTCCCCCCGCGGCAGCACGCAGCGCTCGCGCTCTTTTATTTCAACGGGCTGCCGGCCGAGCAGGCCGCGCAAGCCTTGTCGCTCAAGGTTAACGCCTTTGAGGCGCTGCTGGTGCGGGCACGGCGCGCATTGCTGCAAAAACTCCAATGCCTTGGTTATAGGCGGGAGCATCTATGATCAAGCGCGACCCGCCGCCGTCCGGTAACTCCAAGCCCCGGCCTGGTGCAGGGTGCTCCCGGTGGGGAGCCGTACTCCGCCGTCGCCGCGGCGCGGAGGTCCGTCCCGCTGAGCTGGAGCAGCTCGACGCTTGGCTGGGAGCTCATCGCGTAACCGAACCCACCGAAGCAAGACTGCGACGGTTGGAGCACGCCATACTGGCGGCGGCGAGGGAAACGCGCGCGCCTGTCGATATGGACGTCCTCTGGAAATCGGCCCTGGTGCTCGCCGCCACGGGGCTGATTGCCGGCATCGTGATCGGCTATGTCATCGGGGCGCAGCAAATGGGCCGGCAAAGCGAGACCGTCGCCAGCCTCGGAGCGACGTCCTTCATGACGGGAGGTCAGAATGGACAGTAAAACGCTGTTCTCGCCCTCGAGGCTTGCGGTGATCGCGGCGGTGTGTTTCAGCCTGAACGTGTTTTTCATCGGGCTGTTTCTGGGTCACTATCTGTACCGGATACATTCGCAGCCTCCCCGGCCCTACCCGTACTCGCTGGTCTATCACATCAGCCAGCGGCTGCCGGCGGCGGACGCCGCCATACTCCAGCGGAACTTCGCGGTGCGGCGCCAGGACTTTGTCGCGCTGCAGCGGAAGATCGGGAGGGCTATGGACAGTATCCATAAAGTTCTCAAGATCGAGCCCCTGGATAAACAGAAACTCTCTGAGCAAATCGCCCTCTATAACGAGTTGCAGGGCCAACTGCAGTCGCTGGTGGCCGCGACGTTTGAACAGTCCCTGGAACAGATGTCACCGGCCGGCCGCCTGGCCTTTGCCTCGCCCAACTCCACGGAAAACAACCGGTAATTTCCGACAGCAGGATGGGACAATGCCGATGACGATTACTCATGCTGACCGGTACAACTTAGATACAACGATGAAAGCCCGTTCGGGCAAACCTATCCCGGAAAGAGTTTTGAATAATGCTGCAGTATCTTGAACTCGTTGCCCTGAATGCATTGCCGGGACTCACCGTCATGATGGTGCTGATTATCATCGTTGGCAGGCTGGCTTCCGTGCGCAATCTCGCCACGCTCTGGGTACTGGCCGTGGTATATCTGCTGGCCTATGCCTGCCTGCTTGCTCCAGCCGTAGGTTTTTTCAGGATTCTGCAGTGGAATTGGCAGGGGAAAATCCTGACGGCAATAGTGGCTTTGCTCGCCATTCTCTTCACCCGCGCACTCAAACCCGCGGATTTTGGTCTCAGATGGAGGATTGCCACTGGCTCCCAATGGGCGCTGCTTGCCGGGATCGGTGCCATGATTGCCTTGCCGTTTGCCATCATCGCGCTGGCACACGGGCGCGCCATGATGCCGGCGACCCGGGAAACGCTGGCCTTTCAGCTCATCATGCCCGGCGTTGACGAAGAGTTGCTATTCAGAGGCTATTTCCAGACGCGACTGAATGCGGTGTTCCACAAACCCTGGAACGTACTCGGTGCACAAATGGGCTGGGGCCTTCCCTTGACTGCGATAGCTTTTGCCATGGTACACATGAGCATGGTCGGCAGACATTTCCGTGTGGAATGGTCAATCCCGATAGCGCTCTATGCCCTCATGCAGGGGTTGATACTCGGGTGGCTGCGCGAGCGCACCGCGAGCCTTTGGCCCTGCACCGTCGCTCACAATCTGGCGAACGGCGTGGTGGCCGTGTGGAGCTTCGTGGGGGCGTAAAGGGTATTGTAGGAATATGTGGACCAAAAGAGTACTCCCATTTGGAGTTTGCGGTGAATGACCGTCAACATCAGACAGGTGGATAGCGTTATACGCAACGTACACAGTCCGTTGCTTCAGGTTACGAGTGATTTGTGGAAGGAGGGATCATGTCGGTCGGAATTTCGATTCTGGATGCAGGCTTAACTTCCATGTCACGGCGGGTGATCTATCTGTTGCTCGCTGCCGTGGTAGCGGGTCTGTCCGCTTGCGGAGGCGGCGGTTCCTCCTCCGGTTCTGGCAGCGGCACGCCCAGCTTCAGCCTGGCGGTGTCCCCAACCACACTGAGCGTGGCACAGGGCAGTGCGGCGTCCACCACGCTCACGGTGACCCCCTCGGGAGGAATGACCGGAACGGTGTCCCTCACCGCCACCGGGTTGCCAACGGGTGTCACATTTGCTCCGACTTCCGTGAACGTCACCGGCTCCTCGCCCGTCACCGCGACGCTGACCTTAACGGCCATCAGTAACGCCACCACCGGTAATGCCACGGTTACGCTCAGCGGCAGCGGTGGCGGAGTACAGGCGTCCACCACCCTGACGCTCTCTGTTACGGCGAATACACCCTCCACCAGTTACTACGTGAGCAGCACCTACCCGGCGGCCGGCAGCGGGCCGCAGTACATCTCCGATCCCTTCGTGCTCTATTTCAGCAAGGCACCGGATGTGACGATCAACTCCCAGGGCAATCCCCAGGGGACCACAGTCAGCGCCGTCACCGTCACGCCCATCAGCGGCAACGTGCCAACGCCCCTGGCGGTGCGCTTTATCTATTCCGTGAACTCGCCGAACCTCGGTCCCGATGCCCTGGGTGTGAAATTCTTCGCGGTTGCCGGCGCCACCTACCAGATCAGCGTTGCCTCTTCGGCCAAGGCAGCCGATGGCAGCGCCTTCAGCGGACCGGCGGTATTCAACGTCACGCTACCAGCGACTCCGCCGTTGCCCGCGCCGGTGAAACCAGTCTCGACGCTGGGCTATTTCTACGGCGTCATTCCACAGGTGCATTTCAATAACAACACCCAAGTCTATGGCTGGGTGCAGCAACTCGGCGCCCAAGTGGTGCGTATCGGCACCGATATGACCACCGATGAGCCGACCCAGGGCAACTTCAACTGGAGCACGCTCGATCAATGGCTGTCTGCCATGAACGCCATCCACGTGCCGGCGGATGTCCTGATCGTCCAGTACAACGCCCCTGCCTGGGCGAATGGTCTCGGCAGCGGCAGCCCGCCGCCGGGGTCCGGTTACATTGCCTGCACTCCGCAGATTTATGCCGCCTTCGTCCAGGCGGTGGTCCACCATATCCTGGTGCAAACCCACAATCCGGCGTATCCGGGATCCGAAGTGGCTGCCATCGAACTTGGGAATGAACCCGACACGCCGAGCTTCTGGAACGTGGACACCAACAATCCCCAATGCGCACCGAACGCCACGCCCAACCCCTCAAGCGACGCCTCGAAATATATTCCCTATCTGCAGCAAGCCTACGCGGCGGGCAAGACCGAGGCCAACACCGACGGCTATCAGAATTTACTGTTTCTGAATGCCGGGGTGGCCAGCAATGCGTATGACGAATCCTACTTCCAGCAGATTGCACAGGCCGGCAATTATGAGGACGCCTTTGCGATCCATCTCTATGCCTGGGCGGATCCGAATTCCCCGTATCCATCGCGCTCATGGGAGTCGTTCCAGGTGCTGCCCGATGATGGCACGCTTGCCAGCCAGGCCGGGCAGGGAGCCAAGCATTTCTGGGTGACGGAGGGCGCATTTCAATCCAACCCCGCCTGCCCGGACGGTGTGGATGAGACCACCAAGGGGTATTTCCTGGCCGAAGACTACAACCGCATGGCCGCCCTCACCAGCCCCGTGGTGGATTCCTTCACCTACTTCGAGCTGCAGGATTCGACTCCCGTGCAAACGCAAGGGGACCCGTGTTTCTCCAGCGGCAACGGCTTCGGCCTGGTGGATGACACGGGCACGCTGGAACCCGCGTTCCTCGCATTCCAGCACCTGACCGGCGCGGGTCCGTAACTCTCGTGACCCGAAGTGGCGTCATGAAGAAATCCAACATTCCATTGCGGGTTAGTTTGTTTTTGATCGTCATGGGGCTGGTATGGATGGTAGCAGGACTGTTACTTGCACCCACTCATCCCTTGTGGGCTTACGCGCTGGCCGTAGTCATTGCCGTCGTGCTCTTGTTCGTTTTTTACAATCGTAAGGATCTGTTGTGGATGGAGGTCCCGGACGATGAAAGCGACAGATCACCCGAAGCCTTACGCTGGCACCGTGAACGCCGTGGTTGGCGCTATGTCACCCTGGGCGAGTTGGTCTTTGTCATGGCGGCCGTGTGGTTGGTGAATGCCAGGCAGCGGCTGGATTGGCTGCTGGCCGCGATACTTTGGGTGGCGGTGCTGCTGATCCTGTTCGCGAGAGCCATTCGCTTGGAGACCCTGTCGCCGAAGGCCTGACTTTAAGGTGTTCTGTTTCACACGAGAGGCGTTTGTCATGTCGCTGTTCCATCGCACATGTGCAATTGGGCTGACAGGGATGGTGGCGGGATTGACCCTGCTGCTATCGAATACGGGTTTTGCCGCTCCCTGGGTGGGTGTGCGATTCGTAACGCGGGTTCAACCTGCGGCGTGCCCAGCAGGTACGTCACGAACAGCCCATTGTTTCCGCATCACCGGTCCGGCAATCGGAGTAAGTCGTGCGCATTGGCGCAGGCTCGATCGTCTTGCCATTGTGGGAGGTAATTCTGCCGTTACCGTGCCGCCTCACTGCATTCCCGCCACGACCCGCGGCCGACTGATGGGCACCGTCGGTACGGTGCGCTTCTCCGGAAGCGGGTATTTTTGCCCACGAACCGACCGCGCTGAGTATCGGTATCAGCTTGTTAACATGAGCCGTGCTGCGAACGGTCTTGCTGACAGGGGCTTAATCATCTATGACGGACACAGCAACATTGAACGCTTCAAGCCGACACCGTAAGCGTGACGTGGAACCAGCATTGTTCACTTGGACCACTCCTCATGCAGAGGAGCTTTTGTGCGGGGTGTTGCTGATGTCATGCCAAGTTCTGGGGACTTGTTAATGCGCAATCTCACTTTGCCCGTAAGGAGAAATTCCATGAAATCACGCATGTATCGAATGTTTGTGGGTTTTATTTGCTTAACTTCTTTCACCGTGCCCTTTAGCGCTGCGGCCTCGGCTTCCTCCGAGGCATACGCGCATCCACGCCTGGGGAAACATCTACACGAACTGACCATGGGTTTGAATCCATGTGTGCTCTTCCTGGGCACTCACGGAGCCTCGGCCATCAGTCACAACTGCGGGCGTACGTGGTCGCGGATTCCGGCGTTGAACGGCATTGATGCCATGGAGGCTACCATGTCCCCCAATGGCCGGATCATCGGTGTTGCCGGCCACGTCGGGGCCCGCATGAGCTTTAACGGCGGCGCGACTTGGAAAAACGTGTCGCGGACCCTGCCTGCAAACGATGTACATGGTTTTGGCTTTGACCTGAAGAACCCGCAACGTCTTGTGGCCTATGTGAACGGCCGCGGTGTTTATGAAAGCCGCGATGGCGGCAGTCATTGGACTGCCCTGGCCCCTCTTCCCGGCGCGAATCCAATGGCGATGATGGCCATGCCGATGGGAGACATCATGGTCCAGGGAAATCGCATCATGTTTCCAAGCATGGCGATGGGTATTTACGTTTCCATGGATGACGGGAAAACGTGGCAAATAGAAGACACGCATGTAATCGGCATGAATTTGCATGCCTCGCCGGACAATTCACGGCAGTTTGTGCTTTCCGGAATGCCGGAGACCGGAATGTTCGTGTCCGCCGACGGCGGACACACTTGGAAAAACTATCCGTTGCCCCTTGGAGCGCTGGTTGCCGGACCGATAAGCGAGAATACTCTGTATGCAGCTGGGTATGACAACTTGCGTCCCTATCTGTGGCGATCAGGGGATGATGGACACACTTGGAAACGCGTCGCCTTACCTTGGACGGGTACTTGGTAAAGTCATTGGAATTTGTATGCGCATGACGAGCAAGGGGCGAAACCCGAAGAGAAAGGAATACTCGCCGCGAGGATGAGAGCGCGTTGGGCTAGGGACATCCAACGCGCTCATCGAGCCCCGCATCGCCTCGCTGGTATTACAACCATAGTGAATGCATTGACCGGGAGCGGTTGTCCCAATCTAAACGAGCGAACAGTCAACGGTGAGCAGGATACGGCGATTTTGGCTCATCAGAGCAATCATTTTCCAGCGTGCGAGGTAAGGAATCCATGGCCAGATCGAAACGCTTGGTAAATCCGCCAATCCTTCCCGCGGGAGCGGCGCTGGCGTTGGCGGCACTTCTGGGTCTTGCCGCCTGCGGCGGAGGCGGCTCGTCCTCAACTTCCGGAGGCGGTGGCGCGGCGGATTTTTCCCTGAGCCTCGGCAGTGCCTCCCTGTCCCTCGCCGAGGGCGCCAACGGCAGCGTCCCCGTCAGCATTCAGCCCCAGGGCGGATTCAACGGCGCGGTGACGCTGAGCGCGGGCGGTCTGCCTGCGGGCGCCACCGCGAGCTTCACGCCGAATCCCGCCACGGGCAGCGCCAGTCTTGCCCTGGCGCTTGGCAGCAATGTCCCGCCGGGCAATTACACGGTGACCGTCACCGGGGTGAGCGGCACCCTGCAGCACACGGGCAATCTCAGCCTGACGGTGCTCGCCACCGCCGCGCTCGGCTACGGCGTGGATGTGAACCTCTACGACTCCAATATCGGACCGCAGAACGCGGCAGGGGTGTTTTCGCTCATCCAGGGCACGGGAGCCAAATACGTGCGCGTGGGGCTCGGAGGCTGGGCGGGAGCCGAGCCCAATCAACCTCCGAACAACGGACGCCAGCCCGCTTCCTTCTTCAGCTTCAGCGGCCTCAACCAGCTTCTCAGCGCGGCGCAGCAGGATGGACTGCAAGTGCTTTTGAACGTGGGCGACAACGTACCGAGCTGGGATTTGCCGGCGGGCGCCAACACCCAGGGCAGATTGGTAACCTACGCGCCGGCCGACTGCACCGGCGCGGCGAACGGCAATGGTTCGATCTCGGGGGAAACCGATTGTGCCTATTTTGGCGCGTATATCTACGCCTTGGTGCAGGACGTGGCACCCATCGGCGTGAAATATCTCATCGTCTGGAATGAGCCGCAGAACTTTCCCAAGAACTGGATCGCCAGCAACAACGAAACGGTGGACCAGAATGCCGCTGCCTTCGCCACACTTTTACACGTGGCTTACGTCAATGCGCACGCCGCGGATCCCAACATCCGGATTCTCAACGGCGGCACGGAAATCCTGCCGGCGGGGCTGCAGCAGATACGCGAACAGTACGTGCAAGATCCGGCACTGGCTCAGCAGGAAGGGCAGTTTGTCAATGATCTGTACGCGAGTCCAGACTTCTGCGACAGCATGGATGTGCTCGATGTGCACGTGGATTACCACGGTCCGGTATGGTCGCCGGAGATTGTGGACGATTCGGAGCAGACCATTGAACAATGCGACGGGGATAAATGGCTGCCCGTCTGGGTCACGGAATCCGGTTATTCCTCGATCCAGGCAGTGCAGTCCTATATCCCGGCGAGTTGTCCCACTCAGCCCAATAACCAGTGTCCAGGTGAACCGGAGACTGAGGCCGAACTCGGCCCGGGTTACCTGAACGGAGCCGGCTCGCAGGCACAATTCTTGACCAATACCTGGGGTGCGCTCGCCAAGGATGCGAACGTCGTCGGCATGGACTGGACCTTCATCGTGGATCCGACCTATAACGGCAACCCGGCGCAGGACGGCGCGGGTGCGGGACTGGTGGAGCAAAATTGGAACACGAACCCGCCGCCCCTCAAGCCTTCCTACACCGCGATGCAGCAGATCACCGGCTATCCCTGAGCATTGCCGGGATTGGATCATCCAAAACCGCGGCTTTACGGCTGCGGGTGGGGGTGGTCGTGGAATGGGAAAGCGACGCGACGCAACATCATTTACTTTCGGAGGAACGGCCATGAAAACATTCTCATCTCTCGCGGGTTGCATTGTTCTGGTAGGGATCAGCGCCGCGGCCGCTGCCGCATGGGCGGCGGGTCCGGCTTCGCCCCCCGTGCCGCTTGCGCGCCTGATCGGCACCTGGCGGGGACGCAGCGAAACCTTCGCCTCGCCCTTGACCCAGCCGGGTCACAGTACGGCCGTCAATGTCTGCCGGTGGACCGCCTCGCACCGTTTTGTGGCCTGCGACCAGACCGTTGAACCCGGTGATCGGCACGATCTTGCGGTCTACGCCGTCGCGGACAAGAAAAACACGTATTTCTACTGTGAGGTGGATACCACCATGCGGGCCTATTGTGCGGATCACTTCACCATCAAGGGCAACACCTGGATTTATGAGAGTGCCTTCAAATATAAGGGAAAGCCGCTGATGACGCGCACCTGGAACCGATTTGATTCCGCCACCCACTATACCTTCGAGGCGGAAGCATCCCATGACAGCGGTCACCATTGGGAAGTAATGAGCCGCGGTGAGGCGACCCGGATCCGCGGCTGACGACGACGCGGGAAAGTATCCGCCGTGAATGATGGACGAATGTCTGCTACGGGAGTACACGCAATATATACCGGCATGAAATGTATTCTATTTGCCAGCATGGTGGCCATGATGCTGCCGGCTACGCTTTCGCGGACGGCGGCCACGCCCGCACAATGGTCTCAGGCCCATCCCGGTGACACGGGTCATACCCAGCGGCACTCGATCCGCCACGGCGTGGACGTGAACATCCACGACCGCAATATCGGCGTGCGCCATATCATGCGGGCCTTCGCGCTGATCCGCGGCACCGGCGCGCGCTACGTGCGGGTGGGGACCGGGGGATGGGGGCGGGCGGAGCCCGAGCCGGGTGTGTACGATTTCCGTCCCGTGGACCGCCTGATCCGCGCCACCCGGTCGCGGGGCCTCGATGTGTTGCTGGAGGTGGGCGGGAACGTGCCGGCCTGGGACCTGCCCGCCGGGGCCAACCCCCGGCATGGCTTCGTTACCTATGCACCCGCCGACTGCACCGGGGCGGCCAACGGCGATGGCAGCATCAGCGGCGAGACCGACTGCGCGGCCTTCGGGCGCTATATCCGCCGGCTCACCGCCAACGTGGCTCCGCTGGGGGTGCGTTATCTCATCGTCTGGAACGAGCCCCAGAACTTCCCCAAGAACTGGATCCCGAGCCACGGCGAGACGGTGGACCAGAACGCCGCGGCCTATGCGCGGCTGCTGCACCAGGCCTACATCAACGCCCACGCGGTGGATCCCGGCATCCGCATCCTCAACGGCGGTACCGAGATCCTGCCGCGCGGGCTTTTGGACATCCTCGCCCGATACGTGCGCTATCCGCGGCTGGCGCGGGCCTCTCTGCGCTTCACGCGGGATCTCTACCGTAATCCCCGCTTCTGCCGCAGCATCGATGTGCTCGATGTGCACGTGGGCTCCCACGGGCCACGCTGGTCGCCGCGCATCGTGGACGCCTCGGAGCATGCACTGATGCGCTGCAATGGCGGGCGGCGCGTACCCGTGTGGATCACCGAGTCCGGTTACTCGTCCCTGCGTGTGGTTCAGGATTACCGGCCCAAGCCGGGTCTCCCGCCCGAGCACGAGGCGGAACTTGGACCCGGCTACGACCAGGGCCCCGCCTCCCAGGCGCGCTTCCTGACCGCGACCTACCGGGCGCTCGCGGCAGATCCCGACGTCATGGGCATCAACTGGACCTTCATCGTGGATTCGCCTTACCGCGGCAATCCCGCGCAGGATGGCGCCGGGTTGGGGCTCGTCACCGAGGACCTGCGCACGCGCAAGCCGGCCTATTCGGCGCTGCGGGCCATCGCGGTAGGCGGGCCGGGTTCAATACATCGCAGGTTGCAGTAGCGGGAAATACTGCCGGGACAGGAAACGATTTCCGCGAGGGTGCCGTCAGCACCGTGGCCATCAATCTGCAAACCTACCCGCAGGCCGGTGAGTGCCGCGGTACGGCATGTGGTGAAGGCCGGCGCAGAAGTCCGCGCCACGCTGATTGTGGGCGGGAGCCGCGCTATTCGCCGCGATGGAATTTCAGGAATCGCGGCACGCAGCACGAAAATTCCAGCCGCCAGCGTGTTCTTCATGTACCCGCCTGGTCGCGCGGCAGTTTCAGCACCGCTTCCAGTCCGCCTTCGGAATGATTACGCAGCGTGAGACTGCCGCCATGCAGTGTGGCGATATTGCGTGCGATGCCGAGGCCGAGACCGGTACCACCGCCTGCCTGACTGCGGGCGGTTTCCAGCCGGTAATACGCTTCAAAAACCTTTTCCAGCAGATTTTCCGGAATTCCCGGACCCGCATCGCGCACGCGGATCGTCACCGCCGTGGTGTTGTCCTCCACCACCAGCACGGCGCATTTGCCGTAACGTACCGCATTACCGACGAGATTCTCGAGACACCGTCGCAACGCCTGCGGCCGGCCGGCGAAAGTGCCTGCGATACACCCCTGCAGGCTCACATCCTGGCCCATTTCCGCCGCATCCGCCTGCACACTCTCCAGTAACGCCATCAAATCCACGGGCTGGGGCGCTTCATTGGTCTCAAGCCCGCGCAGAAACCCCAGCGTGGCGTTGGTCATATTCTCCATATCCTGCAGGTCGCGGATCAGCTTGGCCTTGAGGATCTCGTCATCCAGCAGTTCCGCGCGCAGACGCATGCGCGTGATGGGCGTCTTGAGATCGTGGGAGATGGCGGTAAGCAGGCGTGTACGGTCTTCCACATAGCGCACCAGTCGTGTCTGCATTTCATTGAAGGCACGCGCCGCACGGCGCACTTCAGCGGGACCTATTTCAGGCACCGGCGGGCGGCGGATGTCGCGGCCCAATTCATCGGCCGCCACCGACAGTGCGGAGAGCGGCCGTGTCACCCAGCGTACCGCGATGAGCGACAGCACGATCACCGCGATCAGCAGCACCGCGATATCCACCAGCAACGGATAAGGCCAGCCGGCCAGTTGTAGTGGCCGCAGATAGTCCAGGCGCACCCACATGCCATCCTTAAGCTGCACCTCGGTGACGCTGCGGGTACGGTAACCCAGATCAAAAGGCGCGCTTTGCTGCACCCGTGGTACCGGCACACGCAGCATATAGCCGCGTACCGCATGGCCAGGCAGCAGCCTGCGCAGTTGCGCCTGAAATGCCGCGGCGTCCGCATCCGGCGCCAGATTCCCCGCCATCTTCGCCTCACCGGGTTTGGCCGTCAGCGTCACGCTGAGGCGGGGCGATGTCAAAATCTCCGCAACCCGTACGCGTTCTGCGGCGGGCAGCGTATCCATGAGTCGCACGGCATCGGCATCGCGCTGCACCCATTGCTGGTCGCTGAAATGCACCAGCGCCTGATCCCGCTCATGTAGGCTCAGCAGCGTGGCGGCGATCTGTGCCAGGATGAGACCTGCAATCAGTACCAGCACCAGGCGACCGAAAAGTGAACGCGGCCAGAGGTGCATCATTCTTCCCGCTCCACCGGCAACGCGAACACATAGCCTTCGCCGCGCACCGTGCGGATGATGCCGGGTTCGCGGCCATCATCCCGCAGGCGCTGGCGCAGGCGGCTTACCTGCACATCAATACTGCGATCGAACGGGATATTGTTTTCACGTCCGCGCGCCAGCTCCATCAGCCGGTCACGCGTAAGCACCGTATTGGCGTATTGCAGAAAAATGCACAGCAACCGGTACTCCGCTCCGGACAGCGGTACTACCACTCCGTCCCCCGACCGCAATTGACGGGTTGTGGTTTTGAGCTGCCACTCGCCGAAATGGAAGCTGCGCACATCCTCTGGCAACAGATTCTCGGGCAGGCTGCGCGCGCGCCTGAGCACACTTTTTATGCGCGCCAGCAATTCACGCGGGTTGAACGGCTTGGACAGGTAATCATCAGCACCGGTTTCCAGGCCGCCAATCCTGTCGGCCTCTTCACCGCGTGCCGTCAGCATAATGACCGGCAGGGTGGAACGGCTGCGCAACCTCCGGCACACGCTGACACCATCTTCGCCGGGGAGCATCAGGTCCAGCACCACCAAGTCGAATCGTGCGTCCTCCATGGCCTGTTCCATGGAGGAGCCGTCCGCCACAGCCGTCACCCGGTACCCATGACGCGTCAGGTACTCCTCAAGCAGCGCACGGATCTCCGCGTCGTCATCCACCACCAGAATATGGTCGGCTGCGGTCATGGCCTGCGCTTATCCGAGAAGATCCCCATACCGGAATTCTATCCCCTGGCCGTTATGCCGACGAATCGCTTGCCGGCGGATTTGTATCAAAGTGTAACAACCCGTTTTAGGCCATGCCGCAATGGGAAAATAGCCGGCAGTCGGGTGTCCGGTGATGAACTTATCAGGCGGCGACGCGTCTCAGCATCGCCGCCTGTGAGTCTGGATTCCGTTGTTCAAGGATAGCCATCGCCGCCATGTTGTTATCCCATACCATGCGCCGCGTTTCTGCGGCTGTCTTGCTGAGCGCACTCAGCGTCGCCGCAGCCGCCCCCGCGCTGCGGTTTGTGCATCCCTTCACGCTGGTGGAACTCACCGACATGGCGCTGACGAATAATCCGCAGACGCGGCTCGCCTGGGATGCGATCCGCGAAAGCCAGGCGGGCGTGGAACTGGCCCGCGCCGGCTACTGGCCACAGGTGAGTCTTGCCTACTCCTATTCCCGCAATGACCTGGTCAGTTTCTCCGGCCAAGGTACCGGCGCCCAGACCCGTTACGGACCCGCCATCAGCCTGAGCTACCTGTTGTGGGATTTCGGCACCCGTTCCGGAACCCTCAATGCCGCCAAGTTCGCCCTGACCTCGGCGGAACTTGCCAACAGCCAGACACTGCAGGATGTCATCCTCGCCGTGGAACAGGATTACTATCAGGTGCTGGGCCTGCAGGCTCTCGATCAGGCCGACGAGCTGAGCGTGCAGAACGCGGCAACCAATCTGGACTCGGTGCGCGAGAACCAGAAATCCGGGCTCGCCACCATCGGCGACGTTTACCAAGCCGAGGCTGCGCTGGCCGGTACGCAGCTCGCTCTGCAGCAGGCTCAGGGTCAGTTGGCCGTTGCCCAGGGCACCCTGGCGGTCGAAGTGGGATTGCCCGCCAACACACACTTGGCGCTCGCCCCCTGGAATGCGCATGTGAAGCCGGTAATGCCGAAGCAGACGGTTGCGGCGCTCCTGGACGAGGCACGTCATGCCCGGCCGGAGCTGCTGGCCGCCAAAGCAGGTGAACAGCAAGCCATAGCCAATCTCGAAGCCACCAAGGGCCGTGGTTTGCCCACGCTGACTTTGAGTGCCAGCGCCGGCAGCACGCGCACGCTGAGCGGCGGCATCAGCCAGTCCACAAAAAACTACAGTGCGGGATTGACCCTGAGCGTTCCGCTGTTCACCGGGTTCAGCGATCAGGCCGCCAACCGCCAGGCGCAGGCCGCCGTGGACGTGAGCCAGGCCACTACCACGCAACTGCGGCAACAGGTGGAACTGGAGGTTTGGCAGGCCTACCAGAACCTGCATACCGCCGCCGTGACGCTGCGTACCAGTGGTTTGCAACTCAAAAGCGCGCAGCAGGCCGAAAAAGTATCCAGGGCGCGCTATCGCATCGGTCTCGACACCATTCTCAGTCTTCTGATCGCAGAGGAAACCCTCGCCAGCGCACGCGTGCAGCAGGTGCAGGCGCGGCTGAACTGGTTTACCGCGCTCGCGGCCCTCGGCCATGCGGTCGGAGGACTCACTTCCCCCGCAAAGGAACCCACCCTGCCGTGAGCACCAAGATCAAATACCTGTCGGTCGTGAGCCTGATCGTCGCTGTACTGGGCAGCCTCGTGGCCTGGCGCATCATCAGCAACGCGCGCCTTGCGGATGCCAGGCACGTCATGCCGCCGTTGCCGGTTGACACCACGCTCGCCGTCATCAAGCCCATGCCAATCCAACTTACGGCCGTGGGGCAGGTGCAATCGGAACACACGGTGCTGGTGCAGCCGCAGGTGAGCGGCATGCTGCAACGGGTGTATTTCCATGAGGGCCAGTATGTGCATGCGGGCCAGCGGCTGTTCCTGATCGATCCCGCTCCATTTCAGGCCGCGCTCGCTTCCGCCAAGGCGGCGTATCTGACCGCCAAGGCCCAAGCCGACCGCGAAGCGCCGCTCGCCGCCAAGGATTACGTCGCTCCCCAGGCCTACGAAAGCGCCGCCGCCGCCGCCACCCAGGCCAAGGCGGCATTGCAGCAGGCCGAGATCAATCTCTCCTACACCACCATCCGTTCTCCCATCAACGGCTTGACCGGCAGTCTCACGGTACGCGCGGGCAATCTGGTGTCCCCGACTGCGGCGACGCCGCTGGTCACCATCAATCAGATGCAACCGATCCTGGTGCAGTTCGATATCCCGCAGCAGTTCCTGCCGCGGGTGCTGCGCTATGACGCGCAACACAGTATCCGCGTATTTGTCAGCCGTGAGGACGGCAGCGGTGATTTGGGCGAGGGCGATCTGGTATTCATTGACAACAGCGTCAACAACAGCACCGGCACGGTAATGCTCAAGGCGCGCATTCCCAACCAGGCCACGCAGCTCTGGCCGGGTCAATATGTAAACGTGAATATGCGGCTCGCCATTCAGCCCGATGCCGTGGTGGTGCCGCAGACGGCGGTGCAAACCGGTCAGAACGGCAATTTCGTGTATACCATCGTAAACCAGCGGGCAGTGATCGAAGCGGTGACCGAAGACCGTCAAGTGGGGGATGAAGCGGTCATCGCCAAGGGTCTGAAAGCCGGAGAAACAGTCATCACGCGCGTGCCGCGCACCCTGCGGAACAACATGCCCGTGAGCGTGAACCGCACTACGTCAGCACCAGGCTCGCCCACCTCCCCATGAAGCTCAATCCTTCCGCGCCGTTCATCCACCGCCCGGTGATGACCACGGTGGTAATGGCTGCATTGCTCATCTTCGGCCTGGTGGCGTATTTCACCCTGCCGGTGAGCGAACTGCCGAACGTGGACTTCCCCACCATCAACGTGAATGCCAGTCTGCCGGGAGCCGATCCCGAGACCATGGCGGCCTCCGTAGCCACGCCCCTGGAGCGACAGTTCTCCACCATCGCCGGGCTCTCCTCCATGAGTTCGGTGAGCACCACCGGCAACACTTCCATCACACTGCAGTTTGACCTGTCCCGGAATATTGACGACGCGGCCATGGACGTGCAGACCGCCATTTCCCAGGCGATCCGCGAGCTGCCCACCGACATGCCGGCGCCGCCGCACCTGTACAAGGTCAATCCGACGGCGTCACCCATCATTTTTCTCGGCATGACCGCCAACCACATTCCTCTCACCCAGTTGGATGAATACGCCGAAACGCGTGTGGCCGAACAGATATCCATGATTCCGGGGGTGGCCCAGGTCAATGTCTTTGGCGCCCAGAAATACGCGGTGCGCATTTATATCAACCCGTATGCACTCGCCGCACGCAACCTGACCATCACGCAGGTGGCACAGGCGGTGCAGAGCGGCAACACCAACCTCCCCTCCGGCATTTTATATGGCTCGACCCGCACCTACACGGTGCAGGCCAACGGCCAGCTCAGCAATGCCGCCGGATACAACAATCTGGTGGTGGCCTACCAGAACGGCGCGCCGGTGCATCTCTCGGATATCGGCACGGCTGTGAACAGCGTCGAGGCAAACAAGCAGATCACCAGGTTTTTCAACAAAGCCGAGGACGGCGGCCGTATGCAGCCTGCGATCCTGCTGGCGGTGCAGCGCCAGCCGGGATCGAACGCGGTGGCCATCTCCAAAGCAGTGCACGCGCTCCTGCCGCAGCTCACCAGCGAGGCGCCGGGCGACGCACAACTGCAGATCTTTCACGATCACGCGGAATTTGTCGCCGGTTCCATCAACGACGTGAAGTTCACGCTGCTGCTCGCCATCGGCATGGTGGTATGCGTGATCTTCCTGTTCCTGCGCAACATCCGCGCCACTGTCATTTCGGCGCTGGCACTGCCCACTTCCATCATTGGCACATTCGCGATCATGAGGCTTATTGGCTTCAGCCTCGACAATCTCTCGCTCATGGCGCTCACGCTGGCGGTAGGTTTCGTGGTGGACGACGCCATCGTGGTGCTGGAGAACATCGTCCGCTACCGGGAGAAGGGCGAGTCCTCGCTGCGCGCAGCGCTGATCGGCAGCAAGGAGATCGGTTTCACCGTGGTGTCCATGACCCTGTCGCTGGTGGCGGTATTTCTGCCCATCCTGCTCATGGGCGGCATCCTGGGGCGGCTGTTCCGCGAATTCGCCATCACCGTGGCCATCGCGATCCTCATCTCGGGCATCATCTCGCTGACACTGACGCCCATGCTGTGCAGCCGCTTCCTCAAGGACAGTAGGCGGCACGGCCGGTTGTACGGCGCCCTGGAAAAGGCCTTTGACCGTTCCCGCGACTGGTACGGAAAAACCCTCACCTGGTCGGTGGATCACCGGCGCACCATGCTGGTGGTGGCCGGGTTGATGCTGCTGCTGACCTTTTATTTTTTCTTGGCGGTGCCCAAGGGATTCATCCCCACGGAGGACACCGGACTCATCATTGGCAGCACCCAGGCGCCAGAGGGGGTCACTTTCGATGAGCTGCAGAAACTCCAGCAGCGGGTGGCGCGCATCGTGCGGGAAAACCCCAATGTGGCGCGCGCCATCTCCAGCGTCGGCCAGGGCCAGGGCGGCACCGCCAGCGGCAATATCGGACGGATTTTCATCATGCTCAAATCCATGGACAAGCGCAGCGCGAGCGCCGACGAGGTTATTCAGCAACTGCGCAAGGCGGTCGCGCATGTGCATGACATGCAGGTGTATTTCCGTAATCCCCCGGCCATCAACATCGGCAGCATGGGCGGCACCGGCACCTATCAGTACGTACTGCAGGGGCTGGATGTGGATACTCTGGACCGGGCTGCGGTCAAGTTCCTGCCGGAACTCAAGCAGGTACCCGGCATCCAGGATGTCAACACGGATCTGGAGCTCAACAACCCGCAAATCAATGTGCACATTTTGCGCAATAAGGCATCCGCACTCGGAGTGACTGCCACCGAAATCCAGGCGGCGCTTTATGACGCATACGGCGGCAACCAGATCAGCAGGATCTTCGGGTCCACGAACGAGTATTACGTCATCCTGCAGCTCGCTCCGCAGTTCCAGGCCAATATGGCAGCGCTCGACGCCCTCTATGTGCAGGGATCCAATAACACTGTTGTGCCGCTCACCAGCGTCGCCCGAATCACACAGGGCGTGGGCCCGCTGCAGGTGGATCATTACGAGCAGCTGCCGTCGGTAACCTTCTCGTTCAACCTGGCACCGGGCGTATCACTGGGCGATGTCACGCGGCGGATTCAAGCGCTGGCGAGCGCCAGGCTTCCGGCCGACATCACCGGGGTGTTCGCCGGCAATGCCGCGACCTTCCAGCAATCCCTGGTGGACCTGCCGCTGCTGCTGATCATCACTATCCTGGTGATCTACATGGTGCTCGCGATCCTCTATGAGCATTTCATCCATCCCATCACCATCCTGACGGCGCTGCCACTCGCCATGGTGGGGGCGCTGCTCAGCCTGATCCTCTTCAATCAGCACCTCAACATCTACAGTTTCGTCGGACTCATCATGCTGGTGGGACTGGTGAAGAAGAACGGCATCATCATGGTGGACTTCGCCATCCAGATAAAGCGTGAAAGAAATGTCGGCGCACGGGATGCGGTAATCGAAGCCTGCCTGGTACGCTTCCGTCCCATCATGATGACCACACTGGCGGCTATTTGCGGCACGCTGCCCATCGCGCTCGGCAGCGGCATGGGTGCGGAATCCCGCCGCCCGCTCGGCATCGCGGTGGTAGGCGGCTTGATCTTCTCGCAGGCGCTCACCCTCTACATCACGCCGGCGTTCTACGTGGCCATGGACCACCTGAGCGAAAAATTGCGTGGCCCGTCCCATGCACGGGCGACGTTGCCAGAACCCGCCGAGAGAAGTTGAGGCCAAAACCCGGTTTTACCGGCAGACGCGCGGTAATGAATCACTTCATGCGCATGCAATCCGTTGCCCGGGCATTTTCAGGAATCGTGGCACGCCCTGGTGCGGCGATGCCAGCCCATGATGCGACACCGTACCGCTCAGACCCGGCGGAGAGAGCACCGTGCCCGTTCCCCCGGCACCACCCCCCCGCGGGTTACAATAGATTCATGTCGTCAACCCCTGCTCTGCGCTGGCGTTTTATCCATAAGCTTCGGCATGAGGCTGGCTATCATTGTGGAAATATCCGGTAACAAATTGGAGGCACTATGAGCAGAACCAGGACTCTCGCACTGCTGCTGGCGCTGCCCCTGTTTTCCCTCAGTGTGCTCTTGCCCCTGCGCGCTCTGGCCGACCATGACCGCGGTGATCGTCGTGAAGGAGATTACCGGCGTGGTGATGAGTGGCACGCGTGGGACCGTGGCGATATCGGCGATTTTGGCCGTCGCGACTTCGACGGCTGGCGCGAGGGCCGCTGGTGGCATGGCTGGTACGGACAACGGTTCGGTTGGTGGTGGATCAACGCCGGCATCTGGTATTCCTATCCCGCACCGGTGTATCCCTATCCCAACCCCTACGTGCCGTCGCAGATCGTGATCACGCAGCCTTATCCGGCGCCGGCTGCGACACCCGGGCCGCCTCCCACTCAATACTGGTATTACTGCGCCGCCGCCAAGGGCTATTACCCGTATGTACCATCCTGCCCGGGAGGATGGGAAAAAGTTCCCGCCACCCCGCCGCCCGGCTGATAAGGAGAGAGTCATGCGTATATATAGATATTTACCCGGCATAGCGGTACTGGCCGCGATGCTTGCCGGATGTGCCGACACTCCCAGCGCACCGACGATCGCAGTCATGCCGGCGCCCGGAATGCCGTTCAGCGTATTTCAGCAGGATAACGCCGTGTGCCAGGAGTATGCACGCGCCCAGATCGGTGCGCGTGCCGGGGAACGCGCCAATAACAAAGTCATCGCCGGAGCGGTGGCCGGCACCGTCATCGGTGCCGCCGCCGGCGCCCTGCTGGGGGGCGGTCATGCGGCCCCCACTCAGGCCGGTGCCGCGACCGGCCTGCTGTTCGGCACGGCCCAGGGTGCGAATGCGGCAGGCTGGGCGGATATGTCCTTGCAGCGGCGCTATAACATCGCGTTTGCGCAATGCATGTATGCGAAGGGTAACCAGGTTCCCGGTTACGCCGCACCGCGCTACCTGCCGCCGCCTCCCCCGCCGCCACCGCGCTGAGGTAACCCTGGTCAGACACCGCGTCTAAATGCATAACCACGCCGGACCGTCTCCTGCCTGTCCAGCGCGCGGGTTGGGTGCAGGATAAACTGTTTTTACCCGACTGTATCTCAGGTACGAAATCCCTGACGATTTTTTGCAACGCACCGTGAGGCATTTCACATTGAGTAATGCGACCAACATTCAGATCAGCCATACGCTGCATGGCTATGCGGTCCAGCCTGCCGGCAAGGGATCCTTCCCGGGCATGGTGGTGCTGATGGAGGCCTTCGGCATCACCGCTCACATCCAGGGCGTGTGCGAGCGCCTTGCCAACGCCGGTTTTGCGGCAGTGGCGCCGGATATTTTCCACGGCGATGTTTTCGCCTATACCGACACGGACAAAGTGCGGCCGAAGATCCAAACCATCCGCGATGACCAGGTCATGGGGGAGATGGCCGAATCCCTTGATTGGCTGGAGACGCAGCACAATGTCAACAGGGAGCGTCTCGGCATCATCGGCTTCTGCATGGGTGGGCGGCTGGCATTTCTGGCCCATTGCCGGTTCCCGGACCGGCTGCAGGCGGCGGTGAGCTTCTACGGCGGCGGCATTGCACCGGACAGCCCGGATCGCTTCGGCCGTATTCCGCCCATCGGCGAGGCGGAAAAAACGCGCGTACCGGTCTTTCTCGGCTATGGCGCCGAAGACAGCAGTATTACACCGACAGAACACGCGCGTGTGGCGGAGAAGCTGTCCAGCTTGAAAAAACGCTATACGCTCGCAGTCTATCCCGGGGCCGGTCACGGTTTCCTGTGCGAGGAGCGCGCCAGCTATGCGCCGGCAATGGCGGATATCGCCTGGAAAGAAGCCATCGGTTTTCTGCAAAGCACGCTCGCATAGACGTCAGAGGCTGCTCCGGCACCGATCAGCCCACGCCGATATATCAAGCGGCTTGCCTCATGCCCGCTCAGCTATTCGTAACGCAGCGCTTCGATGGAATCGAGTCGCGCCGCCTTGCGCGCCGGGTAGAAGCCGAAGAAAATCCCGACCGCACCGGAAAACAGCAGCGAGAAAATTACGGCTTCCGGGGATATGTAGGTTTCCCAATGCAGCGCTCCAGCGATCAGGGACGAGAGGGCGGATCCCGCAATGATACCGGCGAGCCCTCCGAGCGCTGCCAGCAGAAATGCCTCGACCAGAAACTGCATCAGGATATGTGCCCGATGTGCGCCGACGGCTTTCCTGATGCCGATCTCGCGGGTACGCTCAGTTACCGAGACCAGCAGAATGTTCATGATGCCGATACCGCCGACAATCAGCGAGATTGCCGCCACGGCGGCCAAAAGCAGCGTGAGGATACGACTGCTGTTTTCACGAACCTGAACAATCTGGCTCAGGTTGCGCACCGAGAAATCATCCGGCTGGCCGGGACGTAAATGATGCTGCTCATGGAGGGTGGTGGTGACCTGCCGGATAACCGCTGGAACCAGGGTGGCAGAGCGTGCTTGAACCAGCAGGACGCTGACAACATTATCTATACGCGGCATAAGATTGAGGGCATTGGGCTGCAGGTGGGCGTATAGATTCTGTGGCAGGTCGGCCGGCACGATGAAATGGGTTCCCGGCGGTATGCTGATGGGGGGCAAGGGGGTAACTCGAGACGGGCCAAGCACCACTTCCTGGGCAGTGGTATAGGGAATCAGCACGATGTCGTCCTGATCCTGGCCGAAACCGGTCTGTCCGAGCGGGGTAAGGACGCCGATGACACGCAGCGGAACTCCCCGCACCAGTATGATCTTGTCGAGTGGATTCTCTCTGTTTGGAAACAGTTGTTGCATGACCGTCTGTCCAAGCACACAGACCCGCCGCGTTTTCAACTCATCCTGCCGATCAATCTCCCGGCCTGCCGCAATGGGCCAGTTGCGCACTGCCAGGTAACTGGAGGAGATTCCCTGGATGGTCGTTGTCCAATTATTGGACTGGTATGTCACCGCGCCGGGCTGGCGTATTAGATAACTGACGTGAAGTACAGCCGGATCATCGCGTGCAATGGCCCGTGAGTCACCGACTGTGAGTGTAGATCGCGTCCCTTCGCCGCCGTTAACACCAAATTGGTTGATGGTACCGGGCAGAACGACGACCATATTGGTTCCGAGAATCCGCAACTGCCTGGCGACGGCTGCGCGTGCACCATGACCGACAGCCACCATGGTGATGAAAGCCACGACGCCGATGAAAATGCCGAGTACCGTAAGCGATGAGCGGAGCTTGTTGCGCATCAGGGCACGGGCCGCGGTCTGAAGCGTCATAATGAAGAGGTCTGCCATACGCTGCCCGACAGAACTGCCCGGCTTCAGTTGCGTCATCCTGTCCCAGGAGAGCGACGCGACAGCCACGGAGGCTGGGACCGGGCTCCTCGTGTCGGAACCCATCTGCCCGTCGCGGAAAGTGATGGTGCGGTCGGCCTGGGCGGCGATGGACGGATCGTGCGTGACCACCACCATCGTCAGGCCCCGGCTGCGATTGAGCTCGCGGAGTATGGCCAGAATTTCGGTTGAATTGTGCGTGTCGAGCTGCCCCGTGGGTTCGTCCGCCAGGATAATCGCCGGATCATTCGCCAAGGCGCGGGCGATGGCCACCCGCTGTTGCTGCCCGCCGGAGAGCTGGGCGGAGGTGTGCTCCATGCGGTCGGCAAGTCCCACGAGCGTCAGCAGTTCCCGTGCCCGCTGCATGCCGGCACGCGCGGCGCCCGCATATACCAGCGGCAGGGCCACGTTTTCCACCGCCGAGGTGCGAGCCAGCAGATTGAAGTTCTGAAATACGAAGCCGAGCTGGGTGTTGCGCGCATCGGCGAGCTCGGGTTCGCTGAGCGTGGACACATCCTTGCCCTTCAGGAGGCAGCGCCCGGAGGTCGGCCGGTCGAGGCAGCCGATGATGTTCATCAGGGTGGTCTTGCCGGACCCGGAGGGTCCGGTGATGGCGACGAATTCGCCCCGTGCAATGGTGAAACTGACGTGTTGCAGCGCCTGGGTCTCCACCCCCCCGAGGGAATAGATGCGTGAAACCCCCTGCAGTTCGATGATCGGCTCGCCGGGCGCGGTCGCACGGCTGTCGCGGGACTGGAAGGTCAGAACGGTACCGCCGGCGGCACCACCCGATGTGCTGCTCACGGACGCCGCCCCGGCAATTGCGACGCACTCGCCATCGGACGGGTCTCGCCCACCGCCACCCGCTCACCGGCCGCGAGATTCCCGCCGGTGATTTCCACGTATTCATCGTTGGCAATACCCACGGTAACCGTCACCGGCACAAGCTGCCCCTGGCGCAGCACCCAGAGTCGCTTGCGGCCCTTGGGCGGGAGCGGTGCTGCACGCGCTATCCTCGCGGAGGGCGGCGCGAAGGCGAAGGCCGCCCGCGGCACCCGCAGCATGTGCTTGAGGTCTGCGGTGGTGAGAGTGACGTCGGCGGTCATGCCGGGCAAGAGCAGCCCCTTGGGATTCGGGGCGGATACGATGACGTCATAGGTGACGACATTCTGCACCGTGATCGGTGCTTCGCGGATCTGAACTACTTGGCCGTGGAATTCGCGTCCCGGGTAGGCATAGACGGTGAAAGTGGCGGGATCCCCCGGCCGGATCTGGCCGATATCCGCCTCGCTGACATAGGTGTCAACCTGCATCTGCGCGAGATTCTCGCCGATCAGGAACAGGGTCGGGGTCTGCAGGCTTGCGGCCACCGTCTGCCCAAGCTCCACCTCGCGGTCAATCACCGTGCCGTTGACCGGTGAGCGGATCACCGTATAGGACAAGTTAGTCGCATCGCGCAGCAACTGCGCCTGCACCGCTTTCACGGCATCCTCCGCCGCCTGCCGCGCCTCGATGGCCTGGTCGAGATCCTGCCGGGTTTCATAATTCTCGTTGTAGAGCCGCCGGATACGCACTTCGGTTACCTGCGCCAGATGCAGGTTGGCCTCGTCGCTCTTCAGATTGGCGCGGTCCACCTCCATCTGGGCCTTGAACAGTGTCGGATCCAGCGTGAGCAGCACCTCGCCCTTGCGCACATGATCGTTGAAGTTCACATACAACCGGTTGACCGTACCCGACACCTGGGTTCCCACATTGACCAGCACCACCGGATCCAGTGTGCCGCTGGTGGACACCGTCTGGCGGATATCCCCGTATCGCACCGTTGCAGCCTGCAACGCGCCGCCCCTGTGGCCGGAATGCACCTGCCACCAGAGCGCAGCCAGCAGGCCGGCAATGACCAGTGCCGCAACGGGGAAAAGAAATTTCAGTCGGACATTGCGCGACATCATGATGATCACTGATTCCCCCGGCTCTGGCCGAAGTCTCCCAGGTTAAGATTTCCCACGGCTTCCGCCAGCGAGGCTTGCGTGATATGCAGGTCGTAGCGAGTCTGGATGTCTTCGCTGCGGGCGGCGGCGAGCGCCGCGTTGGCGCTGAGCACATCAAGAATGTTGCCGACGCCCGCCTGATAGCGTCCCAGCGCCAGCTGCGCCGAAGACTTGGCGCTTGCGACCAGATCGCTGGAGGCGGCGAGCGCCTGCCGGTCGGTAAGGTAAGCGGTATAGGCATCAAACACCTGCAGTGACACCTGATTGGCCAACTGGTCGCGTGCGGCTTTGGCGGAATCGAGCTCCGCCCGTGCCTTGTGAATCTGGTAGGTGGTGCTGAAGCCGCTGAACAGCGGGACGCTGAGGCTCAGGCCAAACACGGTCTGGTGCTCGCCGCCGAACACGTTGGAGTCCACGTATTGCGGCGTGGTAAACGCCGACAGCGTCGGCAGTCCGCTCGATTTCACGACCGTGATGCCGGCTTTCGCGGATTGCACCTCGGCGCGCGCCGCCGCCAGATCCGGACGAGTACGTGCTGCCCGCGCGACCAGTTCCTTGAGCGTAGCCTGCATATCGGGGTTCGCGGGCGCCGGCGCGGGCGTTGTTACGGCAAAGGGGGTGTCGGCGGGCAACCCCATGATGTTGGCGAGCGTACCGCGGGCGGTGCGCATGGCGCCGAGAATCTGGGTGAGCGTAAAACGCGCCTGGGACAGTGCCGTTTGTGCCTGCAGTACGTCGCTGAGGGTGACCGTGCCAGCCTGATGCTGTGCCACGGCGGCCGCATAAGCCACCTGGCCGGAATGCAATGTTGCCCGTGCCGCATTCACGGACTCTGTCGTCGCCAGCAGGTCGTAATAATCCTGTATGGTTGAAAACAACACGCTTTGAATCTCGGCATCCTGGCTGAGATCTGCGGCGATCAGCGCCTCACGGTCGCTCTCGACCTGGGCACTGCGGCCGCCAAAGTCAAACAACAGGTATTGCAGGGAAAGCGCAATATTGGTTTCCGCGGCAGATGCGCCGCTGCCCGCAATACCCGCGCTACCGCTCCGGTTCCATTGGCGCGTGGCCGACAGGCTCACACTCGGCAGGTAACTCGCCCGACTGATGCCGAGCTGCGCCGCCGCAATCCGGGTGTTGATCCAGGCCGCACGGGTCTGCGGATTATTGCAAAGCGCAATCTCCGCCGCGGTGAGGAGTGTCAGCGTACCGAGCGGGCTCGTGATCGGCGCGCACAACGCTGCCGGGCTGCCGATGCCATTGGCTGGCCCGGCACTCACATAGCGGCCGGTATCCAGGGGATCCATATCCGCCGCCCTGACCATGGCGGCCGTGAGACACCCCAGCAGGATCACGGCGGCCATCATCGCCCGCCTCCTGCGGGGCGTGGGCGCGCTGAACGGCAGGCGACGAGTTTGCATGACGGGCAGGATAGACCCGAGATGTATCGAAACTGTGTCCGCCGCAGAGGTTTCTGTAACAACTTGTTTCCGGGAAGACAGGCGAAATACTTCGTAATACTTCGGCATACCGGATTGTTGTAATCGCCGTTACACTAGCTCGCCATGAAAGCAACTCCGGCGAGAATTCTGGTCATTGATGATGACCTGCGCATCCGTGCGCTGCTGGAACAGTATCTGCAGGAGCAGGGATTTGCCGTATTCAGCGCCAGCAATGGCCGGGAACTCGAACAGACGCTCGCCCGGCATACGGTGGATCTGCTGGTGCTGGATCTCATGCTTCCCGGAGAAGACGGTCTGACGCTCTGCCGCCGTTTGCGCAGCGCCGGCATGGAATTGCCCGTTATCATGCTCACCGCCAAGGGTGACGAGGTGGACCGCATCGTCGGCCTCGAAGTGGGCGCCGACGACTACCTGCCCAAGCCGTTCAATCCCCGCGAACTGGTGGCGCGCATCAAGGCGGTGCTGAGACGCCGCCAGCCCGTGATGCCCCCCGGTACTCCCGCCTCCGCAGAAACCGTGGTGCGCTTCGGCCCCTGCGAATTCAACCTCGGCACCCGCACACTGAGCAAAGCCGGTGAGACACTCCCGCTCACCACCGGAGAATTTGCGGTGCTGGAAGCGCTGGTCAACCGCCCGCGCCAACCGCTGTCACGCGAGAAGCTCATGGAATTGAGCCGCGGCCGGGAGCACGGCGCCTATGACCGCAGCATGGACGTGCAGATATCGCGCCTGCGGCGCCTGATCGAGGACGAACCCGCCCGTCCGCGCTACCTCCAGACTGTTTGGGGTTACGGCTATGTCTTCGTCCCGAAGGAATCCGAAAAGTGAAGCTGTTGCCCAACAGTCTGCTGGGGCGCACGGCGCTGATGATCGCCCTGCTCATCATCCTGAGCCAGGTGGCGTGGTTTGGGATTGTGCGGTTATTCTTTCTGGAGAACTCCCGCAACAATCACGCGTATCCTCTTACCAGAGATATCATCCTCGCGCAGGCGGCGCTCAACACGCTGCCGGCGGACCGCGTATCCTCTTTCCTCGCCCAGGCCTCCACTCAATACGGTCTCCGGATCGTGAAGGATTCCGCGGCACACCCCGTGTTGCGCCGGCTGGACAATACGCCGTTCAAGGATCTTGAGGCGCGACTCAGAAAGAGCTTCGGCCCCGGGATTCTGGTAAGAACCGAACCTTCTTCAGACAATCTCTGGATCCGGTTTCCGGTCGGCGGCCAATTCTACTGGCTTGCCATTCCCCACAATCGCTTGTGGAAAGCGTTCCCGGTTGACTTGCTCCTCTGGGTTGCCATCGGCCTGCTGATCGCGATCGTTGGTGCCTATCTGATTATCTTCCGCTTGAACCGCCAGCTTGATGCGGTACTGCAGGCCGCTCGCACCATGGGCAGCGGTCGCATACCGCATCTACTTGAGGAAACGGGTCCGCAGGAGATCCGCGATCTGGGCCGCGGTTTCAACCAGATGGTTGAGGATCTGAAGAAGCTCGATGCCGAACGCCGGCTGATGCTGGCCGGTATCTCCCACGATCTGCGCACCCCGCTCACGCGCCTGCGCATCGGCATCGAACTCGCCGGCAAGAACATTGCACCCGCGCTATCCATCGGCATGGTTCGGGATGTGGAAGACATGGATACCATCCTCACCCAGTTCCTGGATTACGCCCGGGACGGCAGTGAGGAATCCCCCGAATTGGCCGACTTCAACCAGATTGTGTTCGACGTCTGCCAGCGCTATACGGATACCGGCGCTGCCGTGCGTCAGGAAACCGGTATCCTGCCGTTGCTGCGCTGCCGTAAACTCGCCATCCGGCGGCTCGTGACCAATCTGGTGGACAACGCCGTACGCTACGGCGGCAAGGATGTGGAAATACATACCGAACCCGCCGGTCACGGTGTGCGCCTCACCGTGGCAGACCGCGGCCCAGGAATCCAGAGCGTCGAACCCCAGAGCCTGTTGCAGCCGTTCGCACGGGAAAATGCTTCCCGCAGCGAGCAGCACGGCGCAGGGCTCGGCCTTGCCATCACCGAACGCATCGTGCGAGTGCACGGCGGGGAATTAACGATCCGCAATCGCGAGGGTGGCGGATTGCTGGTATGTGTCGAGATTCCCGGTGATTGAATCGTATCCCGATGGAGCGAGCCACGCTCTGGCGACACTGCATCCGGCGATGCCTGTCCCCCGGACACCGGGGGAAACAGTTAGCGGCAAGCCCGGCCCGGGCAGCGGGGCCTTCCCGCGCGGCGGTGAACACGCGCAAACGGCCGGAGCATTCTGGTCTGGAACCGATCAAGCGGCCCTGGTGCGCAGGTCTGCCTGCGCAAACCGAGCTCCGGTCTCCCCACCGGGGTCTGCCGGGCGCTTTCCCCGCACCCTGGATCCTGCCGGTGCCTCGCGCCTCCCGGGCTGCGCTGCACCGGCTTTCTTTTTCTGGGTATTCGGATTCTATGATTGATTTGGTTCCGTTGGCACTTGGTACCGGGGAGTATAGATTCGGATTCCGTGATTGATGGCCACGACGGGTAAGATTACGTATTCACACTGTTGAACCCTTGGGCGGATTTAGCGTGGCATCGCTGAGCTGCGTTCGCGAATCAGAGCCTGCTTCGGGATGAGCGCAACCGCAGTAGCACCAGAAGTCCCAGTGCTACAAGGGACAGCCCGTCCGTTGTGCCACCTCCGCTGCCGCTGCCACCCGTGCTCCCGCCGCCCACGCTGGGACATACGGGCGGCGTGTATGGGGCCGTTTGCGCAATCGAGAACTTCGTGACAAAGGCATTTTCACCGGTGCCGTAGATCGTGGTGGTTCTGTTGGTCGCTTGGAAGGGCCGATACGTGGGGAAATTACACGACGACGTCGAACCGACGACATACACGTTACCAGCGTTATCCAAGGCGACGCCGGCGGCTGAATCGCCACCCGGAATGGTGGTGTGGTTTGAGTAGGGTCCCCAGGAACCACTCCCACCCCAGTAGGTGGAAAAAAGCAGCCCATTGCCGCTGGGGCTTAACTCGGAGATGAAGGCGTTGGATGTCCCGAGGTCTGCTCCGTTGTTCTGCGCCTGCAGGGGGTTCACAGTGGGGAAATCGGTTGAGAACGTGCTCCCAACGATGTAAGCATCACCGGCGCTGTCCAAGGCGATACCATTCCCCTGTTCGCCCGTACTTCCGCCCAGATAAGTGGAATAGACCAGCGCGTTCCCTTGAGCATTCAACTTCGTGACGAATACATTGTCGAAGCCCTTGAGCTGGCTCTGATAGGGATTGACGGTCGGGAAATCCGTCGAGTCAGTCGCTCCGGTGACATAGGCCTCGCCGCTGCTGTCCACTGCAATGGCATAGGGAAACGAATCGGCGCTACCACCCAGGTACGTGGAGTAATCCAATACATTGCCGGCCGGGCTGAATTTGCTGACAAAGCCGGGGTTAGTGCCGCTACCGGCTGCGGACGGGTTGGTGGTTTGGTAGGCATTCACCACAGGAAAATTGGTTGAGTCGGTTATCCCGGTAACGTACGCACTCCCGGTGCCATCAATGGCGATGGCATAGCCCTGTTGAAAGCCACTGCCGCCCAGGTAGGTGGAATACACCAGTGCGTTGCCGGCGGCATCGAACTTGGCGACAAAGGCGTCATGGATGCCCTGGAGAGATCCCTGGTACGGGTTGACCGTGGGGAAATCTACCGAGTTCGTATCACCCACGACATAGGCTTCGCCCGCACTGTCCACCGCGATACCGAAGCCAGCGTCCTCACCGCTGCCGCCGAGGTAGGTGGAATACACCAGCGCATTGCCCTGGGCATTGAGCTTGGTGACGAACGCCTGCTCAGGAGTCATGGTGCTCGTTGACCGGTTTGTCGACTGGAACGCATTGACGGTGGGGAAATCGGTTGAAAATGTGTTACCGGTCACATAGGCATTGCCCGCACTGTCCACTGCGATACTGCGGGGTTCATCCGGGTTACTGCCGCCCAGATAAGTGGAATACACCAGAGCGCGGCCACCCGCACTGAATTTGCTGATAAAGACATCACCCCCATGGTTCGTCGGCGACGGACTCGGCGGCTGCAGGAGATTGGTCGTGGGGAAATCGTTTGAACCGACTTGCCCCGTAACGTAGGCATTGCCGGCGCTGTCCACCGCCACGGCCGCGGCCCCATCGCTGTAGCTGCCGCCGAGGTAGGTGGAATACACCACGGCCGGATCAATGATGAGCCGGCGGGCGTGATCATACGGCCCCAAAGCGAAAGCCACTTGCCGGCCATCGAGGACATAGCGGCCGTCAACTACTCGTCGCCGGCCGTCGGCGGTAATCTGATAAACCACTGGCTTGAGTTCGCGCAAGCGCCGGCCATCCACCGTGATTACCAGATTGCCGTGTGGGTCCAACGCCAGGCGGTTCGCGCCTTGGATACGGAACTTGATCCGCTGCGGATTCGCCTGCGGCGCCACCACCAAGTCGTATTCCAACCGGTTCGGGTTGCCGTAGACGACCCAGTCCACGCCGGGGTAGAGGTTCAGGTAGCGAACGGCGGCATAATTGGGCACGTTGGTATGCCACGCTTTCGGATGGTTGCCGATAAAGTAGTTGCTGATGCTCGCCAGCCGGTGCTCAGTCTGCATCTTTGGGTGGGTACCGGCACCGACCGGGTACAAATAAACAAACGCGGGGTGTGCAACAAGCCGGGATACGGGGTCTCGCAGGAATTCTACCGGCCGAGGCGCTATGGGCCTGTTCACTCTCAGAATCATGCCCCGTTCGGTCAGCGCGACCCCAAAGCCATTGGCCCTGGCCAGGTACCGGATGCGCGGTGCGGCCTGGCCCACGTTGGGTTCGAAGGGAATAGGCAGTTTGCCGAGTCGGACTGCGAAAGGATTATGCGCCAGAAACCCAGGGGCCGTGGATGGGGGAATAGCCACACGCGTACGGGAGCCCCTGACCGGGGCCGCCGCGACCAGCATCGCCGTCAGGACCAAGACGGCGATGCGGACAGCCGGCGCCACGGTAATCCCGAATGGAGGTCTGCGGCGGCGCAAAAAAGCCATGTTCAGCCTATAGGTAATCCTAATCCTTGCACAGGTTTCAATTTAAACCACTGCACTTTGGTGCGCTCACGTAAACATAAGCCCAAGGGCTGGTCAAGTTACCGTTTTGGGCCTGCACCCGGAATTCCCATGCATAGCCGCCCGTGACGCGGGCGCCGGTAACATGCCCGCCCCCGCTGTAGAACTGTACCCAGCCGCCGCCACCTGTCTGTTGTTGGGCTACGTATAGGGCGGGGGTTGCGATGGTGGCGACGATCTGGTTTCCAATCAGGCTGCCGAAGCCAGTGGGATAATCCCAACCGGGTGCGGCATTCTCGCCATCATTATTTCCCGATGTTACGTCATGAAATGTGGCGGCGTAGTTGGCTTGGGCCACTTGGTAGAGCATGGGTGCCGCGAAGCCGTAGATCGCGTTTCCCCAGCTCAGCCGATACCTGTCCATGTTATTTGTACAGCCCAAATACTCCGCACCGAACCCAGTCGGCTCCGTGAGCAGCGTCCCGGAAGCGCTGCCTCCCGCCTGCCGGATGCGGGCCCACATGCCAACGAAAAGCGGTGACGCCAAGCTGGTACCGCCGTATCCAGTGGTAAAGTCCTCTGCACCACTGATCCATAAATGGTAGGCACCGGAATAAGGGGAGGCATCAAATGCCACGTCTGCGACACCCCGGGTGGTATGGCCGGCGTTCTGACCCACGCCGTTCTGCCAACTGGGCTGCGGCTCGAAGGTGCTGGGAGCGCCACCGGTGGCGCCCTTGTTATCGTTCCACACCGTCTCATTCGCCCAGGTGGTAGTCCCGACAGTGTACAGTTCGGTGCCGCCCACCGAAACCACGTAGGGGGAGCTGGCCGGGTAGGAGTCGGAAAGGACGCCAGGGCACTCATCCGCCCCATTGTCGCCCGCCGCGGCTGAAAAAGTCTGGTCATCGGCCAGCGCCTCCATGAAAATCTGGTCATCGGCGGCCGCGGCGCCATCGCTTTGGGCCGTATTTTCACACTCGCCGAGCGAGACATTGATGATCCTGGCCACATCATCGGTCACGGCGCTGTTATACGCAGTCGTGATATCCGAATCGTCATATGAAGCTGCGTCAAAGAAGGTTAAACTTGAAACGGCGCCCGCCATGGCGACGATATCCTGGCTGTCCAGGTCCCATTCAATCTGACCAGTTTGGGTACAGTCGTTACCGTCGATAACCCGCGTGGTCACCGACGGTAATTTTTCGCGGTTAGTAAAATCCGTCAGATCACTGAGAGTCTTGTTCAACTTGCATACGGCGACGATACCCACCGGGATGCTGGATGCCGTTGCTAAGCTGCTGGCATCGTAGATCAATGGAAAATCGGTTGGATCGTGCAGCACTTCAGATCCACCTCCACTCACGGCGGGTAGTGTCTGGCTGCTCGATTGCGTTGACCGAATGAACGAATGGTAGATATGTACGTTCTGAAGGCCGAGAACTGCAACAACGATAGGCTGCAGTGACGTCGGGATAACAATGGCGGTGGAATTCGCATAGGCAGACCGGCCATCGTGTGTATGGACACTAACCAAGGCTGTCTGAAACGCTGTCTCGGTAATGCCCGCGGTACCGTCACCCGACACCAGCAAGCGGTTTGAGGATATGGTCACGTTCTGGTAGCCGCTCTGCGTAAGATAGTCAGCGACAGCTTGGGCCTGGGCGGCCGTCGGTGAGTACAGCGCTGTGAACTGAGCCGGGGTAAGTTCTGCGTGGCGCGGATCGGCCAGAAATGTTTGGAGTTGGGTTAGGTTGTCGAGTTTGAGCGCAACCACAATGTGCATTGGCTGAGAAGTAGGCAGTGGACCCGTAATCGTATCGCCAATGTTCAGGGTGGTTGCCGGGCTCAGGGCGGTAAACCCGCTCGGGTTACTTTGCGCATAGACTGCGCCCGAAAGCAGGTACAAAACCATAGGAAATGTCGCGAGTTTTAATGCGGCAGTACGCATAATGGCTGTCCTCTCGGGATGGTGTTGGTCCAGAAGCACAAAAGCCTGGACACACCTCCCTTGTCTGCCGTAGTGTGGCGCGTGGGCGTGGCAACGTTTTGTTCTCGCGAGCCAGCGCGTATCACGCCGCCATGCCGATGTGACAATTACATACCCCCCCCCCCCCAGACGATGTCAAGTCCCCGGCTGGGACAGCGATAGTTTGGCCAGCCACCGGATGGGCTCGTCTAGATCAGAGCCGTAATTGAGCGGTTCCGGCTCAGCCACCGTCATCCGATAAAACATGTCCCTGTTTTCGCACGCGAACGCGGGACGTCTGGTGACATGGAACCCCTGAGTAAAGAGCATCTTCGCCCGCAGCACCTCGAAGAGGTAACCGCGCCCGAGCCGGCTCATAGCACGAATCAGCCTGCGCGCCATCCGTAAATTATCGATGCTGGGCGGCGGTCGCGCCGAGCTGGTGGCTGCCTGCCAGCACATTCTCGCGAGTACTCTGAACCCCATACTGCGCAATTACGCCTATCTGCACCTGGCACGCCTGCAATTGCATGTGAGCAATAGTCACGCGGCACTCGCCACCCTGCGCAAGAGTCTGGATGAGAATCTCGTGCTCCTCAACAAGCGTATGCAGGTTCGTCATCCGCCGGTCGCGAAATGACAGATGCCGACATTGCGTGGTCCCGGCCTGATCGTCGTAACCACGCAGTGCCTGCGAATCAGCTCACCGGCGCAGAGCGCCGCGGATGTCAAACATAATCACTGCTATATAGAGATGAAAAATATCCAGAGACACCGGCCGCCGGATACGGGCTTTCAACGATGCAGCGAGTTTTCAACGACCTATTCTGAATTTCTGCATTCGTCCGCACCGCGTGAGACCCGCATGCCGGTATTGCGGACAAAACCGTGGTCACATCCGGTGGATAATGGTGCCGGTTCCGCTTTTTGAGATTGCATGGGCCGGGCTTGGCACGCTACCGTGCCGGTCCGCCGGACTTATGCGGCGTCAAGCCAAGAAATGAATCAGGTATGTTTCAGCCCTGCTTACGCACCCCGCCGCCATGAAGCTGCTATACCTTTAGCAGGGCGGCCCGGCATGGCCGCGGCCTGCTCCACGGCTCTTGCTACGCAGCGATATGGAGGGAAAGACCATGATTCACCACCGCTTACCTGCGCCTTGCGCGTACCAGGCACTGCTCGCCCTGCTGCTGACCCTGAGTGCGATACTGTCGGTCTCGCCGGCCCTGGCGGACCGCCTGCCGCCCGGCGTTCAGGTTATATGGCTGCGGCAACCGGCCTACCTCTCCAAGCCTGCCGGCACCACCCGCTACACCCAGGAGGATATCGCCCAGGCTACCGAACTCGCCAAGATCGGCGATGCGGAAGCACAGGTTAACCTCGGCGTCATGCTGGCAAGTCGCGGGCGATACCAGCAGGCCGCCTACTGGTACCGGCTCGCGGCCTATGCGGGCATGGACGACGCCGCCTATAATCTCGGCACCCTGTATTTCAACGGTAGCGGCTTCCCGCGGAACTATACCAAGGCGGACTACTGGTTCCGGGATGCCGCACGTCGCGGCAATCCGTACGCGGAATTCCAGCTGGGGTTAATGCATGACACCGGTCAGGGGGTGGCGATGGATCCGGTCAGGGAGTTGATGTGGTACCGCCGTGCGGCGAGCCATGGGTTGCCCGCGGCTCAATACAACATCGCCGTCATGTATCATGCAGGCGAAGGCGTTCCCAAGGACAACGTACAGGCCTACGCCTGGATGCTGCTTGCCCGGAAAGGCGGGCTGGATATCGCCGCCAAGGGACTTACAATTCTGGGTAAGAAACTGTCTGCGGCACAGATCGAGTCGGCGCATGCATTAAGTCGCAGGCTCGTGCCCACGCTCAGGGTATTCGGCCGCTGATCGGTTGCGGTGGGCGGCAACGCCGCCGTGACGCGGCTCCGTCCATACCAGCGGGATCGCTTGCCGGCGGCCGGATACGGCCCCGGCATCGCGGCGCAATCCCGCCCAGGTAGGGCCATGATGCACTTGATGAACCCCCCGCCTCCAGCCGTCCCCGCGCATCCACTACCGCCTGTGCGCCATCATGAATTCCGCAGCTGACAGTCCGCACACCGGCTATTTGTTTGGCGCGTTCCGGTTCTCACCGGACAGCGGTGAGCTCTTTGACGGACACAAAACGGTGCAGTTGCGTCCGCAGGTGGCAAAACTGCTGGACCTGCTGCTGCGTCATGCGGGCACCACCGTGTCGCGCGAGGAGATCCGCGCCCACCTGTGGAAAGACAATATCGTCGTCGAGTTCGAAGAGGGTATCAGCGCCTGCGTGCGGCAGTTGCGCATGGCGTTGAATGACGGGGCGGACGGCACGCGCTACGTCCAGACCATTGCACGGCGCGGCTACAAGTTTGTGCATCCTGTGAGCCCGGTGGAATCCAGCCGTACCTCCCTGCCCACTGTCACTGCGGTTCCCAATCAGAACACGGCGATGCCCGCCGCCGGGCGGCGTGCGAGACTCCTCCGGGCCGTGCCGGCCGGTGCCGCAGCAGTCCTGATCGTGGTGCTGGTATCCGTTCTGCTGGTATCGCGCTTCCATCCGTGGGCCGCGACCGGTCACACGCCGCGACGCATCACTATCGCCGTACTGCCATTCACCAATGTCTCCACCCACCGGGACCTCGGGGTATTCGGCATTTCCATCGCCAACCGCATCCTGGACCTGCTCGGACCCATCTCCCCCGGCCGGCTGGCGGTAATCGCCAACACCTCAGCCATGCATTACGCCGGTGACGCCTACACCATCAAGCGTATCGGCCACGCCCTGGGGGCTGATTACGTGCTGGAAGGCTCGGTCGGAGAGAACCGACAGAGCCTGCACATCTCCGCGCGACTCATCCGTGTGTCGGACCAGAGCTATGTGTGGGGCCAGGAATACCGGCTGGGCGCCGATTTCAGCAGACCCGCTTACCAGGCACTCCTCATCCGCATCGCCACCCACGTGGCAGGCCGGCTCAGCCCGGGCGCCAGCATCAAACCGGCGGATTTCACCGTCAGCGGCAAGGCGGCACTGGCCTTCGAGCTTGGACGCTACCAGCTCTCACAGCGCAGGCCCGGGCAGGCCTACGACTACTGCCGTCAGGCATTTTCGCTGGACCCGGAATTCGCGGCCGCGTACGTGTGCACGGCCGAAGCGCTGCTGGCCACCCCCGGCCTCACCCCGCAGCATTTGGCACAAGCGCGCCGGCTGCTCCAGCGGGGAGCCGGCCTGAATCAATACTCGGCCCAGGCCCACCTGGCTCGTGGACAACTGGCGCTGTTCTACGACTGGAACCTGAGCACCGCGCGTTCCGAGCTCAACCAGGCACTGCGCCTCAACCCCGGTAACGGCCGTGCCTGGCAGGCTTATGCCGGCTATCTGGCCGCCAGTGACCGAATGCGGGAAACAAAGAGCGCACTGGAACTTGCGGGCAAGCTCGACCCTGTGGCGGTGCGCCTGTCGCGCAAATCCGCGCTGTACTTCTATCTGGCACGCCGCTACCGCCAGGCGGTGCGCTACGCCGAATCGAACATGATGTTGAACGGACCCAACCCGCTGCCGCTGCATATTCTGGTACTCAGCCTGCTGGGTGGGGGCAGTTATGCGGAAGCGGTGCACAAGGCAGCTGCGGAGATGCGCTACCTGCATGCCAACGCGGCAGAGATCGCCAGCGTGCGGGCCAGGAGCCGTTCGGCACTGGTGAATTATTTCCATTGGTACCTCCGGCAGGCGGCCCAGGCCCCGGCAAACGGACTGACACCGGTATTGATGGCCGATGCCTACATGCACCTGGGTGACCAGGATAAAGCCATCGCCACGCTGTCAGCCGCCGTGAACAGCCGGAGTATCAGTATCCTGATACCCTTCATCAGTGTCTGGCCGAGTCTGCATCCGTTGTGCAAGAGTACGGCTTTCCGGAATCTGACACGCAAATTGGGGCAACCCGGATGCAGCCGGATATAATGCAAATTTCCGTTCAGGAACCCATAAACGGTACGGGGGATATGCTGATATGTGTAACGGTCTCGTCGCCTGAAATGCCTATTGGTCAGTTCCATATCTTGAGGAGTGCGCATGAAAAAGATCACGACCGAAATCGCACCCGCCCGGCACGGCAGCCGCTATCCGGCACCCTACGATGAGCCCTGTCGCGGGCGGCGGCGCTGGCGACTGGGGGATGCGGCGGGACTCACGCAGTTCGGCGTCAATCTGCTGCGCCTGCCCACCGGCGGCTGGTCCAGCCAGCGCCACTGGCATGCCAGCGAAGATGAGTTCATCTATGTGCTCGAGGGTGAAGTGGCACTCGTCACCGGCGCCGGTGAAGAGGTGCTGCATGCCGGGGACTGCGCCGGCTTCAAGGCAGGAGATGCCGATGGTCATCACCTGCAGAATCGCGGCAAAACCGAAGCAGTCATTCTCGAAATCGGCACGCGCGATCCAGCGGGCAGTGCCGTTGACTATCCGGACATTGATCTTGCGATCCGCAGTGGTTCACCCGGCTACGTTCACAAGGACGGCACACCCTATTGATCCTGACGTAGCCACAGGAGCGCGCATCGTTACTCCGGCTCCCGCACAAAAGCCAGGTTCGAGCCCACCTCAATTATCCGGCAGCCGGTGACGGCAGCGGCATATGTCGTTCACGGCTCCACATACAGCGCCGGCAAATCCAGTGCCTTGATCTTTGCATTCAGTCCCGGCAGCGCGCTGCCCTGCACCCGCTGCCAGCGGGCAAGCTGGGCGTCCACTTGCGTCGAGAGTTCCCGGAACACCCCGTAGTCCTGCGCGGTGGGCCGCGAATTGCTCACTTCCACGGTGGTGAACAGGGCCGCCAGCTTGTTGTTGAGGCGGATCGGGTAATTCAGCACATCCTCGCTGGCATGTGCCTTGCTTTGGATCAGCGCCGCCTCGATATCGTCGAGCTCCGCCAGCAGCGGCTTGGTGTCTTCGGCGAGTGCCTTGCCCCGCGACGCGGAGGCGTAGCGCTTCTTGAGCCCGTTGATCTGCGCACGCAGGCTGCGCAGGCTGTTGATGGCCTTATCGGTGGCATCGAGCTTCGCGTGTATCCTGTGCAGCAGAGTTTCGCGGGCCGCCAGATCCGCCGCACTGAGTTTCGAACGCGGATCATTCAGCACCATGAGCGGCTGGCGGTAACTGTGAGCGTCGGCCGTGAGCTTCAGGGTGTACGTGCCGGGCAGCACCTTCGCACCCTGCATGTTGCCGAACCACAGCACCGCGCCCGGCACTTTCGTCGCGTCCGCATAGCGCAGGTTCCACACGAAGCGGTTCATTCCGGCCTTGGCCGACAACTGGTCGGGCGCCGGCTTGGCCTTGCCGTGGAAGCCTGCTTTGGCTTCGGCCGGTTTCTTGGGTCGGCTGCTGAAGCTGCGGATCACTTTGCCATCTGCTCCCAGAATGCTGAGGGTGATCGCCGCATCCTTGGCCGGTGCCGACTGGAGGTGGTAATAGATCACCGCACCGTCCGGCGGATTCTGACCCTCGTTCGCCGGATGGCCGCCGAAGTCGAAGCCCGGCAACAGATAAGTGTGCTCGGGCCGGAAGAGATGCGTGCCGCCGCGACGCACGGCTGCCGTGAGCTGACGCAGGAAGCCCAGATCGTCCAGCGCCCAGAAGGCACGGCCGTGGGTGGCAAGCACCAGGTCATCCGCCTGCGGCTGGATCGCCATGTCGAACACCGGTACCGCCGGCAGGTTCAAGGCCAGTGACTGCCAGTGCGCGCCGTCATCGAAGGATACATACACGCTGCGCTGGGTGCCGGCGAACAATAGATTGGGATCCTGCGTATCCTCGCGGATTACGAAGCTGGGCTCGTCCGCCGGGATGCCGTTGTCTATGGCCTGCCAGCTGCGGCCGTAATTGCCGGTCTTGAACAGATAGGGATGGAAATCATCCAGCCGGTAGTTGTAGGCCGCGAGATACGCCGCCCCGGCCGCAAAGTGCGAGGGTTCGATGATGGCAACGGTGGCCCACTCGGGCAGACCCCTGGGCGTGACATTCTCCCAGTGAATACCGTCATCGCGCGACACATGCACCAGGCCGTCGTCGGAGCCTGCCCACAGTACGCCCGCCTTCACCGGGGACTCCGCCAGTGCGAACACCGTGTCGTAGTATTCGACGGCAGTATTGTCCTTGGTGATGGGCCCGCCGGAGGGAGCCTGCTTCGCCTTGTCGTTACGTGTTAGATCGGGACTCACGCGCTGCCAGCTCATGCCGTCGTTGGTACTCTTGAGCACGTATTGCGAACCGACATAAATCGTGTGCGGCTGGTCGGCGGGAACCAGGATCGGATAGGTCCACTGGAAACGCTCCTTGAGGTGCGCCGCGCCGTGGCCCATGGGATTGTCCGGCCAGGGATCCAGCAGCCGCACCTGATGGGTGCAGTGGTTGAGCCGCTCCAGCAGTCCGCTGTAGCCGCCGCCGTACACCACGCAGGGATTCGACGGGCTCGGCACCACCCAGCCGCTCTCGCCGCCCGCGGACGGCTGCCAGTCGCGCACACCGATACCCGGGCCGTCGCTGCGGCTCGCAATATCAATGGTGGAGTTGTCCTGCTGGGCGCCGTAGATGTGATACGGGAATTGGTTATCCACAGTCACGTGGTAGATCTGCGCGGTGGGCTGGTTGTTCTCGCTGCTCCAGGTATGTCCGCCGTCATAGCTGACGGTGGCGCCACCGTCGTTGCCCTCCACCATGATCCCGGGATGCTCGGGATTGATCCACAGCACGTGGTTGTCGCCGTGGGGAGTCGCGAGCGGCTTGAAGGTTTTGCCGCCGTCCACGGACTTGAACAGCCCGTCCACTTCCGGCGCGTACACCACATCCTTGTTCCGGGGATCGGCGTAGATGCGCATGTAGTACCAGGCGCGCTGCGTCAGCTCCGATTGGTGGTACAAGCGCTGCCAGGTGGCGCCGTCATCGTCGGAGCGGAACACGCCGCCGTTCTTCGCCTCGATGATGGCATACACACGGTTCGGATCGGCGCCGGACACGGACACGCCGATCTTGCCGAGGATACCCGCGGGCAGACCCGGATGATCGGAGATGTTGGTCCAAGTGTCGCCGCCGTCGGTGGATCGGTACAGACCGCTGCCCGGTCCGCCGCTCGACATGACCCAGGGTTTGCGGTACGCCTGCCACAGGGAGGCGAACAGGATGCGCGGGTTGTGCGGATCAATGCTGATATCCACCGCGCCGGTGTTTTCATCCCGGTACAACACCCGCTTCCAGGTGCGCCCGCCGTCGCTGGATTTGTACACGCCGCGCTCGGGGTTGGGACCGAAAACATGGCCCAGCGCCGCCACGTACACCACCTCCGCATTGCGCGGGTCCACCGCGATTTCGCTGATTACATGGGTATCGGAGAGGCCCATGTGCTGCCAAGTCTTGCCCGCGTCGGTGGATTTGTAGATGCCGTCGCCGGTCATCATGTCGCCGCGGATGAAAGACTCGCCCATGCCGGCATAGATCACGTTGGGATCCGAGGGCGCCACCGCCAGCGCCCCCACCGGCGCGGTCTTGAAGAACTTGTCGGAAACGTTGCGCCAGGAAATACCGCCGTCGGTGCTCTTCCATACCCCGCCGGCGGCCCCGCCGAAATAGAAGGTGCGCGGCTCACTCGCCACCCCGGCCACAGCAACGGAGCGGCCGCCACGGAACGGACCGATGAGCCGCCAGTGGAGCGCACGGAAATACGGATCGCCGTGGGACTTGCCGGCGGCGGCAAAACCCGGCACCAGCAGCGCCAGGACAAACGCCAGAATCAGGAAATGACGGGTGTGACGCATGTTTATTCCTCCGGACCGGGTGGGCGGGGCGGGATTATGTAAGTGCGTTTAACCGGCGTCGTGGCGGGAAATTCCAGCGGCGGCGCTCCGGGAAAGCCTGCTCAGTGTAGTGAATTCTGCGAGAATTGCAGCCCCCGGTACACCTGCCGCGGTAACGGGCGCCCTCAAGCTTCCCAAAGCAGCCGGCCCTCGGGGGTCAGGCCACAGATGGGCATATTTGGCGTGTTGTGTGCATACCCCACATGACCGCCACGGTCCACCAGAATGATGCCGGCCTGACTGTGCGTGCGCTTGGCAAAATGCCGCATGGCCTGTTCCGCCGCGGCCCCGGCTTCGACACCCTGCTCCAGCAGCCAGGCCGCATGACGGGCGAGGGTCACACGGATAATGTCCTCGCCCTTGCCGGTGCAGGACACGGCGGCACAGCCGTCGGCATAGGTGCCGCAACCGATGAGCGGCGTGTCGCCCACGCGGCCCGGCAGCTTGTTGAAAATACCGCCGGTGGAGGTGGCGGCCGCAAGATGACCGTGCGCATCCAGCGCCACCGCACCCACGGTGCCATGCTCGCGCTGCCAGTGCTGCTGCTGCGCGGGAACCACAAGCTCCGCGGGATCGCAGAGTTCGATCCCCTGTTCCCGGGCGAAGCGCGCCGCGCCCGCACCCGCCAGCAGGATGTGCGGGCTCGCTTCCATCACTTTGCGCGCCAGCCGGATGGGATTGCGGATGCCGCTCACCGCCGCGACCGCGCCGGCCCGTAATGTGGCGCCGTCCATGACGGCCGCATCGGTTTCCACCCGGCCTTCGCAGTTCAATGTGGAACCCTTGCCGGCATTGAATAGCGGGTTGTTTTCCAGCACCACCGCCGCCGCTTCCACCGCGTCCAGCGCGTTGCCGCCTCTTTTGAGAATGACATGACCCGCTTCCGCGGCCGCACGGCAGCCTTGCTTGCGCGCATCCAGGCTCTGGGGCGCGACCGCCCCCGCACCGCCGTGCACGATGATGGCGAATGTCATACGGACTCCCCGTGAAAACGTTCAGGCGCCGCGTCAGACGGGTTCAGACAAAACACCCTATTGTTCACTGACCTGCGATGGTCATCGGCCCCATCAGTATTGATCCGGTGCGTACGCTGCCGCGAAGATCCACATCCTTGCCGACAGCAGCCACATCACGATACATGGCACGCAGATTTCCGGCAATCGTTACCTCTTCCACGGGGCAGACGATTTCGCCCTTTTCCAGCCAGAAACCCGCGGCGCCGCGCGAGTAATCGCCGGTAACGCCATTCACGCCCTGGCCCATAAGCTCGGTGACCACGAGGCCGGTATGCATCAGTTTCAGCAAGCCGGTGAAATCCAGTTCTCCGGGTTCCACGATGAGGTTATGCACGCCGCCGGCGTGGCCGGTGGTCTGCAACCCGAGTTTGCGCGCGGAATAGCTATCCAGCAAATAATGCTGCAGTACGCCCCCATCCACCAGTTCGCGGTCGCGAGTGGCCACGCCCTCACTGTCGAAAGCGGCACTTCCCAGCGCCCCGGGAATATACGGCCGCTCGGAGAGCCGTAGAAAATCAGGAAACAGTTTTTCGCCCGCCGCATGCAGCAGGAATGAAGCCTCGCGGTATTGGGCGCCGCCGCGGATGGCGCCGAGGAAATGGCCGATCAGTCCGCGCGCCACGTCCGGCGTGAACAACACCGGCGCCTGACGGGTACTGAGCTTGCGGGCGCCGAGACGCGCCAGGGTGCGCTCCGCCGCCCTGCGGCCCACGGCCTCCGCCGATTCCAGTTGCGTGGCATCACGGGCGGTGGTGTACCAGTAGTCGCGTTGCATGCCATTGTCGTCCCGGCCCACCACCGCGCAGGCGAGACTGTGGCTGGTGCTGGCATACCCGCCAACAAACCCATGCGTGTTGCCGTACACGCGCAGTCCCTGATGAGAAGTAACGGTCGCCCCCTCGGAGTTCCGGATGCGCTTGTCGAAGCCGCGTGCCGTGTCTTCGCATTTCTTGGCGATGGCAATGGCGTCTTCCGGTTCCAGCGCCCAGGGGTGACACAGGTCCAGATCAGGAATGTCTTTGGCCATGAGCGCGGCATCCGCGAGCCCGGCGCAACTGTCCTCCGCGGTATAGCGTGCAAGGCTGCAGGCGGCACGCACCGTTTCCGCAATCGCCGCCGGCGACAGATCCGAGCTGCTGGCGGAACCTTTGCGCGTACCGAAGTACACCGTAACCCCCAGACCGCGGTCGCGCTGGTATTCCAGCGTCTCCACCTCACCCATGCGTACCGTCAGCGTGAGGCCCGATTCGATGCTTGCACCCGCCTCCGCCTGACTCGCGCCCCGGGTGCGTGCTTCCTTGAGTATATGCTCCACCAGCCCATCGAGGTCGGCTTGTGAATAGCCCGTAGTATCATGGTCGGCACGGATATGCATGGTGTTCCGGGAGATAACGGCAAAGGTTGGGCATTGTAAACCCATGGACCTGAATGACGACATTCCGCGCGCAGGCGTGCCCAGCAAATCGCAGCGCAAGCGCGAAGTGGAAGCGCTGCAGAAGCTCGGCGAGGAACTGGTGCGGCTGCCGGAAAGCCAGCTCGCGGCGCTGCCGCTGCCGGAGCAATTGCGGGATGCCGTCGAGCAGGCGCGGCGTATCGGCAGTCACGGCGCGTTGAAACGCCAGCGCCAGTACATCGGCCGGCTGATGCGCGAGACTGACACCCAATCCATCCGTCTCAAACTCGACGAGTTGCGGGGCGCCGACAAGGCGGCCCAGGCGCGTTTCCGCCAACTGGAACGCTGGCGCGACCGGCTCATCGCCGAGGGAGATGCTGCCCTGGGTGAATTCCTCACGCAGAATCCACGGGCGGACCACCAGCATCTGCGCCGCCTGATGCGCGGGGCCGCCCGGGATGCGGCCGCAGGCCGTCCCCCGCGCCGCGCCCGGGAACTGTTCCGCTATCTCCAAACTCTGACCTGAGCACACCGGATATATCCAGGCCCTCGCCGGCAAACCGGTTTATGTGCCAACCGGCAACGGGTAAAATGTCCCGATGAAAGCACTCGTCGGCGTCATCATGGGTTCCAAGTCCGACTGGGATACCCTGGAACACACGGCCAAAACCCTCGATCAGTTGGGTATTCCCCACGAGCAGCGCGTGGTTTCGGCCCATCGCACCCCGGACCTCCTGTTCGACTACTGCACTTCCGCAGCCGCCCGCGGCCTGGAGGTCATCATTGCCGGTGCCGGGGGTGCCGCGCACCTGCCCGGCATGGCCGCCGCCAAAACCCCGCTGCCGGTACTCGGCGTGCCGGTGATGTCCAGGTCGCTCAAAGGCATTGATTCGCTGCTGTCCATGGTGCAGATGCCGGCCGGGGTGCCCGTGGGCACGCTCGCCATCGGTGAAGCGGGCGCGGTGAACGCCGCGTTGCTCGCCGCCGCCATACTCGGCAACAAGTATGCCGATATCCGCAAGCGCCTGGATGATTTTCGTCGCGCCCAGACCGAAGCGGTACTCCGGGATTCCGATCCCGCCAAATAATTTCAATGCCCACGCAGGCCGGCGCCATCGTGCCTGGCAGGAATTTTGATACATTCAAAACCAACCCGACATGACAGAAACCATAAAACAAACCGTTGCAGCTGCGAACGTGAAAAGAGTGGGCATCGTGGGTGCCGGCCAACTGGGGCGCATGCTGGCGCTCGCCGGTTATCCATTGGGCCTGCAATTCGTATTCCTCGACCAGAGCGCCGATGCGCCCGGCGCTCAGGTGGGCAAAATTCTGGTCGGCGAATTCGGCAACCCGGAAAAACTTGCGCAACTCGCCGCACAGGTGGACCTGCTCACCTACGACGTGGAAAACGTACCGGTGGAAGCGCTGGGCGATATTCCCAGGCACAAAGCCTTCCTGCCGCCGGTTACGGCGCTCGCTACCGGACAGGACCGCCTTTTGGAAAAAACCCTGTTCCGTACACTCAGGATTCCCACCGCAAAATTCCGTGCTGTACACGGCATGCCGGACCTGGAACAGGCCATTCAGGAGATCGGCTACCCGGCGGTGCTCAAGACCCGCCGCCTCGGCTACGACGGTCGCGGCCAGCGCGTAATCTACAGTTCCGCGGAGCTTGGCAGCGCCTGCAACGCCCTGGGCGGCGTGGAGATGATCCTGGAGGAATTCATCGGGTTTGAACGCGAAGTCTCCGTCATCGGCGTGCGCAACCGCCGCGGTGACACGGCTTTTTATCCCATCGTCGAAAATGTGCATAGCGACGGCATCCTGCGCTATTCCATCGCCCCCTGTGCCGACGGGAAACTGCAGAAACCCGCCGAGAATTACGCGCGGCGGATGATGCGCCACTTTGATTACGCCGGTGTGCTCACCATTGAATTTTTTGTCAAACAAGGCCGCCTCATCGCCAACGAAACTGCACCACGGGTGCACAACTCCGGCCACTGGACCATCGAGGGCGCAGTCACCAGCCAGTTTGAAAACCACCTGCGCGCCATTCTCGGGCTGCCGCTGGGAGATACCTCGGCGCGGGGCTGCGCCGCCATGGTGAATTTCATCGGCAGCATGCCGCCGATGGAAAGTGTGCTGGAGATTTCCGGTGCGCACTACCATGACTACGGAAAACAGCCGCGGCCCGGCCGCAAGCTGGGCCATGCGACGCTGGTATGTGACACGCGCCGGGAGCTGATGTCACGCCTGAAAATTTTCCCCGGTATTGCGCTCCGCTGAACGACGCACGCTTTCAACTGTGGTGGTCACGGCCACGGTGCTCCGCAAGCAGAGCCAGTAAACGCTCATCGAATTGCCGCCAAAGCGCGCGCCCTTCCCCCCGCCAGCCGCGGTGACGCAGCAGTTTTTCGATTGCCACCCGGATCTGCACCAGCACGATGACGGGACAGGTGTCAAAACGATCAATGTCCAGGGCGCATTGCACTTCGGTTCCGGCATAGCCGGTCTGGCCCGCCACCTCATCCGCCGTGACGTGGTATTGCGCCAGAATATCCCTGAACTTCGTCGCCGGGACGTCGGTCGCCGGCAAAGGCGTGATTTCCGCAGGCATCACCCGGCACCGGCCCCGTCGCAACGTGCCGCAACGGGATGTTTAGAATAATTGAACACTCGCTGTCAATTCTTTCTTTCCTTCCGGCGCTTGTCAAGCCTCCCTAAACTAGCCTGCCATGAGTATTCATCTGCGTATCCGGCAGGCGCGCGTTCAGGCGGGCTTGTCTCAAAGCCAGCTCGCACGACTGATGGGCGTATCGCGCAGTGCCTGCAACCAGTGGGAATCCGGTGCGGGTCCGGCTCCGCGCCGCGAGAGGCTTGCGCGGCTTGCGCAACTGCTGAGCGTGCAGTACGAATGGCTCGCCACCGGCGCCGGCCCCGTGCAACCCTCGGCCGTCCAGGAAAGCCGCGGGCATTACGCGCCGGTATTATCACCCGATCAACAGGAATTGCTGGAAATTTATCGCGCCATGACGCCGAAGCGGCGCAATGCGCTGCTCGGCTTTCTGCGCGCGCTGCGCTGAGCGCAGTAGCACACCGCCCAGGAAGTGAATTCGCGCCTTGCTCCGAAAACCAAACACTTCGTGTTTGATTTTCGCTGCGGCACATCCATGTCGCACTTGCCAGTCCGCTGAAAACGGGTTTCAGCCGTCTGTTGCCTCAGGCCGCGTCTTCACTCCCCTCTTCCCATTCTGGGAAGAGGGGAGTGAATGATCCCTTAAACTTCGGCGCAGCTCAGTCGTTATCCCCCGAGGAAGCGCCGCGTACGAACAGCACCAAATCGCCGCGCTGCAGCGCACCGCTGTAGTCACCCGTGGCTGCACCGGAAAGTTGAATGGAAAAAGTATCCAGTCCCGATCCGGCCGGGCCGTTATCGCAGCCGGTGGCTGTGAACGACACGCTGCCGCCCTGTTCCTCCAGCATTCCGATGCCGGAGAAGCTCACGCAATTGCCGAGGCGGCTGAAGCCCGAGATGTTCTTGGTCTCGAACTCAATGCCATGGGTCTTGTCTTGCCAGTGGAAACGTCCGGTGTTGACCGAAGTCACGTCAAGATCGAAGCGCCCGGTGTCGCCGGCTGCATCCACCGGGATGGTGCCGCTGCCGCGCATCTCCTGCGCACCGGCGGGTGCCTGTTCCACATTGATACGCAGGCTCGCGGTATTTTTGCTCGCCAGACCCTTGCTGTCCGTGACGGTCAGCGTTGCCTCGTATTCACCGCTCTGCGGATAGGTGTGCGAGATAACGGGGCTTGACTGAGTTACCGGAGTGCTGCCATCGCCGAAGTCAAAGGCGTACTGGCTGACGCTGTCGCCGTCCGGATCATAGGAACCGGAACCGCTGAACTGCACCGTGAGCGGCGCGGTTCCGGAAACCGGGCTGGCGGCGAGCGCAGCGACCGGCGGGTTGTTCGGCTGGCAGCTGGCATTGCCGACCAGCGTATAGCTGCCGTTCACGGTCGTATCCATCGTCTGCAGCACTCCCGTACCGGAACCGCCGGCAAGCAACTGGGTGGTGGCATGCACCTGCTGCAGCACATTACCCGCCGCAAGCCCTCCGATATCGGCGTCCTCTGCCACCAGGCGGATGGTACCGTCAGCACTGTACCCGCTGTCGGAATCCAGGACACCATCCACCACATCATCGGAGCCCGAGGGTCCCACCGCCACGTGTCCGTACTCGAAGCTCGGCGCACCCTGGGCATTGGTGGTATTCATGTCCACAAAATAAGTGGTGCCGTCCGGCGCCTCGAAATACGCCTTCCAGTAGGCATTGGCCGGCAAGGTGTTGAGATCCTGGACCTTGAGCGTGAACACCAGCCGTTGCGAACCATCGGTGAAATACGGCTCGGCAATCGCCAAGGACTGGATGTCCATCTCGGTGTTCGCCGGCGCGCCTGTCTGGTCACCGCTCGGATCGGTAACCACCGTCAGGCCCGGCAGCCGGCAGGGACTCGGTGGCAGAACCGGTGGCGCGGCCGCCAACTCGTTGCCGCGCGAGCCTTCGCCGACGCTGTTCAAGGCGCTGATTTCGTAATAATAGACCGCGCCGGTTGAGGGCGGCAGCGCGCTCGCGTCCGTGTAGGTGGTCTTGGGACTGCTCAGCGTCGCCAAGAGTGTTTCCGCTCCGCTCGCCGTGCCACGATAAACGCGGTAACCGCTGATAGCCGCGCCGCCATCATCCGGCGTCTGCCACGCGAGTTGCACCGCACCGCTCGCATCCTGGCTGGCGGAATCCAGCAGCGGGGCTTTGGGCGCCGCTGGTTCCACCGGATCATACTGGGCGAACAGCGGATCGCCGCCCGACTGGTAGGCCACCGTGGGCAGCGAATCGAAGGGGTTGGGCCCGCCGCTGGCACAGCTTCCGGTGCAACCGTCCGCATAGCCGATCACCACGTTACCGTGGGCATCCAGATGCGAATCAATGAAATCGAGTAGATTGCGGTTGTTGCCCGGGCAGGTGGTGCCGCCCGTGCAGATGCCGCCGGGGCCCTGTACCGGGTCGTTGGGCGTCGCATCCACTACCTTCCAGCTCGCACCGCCGTCATAGGTATAGGCGACATACAGTTGCCAGGTGCCGGCGAAGCCCGCCGCCTGGTAGTCACCCGCGGTGGTGGAACCGAGGAAAGCGCACGCCGCCCGGTTTGGGTCGCCCGCCACCGCCGTGGGGAATACCGTGTTCACCACCCCGATGGGACCGGATACATCCTGGTCATAGGTCCAGGTGAGACCGTGGTTGGTGGAGACCGCCACATGCGCGTGCGCATCGGCGCCCTGGTAGCAGAAATACAGCGTGCCGTCGCTCGCCACCGCGGCCGAAGGATCAGAACCGGAAAACGCGGGACTCGCCGCATTGTAATCCGGCCGCACGTTCCAGGTGAGGCCGTTGTCCTCGCTCACCGCAAGGGCCGGATGTCCCGAGCAGTCGGCGTTCGGCACATACACCGTGCCGTCGGGCCCGACCTTGATGTGTCCATGCAGGCCTTGGCACTGCACCAGGTTGTAATCGCCGACCGGCAGCAGTCCGGCGGTGCCGAAATAGATTGGTACCCCGGGGCCATATGTCAGGCCGCCGTCGTCACTGCGCGCACAGAAGGCGGTGAAGATGTCCTGGGAGCAGTAATATACCGCGTCCGGATACAGGCCTTGCGCCTGCACGCCGACGGGCAGCACACCGCCCGCATACGGACCGCCGCCCACCGAGGGGTGATCCGCACCGGCGGGAATGCCGCAGCCCTGGCTCGGCGTCCAGCTGCTGCCGTCGTCATCGGTGAAGGCGGCGAAACTGCAGGCGCCGCTGAGCTCGGTGACAAAGGTGCGATTGGTGCTCGAGTCGGTGAACAAAATCGGGTCGAGACTAAACTGGCTGGTGGTAACAAAACCAACGCTGCTCCAGGTGGTACGCGCAGGCGAGGTGGAGAAATCAAAACCGATACGCAGCGTATCGGGCTGGGCGAGGCCCGCAATACCACCCACGTTGCGGATGCCGATATTGGAGAACATCACGTTACCGGTCTTCCAGTCCACGCCCACCGATGGCTCGTTTTCAAAGCCGTCGAACTGCGAGGGTGCCGGGTAGTTCTGGAAGCGCGGCACGCCGGGGCCGCTGGCGCCGGGCGCCGGCGGATTGCCTCCACAGGTCACGCTGTTGCCCGCATCCGGGTTCAGGGTGATGGTGCCCGTATAGGCATCGCCTTCGGCCGTGTAAGGCACGATCGAGAGGTTGAGCGCATAACTACCCTGGCAGGCTGGCAGCCGGATCACCTCCGGGTCATTGGAGGTGGCCGAGGACGCCACCAGCGAACCCGTGCTGTTATAGGCGTACAGGTCATAGTCATCGCCGCCGTTCCAGCCGAGGCTGATGGTAATCAGCGCGTGCGGATTGGTCTGCTGGTAATCCACAGGCAGGTTCACGTTAAGGGTGTAGTTATCGCAAGGCGGCTCCCCCGCCGCCGTATTGCACACCGGTCCGCCGGTGGCGCCCGCCGGATCCGGCGTCGGGTTGGAAATGATATCCGGCCCCCCGGTGAAGGTGACGGTCGGACTGCTGGTGGACAGCGTGCCGCTCGGCGGCGTGGTGGGCGCGGATAAGGCGCTTACAACTGTCAGGCTTGCCAGCAAAATGCTGGACAGTATCAAGATTGACCGACGCATGACGGACCCCCAGATGGTGTAGTGGATGCCCCTCCCTGAGCTGGTTGTCCCTAACCTAAAAGAAAGTAGTAGTACCACTATCATTTGTCAATAGTAACACTGGTATTTTTTTATTACCTCTTTTCAAACATGAGGTTAGCGCTGCCTCTTTACTGGCAGTGATAGTGCTACTACCATTCTCCGAGCAGAATTGATACCGTCAGCCAGGGACCAAACCCCATTATGACAACGCCGCACACCGATACCCCCAGCGCCGGCAGCAGTCGGGACCGCCTGCTCGCCGCCGCCAAACATCTCATGGCCGAGGAAGGTTACGAACGGGTCTCCACCGCCGCCATCGCGCGCGAGGCGGGTACCTCCGAGTCGCAGCTGGTGCGCTATTTCGGCACCAAGGCCGGACTTCTGGAAACCATTTTCAACGAGAGCTGGGCACCGCTGAACCCCGAACTCGTGCAGCTTGTGGCCGCGTCCACCACGGCACGGGAAGCCACCATCGCGATCCTGTCGGCCATGATCAATGTATTCGATCGCGACCCGGACTTGGCCAGGCTGCTGTTTTTCGAAAGCCGCCGCCCGCGAGGCGACACCGCCGAGATCCAGCTTTCCCAGGGTTTCCTGGATTTCGCCAAACTTGTCGTGCATCTGATAGAACGTGGTCAAAAAGATGGTGGTTTCAGCAAGACCTTGCAGCCCCCTGCAGTATGCTCGGCTCTGCTGGGGGCCGCCGAAGGCATGGTCCGTGATCGTCTGCTGGCGACGCAGCAAGGGCAACCGCCGCCGTTTCCCGAATCACAGATCCGCGCGGTATTTGAAGCCATCGTATCCGGCCTCGGCCCGTAACCATCCATTCATCAAATTCCCCATCCACAACGCCACAGGCAGTTTCGTTGTGCGGCAACCGTCCTGCCCCATGCTTGCGGAAATCCGCAACGGGATGCCCGCTCTGAACGGAGTTTCCAAGACTGCAAAAATGACTACATCCGTGGTCATTTCACCGTGCCAACACTCGCCGGCAGCCGAGGACTTGGCCATCACCGTGGCGGACGACAGTGTTTTAAGAAAAGGCCTCTTCCCGGTTTCTCGGGAAGAGGCCAATGCTGCGGCTGTTATCCTGAATCTCAGTCGTTGAAGCCCAGAGAATTCAGGAACACATAGGTGAGCGCCAAGTTGGTGGCGTTGATGGTGCCGATGCCGGAGCCATCGTCATACCCGGGAACGCCCGGGTAAAACCAGTTGTCCCCGGCGATGATGTCACGGAAAGGTGCGTGCCGGCCGTAACCGAACGCCTGCTGCACCGTGTACAGTACCGGATTCAGAAAGCCCACGCGCCCGCCGGAAGCCTGGTCAATCAGCGCGGTGATGCCGTTCAACTGCGGCGCCACGAAGCTGGTACCTCCGAATCCGGTCGCTGCACAAAACGGATTGGCCGGCGCCGGGAAATCCGTGCAGTCCACCACGATAAAGCCGGTTTCCGGATCTGCGTTCAGCGATAGGTCCGGCAGATTGCGTCCGGCAAAGTTCGCCGGCAGATCAATCAGATCCTGCGCGCCGCTGTTGCTGGGATAGTTGGGGTAGTAGATCAGGCTCTGACCCGGCTGGGTCTGCTGCATGCCTGCCACCGACTGCTGGTAATAGGGCACCGGCCAGAAGGAGCTGACGCCGCCGCCGCCCCCCACAGGAAACAAGGCGTCCGGCGGCAGACCGAGGCAACTGGCCCAATCATTATTGAGATAATCCCACCCCCACACCTGCTCCGGCGATATGACGATATTCGGGCAACCCAATTGCGGAATACCCGGGATGGTGGCCGCGGCCGTGGTACCACCCGCCGCCGTGATATAGGGCGCGGAAGCCGGCGCATCCACCGTCAACTGCATGGAGAACTGGGGAAACGGCGCGACACGATTGACATCGTAGGCTCCGGCATCGCCGGCGGCGGCGAAGATGGATTGGCCCTGGGCCGCGCCTTCCATCAGGGCCTGGTTGATGGCCCGGAGCTGGTCCGTAAAGTCAACGCCATTGTTAAGTGCGGCGAAATACAGCTCTTCCGCCTGACCCCAGCTGATGGACAGCGTGTCTGCCTTATTCTGCGACATCGCCGTATAGAACACATCCAGGAAGCCATCGTTGGTGTTCGGGGCGATATACACCCGGATATCCGCCTGCGGTGCCAGTCCGCCGGACTGTTCCACGTCCAGCGAGGTTTCGTCGTCACCGACACCGGCTGCCACCGGTGTGCCCCCGTCCACCAGCACCTTCTTGATGCGGTTGGGTTTCACCTTGAGGCCGATGTCCCGCCAATAGGCATAGACATCGGCTTCGTTGAAGTCGGCCAGGGTCATGATGCCGACGGTTTCCCCCTGGCCCTCGAGCCCCGCTTGGTACAGCGGGTTCACATTGTACATGTTGGCCACATCCCCCACGGTGTACTCCTGCGGTACACCGGTCGCGGTACTGTTCCGGGGCCAGGCGACAGCGGGCGGAGTGATCTGCGCATAGGCCCCCCGGCCGAGACGCATATTCATGGGGTGGAAACGCGCTTCGTTGCTGAGCCCGGTCACCGCCAGAACCAGGTGCGCCAGCGTGGCGGGTACTGTGGGTTCCCGGTCAGGCCGGTGGAAGTGTTCGCCGTTCTTCACATACTCATGAATGCTGGTCGAGAAGGCGGCATTGAACTCAGCGACCGTGCCACTGGCGGTGATATCCAGATGGTCCCGATAGATTTTTGTCACGCGGATGCCGAACGATTGCAGATAGCGCACCAGTTGCCGGATGTTGCGCTCCGACGGCGCAAAACGTTCACTGAACTCTTCCACGGACAGGAACTGATGGTAGTGTTCATCTCCCGGGGTGACCGTGGCCTGGATGAAATTCGCAAGTTCCTGCGGATGCGTGACCTTCAGGATAATGGAGGTGGTGATGAGATTGGACTGAGCCGCGGGACCGGTGTCCTGCGGCGTCATGTGCGCCTTGAGGTCGAGCGCCCGTTCCGGACCCGCCGTGGCCGAAAGAGGTATGCCCACCGCCGATATTACGAGCGCAGTAGCGCTCAGAAATAAGACAAATTTATTCTTGCTATACATTGGATTACCCCCGATAGCGGCATGCGGCATCAACAACACGCGTCTGCCGACGCTGTCAGCATGCACATTGTATAACCTGTACTCTCCCCCCAGCGGGGAAGGTACAGTGCCTTTGGACTTGGTACCCATAAAACAAACCGCGCCTGACCGTGCATCAGACGGACGTTGCGCGGGGTGCTTCAGAGTGCATTTAGGTATAGCAGAGGATTACGGAGGTTTCCAGGCGCAAGCAGCATTATGAGCCGAGTATGCCTAAATTTGCGACCGGCTGGCGGGGTTCCCAGGCGCGAGTAATGTTATGTCAGCTCAGGACGTGCCGCCCACGGTGAGTCCATCCACCCGCAATGTCGGCTGGCCGACACCCACCGGCACACTCTGTCCCTCCTTGCCGCAGGTGCCGACCCCGGCATCGAGTTTCAGGTCATTGCCGACCATGGAAACCCGCGTGAGCACGTCGGGCCCGTTGCCAATCAGGGTGGCGCCGCGCACCGGTTGCGTGATTTTGCCCTTCTCGATCCGATACGCCTCACTCGCGGAAAACACGAACTTGCCGCTGGTGATGTCCACCTGCCCGCCGCCGAAATTGACGGCGTAAAGACCTTTCTCCACCGAAGCGATGATTTCCTCCGGCGTGTGCGGTCCCGGCAGCATGTAGGTGTTGGTCATGCGCGGCATGGGCAGGTGCGCAAAAGATTCGCGCCGGCCATTGCCGGTGGGGGCGGCACCCGTGAGGCGGGCATTGAGCTTGTCCTGCATATAGCCCTTGAGCACGCCCTTCTCGATAAGCGTGGTGCACTGCGTGGGCGTACCTTCGTCATCCATATTGAGGGAGCCGCGGCGGTTCATGAGGGTGCCGTCGTCCACCACCGTGCACAGTGCGGAGGCTACCTTCTCACCCACGCGCCCCGAGAAAGCCGAGGTACCCTTGCGGTTGAAATCGCCCTCGAGACCGTGACCGATGGCCTCGTGCAGCAGGATGCCCGGCCAGCCGGGGCCCAGCACCACGGTCATGGTGCCCGCCGGCGCCGGTGCCGCCTCCAGGTTGATGAGCGCGCTGCGCACCGCCTCGCCCGCAATTTGCAATGCACGCTGTGAATCATCCAGGAAATATCCGTAGCCGAAGCGGCCGCCGCCGCCGGCGTAGCCCTGTTCGCGACGCCCGTTCTGTTCGGCGATGACGCTTACATTGAAGCGCACCAGCGGCCGCACATCGGCGCGGAAGGTGCCGTCACTCGCGGCGATCAGCACCACTTCGTGCACGCCCGCGAGGCTTACCATCACCTGTTTGATGCGCGCATCGAGACGCCGTGCCTCCGCGTCCACACGCATGAGCAATTTCACTTTGTCCTCATCATCGAGGGTGGTGATGGGATCCATGGGCGGATACAGTTGACGGCCCGACCCGCCTTTCCAGGCCCGCAGCGCATTGCCGCTGCCCTGTTTGGCGATGGCGCGCGCCATGTCGGCGGCACGCGTGAGCGCCGGCAGCAGAATTTCGTCGGAATAGGCAAAGCCGGTTTTTTCTCCGGAAATCGCGCGCACGCCCACACCCTGCTCTATATTGTGCGAACCTTCCTTGACGATGCCGTCTTCCAGCGCCCAGGATTCCTGACGGCAGAGCTGAAAATAAAGATCCGCACTGTCCACCTCGTAATCCAGGATGCGACCGAGCACGCGTTCGATGTGCCGCTCGTCCATGCCGGAAGCAGTGAGAAGACTTTGTCTTGCCATCTGCATTGGATTGTGACTGCTGTCCATGGTATGAATCCGGTTTATCCGATTTCGGTTAATAGTGGATGCTCAACACTGCGTGCCGCCGCGATGAGCTTCTTGTCCAAGGTGGCGAGCCTCAGACCACGACGCATGGCCAGCTCCAGATACGCGGTATCATAGGTTGTCAGATTGACGCGTGTCGCCAAATCGCCGATCTGCGCCAGCGGCACGTGCGTGTCATCTATCCTCAACGGCAAAAGGGCCGCACGTTGCAGGACTTCTCGCCGCCAGTCATCAGAGATGCGGACGCGCTGGGTCGCCACGATCAATGCGTTCGGAAACTCCAGCATCCATAACACAGGCACCCAGACTTCTGCTCGTGTGAGTTCTTCAAATACCGATTCCGTGAAATCGGTACGCTCGTCCTCCAGATACCAAGCCAGGGGGAGGGAACAGTCCAGCACCAGAGCGCGTGCCGCCTGCACCATCAGTATTTGCGCCCTGCTGCAATCAGCTCGTGCAAGCCGGTGCCGGGTTTGCGGCCTCGGTCCTGGCCCTTGCGGCTCTTGCGAGTCTCCGCGATCTGCTGCGCCACCTGCCGGCGGTCCGTCAAAGACCGGGGGGCTACGAGCTTGGCCACGGGTTCGCCGTGGCGGGTGATGGTAATCTCCTCACCCTGCGCCACTTGGTCGAGGAGCTGCGACAGGTGGGTCTTGGCCTCGAAAGCTCCCACGATAATCATGCATTCTCCAACTGGTCAACCAGTTTAATTGTACGCGGATCGCATCGGCCGCGCTGACCCGACGCACGGGCGGAGTTAGACCAGTTGCCGGTGACTCAGGACCGGAAAGCGCGCCCGCAGGCGGGCTTGCTGCGCGGTATCCATGACGGCCGTGACCACGCCGGGCTCCGCATCGCGCTCTGCCAGTATCTCGCCCCACGGATCCACTACCATGCTGTGACCAAAAGTCTCACGCCCATTGGTGTGGTGTCCGGTTTGGGCGGCAGCGATGACAAAGGCCAGATTCTCCACGGCACGTGCGCGATTGAGCAGTTGCCAATGCACTTCACCCGTGGTGCGCGTGAAAGCGGACGGCACGGCAAACAACGTCGCCCCCTGCGCCGCCAGCGCGCGAAACAGCTCCGGAAAGCGCAGGTCGTAACAAACGCTCAGCCCCAGCTTGCCCAGGGGGGTATCCACCACCACCGCACGCCTGCCGGGCTCGGTACGTGCGGATTCGCGATAACTTTCGCCCGCGGTGTTCACCTGCACATCGAAGAGATGGATTTTGTCGTAATACCCCGCACGTTCGCCTTGCGGGTTGTACACCGGCGAGCGCGCATACACCTTGCCGTTACCGGCCAGCACCGGCAGCGTGCCGCCCACGATCCAGGTACGCAAGTGTCTGGCCTTATCGGCGAGAAAATCCTGGATGGTGCCGCTGCCATCCAGTTCGCCCGCCGCCACCCGCTCGGCGTCGCTCTTTGCCATGAGCGCGAAGTTCTCCGGCAGAACCATGAGTTCCGCACCCTGGGCCGCGGCCTTGGCCATGAGCTTGCCCGCCTCGCGCAGATTGGTGACCACGTCGGCGGCGGAACTCATCTGGATGGCGGCGACCTTGTGCGTACTCACGGCACCACTGTCAAGGTCACGGAATTCTCATCCTGGCCGCTCACCTGTTTCTCAATATCAGCCGAGGGAATACCCAGGGATACCAGCCAGTCCTGCACTTCACTCGACCACAGGCTGCCCATATCATCGCCGGAATGCAGAATCACGATATGCGACCCCGGATGCCGCATCCAGTCGTGTACCGCGGCGCGCACCGGTGGCATCTGCAGCATGACTTGACCGCTGCGCGGCCGCATCCACATTTCGGCCGTGATGACGTAACTGCCGGTGCGGGCAGCGGCGGCACTGCCGAGGGTGGCAACGAGCAACAATAGAACAGCAATAGGCTTCATGGGAGCTGGAATTATCCGTGCTGGCCGTGAGTCGCACCTTCGGGCTCGGCGACCGGGGTGAGTATCGGATTATCCCATGTTCCCGTAAGCCGGTAGCGCATTTCACCGACCTCGTTAAGCGGTTTCCGGAAAATCCGCGTGAGCAGATACACCACCGCGCCCACACCCACCCCCCCCGCCAGGGCGCTCAGCAGCGGCAGGGTGGAACCGACACTGGGATTGACGATCAGCGCCTCATCGAAGTCGTGCTTCGCGAGACCGGTACGGCCGACCACATGGATTTGCGCGGCGGAACCCGCGACCGTAAGATCACCGGTATAGGCATCCCCATCCTGCAGAGTGAAGTCGGCCTCGATGGAATCGTAGGAGAACCCCTTGCCGAGCACGTCGCTGAAATTTAGCAGCAGGTGGCGCGGCAGTGCGCCGATGCTGAGCAGACCGAAAATGCGGCCGGCACCGGGTTTGACTTCCAGCAGATGCCCGTTTTCCAGTTTTACATGCATCTTGCCGTTCAGCGTGGTAACGATGTCACCAAACGGCCCCCCCTGCCAATGCAGGCTGGCCTGCAACTCGCCCTTGTCACCGGTAATACCAGGCGCATAACCGAAAGCCCGCAGGGTTTTTCCGATATCCGTGCTTTTCATCTGCGCGCTTAAACTGCACTCTTGCGTACCTCCGCTCCGGGCCACCCACTGACCGCCGCCGGTGATGCTGAAACCGGTACCGGCAACGGAAAATGCCTTGAGATCCACACCGTCCGGGCGTGGCGTGAAATCCGCATGCACGTTATCAAGTATTACACCGTTGTAACGAAATTGCCCGGCAGTAAAACGCAATGGCGGCACTGCGTGTGGATTAAGTGCGGATGCGCTGTTTTTCTTGCCGTTCGGGCTGTGCATGAATGTCACGCGCTGCATATCCGCAACAATCGGATGAGCCGGGTCCACGAGGTAAGGCCAGGTGACACGGCCGGCGATGGGCATACTTGCGAGCGTCGCATGCCAGGCATGACTGGCACGCGCCAGTTGTACGTGCAGATTGACGATATCCTGACCGAAACCGGAGAACCGGCCCACACCGACATCCAGGCTGTGCAGGAACGGCGGTAAAAGTTCCGAACCGGATGTGGTGGCATACGGCTTCCACGCATCCAGCGAGAATTCCGCCAGCGCACCGCTCACCACAAGCCCCTGCGTAGCGGGCAGAGAGGGCTCGGCTGTGCCGAACACCAGCGCGCCGCGATCAAATTGCCAACTGCCGTTTTCGTCCAGGAAGCGGTACTCGCCGTTCATGGTATGCGCATAGCGTACCTGCAACAGCAGTCCCGCATCGCCCGTCAAACGCAGCGATGCATCCAGGGGTGCGATGGCGTCCGCCGATTTGCCGAAGGGCGCCGGTAAATCCACTCCCAATCCCCGCAGATTGGAACGGAGTTCCAGTGACAGGCCGCCGTTGGTTCCGGCGGGGTCGTTGGGCAGGCTGCCGGACAGCTGCCAAACTGTATTTCCTGCCAGCACTTTATTGAACGGTGCCGGCAAAGCCACAGACAGGGCTGCCGCAGTGGCGCCGCCCCGGGCGCTCACCACAGTGGTTCCTTTGCCGTGCTTTTGCGGATGCAGGCTGATCGTCACGGCTCCGCCCAACAGCATGCCGCGCAAATTGTCCGTGCGGATACCCGCGTCGCTGAACGCCACACTGCCGCGCAATCGGCTCAGCCGCCACTCCGGCCGCCTGGCCAGGTCCACGCTCACGTCGCCAAGTTGGTCACGACCGTTCAGTTTGAACCGTGCAGGATCAGTAACCGGCAGAAGCAGATGTAAACTGATATCGTTGCGGCCGCTTACCCTGAGACCGTCGAGGTAATGGCCAAAACGCTTTTTCAGGGGCCCGCTGCGCAAAAAATCGAGTGTCGTCCGGGCGCTGCCCCGCGCCCTGCCGCGGATATCCAAAACCCCGTTACTCAGGTCGGCAAAATCCGCCGTGGTACCGCTGATATCGTCGTCCAGCATGCTGCCATGCTGCACCGCGACGCTCATACCCTGGTTCTTGAACTCCACGTCCGCATCCAAGTGCTCCACACGCGGCCAGTTTTTGGCGTAATCCAGCACGCCGTGCGTGATATGGAAACGGATGTCGAACAGGCCCTGCCCCTTATCAAAGGGAAAATCAGCCAGCCTGCCCCGCAGTATCAGACTGCCGGCCGGTACCCGGCCGCTCACGATGGAGGTATCGAGCCAGTTCACCACTGCCTTCGGTATGACTCTCGCGGGCAAATAGGCGGATTTGTTTTTTACCCTGGCATTCTGCACCGTCGCCTGCAGATCAATCAGCGGCGAACCACCGTCGGCGGGTAACAGCAATGTCCCTTTTGCCTGCACCTGCGCATCGGGATTCGCCATGGCAAGATCGCCCGTCGCGATATGCCAACCCCGGGCATCATGATGGAATTGCACGTCGGTACTAAGCGCGACCGCTTGCAACGGCGCGCGGAAAAGATGCGGGAAGGTGGCCGAGGCATCTTTGGCGACAAGCCTGAGCGTGCCGCCGTCCTGATCGGCGTCAAGCCCGCCATCCAGTCCCGTGAAACCGGGAATGTTCCCGTTCGCCCGCAGGCCGAGACCGGTGAAACGGCCATGCAAGGACCAGTTCCCGAGGGCCTTGCCGCTCCATTGAGCCTGAAAATTGACATCCGTCACGTCCCCCGTGGGTGACAGCCGCAACAGCCGCGTGCTGACGGGGGAAGAAAAATTTTCCGGTAACCAGCCTGTCAAAATAACGATGTCCTGCAAGCGCAGGAAGGTGGCCCCGCCTGACCAGGTGGCGGCACCATTCTGTGCGTACGCGTACCGAAGATCGAAGTCACTCGCCGGCCAGATGTCATTACCGCTTTGCAGTTGCATATTGCGGCCGCTCAGCGTCCAGCCGCCGCTGCTGTGAATCCAGCTCAGGGTGCCTGCCAGGGTGCTAAATCCGGCCCTGACAGCGCCGTTACCGGTGGGAAACACATTATGAGCGTTGATGCTGGCCCGCACCTCATCCAGGCTGCCACCCTCACCGGATGCGGCGGCGCGCAAATCCACAAGGCCGCTGGCAAAACGTCCGCTGTAGCGGGGCCAATAAGACAGCAGGCGCGGCATATTGAGTGCCGTGCCCTGCACATCGCCGCGCCAGCGCCAGGTTTGTGGTTTGATGCCCGCACCCTGGATGCGGCCGGTGAAAGTCAGATTGCGGCCCAAGGCGGCCGGCAAATGCACATGTCCGTACATCTCATGGCTGCCGGCGCTGTTATCTATCTTGAGACTCAGGTTGCTGAAAACCAGCGGTGCGGCCGGCGCACGCCTATCGAACAGCGTGACTGCACCGCCGCTGATGATGATCTGCGCGCTCTGCGCGAAGGTCTCGGCCAGCACCCCGCGCCAGTCGGTGTGTGCCTGGCCGGGACTCAAACTGCCTTCCAGGCCGCGCACTTCGAAACTGCCGTCGGTATCCCGTTCCAGCACCACCTGCGGCTCAATCAGAATGATGCGGTTGGGCCGGGAAAACCGGCCATGCAACAGCGCACCCGGGGTAAAGCCGATACGCAGCTCACGCGCCGTCAGAATAATGCGCCGGTGATTCTTGGAAAGGAGTGCGACTTTTTCCAGGGTGATTTCCGGACCGTAGAGGCCCCACTGGGCACCCATGGCGGTGATCCTCACCGGCCGGCCCAGGGTGCGACTGGCCCAGGTCTGCACCTCCGCGCGGTAGCCGGGTACCAGCGGCGCAAACAGGCGAAACAGGCCCGCCAGCGTGGCAGACAGAATCACCAGTGCCGCCACGGTACCGGCGGACCATTTCCAGACGATGTGCTGCCAGCGTTTCACAGGGCGCTTCCCTCCCGGGTAATCATAAGATTGTTTGCAGATCGCTGCAGATGCGGCCGTGCGGCAATGCTGTCAGGCCAGACACGGTGAATTTGCAGACCGTGGTTCACATGGGCACCACGTCGAACTGTTCCGGGCCATAGAGCGCTTCCGCCTGCGGGCGGATGGCCTTGCCGATCTGGCCTTCCAGCTCGGCAAGGCTGGCGGATTCTTCGTCCAACAGCCTCTCCACCACTTCCTGCGAAGCCAGCACGCGCAATTCCCGCACATCAAACTGACCGGTTTCACGCAGAATCTCGCGGAAGATGTCGTAGCACACTGTTTCCGGGGTCTTGAGCGAGCTGCGCCCCTGACAGGTTGGACAGGGCATGCACAGGACGTGTTCCAGACTCTCGCGGATACGCTTGCGCGTCATTTCCACGATCCCCAGGATGGAAACCCCGGTGACCTGGGTTTTGGCATGATCCCGGGCAAGTGCTTGCCGCAGTGCCTGCAACACCAACTGCCTGTGCTCCTCCTCGGCCATGTCAATGAAGTCAATGATGATGATACCGCCCAGATTGCGCAGCCGCAGTTGCCGGGCGATGGCCTGGGCCGCCTCCAAGTTAGTCCTGAAAACGGTCTCTTCCAGGTTGCGATGGCCCACGTAGGCGCCGGTATTCACGTCTATGGTGGTCATGGCCTCCGTCTGGTCAATGACAAGATGGCCGCCGGACTTGAGTTGCACCTTGCGCTCCAGCGCCCGGTAGATTTCCTCCTCGATGCCGTACAGATCGAAAATGGGCCGCGGGCCGGCGTAGTACTCGATGCGCGGCGCCAATTCCGGCACGAACATGGTCGTGAAAGCGCTGATGCGCGCATGTGTGTCCGCCGCATCCACCCGTACCCGCTCCACTTCGCTGCTGCACAGATCCCGCAGAATGCGTATTGAGAGCGGCTGATCCTCATGCACCAGCTTGCCGGGCAGTGTATCCGCGGCGTGTGCACCAATGTTTTCCCACAGCCGGGTGAGAAACAGCATATCGGCATGTAATGCTTCCGCTGCAGCGCCTTCTGCGGCCGTGCGCACAATGTAACCCCCGTTCCCCGCCGCAGTCGCGAAAGCCTGCAGCAGCTCCCGCAGCCGCGCGCGTTCGGCCTCGTCCTCGATGCGCGTGGAGAGCGCGCAGCCTTTGCCGCCGGGCAGATACACCAGGTAACGGGAGGGAATACTGATGTGGGTGGTGAGGCGCGCGCCTTTGGTGCCGAGCGGATCCTTCAGCACCTGCACCAGGACTTCCCTGCCTTCGTGCAGCAGCCCGCGGATGTCCGCGGGAGCGTCATCCACGCCGTCGTGCCCGCCGCAGGCCACCTTGGCGATGTCGGCGGCGTGCAGAAACGCACTGCGCTCCAGGCCGATGTCAATGAACGCCGCCTGCATGCCCGGCAGCACCCGCGATATCCTGCCTTTATAGATGTTGCCCACCAGGCCGCGGCGCCGGGTGCGCTCGATATGGAGCTCCTGCAACACGCCATTCTCCAGCAACGCCACGCGCGTTTCGCCGGGTATCACATTGATCAGAATCTCTTCGCTCATAAAGTCCGCTATGGACGCCCCCGTAGTCAAGCGTTCTCTTTGATGATGGCTGGCAGGATCAGATTGCAGCCTGTTATTCGGCCTTGAGTGAGGCACTTTAAGCCTCGGGCCCGGATGATATTTGCAGACGGAGA
>JAJYUH010000023.1 GCA_021792635.1 Natronospirales bacterium | reverse complement strand
CTCCAAACTTCTTCGACTGCACCACCGTCAATGCCGCCGTCAGCGTCGTCTTACCATGATCTACATGCCCGATCGTCCCCACATTTACGTGCGGCTTGGTACGCTCAAATTTTACCTTGGACACGGTGATTCTCCGTATTGATTGCCGTTGCGATCTACACTTCAGCCCGCACCTGCGGGTCATCACGCTGGAGCCCATGACCGGAATCGAACCGGTGACCTCGTCCTTACCAAGGACGTGCTCTACCGACTGAGCTACATGGGCGATCTAAACTGTCACCTCATCAACCCATTTGATTCTGGAGCGGGTGATGGGAATCGAACCCACGTCATCAGCTTGGAAGGCTGAGGTTCTACCATTGAACTACACCCGCTGCATTCGGTGCTGTGTTACCCGAACCCGCCATCCAGGGGTGTTTGAAACTCAACTTTCTGGTGGAGGGGGAAGGATTCGAACCTTCGTAGGCGTGAAGCCAGCAGATTTACAGTCTGCCCTCGTTGGCCGCTTGAGTACCCCTCCACGGACGAAGCCGCGAATTGTCTGATAAACCATAGAATTGTGTCAACCGGCAGGTATATCTTGACGGCTTTCCCCATGATTCCGGCACTGTCTGAAACCCACCCTCGACCTACCCCCCTTAATTTCGCGCTATCGGAGCCAAGCCGGCGTCTTGGCAGAATGCTGAAAAGGGCTGTCCTACCCTGTTTTTCACGCGGCACACCCCCGTAGCACCCGGCAGGCCGTTTTCAACCACTTGTTAAACCAGGGGGGCCGAAGTGACCGGCCTGCTCACATCCAATGGCAGTGGGAGTCGGTGAAACGGGAATCTGGCACCACCCGGTCGCCCCGACATGCGGGGGTTACCCACGTCACTGGTGTCAATCTTCCTTACCGGACTTGGGGCGGTTCAGCCCTGTCCCCGCAAGGACACGTAGCGGACCCAGCTCAATGCTGGCACACAGGAATCAAAAGTTGCGCGGCCGTTTGAGCAGCAGCCTTGCACCGGTATTGATAAGCAGCACCGCGAAGATAACCAGGAACGCCGCGGCGAACGCCAGCGCATGCGCGGACTCAAACGGCTGATTGATGAAGCTCCAGATTACGTAGGTCAGATAACCGATGGGTTCCCGGATCAGGTGGCCATTCCACAGATAGTTGGACCAGCCTGCCGTATAAATGAGCGGAGCGGTTTCGCCCACTGAGATTGCCATGGACAACAGAATGCCAGTCAGTACGCCCGGCCACGCGATGGGAAAAACAATACGGGCCACCACCCGTATTTCCGACGTCCCCAGAGCATAACCCGCCTCGCGAAGTTCGTGACGCACCTGCAACAGGCTGAGCTCCGTGAAACGGGCGATGTAGGGCACAACCATCATCGCCAGCGTGATGGTTCCCGCAAGGACGGAAAATTGCCAGCCCAGCGTCACTACCATGGTGACATAGGAAAAATAACCGAGCACAATTGAGGGTACGCCCGTCAGCACATCGCCCAGAAACCGCACGCTCTTGCTGAATCCGCCGTGACCGAACTCCGAAAGATAAATCCCGGCCGCCACACCGATTGGAGTGCCGATAATCAGAGCACCGGCTGTCAGTACCAGAGTCCCGGTAATCGCGTTCAGCAACCCGCCACTGATACCGTTGGTCACTTGGGTAAACAGATCAACTGAAAAGGCGGCGAGACCGTCTTTGATAATGACGTACAGGATATCCAATAGCGGAATTGCAACCAGCAAAAATGCGCTGCCACAGAGTATCCATCCCATCAAGCTCACCAGCCGGCGTGGGCTGAGTCGCTGTAATCGGACCGGCAGGCTAATTATGGACTGCACGGCCAAACCCACCCGTCAGCAACCGGGCAATGATGTTGACGATCACGGCTATCAGAAAAAGCACCAGAGCGATTTCTGCGAGTGACCGCACGGCCATGCCGGTAGGATCACCGAGTGCGCTATCGAGCTGCGAGGCAATGAACGACGCCATGGTACTGATCGGACTGTAAATGTTGTTGGGAAGATAGTTGAGGGCGCCACCGCTCAGCATGAGCACCGCCATGGTCTCGCCCAGAGCGCGCCCCAGCCCGAGTATGATCGCGCCGATCAAGCTGGTGCGTATCATCGGCAACATGGCCTTCCATACCACCTCAAAGCGCATGGCTCCCAAGGCGTAGGCCGCTTCCTTGGCCTCACGGGAGATGCCCTGCAACGCCTCGCTTACCGTAGCCGTGATCACCGGCACGACCATCAGGGCGAGTACCAGGGATGACGACAGCAGACCATAGCCGCTGCCCACGGGTCCTGCAAAAAATGGAATGGACCCGAGCAGGTGCGCCAGAGCGGGCGCAAGATGATGCGCCACGAACGGTATCAGGACCGCGAAGCCCCACAGACCATAAACTACGCTGGGAACACCAGCCAGCAATTCAACGATGAGCGACAGGGCCGGCCGGAGACGTGGCGGCACGCCTTCCGCAAGAAAGATCGCCACGCCGAGACCGACCGGGACAGCCAACAGCAGCGCGATCAGGGACGTTGCCAGCGTGCCTACGATAAAAACCAGAATGCCGTAATTTGCACCGACCGGTACGGAAAGACCGTGCACCATCACCGGGTTCGCGTACAGATTGCCGAGGTCCCAGGTTTTCCCCAACAGGAAATGCACGCCGTTGAAAAGAATCGCGGACCAGGAGTAACGCGTGAGGAAAATCAGTATCGCCAGCAGTGCCACCGGGATAAGGCTCGTGAGACCCAGCAACACCAGACGGAAGATGCTGATTTTCATGACTTGAAAAAGCAAATGCCCCCGGCCGAACCAGCCGGGGGCATTATATCAGATCAATGAATGGACTTGATCTGCTTGATACTCAACTCGGAAATACGTTCCGGCAAAGGAATAAAATTTACCTGATTCAGGTACTTTGGCGCATTACCGTAACGATGATCAACAGTCCAGAGCAGGAATTCCCGCACCGCCGTGGCCACCCCGGCGTTTTCTTGACGCTGGTTCACGATGGCATATTCATAATTGATGATCGGATAGGAGGCCTCGCCCGGAGCAAAGATCAGGCTGATGCGCTCATCAGCCGGGGTTTTGCCCACGAGCTCGGCGGCAGCCGCGCTGACAGTGTGCGGATTCGGTAACAGGAAACGCCCTGCGCGGTTCTCCAGTCGCGCGGTACCCAGACCCGCCTTGGCGATCTCGGCGTGGAAGCTTACCCCGATGTAAGCAATCGAGTACGGATTCTGCTGCGAAGCCTGCACCATGCCGGGATTACCGATGGCACCGATGCCGCCCCGCACCGCCGGCCAACTGATGCTGGTGCCGTAGCCGACTGAGTTATTCCAGACCGGCGTGGAGAACGACAGGTACTGCGAAAAGATGAACGTATCGCCGCTACCATCGGTGCGATGGATGGGGATAATCACTTGATGCGGAAGTTTGACGCCGGGGTTCAGTTTCCGGATTGCCGCATCGTTCCAATACCGGATATGGCCGCTGTAGATCCCCGCAAGCACCGGGCCATTCAATTTAAGATGCGTCCCATTCAGACCGGGTATGTTGTAGTTGACCGTCTGCGCCGAGATGGCCAGCGGGATATTCAGGATCCCCGGGCTCTGCTTCATCTGACCATCGCTCATGTAGGCATCCGACGCGCCGATCTGGGCGATACCGGCGATAGCCTGGGCAATGCCGGTGCCGCTGCCCGTGCCCTGCGTGGTGATACGAACATCCGGATGCGCGCGCGTGTAATCCGGTACCCAGAGATTAAACAATGGATACAGCAGGGTTGAACCCGTTTCCAGAAGGCTAACCTTGTCTGCCGCCTGCGCCCCCATCATCGGCCCGGCTACGCCAAGCAACGTGACCGCGGCGGCGCACAGACAAGCGATGGGTTTGCTTCCCAATTTGCTAAGGTACTTCTTCATGATCTCTCCTCTCGACTGACTGAATAAGTAATTGGATTGCTCGCAAGTGGATAATCAGTGTTTGCCGCTCGCCGGCACGGCCAATGCCCCACGTGGCACACTATAGCAAGCGTATGTTTCAGGAATATGACGTTCTCAAGCCGATAGTGCTGGCGATTGCTCCATTCAGGTCAATGGTCCAGCCTGCTCCGGCGATATTGCGTCGGCGCGAGTATGGGGTCTGCATCACGTCTTCGTGAATCCTCAAATACCCGGGCTCCTGGCCACCGGCCGACAGCCATCGCGCACAGAAAAGGGCGGACCGGAGTCCGCCTCAATGCCCGCAGTGAGCGGATGGACATCAACGTAAAACCTAAAAATCGTATTCGAGCATCACGCGGTTGAAGTAGAAGGTACCGAGATTGGGGGCGCCGTAGCTGCCGTTGAGACCGTGCACGATGCCCAGACGGTTGCGTACCGAGAAGCCCTTGAGCGCACCCGGGAAGAACCAGGTGAGGTCCAGGTCGGTCTCGTTGGTATTGGCGAAGTTGGGCTGGGTGTTGTAGCGCGCGTAACTGGTAATGAGCCGCAATTGCTTGCCCAGGAAAAAGAAGGTGCCGGCAAGCTTCCAGGCGTTGCCCACACCCTTCTCCACCAGACCGGCGGTCATGGAGGTAGTGTACAGGGGATCGGTGGCATAGCCCGCGGAATACGGCGAGACGATGCTGCCGTTCTTGAAGTCGCCAGTATTGGTGGAAATCTTGTTGTAGGAAGCTACCAGGCTGTCGCCGCTGAAGTTGATACCAGCCATCACACCGTAGGTGCTGTTGTTGACACTTGATGCCAACAGGTTGTTGGCGCTGTTGGACTCATGCAGGTACTGTGCGCCGATCACCGGGCTCACGCTGGAGCCTGTCTTGAACACGTAGGAACCATCCGCATAGGCGGCACCCGTCAGGCCGTAGAACTTGTAGTACCACGCCTGAGCACTTGCACCCCCATTCTTGTAGGTAAGGCCCGCAGTCGCCGTACCGCCGCTGGTCTGGGTACCGACGTTCGCGTTGGGCGCGCCGCCGTAGATATTGGCAAAGCCGTTGGCGTTATAGAGATTGGTGGCGGAGAAGGCGCTCGAGGTACGGCTCTTCCAGCGAAATTCCCGTGCCACGATCAAATCAAGACCTTGGGTCAGGGTGAAATCCGCCAGCACGCCCTGATAGGTGGCCGGCACCATGCGCGAGTCGGAGGCTCCCATCCACGGGGAGTTCATCAACTGGTTGCCGCCGCGCACCAACACATTATCGCCCTTCCACTGCACGAAAGCCTGGCCCAGGGTGTAGATCGGCTGGGTACCGGCGAGCGTGGGTTCCAGGTGAGAGTAGTTGCCGGTCTCGTTGTTCAGACCAAAGATATCCTGAGCGCTCCAGAAAGTACCGCCCACGCTGAAACCCTTGCCGAAGGTCGGCGTCAGATAGTTGAACATGCCACCGAAGGAGTTGGCCTTGAGGTTATTCGGCGCACCGGTAGCGGTGAAATTGCGGGTGAAGTAATAATCCCGCAGGTAACCGTTCCAGGTACCCTGTTTCAGAAAGTCCGTCATGGAATCGGCATGGCCCACTGCGGCGACCAGGAAAGTTGAGGCCGCCAGCGAGGCAAGGACCCACCTGAGATGCGTGCGCTTCAGCAACATGTTGAGTAATCTCCCAATTGATAATGAAACAAAATCAAATGGCAAGCCCGATTGCCCGCAAGCCGATCTGTCGGGCTTTCCCAAGAGACCGGACATCCCTCGTTTTCCAGGGTTGGGGGACTATGCCCAGATGGCTGTACAGACTAGAGACGGGATGTGACAGTCCGATGACCGTTCGGTTGAATTTTGGTTACACGGACGGTGCAGGAGCAAGGAAGCTGTGCCGCAACGAGGGGACGCCCAATCGGAGCGAAGCGTCGGCGTAACTGGAGATGGTCGCCGTGACGCCACGCATGGGTGCGGTGGATACTCTGTGACAACTTCGTCGATTGTTTGATTTTAAATGGTGCCGGCGGAGAGAATCGAACTCCCGACCCACTGATTACAAACGGGCCCGGGCTTGTACCACGGTGTGCGGTGACGTGTTGCTGCACGTGATGAATCAATCACTTGCGGGTTTTGCGAGACGCGCTGATGTACGCCAAAACGCGCCACAACATAGTCCCGCTGGGTCAGGGCTGGGTCAGGGAGCGACCAATTGATGATTAAAAAAAATAGCGGGCGTTTCCTTGGCCACCGTCTTCCCCGGATCGCGCGCAAAACGAATCGTGCGTGCGCCTGGCTCGCGATTCCAGTTCAGTCGCTACCTTGTTGCGCGAGGAATTCCTCGCGCGCCAAACGCAAATAAAACGGCCGGCCGTGTGCAGAAAAATCCTGTGAACTAACCGGTTGTGCGTGTCTCTGTGTGCTGATATATATCATTGCATGTCATCGCGCGCCATTGCGTTTCAAAAAAATCACTGTGTCCGTTACCGACATTGAACCGGAACGTGAAGGGACTCCGAATTTCTTCGCCCTGGTAAGCCGGTGCTGCGCGTCACGAGACGGGCTCGGGCCCCGAATCAATGGGCTACGCCGCGAGGCGAGGGACTTTGCTGACGTCGACCTTGCGCGACGCGTTGATCGCGGGCCGCAAACCGGGCCTGGCCGTCGAGGCCGGCGTGCAGGGAATATCCCAGCTCCGACAGAACTATGGGCACGATGGCGCCCAAACCCTCATGTCCTGCTTCTCGACGACTTTGATTTTGCGGCAGGCCGACCCGGACAGCGCGGATTATTTTTCCAGAAAAATCGGGGATCACGAAGTCCGAGAATGGCAGCGCTCCGAGGGCCAAAGCACGGGCAGCTCGAACACGTCAAACAGCAGTGGGCGGAGCGAACAGGTGCGGGTCAAGCGGCAGGTTTTGCCCGCCGAATTGCGGGCACTCCCCGACCTCGAAGGTTACCTGCTCATGGGCCACCACCCGGTGGCCCGCGTAACGCTGCCGGTGCCCGCGCTGCCGCCGAAAGTTATCGAGCCATTCACCCCCTGGCTACCGGGCCAGGAACCCACCTGCGCGCGGGCAGTGCGGGAGGCCGGCGCGCCAGAAAAAAATCAAAAACCAGCGGCGGCGACACCAGCCCCATCGGCCCCCGAACCCTCAGTTATTTTCCGCCCGCTCGCGGAGAATTCCGGCAGTGAGGCCCGCGCAAAAACTGAGGCCGGAGGACTCGAGAAATGCGAAGAGTGATTTCACCCACACCCGACGCACCTACCGGTATTCCGCGTCGGGCGTGCAGCCCAGGAACGGCGCGGGTTTTGGCTGGAAGCAGGTGGAAGCGGGCTGGCAGCAAGCCATTGATTTTGCTGGGTTTAGGTGCTTCCACTGGGAAGGCCGTCTGGAAGCAGGTTTTGAGCATCTATATATTAGGAGTTTTCGCGTGAACAAATCGCAAAAACTGGCGCAGAAAATCGAAGCCCTGCGGGCCGAACTTTCCGCCGTCCGGGTTGCTGAAACCGAAGCTGCCCAAGCCACGGCTAGGCGGCAGATTGACCGCGCGATCCGTGCCAGCGGACTGCTGCCTTTGTTAGCCGCTGGAGCCCTCAGTGCTGAGACCATCGAGGCCGAGTTTCGGACGCTGGTAGCACGTGCGAAATCACCCCCTGGCGAGATGGCCAACCACACGGAGAGTGATGCCCATGCGTAAAAAACAGATAGCCGTCCGACTAGACGGCGGCGAGCTCACCGCCATCAGGAAATTGCCGGGTCCGACGGACGCGGAGCACATCCGTGCGCTCATTCATCTTGCCGGAGCCACGGACGGCCTGGCCGCCAAAATCGGGGCCGAGGTTTCCAAAAAACTGGCCTCCTGCTCCTGGTCGCGGTCTTTGTCCTGATCGCCCGCGTGCTCGGCGTTACGCCTGATCAACTTGTCCGCGCGGACCGGGAAGAGCTTTCCCGAGCCGTGCGGTTTTTCCGTTTTCTGTTTCATCAGGAGATTAACCATGTTTGAGTCCCTTTCCCCCCAAGAAATTGCGGCCCTGGACACCCCGGAGCCTGCCCCGGCGAGGACAAGCACGGAGGAAGTGGCGCGCCTGGCAGCCGAGGTCCAGCGGCTTGAAGTCACGATCGAACTGCTGCAGCGCCAGGTCCATTTGCTAGCGCGACGCGGGTAGAGTTTACCCAAGCCAGCCGGCGAATTCTGGCCTGCTATCGTTGAGGCCCTGCCCTTCGCGGAAACGGATGTAGTCGGACACTTGCGTGCCGCCGATCCGAGAGAGCGCAGCGCGGGCCAGGTCGCGGCCCAAAACGGTGGTTTTCTAATTCCTGCAGCCGACCGCAAGCAAGTACGGTTTGCCACGCTGCCTGCTGTGGGAGTCAGCACCCCTGCGGCCGCACCGGCGCAGAGTGCCAGGCTGCTGCTACCCGTGTTGCGCCATACCTTCCTCACTCCTCCCTGCTGGCGCTGCCTCATGGCCAACCTCGCTGCCCCTGAGTACCGCAGCCCGGGTCAGCTCGGCGCCGGATTGGAACCCGGCCGAAACCGCCGACGGATCGGCAGCAGTAAAGCCAACAGCAGGCCGAGAAGACTCCAGCAATCCAGTGCACCGCCGCCTCCGGAGCTGGGTGGCGGCGGCGGCAAACCGCTCACCGTGAGCGTGAAGCTGCCGCTGCCCTGCCCCCCGTGGACGTCCATCACGGTCACGGTCACCGTGGCCGTGCCCGTCTGTCCCACCGCCGGGGTGATAGAAAGTGTGCACTTCGCACCGTTGGCGTTGCAGCCCGAAGAGACGTTCAAACCGGCGTTCGGCAACAACGTGGTGTTGGAGGAACTTGCAGTTACCGTGAGCGCACCGGTGCCGGAGATCGTAAAACTCTCCACCGGCACATTCTGGCCGATGGTCACGCTCGCGTTTGCGAGGCCCGTGACGGCCGGCGTCACGGCCACCGTGGTGGTGGAGGTCTGGCTCAGGGCCGGGGTGCTCAGGGCAAGACTGGCGCTATTCGCGAGCGCGGTGCCCGCTGCGGCGGTCGCCTGGAGCGTGACGCTGCCGCTGGTACTGCCGCCGCTGGCCGCGAGACTGCCCAGATTGCAGGTGACGGTGCCCGCCGCCTGGCTGCAACTCCCCTGGGTGGCGCTGGAGGACACGTAGTTCGTGCCGGTGGGTACCGGCAACAACACACTCAGCGCCGGGCTTGCCGTACTGCTGCTGTTGGTGAGGATGGCCTGGCTGGTGTAGTCGGCGCCGGGCGCCACCTCGGCCGGGGTACTCAGCACCAGGCCGAGGTCGGCACTGCCGAAGAAATAGGCCGCGCCTCGGTCAGCGTTGCCGCCGACCGTATGGTATGGCGCTCCCACCAGGGCGGTGGCGCCGGAAAGCGCGACCGATGAGCCGAAGTCGTTGTTCGTCGCGCCGTCGCTGGCGGTCAGTTCCGCCGTCTGGCTCCAAGTGCCATTGGTCTCGGTATAGACATAGGCCGCGCCTTGGCTGACGTTGCCGTTGACCGTATGGCCAGGCGCTCCCACCAGGGCGGTGGGACCGTTGAGGGCAACCGAGCTACCGAAATAGTCGCTCGTCGCGCCATCGCTGGCGGTCAGCTCCGCCGTCTGGCTCCAGGCGCCATTGGCCTCGGTATAAACATAGGCAGCCCCTTGGCTGGTGTTGCCGCCGACCGTACGGCTGTCCGCTCCCACCAGGGCGGTGGCGCCGGAGACCGCCACTGACCAACCGAAAAAGTTGCCCTGCGCACCGTCGCTGGCGGTCAGCTCCGCCGTCTGGCTCCAGGTGCCATTGGCCTCGGTATAGACATAGGCCGCGCCTTGGCTGACGTTGCCGTTGACCGTATGGCCAGGCGCTCCCACCAGGGCGGTGGCGCCGGAAAGCGCGACCGATAAGCCGAAGTCGTTGTTCGCCGCGCCGTCGCTGGCGGTCAGTTCCGCCGTCTGGCTCCAGGCGCCGTTGGCCTCGGTATAGACATAGGCGGCCCCTTGGCCGACGTTGCCGCCGACCGTATGGCTAGGCGCTCCCACCAGGGCGGTGGAGCCGGAAACCGCGACCGAAGCGCCGAAGTAGTTGTTCGCCGCGCCGTCGCTGGCGGTCAGCTCCGCCGTCTGGCTCCAGGTGCCATTGGCCTCGGTATAGACATAGGCCGCGCCTTGGCTGAAGTTGCCGCCGACCTTATGGTAAGGCGCTCCCACCAGGGCGGTGGTGCCAACGAGCGCAACCACTGAGCCGAACCGGTCGTTCGTCGTGCCGTCGCTGGCGGTCAGTTCCGCCGTCTGGCTCCAGGTGCCATTGGCCTCGGTATAGACATAGGCCGCACCTTGGTCAGTGTTGCCGCCGACCGTATGGTGAGGCGCTCCCACCAGGGCGGTGGCGCCGGAAAGCGCGACCGATAAGCCGAAGTCGTTGTTCGCCGCGCCATCGCTGGCGGTCACTTCCTGCTCGACCCACACCAGCGGGTCCACGTTGAGCGGATAGCGGGCATGGGCGGCGTCGAAGCGCAGGACTACCTTGCGGCCGACGGCTGTGAGCGTGGCGGGCAGCACCCGTCCCGCGGCGTCCGTCACCCGCAGCTTGCCGTACTGGAGGGTGCCCCAGGCGAGGCGGTTGCCCCGCACCGCGGGTATGCGGCTCGCGCGCAGTTCGATAACGACCGGACCGTGACCGGCCGGGGCGCGTTCCACGGTAAACCCCTGTTCGTAACCCAGGGGCAGCACTCGCCACCAGGCCCGGATGCCGTTGCCCCGGTACTCGATCCGGTTGGCGTGTGGCCGGCTCGGGGCCAGCGCCAGCGCCGTGAGGCGGCCGGGGCGGCCCCAAGCGGTCAGGCGCAGTTGCAGCGCGGCGCGGGGTGTGCGGAAGCGCGCCCCGCCCGGAGCAAAACAAGCGGCAACGTGCTGAACGGAAAGTTGTGCGCAGCCGCGGGAATCAATACGGTAGGCGGGATCGCGCGCGGCCTCGCGCTCCGCGCTCTGCGCCATCGCCGCCACCAGCCCGGCGGGGGCGTGGCTGAGCCCCCGCGCGCCGTTCGGCGCCGAAGCGGCGCACGCCGCCCCCATCGTCAGGGCCAGCGCCAGAGCGCCGATGCCTACTCCAATACTCACTCCCGTTCTCATAATCATGTACCCTCTCCTTACCCACGCTGATGTTTTCCGCAGCGTGCGTCCCGCTTGGTAGGGGGCGGACGCGCATTACGGCGTCGCGCGCAAGTACATGCTACGTCAAAAACTGCTCGATTTTTGCTCACCTCCCCGGGAAATAATGAGGTAACCGGAGCGCGGGCCTGTCCCGGTCCGTTACAATTGCCCGGGACGGCGGCGACTGCAGCCGCGGTACGCCAGGCGCTGCGGGATTTTCACCGGCCGAACTGCCTGCGAAACAACCCGCTGCTGGCTTCCCGATAACTCGTGCTGAGCACCGCAACGTCATGCTGTATCGAAGCCAGAACCGCATCCGGCGGCGGGGCATACCGCCAGCGGGTCGTGACGATGGGAGCCGCAGGCGGCGGAACGACTCCTGTGGAGACTCCGGGCGTTGCCCCGCCCCGGGCGATACTGAGCCCCGCTGCCGCACCGGTGCACAGTGCCAAGCCGAAGCCCGCGTATCGCCAGGTCTTCATCACCGCTCCCGTTCGCGCACCCCATCCACCGGCCTACTTCGCACCGCCGCAGGCCGGATCAGTGCCCGGCCGAAGCCGCCGGCGCACCCGCAGCAGGGCCAGCAGTAATCCAAAGCTCCACAGACCCAACGCGCCTCCGCCACTCGATGAACCGCCGCCTGAATGTACGGCATTCACCGTGACGGTCACCTGCTGCGGGTTGGGATTGGTGATCCCTTGACTGTCGGTGCAGGTCAGGTTCGCGGTATAACTACCGGCGCTGCTGAACGTGACCGCCGGATCCTGTTGTGTGGTGGCGGGCGGCGCGCCCACACTGCCGGTAAATGTCCAGGAATAGCCCGTCACGGTCTGTCCGGCCGGCGCTGTGCAGCTACCGGCGAAATTCACGTAGCCACCGGCATTGATTGTGGTTCCAAAGCCAGACGGATTCGTGATCGAGGGTTGCGGCACCAATAACCCGGCGTTCTGCAGGGCCGCTCACACCTGCACCAGTCCGTACCCATCGTTCGGATCCCAGGTATTCGGCGACTGGCCGGTGCTGATCTGCCCCGCTGCGGGCACCGGCTTCGCGGTCGCCTCGAGAGACTGCATGATTTCGGCCCTGGTATACCCCGCCTGCAACATCAGCGCCACGATCCCGACCGACCCCTGACCTGCCTACCCCCGTCTTATCCCCGCCAGCCGGTCCGCCAGCCTATGGGTCCGCAGGTGCGTGTACCTGGCAAGCATCTGCAGGGTCTTGTGGCCGCTGATGGCGCGGATTTCCATCACGTCCAGGTCCGTGTCCTCGAAGAGGCGGCTGATCGCCTCATGGCGCAAATCGTGGAACGTCAACCCCTGGATGCCGGCCTTCTTGGTGGCGCGTTTCCAAGCGAGTGAGATGGCGTTTACTGACAAGCCGAACACCGATCCATCGATGCGGCGCGGAAGGTTCCGTAACACCTCCTGCGCCGTCGGCGACAGCGGCACGGACCGGGCGGTGCGGTTCTTGGTCTCGGCGGAACCGAGCGTCAGACCGCGCCGGGCGAGGTCCACTTGCTCCCAGCGCAAGCCGGCGATCTCGCCCCGCCGCAGGGCCGTCGCGAGCGCGAACCGGATGACGGCCCCGAATTCCGGCGAGGCCGAGGCCAGGAGGCGGGCTTCTTCATCCCCGGCCAGCCGCCGCTCCCGGCCGCCGGGAATCTTCGGGCGGGCCGCCCTGGCGAGCGGCACCGGGTTGACCAGGTACCCCATGCCCCAGGCGGAGCGGGCGACCGTGTAGAGATGGGAGAGGCTCCGCAGGTCCAGGTTGACCGTGTTGGCCCCGGCTCCGGCGCGTTGCCGCCAGCGGATGTAATCGGCCACGTCCTTGCCCGTCAACCGCGAGAGCGCGACGCTGGCGATGGGGCTTTGCCGGAGCTGGCCTATCCGGTTGCGTTCCGCGCGCTGCGCCGAAGCCGCCTTCCCGGGCGTGAACTCCTGCAGGTACCGCTCAAACGCTTCACGGATCGTGGTGCGGTCCCCCTCGGAGCGGTCCCGCCAGGAGCCGGTGTCCATTTCCCCCTCGACCCGGCGCGCCCAGGCCTCGGCATCGGCTTTGCTGTCAAAGGTCCGGTACTGGGGTTTGAACCCCTGCCGGACGATCCGGGCCTGCCAGACCGTCCTGCCGTGGGGACCGAGTCGCTTGCGAAGGCTTGCCATGTCTGGGCTCCTGAATGTCAGTGGGTCAGGAGTGTGGCAAAAGGCGGTTTAGAAGTCAACGGTGTGGTTTGTAGAGGCGTAAGTGATTGATTTTATTGGTGCCGGCGGAGAGAATCGAACTCCCGACCCACTGATTACAAATCAGTTGCTCTACCAACTGAGCTACGCCGGCTCACTGAACTAACCTGGCCTCTGCCATCCTTGGCAAAGCAGCGGTGCTGCCCCATGACGGGAAACGCGGGGATTCTATCAGGGCCCGGTTCCCGGGTCAGGGGCGGCGGGTAGCGCAACGCCGCAGTGGGCGGCAGTCCGCCCGATGCGGACGTCGCCTTCGCCGAGACCGGAGAACATGCTGGCCGCCGGTAATGCGCTTTCCGCCCCGCGCACATCCAACCAGTAACGCGGCGCATCACGGAAACGCTCGGCCAGCAGCGCATGGTAGCCCAGCCGGCGGATCTTCCTCAGGCGGTCCAGCGCGCCGCTGCGCACCGTAAATACTCCCAGGGAAATGGCGTTGCGGTTGGCTGCATCGGTGACGACATACAGATCCTTCACGCCACGCCTCCTGAGGAGCCCCGCCGCCTCTTCGGCCTGGTGCTGCGAAACAAACGGCGGCAGGTAAACCCAATATCCCAGGCGCACCTTGCCGGGTACCAGCCGTTCCGTGACGCTGATGCCCGGTTTGCGCAGACGCGTCGCACCGGTTTGCAGGGCTTCGATGCTGGGAAACGGACCGTAGCTGACGCAAATCTCGGGGCTTGCCGCAGCAGTGACGGTCGGGTTAGGGGTGCGGACCGGCGCGATCGGCGCAGGTGCGGCTTCGGCGGATTTCGCGAGTGCCTGCCGCTCCGCCGGTGTCAGCTCGGCGAGCAGCTTGAGCGGTTGCACGTGCGGCGGAAGCGTGGATTGCTGCGATATTTGCGCCGGCGGACCCAGCCATTTATCCCAGATAAAGACCAGCACGTTGGCAAGCAGCAGCACCAGGAAAAGTATCCGTCTCATGATCGCTGCCCTGCCCACACTGCGAGACCCTCCAGCACCAGATGAGGCGCCAATATATAGTGCTCATGCAACACCGATTGTAAATAGCCGGCATCGCCGCCGGTCAGCAGCACGCGGGTTTGTGCACCGTGCTGTGCGCGGATGTCCGCCACCGCCCGTTCTATCAGTCCCGCCGCCGCATAGGCGATGCCGCTGGTCACAGCGGTGCGTGTGTCCTCCCCATAGAGCGTGACCTGCTCGCCTTTCTCATTGGCGATCGCCACGGTGGCACCGGCAAGCGCCGCATGCATGGCGCTGATACCGGGGGCAATCAGCCCGCCCGGATAATGGCCCGTTTGTGTGACTGTGTCCACGGTAATCGCCGTGCCGCAGCCGATGGCACACACCGGACCGCCGCAGCGATGATAGGCGCCGATGATAGTCGCCCAGCGATCCGCACCGAGTTGCGCCGGGCTACGGTAACCGTTGGTGATACCGCAGGCTTGTGCAACCGGAATCACGTACTCGGGCAGCAGTTTGAAATGCTTCTGACAATAGCGATTAAGTACTTCAGCAGCCGCAGCACCGGCTACGTTCGCCGCCACGATGCGCTCGGGCGACGGCATGCCGTGCCATGACTCCGTCAGCACCTCCGCCAGCGGCCGGCCGGCATGCGCCGCAGCGGCGTAAGCGGAAATCTTCCGCCGCCGGTATCGGCCCCACTTGATGCGGGTATTGCCCACATCCAGCAGCAACATCACGGCTGCACCCGCAGACTGATGTCGCCGGATACGAAACGATGCGTGCCGCTTTCGGTGTGCAGCAACAGTGCGCCGTCTTGGTCCACACCGATCGCCGTACCACGGATAGTCTGCTGCTGGTGTTCGAGATTCACTGCGTGCCCGACGGTGCAATCCAATGCGTGCCATTCAGCGGCGAAGGCGGCGAATCCCCGCACGGCGAACAGTTGCAGTGCGGTCATCAGTTCCTCGATCAGAGCCGCCGCCAATCGGTTACGGTCCGGTAATGCCTCATGCGTGAGCCTGGCCAAATCCGTCCACGGCTGATCAATGCGCGCGGCGGCGGCGTCAGGCATGCGCACATTGATGCCGATACCGGTGACGGCGCGCACCCGCCCGGAGGGTTCGCCCTGCATGTCCACCAGAATGCCACCGAGCTTTTGACCGGCTGCCATCAGATCATTGGGCCACTTGATGGCGATGCCGTCGAAGTGCAGACGATGCAGCGCGCGCACAGCGCCGATGGCAGCCACCATGCCGAGCGCCGTAAACCCGGGGGGCAGATCGTCAAACTGCCAGCCAAGGGACAGATACAGGTTGGCGGCAAACGGCGAAATCCATTGCCGGCCACGGCGGCCGCGGCCTGCGGTCTGTAACTCGGCGAGACACACGGCGGGAAAATCGCCCGGCCGCGACATGAGCCAGGTGTTGGTGGAATCCACCGTATCCAGTACCGTCAGGGAGCACAGGCTCGTACGGCACGCCGGTGCAAGCAGCGCGCGCAGACGCATGTCATCCAGGAGTTCAATGGACTGGGCCAGCCGATAGCCGCGACCGGGCACTGAAACCACTACGAGGCCCATGGCCATGAGTTGCCGCACATGCTTCCACACCGCGGCGCGGGTTATACCCAAGCGCCGTGCCAGTTGTTCACCCGATTGAAACTGGCCGTCGGCCAGCGCGCGGAGGATGGCATGAGTGCTGTGCGGCAACCTTGGCATAGGGGAGGAATCGGGCCCGGGGGCTCTATGCTATTGTCGGCGGCGCAGCAGCATGGCGCGCTTGAATTGATGCTCGCTGCCGGCCACGAGGCGGTGGATATTGCCGCGATGGGTATAGACGATGAACAGCGCCATCGCCAGGCCGAACCAGAAAAGCGGAGCGCTGAAGCCCGTTGTGATCCCTGCGGACACCGGCACTGACCAGGCCGCGAGGATGCTGGACAGGCCCACGTAGCCGGTGAAGATGAGCACCAGCGTCCACAGCAGCAGCGCCGGAATGAGCGCCCAGGGAGCGAGCACCAGCAACGCTCCGAGGAAGGTGGCCACACCCTTGCCGCCGCGAAAGCGGAAGAATACCGGGAACACATGCCCGACGACTGCCGCGGCACCACAGAGGGCGGCGGTCCAGCCGGCATCCACCGGAGCCTGGAACAGGAACAGATGCGGCAGTACGCCGGCAGCGACCACCCCCTTGCCCACGTCTATAATCATTACCCACAGCGCAAACAGCTTGCCCCGGGTACGCAGCGCATTGGTGCTGCCCGCGTTACCGCTGCCGAGCTTGCGAATATCCACGCCGCCATACAGGCGTCCCACAATCAGGCTGCCAATAAGGGAGCCCAGCAGATAGGCAAGAATAATGCGGATGATCAGCGCCAGCATGGTTCTTGGGCGTCTCCGTGCAGGGGGCCTTCATTCTAACAGGGCGGCCGATGCGCAGGTGCTTGCAGGCCGGCAGCGGGTGTTCAACAATCTGCCGCCTCGCATGGAAACACCCACATGAGCATGGACCCGGATCGCATTACGGATGAAATTCTCCTGGCCCTGCGGCGCATCATGCGCGGTATGGATATATCGAGCCGTCAGCTCATCAGCGAACGCGGCCTCACAACACCCCAGCTCATCTGCCTGCAGCATCTGCAGGAACAGGGTCCCATGACCACGGGCATGCTCGCACAGACGGTATCTTTGAGTCCGGCCACGGTCACCGGTATTCTCGATCGTCTGGAACTGCGCGGCTTGGTCACCCGCGAACGCCGTCCGGAGGACAAGCGCCATGTACTGGTGGCCGTCACGCCCACCGGCGCCGCCGCTGCGGAAGCGGCACCTTCGCGCCTGGCGAACCGCTTCACCCATGCGCTCGCACGTCTGCCGGAAGACGACCGCGCGGAAGTGCATCGCGTGATACTGTATCTCGCGGATCTGGCCGACATGCGCAATGATGAAAAATAAACCGGTGGTACGTGGCACCCGCGCTGGACTTTACCGGCCACCGCCTGGCCTGCAGACGGATATATAAACCTCAGACACCCGTACCCGTATGCTCACACCTCTTATCATCAATCCCGCCGCCGGCCGGGGGACGGGCCGTGCCTTGAGTGACGCCATTTGCTGCTATCTGCGCGAACTCGGTATTTCCGCACGTCTGTCCTATAGCGGTGCAGCCGGCGATATCAGCGTACAAGTACGCCAGGCAGTCTCTGCGCGCGCGCATGCGGTTATCGTTGTTGGCGGCGACGGCACGGTACACGAAGCGGTGAACGGCTGGATGCAGGCAGGCGGCGGTGCGCCGCTGGCCATCATACCGGTGGGCACCGGCAATGACTTCATGAAAATGCTGAGTGATGAACCCGCCTGGCGAGAAGCCTGCCGGCGCATTGCGCGCGGCAGCACGCGCCGGGTGGACCTGGGCCGCTGCAATGATTTCTATTTTGCCAACAGTTTGGGCGTGGGTTTCGACGCCCAGGTGGCCAGCGAAGCCAACCGCATGCAGTGGCTGCACGGCAACCTGGTATATGGCGTGGCGCTCGCCAAAACACTGCTGTTCAGTCATTGCACCCCCAGTGTCCGCATACAGCATGCCGCAGGGTGCTTGGATACCCCCATCACTCTGATTGCGGTCAACAATGGACGTGTCGAAGGTGGCGCTTTCCGGCTGGCGCCGGATGCGGAGATCAACGACGGTATTTTCGACGTGGTCATTGCACGCGGCATGAGCCGCCTGGGAATCCTCACTCTGGTGCCGCGCGTGCTGCGCGGCACTCATCTCGATCATCGGAGCGTGACGATATTCAAGACCGGGAAGCTTACGATCGAATCCGAAAAGGGATTGCCGGTACATGCGGACGGTGAGATCCGCTACCGCGACGCGAAACGCCTCGATATCGAAATACTGCCCGCCGGGCTGACAGTTATTGCCTGACAGCGCGACGTATCGAGCCGAGATAGATCGCCAACAGCGCCACTACCGCGCCGACGATCTCAATCGTGGTAAAGCGGCGTCCGAAAAACAATACATCCCATACGAATGCGCACACCGGTTGCAGCAGCAGAACCAGGCCCACCTGCGAGGCATGTACCTTGGAAATACCGGCGGAAATCAGCACCCAGCCGAGTACCTGAGCGCACACGCCGTAGGTAATGAGCCAGCCCCAATCACGCCAATTGGGGATCAAAAACGAGGTATGTTGCGGCAACATGGCGAGCGCCAGAAGCACCGCTGCCACCAGCGATACCACCGTGATAGTGACCAAGGACGAACCGGCGCGTTCGGCAATGCGCACCCGGCGCAGCGTGAGGATATAGCCGGCATAGCAGCAGGCCGTGAGCAGACCGAGGAACACGCCACGCCGGTAGGCTGGCGAGAACGCGGACCAGTCGGCACCCACCAGCAGCACCAGTCCCAGAATAGCGAGCGGAATGGACACGATCTGAAACCAGGTCAGGCGTTCACGGAATACCAGCATCGCCGTCGCGGCAAGCACGAATACCTGGAAATTGGCCAGCAGCGTAGCCACGCCTGGGCCCACATACAGAATGCTGCGGTGCCAGAAGCTCAGGTCCAGCGCAAAAAACACCGCCGCCAACCACAGCATCCCGATGGCCGCAGGTTTCAATCGTACCCGCTCGCGCCGCCACAGCACGATGCCGAGCAGGACAAGACCGCCAAACAGCATGCGATAGAACGCGCTCGCGGCGGGTGGCACGCTCACCAGCTTTACGAACACCGCCGAAAAACTGATCATCACCGCACCGACGACCAGCTGCCACATACACACTCCGGCCTGCTCACGCCCCGTGGGGCTGTTGGCTGCCGGCACATGCCGCCAGCGGGACGCACCAGGTTACCATCGCTCCAGCCGGCCCGGTGGACCCGCTGCCGGGGCGGTTGACATTATTTAGATACTTATCTAAATATACAAATATGAAACAACAAGCCATCTTCAGGGCGCTGGCTGACCCCAGCCGCCGTCGCATCCTAAAGCTGCTGCAGAAAGGCTCCATGACCGCGGGCGAACTTGCACATACCTTTGATTTCACCCAGGCTTCACTTTCGCACCATTTCGCGGTACTCAAGGTTGCCGACCTGGTATGCACAGAGCGGCGTGGCCAGAATATTGTGTATTCGCTCAACAGCACTGTGTTTGAGGATATGGCGCGGCTGGTGATGGATCTATTCGCGGTTCAGGAGGAAAGAAAAAAATGAGCTTCAAAATCACGACTCTGCTCGGGCTGCTGCTGGTGGCGGTATCTTTTGCCTTCGCCGCATGGCTGTATCCGAAACTGCCCAACCCCATGCCGAGTCACTGGGATGCGGTCGGCCGGGTGAACGGTTACCTGCCAAAATTCTGGGGTGCGTTCCTGTTACCGATCATCATGACGGGTATCTGGATGCTGTTGAGCATACTGCCGCGTGCGGCACCCAAGAGCTATCGGTTGGATGGTTTCATGGATGCCTACGGTATCATCTGCCTCACCATCCTGGGGCTATTGTTCAGCATCGCGACATTTGTGTTGCTTACCGCCAAAGGTGAGCGATTACCGATGCAGCACATCATTCCCGTCCTTCTGGGCCTGCTGTTGGTAATCATCGGGAATTATTTCGGCAAGCTGCGCAAAAACTTCTTCGCCGGTATCCGCACGCCGTGGACGCTGGCAAGTAATGAAGTGTGGACACGCACCCATCGCCTGGGTGGATGGCTGTTCGTAACAGGTGGTCTCGCAATCGTCGCGGCCGGGCTGCTGGCGCCGCCGGTGAGTGTGCCTTTCATCCTGATCGCGGTGATCGGCGTGCTGGTCATCGTGCCGTATACGGGTTCATATTTCATCTACAGGCGCGCGGAAGGTTTCCGTGAAGGGAAACACCCCGATTAGTGACTAAGCGCTGTTTCGAGTTCGGCGAACGTCGAGGCGACTCCGCCGGTATCCAGTGTCATGCCCATTTGCCGGCCGATGCGGGTTGCGGAAAAGATGCCGCGGATGGCCGGACCCGATAGGGTGCATTCAATGACGATGGCGTGCCGGCGACCGGTGCGTTTCAGGGTTTCAACAATGTCGCCCACCTTCGCCGTGGCTACCTCCTCCATCGCCAGGGCCTCGATACGATCCCGTGGTGTCATGATGTCGCACACCAGCACCTCGCTGCGGCTCACACCCATCTCGCGCTGGAAGCGCATAGGGCGCGTGCCCTTGATGTCATTGAGAGTGATGAGCCCCAGGAGATCGCCAGGCTCATTCAATACGAATAAAAGCCGCACACCACCGTCCTTCATGCGCTCCTCGGCCTTGCCAATAGGCAGGTTGGGGTCCACGCTGATCGCCGCCACGCGGCTTAAGTCCGTCATCACGTCAATGGCCGGATCCTGCACCGAAACCTGCTGTGGAAGCGTTTGGGTGGGGCGCATCAGAACAGTATCGGCGGGCGTCATCATTGCGGGTAATGTCTTGGATTTTTCAGTCATGGGAACTTCCTGATTATTGCTCCTTGGGTACGGGGTTTGCCTGTCATATATATAGTCCGGCTCTCCACCAATGGTATTCATGCCATCTGACTAAAGGAGACCCTTTGAGCGGCGGAAAGTTTCCACAAATAAACCCATTCCGAACAAATGATAATTGTGCACCCGTCATGCTCAAGACGCCGCGCCCTGACTACCCGATTCGGACCACGCAATCGCGTGACCTGCGGTCACGCCCGAGGACATGTTACAATTGCAGGTGTCAGCAAATGCGAAATTGTAACTATCCCAATCGTCATGTCGAAACAAATACGCATTACCAATGTGCATCTCGATCTCGGTGCCGGCAGGCGCGGTACTGACATGGGGTCGTCGGCGATGCATGTGGCCGGTGTGGTGCCGGCGCTGGAGAAACTCGGGCACCGCGTGGTCGGCATGCATAACGTCGGTCAGATTTCCATGGAGTCAGCCGAGATCGGCCATCCCCACGCGCGCTACCTCGGTGTCATCAGTGAGGTGTGTCATGTGCTGGCCAACACCGTGGGTGACACGCTTGACCGGGGCGAATTTCCGCTGATTCTCGGCGGTGATCATTCCCAGGCCATCGGCTCGGTGGCCGGTGTGGCGCGTTATGTGCGCCGGCAAGGCAAGGAACTGGGGCTTTTCTGGTGTGATGCACACACCGACATGAACACACCCGACACGAGTCCTTCCGGCAACATCCACGGCATGCCGCTTGCTGCCCTGCTCGGTATCGGCCCGCGTGAGCTCACTGAAATCAGCGGCCGCGCCCCCGCGGTGCAACCCGAGCATGTGGTTATCTTCGGAGTACGCCAAGTGGATGTCGAGGAAGCAAAGCTCGTCAGGAAAACCGGCGTGCGCGTGTTTACAATGAGTGAAATAGACGCACGCGGTGCCGGCGCCTGTCTTGAGGAAGCCATGGAGATTCTCAGCCACGCTGGCGGCGGCATCCACCTTTCCTATGACCTGGATGGCTCCGACCCGGCGGTGGCGCCGGGTGTCGGCACACCGGTGCCGGGCGGACTCAATTTCCGCGAATCGCATCTGGTCTGCGAAACGCTGGCGAACAGCGGGCGGCTTATCAGCATGGAGGTGGTGGAACTCAATCCCACCCTGGACAGCGAAAACAAGACCGGAAAATTCGCGGTGTGGCTGATCCAGTCCGCGCTGGGCCGCACGATACTCTGAGGCCTGGCTTCCTCCCCGGCCTTATCCTAAGGAGGCGGTACATGGGTAACCGCGTAAAAGAATTCACTGAGTTCCGGCGCAAGATGAATGAGCGCATCCTCGCCGAGGACAACCGCGTCATCAAGCGCGTGTTCTCCGTGGACAGCCTCACCTACCAGGACGGCGCACTGCCAGCGAAGACCAAGGAACTGCTGGGCCTCACGGCATCCATGGTGCTGCGCTGCGACGACTGCGTGGCGTATCACATCGGCCAGTGCCTGAAGACCGGTTCGACGAAAAGTGAGATCGTGGAAGCGATGAGTGTGGCACTGGTAGTGGGCGGCACCATCGTGATCCCGCATCTGCGCCGCGCGGTGGCGTTTCTGGACGAAATCACCGGTGCAACGCCTGGCGCCTGATGGCCATACCGGTTCATGTGGCCAGCCTGCATTTCCACAAACAACACCGCAATATGTGCAGGGGCGTGGGATGAGTCACGGGCGACAGCTGCATGTCACCGTTCTTGGGGATCAATGCTTTCCAGCGTCTGAACATGGAAAAGACGGCATGGATGATCCAGCAGGCCGGGATTCACGACGGATTTTTCATATATTTAGGTTATCCCAGTGCCCCCAGACGGGTGGCCTCCTGTCATCAGCATTGCGGCTTTCGGAAAATCTACCAGCGATGGTAAGCAGGGTGGCCCGGCTGGACGGCCACGAAGGTACCGCAGCAGGTATCGCACACCTTGCCGCCGGCGATGAGTTCCCCTTCCACCACTGCGCGATCCCCACTGGAAGATACCACATGGGCGCGCAGCTCGATGGGTCCGTCCGTTGGTGTCGGCCGTTTCAGACTAATCGAATACTCGGCGGTGACCGTGCATGGCGGCGTTTCGGCTCCGGTCTTTTGCATCAGATGCCAGGCAGCCGTCCAGTTGCAGTGGCAGTCGAGCAGCGTGCCGATGATGCCGCCGTTTAACACGCCGGGGAACGCCTCATGATGTTTGCCGGCACGCCACTCGGCAATGACTTCGTCTCCTTGAACGAAACTGCGGATATGCAGGCCTTCAGGATTGGCGGGGCCGCACCCGAAGCAGGCATTGCGCGGCGCGTAGATTTCCTGAAGTGATTTTTCCGTCATGCCTAATCCTTTACGTTTGCCCTCGGCAGGAAAATTTCCGCCAGCATGCAACGTACGCTGCCACCGGCACAGTTCTCAATGGTATTCACAGGGCTTGACACGATGCGCGTGTACTTGTTGATGGCATCGCGCTGTGTCGGCGTAAGACTGCGCTCGGCGCGCAAGGACATGATCAATATGGTACCGCCATGTCGGGTACTGAGTTGCAATGTATTACCGGCAAACTCCCTCATCTGTCGCGCCGTAACCGGGATAATCTCGTGGCCGGTTTCTTCCAAACGCTGCTGAATACGCCGGCGATCGCTCTCTTCCGGAATGCTGGCCAGGCAAAAAACCGCAAAACGGTCACCTATGCTCATCATGACGTTGGTGTGATAGACCGGGTTGCCGTCACCGTCCACCGCATGGAACGAAACCACCTCGTACTCCTGCTTCTCGGCCCATTCCCTCAACAGCTTGATGTCCGTGCGTGAAGACATGCTGACATAGGCCACCCGGCGCACACGATCCAGTACCAGGCTGCCGGTGCCCTCCAGATACCGCCCTTCCAGCTCCGCGGCGGAAAGATCCTCGATGCGCCCGACCTGATAGCCGCGCTCCTTATGCAGTGCTTCGATGATATCCGGACGACGCTCCCAGCGACGGCTCTGCGACTGCATCGGGTATAGGTATACGGAGCCGTCCGCATGGAAACTGATCCAGTTATTCGGAAATACCGCGTCCGGAGTCCAGGGTTGTGGCGTATCTTCAAATACCTCCACGGTCACACCCACTTTTCTCAAGGTTGTCACCAATATATCGAACTCCCGTACCGCCAGAGCTTGCGGATCAATGATTTCGACGGCGGGCCTCTGGAAGAAATTGGATGCCGCGGTTTCGGCATTCACGCCGAAACGCGCCGGCCGGATCATGAGCACAGCATCAGTGGTTTGTTGTTCAGCAGCGTTTGCCATGAGAGCGGCTATCAAAGAATTGATGGGCGAAATCTTATCACCAAATGATGGCAGGCCAATCCCGGCTCGGCCGGGACTGCCAGGGTATCCCGGCAAGTGGTAAAGTCTAGGCACCGTTTCCATGAGCATGGACTGGAGTCTTCTGTGACGGCTGGTTTAACCCGCGGTGATCGCGTACCCGATTTCAGACGCCTCGACCACAAAGGCGAGCCGCAGTTGTTGTACGATCTGCACTTCGGCCAGCCGATGACTTTGTTTGTGTTTGACAGTCCGGAGACGCCGGACATACGCCTGGCGCTTGACGCACTCGGTCGCGACCATCCCGATTGGGCGCAGATAAATCGAATCGCCGTAGTGCGCGGCACGCCAGCGCAGTGCGCCGGTCTTGTAAATGACGAGTCCGGCGCGTTCGCCGTGCTTGCAGACGATGGCACGGTGACTGCACATTTGCTTGGATTCCCGCCCGCCGGTCAGCGCCTCATCACCGCCTTCGCCCTGGATAGCAACCTGCGCATCATTGAACGGCTCGAATATTCCGCTGGCGGCAACCTGGATGCGTTCCTGCAACAAGTAGCGGCTGTCTACAAACGGGAAGCGCCACGCAGCGGGCAGGTCTGCCGTCAACAGGCGCCGGTACTTTTCATCCCACGCGTACTGGATGCTCTCTTCTGTGATGAGCTGATCGCCCTGTTTGAGAAAGACGGTGGTCAGCCGTCGGGCGTATCTTATCTCGAAGGCGATAAGGCGACCTGGAAGCCAGATCCCGGGGTGAAAATCCGTCGTGATCTCTACTTGAACGAGGAGCATTGGATAAATCGTATCCGCGAGATGCTCATGCGGCGGGTCCTGCCGGAAATCCAGCGCTGCTTCAACTATCAGGTCACGCAACACGACCCATTCAAGCTCATCTGTTATGACGCTGAAACCGGCGGCTATTTCCGGCCGCATCGGGATAACGAATCCCGCGATACGCTGCATCGGCGTTTTGCCATGACCATTAATCTGAACACCGGGGACTATACGGGCGGACAGTTGCGTTTTCCGGAATTTAGTACGGATCTCTATGAGCCTGAACGTGGCGGGGCTGTAATTTTTTCCTGTTCCCTGTTACACGAGGCAACCAATGTTACCAAGGGGAAACGCTACGCCCTGCTCAGCTTCTTTTTCGGCGAGTCGGAAAACGTGCAGCCAGTACAGTATCAGAATGCACCGGCCGGCAGATAAGGAAGCAATGTATCAGGAATGACGGCGATAGCCAGGCTGAAACTTACACGATCCGTGGGGTCACGTCAGGGAAAGCGTGACTTGGCAAAACCATACCACGGGTTTCCCCGCAAATAATAAGGCCCCTGACACATCGGTGTCAGGGGCCCTTTGTTTAGAGCCTGGCGATGACCTACTTTCGCATGGGGAAACCCCACACTATCATCGGCGCTGAGCAGTTTCACTTCCGAGTTCGGGATGGGATCGGGTGGTTCCCGCTCGCCAAGGTCGCCAGGCAAACCGGCTCACTCCATGCATATGCCGCTTGGCACACGCAGTGAATTCGAAAAGTTGTTGACGCTCTGTATATCGCATTTGTATCGGACACCAGTCATGCCCAAACAAACCGTTTGGGGTTATATGGTCAAGCCGCACGGTCAATTAGTACTGGTTAGCTCAACGCGTTGCCGCGCTTCCACACCCAGCCTATCAACGTCGTAGTCTTCGACGGACCTTCAGGGACTTCAAGAGTCCAGGGAGATCTAATCTTGGGGTGGGCTTCGCGCTTAGATGCTTTCAGCGCTTATCCCGTCCATACATAGCTACCCGGCAGTGCCACTGGCGTGACAACCGGTACACCAGAGGTATGTCCATTCCGGTCCTCTCGTACTGGGAACAGCTCCCCTCAAATCTCCAACGCCCATGGCAGATAGGGACCGAACTGTCTCACGACGTTCTGAACCCAGCTCGCGTACCACTTTAAATGGCGAACAGCCATACCCTTGGGACCTGCTACAGCCCCAGGATGTGATGAGCCGACATCGAGGTGCCAAACTCCATCGTCGATATGGACTCTTGGATGGAATCAGCCTGTTATCCCCAGAGTACCTTTTATCCGTTGAGCGATGACCCTTCCATACAGAATCACCGGATCACTAAGACCTGCTTTCGCACCTGCTCGACCTGTCCGTCTCGCAGTCAAGCACCCTTGTGCCTTTGCACGCCGTGCGCGATTTCCGACCGCGCTGAGGGTACCTTTGTGCTCCTCCGTTACACTTTAGGAGGAGACCGCCCCAGTCAAACTACCCACCATACACTGTTCCCGACCCGGATTACGGGTCAAGGTTAGAACTCCGAACAGACCAGGCTGGTATTTCAAGGTTGACTCCATCCGAACTAGCGTCCGGACTTCATAGTCTCCCAGCTATCCTACACAAGCATGTTCAAAGTTCAGTGTAAAGTTGTAGTAAAGGTTCATGGGGTCTTTCCGTCTTGCCACGGGAACGCTGCATCTTCACAGCGATTTCAATTTCACTGAGTCCCGGGTGGAGACAGTGTAGCTATCGTTACGCCATTCGTGCAGGTCGGAACTTACCCGACAAGGAATTTCGCTACCTTAGGACCGTTATAGTTACGGCCGCCGTTTACCGGGGCTTCGATCAAGAGCTTCGCCTTGCGGCTGACCCCATCACTTAACCTTCCGGCACCGGGCAGGCGTCACACCCTATACGTCCACTTTCGTGTTTGCAGAGT
>JAJYUH010000008.1 GCA_021792635.1 Natronospirales bacterium | reverse complement strand
AGCCAACAGGGCGGTGGACTTATCTGACCCACAGGCTGTACCGCCTAAAGTCTTGCCAGCCTCATCCGCCCCGGCCGCTTCATCACGCATAACATCTTGCATTCCAACGGCGGGATCAAGATACGAAATCTTGACTTAATACGTTTTTAATTCACCCGCGCATCCATCAATCCAACAATCAAAAGTAATTCGTCGCGATGAATCAATTGAATTTCAACGAACAGGTGTTGCAATCCGAGCTGCCGGTGCTGGACGAGATCGCGGAGGAATACCGCGACCGGCTGCGCATCGTGAAAGTGAATGTGGAGCAGGATCCGCAGATTGCGCGCCGGTACGGCGTGCGCAGCCAGCCGACGCTGATGCTGTTCAAGCACGGCTCGGTCGAAGCCCAGAAGGTCGGCGCCCTGTCAAAATCCCAACTCAAGGCATTTATCGAGCCGAATCTGGTATAAGGGTGTTCTACCACCAGGCGGTCGAGCCAGCAGAGGAAAATCCGTCATGGACAAGCTGAAACTCAAAATCGGCCTGGCCATCATTGCAATGTTGCTGCTCGCCAATACCGGCTACGGCAACTCAAACCCTGCCGGGGCATCGTCTACCCGCTTATCCGGGATTTATTCCGGATCAGCCACGTATTACAGATTCCCGGGCCCGGTTTCATCAACTCCCAATCAAATGATCGGCGCCGTCAGGCAAGATGGCAATGGTTATTTCATTGCAGTGCCCGCAGCGAGCAGTGATATTCATCTGTTTCAGAACCTTAAGGGCAACGGCCGGGTCACCAGCCCTGAGCACGATGTGCCAACCGGGGGACGGGCAGTTTCACGCGGCGTCCAGAATTGGCAATTTCAGGTCAAACCGGCAGGTTCAAGCGGTAACGCGTATGCGCTTCAAGGGAGATTCAACTGTGGCGACTGCTATATCGCGCTGAACCTGCAGATGCAGCCGCTTACGCATCAGCAAATATCGCTTCGCAGCCGAAGTGGCAGGTATCAGGGCTTTGACGTCAACCGCCTGACCAAAGTTATAATCACCTTGGATTCCAAGGGTGATTTCACTGGAACCGATGCCATGGGTTGCCACATCTCGGGGACACTGACCCGGGTGGGAAAACTTGACCTCTTCGACGCCAACGTGAATATCGCCGGTCCATCAGCTTGCCGCGGCGCAATGACAGGGGTTGCCTTTTTCGACACCCAGGATCGAACCGGCCAATTCTCCGGGGCGACAGGGTCCTACCTGTATCTAATTGGAGCGAATAGCGACTTTAGTCACGGATTCGCCGTGGCTCTTTCGTATCAGCGTCATAAGGCCCCGGCAAGGGCCGGAGGATTGTAGAGGTCCGGCCCATCCTGAGAATTGGTCAGGGGGAGCTTATGCCGTGAGGGACCAGGCTAACCCCGAGGCTGAAGTTCGAAAGATCCGCCGGCGCACACACCGCCGGTTCTTACGGATCAATACCGAAAAGTATCCTTGAGAAAACGCTCGTCATGTCTTAAATCGGTTGACGATATACAGTAACCTTTCCTCCGTAGGCATTCTTGAGCGACGGCCTGCCAGTGGAATTTTGCCGGTTAGCAACGCTGCCACCGTCCGGCCTGCTTCCTCAAAGACCGGCGAGATATCCCTGCTAAGTCGTTAATCCTGCTGAACTCCCTTGTCCGGGAAGACGCCGATCTTCTCACTTCCCTTTCCGGTTGTTGCATAAATACACTTGCAACACGCTGTAAATTTGCTATACACAAGCATGCTCGCTGCCGCCGGACGGGGTTCCGGCAATAAGGAGAATAGGCCAGCGTGAATCCGGCGCCCGGTGCCGGTTTTTCTATAACGCAATCAGGGGTTCATGGATATCCGTTTGCTTCTGAAAGCGGCGCTTGGCGCTGCCTTTGGCCATGTGGCTGGGGGGTGGCCGGCGCAGGGGTTGTGTATTGCACTTGCAAGCGGGGGGATCGGACGCAGCGTCGGTCGCTCTGACAATAAATGCCTATTTGCGATCTATCAACCATTGAGGAGATGTTTATGAAACATTTAGGGCAGTTTCTGACAGGGCTTTCATTAACGATGTTGGCGGGTATGGCCGTCGGCGCACAACCGACCGCGCCGATAATCTCTGAAGGCTCGGTCGGTGCCGTGAGATACATTGAAGCGGGCCAACGGCCGGTCGTTATTTATCCGACCGTCGAGCAAGCGCAGAGCATGCGTGCGGAGGCCAAAAAGGGTCGGCCGGGGGGCGGTGGCAGCAGTACGACGAGCAACTTGAGCTACCACGGCGGCACCGGCGGGATCGGCGTTGAGACAGCGCCGAAGATCTATCTGATCTTTTGGGGCTCGCAGTGGGCCAACAATGACCCGAGCGGAGAAGCGGCCATTTTGGAATCCTTTCTTGCCAGCGTTGGCGGCAGCTCCTGGTTGAACACCGTTACCCAGTACTGCCAGGGCGTGACCAGCGGCACCGTGTTCTGCAACGGCGCCGGCACACCCGCGGGCAACCAGGCGAGCATGCTCAATGGCTACTGGTATGACAGCGCCTCGGCCGCGCCGAGGCATCCGAAACAGTCACAGCTCGCAGCCGAGGCGGTGCGCGCGGCCAAGTATTTCGGCAACACGGCCGCTGGCAGCAATGCCAGCACGCAGTACGTGGTTGCGACCGCGACGGGGAACAGCTCGAGTGGCTTCGGGCGGCAATACTGCGCGTGGCACAGCTCGACCAGCTCGGCCTATGGCAACGTCGCCTACACCAACCTGCCGTATATCACCGACGCGGGCGCGAGCTGCGGTGCCAACTTCAATGGTCTGGGGCCCGATGCGGGCATTACCATTGTCGGGGGTCACGAGGCGGCCGAGACGATTACGGATCAGTTCCCGAGCACCGGCTGGCTCGATTCCAACGGCTCGGAGATCGGCGATAAGTGCGCCTGGATTTCCTCAGGCCAGGGCGCTTCGGCAGACGTGACGTTCCCGGACGGCTCCACCTTTCCGGTGCAGTCGCTGTGGAGCAATGCGTTCAACAGTGATAGTGGCGGCTGCGTGCTTTTCTACCCCTGACAAGTTAGCGTAAGTCCTGCAAACGCCGGCGATGCTGCGCGTATCGCCGGCATTCTTTTGTGTGCCGAGCATGTTCGACAGCCCGGAGGTGAAAGTCCTCTATCCGGTCTGATGGAGGTGAAGGGTCAGCGAAACGCAAGGGCGTCGCCGCGAGGCGGGGTCTGAAAGAAGCGTGCAGCAAATGCACGAGCCGATGGACAAGTCCGGACAGTTCCTGCCCAAGAACGGGGCCGGCCGCTACCAGACAATCCAGTGGCTGATGTTTCAGATGGGCGGCATCGGCCCCATGTTCGGCCAACTGGGGTACTTCCACAGGTTTGCGGGCAAGGACTACGAGGACAAACACCCGCGGGAACGGTACGCGGCCGAATCGAGGTGCCTGCTGCGGGTGCCGGATCAGCGACTGGCAGAGTGCGCCTGGATCATGGGGGATGCCTACAGCATCGCGGATATCGCGATCTTCCCATGGGTCCGCAATCTGATCGGTTTCTACCAGGCCGGTGAGCTGATGGGTATTGCGGATTTTCCTCACGTCACCCGAGCCGGGGACTGGAGAAATTTCTTGCGCGTCCCGCGGTCTTGAAATCCCCAAGCAGTCCGAGACTTCCTGAACAGCCGCGGATTTGCGGGGACGTGACGAGCGCCCTTTTTATTCCACGGCGTACAATAATTCCGGAGACCTCGGGAGACCGGCATGGCAAGCGGTTGGGCAAAAGACGGCGCCGCTCAGGAGCAGATTGACGCGAGCATTCAGGATGCGCTGCAAGGCGTGCGCCGCCGTCTGCCGGGAGGCGAGAGCCTGAAACGCTGCGAGGAATGCGGCGCGGAAATCCCCGAGGCGCGACGCGCGGCGGTGAGGGGCGTGCGTCTATGCCTCGTCTGCCAGAACGAAGCCGACAAGGAGATCAAAACCCACAGCCTGTACAACCGCCGCGGCAGCAAGGACAGCCAGTTGCGCTGAATGCCGCATCTATTGAAGCGAATTTTTGCGGATGTCGATTCACAAAGCGAGCATTGCTGCGTTGACGGCGCGCCACTCCGTAAAATCCTCGGACCGAAACGGCGCTGTACTCTGCGTGCTTTTCTACGGCGCTGATGGTCCGGAGTACAGAATGCCCAAATAGTGTCGAGGTGGCCGACTGGACTGGATCGGCCGTATTTACAGCCCACTATTTTGGTTTTTCCACCACCCTCACGACTCCTTTACCAGGGGGTGGGATTTTTTTGATTAGTTTCCGAAAAACGGCTAACTGCTTAAAACTCAGCACTTTTTCAGTATGCCACGGATGTCCCAAAGTCACTACTGAGGCATGCCATTGTGCGTTGGGGCCGTAATAGCCTTGTGCGGCAGCTAGGCTCTCAGCATCCATTTGCATTGAGAACCAACCCTCGGTACCACACTCAAGAACTGCGTCCGTTCTGTTGTGAATGCTGTCTCCTGTACGTCCCGAATGAATTATACACACCATGTCATTCAAGTGTTTGGGGTTGGACTCGATGGGTCTTCTTAACGCTATTTTAATTTGTTGCAATGTCTTAACTAGTTCCCGAAGTCCCTTAACGTGCACGGTCCCCAATTTCGCTGTTTGCGAACTCATTACAGTTTGTGCGGTAGGTGCTACGCTACGTGGAGATGCAGTTCCATGAGCAGCCGCCGTGCTCATTAGACATGGGAGCAACACAATAACCACTGTGCGTATATTGCGAATATTTATGTTTGCTATAGTCATTAAGCTCTGAGCCTCATCGCACACACGCTGGGTAAGACTTGGTTGGTTTAGACCCGCAATCGCGATTTGTCAAGGCGACCTTGAAAGAGTGCGTGACATGGGAGAGAGTAATCGGGGACCGCCCTGACTGGTTTCGTAAATGGGGAAACCTCAGAGACAGACCGCGGTTTTCCGCAGGCAGTAGCAATAAAACCAAGGTAGCTTTATGAATGAAACTCTCAGCCGGAGCGGTCAATTGAATTTTGACGCGCAGGTACTGCAGTCGGAGCTGCCGGTGCTGGTGGATTACTGGGCCGAGTGGTGCGCGCCCTGCAAAGCCATGGCGCCGGTTCTGGATGAACTCGCGGAGGAATACCGCGACCGGCTGCGCATCGTGAAAGTGAATGTGGAGCAGGATCCGCAGATTGCGCGCCGGTACGGCGTGCGCAGCCAGCCGACGCTGATGCTGTTCAAGCACGGCTCGGTGGAAGCCCAGAAAGTCGGGGCGCTGTCCAGGTCGCAACTCAAAGCGTTTATCGAAGTGAATCTTTGAAAGATTTTACCCTGGCGGCAGGCAACGGTCCGCCGGTTTGCTGAAGCGACACTTGTTGCGTACCCCGGCATTTTCGCAGAGGTTATTTGTGCGTCAGATTTCGAGCGTGCAGGTCGCGCTGTCGGGACTGCTGACCCTTGCGGTCGCCATGGGCATCGGCCGGTTTGCCTTTACGCCGCTCCTGCCGATGATGGAAAAAGACACCGGGTTGTCGCTCGCCCGCGGCGGCTGGCTCGCCGCCGCGAACTATCTCGGTTATTTCCTGGGCGCCCTCTCCGCCATCCGGCTGCGCTTTGCCCCGTCGCGCATCGTGCTGGTTTCTCTGCTGGCCATCGGCGGACTGACTGCTGCGATGGGCGTCACCGACGATCAGGCCGCCTGGCTCGTATTGCGCGGCCTGGCGGGGGTGGCGAGCGCCTGGGCGCTGATCTTCGCCTCGGCCTGGGGCTTGCAGGTACTCGCCGCCGCCGGTGCATCGCGCCTCACGGGTGTGATGTACGCCGGCGTCGGCTTCGGCATCGCCCTGGCCGGCGTCCTGTGCCTGGTGTTTTTCGGACTCGCCTGGTCATCGGCGCAAGTCTGGATCGCACTCGGCACCGTCGCCTGGCTGCTGACGTTCCTCGCCGCGCCCGGCCTTCACGCCGCGCCGCCGCCCGCTCCCGCGGGGATGCATGCTCCGGCAGCGCCGCCTGCGCCACGCGCTGCGCATACCGCCCTGCGGCCGGTGATCGCTTACAGTCTGTTCGGTTTCGGCTACATCCTCCCCGCCACTTTCCTGCCGGCCATGGCCAAGCGGCTCATCGCTGACCCTGCGCTGTTCGGCTGGGCGTGGCCGGTCTTCGGACTTGCGGCGCTGGGCTCGACTCTGATCGCAGGCCGTCTGCTGCGGCGGTTTTCCAACCGCACCCTGTGGGGCACCGGTCACCTTGTCATGGGCATCGGCGTCATCGTGCCGGTGATCCTGCCGGATATGCTGGGCATCGTACTGTCCGCGATCTGCGTGGGCGGCACCTTCATGGTCATCACGTTTGCCGCCATGCAGGAAGCGCGGTGCGTGGCGCCGGCGCATCCGGCGCGGCTCATGGCGCAGCTCACGGCCGCGTTTGCCATCGGCCAGATACTGGGTCCGCTGCTGGTGAGTCTGCTGCCCCCGGGGCCGCATACGCTGGATGCGCTGCTGAGTGTCGCCGCGGCATTGCTCATGCTCAGCGGCATCGGGCTGTTGCGCGCTCGGCAACCCCGGGCATCATGAAAATCACGCATCAGGCCTGTCGCCGTCCGCGAGTCCTGTCGGCGGAAACACCGATTCCACCGGCATCGCGGCCGCGGAGTCCTGTTGCGATTCAAAATACTCCCTGCCCTTGTGCAGCGGGCACATCAGGTCAATGGGATCCAGGGTCCTCAGGCCCACGGTCCATTTGTGCATGAGGCGTTCGGAAATCTCCACTTCCCCGTCGGCGTTGAGCCTGCCCAGATGGTTGAACCGCTCGTCCAGCGCCACGGTGCATTTCGCCACCCGGCCGTCGGCGCGGACGAACAGCGCGTTGGGCTTCGAGGCATAGCACACGTGCACCGACTCGCCGTTGGCGCAGATCATGTCGTGGGCAGCCAGCTCCCGGGGCATTTCCTGCTGCAGTTCGCGCACCCTGCGGGCGTAGTCCTCGTGACTTACCGGCACGTATGCATCCTTGTTGGGGCTGCCCAGGTCGTTCAGCGGATGGAAGCCGATCTCGAAGCGGCGGTCGCCGTGGAACCAGCCGTGCAGCCTGCGCAGCAGGGAACGCAGCGAGTCCTGATTATCGCCGCTCACATGCAGGCGCAGCGTGATTTTGAACTGCAGGTCGGTGTCGCGCAGCGCCAGCAGGTTGCCGGTGATGAGGTTGAAAGAGCCGCTGCGGTCGGCGCGCAGGCGAACGCGGTCGTGGTAGGGCTGGTCGCCGTCCAGCGAAATCTGGAACTGCGTATGGTTGAGCGCCGCGAAGCGCCCGGCGAGTGCCCTGTCCAGCAGCGAGCCGTTGGTGGTGACGGCCCCGGTCAGTTGCACGCCGTGGGTTGTGCAGAGCTGCATGGCGTAGCCGGCGATGTCCAGGCACAGATTGGCCGCCAGCAGCGGTTCGCCGCCGAACCAGGACAGCCGCAGACGGCGCAGACCGGGGATTTTCCGGGCCAGCAGTTTTTTGACGCCGGCGATCACCGCGGGGCGCATGCGGCCGATGGCGAAATCCTCGTAGCAGTAGCTGCAGCGGAAGTTGCAGTGCTCCGTGGGACTCAGGGTGAGCTCGAAGCTGCGGCGGCTCAGGGCGTCGAGAATCTCGAACTGGGTTTCCGGGCTGAAGGATCGCAGCTCATGCAAGGGACGCAGCGGCTGGACGGTGCTCATGGGAGGCTCCTTGGGTTTCAGGAATGCAGTGTGGCGGCATCGCCGCCGGCGGGAGAATCGGATTTGCGGCGCACGCCGTAACTGCGCAGTGTGTAGCGGTCCACCATCACGTCGCCGGCGGGGCTGAAATAGAAGCGCTCACTCTCGGTGTCGTGCCGGAAGCGCTTGCCAATCTCGCCGGACTTCAACTGCGCGAGATAGCGGTCGGACAGATAGGCGTGGAAATACTGCCATGGTTCCCACTGCGCCGGTGCTTCGCGCAGCAGCCCGGCGAGGCGCGTGTAGATCGCGGCGCTCAGTTGCGCCGCCTGCTCGCGCCGCGATGCGGTATCCGTGGCGACGGCCAGCGGTTCGAAGGTGAGGCGGGCCTGCAGCGGCCCGGTGCGGCGTGCGTGGGTGGCGATGAGCGGTACCTCGAGCAGCAGCGCGAGCGTGGCGACGGTGGTCTTGCAGGTGATTTCGGCGTTGAGGAACGGCACTTCCACGTCGCGTCGCGGGTTCGCTTCGTGGGCGGTGCCGGTGAAGCCGTCCATGAATAGGAACAGGCTGTAGCCGCGTTCGATGGCCTGGCGCGCGCTGACGGCGAAGGATCGGGTATCCATGTCAATGATCCGCAGTTTGCCGGGCAGCGTGAGTTCCCGCGTCAGGCAGGCGTGGAGCTGCAGGAAATTCTCCCGGACTCTGGGCATGGAGGTTGGAACGCAGCAGGCGCAGGCTACACCCGCCCGCAGAGCGGCGAAGATCGGCAGCCAGTAGGGTCCGGTGTGGTACAGGACATGCAGATGCGCGCGATCCGCCTGCAGCACGCCCGCGGCATCCACCACGGTGGCGTCGGCCAGCAGCGGCGCGATGTAGCGCACGCTCAGGTCCAGGTCGGTGGTGACGGCGGTTTCCAGGAGCACCGCCTGCGCCAGGGCGGCGTTTTCCGTATTGTCGTCCGCCTCCAGCAGGTGCAGCAGATTGGTGCGTATGCACTGATAGTGCTGCTGCAGAGCCTGTTCCTCGTCCGGCTGGCCCGCGCGGCCCGCGAGCCGCGCACGGGTCCGTTGCCGGACCAGTTCCCGGTCGCGTTCGTAATCGGCAACACTGTGCATGGCGTGCCTCACCGTCAGGGAATTTCAATTCTGCGGAATCCCGCAGCCGGGCGCCGGCCGGCGCCCGGCACCAGCAGCAGCCAGAGTTCACTCAGGGCGTAGAGGATCAGCAGCGGCATCACCGCCAGCGGCACCAGCGACCACAGGCCCGAGAGCAGCGCCTGCAGCATTCCGGCCGACAGGTGCCAGGCGCCGACGCCGTGCGGTGCGTTTTCGAGGGTCGCCAGCAGCCGCGGCAGCCCCGCATAGGCGGCCGCCACGCTCGCCGCCAGATAAGCGATGAACAAGCCGCTGAACAGCAGTGACAGGACGCCGTAAGTGAACAGCGCGGGATTGCGCTTCACCAGCGCCGGCGCCCGGGTACGGGCGGTGCGCACGAACAGCGCGGCGCTCAAGGCGCGCAACAGGGCGTTGGACTGCCGGCGCAGGTTGGGAATGCCGGAAAGATCGGAATAAATCCAGTAGCCGTCGTAGCGCAGCAACGGGTTCAGGTTGACGACGATGGTGAGCACGTTGATGGCGATGACGAAGGCGGCGGCGGCGCGCCAGCCCGGCTCGCGGCTGAGCAGGCCGAAGCCGAGCAGCGGCAGCAGCGCCACCGCCTGGAAGTACACGCCGCCCAGATCCACCACCAGCCGCCGGCGGCGCGGCAGTTTCCAGATATCCGTCACGTCGGAGAACAGCACCGGGAATATCCAGTAGAGGCCGATGCCGATGCGGCGCACGCGGACACCGAAGCGCCAGGCGGCGGCGCTGTGGCCGAGTTCATGGAACAGCAGCGACAGGAAAATCGCGGCGCTGGCGGCGAGCCACTGCAGCGGCGTGAGCCCCGCCGTCTGCGAGAGGATGGCGAGGGATACGGAGCGTGCGCCGTCCTCACGGATAAAGGCCAGCAGCAGCAGCAGTGCCGAAATCAGCACACCGGCGGCGACCGCGGGCCGGTAGAGCAGCGTCAGGTGGCGGGCGAGAAAATGCGCGGGTTTTCCGGGCAGCAGCGTGCAGGCGAGCTGCAGATAACGCGCGCCGCGGTGTTTGCCGGCGGATTCCGCCGGCGTGAAGCTGAACCGGGCCCGGTCGCCGCTGCTGTGCTGCCGGATGCGGACACCGTATTGCCGGAACAGCTCCGACAGAATGGCGTGCAGTTGCGGCGGTTCCAGTTGCGGGTGGGCGCGCCGCAGCAGCGCGTGAATCTCCGCCGCCGACGCGCGCCGGGCGATGCCGTCAATGAGCGCCGCCAGCATCGGCGACACGGCGAAGAAACGCCCGCCCACTTCGCGCACCAGCGACACCGGCGGCGCCGAGGCTGCTTCAGCAAGCGTGTGGGGCGGGGCGTGCATGAATTTCTTGGGTCCCGAGTCCGTCAGTGCCGTGGAGAAAGAACGGGCTATTGACACACGGCAATAGCCCGTGGTGTGCATCATGCATGAACGAATCACACTGCAATTCTTCTTGAGTTGGATGGTTAGGCCGGCATGCACTGTGAGTTTGAACCGCAGCACGAGAATTGCGGCAGGATGGTCATTTCCAGACGCTCCTCCATCTCCACCAGATCCACACCGAGCTCCGCGGCGATCTGCTCTACCACCTCGCGGGTGGCGGCATCCAGGGGCTTCAACAGTTCTTTCTTGTCCGACATGGAAGTTCTCCTCAAGGACCTCGGTGCGCCGGAACCATTCCGCACGCACGGCCCGGTACCTACATAGGGGATGGATTCCACGTTTGTCAATGCGCAGAACCTGTGCGGTGCCTCGCGTGCCGCATTGCAGAGCGCGGGCAAGCGATTGATTACGCACAGACGATGCGCTACAAACAGGTGCAGGCGCGGGGGCGGAGATATTTTGTCCGGGCCTCCGGGAATCAATGGAACGCAATATGTCACAAGCTCATGGCGGGTCCCGGGGAGAGGTCCGTGACTGAAGCGATGCGGAGTTTCACCTGGCTGCTGCCGCTGGCCGGACTGCTGGCGGCGACTTATTTATGGGTGATGCACCGCCCGCGGTTCCAGGCGTGGCTGCTCGCACAATTGGCGCTGTTGCTGGGAGTGGCGCTGCTGGCGGCCTGCGGCGCGCTGTGGATTCCGTTTCACGGCTTGCTCGACTCCCGCACTGCCATAACGGGAATATGGCAGCTGCGGTTGTCGCGTGCGGCACTGGCCGGCTTGCTGTATCTCGCCCTGCTGGCGGTGCTGCTGAGCGGCATCGTGACGGCGGGGTATTGCGGTGCGCGGGCGGAATTGAAAAGCGCGCGTCTGCGCCTGCTGCGCGCGCAGTTGAACCCGCATTTCCTCTTCAATGCGCTGAATGCCGTCGCCGAGCTGTGTTACCGGGACGCGCAAGCCGCCGACCGCACCATCACCCAATTGAGCGATCTGCTGCGCAAGTCCCTGGCCAACAGCCGCTTTCACGAGATCGCGCTGCGCGACGAGCTGCAGTTCCTGGAGCGCTACCTGGCCATCCAGCAGACGCTGCTGCAGGAACGCCTCCAGGTGGAATATCACATCGCCTCCGACACCCTGGCGGCGCGGGTTCCCAGCATGATCCTGCAGCCGCTGGTGGAGAACGCGGTGCTCCACGGGGTGAGCCGCGGCGGCAGCCGCATCGCCATCCGCGCGGCGCGCCGCGGCGGCATGCTGGACATCACCATCGAGGATGACGGGCCGGGGCTCGCCTCCGCGGCCTTGCGTTATGATAAAAAGGGCATCGGGGTCGGCAATTCCCGCCTGCGTCTGGCCTATCTGTACGGCGGGAAGGCGGGCCTGGAGCTGAACAACAATCCGGGGAAAGGGGTTAGCGCGCACCTCAGCCTGCCGTTCCACGAAACCGATGTCCATGCAGAAGATCCGCACCCTCATCGTTGACGACATGCCGCTGTCGCGGGAGCGCACGCGCCGCTACCTGGCGCCGGTGCCGGACATCGAGATCGTGGGGGAATGCGGCGACGGCAAGACGGCCCTGGAGGCCATCGGGCGCATGCAGCCGGACCTGGTGCTGCTGGACGTGCAGATGCCGGAGCTGAGCGGCCTGGCCATGATCGCCAAGGTGCCGCCGGAAAAGCGCCCGGCGGTGGTGTTCATCACCGCCTTCGAGGAATTCGCGGTGCCGGCCTTCGAGGTGCGGGCCGTGGATTACCTGTTGAAGCCCTTCGACGAGGCGCGCCTGGCGCGGGCGCTGGACAGCGTGCGCGAGTATTTTGCAAGCCGGCGGCCGCCGGCGCCGGTGACGGAAAGGCTTTCCGCGGCGGAGATCACCGGCGAACCGGCGGGGCGCATCGCCATCAAATCCGGCGGCAAGACCGTATTCGTGCGGGCGGATGCCATTGACTGGGTGGAGAGCGCCGGCAATTACCTGTGCCTGCACGTGGAAGGCGATACCCACATCGTGCGCAAAACCATGAACGAACTGGAACAGCAACTGGACCCGGGCAAGTTCGTGCGCATCCACCGCTCCACCCTGGTGCGCGTTGAAACCATCCGCGAGATGCAGCCGCTGTTCAACGGTGACCATTTGGTGATCCTGCGGGACGGCACCGAGCTCACCCTGAGCCGCTCCTTCCGCGATAAGGCCCTGTCCATGCTCGGCATGCAATAGGACAGGCAGCGCGTTAACTGTGATTCATCACGCACTGCCGTGCTTTCGTCACGTTTTCTGCACGGCTGGTCACAATTCCATATTTCAGCCGGTAACTTTACCTATGGGTCTTTCCGGTTGAGGGTATAGTTTGCGCAGATGCGTGCGCATACTTTCATCGTCCGGTCCGTGAAATGTCCGCCCGGTAAGGCGGCGGGGAGAAGAATGGCGCGGGGATTTTTCCCGTCTGTCCGGCGGCAGGCCTGCACCCGGGGAGGACGCATCCACCTGACGAACGCATGGGAATGAATATAAACTGCAGACTGGCAATCCAGCTCTTAACACCGATGCACCGCTCCGCCATGAGAAACCTGTCGTCCATCCGCACCCCGCGAAACGTCCAGGCACTTGCCGCCGGGCCGCTGCTCAGCCTGAGGCGCGTCACCAAAATTTATAAACGCGGCAGCGAAACGGTGGAAGTGCTGCAAGCTTTGAATCTGGATATCCCCCGCGGGGATTTCCTCGCGCTCATGGGGCCCTCGGGCTCCGGCAAGACCACGCTCATGAACATCCTGGGCGGCATTGACCGGCCGACTGCCGGCGAAGTCATCGTGGACGGCCAGCGCATCCACGAATTTTCCGACAACGCCCTCGCGGACTGGCGCGCGAGTCACGTGGGCTTCGTGTTCCAGCTTTACCACCTGCTGCCGGCATTGAGCGCCGAACAGAACGTGACGCTGCCGCTGATCCTGAAGGACCTCGGTATGCGGGAGCGGCAGCAGCGCGCCCGCGCCGCGCTCGCGGTGGTGGGACTGGAAGCGCACCTGAAGTACAGGCCCGCGGAGCTTTCGGGCGGCCAGCAGCAGCGCGTGGGCATCGCCCGCGCCATCGTCATGGATCCGCCCATCCTGCTGTGCGACGAACCCACCGGCGACCTGGACCGGCGCACCGGCGACGGGATCCTGGAACTGCTGCAACTGCTCAACAGCGAACACGGCAAGACCGTGGTCATGGTGACCCACGATCCCCACGCCGCGGCGCGCGCGCGGCGCACCCTGTTCATGACCAAGGGCGTGCTTTCCCAGGAGCCGGAAGCATGAACACCGTCACCGGCCGGCGGGGACATTCCCGAATGGGTGATATCCATATGGATGTACCTGCGGCGCGGCGGACAAACGGGTGGGGCGCATGTTCTCGCTGATCTGGGGAGCATTGGGGCGGCGCAAGGCGCGCACGGTGTTCACCTTTCTGTCCATCGTGGCGGCTTTCATGCTGTTCAGCGTGCTGGCGACCATCCGCCAGGGCGTGGTGGGACAGTTGGGCGGCGTGTCCGCTTCCTCGCTGAATACCTACAACCGTACAGTGCAGGGTGGTTTGATGCCCCTGGACTATGCAAACAGGATTGCACGGGTCCCGGGTGTGGTGGCCGTCAGCGCCCTCAGGGAAATTCCCGGGACATATGTACGCACGCCCGCGCAGCCTGTGACGGTATTCGCCGCCCAGTCAGAATCCATATTCAACGTATTCGCGGATTACCGGCCGTCACCCGTGGCGCTGCGGGCCTTCAGGAATGACCCTCAAGGGGCTATCGCCGGACCGGCACTGGCACGCCGGATGGGCTGGAAAACAGGTGATGACATCACCATCCACTCGGACCTGCTGCGCCAGGACGGCCGGGGCACTTGGCAATTTCGCCTGGACGGCATCTATGCGGCCAGGGTGCCTTCCCATTACCAGTCATTCCTGGTGGTGCACTACGGACACGTGAATGCCGCCCTGCCCGCGGTTCAGCGCAACCAGGTGAGCCAGATCGTGGAGCGCATCAATGATCCCCGCCGCAGTGCGGAAATTTCCCGGGCCATTGACACCCTGTTCGCCGCCGATCCGGTACACACCCTCACCCAGTCCCAGGAGGCGGAGATGATGGCCAAGATCCGGCAGTTCGGCAACGTAAGTCTGCTGGTGCTGGCGGTGGGGGCCACGGTGTTCTTCACCCTGCTGCTCATCGTGTGCAACACCCTGTACCAGTCGGCGCAGGAACGCCTCACGGAATTCGCGGTGCTGCGCGCCCTGGGATTCCGCAGCCGCCGGCTGGTGTGGCTGCTCCTGGGGGAGGCCCTGGCGCTGAATCTGAGCGGCGCCGCAGCGGGTTTGCTGGGCGGCTACTGGCTGACACAGCTCATGTATGCCGCAGTGGCTTCTGTGCTTTGGGCCTTTGATCTCACGCTGACCGCTGTATTCACCGGCCTGATCATTGCACTCGTGATCAGTCTGGTAGCCGCCGGTATCCCGTTGCCGCGAATGCTGGGCATCCGGGTGCCCGAGATGCTGCGCGGAGTCTGAGGTGAAGGCCTTCCTGCGACAGTCCTGGGCGATGATGGCGTGGAATCTCAGCACCCTGCGCCATCGGCTGCCCTCCGCCGCCGTGATCGTCACGGGTTTCCTGGCCGTGGTGCTGGTGTTCGTAACCGTGCTGGCCATGCGCAACGGCTTCGAGACCACCATGACGCGCACCGGCTCCGCCGACGTGGCCATGGTGCGCAGCATCAATATCGGTACGCTGGGTCGCCGGGCGGTGCAGCGCATCGGGCAGGCACCGGGTGTGGCACAGGAACCGGAGGGACCTCAGGTCAGCCGGCAATTTGTTGTCGTGGTTCAGATGACACGGAGAAATGGAAACCGGCTGGGTCCGGTGCTGCTGCGCGGCGTGGACAGTCATGCCCGGGCCATCTGGCCGGGACTGCGCCTGCTGCGGGGGCGCCTGTTCAAACCCGGTACCCGGGAAGTGATCGTCGGCCGGCGCGCCGAGCACTTGTTTGCGGGGCTTGTCCCGGGGGAGCGTTTTTCGCTGAACGGCCACCCGTGGAAAGTGGTGGGGATCTTCGCCGATAACGGCAATGTCCACGAATCGGAAATCTGGACCGATGTCCGTGCCCTGCAGTCTGTTTTCGGCTCCGCTGATCAGTACACCAATGTTTATGTCCGCCTTGTTTCTCCGGCCGCATTTGCAGGATTCAAGCACACGCTGGAAGGAACTCCTGGGCTTGCCGTGAGTGTAATGAGGGAGAGCGGTATTTTCAGACAGGAAGCGGCGGGGATCGGAACCCTGATCACCTACGCCGGCAGTATCGTGGTCCTGCTGATGGCGGTGGGGGCTATCTTCGGCGCGGTGACTATTCTCTACACCAATGTCCTCAACCGTGCCCAGGACATTGCCACCTTGCGCTCCTTGGGGTTCCGCCGCGCCCCGGTGCTCACGGCGGTGCTGCTGGAGGGCATCGCCTATGGTCTGCTGGGGGGCGTCCTCGGTGCCCTGCTGGCCTATGGGATTTTCGACGGCTTCCCCGCCAGCACCCTGGGGAATTACGTGCTGGTGGCGTTCAATTTCCTGGTGACCCCCGAACTGATGCTGGCCGGCATCGGTTTCGCCCTGCTCATGGGGTTCGCGGGCGGCCTGTTCCCCGCAGTCAGGATCGGCCGCATGTCCGTGGCCGCGGCGCTCCGGGAACTGTGATGCACCCCTGTCCTCATTCGCCCGGCAGCGCGGCCGCCCCGGCAGGCGCAAGCGCCCGCGGCCCCGTGACCGGAGCGCCGGTGTTGCCTATATATATAGATAACACGGCGGCGGCATACCGCGGCGCGGCAGGCCCGTCAGCATGACCCCTCTCCCGCAGGCCGGCAATGCACGCCACCCCTGAACCGCCCCGGGGTTTTCTGCGCCTGCGCCAGCCGCTGCCGCTGGCGGTTTCGCTGCTGCTGGCGCTCACCTTCCTCGGCGCGGTCATTTTCGCATGGCAGGTGTTTGCCCGGAACCAGCGCGCTCAGCAGCGCGCCGACAGCGTGCGTGCGCTCGCGGTGGTGGCCAACCAGTTGGACAGCCAGTTGCGCGCCTACTTGGGGGCGGCACGCATCCTGAGGAGCGAATGGCAACGCGATGGTTCGGCCGGCTACGCGCAATTCCAGGCGGACGCGGCCACCATCCAGTCGGCGTTTCCGGCGTTCCGGGCGCTGAACTGGATGGACAACGACGGCGTGATCCGCTGGGTGTATCCGTCCCGCTCCAATCAGGCCGCACAGAATCAAGCCATACGCAACACGCCGGATGCCTGGACGGCCTTCCGCCGGGCGCGGGACCGCGGTGCGCTGGCGGTCAGCGGCGTGCTGCGGTTGCAACCGGGGGGCCGGAGCATCGCCGTGTATTTGCCGATCCGGCGCGGCGCACACGCGGAAGGCTATATCAATGCCGTGATCGAGCCCGAGGCGCTGATGCGCCAGGCGTATAGCCGGCAGTTCGCCAGGAACTACAGCCTGAGCCTCAGCGACGGGCGGCATACGGTTTTTGCCTCCGACACCGAGCTGCAGAATGCCGCCTATGCGGTGCAATCCACCCTGAAGGTGGGCGGACAAACCTGGCTGTTGCGGCTCTCGCCGCGGAACATCCGGGTTGCCGGCGCGGACGTGGCGTGGACGGTGATCGCCATCGGCACCGTACTGGCCGTGATCATGGCGTGGTTGTGTTACTGGCTGCTCATCACCCTGAACGAGCGGCGCGGCTCTCAGTTGCAGACCTACCGCGCGGCGAATTTTGACCGGGTCACGGGGCTGGGCAATACTTTCAGACTGCGCGCCCAGTTGCGGGAGAAGCTGCCGGCGGCCTCCGCTGCCGCGCCGCTGGTGCTGGTGCTCATCCACCTGGGACGGTTTCCCCTCATCAACAGCATCTACGGCTTTGCCCGCGGCGACGCCGTACTGCGCATTGTCACCAAGCGCCTGCTGGCGCTGGTGGATTCCGTGGAATGCCTGTTCCGCAACGGCAGCAACGAATTCGCGGTGGTGATGCCGCTGGCGGAGTCCGACAGCGAAGAGGCTCTGGCCAAGCGGTTGATGTCGGTGCTGAGCGAGGCGTTTGAAATCCACGGCATGTCGTTGCGGCTGCCTTGCAGCATGGGCCTGGCGGTGGCGCCGGAACATGGCACTTCGGCGGATGACCTGCTGGCCAACGCGGAAAGCGCGCTGGTACAGGCGCGCGAGGACAAGGTATCCGGTCATCGCGTGTACAGCGAAAACCTGCGTACCGGGACCGCCACGAAATTGCGCCTGGAGTCGCGCCTGCGCAAGGCCGTTGAGAACGGCAAGCTGACGCTCGTCTATCAGCCCATCGTCCGGGTGGCGGACCGCTATCTGCATGGGTTCGAGGCACTGGTGCGCTGGACCGATCCGGAATTCGGTTCCGTGCCCCCGGCAACCTTTATTCCCGTTGCCGAGCAGTCCGGCCTGATCGAGCCGCTGGGCCGCTGGGTGCTGGAAAAAGCCTGTGCCCAGGCGGCGGAGTGGAGCCGCGAGTTCGGCAAGCCGGTGCAGATGAGCATCAACCTGTCGCCCTCGCAGGTGCTGGATCTGGGCCTGGTGGATGAAGTGCGGCGCGTGCTGGACCAGACCGGATTGCCGCCGGAGTGCCTGGTGCTGGAAATCACCGAATCCCTGGCGATGCAGAGCCTGGACGTGGCGGTGGATCTGCTCAACCGTCTGAAGCAGCCGGGCATCAACATCGCGCTGGATGATTTCGGCACCGGCTATTCCTCCTTCAACTATCTCACGCGCCTGCCGATCTATGCCATCAAGCTGGACCGGGAATTCATCCGTAACCTCGGCAGCGACCCGCGCGTCACCAAAATCACCGGCATGATGATTCAGTTGGCGCAGACCCTGGGGTTGCAGGTGGTGGGCGAGGGCGTCGAGACGCTACAGCAATACGAATTGTTGCGCGATTATGACTGCGATCTGGTGCAAGGATACTTGTTCAGCAAGCCGGTGCCCGCCGAACAGGCAAGAATCCTGCTGCGGGAGTCCCGTATTTTTCCCCACCCGGATTCCCATCCCGTGCCCCGGCGCGGGATGGGTGAGGGAGTACCCATACCATGACAGGCGGTCTGATCCGATGGCGATAAATCGCGATGCCTTGAATGCGTTGCGTCTGGATCCGGAAACCGTACACCGCTCCGGCCGCCGCTGGCGGCGCGCATGGTGCATCGCACTTGCCGCCGCGGCGCTGGCCGCAATCGCCGTGTCCGTGGATCTGCTGCGGAGCGGTGACACGGTGACGGTGCAAACCGTGGCGGCGGCACCTGCCGGCGGAGAGGCCGCGGGGGCTCCGCTATTCAGCGCTTCCGGCTATGTGGTGGCCGGACGGCGGGCGCGGGTGGCGGCGCAAGTCTCCGGCCTGATCGTCGAGGTGCCCGTGAAACAGGGCATGTCCGTCAGGGCGGGTCAGGTGCTGGCGCGGCTGGATGACCAGGCGGCTCGCGCCCGGCTGGCCATGGCCCGGAATCAATTGCGCAGTGACGAATCGCTGGTGCAGGAGGCGCAGGCGAAACTCGCCGCGGATCAGCCCGCTCCGCAGCGGCAGAACCCCGGCCAGCCGCAGGCTCAGACTCGCGCGAACTCCGATGCAGCCCAGGCGGCGCTGGCCATGGATACGGCCGTCCTGGAACATGCACGCCGCCAGGTGCGGGTGGATCGCGACGGGCTGCGGCTCGCCCAGGTGCGGCTCGACTACACCGTGATCCGCGCGCCCTTCGCCGGCGTGGTGATGCGAATCTACGCGCATCCCGGCGAAATCACCGCATCACCTGTCACCGGCGCCTCCGCCGCGCGCGGCATCTGCACCCTGGTGGACATGCGCTCCCTCAGGATGGATGTGAACGTGGATGAGGCCTACATCCGCCGGGTGTACACCGGTCAACCGGCGGACGCGGTGCTGGATGCCTATCCGGACTGGCACATTCCCGCGCAGGTCATCGGCGTGGCGCCCAGCGCCGACCGTGAACAGGGCAGCGTCGGTGTGCGCGTCGCTTTTGACCGACTCGATCCGCGCATCCTGCCGCAGATGAGCGTACAAGTCCGGTTCCTGCAGGCTGCGCGGCACCTGCCGGACCCCGTTGCGGCCCGCGAGTTGCGGATTCCCGAGAGTGCGCTGCACGGGGCCGACGGCGGCAGTTACGTATTCGTGGTGGAACACGGCCGGGCTGAGCGCGTGCCGGTCAAGCCCGGCGACCTGGAAGGCGACCGCATTGCGATTCTCACCGGCCTGCGGCGCGGACAGCGGGTGGTCGTCTCCGCGGCGGCGCCGCTGGTGGCGGGCACCGCCGTGCGGGTGAAACCGTAAGTGCCGGAGGCGGCGGGCGACGGTATGTGAACCGGGAGAGCTTCCATTCGCAGGATAGTCCAGCGGTCAGGTTCACTCCGTGCGATCAGTTCCGTTCATTCGCAAGATAGTAATTCACGGGGGCATGATGCCGTCGGGCGAGTTGCCGCAGGTAAGCCATCACGGCTGCATAACTTCTGAGGCCTTTGCTCGCGATCCATTCCTGACGCATCTGTTCGGGCCCGGGTACCTTCAGCAAAGCGGTCGGGGTATAACTCTGCGGCGCACCGGCGCCCGCAGGATTTTTCCCCCGGCGCCCGGCCCGCTGCTTCAGCCACCGGACCGTCAGGATGTGGCCGGTTGCGCCGGCTTCACGGCGCAGCCGCGTATGCCGCGAGCACCGGCCGGGGTTGAAGGCCACGGGCACCTGCATGGGTTTGACTTCAGTGGGCGCGAAGTGCGGCGTATCGGTCCAGATGCCGGCGAGCACGGAAGCGGTGTCGTCCCACTGGGACAGGGACGGCAGTCCCAGGATGGCCTCGCTGGTTTTGAGCAGGTTCACCTGTGAGTAGCGGTGCTTGCCGATCAGGCCGCGCCTGACCCAGGGGCCCAGGGCCAGTGCAAACGTGCGGTGCGCGTTGATGTGATCCGCGCCGGACTGGGCATCATCCTCCGTCAGGAACACCACCATGTGTTTCCACTGTGGGGTCGTGGAAAGGTAATGCACGAACCGGGCGGTAGCCTCGTCGTTGTCAGCGACATAGTAGTCGGGGGAGTAGTAGCAGGGCTTGTTTCCCGCCGTGTGATCGTCGGGCAACCATATATAGATGAAGTGAGGAAACCGTCCGGGATGCGCCTTGAGCCAGTCAATGGCGAGCCGGGCGCGTTGCGTGTCCAGCAGCAGGCGGTCCCAGCCCGGGAAATCCACGGCGAGATGCGGTTGCATCTGCGGCGAGATATCGCCCAGTTTCGAGCGTGACACAAACTCGCCGAAATCCTCGAAGGAGACCTGGTGTTCCAGGAGATCATTGAACAGGTAGAGCCGCGCCGGGTACGCGATCCAGGGATTCGACCAGTGCCCAAGGGCCGAGAGATTCAGGTAAATGGCATACGGGTTCGCCACCCCCAGCGGCATGCCTCCCCAGGCGGATGATCGCCCCGGCACCAGCGACTGGGTCCAGCCCGGATTTTCCACCAGCCCGCGACCGGAGTAGTACGCCGTCCAGGTGCGCTGCACAAAATCCGAATCCGAAGCCCCGGTGGTCCACTGATGTCCCTGGGCCGTGACCTCTCCGTCCGCCATGAAATTTGCAAATAATGTGCTTCCCCGGGCCAGATGGTACAGATTCGGGAGTTCCCGGGCGTTGTACAGATCCAGATGCGGATCCGCCCAGCGTCCCGCCGCCGGGTACGCGCCGAAATCCTCATCGAAAGTTTTATTCTCCCTCAGGATGAAGACCACGTAGCGGATGTGTCGGTGGAGCCAGGCGGTTGTCCGCTGATCCCGGGCATGGCGCGCCTTCCTCTGCGGCGCGCTGAACCGGTCATCGGCAAGCGCACGCTGTGTCCACGCGGGTAATTCGGCGTTCATTTCCGCCAGCGGCACTTTTTGCAGCAAGCCATGCATCATGTCCCCCACCCACTGATGCCGGATATTGGGACCTGAGCCCAGACCTTTTGCGGAGATCACGTACAGGTTGTCATCGTGTACTGTGAGGGCGGTGGGATACCAGCCGGTGGGAATGAGCCCTGACAGTTTCCCGGTGCGCAAATCGAACAGGGCGACATCGTTGTTGCCGGCATTGGCCACAAACAGCTTGCCCTTCGCTACCGCCAACGCATCGGGATAACTTCCGGGCGGCGCATGCGGGTAGGGGCTGTCGTCCAGGGTACGGATCACCCGTAAACGCTCGGTATCAAGCTCAACCAGCCGGTCCACGTTGCTGTCAGCCACCCAGACATCCGGGCTTCCGGGTACCGCCGCCAGGGCGGTCGGATGCACACCCGGCGCCATCGCATCGGGACCCGGCGACGGCCCCGTGGCCACACGGCCCAGCAACCTGAAAGTGCGGCGATCCACCACGGCGACGCCGTTACCGCCCCATTCGCTTACCACCAATTTTTTCCCCGCATCCGCCAGGATCACCGCAAAGGGATACGGTCCGATGTTGAGGTAATCCGCGTAACCGGTACGCAGATCAATGCGCGCCAAACTGTTGGCCAGCAGACCCGTCACATACAGATGCCTGGCGGCGGGACCCAGCGTCACCGAATCGGGATAGAAGTGGCGTGGCTGATCCTGTTCGCCCTGGTATTCGTACGGGTACTGATTGGTCGGGAAAGTCTGCCAGCGCAGTGGATAGCGGCGCAACAGCCGAAGCCTGCCGTGTCCGAGCTGCAGGGCAAGCACGTCGCCCGCGGCCCCGCCGGTCGCATACAGTCTGCCGTGGGGACCGGCAATCAACCCCTGGAAAAGATCCTGGGAAAAAACGCTGGTAGCAGAGGTATTCCCCCTATCCCCGGAGGCAGGTCCATACGCGGAACCCGAATCCGCCCGGGTCTTGACGGCATGCAACACGGCGCTGCGATGCAAATCAGCCGCCGAATAGTACGTGAGGGCTTGTACGGGGCCCGCGCCATTTGCCAGCACCGCCACACCCCCGTCTGTCCATGCCACCTGCGTAACAAAGTTCGCAGTCCCAACCAGTGTTCCCACGGGACTCACGCGCCGGCCCGTTGGCAGCACATGGGTCACATCGGCAAGGTTGGCGGACGTGACGGTAATGGGAAACGCCAGGTTCCGGCTGCCTGTCATCACCCCGGCATGGGCCAGAGCTTGTGCGTCGCCGGCAAGCACCACCAGTAAAGAAACGAACAGGTATCTACCCATAGACATGTTTCAAGCTCCGCTTGTGCCTGCGTTGGGGATGCAGTCCGTCATACAAGTTCATGTACAGCGGCCGTCAAAGCAACTACCCGATTTTATCCGATTATATACGGATGTGATTTTAGAATACTACCTTTCAGTATTCTCATTCACATTCTGATTAAACACGCGATCTGATTGCTGTTTGCCATCGGGGAGAGTTGTTACAGAACGGTTATTCAGAAGGCATCATGCCCTTTACCTGATGGTTACCCGTTTGACATCGATCATTCATCCTCACGCCATCGTTTTGCAAAATTCTCAGACTAGTGTCCTGAGTCTGGTTGTGTCGGTGTCCCGCATCCCATCGGTCGTTTTGTCATAGCTGGAGGTTTGGTCATGTGGATAAGCTCGTCACGCGCCCTCAATGAACCCAAATTGCTGCGCGCTTCCTCTCTGTCGAGAGCCATCATTGGTTTTGTATTGGTCACGACACTGACCATGACCATTAACGAGGGAGCCCTCGCGCGGAACAATACTTCCAGCGGAACCGCCGACCAGGCGATCAATGTCGGCGGCGTCTCCGCCAGCGCCCGCACGGTGAAGACCCTGAAGAAAAAGCTCAAAAAGGCCACCTTCACGGAGACCGCCATCGGCCCAACGACCATCCGGGAACAATCACCCGCGACCAACATCCAGACCATCCTGAACCTTACCCCCAGCATCAATGCGTACAGCGAAGGTCCGAATGGCATGCGCACCACAGTCCAGTTTCGCGGGTTTACCGGCAGTCAGATCTCCGAGACTTTCGACGGCATTCCGCTCAATGATCTCTTCAACGCGGGATCAACCAACTTTGCCTCCAATCGTAATGCCATTCCATTGACCCTGGGCAATATCTCCGGAATCGATATTTACCGGGGCATAAATAACCCGGATGTGAATTCCCTCTTTTCACTCGGCGGGACGATCAATTACCTGCCCAGGCAGCCATCGGATAAGTATGGGGCAAAAGTGCATGCGGGAGCCGGCAGTTTCTCCACGCGCGATTACGGCGCCACGGTGAACACCGGATCGCTTGACGGCTATAAGTTTCTGATCAGTGCCGGAAAGAACACCACGCATGGCTGGTTGCAGAATACATCGGACACCAACAGCAATGTCTATTTGGCCGCCGAAAGGGATTTCAATGCGGGATTATCGGAATTAAATGTTTATTTAATCGAAAACCATAATCAGGGGTACACGCCCCACAACGTCCCGGTAGCGCTGATCAATGAATTCGGCAGCGATTATCAGTGGCCTGCCAATTGGTCAAATTCCTATAATTGGGACGCGCATAAAATCGGCATCATCGATTTCAAAAGCGCGCTCTCAAACAACGTGCTGTTCGATATTAAAACATACTACGTGGGCAACACATATAATCGCGTGTCATACACGAACCCGGCATATATTCCTGAGGTCAATCCCTTGCAGCCCTATTTTCTGCCCAACGAGCCGGAAAACTGGGCGGGGCAGCCGCAACCCAATAACTCGTATGATCCCGTGGCATTATTCGGATCAGCGTATGCCGGCACGCAGGATCACCTTTACATGGACCATTCCTCGTCATTGGGCGTAATACCGCGGATGCGGATATCTCTGCCGCACAACACATTCATCACCGGGGGCAATCTCCTATATGGCACGTTACTTTCCGAGGAATGCTGGTACGGCTCCACCCCCATGCCATGCGTGAACCTGTACAACAATGCCTGGAATGAGCGGGATCAGCGCGACTTCCTCGAGGCTTTCATTCAGGATGATATCCACATCCTGCATGACACGCTGCACATCACTCCCGGCCTCAAATATACACAGGTGGATACCACCGACGCGGACAATGCGGGTTACTACTATGCGTTTGGCGGCACAATCAGCAACACGGAGCATTACACTTCTCCGTCGTTGGGAGTGAGCTATGCGTTCACACCTCATGTGATCGCCTATGGAAGCTGGGGCAAGACCTTTAAGGTTCCTGAAATCAGCGCTTATTACAGCGCGATCGGTGTCCCGAACAGCCAGGGACAGAATGTCATTCCATCTCTGACCCTTTTACCGGAGTTTGTGACGGACAAGGAGTTGGGTCTGCGTTATGTGACCAAGACGATGCTCGCCTCCGTGGATGTCTATCGGGAAGATTTTGAAAATCAGTTCCAGAGTTATTCGCCGCAGACAGGTCAGTATGCCGGTCTCGGCATCCAGTTCAACGGCGGTACGGCACGGTACCAGGGTGTGGAGTGGTCGGTCGAGAATCAATTTACCCGTATCTGGTCCGCGTTCGCCAATTACACGCTTAATCAGGCGAATTACGGGTCATTCGTTGACCCCTTCACGCAATCCGCCGCCCCCGCGGCACCGGTTGCCTACGTACCGGAGAAACTCGCTAATGTCGGCATACGCTACGGCTACGGGCGGGGGCCGGTCACAGCGGATCTGTACATGCGATACACAGGTCCGCGGCACACGAGTTACTTCACGAACAGCCTTACCTCCACCTTTACTCTGGGTGGGTACACCACGCTGAACGCAGACGGCTCCTACAGATTTTCGCTGCCCGGGGCTGTTGCCCTGAAATCGCTCAGGCTCTCACTGAACATTTACAATCTGCTGGACAAGACCTATTACAACTACGCATTCGTCAATCAGGACGTGAATAATAATTCCTTCATCCAGGGGCTCATCGGTATGCCCCGTTTCGTCTTTGTGCGCTTGACCGCTGGTTTCTAGGCAGATTCAACCGATACCCAGTCTTGCCCTGGCACCAATGCCGCCAGATTGTTGAACAACGAACGGGCAAGCGCCTTTACGGAGCGCTGCAAGGGCATTTTCAGCGCTCCGCTACCCAATCGTCACGTGAGCTTCATCAAACTGTAAAAATGGTTTCCTACCCTGGGGGCGACTCGTGAGGCATGAGGATTGAGTTATGCAAGCCCGACCCGGTGATATCCCGTATCATGCCACGACCGTCACGCCGGAACTGCTTTTCCGCTTCGATGAGGCCCTATGCATAGAGATCCTCTCGCAACTTCAGACTCATTTGGCACCGGCCGGCAAGTCTCTGCGTTTCGGCAGTGTCAGGAACCGGCACGTTTCCGTGTACATAATCAATAATGGCCGGCTCTCCAAGCCTCTCTGGCTGGATGAGGACTATATGCGCGATTGGTTTGTTGCGAAATATTCCCATGATATGGAGCAGAAGGCCGAGGTTGAGCAGGAAATTCTCTTTGATTTGAACGCGCAATCAAGCGGGCGATCAACATGATAATTTCATGATAGTGTCACTGACCGGTAATCTGTTCCGTATATTCTTCAAGATGCCAATCAGGATTCCCCCATCCTGACCGGGTACTCCCACAACCCCGCCCTTACCCCGCGCAACGCGGGGTTCTTTTATCGTTCTTGTGATCTGCGTTATCAATCCGTCACCTGGTGGCGTACTATAACCACTCCATCGGCTCCGCCATGCCGTCCTGTTCGCGCAGAAAAGCCGGTACGGAGAACATCTCCTTACTGCGGCACGCGCAGCCGTTGTCACAAGGACGCAATAATTCTGTCGTAATTTTTGCACATGGATTCCCCTGACCTCAAAAGACCCGAGTTTTATATAAACCGCGAGCTCAGCCAGCTTGCCTTCAACCGTCGCGTCCTGGAACAGGCCAGAAATCCCGCCACACCGTTGCTGGAACGGCTGTGGTTCCTGTGTATATCCAGCACGAATCTGGATGAGTTTTTCGAGATCCGCGTCGCCGGCCTGCAGCAACGTCTCGAACTGGCCACCGCGCGCCTGTCGCCGGATGACATGACTGCCATAGAAACGTTGCGTGCGGTACGCACAGAAGCGCTGCAGAACGTCGCCGAGCAATACCGGGTATTGAACGAGCTGCTGATTCCCGCGCTTGCCGATGAACATATCCATTTCATCCGCCGGGACAGTTGGACAACCGCCCAGGAGGCCTGGCTCAGGCGCTATTTTAATGACGAGCTGCTGCCCATCCTGAGTCCGCTGGGCCTCGATCCGGCGCATCCTTTTCCGCGCATTTTGAACAAGAGTCTGAATTTCATCGTGCCGCTGGAAGGCAAGGATGCTTTCGGCCGTCACAGCGGCATGGCCATCGTGCAGGCTCCGCGGGCGCTTTCCCGCGTGATCCAGTTGCCGGCGACCGACAAGCGCACCCACGAGTTTGTATTACTGTCCTCCGTGATCCATGCCTATGTGGATGAGCTGTTCCCCGGCATGAGGGTAACGGGTTGCTACCAGTTTCGTGTGACCCGCAACAGCGATCTTTACGTGGACGAGGAAGAAATAGATGACATGCTGCGCGCTGTCCAGGGTGAACTGGCATCGCGGCGGGATGGGGACGCAGTACGTCTGGAAGTGTCGTCCGAGTGTCCGGAAGAAACCAGCGCATTCCTGCTCAGGCAATTCCAGCTTGGAATGGATGACTTTTATGCGGTTAACGGCCCCGTCAATCTGAACCGGCTCGGCGAGATCTGCGACCTGGTTGACCGGCCGGATCTCAAGTATCCCGCTTTTATCCCCGGCACCCCCCGGCACCTGGGACAGGGCGCGGACCTGTTCGAAGTCATCCGCGCCGGTGATGTTCTGTTGCATCATCCCTATGAATCATTCCTGCCGGTGGTGGATTTCGTGCGGCAGGCAGCGAACGATCCCAAGGTACTCGCCATCAAGCAAACCATGTACCGCACCGGACCCGAATCATCGGTGGTGGATGCTCTGGTGGCTGCCGCCCAGGCCGGCAAGGAGGTAACCGTCATCATCGAGTTGCGCGCCCGTTTTGACGAGGCGGACAACATCGTGCTGGCCAACAAGCTGCAACAGGCAGGCGCCCATGTACTGTATGGCGTTGTCGGTTACAAGACCCACGCCAAAATGACGCTGGTGGTGCGCCGCGAAGGGCGTACGCTGCGCCGCTACGTGCACCTCGGCACCGGAAATTATCATCTCCGCACGGCCAAACTGTACACGGACTATGGCCTGATGACCTGTGACCAGGAAATCGGCGAGGATGTGAACCGCATATTTCTGCAGCTCACCAGCCTTGGCAAGGTGGCGAAGCTGCACAAGTTGAAACTGTCACCCTTTTACCTGCATGCCGGCATGCTGGAACTGATCGAGCGGGAAGCCGGGCACGCCGAGGCCGGCAAGCCGGCACACATCATCGTGAAGGTCAACGCCCTGACCGAACCCGGGATCATTCAGGCACTGTACCGGGCGGCCATGGCGGGTGTAAAAATCAATCTCATCGTGCGCGGTATCTGTTGCCTGCGTCCCGGGTTACCCGGAATATCCCGGAATATCCAGGTGCGTTCCATTGTCGGACATTTCCTGGAGCACAGTCGTGTGTATTATTTTCACAATAATGGCAAAAAGGAAGTGTACTGCTCCAGCGCCGACTGGATGGAACGGAACTTCTTCAGGCGCGTGGAAGCGTGTTTCCCCATCCCGCAGAAGAAACACCGTGACCGCATCGTCAAGGATTTGAAGAAATATCTCAAGGATAACACCCATGCCTGGGTACTCCAGGCGGATGGGCATTACCGGCGTATCAAGCCGCGCAAGAAAGGCGCGCGTGACGCACAGCAATTATTATTGGACCAGTACGCGGAACACGTTTGACAATGGATTCAGATCAGCGACAGGCGGATACCACTGTCGCGCATCTGCTGAACCTCTTCGGCGAGATCGGCGTACGTCAATGGATACGTCCGGGTCCAGCCGCGCTGGAAACGCAGTTGCAAAGAGGATCCTTTCGCCCGGCAACTGAACCTGGGGATGTCTCCGGCATCACGACTGCGATGCAGCAGCACGGCGAGGCGCAGAATCGCGGCAAGCCGGAGGATGCGGTCTTTCCAGTCGGTATCCAGTTCGTTGAGCACGGCCGTTGCAAATTTGCGCCGGTGCAGGCGTACCAGCGCGGCAAGCAGCCGTTGCTCCTGGCGGGAAAATCCCGCCATGTCGGCATTGGCGATGATATAGGCCCCGTGTTTGTGGTAACCGCTGTGCGCCACGGCCAGGCCGCACTCATGCAGCCAGGCTGCCCAGCTCAACAGGCGGCGGCTCTCCTCATCCAGCCGCCAGGACTGGCGTACCGCCGCATGGATTTCCAATGCCGTGGCTTCGACGTGCCTGACCTGATGGATATCCACTGCATAGCGCATGGCGAGGCTCTCGACCGCATCCGTGCGGATGTCTTCGCCCTGCAGGCGCCCCAGCAGGTCCAGCAGCACGCCCTCGCGCAATGCGCCGCCGGCAACCTCCATGTGTTCCAATCCGAGCGCCTCGAATACCGCCGTCAGTACCGCGACACCGCCGGCAAATACCGGTGCGCGCTCCGTCGCAAGCCCGGGGAGCATGAAATAGCCTGTGCGCCGCCGGCGCACCAGGCGTTCCGACAGACGCCGCAGGCATTCAGGCGTGATCCCCTCGCGGCGCCACCCCAGTTCGCGGATAACGTTTTCCACCGCACGGATCGTGCCCGATGCACCGATGGTGCGTTGCCAGCCGTCCCTGCGTAACGCCGCCTGCACCGGTTCCAGTTGCCGGCGTGCGGCGAGCACTGCCTCGCGAAAACGTGTGCGGCTGACGATTGACGTGGGGAAGTAGGCATCCGTCATGGCTACGCAGCCCATGGCGAGGCTCTCCAGCACGCGCGGTGTGGTGCCTTTCCCAATGATGAGTTCGGTACTCCCGCCACCCACATCCACCACCAGCCGGCGTTCATCGTCCTTTGCCAGGGAACTGGTTACGCCCTGATAGATGAGACGTGCTTCTTCCACGCCGGAGATGACTTCGATGGGATGACCGAGGGCGGCCTCGGCACGGCGCAGGAAAGCCTCGGCGTTGCGTGCCTTGCGCAGGGTGTTGGTGGCTACAACGCGTACCTGACGCGGGTTCAGGGTCTGCAATCGCTGGCCGAACCGTCGCAGGCAGTCGAGCGCGCGTTTCGAGGCATCCCTCATGATGCGGCTGTCGGCGTCCAGGCCCGATCCAAAGCGCAGCATCTCCCGCAGACGATCAATGACGCGTATATCCGTTCCGTGTACTTCGGCCACAATCAAGTGAAAGCTGTTTGATCCAAGATCAACAGCGGCAATGAGGGGATGAGGAGGAGATTGGGCGGGGGACATTTTCACCGGGTAGCGCTCTTGGATGACTGCTTATGACAATTGAGATGTGACAGTTATGTTTCAATTCCATGAAATATGGGAAGCGGCGCATTTGAAACGGTAACGCATGCATTAGCAAGAGTATGCTTTCCCCGGATGAAAAGAAAACCCACGTCGTCGGTCCAATAATCGGAGGCAATGGCCATGACCATTCAACGGCTCGAGTTTGTGGATCTCCCTGACCCGCGGGCAACCACGCTTTTCGAAATTTCCACCATACCGGGTATCAGCGGCAAAGGTGATACCTCTTACGAATGCCCGTCCTGTAACTCGATTTTGCTTGAAAACATCGTTTCACCAGATTTTACGCGTATCGCCTTCAGGTGTCCTGCCTGCGGGTCGCTCTCCCAAATGCCGGATAAACACCGCCGTGCGCCACGCCCGGTGTGAGTAATAGCCAATCCGGTAGTCGAACGGGAATACCGGATGGGCCCGTGCAGTTTAAAGAGCCTCTGGCTCGAAGAAATCTCGTGCAGATGAACCATGCCGGCGGACGGGGTATTCACGCAATTGTAAAAAATATGTCATAGGGCGGGAGTATGCTGGGTCAAGCCGAAGCACCGCCCGGAACGATCTAGGCCCACACGCGCACTATCCCGGCTGTTACTGTGATTGCAGAAATCATCCATCATGGCGCGGTATTGCGAAGTCACTTGGCGGCGTATCCGCTGCCAGGTCTCGGAAATTATCTGAGTCGTATCAGCAAGCTTGGCACATCATTTTGCCTGGGCATCAGCCTGCCCGATCTGGGCGCGCATGAGCGCACCGATCGTTATCACATCGCGGTAAAATCCAGCGAAAAAGATGTCTGTCGCCGGTGCCTCGAACTTCTGGAGAATCAGGGTTACCAGGTTCAGGTGATGGAGAATTCCGCGGTATTTTTCCGAGAGTTATCCCAATGCAGGCCGGCCTTGATACTGGTGGCGGAATCCCGCCTGAACGAGAGTACCCTTGAGTGGTGTCGGAAATTCAGCGCTGCTCGTCACGCTCCGCCACTGCTGGTGATTTCCGCGCAGAATGACGCAGACACCGAGTTGCGAGTGTTGCAGGCGGGGGCGCATCGTTATCTGAGTTTCCCGATCTCCCAGGAACACCTCACGGCGCATATCGAGGTCCTGCGGCGGCGTTTTGCAGCGGTGCAGGGTGCGCACCCCCCAGCCCAGGCGCTTTTGCATGCGGATCCCGCAAGCCGGCGGGTATGGGCGGCTGGCTCCGAGCTGCGGCTTTCCCCCGCGCTTTTTGCACTGCTGATCCAGTTCCTCACCCATCCCGGGCAGGTGCTTACGCCGGAGGTGTTGCTGGCTTCTATCCAGGTCAAGCCGCAACAGCCGCATCGTGATGTCGTGAAAGCATACATTTGTCATTTGCGCAAAGCCCTGGCGCCTCACGGCCTGGCCAACGTCATCCGCACCCTGCATCGGGTGGGGTATCGCTACGATCCACCCGCCGGCTGGAAAATTCATTGAACCATTACTTCTTCGTTACCGTTCCTTAAAACACCTGCAACAAATCCTGTTTAAGCTGCGCACTCACACGATCCATCCCGGAGTGCGCGATGTCTCTGCAATACTTGCACATGCTGGCCGGTGAATCCGATGGCGTACTGTATGTAATGGCGCTGCTGTTGCTGGTGGTGCTGGCGATCATTCTCGATCGCGGCTGGCATCTGCGACAGACCATCCTCAAGGGCCGGGTATTTGTCCACGCCCTTTCCATCACACCGGAATTGGACCGCAAACATCTCGCGGCACTGATCGAGGAGGCGGGTAACCTGCCCGAGGCCATGCTGGTGGATACCGCCTACCGGCATTACGGCCTGGCCAACATCGAGCAACTGGGCAACCGCCTGGACGAGAGCATCCAGATCATCGCGCCCCAGCTGGACCGGCGTTTGTGGATATTGGACACCATCGTCACCCTGGCGCCGCTCCTGGGTCTGTTCGGCACCATCCTCGGCATGTTTCACGCCTTTCATGTACTGGCCGCGCCCGGACATGCGCCCACGGCGGTCACCGGAGGAGTCGCCGACGCCCTGGTGGCCACCGCCAGCGGGTTGCTCATCGCCATGATCGGTCTGCTGGCTTTCAATGCCTACAACAATCAGGTGCGTGTGATCCTGCATCAGCTGGATTCCGTGCGTACCATGCTGCTCAATCGCCTGGATGGTGCACCTCTGGTCCCCGTGGGCCAGATCGCGCCGCGGGCCAAAGTCGGCAACACGATTGCCTATGGCCTGGAGAATTGAGAATGCGGATGCGCTATTTCGAGCCCCGCAAGGGGCGCATCGAAATCATCCCGATGATTGATGTGATGTTTTTCCTGCTGGTGTTTTTCATCGTCATCACCATGCAGATGTTACCCGACCAGGGTTTGAACCTGTTACTGCCGCAGTCCAGCGAGGCCCGGGAGCTGCCGCGCCCCCAGGTCACAATAAATATCGCTGAGGATGGCGGTGTATCCGTGAAAGGCCGGCGGCTCTCCATGGACAGTCTTGAGCAACTGCTGGAGAGCCGGGACGCGGCGCAGACCCAGGTCACCATCGCTGCGTCCAGGGGTGTGCCTTTCCAGCAGTTCGTGCACGTGATGGACGCGGTGCGTCATGCCGGCGTGAGCGACATCGGCATCGCCGCGCAACCCGTGCCCTGATTTTTCGCCGGGTATTTCATCATCTCAATGCCGGCAGGTGAGACAACGTTTTTCCCTTGACTCTATTCATGAACAGGAGAATCAGCATGCATCCTTCCCGAATACTCGCCGCGACCGTCCGCGACGCCCTGGGTGTATCACTGGCGACATTGCTACTGGGTGTGACCCAACCGCTGTTCGCGGCCAACCCCTCCGCCCCCGTCGGCCCGGGAATCCGTGCCGAGGGAAGTCTGTCCCAAAATGACATGGCCTCGTCAGACGCTCAGACCAGCGAGCAGACCGACCAGGGGACGGCGCACCGCCACAAAGTGGTGAATGTCGGTGAAGTGAGCGCGGGCGCGAAGGTGCAGCCCTCCTGGAAAGGCGAGTTGCCCACCAAGAAACAGATATTCAAGTCGGGACAGAGCGTCAAAGTGCTGGGGCGCCGCCAGATCGAGGCGGCGGGTCCGGCGGCCGGAGCCGCCCAGGCGCTGGAATACGCCCCCGGCGTGCACATCAACGGCTATGGGAATACCGGCGCCAGCAAATATTCCATCAGCATCAACGGCATCAAGCAGGGCTGGAGCGGCGAGCCTTCCAGCGCCGGCATTGATTACGGCAGTGTGGATATCAATTTCGATGACGTGCCCATGAACGAGCCGGGTACGGGTCTGTGGCAGTCGCCCTATGTCAACCAGCTGGAGCTGCTCAAGGGCATCAACGTGACCTACGGCCCGGGCGATCCGGTTGATCGCTGGTATAACGCGGTGGGCGGCAGCATTGATTTTGTGCCGCTGCAGCCCTCCGCCAAGGCGGGCGGCGAAGCCGGCATCCTCTACGGCACGGACAACACCCGCGGCGTCTACGGTTACGCCCAAACGGGCACACACGACGGCTGGAGCACGGTGGCGGCGGCCGGCGGCACCTGGGCAGACAGTTACCGCACGAGTTCGGACGGCTTCAATTCCCCGAGTCGCGCCTATACGGGCTTCTTGAAAACACGCAAGCAGCTGGATAACGGGACGTTCAGCCTGGGCGTGTATTCGGCCAAGGGAATTGCGTTTCGTCCGACAGGCATACCGACATCACCCATCCAGGGCGTCACCATCAATGGTGTTGACGCTAATGGCAATCCGATCCCCGGCGCGCAATTCAGCCAGGCTACGTCGGGCTACTACAGCCAGTTGCCCTTTAACGTCTGGCGCAAGGAGGACAGTGACACTATCGGACTCCTCTACAGCAAGCTCAACCTCAACCTTTCCGACACTACCACCCTGCATAACCTGATGTGGTACGAGTTGTGGCACCGTCTGCACATTCATTACAACAATTTCCAGCAGGGCGCAAACAACGTCGATGAGTACAACAATCCGTTCAGCCGCCAGTTCGGCGACCGGCTCTACGAGGACATCCGTCTGCCGTACAACACGGTTTCCGTGGGCGCGTCCTACATGAATTCCGTCTACAATTCACGCAACTCGTTCTGGAATCCCAATCCGCCGTTCAATGCCAGCCAGTTTCTGCCGAGCGGCCACTACCGCAGCAACTACTGGTACCTGCGCAACGCGGTTTTGTTCGTGCAGGATGCCATCAAGCCGCTGGATTCCCTCACTCTCACCCCGGGTGCCCGGCTGATCAACTACCAGACCGACTATGTGGAAAACGGCGCGGTGGATTTTCCTGGCGCCAATCCCGCCAACAACCAAGGCACACTGCCGAACGCGATGACGTCATTCACCAAGGTGGAGCCCTCGATGGATGCGAACTGGCAGGCGACGCCGTCACTTGCACTATATGCCAACTGGGCGACCACATACCGCCAGCCCGGCAACGGCGGCGGCGGTGGTCCGTACCAGAGCATTATCGCCTCGTCGCTTTCGCTGGAGAAAGGCACCGACTTGCAGGCGGGGATAAAACTTCATGTTGCGGACGCAGGAATGCTGCATGATTTCTTCTTGCAGGCCAACGGCTACGACTTGAAGTTCAGCAACCAGCTCATCGGCATCACCAGCGCAAACGGCACGTACCTGACTTCCGCATCGGGCAGTTCCGAGTACCGTGGCTTTAACCTGTACGCGGACAATGATTTTGCGTACAACATTCATGGGTTCGTGAACCTGAGTCTGGAGAACGCAAATTTCAGTACCTATGATCTGCAAGGCGGACTGTCCTACAACGGCCTGCCGGTGTCCTACGTCCCCCACACCACGTTCAACGCCGGTCTGTATACGGCCTTCCCCGAAGGTAACGTGGATCTCGAGCCGCGTATCTGGTACCAGTACACCGGTGCCGAGCACATGTTCAATGACAATCTCGCGATCCCCGACAGCCAGGAGATGCCAGGCTACGGTCTGCTGAACGCCGCCCTGCAAGCCAGGCTGCCGATGCACGGCGGCGCCGTGCGCGAGTGGGATTTCAGCGTCTCGGTTCTGAATCTTCTGAACAAGGAGTACAACAACTTCGAATGGATTTCCGCCGGTGGCTATTTTGTGGTGCCACAGAGCGTGGGGGCCGTACTGGCCTATCCGGGTTCCCCGCGCACGGTGTTTTTTACCGCTGCGGCCCGATTCTGAGGATCCGGACGGTATGCAGGTGTCGGAGCAGGCAGGATGTCGGCACGACGGGTCGGTGCGCCGGAACCTGCCCCCTGGACCCGCCGCCGCGGCGGATCCGACGATTCCGGAGCCGGGGGCGGCGGTATTTTCCGTGACGCCGCCCCCTCGCACATGGCCTGTCAAACCTGCTCCCTTTTATCGTGCGCTCGGCATCGCGTTGCTCATTGAAGCTGCTGTAATCGCGGGAATCACCCGGGGGTTCTCGCATGCGCCCGCGCATGCGAGCGCACGGCCTCCCCTGCGAGTGCGGGTGCATGTGGTGGAGCCGCCACCGCCGCTGCCGCCCCCTCCCGTGCCCGTTCTTACGCCGGCCCGCGTTACGCCTCCCGCCCCCGTACGCGCAGCACCCAGTCTTCCGGTGATCGCGGTCTCCAGCCGCACGTCGTTGCCACACCCGACTTTTCGGGTGCCCGCGCAACCCCTGCCCCCGCCGCCGGCCATTCCTGCTGGAAATACTGCAAGCGCGCTGGCGCGTTACACGGCACTGCTGCATGCGGCAATACAATCGGGTTTGCGGGTGCCCGGCATGGTGCGCGCCATGCGCTTGCGCGGCATCGCCACCGTGATTTTCCGGCTGACCCCGTCGGGGCACCTGCTGTGGGCAAAGCTCGCACGCTCAAGCGGGATACCGCCGATTGATAACGCCGCCCTCGCCAAGGTGAAGTCCAGCGGTTATCCGCCGTTTCCCCGCGGCCTGCCGCAGCAGGACACCACGTTCAAGATCGCCGTGCGGCTTGACACGACGCGCTGACAGTTCAGTATCCCCCGCAGCGCCTGATCACGCGGACCGGCATGGCTTGGTCTCCGGCCGGCAGCCGTTCCCCGTTCTTCGGCAACAGCCGCTATACTGTGAGTCGCGGTCACACTCTGGAACGGCGGAGGTTGTATGAACTGGAAAACCGATGATGCGGGCAAATTGCTGCTGCGGCTTCTGGTAGGCGGGCTGCTGATATTGCATGGATTTCACAAGATCGTTACCGGTCCGGGCGAGGTGGTGGGCATGCTGACGGCACATCACCTGCCGGGATTCCTGGCCTACGGAGTGTATCTGGGCGAGGTATTGGGTCCGCTGCTGGTGATTCTGGGCCTGTATGCGCGCATTGGCGGTCTGCTGATCCTCGCCGACATGATCGTAGCGGTGCTTTTGAGCCGTGGCCTGGATATTTTCCATCTGAATCCCTACGGCGGCTGGGTCATCGAACTGGAACTCTTTTTCGGCCTGTGCGGTCTCGCCGTGACCTTGCTCGGCGCGGGACGCTATAGTGCCGGCGGCGCCAGTGGAAAGTGGAACTGAAGATTTAGCTGCGCCAATACGCTTGCCGTATCGGCACGCCCGGGCATCAGGCCCGGGCGCTGCTTAACAGTTTGTTGAAAAATGCCGTTGCGTTTCAGCGGGTCATCGGTTGAGGCGCAAATTCACAGGTATTTTCAAGGGTTCCAATGGTATGCGGCCGCGCTTCAAGTCGCCTTGGATCCCTGTGGCCACAGATTAGCCGGTACTCGCAGTCAACAGCGTACGCATTCGCACCAGATTCCAAGCTAGCAGGTTGAACTGGAACAGAGCATCGACTCGGGGCAAGCCGCGCTGCTTGACTTGGCGCAAGGTGCCGATCAGTTTCCCCCAACCGAACGGTTGCTCCACACGTTTGCGTTTCAGTTGACTGATCCGATAACCCGCATGGCGTGTGGTGCGACCATCCACCGCGCTCCCTCTGATTTTGCGCGCCACATGCGCGGTCATGCCCTGTTGCCGACAGCCCTGAACAAACTCGGCCGTATCATAGCCCTTATCGGCCCCCACGGTCTTGCGTCGCCGTCCAGGTACTGTGCCGAGCAGTTCGAGCGCGGTGTCCCACTCCGCCCGTAGCCCCGTGGCGAGGCTCGCCTTCGCCGCCACGATCAGCCCGTGACGGTTCTCCATCACCGTATGCCCCTGATAGCACAGCTTCGCCTCACTGCCTTGGGACTTGCGCAGCAGCCGGGCGTCAGGATCCGTGGTAGAAGCATGCGTATCATTGGTACGGGTTTCACCGTGAAAATCCACCTCCCGACCCCTTCCCCCGGACGGCGGTTCCTCTTTGGGCCGAAAGCTCTTGTGCCCGGCCCACGCCTGAATCAGCGTGCCGTCTACGCTGAAATGCTCCTCACTTAGCAGCTCCCGACGGCGCGCTGCTTCCACCACTTCGGCAAATAACTCCGGCACTACCGCCTGCTCCAGCAATCGGTCCCGGTTCTTCGAAAACACGGAGTGCTCCCACGCCCGCTGATCCAGGGGCAGTCCCACAAACCAGCGAAACAGCAGGTTGTACTGCAACTGCTCACACAGCTGCCGCTCACTGCGAATCGAGTACAGCACCTGCAATAACTGCGCACGCAACAATCGTTCCGGCGCAATCGAATCCCGCCCACTGTCGGCGTATATGGCATTGAACAATCCATTGAGCTTGCCCAGCGCCTCGTCCATCAATCCCCGGATCATACGCAGCGGATGCTCCGCCGGTACGAACTGCTCCAGCTGCACCGCCAAAAACATCGGCTCCTGCATCACGTCCGCTCCGCGCATCGCCTGCACTCCTATATGGTTATCGCCCCACCAAGTATAGGTGACAAGCAAAATTACGAAGAGAAAATCAACAAACTGTTAAATTCAAAGCGAGGGTTGACAGGAACCGGCAATGATTTACGACAGCATCCTCGTACGGTAGGCAGGACACCCATCATCCGCCTGCAACGCATTCCGCCGCCGCACGCGCATATTTACGTCAAGCTGGAAGCGTTCAATCCCGCCTCGTCGGTCAAAGACCGGCTCGCGTTGGGGATCATCCTGGACGCGGAGCAGCGCGGTACGCTCAGGCCCGGCCAGACCGTGATCGAGGCCACCTCCGGTAACACCGGCATCGCGCTCGCCATGGTGTGTGCGGCGCGGGGTTACCCGTTGGTCGCCGTCATGTCAGAAACCTTTTCCGTCGAGCGTCGCAAACTCATGCGCATTCTCGGTGCCAGGGTGATTTTGACGCCTGCGGCGGAGCGCGGTTCCGGCATGGTGCGCAAGGCGGAAGAACTCGCTGAAAAACACGGCTGGTTTCTGGCACGGCAGTTCGATAACCCCGCCAATCCCGCTTACCACCGCAACACCACCGGTCCCGAGATCCTCATGGACTTCGCCGGCAAACGCCTGGATTATTTTGTCACCGGCTGGGGCACCGGCGGTACCCTGACCGGCGCGGGAGAAATGCTGAAGCTGGCGCGGCCGGACATCAGGATCATTGCCACGGAGCCGGCGGGGGCCGCGCTGCTCGCCGGCAAGCCCTGGCAACCGCACAAGATACAGGGCTGGACTCCTGATTTCGTGCCGTAGGTGCTGAACCGCCGGGTCATTGACGAGATTGTGCCGGTGGATGACCTGCTGGCGCGCGATACGGCGCGGCGACTGGCCCGCGAGGAAGGCATGCTGGTGGGCATTTCCGCCGGCGGCACACTGGCAGCGGCGCTGCAGGTGGCGCAACTCGCACCCCGGGGTTCGGTGCTGCTGGCGATGCTGCCGGACACGGCGGAACGTTATATGTCCACCTTCCTCTTCGAGGGGATCAACGAAGCATCCGATGATGCCTGGCTTGCGGAAGTCGGGAGCGACAAGTAGACCGGGGGTGCACCGGCTTGCTGCTCAGCGGCGTGAGCGGAAGCCGGCGGTTTCATCCGCTGTTGCCACGCACACACTCCTTTGGCGGCGGCCGGCGTGGTGAATCCGTATCCAGGAGTTGATCGCACCCGCCAATGCCGGTGTCTGACCTCGCTGGGAATCCTGCATCCGTGCCGGCGAAATCATGCCGCATGTAATCGTGGTTTTAGCGGGGCACGGTCCTGATGCTGCATCCGTATTTATTCTGGGAAAAGCGGTTGCCTGAGCGCGCCGACCACCAGCCTGGCGGTAAAACGTTCGCGCAGATTTGCGGGCTGGTCCAGACCAAGACGTTGCAGATAGGGCGCGTAACGCGGGTCCGTTACCGGCGCAAACAGGGTTTGCGTCAGTGTGGACAGGCGCCCGGACCAATGCGACGTGCGCCGCTTGAGATCAAGCAGCGCTTTTCCGAGCCGCAATTCCTCGGGCGTGAAGTCGCTGCCGAAGGGGAACTCCGGGAACAGTCCCGCCTGCCGGAACGGTTTCAGGCCGGCATGCAGCTTCTGTGGGGTATTTTCCCGGAACAAATCCGGGATGCGGTAGTCACCGGGGATCTTGCCGGCGCGTTTGGCCTCGACGAGCAGGGTTTCCTGGAAACGCGAGTCGCTGATGTTGAGCAGTGCGGCGATCACTTCCCAATCCTGTTTGCCGCGCACATCGGCAATGCCATATTCAGTGACCACCACATCGCGCAGGTGTCGCGGGATGGTGCATTGACCGTACTCCCACATCATGTTTGAAATCAGCCTGCCGTGTTCGCTCCGGGTGCTCTTGAGCAGCAGAATGGAGCGGCCCTCTTTGAGGGCGTGCGCCATGGCCACGAAATTGTACTGACCGCCCACGCCGCTTACCACTTGGCCGTCTTCGACGGCGTCCGATGCAGCGGCGCCGAGCAGCGTCATCTTCATGCAGATATTGATGAAGCGTGCATGCCGGTGCTGGCGCTGTTCCAGTTTCACGTCGCTGAAAAGTTCATTCACCCTGGAAACCGCAGTCATGGCGAACAGGCGGCGTTCGGCTTCGGGCATGGCGCGCAACTGCCGATAGAACCAGCCCGATCCCAGGAAAAAAGCGCCGTGCAGCAGCACCCCGCCCGCCAGCCGCACACCGAGAGCCTCAGCACCGAGACGGCGCAGCGTTTCGCGGTCACCCAGGTCCGGAACCAGGCGCGTGCCGTCGGGCAGGATCAGGAAGCCGCTGTCGTAACGCACGTCCGGCTGCAGGATGCCGAAACGTCTGAGGAACGCCGCATCGGCGGCGCTGAGTATGCGGCTGATCACGCCTTCCGCCAGCAGCGTGGCGAGTGTTTCGGGACCGATGCTTTCGGACAGCCGTCCCTCGTTGAGCAGGCGCTGAAGGGTGGCGTGGTCGTAAACGCGGCGTTTGAGGATGCCGGCGTGGTAGAGATGCAGCAAACCGTCACTGAACATTTCGCTGCCGGCGTACAGGCCGGTCTTGTACGCGGCGGTCCCGCCCAGCGCCGCCACCTCTTCACCGAACTTCTGCCGGATGGCAAGCCGCTGGAGGATTTCCCGGTAACGCGCATTGTCGCTGTGACGCAGTTGCGTCGAGTACACGAAGGCATCGCCCAGATTGCCGATACCCACCTGCAGAGTACCGCCGTCCCTGATGAGGGTGCTGGCGTAGAGCCCGATCATGTGCTCCACCGGATCAATGGCCATGTTGGGCACGGCAAAGAGGCGGTGGGCGTATTGCGCGTTCTCCACCAGCATGTCGAAGAAACCCGGTTCCACCATGGCGTCGCCGTACAGGAAGGGCAGATGATTGTTCACCAGTCCCACCGCCGCCACCTTGCGGCCATGTCGTTCCGCTTCGCGCAGGCCCGGCATGATATCGAGCGTCACATCCGGATTGGAACTCAGGCTGTAACGCACGCCTTCTGGCCGCTCTTCCCTGGCCACCATCTGCAGTACCACGTTGACGCCGGCGGCGAGCATGTCGCGCGCCACGTGGGTGTAATTGGTGCTGGTGTAATGCTGTTGGGCAAAATCGTTATGCAGCAGGCTGCCGGATTTGAAATAGAACTCGGAAATCTCGATGTTGGACGGCAGCGTACGCGCGTGCAGCGCTCGCATGTAATCCAGCTCGGGGTAATCTCCGAACACACGCTCCACGAAGGGCTGTAAAAAGCGCCGCTCCAGATCACTGTGCCAGGTGGGTTTTTCCAGGGACAGTGCGGTCATGATCTTGAGCCGGATGGCGGGATCGGCGCTGGCGCGCCGGAAGAAGGCATTCAGCAGCGGATTCGGCTTGCCGATACCGAGCGGCGTGCCGATGACCAGGCGTGTGCCGACGCGCCGGATGACCGCTTCCACACAGGCATCGAGCTCGGTAAAAATCACCGGACTCGCCATGGCTCAGGGCGCAGCCCGCATGCTGGTTGCGCGCGCGAAGCCAGAAAAGGAGATATCGGCGTTCTCGTCCAGGTTTTTGAAGATAAACACCCTGCCGCGAAATGTAATTGCATTGCGCACCAGCACCGTGGGTCCGTCTGACGGTAACCGTTTGAAATCAAGCTCAGCGTGGTATGTCTTGATACTAACCACATACATCAGTGAAAAAGGCCGGGAGTTAACCAAGCGTATCGAGCGGATATAAGGTCCAACTTTCGAGATTGTTAGAGTTCCTTCCAGATGAGCATATATTTCCTGGACTCGTTTCGCTGCCGTTTGCATTTGTTGCATCTTGTCAGGATTTTTCTGCAGAGATTTGTCGGCGGCAAATTTTTCCTTGAGGTGCGCAAACAGGGTACGGCAGTCCGGCTTGTAATGGTAAGTGAGAGTGTCGGTGGTCCCGCTTACCAACTGCAAGCTGGTATTCGGTACGCAACTCTTCATAAGTATGTGCTTCAAATTGCCGGGAGTGCCGGTGACCACCCCGCGCACGCGACCGTCATCTGCCTTGGGTAAGGGTTTCCCGGTGACGGGATTCTTGCCGGCGGTATAGGTTTTCACCTGTACCGGAGTGGGCGGCAGATGGTTGATGGAAGCCAGTGTCCAGCGCTTGCCCACAGGTGCGGCTGGGTCGAAATGCTCCACATAGGTGACGCGATTCAGCAGCGTCGTGCGGTCATAAGCCCAGCCGGTGAGCTTGCTCTGTTGCATGTGGCGGAAAGCCTGCTGGAGCGGCGTGCTCGCGCCGGGTCCGGCGAGCAATGTCTGGGAAAGCAGCAGCAGGCTCAGGAAAATGGCGGCTATGCGCTGAAGCATCGCAGTTCCTCAATATCAAACTGTTGCGGCTGGTCAAGCCAGGGCTTGGTCGAGATCGGCAATGAGATCATCGGCATGTTCCACGCCCACGGATACGCGCAGCAGATTGCGCGGCGTCCGGGTATCGGGTCCTTCCATGGAAGCGCGGTGCTCGATCAGGCTTTCCACGCCGCCGAGACTGGTGGCGCGGGTGAAGAGTTTCACGCGCGCGGCGGCGTGCAGGGCGGCGGCTTCGCCGCCCTGGAGCGTGAAGGACAGCATGGCACCGAAGCCCTGCATCTGGCGCCTGGCGAGCGCGTGGCCGCGGTGGCTTTCCAGGCCGGGATAGAGCACGTTTGCAACCGCCTGGTGAGCGGCCAGGTGCCGTGCAATCGCGAGCGCATTGGCGGTCTGCGCGCGCACCCGCAGCGGCAGAGTGGCGGCGCCGCGCAACAGCAACCAGCAGTCAAACGGTGACGGCACCGCACCCCCAGATGCTTGCAGGAAACGCACGCGCTCAGAAAGGGCGTTTTTCTGCCGCGCGATGATGGCGCCGCCCAGCACGTCGCTGTGGCCGCCCAGGTACTTGGTGGTGCTGTGCATGACGAAATCCATGCCGAAATCAAAGGGTTTTTGCAGCACCGGCGTGGCAAACGTGTTGTCACACACCGTCAGTACCTTCGCCTCACGGGCGATGGCGGCGATGGCGGCCAGATCCGTGATTTTCAGCAGCGGATTGGAGGGGGTTTCCACCCAGATGAGCCGCGTCGCAGGTGTGATGGCTGCGCGCACCTCGTCGGGGTTCGACGCATCCACGAAACTTGTCCCGAGTTGCCAGGGCGCCATCACCTCGCGCAGCAGGCGCAGCACGCCGTGATAGGCATCCTGGGTGCAAATCACATGATCGCCGGGATTGAGCGCCTGCAATACCGTCATGGCCGCGGCGGTACCGGAAGAGAACACCATGGCTTCCGCGCCGCCTTCCAGTGCGGCGAGACAGGTTTCCAGCGCATGCCGGTTCGGATTGCCGGCGCGCGTGTAGCTGAACCCGCGGGGATAGCCGCCATCCGCTTCGCGGGCGAAAGTGGTGGACAGATGAATAGGCGGGCTCAGGGCCGCTGTGGCCGCGTCAGGCTCGCGCCCGGCGTGCACGCTGACGGTCTCGATGTGGACGGAAGTACGGGTTTCCATTGTCAGGGCTCCGCGGAGGGCCGGAATAGCATGCCATGATTTAATCCACAACTGTGCGCAGGGACGGGCAGTATTTGCAGCGCCGGGCGGCAGCATGAGCCGGCCGGGTTTACGCTCGGGTTTCTTTGATTCATCCGCCGCGGATGCGGCCACGGGCCATGAAAGCACTGCTACACTGAAGTGAACCAACAACGCGGGTAACTCACATGGTCCTCACCGAAATCAATTACATCGCCGTGGTAGTCGCGGGGATCGCCGGCTTCGTGGTGGGCGCGGTGTGGTATTTGCCGTTCACCTTCGGGCCCCTGTGGCTCAAGGCCAATCCGCATGTGCTGGAGTACCTGGAGTCCGGCGGACGTCTGCAGCGCTACACGGTGGCGTTGCTGTCGAGCATCGTACAGGCTTGGGTATTGGCGCTGTGTCTCGTGTATGCCGGACGCGATGCCGGGCTCGGTACGGCGCTGGCGGCCGCGGTTCTGCTGTGGCTCGGTTTTACCGCCACACCCTCGCTGGTGGATACGCTGATCTCGCGGCGCAAAATCAGCGGCTGGCTGGTGGATACCGGGCACCGACTGCTGGCGATCCTGGTAATGGCGTTCCTGCTGACCGCCTGGCCGTGAACTTCGCACTTCGCCCCACGGGCATGTCTGCGACGGAATCCGGTTTTGTGGATCAGGCAGGCAGGAATTGCCCGCAGGTAGTGTCGCACAACGGCCGGCTGCCGGTATTTGATGGGGGGAATCAGGCATAGGCCACGAAGGCCACGCGATTACGCCCCTGTTTCTTGGCTTCGTACATGGCATGATCCGCCACTTTGAACATTTCCTCGAATTTCACCGCTCGACCCATGGGTCTTGAGGTGACGCCGATGCTGGCGGTGACTGAAACGCCATCCGGCCGCAGTGACGCGATGGCCTTGCAGATATCTTCGGCGCGGCGGTGCGCATCGTCCGCTTCGCAGTGGTTGAGGAGCACCACGAATTCCTCGCCGCCGACGCGTGCCGCCAGGTCACCCTCGCGGCAGGCCTGGCGCAGCATTTCTCCGGTCTGCGCCAGCGCGTTATCGCCGCTCAGATGGCCGTGACTGTCGTTGATGTTCTTGAAATGATCCAGATCAATCACCAGCAGACTCAGGGGATAGTCATAGCGCGAGGCGTTGCTGAAATATTTCGGTGCGAATTCCCGCAGCGAGTTGCGGTTGTAGAGGCCGGTAAGCTGATCCTTCATGGCCATCTGGTAGAGCTGGTGTGACTGTTTCTCCACCTGATCCAGCAATTGTTTGTTGATGATCAGGTTACGCACACGCGCGCGTACTTCTTCCTCAAGAGGCGGCTTAATGGCGTAGTCGTTGACACCGAGGCGGAACAGCTCGATGCGCCGCGAGGGATCATCCAGACCGGAGAGCGCCAGGATCGGCACACGCCGTTTCTGCGTGGCGCTATTGCGCACGCGGTTCACCAGGCCCACGCCGCTGATGGAGCCTTCCAGCAGAATGTCGCTGATGATGAGATCGTAATTCTCCTTTTCAAAAGCCGCCAAGCCATCGTCCGCCGTGCGGAAGTGATCCACATGCAGGTTCATCTGCTGCAGCAGCCGGATCATGATGTGTGCAGCCACCTGGCTGTCTTCGATGTAGAGCACCTTGCCGCGCACTTCCTGCTGTTCGTCCATGAAGAAGCGGCTCAGGCGGTCCGTGAGTTCCTTGGCATCGGTACGTTCCTGGATTTCGGTCACACCCGCTTCAAAGGCCTCATGACGCAGTCGCTGATCCTCGGTGGAGGTGAGCAGGATGAACGGGGTTTTCAGGTACTGGGGCAGGGCACGCAGTTGCTGGCAGAGGGTAATGCCGTCCATGCCGGGCAGCGTCAGCGCCGCACACACCAGCCCCACCGGTTCCTTGTGCAGCAGGTCAATCGCCTCTTCGGCGGTGGCTACGGAGATGGGGCGGTGGCCAAGGTTTGCGACCATCTTGTGGAGGACGGTGCGGAATACCTTGGAATGGTCAACGATGAGGATGTTCATGCCCTGAGGCAATGGTTGCTTGAAACGAAGTACCCCGGCAGTTTACTCGACAGGACGGGTGCTGGCACGGCGAAGCCCGCGGGGCCTGAACTTCCGGGGTACGGGGCGTTCCGTCCGAAGCTCGCCACGCTTGGCAGCGCACCAGCCGCATGCTAAAACGCGCATGAATCCCGGGCTGCGTACGGCCCATTCTTCTGCCACCGGAGGTGCGGGATGAAGAAGAAAAGCGTCCTGGTCGCGCTGTCGCTGCTGCTGGTCGCCATTGCCGTTACCGGCATATTCTGGCACCCGCTGTGGTGGCTGCTCATCGTGGTGGGCCTGTGCACGTTGCTCGCCATCCATGACCTCAGCCAGACGCAGCACACCATCCTGCGCAACTATCCGATTTTCGGCCATCTGCGCTACGCCTTCGAGGACATTCACACCCAGATCCGCCAGTATTTCATCGAGGGCGACATGGAAGGCCTGCCGTTCGCACGCGAGCAGCGCGAGATGGTGTACGAGCGCGCCAAAAACCAGGATCTGGTGCATCCCTTCGGCACCGTCGAAAACGTGTACCGCAGCGACTACGAATGGATCAATCATTCGGTGGTCGGCCGCTGGCCGGCCAAAGAGGAACCGCGCGTCAAGGTCGGCGGAAGCCAGTGCGCGAAGCCTTATATGGCCTCGCATTTCAACATCTCCGCCATGAGCTTCGGTTCGCTCTCGGCCAACGCCATCGAGGCGCTCAACACCGGCGCGAAGCTGGGCGGCTTCGCCCACGACACCGGCGAGGGCGGCATCAGCAAATACCATCTGAAGCCCGGCGGCGATTTGATCTGGGAACTGGGCACCGGCTACTTCGGCTGCCGCGGCAGGGACGGCAAGTTCGATCCGCTGCAATACCAAGAGCGCGCCACGCTCGACAACGTGAAAATGGTGGCGATCAAATTGTCGCAGGGTGCCAAACCCGGCGGCGGCGGCATCCTGCCGGCCGCGAAACTCACGCGCGAAATCGCCGAGGCCCGCGGCGTGCCCATGGGACATGACGTGGATTCGCCGCCTTATCACAGCGCCTTCAACACGCCGCGCGAAATGCTCGAATGGGTGCAGCAGTTGCGCGAGCTGTGCGCCGGCAAACCGGTGGGCTTCAAGCTGTGTCTCGGACGCAAACAGCAGTTCATGGCCATCCTCAAGGCGATGCTCGAAACCAAAATCCTGGTGGATTTCATTACCGTGGACGGCGGCGAGGGCGGCACCGGCGCCGCGCCCCAGGAACTTTCGGACTTCATGGGCACGCCGCTTCTGGACGCGCTGATCTTCGTGCACAATGCGCTGGTGGGCACGGACTTGAGAAAGGAAATCCGCGTCATGGCGAGCGGCAAGATCATCAGCGGCTTCGACATGGCCGCGAAAATCTGCATGGGCGCGGACATGTGCAATTCCGCGCGCGGCATGATGTTCGCGCTCGGCTGCATCCAGGCGCGCCGCTGCCACACCAACACCTGCCCCACCGGCGTTGCCACCCAGGATCCGTGGCGCGTGCAGGGTCTGGTGGTCAAGGATAAGGCCGAACGCGTTTACAACTACCACAACAACACCATGCGGTATTTCCTGCGGGTGTTGGCGGCCGCCGGGCTGAAAAATCCGGCTGAACTCAAACCGGAATTACTCAACCGACGCGTCTCCCTCACCGAGATCAGGACCTACCGCGAGCTGTATCCCTACCTGGAACCGGGCGACATCCTTGCAGGCCGCGCGCCGGAGCTGTACATGAACCCGTGGGCTGCGGCGAGCGCAGCCAGTTTTTGATAATTACCGCGGCAACCCCCGTCGTGTCTGGGGGAAAGCAAAGGATAATGAAAAAGCGGATTACGACGACCTGGTGCCGCGCAGGCAGCACCTCAAAGTGCTTTAGGGGGTGCAGTATCCTGCCATGCCGATAATGTCTGGATGCGTCCGAACCAATCCGCAATGTGCGTGCAGGACTGAACCGGAAGTGACACGGGACCCGCGAAGGCAGGCGCGATTACGATATCGGCGAGAGTGAGCGCGCCTCCCGCCACCCACGCGTGTCCGGTAAGCTGCTGATCAAGCACTTTGGCGAAACCCGCGATCAGGTCTTCCTGCCGCTTTACCTGCGCCGCATCCGGCTCACCGCCGTTGAAAAACCGCTGTTTGAGCACTTTCTCGAACGCCAGCGCCACCACGGCCGGAGCCCAATGATTGGCGGCCCAGAACAGCCAGCGGTTGACCTCGGCGCGTGCCTGTTGTTGGGCGGGATAGAGCGCGTTACCAGGCTTGGTTTCGGCGAGATAGATCATGATGGCCGCGGACTCGGGCAGGATGAAATCGCCGTCCACCAGCACCGGCACCTTGCCCATCGGGTTGATGGCCAGATACTCGGGCGTGCGGTGTGCGCCTTTGACCAGCTCCACATTCTGCAATTCAAGCTCGATGTCGAGGAGTGCGGCCGTGATGCGAACCTTGCGGGAATTGGAGGATAACGGCGAGTAGTACAGTTTCATAATCAAGCTTTCCTTTTTGAACAGAAAGGTGTTTATCCGTTTGCAGTGGACAGCGCATCATCGCCGCATTGCCATTTACGGCCGCGGCAGCAGCAACGTCTGGCTGTGGTATTCCAGCACCGCGCCTTCGGACGCGATGCGGATGACTTTGGGACCTTCCTTGAGGGTGTCGCCGATGTGGTAGTGCTGCATGCCGATGACCGTGAAGCGGCCCCGTTGTTACTTGATATGTTTGACGGTGCAGCCGTCATTTTGGCAGAGTGGTTTTATCAGAAGCCTTGAGCAGCGCAACGGCCAGGGCGCGGCACTGATTTTCAACGGCACGCCAGTTGTTCCAGGGTGCAACGATGCCTTTGTATTCGGTCAAGTCCACATCCGTGAGATCGTAAGGGCCGGGATTGGAAAGTTTTACCACCACGCTCAGCAGCATGTCGCCACCCTCGCCGGCGAATTCACGATACAGGGCGTTCATGGATGCGAGCGCCTTGACGCTGTTGGTGAGGCCTAAATGATGTGACAGCGCGGCGACATCCAGATAGTCGCGTGTAGCATTGCGTTCCACCACCAGGAAAGCCTTGATGCGCAGCATCTCCTCGATGGTGGGAACCCTGAGTGGCCTGCCGCCCGGCGGCCGGATGACGGTGGTCTCCAGCGGTGCACTGCGTTTCTGGTTGCGCAGGCCCGCTTCGATGCCGCCGATTTTGCCCAGCAGAAGCTTGCCTTTGATGCGTCGCTGGGTGCGCCATCCGGTGATGGATTCCAGCGCGGCATTTGCCTGGTCATAGTGCTGATCCAGCTGTTTGACGACGTGATCGTGATCAAAGGAAATGCGATGGCCGGCATGCAGTGCCGCGGCCGTGCCGCCGACCAGGATGGCACTCGGCAGTTTCGCTTGCAGGAGCGCGGCATGCGCGAGCAGGGTTTCCCAGTCCGGCACTTTGGATTTGTCAGCCACCTGCGGCTCCGGTGGGTTTGCGCCCGCGCAGGACGCCGGGTAACAGGGTGGCGAAGGTCTGCGCTTTGGGATCAGAGCTGCGGATTGCGGCGGCCACGGTTTGCGCCCGTTTTGCAAGCCGGCCGGTCTGGTCGGCACGCAAGCTGCGCACCAGCCCGCGCCAAGCGGCGAAGTCGCCGCGGATGATGATGTCCTCAATGGCGGCCTTGGTCAGCTCCCGGCCCGCGGCTTGGGTGAGATGCCGGTGCGGCATGAGCGGCGCCGCCAGCGGCGGTGGGCGGGCTTCCAGGGTAAGGCCCACGGCCGCGCACAGCCGCGCGACCTTGGCGTAGCCCAGCTCGGCAAGCGTGCCGGCCTCCAGGGCTGCGAGCGTGGAGCGGCCGACCCGAGCCGCGCTCGCCAGTTGCTGCAGCGTCAGCCCCTTGGCGCGGCGGCGTGCGGCGATGAGTTGACCGAGGGCGTGCAGCTGCATGCATCCAATATACAAGACTATCTCTCAATAGTCCAGTATATGGGACTTTGCGGATTGGCGCGCGGGCTACGGCCGCGGCAGCAGGAACGTCTGTCCGTGGTATTCCAGGATCACGCCGTCGGGCACGATGGCGATGACCTTCGGGCCTTCCTTGAGCGTGTCACCGGTCCGGTAGCGCTGCATGTTGATGACCACGAAGCGTTCGGCGGGATTGGTTGAATAACTGTGTACGTCGAGATGCAGGAGCGGCAGGGATTGCTGGAAGGACAGCGGCAGGCTGTCGAGCGGCGGGGCATGATCCATACCAATGGCTGGACCGGCTGCCGGTACGGTTGCCGGCGCCGGTGCGGCTGTGGATTCAGTCGCCGGGGTTTCTGCCGGGATAACCACCGGCGCCGTCGTGGCCACGATTGTCGGAACTGGTGCTGCGGGCGGGGTGCCGGCGGCTGCGGCGGCTTCCAGCGCCAGCGAACGTACTTCGGGATGATAAGCGGGCGCAGGTAGCCGTGTGGAGGAGGCGACGGGTGCGTGCGTGGCGATGACGACAGGCGCGGCAACACTGCCGTGGTTGCGCCAGAAAATGATCACCAGGGCGGTGGCGTTGGCGATAAGCAGGATGCCGATGAGCATTGCCCAGGGAACCGGCACGCGCGCGCGTGCCGGCGGTGTGCCGGCAGCGCTCACCTGACCCGTGAGTGTCTGCTGGCGGGAACGCTCTGATTTGCGCAGTGCATCCAGGATCAGGGACATGGTCAGTTATCCGATGCAGTGAGAGTGGGTGTGCCGGGGACGTGCAATGCCGTGTTGAGATGGATGAGCGTTTCTTCGCCCGCAATGCCGTCTACCGTGAGATGCTGATCTGCCTGGAATTGCTTCACTGCCGCCACCAGGCTCGCATCATAGAGGGTACTGCCGGAGTCGGGTGTGTGTTGCAGCCCGGCAAGCTGTGTGCGCAGCCAAGCCACCGCCGTGCCGACCATGCCCGGTTGCAGCGGATCGGGTGCATTGGGATTGGGTTTCCACAACAACAGATAGTCGCCATACCACAGCGGGTCCAGTTCGCTGAGAGGGAAACGCATGCTTGCGTTACCGGCGCGCAAGGTGGCGCTGTTGGCATCCATTCGGGTTACCACCACCTGGTGCCGCGTGCCCCGCATATCCGTGAGCGTGATAATGGCGGGACGATCGAAGTTGCGCAGGTTGTTCCAGGTACCCTTGCGATAAAGACAACGCAGGCCTGCCTGTTCGGCTTCGAGGCAACCGCTGCCGGTGTCGCCCGGGGTGTAATGTGCGCCCCACAGGGAGAACAGCGTGCGGAAGGCGGTGTCGGTATCGCTGGGGTTAGCCGGATTCGCGAGCCAGCTGAGCGCGGTGACCACGGGGGGATGAGGTGTAGTGGCCGGGCCGGCCGGCGGCGCGGCGGGCGCCACTGCGGGCGTGGATTTTTGCCGCGGTGCGAATCCCATGAGATGGCCGGTGGCGGCCAGCACCGTGATCGCAGACAGCAGGACCACCGCACAGGCGCCCAGCCATGCCAGCACCCTGCGGTTGCCGCCCGACGGCGCGTTATTCAGCACCTCGTGAGCGGCATGGCGTACCAGGCCCGCATCCACCTGGCGCAGCTCCCGGGTGAAGGCGCCAAGCAGCGCACGGTCACAAATGATATTGATGAGCCGCGGGATGCCCTGGGTCACGCGCCGCACCATGCGCAGGCCCGAGGCGGTGAAGATCGGCGCCATGGCGCCCGCTACGTTCAGGCGGTGATGTACATAGGCCCGGGTTTCTTTCGACGACAGGGGCTCCAGGTGATAGCGGCCGGTGATGCGCTGGGCCAGTTGGCGCAGGTCCTGGCGCGCCAGCAGTACGCGCAATTCCGGCTGCCCCACGAGGATGATCTGCAGCAGTTTCTGACGGCTGGTTTCCAGATTGGTGAGCAGCCGCACCTGCTCCAGCACCTCGCTGCTCAGGGCCTGGGCCTCATCAATAATAAGTACCACCCGCCGGCCCCTGGCGTGTGCTTCCAGCAGGTGCGTGTTCAGGACATCAATGAGTTCCTGGGAGCTCTGTTCCGGCGTGCGGGGGATGTGCAGCTCGCGGCAGATGCTGCGCAGGAATTCAGTAATGGTTACGCGTGGATTGATAATCAGTGCCGCATCCACGCTGTCCGGCAGTTTTTCCAGCAGACTGCGTATCAGGGTGGTCTTGCCGGTACCCACTTCCCCGGTAAGCTGGATGAAGCCGCCGCTCTCGGTGACACCATACAAAAGGTGGGCAAGCGCTTCCGTATGCTGGCCGGACAGGAACAGGTAGCGCGGATCCGGCGTGATACTGAAGGGGTTTTCATTGAGGCCGAAATAAGCGGCGTACATGGGATAAATGATGCCCTATTCCATGCGCGACGGCATGCCGCGCGCCAGCTTGCCGTCACCGAAGCGTTGCCGCACCGCGTCCACCGCCGCTTCCAGCCGCCGGTTCGAGGTGCGACTTTCTTCGAAGAGCGCGAGCTGATCGGCGTGAGCGAAGTCCCGCGCACCTACACCGATGAGCCTCAACGGCCGGTCCGGCTTTTCTCGCAGCCAGTCGCGCAGCAGCGTTTCGGCCAGCGGCCAAAGCACGGCGAACGCATTATCCGGCGGCGCAAAACGGCGCTGGCGGGTGTGGCGCCGAAAATCCGCGGTACGCAGCTTGAGTACCAGCGTATGGGGACGCAGGTTGTGGCGGCGCAGGCTTGCGCATAACCCCTCGGTGAGCGGCCGCAGTTCGCCTGCGAGCGCGCGCCAATCGCTCAGATCGCGTGCGAAAGTGGTTTCCTGACTTACGGAACGCTCATGGGTGTCGCCGCCTACGGGCCGTTCATCGCATCCCCCGGCCAGCGCCTGGAAGAAACGTGCTTGGCTGCCGAACAATGCCGCCAGCAGCGGCTCGGGCGCGAGCCGCAGTTCCCGCAGCGTGCGGATGCCCGCCCTTTCGAGAGACGCACCGCTGCGCGGGCCGATGCCCCAAAGTGCGGTGACCGGCAGCGGGTCGAGAGTTTCCTGCGCGCGTTCTGCGGGAACGTGCAGCAACCCGTCGGGTTTGGATTTTTCCGAGGCGATTTTGGCAATGAGTTTATTGGGGCCAAGACCCACGGAAGCGGTAAGGCCGGTGCGGGTGCGGATGCGTATCTTGATGGCGCGTCCCAGTTCCAGCGCGTATGCCGACTGCGGCGCGGCGCTCAGGTCCAGAAAGGCTTCATCCAGCGACAGACCTTCGATCAACGGGGTGAATTCCGCGAAACAGCGGAATACCGCCGCAGATACCTCGCGGTAACGCGGCATGCGTACCGGCAGGTAAAGGCCGTCCGGACAACAGCGCCGCGCCTCATACATGGGCATGGCGGAGCGCACGCCGAACCTGCGCGCTTCATAACTCGCGGCGCACACCACGCCGCGTTGCTGCGGACCGCCGACGATGACCGGCCGGCCCTTGAGTTCCGGGTGATCGTGCTGTTCCACGGAAGCGTAGAACGCGTCCATGTCCACATGTGCAATCAGGCGATTCATCATGGCTGTCGAACTTTGCGTACACCCGTTTCCGCATGATTGCGCCTGGCATGCAGCGGGATAAAATGCTTCGCTTCCGCCAGCATGAGCGGAGTTTGCTTGCGGCAGAAGCAGGCTCTGCCCTGGGATACGGCCGGAGCCTCATGCGGTTCGTTGAAACAGGCGCAGGTGTTCGCAGCGTAGCTCACGATGTGGACTTGGGCGGGAACTTGGCGAGGATTTCCTGAACCGCTCTTTTTACGGCTTGGTCGGAATAATTGTCCCGGTTCACCCAATCCTTGGTCCAGCCGCGCCACATCAGGCGTTTGCTGTGACCGTCAATGATGTCGAGCATGAGCGTCCCTTCCTCGTAGGATTGCACGTCATTGCCCACCGGAAACATTACGCTGCCGAAACCTTCCGGGAAGGCGTCAATAAAGCCAAAACCGAATGTCGGGCCGGTGCTTTGCAGTTTCTGCTGGCCGACCGTGTGGTAGGTGACGATAAAATCCGGCGATTTGTCAGGGGCGGTTTCCACGTAGCCGCGGCGGGTGAGATCGGCCACCACGGCGCGTCGCACACGTTCCTCCAGAATCTGGCTGTCAAGAATGGGATTCCGTACCGGGCCCGCGGGCGGGGTGATCCAGGCGAAGGTGTGCAGGCCGGAGAACTGCGCCGTGTTGTCCTTTTCCACCAGTACCCGAGGTACGCAAGCCGTCAGGAGCAGGGTGAGGGCTACCAGGGAAAAAATGGTTGTCAGATATTTCATGGGCGGTACTTCCGGGGTAAAAACCCGCATTGCCGAGGTATTAGGCAATCAGTCTAACATGCGGGTTCCCGCCGGAATGGCGTATATTTTGTACACTAATGGTTTCTTGCGCGGGCGGCGTGCCGGCGTATAAGAACTACCTTTAAGCGCAGCGGTGAGGAAAGCCATGTCCAGCATAAGGAACATCCCGCACATTTCGCTGGCGTACGCCGGGTTGCTGGCCGCAGCCGGCCTGGCGGTGCTTATTTCGCTGTCGTTGCGCCTCAACCTGCACATCGCCGACGTGCCGGCGTTCGTGGGGTTCATCATCTTCGGCATCGTGGTGGTGGTGTTCGGATTCCCGGCCCCGCATGTGGGGTACGTGTCGCTCGACAGAGTCGTGCAGTTCGCGAGCATCCTGATTTTCGGCACGCTGCAGGCCGCCTGGATTGTCGCCATCGCCTCCCTGATTTGGCCGTTCCTGCCGTGGGGTACTGCGCGCGGCCGCGGCATGCGTTTCATGGCGGTGCGTGCGTTGCACAACTCGGGAATGCTGATTTTCATCATCCTTATCACCGGGGGGCTTTATCAGTTTTTCGGTGGTGATGTGCCGCTCATGCAACTCAACCTGCATGATGTGCTGTTGATCGTCATCCTTGCCTTGTTCATGCAGGGGCTGAACATTCTCTTCATGGCCGTGATCGTGTGGCTTGAGAAATACGACTGGCGCAGGGTGTTCGGGCTGTATCCCGCCGCAGTGGACCTCGCCGCCATGCCGCTGGCGGTGTTTACGGCGCTGGTTTACGACCAGCTTGAGACGTCAAGTTTTGTGCTGTTTCTTGTCGTACTGGTGCTTATCATGCTCATCGTCCGCAGTTTTGCCGACACACGCAAGGCGCTGGAGGTGAAGCTTGACGAGCTGGTGGCGGTGAACCGCGTGGGTAAAGCGGTAAGCAGTTTGCTGGCGCTGGATGAACTGCTGGAGCTGATTTTTCGGGAAAGCCGCAGTCTGGTGGAATTCGACATCTTCATGCTGGCGCTTTATGACGAAAACGCGCGCGAGATAGATATCCACCTGCACCATAACCCCCAGGGACGCCAGCCACGGCGGCGGCAGAGCCTGGGTGTCGGTATCATGGGCTGGGTCATCGTCCACAACAAGCCCGCTTTCATTCGTGACTGGGAGCATGATGACAGCGAATTCAAGCACATCATGGTGCACATCGGCGATACCCCGCAGACCCAATCTCTCATCGCGGTGCCCATGACTTACCGCGACCGCGTGCTAGGCGTGCTCAGCGTGCAGAGTTACACCGCCAACGCGTTCAGTGAATCCCACGTAAATATGCTTATGACCTTTGCCAGTCAGGCGGCTATCGCCATCGCCAATGCGCGATTGGTCGAGGAACTGGAACATAATCGCAATGTACTGGAAGAGCGGGTGAGCGAGCGCACCCGCGATCTCGCCCTGCAGAAGGACGCGCTGCACGCACTCACCGAATCCCTGCAGGGCGCCAATCGCGAAAAGGAGACTCTGCTGCTCAAATTGCGGCAGCAGACCACGGAACTCGAACGGCAAACGCGCGAGGACGGCCTGACCGGTCTGTATAACCGCCGTTTCATTGACGCGCGCCTGGATATCGAGGTAAAGCGCGCAGAACGCTACCAGCGCGACTTTGCGCTTGCCATGGCCGATATTGACCGTTTCAAGGGGGTTAACGACCGCTATTCGCACATGGTAGGTGACGACGCACTGCGTGCCATGGCCGATATCCTGCGCACCCAGTGCCGTTCCATTGACATCATTGCGCGTTATGGCGGCGAGGAATTCCTGCTGTGTTTCCCCGAGACCACGCGCGAGAACGCGATCATCGTATGCGAGAAAATCCGCCGCTACGTGGAGCACTTTGATTGGGACCGGATCCAGCCGGGAATGAGGGTCACCATCAGTTTTGGCGTTGCGGCCGCGCCGCCGGATTATGACGTGGACAAACTCATCGCCGCGGCCGACGAAAAGCTTTACGAAGCCAAGCGTTCCGGCCGCAACCGTGTTTGTGTCTAGGTGCGCACAACCTCGGCAAAAATCAGCATTACGCCCAGCACCACGGCAAACACCAGCGTCATCCAGTAGATGAAGCCGATCAGCAGAAACTTCACCAGGGTCTTGAGGAAGGACTGGCGGTAATAGAACAGCATGGCCAGGAAGATGTAAACCATGATATACCAACCGACGATGACCTTGAAGTAATGCGCCGGCAGGCTCAGCCACGCAAAGTGTGCGGAGAGAATGCTGGCCAGCACCATGGCCAACATGGCCAGGAACACGAACGCGTGATTGTGCAGCGTGAATATCAGATGCTCCATATAATAGCGTTTGGACCGGATGTAGAAGAGTTTGAGAAGCAGCGCGACCAGCGGCAGGAATACGAACAGCAGCTTGGGAAGATTGCTTTCGAATGCGTGAATGAATCTGGTTCTGAATTCCTCCCTGTTCATCTTGAATTGCCTGCCGAATATCGTTCCGGTCATATCCTCCTCGTGTTTCGCGGGTGCAGCCTTCGTCTGGGCTTTTTCCCGGGCGCTGTTCAGGATCCGTTGTTTCTGGCTCGCGGACAGGTAGGGGGTATCCTGGATCTTCCGCCGCTGTGACTGCGTCAGCGACCGCGCACTGTCGGATCCCTCGATGCGCATCAAGTGCGGGCTTACAAACGCCCAGGCCACGAAGAAAAACAGCAGGCTGCTGAAAATGTACAGGCGCAGGGGATTTATGTAACGCACACGCCGGCCGGCGGAGTATTCGCGCGACAGGTAGCCGGGCTGGAACAGCAACGGCAGGATACTGTGGAAGAATTTGGTGTCGAATCCGAAGTGATTGCCGAAAAAGTCCTCGGCGACCCCTCGCAGGGGTGCGGCATAGGTATGGTTTTGCTGGCCGCATTCGGTGCAGAATTTACCGGTGAGCGGCGTGCCGCAATTGAGGCATTGCAGTGCCGTGGTCACCCCCGGCGCGGTGGTGGACATGGCAGCCACGGGCGGAGATAACTCCGCATCATTTGCGTCCAGAATACGGCGGTGGGTACGCAGGGCACCCCCGAAGCGGCTCACGCCTTCCGCACGCATACGCGGCGCGTGTTCCCGAAGATAATTGTCCAAGTCCGCGCGGCTGGCGAGTGTATATCGAACCACACGCCGTACCTCGGGGCGTTGCGGATCCGCAGGCGTTGTCCCGGGTTGCGCATCCAGGATCCTCGCGTCGAGAAAACCCGGCAGCCGCAACATGTCATGCACATGCTGCGTCAGCCAGGCATCAAATTGCGTGATGCGGCCCGCATTGACGTCCAGCGTGACTTCATAGACGACGGCGTCGTCAGCCATGAGAGGTACCCGGAGGTTTTGCCAACAGGAAGAACGGTGCTAGCATATCTTCCCATAAACCCGTCACAGGAGGCACTCCCATGAAACGAACGTGGCTAATGACCGGCCTCATGCTGGCTGCGCTGGCTGCGCTGGCTGCGCTGGCTGCGCAGGCGGCGCAGGCGGCGCCACAACCCGGCAGCGGACGCGCCCTGCAAGCGGCCACGGCTTGGTTGCGACTCGTGGACAGCGGCCGGTACGCCCAGAGCTGGAAGGAGGCCGCGCCTGCTTTCCAGCGGGCAGTCAGCGAATCCCGTTGGGTGCGGGACGTTCAGGCAGTGCGTTCACCGCTCGGCAAGCTGCTTCACCGCAGCCTGCGCGCCGCCAGGTACACCACCCAACTGCCGGGAGCGCCGGATGGCCGGTACTGGGTGATCCGGGAGAACGCCGAGTTCGCGCATAAGCACGCCAGCGTGGAAACCATCGTCCTCGCGCAGGCAAGCAAGGGCTGGAAGGTGGCAGGCTACTTTATCCGGTGAACCCATGGTCTAGACGGAAGCAGGCTGCGCCTTGTGCACGGGCCTGGTGCCCAGTTCGTCCGCTGCAAAGTCGTCCACCGCACAGATTTCCGTGGTGAGTTCTTCCAGTCGCTGCAGTTGCCGCGCCTCCTGCTCCGTAATGATGGCGGCGGCTTGCGCGGCAGGCACATGTGAGGCGTGCGGTTCCACCTTAAGCTGCCCGGCGCGGATGGCAGTGTGGATTTTCCTCTCCGCCGCTTCCAGTTTGATCGCCAGATCCAGTGCTTCAGCGAACATGCCCACCGGACTCCTGGCATCGTCCACATAGACGTTATGCGTGAGCCGCGCGCGCGTGGCGTTGGGGGTACTCAGCAATTCGGCGATGGCATGCCCCAGTCCGTCGCTGGGCGCTGAATAGGTGCGTCCGCGCGGGAAAATCAGGAAACGCAGCACGCCCGCTACCAAGCGGTTGGGAAAGTTGCGCAGGAAGCCGTGCATCTGTTCCTGCAACTGATACAGCGCCTGGCGGCAGGCCCATTCCACCAGCGGCAGGTCTTCCGTCTGCCGCTCCTGGTCCTCGTAGCGCTTGAGTACCGCCGAGGCAATATACATATAGCTCAGCATGTCGCCGAGCCGTGCGGAGAGTTTCTCCTTGCGTTTGAGCGCGCCGCCGAGCGTCAGCATGGCGACGTCGGAAGCCAGTACGAAGGAGGCGCTGAAACGGTTGATATGCTGGTAATAACGCCGCGTGTGGCCCTGCAGCGGCACACGCGTGAACCTGGCGTTGGTAAGTGCCAGGATGAGCGAGCGCGCGGCATTGCTGACGGCGAGACCGATATGCCCGAACAGCGCCTCATCGAACTCTTTTACCGCCGCGTGTTCATCGCTTATGGCGGCGGCGCGCATTTCCCTGAGTACGTAAGGGTGGCAGCGGATGGCGCCCTGGCCGTAGATCATCAGGTTGCGTGTCAGGATGTTGGCGCCTTCCACGGTGATGGCGATGGGTACCGATTGGTAGCCGCGTCCCAGGTAATTGCGCGGCCCGAGTTGAATACCCTTGCCGCCGTGAATATCCATGGCATCGTTGGCCACGATGCGCGCCATCTCGGTGACATGGTATTTGGAGATGGCTGCGCACACGGCCGGCTCCTCACCCTGGTCTATGGCGCCCGCGGTCATGGTGCGTACCGACTCCATGGCGTAAAGCAGGCCGCCCATGCGCCCCAGCACTTCGTCAATGCCGTCGAATTTGGCGATGGGAACGTGGAACTGCTTGCGTACGCGCGCGTAGGCGCCACTGGTGTACACGGCAAGACGCGCGCCGCCGGTGGTATTGGACGGCAGTGAAATGGCACGGCCGGCGCTCAGACACTCCATGAGCATGCGCCAGCCCTGGCCCGCCATCTTCATGCCGCCGATGATGAAGCCGATCGGCACGAACACATCCTGGCCCTGGGTCGGGCCGTTCTGAAACGGGATGTTGAGCGGGAAATGCCGCCGACCGATGACAATGCCGGGCAGATGCACCGGAATGAGCGCGCAGGTGATGCCGTACTCGTCCTTGGTGCCGGCGAGATGCTCCGGATCGTACAACTTGAAGGCCAGGCCGAGCAGGGTCGCCACCGGCGCAAGTGTGATGTAACGCTTGTTCCAGTTGAGGCGGATGCCGGTGACTTCCTTGCCTTCCCACTGGCCCCGGCACACCACGCCGTAGTCGGTAATGGAACCCGCGTCAGAACCCGCGGTGGGCGAGGTAAGGGCAAAACACGGTACCTCCTCGCCACAGGCAAGCCGCGGCAGATAGTGGTTCTTCTGTTCCTCCGTGCCGTAACGCAGCAGGAGTTCCGCCGGGCCGAGGGAATTGGGCACCGCCATGATGGACGCGGCAGTCGGACTGCGGCCCGCCACTTTGGTCAAAGTCTCGGAATTCATCAGCGCCGAGAATTCCCTGCCGCCGTAACGCTTCGGGATGATATAGGCGAAGAAGCCTTTTTTCTTGAGGAAGTCCCAAACCGACGGCGGCAGATCGCCCCATTCGTGGGTAATCTTCCATTCGTCCAGCATGCCGCAGAGCTCTTCCACCTCGTGATCGAGAAACGCTTGCTCCTCGTCGCTGAGTTTGGGCGCGGGTGTGTTGAGCAACTTCTTCCAATCAGGCCGGCCGCTGAAGAGTTCCCCGTCCCACCATACGCTGCCGGCCTCAAGCGCCGCGGCTTCGGTCTCGGACATCTCCGGCATGAGCTTGCGGAACAGGTCCAGCAGCGGCTTGCCGATCCAGTGGCGCCGCAGTTCGCGGATGTTGAGCGGGATGGCAATCACCAGGAACAACAGCCAGAACAGCAGCATGAGCCAGTCCGGGCCTGTGCCGATAAGCGTATAAATAATAAGATAAACAAGGTAAGCAGCCGTTACCATCAGCAGGGACGGCCGCACATACGCGAGCGCCAGGCTGCCGGCGGTGAAAATCACAATCCAGATGAGCGCGATGATGACTGACACGGGTTGTTGCCTGCTTGTTGTTGACCGGATAACCGGGATAGACCGCAGTCCCGGCTGATTGTCAGCGAAAACTATACTCTAGGGCGCGTGCCGCGGTAAGGGCACTTCCCGCGGCACGCCGTCACGCAGGCTCGCCAGTATCGCCGGCGGGAAACGGATGGCTTGCTGTGCGCGGAAATCGAAGCACACCACGCCGGTTTTGGCGTGGGCCACGTCGCTGTCACGTTGCGCATGGCTGACGCGGTAATAGAAGTCACAGCCGCGGCTGCCGAAGTCGCCCGCCGCCACCTGAATGCGCAGGCATTCGCCGTAAAACGCCTGGGCGCGATATACCACTGCGGCATCCGCGATCACAAAGCCGATGCCGTCCACGCCGATCTCCTCAATGCCGAGCGAACGAAGATAACGCCGGCGCGCTTCATGAATCAGCGTAAGCACCGCATCGTTGCCCAGATGATTGCCGTAGTTGAGGTCGCCGACACGCACCTCCAGCTCGGTGCTGTACGGAAAATTGTCCGGCAGGTTGATAATCATTCGCGCCATATTCCATGTCGTTCCGGGGGTGCAGTGCTTAATGCTACTTGCTTCCACGCCGCATGCAACCTTTGCAGCGGAATGCAACTTTACCGCGGATGCCGGGCCTGGCCTCGATCCTCTCCTGCAATCCCGACCTCAAGGTGCTGCTCAACGCGGGCTACTTTGATCTCGTCACGCCATTCTATGTCGCGGTCTGCGCCATGCACCACCTGCCCATGGCGGATAAGCTGCAGAAAAACATCGAGTATGCGTTTTATCCCTCGGGGCACAGAGCATATGTGAATGCTCCATCCCTGAAGAAGCTGCACGGCAACGTGGCTAGATTCATCGCCGCCACGCATGGCGCCGGCCCATCAGCCAGAATGATCCCAAATAAACGGGGCCGCACGCAAAACGTGCGGCCCCGCGTTTTAAGGCAAGGGGTTGGTTCCCGAGTCAGCCCGTGAGCAGGTCTTTCACTCCGTCCCGCTCCTGCAGCAACTCATGCTCAGTCGCCCGCATGCGTTCCTGTGAGAACGGATCGAGTTTCAGGCCCTTTACAATTTTGTACTGTCCCTTGGCGCATACCACCGGGAAACCGTAGATGAGGCCCTTGCGGATGCCGTAGCTGCCGTCGGACGGTACCCCCATGCTGACCCACCGGCCTTTGCTGCCCAGTACCCAGTCGCGCATGTGGTCAAGGGCGGCGGCCGCGGCCGAAGCCGCGGACGAAGCCCCGCGCGCCTTGATGACCGCGGCGCCGCGCTGCTGCACCGTGGGAATGAATTCGTTCTGCATCCAGTTCTCATCCACCAGTTTCATGGCGGGTTTGCCCTTGACCGTGGCCTGATGCAGGTCGGGATACTGGGTCGAGGAATGATTGCCCCAAATGGCGAGGCGCTTCACGTCGTTCACATGCGCGCCGGTCTTGGCGGCCAACTGCGACATGGCGCGGTTCTGATCCAGGCGCATCATGGAGGTGATGTTCTTCTTGTTGATGCGCGGTGCATTGGCGGCGGTGATGAGCGCGTTGGTATTGGCGGGGTTGCCCACCACCAGCACCCTGATGTTTTTCTTCGCCACTTTATTGATCGCCCTGCCCTGGGCGGAGAAGATCTTCGCGTTCTCCAGCAACAAGTCCTTGCGCTCCATGCCGGGGCCGCGCGGCTTTGCGCCCACCAGGATGGCGAATTCCGCATCCTGGAACGCCACCTCGGGATTATCGCTGGCGACGATGCCCGCCACCTGCGGGAAAGCGCAGTCATTCAATTCCATGACCACGCCTTCCAGCGCGCCCAGCGCGGGAGTGACTTCCAGTAATTGCAGCATCACCGATTGCTGCGGACCGAACAGATCACCGGCGGCGATGCGGAAGCTGAGCTGGTAGCCGATCTGGCCGGCGGCGCCGGTGATGGCAATACGGACGGGTTTTTTCGTGGCCATGGCAGGGGCAAGCTCCGTTGGTTGAATTCCGGACAGGGATGAAACGGCGCGCCGCGGGGCAGGCGCAACACAATCACCACTGCGAGACATGAATTTTACCACTCGCGGTACACGCGGGTCAGGTCAACGGCAGATCCTGGATGCGTGCACCGAGCGCCACCACGAAGCCGAGGCCGAAGGCGCGCGCCGGTGTCTGGAAGCCCGGCTTGCTGTCGCCTGCGAGCACGCGGCGTGCCGCCGCCACCGCGGAATGCGCGGTGAAGGTATAGCCGTTGGCACAGTGCAGCCGGCTTTGCAGCGCATGGCCTTCTTCATCGCGTACTTCTCCCCAGACCAGGCTGCGGCTGCGGTCACGGATGGCACTATCCGGTCCCGGAGCGCCGGCACCGATTCGCTTTTGCAGGCGTCTGTGCAGCCACGTGCTGCGTAGCAGGAAACCGGCAGGGCGACTCAGGCGCAGAGCGCGAATTTGCGCGGGTGGCAGGGCGGCGTAGGTTTCGATGTTGGGTATCCGGGTGCTGTACCAGGCGGTGGCCACATCGCCCCAGGGAATGCTGACCACGGTGCGCATCCAGCCGTCACCGAAATCCACCGCACGGGTTTTCCAGGCGGCCGGTACGCGCACAATACGCCCGTCGCGGCGTACGGCGCCGCCCGATCCAAGACCCTCCAGCATGGTACGCCGGGTGCCGCGGGAAAAGCCCCCGCTGCCGTAAAAGGCCAGCGCGAGATGGGTGGCCTGCGGCAGGCGGTCTTTCAGGTGGGCGGCAAGACAGTCCGTGGGCACCACGTCGAAACCCACACCCGGTAGCAGCATCACGCCGACCTTGACGGCTGCTTCATCCAGCGCCGCCAAACCCTCGAACACCTCGATCTCGCCGGTGATGTCGAGATAGTGTACGCGCCGGCGCAGACAGGCTGCCGCCATGGGCCGGAATGTGTGCCGGAATGGGCCGGCGCAGTTGAGCACCAGGCGCCGCTCTTGGAGGGTCTGGTCCAGGGCGTCCGTATCACGCAGATCCAGCGTCACGCACGGCAGGCCATAGCGTTCCGCCAGGATTTTGAGCCTGTCCGGGTCGCGTCCGGCCAGCAGCGGACGCAGACCCTGCTCCAATGCCTGTTCCACGATGAGGGTGCCGGTGTAACCGTAAGCCCCGTATATCAGCATGTCTGGGTCTCTCTTTGAGGGCGCAAGCGGGCAGTATGCCCGAGGCAGATGCGCTCTGCGCCCACCTTGCTGAGGCACCCGCTGCACGTTGTGTTGTGGAACTGGGAAAATGGAGCACACAACGCTTATGAGGGTCTGGTCCAGTCCCGCAGGTTCCGGTTCCGTCATTCCGGCGAAAGCCGGGACCAGCCGGTATGACCGAAAACCTCATTAATCAAAATCTTCTAAGCTTTTGATTTCAAAGGATCTGAATATCCTGTAGGAAATCTTTTTTCACCCCTTGCTTTTTTATTTTCTAGTGTTATAGTTATCTATAACACTATTACTGAAATGGCCCATGGGCCGGAATTTGGAAAACAAGGAGAGCGCACATGAATACCACTCACAAACTGATTTTCGCAGTCGCCTTGGCGGTGAACGTTGCCGCCATTGCCGCACTGAGTGCGGTGACCCTGCATCAACGCAATCCGGTGCGGCCAACGCCGACCATCAACCTGGCTCCCATCGTGGTAACCCCGGCCAATGCTGGGCCGGACTATGCCGCGGGTGCCACACTGCATCTTGGAACCATCGTGGTCACACCCACCGAGGCGGATTGGCGGTATGCGGAAGCCCATGGCGTGCGGCGTTCGGTGGCGACGGTTGCACTGGGTGTCATCGTGGTGAAACCGACGGCCGAGCAACTGGCAGAAGTCGCCGCTGTCAAGGCAGCGAGCCATACTCCCGCGTCAGGCACGGACACGTCGCGGGATACAGGCGCTGCATCTCTCGTGGAGGTATTGGACAACTTTTCTCCCGGCCGGTACTTGGATGCGGACGCGCCCCTGCGTGTACTGAACGCGCTGGTGTTTGCGCGTCAGGGCGGCTAAGGTAGTTCAAGGTTATAGCGCTCTAGTCCGCTAGAGCAGCGCGGGAGACAGACATGGAGCCGAATTGGAGCGACAACCAGCCGATTTACCGGCAGTTGCGTGACCGGGTGGTCGCCATGATCCTCGAAGGCACGCTCAAGGCGGGCGATCCGCTGCCTTCGGTACGCTCCGTTGCCGCCGACTATCAGATCAATCCACTTACGGTACTCAAGGGCTATCAGGCCCTGGTGGAAGAGGAGCTGGTGGAGAAGCGCCGTGGTCTGGGCATGTTCGTGAAGGATGGTGCACAGCGCCTGCTCATGAAGAGTGAGCGTGAGCTGTTTCTGAAAACCGATTGGCCTCTGATCGTGCAGCGCATCATGCGTCTAGATCTGGAAGTGAAAGAGTTGCTGAAATCCGTGGATGACGGCAAAAGGAGCAAGTCATGAGTGTGCTGATCAAGGCTCGGGGCTTGAGTAAGCGGTATGGCAGCCTGCGCGCCCTGGATAAAGTGGATTTTGATATTGAGGAAGGCTGTATCGTCGGCCTCATCGGTCCCAACGGCGCCGGCAAGACCACCGCGCTCAAGGCCATTCTCGGTCTTACCGGTTTCGACGGCGAGCTGGATGTGCTCGGCCACGATCCACGCAAGGCGCGCGAACAATTGATGCAGGAGGTGTGCTTCATCGCCGACGTGGCGGTGCTGCCGCGCTGGCTGAAAGTGGGGAACGCCCTTTCGTTCGTGGAGGCCGTGCATCCGCGTTTCAACCGTGAACGCGCCATGCACTTCCTGGAGCGCACCAGGATTTCGCAGAAGAGCAGGGTGGGCCAGCTTTCCAAAGGCATGGTCACGCAACTGCATCTGGCCCTCATCATGGCGATTGACGCCAAACTGCTGGTACTGGATGAACCCACCATCGGTCTCGACATCCTTTATCGCAAGGAATTCTACTCGAATCTTCTCAACGACTACTTCGACGGCAAGCGCACCATCCTGGTTACCACCCATCAGGTGGAGGAGATCGAGAAGCTGCTGACGCACCTAATGTTCATAGACAACGGCCGCATCGTGCTCAATGACTCCATGGAAGCTGTGGGCGAGAAATACACCGAAGTGCTGGTCAATCCCGACCAGACGGAGCGCGCGCGCGGCCTCAATCCCATCGGTGAGCGGGAGATTTTCGGCAAGAAATTATTCCTGTTCGAAGGTGTGGAACGCGGCAAGCTGCGGCAATTGGGCGAGTTGCACACGCCGAGTGTCGCCGACCTGTTCGTGGCGAAGCTGAAAGGAGCCGTGCAATGAACGCTATGCGACCCTATATCGCCCTCGGCAAACGCGAAATCTGGGAGCACAAGTCCCTGTGGATTGTGCCTGCCGTAATTGGCTGTCTGGGGATATTGTTTGCCTTCTACGGTTCCGGGGCGCTGCTGGTTGCCGCACACCAGGGGATGATCAACATCAATAGCAATATCACCGGTGTGGATCGCATGGAAGGCGTGCGTGCGTTCATTTTCGGCAGTGCGGCTTTCTTCAACACTGTGATGCTGTTCATGGTGTGGTTCTATCTCATGGACACGTTGTATGCCGACCGCAAGGATCGCAGCGTGCTGTTCTGGAAGTCGCTGCCGCTCTCGGATACCACTATCGTGCTCTCCAAGCTTTTCACCGGCATGGTGACGGCGCCGGCATTGATGCTGGCGGCGGTTGTCGTCACCGAGATCATTACCGGCATCCTGTTTATCATTGCCTTATCTCTTGCAGGCGTGAACATTCTGCCGCTGGTTTTCCAGCCAGGCACCATTATTCTCGCCTGGATCACGCTGGCATTTGCGCTCATTGTCCAGTCCCTGTGGCTGCTGCCCTTTTATGGCTGGTTCCTGCTGTGCTCCGCCTGGGCCAGGAAGCTGGTACTGGCCTGGACGGTGTTGATTCCACTCGGCGCCATGCTCGCGGAGCGCCTGGTGATCGGCACTCATTACTTGGCGAGTGCCATCTTCGGCCACATCGTCAAGATGTTCATGATGACCATGAGCGGTCATTACTCGGTCAACGGCGTAAGCGTTGGCTCCGGCATCGCCGTCGGCGCCGACAACAAGCACAGCCCTTTTTGGGATCATGGCGGCCCCATGACGCTCGGTTCGCTGGCCCATATGTTCGCCCAGTCCGGGATGTGGATCGGTGTGGCCATCGGCATCATCTTTGTGCTCGGCGCCATCTGGCTGCGCCGCAACCATTCCGAAATCTGAGCGGATTCATCCAAGGACTGCATCTGAGGAGGCTATGCGCATGAAACGAATCGCCATTCTGGGGTTGTTGCTGGCGTTGCCGCTGGTTGTCCATGCTGCCGCCACACGCACACTCAGCGCCGATATTCCTGCCGCCGGTATCAACAAACTGGCGATCGCCGTGGGGGTAGGCGAGCTGCGGGTCACGCCGTCCCGTGACGCCGCCGTGCACGTGCGGGTCGCCTTGCGACAGAAATCACGCGAGTTCCTGTGGTTTTTCCATTGGCAGAGCAGCAGCACCGCCAGGGAAATCCAGGCGGCGCAGATTACCCGGCAAAAACAGGGTGACCGCCTCGTGTTATCTCTGAGCGAGCCCAAAAACCTGGATAACGATGACGTCAAGCAGAAATGGAGCGTGCAGGTCCCGGCCCGGCTCGCCGTGGATATCAATATGAAAGTCGGGCAGGCGACCGTGACTGGGATCGCAGGCGGTGTGCATGCCGATCTCAACGTAGGCGAAATTGACCTGGATACGCCGCGCGGGCCCATGAGCGCCGACGTCAACGTGGGCCAGATCCGCGCCGAATCCGGCAGCGCGCAACACGGCGACATCACGCTTTCCAGCACCATCGGCGAGGCGGCGCTGTACATCAACGGCAAGCGTGTGGGCGGTGCCGGCGGCCACAACGGACTCGGCCGCAGCATCAGTTTCAGCGGCAGCGGTCCCGATAGCATGAAATTGAGCGTCAACGTGGGCGAAGTGGATTTACGCATCGCTCCACACCCGAATGCACGCTCACATTGAAAATCACAGAAAGGACGGGAATGACATGGGGTTTCTGACAAGAACGGTTATTGTCTCCGCTGTGTTTATCGCGGGCTTCTCAGCATATGCTGCCGGCAGTCCTGATCCGGGCCTGCGCATGCTGGAAACTGAAAATTATTCCGCTGCCCAAGCCTATTTTCAGTCCATGCTGCGGAAGGATCCCCGGAATGCCGGGACCGCAGCGGATATGGCCAGACTCTATCTGGCGCAGGGACAGAACCAGACCGGTGTGCAATGGGCGCGCAAGGCGGTTGCGCTCGCACCCGATAATGCGGTCTTTGAAATGCTGCTGGGCGATGCTTATGTCCAGTACGTGAACGATGTGGGGTTTTTCAGCAAGTTCGGCATCGCCCACAGGATTCTTGCCGCCTATCAGAAGGCCGTGCAACTGGATCCGGACAATGCCGATGCCCGCTATTCACTGGCCATGTACTACATCATGGCGCCCGGCCTGGCAGGCGGAAGCACCGTCAAGGGGCACGCACAGATCGCGGCCCTGGATAAAATCGCCCCCACCGAGGCGGAGCAGGCGCTGGCGGAGGACGCCCTGGAGCGTAAGCATTTCAAGCGGGGTGAGGCACTGCTGCAGCAAGCCGCACAACACAGCAGCGGCGAAGGCAGTGCGGTGGCCCTGGCACTGCTGCTGGCCGAGCACGACCATCAATACGTCCGCGCCATGCGGGTGCTCGACCAGGCGATCCGCAAGGACCCGCACGCGGACCTTGCCTACTATGAACTTGGCCATGTGGCGGTCCTCGGAAAAACCCACGTACCGCAAGGTATCGCCGGATTGCAGAAATATCTCGGTCTGCCCCACAGTTGGCGGCCGGGCACGCCGCCGTATAAATGGGCGCATTACCGCCTCGGTATGCTCTATGGCCTTGATGGCGATAAATCCGATGAAAAGGCTCAATACGAAGCGGCGCTGAAGCTTGATGCGGATTTCAAGCAAGCCAAAAAAGCACTCGCATCACTGTGAGGGGGGTACCCCGGGAGCCTGCCCCGACCCGATGGTTTTCATGCGATAAACTAAGCGTGTTCCGGCTTGCAGTGTGCGAGGAACGCAGCATGAAACTTATCGGTTCGCTCACCAGCCCCTACGTGCGCAAGGTACGCGTGACGATTGCAGAGAAGGGGATGGAATGTCCACTGGTGCTGGAAGACGTATGGGCCGCCGGTACCCGCATCCAGGACGCCAACCCCCTGGGCAAAGTGCCCTGCTTGATCCTCGACGACGGCAGCGCGCTGTACGATTCGCGGGTGATCTGCGAGTACCTCGATTCCCTGGCGCCGGCCAACACCCTGATTCCCGTCGCCGGACGGGAGCGTAGCGAAGTGCGCCGCTGGGAGGCGCTCGCCGACGGCGTGCTGGATGCGGCTGTGCTGGTGCGCCTCGAACATACCCAGCGCGAATCCGGCCAGCGCAGTCAGCAATGGATTGACCGGCAACAGGCGAAAGTGAACGCCGGGCTGACGGCCATGGCCGGGGACCTGGATGACAGTGAATGGTGCGCGGGCGGGCGTTTCACGTTGGCCGACATCGCCGTGGGCTGCGCGCTGGGCTGGCTTGCGTTCCGCCTGCCGCAGGTCGGTTGGCGTGAAACCCATGTCAACCTCGCCCGGCATTTCGACAGGCTTTCCGCCCGGCGCTCTTTTGCCGGCACCGTGCCCCGTGCCTGAGGCGGACGCGAGACTCAGTCGCGGAAATTCACAAACTGCAGCGGTTGTCCGAGCTTTGCGCCGCGCAGCAGCGTGATCACCGCCTGCAAGTCATCGCGCTTTTTGCCCGAGACGCGCACTTCCTCGCCCTGGATGGCGGCCTGTACCTTGAGACCGCTGTCCTTGACGAGCCTCACGATATTCCTGGCCAGCTCCTTGTCTATGCCCTGCTTTACCTTGATGAGTTGCCGCGCCTTGTCGCCGCCGATGGCCTCGATTTTCTGCGCGTCGAAGCTGGCCACGTCAATACCGCGTTTGGCGGCGCGCGTGTAGAGGATATCCTGCACCTGTTTCAGCTGGAATTCGCTGTCGGCGTACAACGTCAGCAAGTTTTCCTGGCGTTCCACCTTGGCGCCGGAACCCTTGAAATCATAGCGTGTGCCGATCTCGCGGTTTACCTGGTCCAGCGCGTTGGTGAGTTCCGCGGTTTCGACTTTGGAAACGACATCGAATGAAGGCATGTTTGCTCCTTATGGGTAATGATCGATCGCGGTGGTTCCGGTCGCGACTATTTCGTGTTCCGGCACGAAATCATGGGGTTTCCCCAGTTCCACCACGCGGCGTACTTCCCGGCCGTCCAGCATGTTGATGACATGCGAGCGGTGCGCCACCTGCATGGCAGGCGCATGGGCGTAGCGATCCACGGCGATGACCTCCACGCCGAAGCGCTGTGCCTCGATGGTGACTTCCTTGCCGAGCTCCCCCGAACCCAGCAGCATGATGCGGGTGGCATTGGCAGTGAGCGGCGTGCCGATGTTGATCATGTTCCTATTGGGAAGACGATGCCGGTTCATTCAACACATCCTTTGCCAGAAAATCCGCATAGACTTGCTGTACTGTGGGCAAGCTCGGCAGATTTCCGTCATGGCCGTGACCGGGTACCACGTCAAGGATTTTTCTGTCCGCCGGGGTGGCGGACTCGCGCAACAGCTCACGAGCCTGACTCGGCGGAGCGGTCGTATCTTTCGTGCCAACCAGCAATAGCAGGGGACCCGTATATTTCTTCAGATAAGACTCGCTGTTGATGCCCTGCAAGGGCTTGGCCAAATGCACGGTTACGAATAACCGCTCGTACCAGGGTATGAGATTGTGTACGAGCTGTTTGATCGTTGTCAGCGGGCTTTCCAGCACCAGACCGGAAACTGGGCGATTGGCCGCCACATAAGAGGCAACCTCGGTTCCCATGGAAAAACCGTGCACCACGATGGCCGTGCCGGATACTTCGGGTTGAGTACGCAGAAAATCACAGGCACTCAACGCGTCGTTCCTCATGGCGGCTATCGACGGCTGGCCGCTGCTGTCGCCGTAGCCCGGATAGTCCACCATGAAAAGATTGACTCCAAGCGCCTCGAATTGCTTGGCTACTTCCAGCCCGTTCAGGCCGGTTTGAAAATTTCCTCCGCCGAAATACAGAATGGTGACGGCATTCCCGGGTTTGGTAAGCAGCAAGCCGTACTGGGGCGAGTCTGCCATTCCCGCGAAGAACAGGCGATGCGCCGTGTAGCCGTTGGTACCGGCAATTTGTGGATATACCTTAGAAGACATGGAAGCGTAGCCCGGTGCCATCAATCCGGTCTCGGAGATGTTGATGGTGGCGCAGCCGGAGAGTAACGGGATCGCGAACACAAGCAGGACGTATCTGTAACGCATGGTATTCACTCGTTTGTTGGGAGAATTCAGACCGGCGAGAGCTTGCCACTCAGGATGATGCCCTCTACCTTTTCCAAATCCTCGGGCGTGCCCCACAGCACCAGCACGTCGCCTTCCCTGAGCAAGGTATCCACAGGCGGCTGGCGGCCCACCACGCCTTCGCGGCGCAGGGCGGTCACCACCACTTTGGCGGCTTTGAGGTTGAGATCATCTATAGTCTTGTTGATGGCGCGAGCACCGGCATTGAGAGTTACGGTGTAGAGCTGCTCGCGGAAGGCGTGGCTGGGGTCAATCGGCAGGGCATCCTGGCCGCGGAACACGCTGCGCAGCAGGCTGTAGCGATGTGTGCGCACCTCCTGGACCTTGCGCAGGATCTTGCTCATGGGCACACCGAGCAGGTGCAGCAGGTGCGAGGCCACCATGAGACTCGATTCCATGGTCTCGGGGATCACTTCCGTGGCACCTGCCCGCATCAGTTTTTCCAGATCCACGTCGTCGCGGGTGCGGACTAATACCGGCATATCGGGACGGAGTTTTTTTACATGACCCAGAATCTTCAGCGCCGTGGGCACCTGGAAATAACTGATAACCACCGCACGTGCGCGTTCCACGCCCGCGGCCTTGAGAATCTCGACATTGGTGCCGTCACCGAAATATACCGGGTCGCCGGCTTCGCGTGCGCGTTTCACGCGCACCGGATCCAGGTCCAGCGCCACGAACTCGAAACCCTCCGGTTCCAGAAAGCGCGCCACGTTCTGGCCCACGCGGCCGTAGCCCACGATGAGCACATGATTCTCCGCGTGAATCTGGTGCTTGCCGATGTCATGTTGCAGGCGATCGCGATCATCGGCATCGTTCTCGGGAAAAATGCGCGTAGCAATGCTTTGGTTGGCATGGATCAACAATGGACTCACGATCATGCTGAGCACGATTACGCCAAGGCTGAACTCGGCCACCGGCGCGTGGATGACGCCGGCGCTGAGTCCGAGGGCGAGCAAGGCGAAACCGAATTCACCGCATTGCGCCAATACGATACCGGTGCGCAGCGCTGCACCGCGGTCCGCGCCAAGACCGCGGCTCAGCAAGGTGATTACGCCAGCCTTGAACAGCATGATGGCAATCACCGCAATGATGAGCAGCCACCAGTAACGCGCGAGGATGTGCGGATTGAGCAACATGCCCACGGTGACGAAAAACAGACCCAGCAGGATGTCGCGGAACGGACGGATATCCGCTTCCACCTGGTGGCGGTACTCGGTCTCGGCCAGCATCATGCCGGCAAGAAATGCACCCAGGGCGAGCGACAATCCGAGCGCCGCCGTGCTCCAGGAGGCGGCGAGGGTTACCAGCAGCGCCGCAAGGGTGAACAGTTCCGCGGAACGCGCGCTGGCGATCTGGTGGAACAGCGGCCGCAACAGCCAGCGGCCCGCACTCAGGATCACCATCACCGCGAGCGCGCCTTTCATGAACGCCCAAAACAGGTCGTCGGCGATGGCGGTACCGCTGCCGCGTGCGAGCGCCGGAATCAGGATCAGGAACGGGATCACGGCCAGGTCCTGGAACAACAGCACCGCGATGGATAAACGCCCGTGCTGCAGGCTGAGTTCCGTCTGTTCCGCCAGTTGTTTTACCACGATGGCGGTGGAAGACATGGCAAAGGCGCCGCCCAGCACGATGGCTACCGGAATCCTCGCGCCCAGAAACCAGGCGATCGCCGCGGCACCCAGCGTGGTCAGCATCACCTGCGCGCCGCCGAGCACAAATACCGCTTTGCGCATGACGATGAGGCGCGGCAGCGAGAATTCGAGCCCCAGGGTGAACAACAGAAAAACCACGCCGAATTCGGCTAGATCGCGCGTGTCCGCGGTATCGGCGATCCAGCCGAGGCCATGGGGACCCACGATGAAGCCGGTGCACAGATAGGCGATGATGGCGGGCAGCCTTGCGCGCCGCAACGCCACCACCACCAGCACCGCAACGGCCAGCAGGATAAGAATTGAGCGCAGGGTGGTGTGTTCCATGCCTCGGCGGGACCTCCCCAAGAGCCTCAATCTTACCGGAAGGCCGGCGCCGTTCCGCCTGATTGCCGGGGGTTTTCCTGACGTACCTGAGGACCGGAGCAGGTCTATACTTCCGCAGCGGCATTTCACGGATACTGGGGAGGGGTTCATGCTGGTGCGTGCCTTTCGGGTGCTGGCCATCGCAGGCTGTGCCGCGCTGCTCCTGGGCACCAGCCGGTGCCAGACTACCGGCGCCAATAACGTCAACGGACCGGTGTTCGTCACCAGCCTGACGACACTGGATGCCAACAACCAGCCGGCCGGCAGCTTTTCCCGGGGCCAGAGCGTCACCTTCCAGCTCTCGGTGCGTAATCGCAGTCAGTCTGCGCAAACCCTCTGGTTCAATACTGCGCAACAATACAATTTCGCAGTCGTGGCGGCCGGCACCGGCAATGTGGTGTGGTACTGGTCTGCGGGCCAGCTCTTCACCCAGGGGTTCACCAGCCTGACTTTCCAGCCTGGCCAGGCCCGGTTGTTCGCGGTAAGCTGGAACCAGATCAACACCCAGGGGCAACTGGTGTCCGCCGGCAGCTATGAAGTGCTCGGCGGGGTCACTTATTTCAACACCAGCGGCGCCTCCGGTCCGGCAAACAACGGTGGCGCCATGGCAACCGGGATACCCGCCGCCAGCCAGCTTATGCCGACACAGTATGTTTCGTCGCTGGTCCCGTTCAGTATCCAGTGAGATTTCTTTCAAAGGCAGTCGGTCTATTGCTGATCGGCGAAGATTCAAGCGCTTGTCACCGTCCTGCCATCGCCAGAGCGGGCGTGCTTCCCGCCCGCAGCTTGCCCGGGGGCGGACGCCGCGTCTTCAGGCGGTTCCCGGCACCGCCAATGGATGATTTGCCGGGGCAAGCATGGCTTCGCGTTTGCAAGTCCGGCCTGCATGGCTATCATCTAAGGCCCTGTTGCCGGATGGACCTGCATGCTGCTCGCGCTGTTGATCCTGGTTCTGCTCGTGGCACTTGCCGGAGCCGCGCTCGCAACGCTCGGATTGCGCGGGCGCCGTGTGCCGCTGCGAGTGAGTGTAATGCACGGTATTGCCGGCATCACGGTCATTGTGCTGCTGGTAGTGCATGATCTGCGCTTTCCACACAACATGCCCGTGAATTCGGCCACGGCACTGTTTATCCTTACCGCCACCGGCGGATTACTGCTGTTCGGTTTCCGCGCGGCACGCCAGCCGTTGCCCGGAGTGGTGGTGGCTTTGCACGCCGGTTTTGCCGCGGTGGCCGTGGCCCTCATGATTTTCGGTTATGTTCGCGGATAGCGCGCAGTCCATGTCCCTGGCCACACCGCTCCGCATCTCCACCACCATGCTGCAGTTATGGGCGACGCTGTCCGGTCTGGGGGGTATCGCAATGGTTATCATGCAGGCGTTACTGTGGATTCCCCCCGGTCACGCCAATCACGCCGTGCTGATACTCACGGCGTTGGTGCCCGCGGTTGCAGCCGTCGTGTTTGCCCTGGCGCCGCGGCATGCGGTGCAAGCCGGCGCCAAGAGTCATCCGCTGCGCTCACCCATGGTCTGGGTCAATCTGGCCTTGCCTTTGCTGCTGACTCTAATCACCATGATTCTGGTGGCTGCGGACGGCAGCTTTGACAATTTTTCCGGCTTCGCGCTGTTGTTGGCAGCGAACGCCGGACGCAATCTGCGGGATTTTGTCCAGGCACTGTTGATGTCCGCATCCGGTGCGCAATCACGATGAAACGCGAACTCAAGGCAAGCATTGACATCAACGCGCCACCCGAGACGGTATGGGAGGTGCTCATGGATTTTCCGCGCTATCCCGAATGGAGCGTATTCCTGGCGCATATCGAAGGCCCGGCAGTGCCGGGCTCGAGGCTGCGCGTCACGCTGGAACCGCCGGGCGGCAGAATGCATGTATTCAAGCCTATGGTGCTGCAAGTCACGCGTCTGCACACTTTCCGCTGGCTGGGATGTCTCGGCGTGCCGGGGCTGTTCGACGGGGAGCACGGCTTCTTTCTCGAGTACCTGTTTGGCGGTCACACCCGCCTCAGGCAGACCGAGCAATTCGGCGGTTTTCTCACGCCGCTGTTATGGTCGCGGCTGGGGCCGGCCACTGCGGAGGGTTTCGCGGCCTTCAATCGCGCCCTGAAGGAGCGGGCGGAGTCCCGTTCCTGAGCAGTCCCTGCCCGTATCACGGCGGACCAAACTCGGTTAAGCTGTTTTGCATAATGCAAATTACGGTTTGACCGCAGTGCGACAGGCGCAGATGAGGATGCCAGCGCAATGCGGAGTCGAAGCAGGTGCCATGTGACGGTCAGCAGAACCAGAAAATGGATACCGGGACTCGTCATCACGCTGTTGCTGACCGCGGCGGCGGGGTTGCAGCTTGGACGGGGAGCGGAACGGGCGGCGTACGCGGCAGGCATGTCGCTGGCCCCGCGCCATCCGCCCAATGCCGACGTGGTGGTGGTGGGCATTGACGCCGCGGCACTCGCCAAATTCGGCGCCTGGCCGTGGCCCCGCAGTATCCTGGCCGCACTCACCACGCAGCTCGCTGCCGACAAGGCGCGTGTCATCGCTTTCGTACCGGACTTTACCGCCCCGCAGAATGCGGTGGCGCTGAACTATCTGAAAGAACTGGCAGCGATGCACGCGATCAAACGCGATGGCGATGCCATGACGCTGCTTGCCCGGGCACAGACCGCGTTGGCCACGGATGAGATATTCGCGGACAGCATGCGTAAGGCGGGCAATGTGGTGCTGGCAGCGTACGGAACGCCGATTAAAGGTTCTGCGCCACCGGCCGTGCTGCCGCCATGGTTGGCATACCGGACGCAGGTGATTACCCCGGCTCCGACCGCACTTGCCGCCATTTTCTTCAGGCCACTGCGCGTGCAGTTGCGCCCGCCGCTTGCCCGCCTGGGACAGGCGGCGGACGGCGTCGGTTATCTGCCGGTGTTGCCGTCGGACGCACCGCAACCCCTGCTGATCAGTGCCGGTGGAGAGTTGCTGCCGGCATTTCCCCTGTTGGTCGCGGAACGGGACCTGGGGGTCGAAAACCGCGACATCATTGCGCATGCTACCGGAGGCATCAGCCTGGGCGATGCATTCCTGTTTACCGACTCCCGCATGCGGGCATGGCCGCGCCGTTATACCGGCGGGGGCCGCAACGAAATTCCGTTTTATCCGTTCGACGAGGTGAGGGCCGGCAGGGTGCCGGTGGAGAATCTCACCGGCAAGACCGTGATCGTGGGGCTGACAGCGGATGCGCCGGCGTCGCCGGTATTCGCGGTGGCCAACATGGTTTCCAGCATTCTGAACGATGATCTGGTGGCCATGCCTTTCTGGGTCTGGTGGCTGCGCGGCCTGCTCATGCTGCTGGTTGGCACCTATCTTCTGGCGGTGGTGCCGCGCCTCGGTGCCGGCATCGGTATCGCAGCCAGTGTGTTGCTGCTGATTCTGCTGGCGAACGGCGAATTCATTCCCCTGGTTTCGTACGGATTGTGGCTGCCGCTGGCGTTGCCCATGCTGTTTCTCGTCGTCGGTCATGCCGCGGTACTCACCATCCGCTATCTTCATGACCGCCATGGCGTATCGCGCGGAGAGTTTTCCGAAACCAGCCGGCAACTGGCTCTCGCGCACCAGGCGCTGGGCCGTTTCGACACGGCCCTGGAACATTACGCGAAATGCCAGCCGTCGAAGCCGCTGTATGAAAATCTGCTCAGCCTGGGCCATGAGCACGAACGGCATCGCCGCTATGCGGAAGCCATAGAGGTGTATACGGAGATGCAGCGGCTGGTACCGGCCTTCGGCAACCTGGGGGATCGCGTGCAAAAACTCCAGGCACTCGACAATCCGACCACCGTCACGCGCACGCGGCGGGGTCCGCACATCACGTTGCCGGAAAACGGCTTGCAGAAGCCCGTATTGGGGCGCTACGAGCTGGTCCGCGAGCTGGGCCGCGGCGCCATGAGCGTGGTATATCTGGGCCGTGACCAGAAGATCAACCGCACGGTGGCGATCAAGACCCTGTCGCTCAGAGATGAATTCCAGGGTGCCGTGCCGGAAGATATCGCGCGGCGTTTTTTTCGGGAAGCGGAAACCGCCGGACGGTTGAATCATCCCAACATCGTCACGATTTACGACGTCGGCGAGGATCAGGGCCTCGCCTACATCGCCATGGACTACCTGGGCGGGGAGCCATTGCTGCACTACACCACGCCGGGAAAACTGCTGCCCATGGATGAAGTCATGGCCATCATCATCAAGATCGCCGAGGCACTGGAGTACGCGCACAGCCGGCTGGTGGTGCATCGGGACATCAAACCGGCCAACCTCATGTATGAGCGCCAGACCGGCCGGCTGAAGATCACGGATTTCGGTGTGGCTTCTCTGGTCAACGTCACCCGTACCCGTACCGGCACCATCCTCGGCAGCCCCTCCTACATGTCCCCCGAACAGGTGGCGGGCCAGAAGGTGGACGGACGCAGTGATCTGTATTCCCTGGGCGTCACTTTTTATCAGTTGTTGCGCGGTGAACTGCCATTCGAGGCGCCGTCACTTACGGGCCTGATGTTCAAGATCTCCAATGAGCCGCCGCCCGACGTGAGCTTTCTGCGACCGGACATCCCACCCAGACTCAAGGACATTGTGGAGCGTGCGCTGCAGAAAAATCCGGATGCGCGTTTCCAGACAGGCATGGAAATGGCGAACGCCGTGCGTGAATGCCGCAGCAAACGCAAGCGCACCGCTTGAACCCCGCAATGAACCGGTGCCGTCACGCGGTTTTCCGTCCGTGAGAACCGCTGGGGGCGTCGCCGGGGGAATGTTATTTCGGCTAAGTGCAAAATCCGGTTGGGCGCACTCGCAATAGTACTGATCGGGAAAGAGTCGGTTTTGTGCAATTCGTGGTTGGATTCGCCGCACAAAATGCTCGCTCGTTCTGTGCAATCGATGGTTGCCACGGTCCAATCTTTTCTGCCTTGAACGTCGTCCCAGCAGCCAGCGAGGTTCAATTAAACATCCCGCAATGAATCACACATTCGGGCCTTGCCGGCGACCGGCGAACTTGGGAACCAAGAGCGGATTTCGAGGTGTCTCCTGCCAGCGGTAGTCGCCATATCGGGACCACGACAGGGGCCATACCATGAGCGCCACCATCTTCACCAGCCGGGAACTCAACCAGGATACCAGTCGTGCCAAAAAGGCGGCCTCCCGAGGCGTGGTCTTCATTACCGACCGTGGCCATCCCGCGCATGTGCTCCTAAACATCTAAGGAATACCGGCGTTTGGTGGGGCAACCGGGGGACATCATTGACAGTCTGGGTCTGCTCACCTGACCTTGAGAAGGTCGAAGTGGAATTCCCCCGCTTGCATGAACCCATCCGGCCGGTCACGCTCACCTGATGTTCCTCCTCGATACCAACGTCGTATCGGAGTTGCGTAAGGCAAGAGCCGGCAAGGCCGAACCGCAGGTCACCGCCTGGATCCGGTCAGCCTCACCTGCAAGTCTTTTTAAGTCCTGTTGAATTGCAAGTGGGTTGGCGGCATAGGGGGAGGGATCTTCGGGAAATCCGCCGGTCGGGCCATGGGTCGTTGAGACGGGCGGAAACCCCCGTCTCAACGACCATGCCGGGACAGGGGGTTACCCGGGGCTCAACCGCTTCTTCCGCCGGCTCCGGCTGGAAAGGAGGCCCATCCCGAGCATCCAAAGCGAGTCCAGCCCCAATGCCCCACCCCCCCCGCCCGTCGCAGGGGCCACCGTCAGCGTGACCGTGGCCACGTTACTCACCGGAGTCGTCGGATTGTCCGCCGCCGTGCAGGTACTCGAAGCCGTCCCGTTCCAGGTGAAGGCGTCGGCACCCACATAGGTCGCCGAGGCCGGGGTATAGGTATAGGCCCCCGTCCCCGAATCGAAGACGAGACTGCCGTGGGCGGGATCCTGAATGACAGTGTCCGACGTCGCGCAGCCGGTCGGGTTCGTCAGGGCGGGAACCGTCCCGCTGATCTGTTCGCCCTCCATCCCGCTCCCGCTGCTGTTGGTCGCAATGAGCGCGCCCGGACCCACAAAGGCGCCCAGCGTGTATGGATTAGCCCCCACCGTGATCGTCGTGACGCTGTTGTTCGCCGTATCGATCACCGACACCGTGTTGCTGCCATTATTGGCCACATACACGCGGCTGCCGTCGGGACTCACCGCAACCCCGATGGGGGAACTCCCGACCGGGATCGGAGAGCCCGTCACCTGACCGCTCGCCGTATCGATCACCGATACCGTGCCGTTGGTACAGCTGCTGCTGGCACACTGGTTGGTCACATATACGCGGCTGCCGTCGGGACTCACCGCAACCCCGATGGGGAAACTCCCGACCGGGATCGGAGAGCCCGTCACCTGACCGGTCGCCGTATCGATCACCGACACCGTGTCGCTGGCACTATTGGTCACATACACGTGGCTGCCGTCGGGACTCACCGCAACCCCGAAGGGTCCTCTCCCGACCGGGATCGGGGAACCCGTCACTTGACCGGTCGCCGTATCGATCACCGACACCGTGCCGCTTTCATTGGCCACATACACACGGTTGCCGTCGGGACTCACCGCAACCCCGAAGGGTCCGCTCCCGACCGGGATCGGAGAGCCCGTTACCTGACCGGTCGCCGTATCGATCACCGACACCGTGTTGCCGCCATAATTGGCCACATACACGCGGCTGCCGTCGGGACTCACCGCAACCCCGATGGGGGAACTCCCGACCGGGATCGGAGAGCCCGTCACCTGACCGCTCGCCGTATCGATCACCGATACCGTGCCGTTGGTACAGCTGCTGCTGGCACACTGGTTGGTCACATATACGCGGCTGCCGTCGGGACTCACCGCAACCCCGAAGGGTCCTCTCCCGACCGGGATCGGAGAGCCCGTCACCTGACCGGTCGCCGTATCGATCACCGACACCGTGTTGCTGATATTGGCCACATAGGCAGAGGGAGCCGCCTGAACCGGCATCCCGGCGGCGATGAGCATACCCATGCCGAAAACCGGGCATGCACAGCGCAGAACAAACGAAAAACCGAGCTTTTTCCCCTTTGACATGGTTTGCACCCCAGGATAAAGGAAGCAGGGGATTCTACCCCCCAACCGAGCGTTGCAGGCGGTATGGACCCCCGTCCCTTTGGCACCCGGGAGGGGGGAGGAAACCGCGGATCTTGCGGTTTTCCGCTGATCCAAGGGTGGTGTGTGCGTATTCCGCGCAAGCCGGCCGGTGCCGCTGCCTGATCCCGGCAATGGCATCCGCATCCAGGGCGTGCCGGGTCTCCGGGTACCCGCGACCGCGCCGGGACGAAACGGGACACGCCTTGACGCCGCTGACTGGGGGTCGGCTGCCAGAGGGGTTCAGCCAAAGCGGGCACGGATTCCTACCGGCACCCCCCGGAACTCAACAGAGGCTCTTTTTATTTCGGTTGTTGTCGTTCAGGAACTGGAACCGGTACCTTGCTCATGGAGCGACGCGATGCGCTCCCAGGCGTCTTGCTGCGGACCTGGCTTGATGAACGCGTCCTGCCTGCGTTTGCCGAGCGCATTTTGCCAATGGATACCGCCGTGGCACAGAGAAGCGCCGCGCCGCAGGTACCCGATCCCCGTCCCATTCGCGATGCTTTTATCGCGGCCACGGCGCGGGTCCACGGCCTTGCGGTTGTCCCCCGCACTATGCGCGACTTCGCACCCCAGGCCGATTGCCCCATCAAATTCTTGGCGCGATGGAATCGCGATCGTGTGACCTGTTTCCATACCCGATGCTGGAAACCGCACATAACGAAACCGCTCCGGCAAGACTAGGGGTATAACGGAACGGCAATTCAACCACAGACATCCCGCCAATCGTCGCGTACGGACCCCGCATTCCAACCTTGTCGGTGATCACCGAGTTGGAGAAGCTAGAGTAGCTTTTGAGGCATTACCAACCACGTAATGCAAATAGCCGTTATTTGCGTGCCCGAACGCATGCGGTGCGCCCGCGTCCGGTTTCCCGTATCCCGGGGCCTTGTGAGTCACCCCCTGTATCCTTACGATACGCATGCGCCCAACTGTCCGAAATACCCCCATGTGGTCATGGAGATGCACGCATCATGAAAAATGTTGTTTTTGTCGTGGCAGCGCTGGTGATCGCCGCTCCCGTGGCAGCCGGTGCCGCGGCTCCCGCTTACAATTACCTGGATCTGAGCTATTCCAGGGCCAACCTCAGTAATGACGCCAGCGCCGCTATCAGCGGTTTAAGCGGCGGCAACGGCTACCAGTTGGCCGGCAGCTACGGCATTACCAACAGTTTTTTTCTTGGCGCCAGCTACGGCCATAACAACTTTAACGGCGGTTTCACCACCGCCGGTTTACCTCCCGCCGGTTCACCCGCCGGTGGTTTCTTTGTCAAGTACTACGCGCTCACCCTCGGCGGTCATCTGCCGATTACCGATTCCGTGGACTTTGTGGGCCGGGTTTCTTACGTTAGCGATAGCTGGCGGCAGGGACCCAGCAATGACATTTTCCCGGGCTTGCCCGTCAGCAGCAGCGCGACCAAGACCGGCTATGACCTGGGTGTGGGCCTCCGTGCCATGCTGAATGACAGGCTGGAGCTCAGTGCTTTCGTGGATCGCGATGACGCGGGTCTGTTGGGTCAGAACCAAAATAGTGTCGAGACTATCGGCTCCGTGGGCGCGCTGTACAATTTTACCCGTCGTTACGGCCTGGGCGTGAGCTATGCGCACAGCAACCAGGACGGAGGCAATAACTGGATGCTGACCGGCCGCTGGTATTTCTGACATTGCCTCGGGGAAACTCCGGTTTATCCGGAGTTTCCGCGCTGCATGCGGGTACCACGCGCACATCAGGCACGCGAGTGCTCGAAACGCCGCGTCTGGAAAATCCGGGGAGTGATTTTTTCACACTTTCCGGGAATTGACTGGATCAGCGACACTCCGGCAACGGCACATCGCGGGTTATCATCATGATGATCCGGACGGCGACCTGCCGGCTGCCCGTGAATCATGCCAATATGGCCGTATCCATCCGGGCCCGTGGCGGAAACCATGAAACAGGTGGTCATAGTCGGCGGCGGATTTGCAGGCCTGCAGGCCGCCCGGCGCCTGGGCGGCGCGCGGGATGTCGCCGTCACGCTGGTGGACCGCTATAACCACCATGTGTTCCAGCCGCTGCTCTACCAGGTGGCCATGGCGGAATTGAGTCCCGCGGATATCGCCGTGCCGCTGCGCGGCGTGCTGTCGCGGTATGCCAACGTGCGCGTGTATCAGGGCAGAGTGGACGCGGTGGACCTGCAAACGCAGCGCGTGACCGCCGCGTTCGGCGAGCTTGCTTATGATTATCTGCTGCTCGCCTGTGGCGCCAGCCATACCTATTTCGGCCACAATGAATGGGAACCGCTTGCGCCCGGTCTCAAGACGCTGGAACAGGCGCGCGAAATCCGTCGCCGCGTACTTAACGCCTACGAAGCGGCCGAGTGCATCGGCGATGTGGAACGGCAGCGGCAATTGCTTACTTTTGTGATTGTGGGCGGCGGCGCCACCGGCGTGGAACTGGCGGGCGCCATCGCCGAGATGGGGCGTTTCACGCTGGTGCGTGATTTCCGCAACATCCAGCCGGCGCTCACACGCGTGCTGTTGGTGGAGGCCGGCACGCGCCTGTTGCCGGCGCTGCCGCCGGAACTGTCCGCCTACGCGGCGCACGCGCTCGCGCAGTTGGGTGTGGAAGTGCTGACCGGCACGCCGGTCACAAGTGTGTCGTCCAGCGGCGTACAGTTGGGCGAGCGGCAGATCCTGGCGGATACGGTGCTGTGGGCGGCGGGAGTGCAGGCATCGCCGTTGGGCCAGGGGCTGGGGGTGAAGACCGACCGGCAGGGCCGCGTAATCGTCAATCCCGACCTGAGCATCCCCGGACATGCGGAGGTGTTCGTGGCCGGTGACCTGGCACATTTTGCCCAGCCCACGGGCCGGATGCTGCCGGGTATTGCAGCCGTGGCCAAGCAGCAGGGCCAGTACGTGGCGCGTACCATCCTTGCGGACCTGGCGGGCCGCCCGCACGAGCCGTTCCGCTACCTGGACATGGGGCAGTTGGCCACCATCGGCCATAACCGCGCCGTGGCGCAGTTGGGCGGGCTCAAGCTGCGCGGCCGGCCGGCGTGGGTGCTGTGGGTGTTCGTGCACATCTATTATCTGATTGATTACCGTGCCCGCATACTGGTGATGCTGCAATGGGCCTGGACCTATTTCTCCCATCGCCGCGGCGCACGCCTCATCCTGGACAAGCCGGAAGCACCCGCGGACGGGTAAAATCCGCCCAGCGTCCGCCGCCGGGATTCGTCATGCACAAACCGTTCACTGCGTACCGCATTCACCAGGTGGAGAAGAGCATCGTGGCGCGCTTCGAAGAGATTGCGCTGCGGGATCTCTCCGCGGGCGAGGTCGTCATCAAGGCGCAATACTCCGGCGTCAATTACAAGGATGCGCTGGCCGCCACCGGCCGGGGGAAAATTCTGCGGCGTTTTCCGCTGGTGGGCGGCATTGACGTGGCGGGCACGGTCGCGAGTTCCAGCGACCGTCGCTATAGAAAGGGCGACAAAGTGCTGGTGACGGGCTGCGGTCTGGGCGAAGACCATGACGGCGGCTACGCGGAATACGTGCGCGTCAAAGGCGAGTGGGTGATTCCCTTGCCGCAGGGTTTCACCACGCAGACCGCCATGATGCTGGGCACGGCGGGTTTCACCGCGGCGCTCGCCCTCCATCGCCTGGAGCACAACGGCCTGCATCCCAAAGGTGGGCCGGTGGTGGTCACCGGCGCCACCGGCGGCGTGGGTTCGTTGGCGGTGAATATGCTGGCGAAGCGCGGTTATGAGGTGGTGGCGGTCACCGGCAAGCGCGATGCCCAGGATTATCTGAAACAACTCGGCGCCACTTCAATCGTGTTGCGCAGCGAGATCAATTACGGCAGCAAACCGCTGGAACGCATCCAGTGGCAGGGCGCCGTGGATAACGTGGGCGGCGATATGCTCGCCTGGCTTACCCGCACGACCAACTGGTGGGGCAGCATCGCCAGCATCGGCCTCGCCGGCGGCCCCGAACTGCATACTACGGTGATGCCCTTCATTCTCAGAGGCATTAACCTGTTAGGGATAAATTCCGTGGCCACGCCACGCGCGTTGCGGCTCAGGATCTGGCAGCGCCTGGCCACGGACCTCAAGCCCCCGAAACTCAAACTGATTGCCGCCAGCATAATTCCCCTCGACGATTTGCCCACGGCATTTCCGAAGATGCTGGAAGGCCGTCATCGGGGCCGCATGGTGGTGAAAATCATCGGATAACGTCTTGACGCTAAAGCGGCAAGGCGCCAAACTGTCTGCATGAGCGAGACCACCCGTGCCACCATTTATCTGGACCCGGACTTGCACCGGGCCCTGCGTCTCAAGGCCGCCAGCACTCACCGGCCCATCTCCGAGCTGGTGAACGAGCTGGTGCGCCAGTCACTGGTGGAAGACGCAGCGGATTTGGCCGCCTTCGAGGACCGGGTTGCCGAGCCTGTGCTGACTTACGAGCAGTTGCTCAAAGACCTGAAGGCGCATGGCAAGCTGTAAACTTGTCTTCAAGAAGTCCGTCGCCAAGGACCTCCGCACCATTCCCAACCCCGACCTGAAGCGCATACTGGCACGCATGCGGACGCTCGCGAAAGACCCGAGACCGCCCGGCACCGAGAAACTGAGTGGCGAAGACAAATACCGGCTGCGGCAAGGCAATTACCGCATCCTTTATACCGTGAACGACGCTGACATCTGCGTGGTGATCGTGAAAGTCGGTCACCGCCGCGAGGTGTACCGCCGTTAAGCTGCTGTGACGCGGTTCCGCCAAGTCGGTAAAATACCGGCTCCCGCCCACCCCGGTTTGCAAGCATGCAAGGACACCCCATGGTCCAACCCGATTCCGCCGGCGCACGGCTCTGGTCCGCGCTCGATGTCGAACGCCCGCTGCAGGTGGTGGGCGCCGTCAACGCCTACTGCGCGCTTTTGGCGGAACGTGCCGGCTTCAGGGCGCTCTATCTTTCCGGTGCGGGCGTGGCCAACGCCTCCTTCGGCCTGCCGGACCTCGGCATCACCACGCTCAACGATGTCTGCGAGGATATCCGCCGTATCACCGGCGCTACGCGCCTGCCGCTCCTGGTGGACGCCGATACCGGCTGGGGCGCGGCCTTCAACATCGCGCGCAGCGTGAAGGAAATGATCCGCGCCGGCGCCGCCGGCCTGCACCTCGAGGACCAGGTGGCGGCCAAGCGCTGCGGCCACCGCCCCGGCAAGGAGCTGGTGGACGCCGGCGAAATGTGCGACCGCATCAAATCCGCGGTGGACGGACGCAGCGATCCCAGGTTCGTCATCATGGCACGCACCGACGCACACGCCGTGGAGGGGCAGCAAGCGGCGGTGCACCGCGCACTCCAGTACGCGGAGGCGGGCGCCGACATGATTTTCGCCGAGGCGCTCGCCACGCTGGATGAATACAAACAGTTCACCCGGGCGGTGAAAGTGCCGGTACTCGCCAACATCACCGAGTTCGGCAAGACGCCGCTGTTCACCACCAAAGAACTGGCGGATGCCGGTGTGCGTCTGGCGCTGTATCCGTTGTCCGCGTTTCGCGCCATGAGCAGGGCGGCGGAGATGATATATGGCGCGCTGCGCCGGCATGGCACGCAGAAGGAAGTGCTGGAGCTCATGCAGACCCGTGGAGAGTTGTATGAGGTGCTTGATTATCTGAGCTATGAAAAGAAGCTCGACGAGTTATTCAGGAAATAATCGCAGGGGCGGCTTGCGGCCGTGCAAACGAATCGCGGCGAGAGGCCGCTCCCGCAAAGTGCGGATACGTGAAGGAGAAAAACCATGGCAGATACAGCAGTCAAGAAACCCGGCGGACTCGCCGGCATTACCGCCGGCGAAACCGCCATCTCCACCGTGGGCAAGGAAGGCGTGGGCCTGACCTATCGCGGCTACGACATCTACGATCTGGCAGGACACGCGACCTTCGAGGAAGTGGCTTACCTGCTGCATTATGGCAGGCTGCCCGACCGGAAGACGTTGACCGCCTACCGCAGGAAATTGCGCAAGCTGCGCGAAGTACCCAAGCCGTTGCGCAAGCTGCTGGAGGCGATTCCCGGGGAAACCCACCCCATGGACGTGCTGCGTACCGGCGTCTCTTTTCTCGGCAACATCGAACCCGAGCAGGGCTTTGATCGGCAGCGCGACGCAGCCGACCGGCTGGTGGCCATCCTGCCCGGTATCCTGCTCTACTGGTTTCATTACGCGCATTCCGGAAAACGCATCAAGACCGCCACGGATGAGGACTCTGTCGCAGCGCATTTCCTGCGGCTGATGCACGGCAAGAAGCCGGACAAGGTGCACGTACGCGCCATGGACGTGTCGCTGATCCTGTACGCCGAGCACGAGTTCAATGCTTCCACCTTCGCGGCGCGCGTGTGCACCGCCACGCTTTCCGACTTTCACTCGGCGATCGTGGCCGGCATCGGCACGCTGCGCGGCCCGCTGCACGGCGGCGCCAACGAGGCGGCTTACGAGCTGATCTCTAAATTCAAAAACCCGGAGGCAGCCGGCAAAGGATTGCAAAAGATGCTGGCGGAAAAGAAGCTCATTATGGGTTTCGGCCACCGCGTGTACCGTGACCATGACCCGCGCAACGTGGTGATCAAAGAATGGTCGCGCAGGCTTGCGGAGGAAACCGGCGACAAGAAACAGCTTTACCCGATCTCCGGGCGCATCGAGGAAATCATGTGGAACGAGAAGAAACTGTTTCCCAACCTGGATTTCTACAGCGCCAGCGTGTATCACTTCATGGGCATCCCCACGAAACTGTTCACGCCCATATTTGTGTGTGCGCGCACCACGGGCTGGAGCGCCCACATCATGGAGCAGCGGGCCAATAACCGGCTGATCCGCCCCATGGCCGATTACACCGGTCCGGAAAAACAGGCGTGGGTGCCGTTGCGGGAGCGTAAATAATTCGCTGCGCCGGGTGAGGCGTGAGCGATAAGGAGAAAGAGGAAAGAGGTAAAACCTTTCCGGTCTTCGTGCCCCCCGCCCACTCTTTTGCGACCGGAGGAAGCAAAATGTCCCATGATTTGAAATCCGCCGAACGCCCCGATCCCGAGAAGGTGCTGACCGACATCAGCGACTACGTTCTCGATTATCAGATCAGGAGCAGCGAAGCCTACGAGACCGCGCGTTACTGTTTCATGGATACGCTCGCCTGCGGCATGCTGGCGCTCAACTATCCGGCCTGCACCAAACTGCTGGGCCCGGTGGTGCCGGGGGCGACGCTCCCGGGCGGTGCGCGGGTGCCCGGCACTTCGTTTGAATTGGAACCGGTGCAGGCGGCCTTCAATATCGGCGCCATGATCCGCTGGCTGGATTTCAATGACACCTGGCTGGCGGCCGAGTGGGGGCATCCTTCCGACAACCTGGGCGGCATCCTCGCAGCGGCCGATTACCTCTCGCGCCGTAACGCGGCGGCAGGGAAAGCACCGTTGAACATGCAGGCGGTGCTCACCGCCATGATCAAGGCCCACGAAATCCAGGGGGTGCTGGCGCTGGAGAATTCCTTCAACCGCGTGGGCCTGGATCACGTGCTGCTGGTACGCGTGGCGTCCACCGCCGTGGTCACGGCGCTTTTGGGCGGCACGCGCGAACAGGTGCTCAACGCCGTGTCGCACGCGTTCATTGACGGCGGCGCGCTGCGCACCTACCGGCATGCGCCCAACACCGGCTCGCGCAAGAGCTGGGCGGCGGGCGACGCCACCAGCCGCGCGGTGCGCCTGGCGCTGATCGCACTCACCGGCGAGATGGGCTATCCCACGGCGCTCTCGGCCAAGACCTGGGGTTTCTACGACGTGCTGTTCAAGGGCCAGCCTTTCAAATTCCAGCGCGCTTATGGCAGTTATGTGATGGAGAACGTGCTCTTCAAGATTTCCTATCCGGCGGAGTTCCACGCCCAGACCGCGGTGGAATGCGCCATGCAGCTCCACCCGCAGGTCAGGGACAGACTGGACCAGGTCGAGAAAATCGTGATCGAAACCCAGGAACCGGGCGTGCGCATCATTGACAAGACCGGCCCGCTTTCGAATCCCGCCGACCGCGACCACTGTATCCAGTACATGACGGCTGTGCCGCTCATATTCGGCCGGCTCACGGCCGAGGATTACGAAGACCGGGTAGCCGCCGATCCGCGCATTGACGGCCTGCGAGCAAAAATGGAGGTGTGCGAGAACCCGCAGTTCACCAAGGATTATTACGACCCAGCCAAGCGCTACATCGGCAACGCCGTGCGGGTGTTCTACAAGGATGGTTCCAGGAGCGAGCGCGTGGCGGTGGAATTCCCCATCGGCCACCGCCGGCGCCGCGCCGAAGGCATTCCGGTGCTGGTCAGGAAATTCGAGCGAGCCATCGCCGGCCGCCTGCCGCCACGGCAGTGCGAGGCCATCCAGACCCTGTGTGCAGACCAGAAGAAACTGGAAGCCACACCGGTCCCGGACTTCATGAAACTGTGGATGGTTTGAGCGGCATGGCCGGATTGACCCCGCTGAGCCGATTACGGGCGATAATGCCAGCTTGATCGCTACTTAAATAAGGTATATTTTATATACCATAATGGATTTTGAGTACGACCCGGCCAAAAGCCGATCCAATCGCGCCAAACATGGCCTTGATTTTGTCGAGGCGCAGAGACTGTGGGACGACCCATATGTGCTGGAGATACCCGCAAAAACCCGGGATGAGCCGAGATTTCTGGTGATCGGGAAAATTGACGATCAACACTGGTCCGGCGTGTTCACCTACCGCGGTGACAAGATACGGATTATTTCTGTCCGCAGATCGCGGGCAGAGGAGGTGGCATGGTATGAAAGCCAGGAAATTTGATCAGACGTTTGATGCCGGCAAAGGCGTGGCTGCGGCGTTGGATATGTCCAGGGCCAAGCGTCTCAATCAGGAGCAAAAAAGAGTGAATGTGGATTTTCCGGCGTGGATGATTGCCTCGCTCGACAGAGAGGCAAGCCGGTTGGGAGTTACGCGCCAATCCATCATCAAGGTATGGCTGGCGGAACGTTTGCAACAGACAGCGTCAGGCAAAACGATCTGACTTATGACACGGATCGGGTTTCATTTTGTCTGGTTTGTCAGATCAGGCCCTTGCCCTTGAGCAGTTCCATCAGCCGCGTTTTGCGGCGATGCTGTACCAGGGATCCATCGAACCATTCGCGCCATTCCCTCTCCGGCAAAAGCCGCGCGATGCGCTGCATGTAGCGCGTAAACAGGGGGTACTGTTTGTAGTCCAGATGCTCCGCCAGGCTGCGCGCCACGCGCAAATAAAGCTCGCCCGCGGCTTTCCGGTCACAGCTTTCGATACGCCGGGCGAGGCGCACCAGGGTTTCGGGGTCAATGCGCCGGGCACGGGCTTCCGCCAACGCGCCGTCCAGATCGCCGTCGTGCATCAATAAATGCACGCGCTGCCCCGCCTCGTAGCTGTCCCGCCGCCCGGCCAGCGCTTCCAGGGCTTTTGTCCGCCAGGCGGGCCAGTGTTTCGCGGCGGCCTTCTTGAGCGCGTCCCAGTGTTTTTCGTCCGGTTCCGCAGCGAAAGCCGCCCAATGCTGTTCCAGCGCCTCCTCCTTTAATCCTGAGTCAGCCAGACATCCGGCGAGCGCGTCCCGCAGGCGCGCTTCATTCGGGAACTTCTTGACGCCGCGTTCCGCCCATTGCAGAGCCTCGCGTTCACGTTTGAACTCCCGGCAGGCTTCAACAAGCTCGATAAAGGCGTGCCCGTTGGAAAGATCCCATTGCAATGCGCGCAGCAGCAACCCGAAGTCGCGTGCCACACGGGCATAGTCCACGGCGCGCCGGCGAATGTAAAAAGCATCGCTGTCATGTCGTCCATCGGGATCGGGCTTCGGCGGCAGCTTTTCAAGCTCCGCCGCAATCAGCCGCGCGTATTCGGCCTTGCCCGCCCCGTCGAGTGCTGGCCAATAATCCGCTACTGAAAATAGCCCCCATTGGTCTTCGGTTTGCAGGCGGTATAGTTGCTTTGCCAGATCGCGGCCATCGCCGGGCGCGAGTGCGCAGGCGCGCCCGTGCAGCTTTGCCAAATCCGCAAGAATCTCGCCGATGGCGCCGGCGGAGTCATCGGCGTTCGCGTAGGTTTTCAAAAGCCGCCTGAGCGCATATTCGATCAGCTCCCGGCCCGCGGCGGGGGATGATGCCAGCGAAGTTTCCAGTTGTGCGATCACCGGCCCGAGACGGCGGGCGTAATCCAGACTGCGCCGGTAATCCAGAAATCCGCGCACGCCGAGTACGCTGCCCAGAGTCTTTTTCAGCAGCGCCGGGTTACTCTCCGCCTGGAACAGGCGCAGGCGGCGCTCCACGTCCGTATCCTCGTCCGCCAGTTGCTTGAGCCAGAGCGCCAGCCGCTCGGCCGGCTGCATACGCAGGTAATCCAGCAGATCATCCTGTTCCGTCTGCGGTTCAGGATTGCCGTCGCGCCACAGGAGCACGGCCGCCACCAGATGCTTGCAGAAACCGCCGTCGTCCGCCGCCGGACAGGAACAGTCCCAGCGCCAGCCCTTGCCGTCACGCTTCAGCCACAGGCGGTAGGTCTCGTTGCCTTGGGCCTCGGCTTCAAACTGCGCCTTGCCGCTCTTGAGCAGCCGCACCCGGCCGTCGGCGTAGTAGCCCCGGCCCCGGGAAAACGCGGCGGCGCCGGCCAGTCGCTTCAGTTCTTCATCGCTCAGCATGAAAAATATCCCAGCGTCAGGTAGCGGTTGCTCTTTCTGACGCTTGGCGCCGGAACGCGTCACTGATGCGCGCGTCTTCCGCGATACGCCGCCAGAATTCCTGCGCCAAACTGGCGCTCTCGCCCCAGACATCCAGCAGCTTCACCGGCGGTGCGGCGGGCGGCGGCGGCAAATCGGGCAGGTACCCCGCTATGGGCGCTGCTGCCATGGGCAGCATGTCGTAAACGGGCGCCAGCGCAAGGCGTGGGCGCTCTTGCAGGCCGTCAGCAAAAAAACTGATGTTGCCGAAGTGGCGGTCGGAGTTCGCAATCAGGATGCCGAACGCCTCCAGCAACCGAGTGCGGCGCGCATTATCGGCACCCAGGAGGCGCGCCATGGTGAGACGCGCCGCCGCCTCACTCCATGAATCACGTCTTCCGAAAAGATCATCATCCAGCGGCCCGAGTGTGAGTGCGCCACGCCGTCCACGAATGCCGCTGCGGTCAAAACGTTGCAGCTCCAGAAACCGGCGTGTACCCACGTCCACGATACGTGCTTTGGCGACGGCCAAGCCCGCACTACGCAGCACGCTGAGCGCTAATGTCTCGCATACCAGCAGATCCCGCCAGCGCACATCCGACGGGGAGCCGTCATCCGCTGTGAATTTCACCAGGTAATGATGCCCCTCACGGAAGGCCGTGAATTTGGGTTGTTCGCCACCAGCCGACGAACCTGCACCGCGTGTCGCAGATTCAATCGCCAGCCGCGGATATTCACTTTCAGTTACGGCAATTGGCTGCCAGGCAAGAAAGCGCTCCAGGGATTCTTCGCCCAGTATCAAATCACCCGGGCAATCTTCACCTCGGCGGGTGAGCGCGATCAGGCGGTGATCGTCATTCCAATCCTGCAAGCGACCCGGCAGTCCGATGTCCGGGTGCTGAGCCGCAAAATACCGGCCGAGATAACCGGCGGGTGCCATGTCGTGAATCACCGGCGGCAACCCGGCATGGGCGTGACCGCGGCCGCGCGCCGGTTCGATCCAGCTCCCGCCGTTCTGGAGCGGGATCAAGCTCGCCACCGGCAGGGCATGGCCGTCTGCATTCACCCGGTAAACAGGCAGGCGCGCCGGCAAGCCGGGTATCAGCCGCGGCAGGCAGTAGCGCGTCGCGCGGCCATGCCCCAGGGTCAGTACGGCGCCTTGTTCGGCCGATACCAGCCGCGACAGCGTGGCGGCGCTTATCTCCAGCGCCTCGCGCAGTTCTCCCGCAGCAACAGAACCTCGCCCGGACAGGTATTGACGTAATGTCATTTGCATGTTGAAACGATTTCAGGCATCAATTAAATAAGTAGAAACAAAGAGTTGAATATGAAAGCCGTCTATATTTGAAACGTAATATGAAACGATTCACGAAACGATTCACGAAACGATTCACGAAACGAGTCAATCATTGTATATCCAAATAGGCTACAAGAACTTGTTTGATACGATATGTTTGATATAGCATGTTGCGATGGAAAAATATGATACTGCTCAACTCCTCACCCGGCTCCGCACCCGGCTGAACCTCAGTCAGGAACAGCTCGCCGCCCGGCTGAACGTGGCCTTCGCCACCGTCAATCGCTGGGAAACCGGCAAGTCCAAACCCCAGAAAGCCCAGCGCGACGCCATTCTGGCTCTGGCCGAAGAGGCCGGCCTCAATTCCGAGACATCCACCGAAACCGAGCCTGCCGCCGGCGCTGAATCCGCCCGCCGCCGCCGCGGCGTCAGCAAGAGCAAGGTGCTCGGCAACAAGAGCATGGAGCAGATGCTGTGGGACGCGGCTTGCTCCATCCGCGGCGAAAAGGACGCGCCCAAGTTCAAGGATTACCTGCTGCCGCTGCTCTTCATCAAGCGCCTGTCGGATGTGTTCGACGATGAGGTGCAGCGGCTCAGCGAGCAGTTCGGCGAGCGCGACACCGCGCGCGCTGTCATCGAGTCCGACCCCACGCTGGTGCGCTTCTATGTCCCGCCCGAGGCCCGCTGGCCGGTGGTGGCCGGGCGCGAGCCCTTCGATTGGCCCAAGGATCACCGGCCCAAATCCCTGGGCGAGCAACTCACCACCACGGTGCGCGCCATCGTCAAACACAATCCGGCGCTCGCCGGCGTCATAGACCAGGTGGATTTCGCCCACGTGGGCGCGGGCGGCGAGCGCGAGATTTCCGACGCGGCCTTGAAGGGCGTCATCGAAACCTTCTCCAATCCGCGCTATCGTCTGGGGCTGCACGACGTGGAGCCGGATTTCCTCGGCCGCTGCTACGAATACCTGCTGCGCAAGTTCGCCGAAGGTCAGGGCCAGAGCGCCGGCGAATTCTTCACCCCCACGGAAGTGGGCTTTCTCATGGCGGAAATCCTGCGTCCGCGCCCCGGCGAGGAATGCCACGACTACGCCTGCGGCTCCTTCGGTCTGCTCATCAAATTGCAACTCGTCTGCAAACGCCTCGATCCGCTCGCCAGAATCCCGCTCCGGCTCTACGGCCAGGAACTCACCGGCGCGAGCTACGCCATCGCCTGCATGAACCGCATCATCCACGACATGCAGGGCGAAGTGCTGCGCGGCGATTCCATGCGTAACCCCAAGTTCCGCGAAGCCCCGCAAGCCGGAACCGGGCGCCTGAAGAAATTCGACATCGTGGTGGCGAATCCCATGTGGAATCAGCCCTTCCCGCCGGATGTCTATGAACACGACCCCTTCGAGCGCTTCGAATCTTCAGGTGGCGTCACCACCGGCAAGGCCGACTGGGCCTGGCTGCAACACACCCTCGCCTGCCTGAACGACCACGGCCGCGCCGCCGTGGTGCTGGACACCGGCGCCGTCACCCGCGGCAGCGGCAGCAAAAACGAGGACAAGGAGCGCAACATCCGCCGCTGGTTCGTGGAGCGGGATCTCATAGACGGCGTGCTCCTGCTGCCGGATAACCTGTTTTACAACACCACCGCTGCCGGCATCATCGTGGTGCTGCGCAAGAACAAACCCAAGGACCGCAAGGGCAAAATCACGCTCATCAATGCCAGCCGTGAATTCAAGAAAGGCACGCCCAAGAATTACTTGACGGACGAAGCCATCGCCAAAATCGCCGCCGCGTATTTGAAAGGCGAAGCGCAGGACGGCTTCGTGGCCGTCATTGACCGCGCCCATGCCGAAGAAAACGACTACAACCTGTCGCCCTCCCGCTACCTTGCCAATGGCGATACCCAAACCCTGCGCGAAATCCCCGACATCGTGGCCGAATTGGATGCGCTGAAAAGAGAAGAAGCAAAGCTCGATGAGGAACTGGCCAAGATATTAATGCAGCTACAGAAAATCCCCTCTCCCCTGGCGGGAGAGGACTAGGGTGAGGGGCGAGGATGCAAAAATCACACGCCCTTCGTCATTCCCGCGAAAGCGGGAATCCAATGTCTTCGAGTGACCCTGATCTGCCGCCGAACTGGCGAGCATCAACACTTGGCGAAGAAATCGCCCTGCAATACGGCAAGGGCCTTCCCGCCCATGCTCGGCTGCCGGGAAGCATCAATGTTTATGGCTCCAACGGCGTCGTTGGCCAGCATAATGCCGCGGCCGTCAAAGGCCCCGGGATCGTCGTTGGACGGAAGGGTTCTGTCGGCGAAGTCGCATTCTCAGACTCTGATTTCTGGCCCATCGATACGACGTACTACGTCGAGAACAAGCGCAATCATAACTGGTTGTTTCTTTACTACTTGCTATCGACGGCTGGGCTCGACGCACTGAACAGCCATAGTGCTGTCCCTGGGCTCAACAGGGAATCAGCTTATCCCATCCATTGCTGCATCCCCCCCAAACCCGAACAGAAAAAAATCGCTGCGGTGCTGTGGAAAGTGCAGCGCACTATCGCCACCCAGGACCGCCTGATCGCCGCCACCCGCGACCTCAAAGCCTCCGCCATGCAGCGCCTCTTCACCCGCGGCCTGCGCAACGAGCCCCTCAAGGACACCGAAATCGGCCTTATACCACGGAGTTGGAGATTCGAAACATTAAGCAATTTTGCCGAAACGACGAGTGGAGGCACGCCAAATCGGTCGGAAACAAAGTATTACAACGGCGATATTCTTTGGGTGAAATCTGGTGAACTGAATGATGGCTACATCGAGGATACGGAAGAGAAAATCACTACAGAGGGCCTAAGGCACTCATCAGCAAAACTCTTTCAACCCGGGACGCTGCTGATAGCAATGTATGGTGCCACGGTCGGCAAAACGGCAATTCTTGAAGTTGCGGCAGCAACCAATCAAGCAGTGTGCGCAATTTTTACAAGTCCAGAAAAAGTTGATTCCGAATTTCTCCGTTATTCGTTAATTTACGACCGCCCTGAATTGCTGAGTCGGCGATACGGCGGCGCTCAACCGAATATCAGCCAAACTGTTATTCGTAATTTCACAATTCGCTGCCCCTCTTTGGAAGAACAACGTGCCATCGCCAACGCGCTCGCCACGATTGACCGCAAGCTTGTCCACCACCGGAAAAAGCGCGCCGCGCTGAACGACCTGTTCCAGACCCTGCTGCACAAGCTCATGACCGCCGAACTCCGCGTCACCCATCTCGACATTGACACCCGTGAAGTCGCCCAACCAGAGACACGGGAGGAAACGACATGAAGAAGGAACTGATTACCCGCCTGCACAAGACTTTCGAGGATCACGCGCACGAACGCGATGGCGTGGAATTCTGGTTCGCGCGCGAATTGCAGGAGCTGCTCGGCTATACCGAGTGGCGCAACTTTCTGCTGGTCATTGACAAGGCGCGTACCGCTTGCCGGAACGCCGGACAGCGCCCCGAGGACCATTTTGTTGATGTCAACAAAATGGTGGATATCGGCTCAGGCACTGCCCGTGAAATCAATGACTTGGCGTCTCCAAAGTTAAAACCAGTTTATGTTGGCGATTTCAGGAGGTTTTGAGTTATGATTTCCACACGATCCGCCCTTGGCAGTAAGCCCGCCCTCAATGATTCAGGGCAGGCCGAACCCCGGGGCTTCTTTTTGCGTTATGCAAGCCCTGTTCTGACCGCTGTCCTCGTGGATGCGGCGTTTTTTCTCAAACGGTTACAGCGCATTTACGGGAATCAGCCTTCCGAAGCTGCGGCCAAACAACTGCACCGAACCGCGCTGGATCATCTCAACGATGAGAAGGGCCGCCGGGTCTCACGGCTGTACCGTATTTTCGTTTACGACGCTCCGCCTGCCCAGTGGAAGGGTCACCAGCTAATCAGCAGAAAGTCCGTTGATTTTAGTCGGTCTCCGGTAGCTCTCTGGCGACAAGAATTTCACGATTGTCTGAAGAGTCTGCGTAAAGTCGCTTTGCGTCTTGGTGAAATCCCAACTTCGCACGTCAATTGGCAGCTCAAACCCGATGTTCTAAAGATGCTCGCCACTGGTGAACGTAAGTGGGCCAGCATTACCGATGAGGATTTCCGTCTGGATTTCCGGCAGAAGGGCGTGGACATGCGGATTGGATTGGATATCGCGTCTCTCGCATTCAAGAAGCAGGTCAGCCAGATCGTCCTGATTTCCGGCGATTCGGATTTCGTTCCTGCTGCAAAACTTGCCCGCCGTGAAGGCATTGATTTCGTGCTTGATCCAATGTGGGCAACGATCCGCCCCGAACTTTATGAGCATATTGATGGCCTGCGAAGCGTTTGCCCTAAGCCGGAGCAGGTTGCGGCGAATAACAAGGTGGGTCCGTGATGACGCTCGTCTGCGAAGCCAGCACCGTGCAGTTTCCGCTCGTGGGCCACGCTGTGGCCGTGGGTTGGCAGCCGGTGAAGCCGGAAGCCGTGCTCGGTAAGCGCCGGGGAGAGGAAGACGTGTTGTTCTATGACGAGCTGAAAGCCGCACTGAACGATCTCTTTCAGACCCTGCTGCACAAACTCATGACCGCCGAAATCCGCGTCAACCATTTCGACATTGATATGTCTGAAGTCGGCGGTTAGCCAATCGTTGGAGTATGCAGGCCGTGGTGATCGACTTTGATGAAGATTATGAGCCGGAAGAACGGGCTCCTGACCCAAGGCAGGAGGAGGCTGAAAGTGAACTCGAAGAGTTTTTCGGTTCAAATCGGGAGGCGGTCTTTTTCTCCAGGCAAATTGAAGTGAGGCACGAGGACAAATGGTATCACTGGGTCACAAATCGGGCGATCAGGGGACTGGTTGGAAGAGGCATTATTCACAATGAACCCCGGAAACTGGCCACGGGAGGCGCGGTCAATCTGCTTTGGCATCGAACACACCGGTATTTCCGTCGGGATGCGACGCGTGTGGTTAATATGATTGAGCAATATGCAGATCCGAATATCGGCGGAGCGGTGGGTTTACATGGCGAATTAATGGTGCTTGAAGGTTTTGCGCGTTGCCAGTTCGTCATGAGGGGCCGGAATACGAACAGGTTTGAATCAAAATCTTGGACAAATACGAATCATGATCTGGATTTTATCTTTGAGCGCGATGGGGTGAGATATGGTATCGAGGTTAAGAATACGCTCGGGTACATGGAGCATGAGGAGTTGTTGACGAAAGTGAACCTGTGTGAGCACCTTGGCATCAAGCCGGTCTTTGTGGCCAGGATGCTGCCGAAATCGTGGATCGAGGAGGTTCGTGGTGCGGATGGATTTAGCCTGATTCTGAAATACCAGCTATACCCTTTGGCCCACAGAGAGCTTGCCCGAAAGGTCAGTTCGGAACTTGGTTTGCCGGTGGATTCGCCTAAAGCGTTGGCGGATGGAACGATGGATCGTTTTGTCCAGTGGCATAGGAAAAACCTGTGAATTTGTTTATCAATTCACATTGAGGCATAGGTAAGCCCTTGTTAGTAAAATGTATTTTACGTACCCCCATGAATACGTTGTGGCTAGCTTCTTCTGACCTAACTTGCAGCGTATTGCCATCTGGCCTTGCGATTGAAGCGCCCGAAAATTGTGAGGTGCGGCGTCAGTTCAAGCAGGGGTCAAGTGACCACTCCGGCTACCCTTTCGGGAGAGCCCACTGGGCTCTTGTCACCGGGGTGGGACCTTTTGAAAAGACACAGGCTCCAGGTTCGAGGATCCCACCCATTCGGGCTGCCGCCGTTACCGGCAACCTCTACCAATCCTGCGCTCGCCTGCGTGAAAGATCCGCCATTTCTATTCTCGCGGAAGGCACACCTTACGGTGTCGGTTCGATTTGGCGGCGATTCCGGCCGCTAGGTCTACGATCATGAAGGCATGACCCGCTATGCGTTACCGTCGTGACAGGCAAAGCAACTGTTATTTCTTTACGGTCGTCACCGAAGGACGCCAATCGCTGCTTGTCTTGCCCGCAAACGTTGATCGTCTGCGCGAGGCCTTTCGCCGGGAAAAGGCGGCGTACCCTTTCGAGCTGGACGCGGTAGTGATACTGCCCGATCATCTGCATTGCCTGTGGAAGCTGCCCGAGGGCGATACCGATTACTCCGGACGCTGGGCGCGCATCAAGTGCTATTTCAGCGTTGGTTGCTCAGGTGCAAGCGCGGAACCGAGCGCATCCCGGCGGGCCAAGCGCGAACATGCGGTCTGGCAAAGACGATTTTGGGAGCACCGCATACGGGATGAAGAGGACTGGCGCCGGCACATGGATTACATCCACTACAACCCGGTCAGGCACGGCTACGTCGCCGATCCGTGGCTCTGGCCGCACAGTTCGCTGCGACGCTGCGCGGCCCGTTCCCTGTACCCGGAGGGTTGGGGCGCTGCGGCACCCCCTCTGCCCGGCGGAGAGGTGGGTGAATGATGGGCGTGCATAGCGAGTGGGGACGGTGCGTGTTGGGCACGCTGCGCTTTGCCCAACCTACAGCTGCCGCCGGAATCCACGTCGCGGATTCCGGTATTGATACCTCCGAGGTGATGACATGCTGATCTTTTTCGACGAAAGCTTCCGCAAATCGGAGAGTGATCCAGCGGTCACGCTGGGAGGGCTGTGTGGTATCGGCATTCCCGAGCGCCAGTTCGCCATCGTGTCCCAGGACGTTTATCAACTTAAATACAAACATTTCGGCGCTGACTTCGCGCGCGATAAAGAGATCAAGGGCAAAGCACTGCTCAAGAATTGGGCATTCAAGTTACAGGCGAAGGGACAAAAATCACACAACCTCGACTTTGCTAGTGACCTCCTCGCCTACATTGTAGCTAAACACTTGCCTATCTTCGGCTGCATCTGCTTCGAAAAGGACATGCAGAAATTCCAAGTAGATAACGTGATCGCATTGGATCGCACATTTAAATTTCTGTTTGAGCGTGTCGATACCTTCATGAAGCGTCAACATCCGGGCGAGATGGCCTGTCTTGTCTTTGATGACCGTGCTTATGGCATCAATCACAAGAATTCGACAGCAATCACCAATTTTTTGCAGCGCAGCTCAGCCGGTTTGGCAATGGATTCGATCGTTCGCACTCCCTTCTTCGCTATCTCACAAGCACAAAACATTGGTATTCAGCTTGCCGACTTTGTAACTGCGGTGATTAGCTCTCAGTTCGCGGGGAACCAAAACGTGACTTCGTACTACGAACGGCTCAAGAAGGCGGTGCCGCACTGGCAATCCGTAGATGGCCACCATGTGACTGGACTGAAGGTGATTCACGAAAGAGGCGAGGGTTCGGGCGAAACGCAGGCAAATAAAAAGCGCCAGGCGGCCTTTCGGCCCGCGGTCGGGACAAGAAAGCCCAACACCCAGCGCTAGGAAGCAAATAATGCCAGAAGCTCTCCTGCAGGAGAAGTGCAAAAATGCCAAATCGCAAGTTTTTGTTTTTTGGGGGAAAAAACCAATGAAAAGGCATATTTCCCCAAGGCCAAAGATTCTCAGGCTCAATAAAAAGGCCCCCGAAGGGACCTTTTTACGCTCGCCCTTGCGGGCGATCCAACTCCGGATAACCGGATTGGGGGTGATTCTAGCCCTCACCCGAAAAAATGACCACCCCGGCTACCCTTGCGGGAGAGCCCACTGGGCTCTTGTCACCGGGGTGGGACCTTTTGCGGAAATAGGGGTCAGGCTGGGCGAACCATATCGAGCTGACAAGCAGCACCCGACCGAGAAAGCGCAGGGCGGCTCTAGAAACCTGGCCGGGCCTGGAAAACCCAGCACCCCGCGCTGGCCCTATTTTGCCACAACGAGCAGATCATTTTGCCGAAGCCGGCAAAATGATCCTTTGGGGGTGGATAGAGCATGACCACCCTCGCCTCCGAAGCCGGTACCGTGCAGTTTCCATTGATCCGTCACGCGGAAGCGGCGGGCTGGATGGCGGTACCGGAGACCGCGGCGCTTGGCAAGCGTCGCGGCGAAGAAGGCATGTTCTTTTATGACGAACTGGAAGCGATGCTGTTGCGGCTCAATCCCGATGTGGTGACTAAAGATAATGTACAAGCGGTAATTCAGCGCATGGAAAGCGCACCGGCCAGCATCGAAGGCAACCGTGAACTGCTGCGCTGGCTGCGGGGCGAGCAGATGGTGTTCGTGGAAGAGGAGAAACGCCATCGCCACGTGCGCCTGGTGGATTACGACAACCTCGAACACAACCTGTTCCAGGTCACCTGGGAATGGCAGTACCGGAATCCGCGCAAGGCCAATCGCGCGGATGTGATGTTTCTGGTAAACGGCGTGCCGGTGGCCATTGTCGAGAACAAGAATCCAAAATCGAAGGAGGCGATGCAGAAGGCGCTGGTGCAATTGCGCCGCTATGAACTGGAAACACCGGAAATGCTCACCGCACCGCAGGTATTCAATATCACGCATCTCATCGAGTATTTCTACGGCGTGACCTGGAATTACAACCGCAACGCGGTGTTCAACTGGAAGGTGGAGCAGCCGGGCGCCTACGGCGACAAGGTCAAGGCGTTTTTTGACAAACCGCGGTTCCTGCGTCTTCTCAAGGACTGGATTCTGTTCTATGTCAAGGACGACGAACTGCGAAAAACAGTATTGCGCCAGCATCAGGTGCGCGCGGCGCAGAAGGTGGTGCAGCGTTGCGGCGACGCGGGGAAGAAAACCGGCCTCGTCTGGCACACGCAGGGTTCCGGCAAGACCTTCACGCTGCTGACCGCCGCGCGCCTGATCCTCGAGGATAAGGCGCATTTCCCCGGCGCCACGGTCATGCTGATCGTGGACCGCAACGAACTGGAAGGCCAGTTGTCCGGCTGGGTAAACGCGCTGCTCGGCGAAATGCAGAACAAGGATATTGCCGTGCAGCGCGCCGACAGCAAGGCGCGGCTCCAGGAACTGCTGGACCGGGATTTCCGCGGCCTGATTGTTTCCATGATTCACAAGTTCGACGGCATCCGCAAAGACAGTTGCACGCGCCGGGATTTCTTCGTGCTGATTGACGAGGCGCACCGTTCCACCGGCGGCGATCTCGGCAATTATCTCCTGGGCGCGCTGCCCAACGCCACGCTCATCGGCTTCACCGGCACGCCGGTGGATTTGACCGCTTACGGGAAGGGCACCTTCAAGACCTTCGGCCGTGAGGACGAGAAGGGCTATCTGGACAAGTATTCCATCGCTGAATCCATCGGCGACGGCACCACCCTCAAGCTGCGCCATACGCTTGCGCCGGCCGACGTGACGTTGCCGAAAGATATTCTGGAGAAAGAATTTCTGAGCTTGCGGGAAGCGGAAGGCGTGAGCGACATCGAGGAGCTGAACCGCATTCTGGAGCGCGCCGTGACTCTGCGCGCGGTGTTGAAGGGCAATGAGCGGGTGGACAAGGTGGCGCGCTTCGTGGCGCAGCATTTCCGCGAGAACGTGGCGCCCTTAGGCTACAAGGCGTTTCTGGTGGCGGTGGACCGGGAAGCCTGCGCGCTCTACAAGCGGGCGCTGGATAAATACCTGCCGGCGGACGTGGCGGTGCCCATTTATACAAAAAATGCCAACGACGTGGTGGAGCGTCCGCTGGTGGCGGAACTGCAACTGGACGATGCCGCGGAAAAAAACGCGCGCAAGTTGTTCACCAAGCCCGAGGACAAGCCGCAAATCCTGATCGTCACGGACAAGCTGCTCACCGGCTACGACGCGCCGATCCTCTACTGCATGTATCTCGACAAGCCCATGCGCGACCATGTGCTGCTGCAGGCCATCGCGCGCGTGAACCGGCCTTACGAGGACGAACAGGGCCGGCGCAAACCCTGCGGCCTGATCGTGGATTTCATCGGTGTGCTGCGGGAACTCAACAAGGCGCTGGCCTTCGATTCCGACGAGGTGTCCGGCGTCATCGAGGACCTGGATTTGCTGCTGGCGCGCTTCCGGGAGCTGATGCGCGGGCCGGCACAGAAATATCTCGGGCCGATGCGGGGCGGCAAGGACGAACAACTGGAACGTCTCTTATATGAGGAACTGCTGGACAAGGACCGGCGGCAGGCATTCGTGGATCTGTTCAAGGAACTCGAAACGCTCTACGAAATCCTCTCGCCCTCGCCGGAATTGCGCGATGACATGGACGATTACCGCAAGCTGGCCGATCTCTACGCCATGCTGCGCAACGCCTACGGTTCCAAGACCGCGTTTTATGAGGATTTGGCCCACAAAACCGAACTGCTGGTGCGTGAAACCGCCGCCACCTACGGACCGGTGGCCGGCGCCAGCGTGGAGTTTGACGAGCAGGCGCTGGCGGCGCTCAAACAGGGCCAGGGCTCGGATCAGTCCAAGATCATGAATCTGGTGCGCGCCCTGCGCGAGGCCGCCGCTCAGGCCGGCGAGCAGCAGCCCTATCTGGTGGAAATCGGCGAACGTGCCGAGGCGGTGTTGCAGGCGCTGGAAGACCGCAAACTCTCCACCCGTGATGCACTTGCGCGGCTGGAAACCCTGATGCGGGAGCGGCTGGCGGCGGAAACGGAGCGCGAGCGTCTTGGGCTTGAGGCCCGCACGTATGCGGCGTATCTGCGCCTGAAAGAAGAGCAGTTGCAAAAGCCCGAAGATTTGACCCGGAAGATCGCCGCCTGTTTTGCACGCTTTCCCAATCATGCGGCCAACGCCGAGGAACTGCGGCAACTCAAATCCGAGCTGTACAAGGTCCTGCTGAATGAGGTGGGCCGGCAGCGCATGGTGGAGCTGGCCGATGCACTGTTGCGGATCTACGGTTCATGACGCGCGCGGAATGCCAACGGCAGCAATTCAAAACCCGTGTGCGCGCCTGGGCCGAGACGCTGCGCACGCGCCCGAAATTGATTCGCGTGCAGAAGATGCGACGCAAATGGGCGTCCTGCTCCACATCCGGCTGGGTGAGTTTCAGCACGCGCCTGCTGCGCCAGCCGCGGGATTTCCAGGATTACGTGATCGTGCATGAACTGCTGCATCTGAAAATTCCGAATCACGGCAAGCTGTTCAAGAGTCTGCTGAAGTTGCACCTGTCTGAAGTCGACAGAGGCATTAGAAGTTGAGGCAACCTGAAATACCAAGACATCCTGCGGTTCTGGTTTGACGAGCTTTCGCCTCGACAGCACTTCGAGAAAAATGAGAAGCTTGATGCGCTGATCCGCGGGCGCTTTTCGGAATCCCATCGCGCCGCCTCCCGGGGCGAGCTGTTCACATGGCGCGGCACGCCGGAGGGACGGCTGGCGGAGATCATCGTGCTGGATCAGCTCTCCCGTAACCTGTACCGCGACCGGCCGGAAGCTTTCGCCTGCGATGGGATGGCGCTGATGCTGTCCCAGGCAGCAGGTGCATCGGTGCGGATCAGGCGTTGGAATCGCGCCGGCGGATATTCCTGTACATGCCCTACATGCACAGCGAATCGCGCGCCATTCATGCCATTGCCGAGCGCCTGTTCCGGCAGCCGGGAGTGGACGCCAATCTCAAGTACGAGCTGAAACACAAGGCCATCATTGACCGTTTCGGCCGCTTCCCGCATCGCAATGTCATTCTCGGCCGCGAGTCCACTCCCGAGGAAGAAACCTTTCTGGTGCAGCCGCATTCGTCGTTCTGAACGCAAGCATATCTGCGATCATGGCGTTGTGACCGGCATATTTTCGCGCGATGCGATCACTGCAATTTCAATTCCGCTGCGAACCCGGCCTTGGCATTGGAAGCGCCCACATACACGTAGGTACCGGCTGCGTGGCTGAACTGGCCGCTGAGATCCTGGGTGGATTCGAACCCCAGACCGGAGAGCGCACCGGCACATACCGGCTGACCGGTGCTGCTGGCTGTGACCTGCACCAGGTCATAGCCCGGCACCGGCGTGAGGGTGCCGCTGAGCTGACAGCCATAGCCGTCGCTGCCCGAGAAACTGCCACCGGTGTTGACGGTGAGCGCGATTGAGGTCGAGCCGCTGCCCCAGTAATAACCGGAGTAACTCCCCGCGAGCGCGTTCAAGCTGAGGGCATTGATGGTAATGGGCTGGTAGTTGATGGTAAAGCTGCCGCTTTCGCCGGAACCGGTGAAACTGCCGCTGACCGCAGTGACATAGCTGCCGTTGTCACTCGCACCACCGGATACGCTGAAGCTCGCTGTGCTCGAACCCGTCGGGAACGTCTGCCCAGGAGGCGCATAGGCGGTGAGTGTGCCGCTGTAGCTCCCGCTGTCGGTGAGACTGGAGAGCACGTAGCTTACCCCCTGGGTATCAGCGAAATAGCCGTAGCCCCCCGACTGGATCGCCCCGTACACCGGGGTCGAACCGGGGGTACCGTTGATGGAATAGGTGCCGAAGTACACCCCCTGTACCGGGATCGGGGCGGGCGGGGTGCTGCTACTGTACCCGCCGCCCCCGCCGCCGCAGCCGGTGAGCAGGGCCGCTGCCATCACCAGGATTACCGCTGACCGGCTGTACGCACGGTTACACATGAGCCGCCCTCCTTTACTCAAAGACGAGCATCGCCGTTCGGGTTTCTCCCGGATCGGGAGATACTCCCAAAAATTGTACACCCTGCAACAAACGGAGCCGGCATCTGCAAATGCAAAAACAAAACCCGCGGTACCGGAGTACCGCGGGTCCTGCCTGTTTCATAACATTCCCTTGGCGTCGAGGGCTCAGGTGCCGGTGCTGGTCGCCGCTGAAACCGGCGGCAGCGGCGGCGGAGGTTTGATGGCCACCGGCGCTCCCGTGGGCATCGTGCTGACGCCCTGGGCGTAGGCGGTGCTGTTCCAGGATTTCACGGCCGTGACGATCGGGCCGTTGAATTGCGCGAGCACCTGTTCCAGTTTCGCCCGGTCCGCGGCCATGAGCGTGCGCACCTGCGGCCGCGGCGGCTCGCCCCAGGCGAACGCCGTCATGCCGTAGAGCGTGGCGAAGTGCTGGTGCAGCCGCGAGTAATGCCGCAGGAAATCCTCCGACACCGTGTGCTGGGTGTATGGGTTCCACAGCCGCTCCTCGAAGTGCGCCAACTGGTGGTCCAGCGTTTTCGCCTGGGCAATCAGTGCCGCGTCACCGCGCGCAAACTCCGCATCCCTGTGGCTGCGGGCGATCACAGCCTTGAGGCCGCGGCGCATGGCGGCCAGGCGATTGAGCACCGTGTTGAGTGCGGAGAGTTCGGCGCGCATCGTGAGACCCGCCTCGGTGTTCGCCCGGTAGGTGGCGAGGCTCACCGTGAAGCGCGGATCCGGCCGCACTTGCACCGCGGTTTTTTGCGTCGTGCCATTTGCCGTGACGCTCACGGTGTACTCACCGGGCGGCACCGCCGGACCCGCGTTGCGGTTGAAGAAGCCGCCGCCCTTGGCCGGCAGCAACACGAGTTTTACCGGGCCCTGATAGCGCAGGTTCCACACCGCCGAGTTGATGCCTGCCTTGGCGGGGCCGTAGAGCGTGTCAATGACCCGGCCGGTGCTGTCGCTGACCACGATCTTGACCGGCGTGTGGTGCGCAGCTTTTTCGGCGTGCGTGGGTTTGAGCGCCTGCTTCAGGTAATAGCTCAGCACCGCGCCGGTGGGCGCGTTGGCCGCCCGGTAACGGCTGGGACCGATGCCGTTGGTGTGGCTTGCGTAGAGCAGCATGCCGTCCGCGGCCGGGAACAAGTGGAAGGATGCGCGTGCCACCGCCGGGGTGAAATCCTCCACCGGCCGCAGGTTATCCAGTACCCAGATGCCGCGCCCATGGGTGGCCAGCACCAGGCTGTGCAGCGGCTTCACGAACTGCAGATCGAACACCGCCGCCGAGGGCAGATTGGCCGAGAGCCGCTGCCAGCGTCCACCGTCATCGCGCGAGTAATACAGTCCGTTCATGGTGCCGGCGAAAAGCAATCCGCCGCGGTTGGGGTCCTCGCGCACCACCAGCACCGGAGTATTGTCAGGCAAACCCCCGGTAATCTTGTGCCAACTCGTCCCGTAGTTATCCGTCCGGTAAACATACGGATGATTGTTGCCCAGCTCGTGCGCATCGAAGGCCGCATAGGCGGTGCCCGCGTGGAACGGTGACACCGTCACGTGGTACACCCGCGCCCAAGCGGGTGCGCCCGAGGGCGTGACCTTGCTCCAGTGTTTGCCGCCGTCGCGGGTGACCCACACCAGTCCGTCGTCGCTGCCCGCCCAGAGTACTCTCGGATTGGTGGGCGCGAGGGTGAGCGACTGCAGGGTGTCGTAAGTTTCGGCGCCCGACATGTCCTTGGTGACCGGACCGCCGGTGGGACCTTGCTTGGCCTTGTCGTTGCGCGTGAGATCCGGGCTGATGACCTGCCAGTGGCGGCCACCGTCCGTGCTGTGGAATACCACGTTGCCGCCGATATAGATGTCGTTGGGGTCGGTGGCGGATACCGCGATGGGCGTGGTCCAGTCGAAGCGGTATTTCTGCTTGGCCATCACCTTGCCGGAGAGCAGCGAGCCCGAAAGCACATCCTTGAGATAGGGATTGATGGAGCGCGCGCGCTTCGTCAGACGGTCGTAGCGGGTGAGATAGCCGTCGTCGGTGGTGGCGTAGATGATATTGGGGTCGCTGGGCGCGGGCACCACGTACTGGCCGTCGCCGCCCGCCACATCGAACCAGTCCTGATAACCCACCACACCGCCGCGGCGGTAATCGCTGGAGGCGCCGCACCAGGCGTCGTTGTCCTGCAGGCCGCCGCATACCAGGAACGGCGTCTGCTTGTTGGCCACCGCCACCTGATAGAACTGCTCGATGGGCAGATTGTCGAGATAGCGCCAGTGCTTGCCGGCGTCGGTGGAAAGGTACACACCGCCGTCGTTGCCCTGAAGGATGCGCCGGGGATTTTTCGGATCAATCCAGATGGCGTGATGGTCCACGTGCACGCCGGGGTCGGCATAGAAGGAAGTCTTGCCGCCGTCCTTCGACTCCATCATCTTCATGGAGAGCAGGAACAGGCGGTCGGGGTTGTCGGGCATGACCGCGAGCTGGGTGAAATAGAACGGCCGCACATCGTCGTTGTGGTTGTCGCTCACCTTCTTCCAGTGGCTGCCCATATCGTGGGACACCCACAGCACGCCGCCCTTGGCCTGGATCACGGCGTACAACGTATCGGGCGCGCTGGGCGCAAACGCCACCGCACTGCGGCCAATGGGACCGGCCGGCAGACCGTGGTGGAGTTTCTTCCAGGTGAGGCCGCCGTCGGTGGAGCGATAGAGTCCGCCGGACTTGCCGCCGCTTTCCAGCACCCAGGGATGGCGCTGCAGTGGCCACATGCCCGCAATCAGCACCTTGGGGTTGCCCGGCTGGAAGGCGATGTCGGAGCAGCCGGTATGGTCGTTGAGGTACAGCACCTTCTGCCAGTGCTGGCCGCCGTCCTCGGTCATGAACACCCCGCGGGTCGGGCCGGGTTTCCACACATCGCCCAGGGCGCACACGAACACGTTGTCGGCATCATCCGGGTTGACGGCGATGGCGCCGATCTGGCCGGCGTCCCGCAGGCCCTTGTCCTGCCAGGTCTTGCCGCCGTCCGGCGAGAAGTACACGCCGTCGCCGTTGAGCATGTCATTGCGGGGATTGGCCTCACCGGTGCCCACCCACAGCCAGTCGGGATGGTTCGCCGCCAGCGCCAGCGCGCCGATGGACTGCGTCGGTTCGTGGGTGAAGATCGGCGTCCAGGAGTCGCCGCCGTTGATGGTTTTCCACACACCGCCGCCGGCGGTGCCGACATAATAGAGATTGGCATCGCCGGCCACGCCCACCACGCTGGTCACGCGCCCGCCGGCCACCGCCGGGCCGAGGTCGCGGAACGTGAGGTTATGGAACGGCCCGTGGGCCGGGGGTGCCGCCGGGGCGGCCGGGGCCAGGGTCACCGCAAACAGCAGGGAAAGAAAAGACAAGGCAAGCCGCTTCATGTTGTTGACTCCAGACTTGACCTAAGGGGAACCCGCTGAAGCGGGCATCGGATACTAGACCAAAAAAGGTTCCAATGGTTCGCTGCCGGTCATGCCCCTTGAATCCACCGGCTGCTATGCTCACGCATACCTATGAGTAGCCGCTCACCCGGACATGGCGTCCCGCCCGCGTCTCTGTCCCAGCGGGATCTTGAGACCTGCCTGCTGGCGGAGGCCCGGACCCTGCCGGCGCCGGCATACGCGGATCCCGCCTTCCATCTCTTCGATCAGCAAGCGGTGTTCGCCCGAAGCTGGCAATGGATGGGGCGTACCGCCGAGGTGCGCGCCGTCGGCGACCACATCGTTGCCGAGGTCGCTGGTAAGCCCGTCATTGCGGTGCGCGGCCATGACGGCGTGCTGCGCGGCTTCTTCAACGTCTGCAAGCACCGCGCCGGACCGCTGGCGTTCGCGAGCGGCAACGCGCGTCAGTTGCAGTGCAAGTACCACGGCTGGACCTACACGCTGGACGGCCAACTGCGTGCCGCCCACGAGATGCAGGAAGCCGGGGATTTCGACGTGCGCGACGTCCATCTTGATGCGGTGCAGGTGGCGGAATGGCAGGGTCTGGTGTTCGTCGCCGTGGACGATCCCGGCGTGGCGCTGGAGCAGGTGCTGGCCGGCATCCGTGAGCGCATTGCGCCCATGGATTTAACCGGACTGCAATTCCACACACGCGTGGCCTATGAAATGGCCTGCAACTGGAAAGTGTACGTGGACAATTATCTGGAAGGCTATCACCTGCCGCACGTACATCCGGGGCTGAACAAATTGCTGGATTACCGCGCGTACACCACGCACACGGCAGAATGGTATTCATATCAGCACAGTCGGGTGGACGGCACGCAGGGGCCGTACGCGGGCGGTGATGCCCATTATTACTTCGTGTTCCCCAACCTGATGCTCAACATTCTGCCGGGCCGGCTGCAGACCAATCTGGTGGTGCCGGTGACGCACAATCATTGCCGCGTGCTGTTCGACTATTACTATTCAGATACGGAATCAGAAGCGGCGCGCGAACTGATTGCCGAAGATCTGCGCTTCAGCGATGAAGTGCAGCAGGAGGACATTTTCATCTGCGAACGGGTGCAGCAGGGACTGGGGTCCGGGGCTTATCAGGCGGGACGCCTCTCGCCGAAGCGTGAAGCCGGCGTGCATCATTTCCAGGAACTGGTGCGTAAATCCTATCGCCGGGCGCTGACGGGCAAGGACTAGAAGCCGGTCGGTAACCAGTTGCGGATGGTGACGTGATGGGGTGCCCAGGCCGTCCAGGCGGATTCCGCCCAGGCGCGCACCAACTTTGCGTGTTCTTCCGCGTTGTTTGCGGCCCGCACGTCGGCGACGGTGACGGAACCCAACGAGGCCGGCGGAGTGAGCCACGCAAAGCGGCCTTTGGTCTTGACCGCCGTCTGCATGGCCCGGGTGGCGCGTTGCACGTCCACATTGTGTTCCAGCACCAGACACAGGCTGATGAGATGTACGGCCGACGACTGGGTGGTTTGCGGTGAAGGTCGGCCCGGGTGCTGGACCGCATAAGCGTCCACCGTGAGCCGGTGGATGCGGTAGTAGGCCGGATCGCTGTATTCGCGCACCAGCACTTCGCCGTAAGCCGCCCAGCAGCCGGGAGAGGATTCCAGGTAACGGTGCGTTGGCCCTTCGATGTCTTCGAACAGAGCGCCGCAGCCGGGACATTGGATCAGGGCCATGATGAAGTATCCGGATTCGCCGCGCCGTGAGGGCCCGAATGAGCGGCAATACTAGCATCTGCCGGCGTCCCGGAAAGATAGGATGTGCGTGTCTGCGGGGATGACGCTTCGGAGAAACGAAGGGAGAACATTGCAATGCTGATCGCCATGACGCGTGCCGTGAGCCCGCGCATCGCCGAATGCGAACTGACCCATCTGGCCCGTGAGCCCATCAATCCGGGGCGTGCCCGGGTCCAGCACCGGCGCTATGAGGAACTGCTGGCGGAGCTGGGTTGCGAACTGCACCATCTGCCTCCGGAGCCCGAGCTTCCGGATTCGGTGTTCGTGGAAGATACCGCCGTGGTACTGGACGAGCTGGCGGTGATTACCCGGCCGGGTGCCGAATCGCGGCGTGCCGAAACCGCTTCGGTTGCTGAGGCCCTGAAACCTTACCGCAAGCTGTTTCACATCCAAGCGCCCGGCACGCTGGACGGCGGCGATGTGCTACGAATCGGCAAGACCCTCTACGTGGGGTTGTCTAACCGCAGCAACCTCGAAGGTATCGAACAACTGCAACGTATCGTTATAGCGTTCGGATATTCCATTAACGCGGTGCGGCTTCGTGATTGCCTGCACTTGAAATCGGCCGTCACCCAAGTAGCCGAAAACACTTTGCTTATCAACAGAGCCTGGACGGATGCGGCCGTCTTCCATGATTTCCAGCTGATTGACGCGGCTATCTCGGAACCCTTCTCCGCCAATGCCCTGCGCATTGCGGACAGCCTGATTTATCCGGAGGCTTTCACCCAAACCCGAAAGCGGCTGGAAGCGCAGGGTATTAAAGTGCGCACTGTGGATGTTTCGGAACTGGCCAAGGCCGAAGGCGGCGTGACCTGTTGCAGCCTGATTTTCACCGCTGAGTGAGATTGAGAAAGCGCCCGTATCCCGGCGCCAAAATCGCCTGCAGCCGTCCGTGACACCGGTCTCAGTGCCGGAATCTATGGTCCCTTGGCTCGACGCAAGCTATCTGCGCCACCTTATCCTCTGTGCGTGCCTGCTCGCGGACAACAGCGGACATTCAATATGGAACCACCCGCTGGTCTGTGGTATCAACATCCGAGCCGCCGCTGGCACGGCGTCGAAGCATTCTTCCGCCAGAATGACGGCGTGCTGCGCAGTACTGCCTGGTGCACGTCCCTGCCGTGACAGCGGACGGCACCCGTGGGCCGGTTATGGCCCAGTCGCGAACCCGCCAGCAAAAGACCCTGGCTTTGTCCCATCACTCCAACAAAATCAGCTGTCGCGCCTGCGTCCGGGGATGAGCATGCCCACGCGGCGGCGGTATTTCTGATATTCCTCGCCGTGGAAGCGCAACAGATCATGCTCTTCGAATTGGATCGCTATCAGGATATAGGCTGTGGTCGCAACGGCAAACATCAGATGGCCGAGGGTCATGTGCGGCGTGGCCCAGAAAGCCACGATGAATCCCAGCATGATGGGATGGCGCACATATTTGTAGAAAAGTGTGTTCTTGAACGCGACCGGCGCATAGGGTTGGCTACGCAGGTTGAGATACACCTGCCTCAGGCCGAAGAGATCGAAGTGGTTGATGAGAAACGTGGAGACCAGCACCACCAGCCATCCGATCCCGAACAGCACCCACAAAACCATGGCCGCCGTCCCTTGCACGCTCCACACCACGCCCGTCATGGGGCGCCATTGCCAGAACAGGAGCAGAAGCAACAGGCTGGACAGGAGTACATAGGTGCTGCGCTCGGCCTCCTTGGGGATCACCCGCGTCCACCAGCCCTTGAACGCAGGCCGGGCCATGACGCTGTGCTGCACGGCGAACAGGCCCAGCAGCACAGCATTGACGATGATCGCGGATAACGTCGCAGGCGACTCGTCTGAGTCTATGGTCTTCGGCACCAGCAAATCCCCCACGAAGCCGATGGCATACAGGAAGCTTGCGAGAAAGGTGACGTAGGCAACCAAGCCAAATAAAAAGATCATCATTCTGCTCATCGGATATCTCCCCAATACGCAAACAGAAATACCCCTTGTCTTTAAGTATAGGGCACGTTTACCCCGAATTTTGGCCTATTTTAAGGTTGGTTCTTGAACGGCTGCTTGGGGCCGGAAGCAGGCGTCAATACGGATTAGCTACCAGACCTCGCCGAAGGGCCGGGCTTCCACTTCAAACGCCCAGGCGGAGCGCGGCTGCTGCGTGAGCCAGTAAACTGTGGCGGCCACGTCGTCGGGTTTGACGAAGAAGCTGTCGGGTTTGCCGGGCAGGCGCTCGCGAGTGCGCGGCAGGTCCACGACACCGTCAATGATCACCAGCGCCACGTGGATGCCGGCGGGCCACAGGTGGCGCGCCATGGATTCCGCGAGTGTGCGTTGCGCGGCCTTGGCCGGTGCGAAGGCGGCGGCGCGCGCGGCGCCGCGGCGCGAGGCAGTGGCGCCGATGAACACAATGCTGCCGGAACCGCGGTCCTTCATGGTGGGGATCACTTCACGCACAGCGGTGAAAGCGCCCAGCACGTTCACCCGCCAAGCGCTTTCGAGATCGGCCGCGCTTACATTTTCGACACTTCCCCAAGTACCGGAGCCGGCGTTGTAAACCAGCACGTCCGCTGCGCCTAAATCCTTACACATTCGTGCCAATGCGCCCTTTACCGATTCCGGATCGGCCGCATCGCAGGTGTAAGCACGGGCGTCGCCCAGTTCGGTAGCAAGCTTGTCCGATAGAGTGATGCTGCGCGAGAGCAGGGCGATGCGATAGCCCTCGTGCGCAAAACGTCGCGCGATGGCGGCGCCGTTGCCGGGACCGACGCCGATGATGACAAAGAGAGGTTGGGACATGGTGTTTTTCCTGTCACTGTACATGGCATGCACTGGTACATGCTAACACCACAGATAAACCGCGATCTTCCGCCGCATTTCTGCTGGCGTACAATCTTTTGCCAGGGGTTTCAGCGGGAAGTCTATTACTCCCCCTCACCCCTTTCCGGCTGTGCACTCCTGCTTCGCCGGAAAGTCCAAGGCCGCCATCCCTGGCAGCCCGCTCATCGCTCCATGATGAGCCCTCTCCCTGAGGGGGGTGGAAGACAAAGTGCAGCGTTTTGTGTGATACCGGGCGATTAAGGTGGATTGTGCATGAGCGTGTCAGCGAAAATGCGCGCCATGGTGCTGGAACAGCGCGCCGCGCCGCTGGTTGCGCGCAAGCTGCCCGTGCCCCAGCCCGGAGCGGGAGAAGTGCTGCTCGAGGTGTGGGCCTGCGGCGTGTGCCGCACGGACCTGCATGTCCAAGACGGCGAACTTACCGGCGGCAAGCTGCCGGTGGTACCGGGGCACGAGGTGGTGGGCCGTGTGGCGGCGGTCGGCGCGGGCGTGACTGAATTCAAATCCGGCGAGCGCCTGGGCGTGCCGTGGCTCGGTTGGACCTGCGGCGAATGTGCGTACTGCCGCGGCGGACGCGAAAATCTTTGTGACCAGGCACGGTTCACCGGTTATGACCGTGACGGCGGCTACGCCGAATATGTGCTGGCCGATGCGCGTTATTGTCTGCGCCTGCCACCCAGTTATGACGATGCGCACGCGGCGCCGCTGTTGTGTGCCGGTCTCATCGGCTATCGTGCGCTGCGTTTCGCGGGCGACGCGGAACGACTCGGCCTCTATGGCTTCGGCGCTTCGGCTCACATCTTGGCGCAGATCGCCGTGCAACAGGGCCGGCGCGTGTTTGCCTTCACGCGCCCCGGTGATGCCGCCACCCAGACATTCGCCCGGCAACTGGGCGTGCACTGGGCCGGCGGTTCCGATGAGGCGCCGCCCGAACCGCTGGACACGGCACTGATCTTCGCGCCGGTGGGCGCGCTGATACCCGTGGCGTTGCGCGCAGTTGTTAAAGGAGGTTGCGTAGTGTGCGCCGGCATCCACATGAGCGACATTCCGGCCTTTCCCTATGCGATTCTTTGGGGTGAACGGATGCTGCGCTCGGTGGCCAATCTGACCCGTGCCGACGGCAAGGAATTCATGGCCGCGCTCGCGCGCTGGCCGATACGCACGGCGGTCACGCCGTTTCCGCTGACGCAGGCCAATGAGGCTTTGGCGGCGTTGCGGGCCGGCCGGCTGAACGGCGCCGCAGTACTGGTGCCGGAAGACTGAGCCGGTTTTTCCTGCACTGCCGATTTTCATCGTGCGGCGCCCGGAAACAAATTGTTACACCCGGATCATTTCCTGAAACACTTGGTACGCACCGCGGCGGTATTATTCCTGCGCGTCAACGTGAATTCAGCGTTCACGTTTTCATGTTCACTGTCCGATTGATTGTTCAGGAGACTCATCATGCGACACGCGACTGTCAAGATTGCTACGGCTTTTATACTGGGTGCGGTGCTTGCCGGCGGCATTTCCTTCGCCATTGCCCAGCCCTTCAACGCGGGAGGCGGTCCACAGCGACGCATCGTGGTGCGCCGCGAAATCATGCGCCGCTTTCATGGCGGCGACTGGCACCGGCTCGGGCCTGCGGGCGCCGCTATCATGGATATGAAAGCGATTCAGCGGCTTTATCTATTGGAGGGCCGTCGCCAGGATCTGGTGGGGCTTTACCATGACGTGCTCGGCAAGACCCGAAATCCCGAGGTGCGCAATTATGCCTACGGACATCTGGCGCGGGCGGAAATCAAGCTGACCAATACCAGTCAGGCGGTCGCCACCCTGCGTCAGAGCCTGGATGAAAATCTGGCGCGCCTGAACCAGACCGCCACGGCCAAGCCCTGAAAAAGGCTGGGGAACCCGCAGACAGTCCGGCATCTGCCGGACTGTCTGCGCGGTCTTTCGGGCCTGTGCCGGCGCGTTTCTCCGGTTCATGGCCCGCGACGCGCGTGCCCCTTATGCGTCGGCGGGAACCTTGCGGCGCAATTCTGGCCCAATTGGGTGGAAATAAACGGGTGGCTGGACCGGTCTGCATACAGTCCGCCTGCGTGCAGGCCGAAAGCCGTGGAACCGGCAGTGGGTTCATGCCATGAGAGCCATCAAAAAAGTATTCCTCGCCGTGGCGCTCGCCCTGCTGGCAAGCGTGCTGTTTATCGGGTTGCGCTGGTTCACCGGCCTCGGCTCCATGCCCCTGGCGCTGGCGGCGGAAGCCCCGGCGTTGGCCGGCACGGTCGCGGCGCCGCCGTTCCCGGAGGGATTGGCCTGGATCAACACCGGCGGCCGCCCAGTGACGCTGCGCGAGCTGCGCGGCAAGGTGGTACTGCTGGATTTCTGGACCTACGGCTGCATCAATTGCTTTCACATCCTTCCGGGTCTCGACCGGCTGCAGAAAACCTATGGCAATGACCTGGTCATTATCGGGGTGCATTCCGCTAAATTCGCCACCGAACGCAAGACCGCCCACATCGAGGCCATCGTGCTGCGCTACGGCATTGATCATCCGGTGGTGAATGACAAGAACATGCAGATCTGGAACGAGTACGGCGCCGAGGGTTGGCCGACGCTGACGGTGATTGATCCCGCCGGCAACGTGGTGGGTCAGGTGTCCGGTGAGGGTCATTACGCCTTACTGAATCAGGTGATCGGGACGTTGATAAGAGAATTCGCCGCCCGGGGGGAAATCAACAGCAAACCATTATGGTTCAGCGGAATTCGTCTGCAGATGCCGAAGACCACGTTGCTGTTTCCGGGCAAGGTGCTGGCGGACCCGGCACATGACCGGCTGTTTATCGCCGATTCCAACCACAACCGCATCGTGGTCACGACGCTGGCAGGGAAAGTGCTCGCCGTCATCGGCGACGGCACCGCGGGGCTGCGTGACGGTTCCTACACAGAGGCGGAATTTCATTATCCGCAAGGCATGACATTGGCCGGCGCCGATACCTTGTACGTGGCGGATACCGACAACAACGCCATTCGCCGCGTGGATCTGAAAACCCGACGGGTTGTGACGGTAGCCGGTGACGGCAGGCAAACCTACATGACCGATCCCGTCATGCCGGCGCGTACGGCAAAGCTCAATACACCCTGGGCGGTGCTGTTTCATGGCGGCCTGCTGTATATCGCCATGGCGGGCCAGCATCAGTTATGGGTGTATGACCCGGCACAAAAAATCATCCGCCTGTATGCGGGCAGTGGTGAAGAAGGCATCCGGGATGGTGCATTGCTGTCAGCAAGCTTCGCCCAGTCCAGCGGTCTCGCAACGGATGGCCGTGAACTCTATGTGGCGGATCCGGAAGCGAGCGCGGTGCGCGAAGTCGGTTTCGGTGCCGGCGCCCGGGTGCGTACGCTGGTAGGCACCGGACTGTTCGATTTTGGCGACCGCGACGGAGTGGGCCGCAAGGTGTTGCTGCAACACGATCTGGGCATCGCCTGGCATGCGGGACACCTATATATAGCGGATACCTACAACAGCAGGATCAGGGTGCTCAATCCGAAAACACGCCGCGTCACCACGCTCGCGGGTGGCAGGGGCGAGTTCGACGAACCAGGCGGGCTCAGCGTCGCCGGTAACGAGCTGTACGTGGCCGATACCGATCACAACCGCGTCGCGGTGGTGGACCTCAAGACCGGCAAAATCAGCACCCTGAAGCTCAGCGACCCGGCACACCTGCTGGCACGGCCCTGAATTTCCGCGCTGTCGTGCAGCCACCGGGGCTTTTGACTACACTGGATACCATGTCCAGTGCCCGCCCCCTCCACAAGAACGCCGACCGCAAACTGTCGCTGCAGGAAATCCTCGCCTGGCTGGAGGCCGACGGCATGCTGACCGGTGAAAGGGCAAACCTGTTGCGCGGACTGGCCGAGCGTGGCACCTACGAGGGACAACATCCCCTCACGGTCATCGGCAAGCGCGGTTGGCTGGACGAGCGGCCGCCCAATCCGCCATTTACCGTCGAGAGCCTCACGTTGTGGCTTGCGGGCAAGGTGAACCTGCCTTATTTACGCATTGACCCTCTGAAACTCGATATGCGGCGCATCACCGGGGTGATCTCTTTGCCCTATGCCTCGCGTTTCAATGTACTTCCGGTGGAAGTCGCCGCTGAGGAAATCACCGTCGCCACCGCCGAACCCTATGATCGCGAATGGGAACGGGAGATCAGCCAGATTCAGCACAAGAAAATTCGCCGGGTGCTGGCCAATCCCGAAGACATTTCCCGCTATCTGGTCGAGTTCTATTCCATTTCCCGCTCGGTGATCGGTGCCGAGCGCCAGAACGACGTCGCACCCACCGGCGTTCTGCAGAATTTCGAGCAATTGGTGGAGCTGAGCCGCGCCGGCAAGCTGGACGTCAACGATCAGCACGTGGTCAGCATCGTGGACTGGCTGCTGCAGTATGCGTTCGATCAGCGCGCCAGCGATATCCACATCGAACCGCGCCGCGAAGCGGGTCTGATCCGTTTCCGCATTGACGGAGTGCTGCACCAGGTTTATCAGTTGCCGTCCGCGGTGCTTATGCCGGTGACAAGCCGCATCAAGATCCTCGGGCGCATGGACATCTCTGAGAAGCGCCGCCCGCAGGATGGCCGCATCAAGACGCGCAATCCCAACGGCCAAGAGGTGGAACTGCGTCTCTCCAGCATGCCCACGGCTTTTGGCGAGAAGCTGGTGATGCGCATCTTCGACCCCGTCGTGCTGCAAAGAAATTTCCGTGCGCTCGGCATTTCCGAGCCCGATGAGAAATTCTGGCAGGCGATGATCGAGAACCCGCACGGCATCATTCTGGTGACCGGCCCGACCGGTTCCGGCAAAACCACCACGCTCTACTCCACTCTCAAGCAGCTCGCCAAACCGGACGTGAACGTGTGTACGGTGGAAGACCCCATCGAACTGGTGGACCCCGCCCTCAATCAGATGCAGGTGCAGCACAACATAGATCTCACGTTTGCGAACGGCGTGCGTACGCTGCTGCGCCAGGATCCGGACATCATCATGATCGGCGAGATTCGTGACGCGGAAACCGCCGAGATGGCGGTACAGGCCTCGCTCACGGGTCATCTGGTGCTGTCCACGCTGCATACCAACGACGCACCCTCGTCGGTCAGCCGCCTGCTGGATCTGGGCGTGCCGCCCTATCTGCTCCAGTCCACGCTGCTCGGTGTCATCGCCCAGCGGCTGGTGCGCACGTTGTGTGCACACTGCAAGAAAGAAGCCGAACTCAGCGAGGAGGAATGGAATAATCTGGTCGCTCCCTGGAAGGCACAGAAGCCGAAACGCGTGTACCACGCCATCGGCTGCCTCGAATGCCGCAACACGGGTTACCGGGGGCGCGTCGGCCTCTACGAAATGCTGAGTTTCACGGCGGGTATCAAAAAGCTGATCACGACGGAATTCAACGTGGATGCCCTGCGCCAGGAAGCCATCCGTACCGGCATGAAACCGTTGCGTCTGCGCGGCGCGCAGAAAGTGGCGGAAGGCGTGACTACGGTGGAGGAAGTCCTGCGCGTGGTGCCGCCGCCCACTAACCAATACTGAGCATGACTTTCCGGAGCGTCGCATGCGCCGCGTGCTGATGGGGACCGTCTGGTTCGTGATTTTCCGGGCCTGTTTGAGCATCGTCTGCGGGATCGTGCTCGGCTTTGTCGTCATGGAGATGCCCCGGATGTGCGTACGGCCATGATGAAAATGGCGCAATTTGAGCGGGAGCACCGCGCTGTTCCGCTGATGTCCCATCAGGCGCTGATTTTCCTGGTGGTGCTGTCATGCGCGATGCTGGGTACGCCGCGGGGGCTTTTACCCGGCATGAAGAAGCGCGTTGCCTGACCCAGCCGGCATGCGCACGGAAAACTGGCAGGCGCAACTGGCATCGGGACTGGCCGCGCGCGCGCCGCCGCTGCCCGCCGAATTGTGCGATGCGCTGTGCCGCTACATCGAACTGCTGCACCGGTGGAATACCACCTACAATCTCACGGCGGTGCGTGATCCAGCGGAAATGGTAACCCGGCACCTGCTTGACAGCCTGAGCGTGCTGCCTTTCCTGCATGGTGACAGCATCGTGGATGTGGGCACCGGCGCGGGACTGCCGGGCATCCCGCTGGCGCTGGCCTGTCCGGAAAAACAGTTCGTGCTGCTGGACAGCAACGGCAAGAAAACGCGTTTTGTGGCCCATGCGGCAACCACGCTCGGCCTGCGCAATGTGGCAGTGGTACATACACGCGCAGAGAACTATCGTCCGGTGCAGCCGTTTGCTACCGTGATCAGCCGCGCGTTCGCGGCCATCCTTGATTTTCTGCGGCTTGCCGGCCATCTTGGTGCGGCGGACGGGCGCTTCCTGGCCATGAAGGGCGAAGTCCCGGCGAAAGAGTTGCGGGCGCTCCCGGCCGGTTTCATGACCAATGTGCACCCGCTCAAAGTGCCGGGGCTCAAAGCCAGGCGCTGCGTGGTGGAAATTCAAAAAACGTAGGAGCGGCGGCATACGCCGCGATCTCAAGTATGGGCAGAATCATCGCCATCACCAATCAGAAAGGCGGCGTGGGCAAGACCACCACCGCCGTGAACCTCGCTGCTTCGCTCGCCGCCACCAGGCGCCGCGTGCTGCTGGTGGACGTGGATCCGCAGGGCAACGCCACCATGGGGTGCGGTGTCAACAAACACACCCTCGCGCACGGCGCCTATGAAGTGCTCATGGGTGAAGCGAAAATCCGCACGGTACTCATCCGGGCGGAAACCTGCGGGTTCACCCTGTTGCCGGCCAACAGCGATCTCACCGCTGCGGAGGTGAGCCTCATGGGTGCGGAGCACCGTGAAAGCCGCCTGCGGGACGCGCTCGTGGAAGTGCGCTCCGATTTCGATTACCTGCTGATTGATTGTCCGCCGTCCCTCAACATGCTCACGGTCAACGCGCTGGTGGCCGCCGACGGCGTGCTCATTCCCATGCAGTGCGAGTATTACGCCCTGGAGGGGCTGTCGGCGCTGGTCGCCACCATCGAACGCCTGCGGCGTGTCAATCCGCGCCTGGAGATCGAGGGGTTGCTGCGCACCATGTTCGATCCGCGCAACAATCTGGCGAATGAAGTTTCGGCGCAGCTCATCATGCACTTCGGCGACAAAGTGTACCGCACCATGATTCCGCGCAATGTACGGCTGGCGGAAGCGCCGAGCTTCGGCCTGCCTGCACTCAAGCACGACGCTACCTCCCGCGGCGCACTCGCCTATCTGGCGCTTGCGGGCGAGATGCTGCGACGCGATGAACAGCATGCCGCGACCGCGGGTGTTGCTGCTACAATCCCCAGCTCTTCGAGGGAGGCTTGAGTGTGGCGGTGAAACGCAAGGGTCTGGGCCGGGGACTGGATGCGCTCCTCGGCGGTGCGCTGCCGGCCACGCCGGGTGAGGAAGGCGTGGAAGAGCTGCGCAGCATCCCGGTGGACCTGATCCAGCCCGGCAAGTACCAGCCGCGCATGCACATGCATCCCGAGAGCCTCCAGGATCTGGCGGATTCCATCAAGGCCCAGGGACTGGTACAGCCCATCGTGGTGCGTCCCTGCGGCGAGCGTCGCTACGAGATCATCGCCGGCGAGCGCCGCTGGCGCGCGGCGCAGATGGCGGGTCTGCATGAGATTCCCGCGGTGATGCGCGACGTGCCCGACCGTGCCGCCATCGCCATGGCGCTCATCGAGAACATCCAGCGCGAGAACCTCAATCCCCTGGAAGAGGCTCAGGCGCTGCAGCGTCTTATCAGCGAATTCGACATGACCCACCAGCAGGCCGCGGAGGCCGTGGGCCGCTCCCGCGCCGCCGTGACCAACCTGCTGCGGCTGCTGGAGTTGACGGATGAGGTCAAAGATAGGGTGGAGCGGGGGGATCTGGAGATGGGCCACGCCCGGGCGCTGCTGGCTCTCAAGGGTCCCGCCCAGACCGATGCCGCCCGGCGGGTGGTAAACCGCCACTTGTCGGTGCGCGACACCGAGAATCTGGTACGCCGGCTGCTGAAGGAGAACGGCGCCGGCGCCGCTGCCAAGGGACCGCGGCGGGTGGATCCCAACATTCGGCAATTGGAGAACGAGCTCACACGGAAGCTCGGTGCCAGGGTAACCCTGGAGAGCGGCAGCGGCGGCAAAGGCCGCCTGATCATCCAGTATGCCAGCCTCGACGAATTGGACGGGATTCTGGCCCGTATTCGCTAGATTTTTCCCGATATTATTGAAGGGAGAGCACTGCTCCCGTTAAAATGCACCGCTCTCCACTGGTTGGGGATTCTGGAGCGCCACCCGCTGCCGCACCCGGTAACGACGTGGCTTTTTTGTTATCCGGGAAGTGCAGCTCATGGCCGGCTCGTTTGCGGATGCGAGACGCGGGACGCTTGTCATCGTTGCCCTGCAACTGGCGGTCACGGCGCTGGCGGCTCTGGCAGCAGGTATGCTTGCCGGCTGGCAGGCGGGCTACTCGGCGCTCCTCGGCGGCGCAATCAATGCGGTGGCGAGCCTGTACCTGGCGATGACGCTGTTCGCAGGCGGGCTGGGAACGGCGCCAGTGCGGTGGTTTGTGCGTTTTCTGGTGGGTGAAGCCATGAAATTCGTGATCACGGTGGTGCTTTTCATCCTCGCCATCGTGGTGCTGAAGGCGGCGTTCCTGCCGCTCATTCTGGCGTACATCGCCACCTACGTGGCGTATTGGATCGGCTTGGTGAGGATCAGTTTCAGGCGGGCGGCATGAGTCAAAATACCGGCATCACTGCGAACCAATATATTCATCACCACCTGACGTACTGGACGGTGGGGCATGGATTCTGGTCCTTGCACCTGGATACGCTGCTGGTGTCGCTGACGCTGGGTTTCGTGTTTTTCTTTTCCTTCTGGATGGCTGCGCGCAAGGCCA
>JAJYUH010000022.1 GCA_021792635.1 Natronospirales bacterium | reverse complement strand
CACCCGCCAGCTCGGCATCCCTGCCTCGCGTTCGCGCGGCCGAAGCAATGCTTCGGCTTTTTCGCGCTCACCCAGCCGAGCTACGGGCGCAACAAATCAGTTCTTTACAACCTCGGTTCAGTCCACCCTCTATGGTGGGACGAGCAGTCCAAACATCCTGTTTGGCCGTTCGCTGGCGCGAACCAGTGTCGCGCGTATTCCCGCCAGCCTGTCCATGTCCAGCTGACGGTGGCTTGGGGTCTCGCGGGTCCGGTCCGCGGCATTATATCCGCTCCGGGGTTTTTACCGACCCACACACGCTTTAGATTTACACTTTGGCCCGCCGATATTGTACGGGCCAGTCCAACTCCGCGCCGAGCAGGCGCGCAGCGCGCAGCGGCCAGTAGGGATCGCGCAGCATCGCGCGCGCGAGGAACACCGCGTCGGCCTGGCCGGTGCGCAGGATGTGTTCGGCCTGCACCGGCTCGGTGATGAACCCGACCGCCCCCGTCAGGATGTCGGCCTGAGTGCGGATCGCGGCTGAAAATCCTGTCTGATAACCCGGTCCGGTCGGGATGGATGCATGCGGCACGATGCCGCCGCTGGAACAATCCATGAGATCCACGCCGAGGCGCTTTAATGCCTGTGCAAGCATCACCGACTGCGCCAGGTCCCAGCCGCCATCAACCCAGTCGCTGGCCGAAATCCGCACGAACAGGGGCAGCTCCGCCGGCCATACGGCACGCACCGCCTCGGTGAGTTCCAGTGCGAACCGCAGACGGTTCTCCAGCGAACCGCCGTAGCCATCACTGCGGCGGTTCGCGAGCGGTGACAGAAACTCGTGCACCAGATAACCGTGGGCCATGTGCAATTCCAGCACGCGGAAGCCCGCGGTAAGGGCATGACGGGCGGCCTGCGCGAAATCCGCGATGATGTCTGCGATCTCCGCAGCAGTCAGTTCGCGGGGCACAGGGGCATGCGCATCGAAGGCGAGGGCCGAGGGTGCCGAGGGGATCCAGCCGCCGGTTTCCGCCGCGAGCGGCGCTCCACCTCGCCAGGGGACATCCGTCGAGGCCTTGCGACCGGCGTGGGCGAGCTGCATGCCGGGCACCGCGCCCTGCGCGCTGATGAAGGTGGTAATGCGATGGAAAGCCTCTGCGTGGCGGTCCGACCACAGGCCGGAGTCCTGCGGCGATATGCGGCCCTCGGGACTGACGGCGGTGGCCTCGACCATCACCAGCCCCGCGCCACCCACCGCCCGGCTGCCGAGATGCACCAGGTGCCAGTCGCCGGGCAGCCCCGCGTCGCTTGAATACTGGCACATGGGCGAAACGAATATACGGTTACGGAAGCGTACCTCGCGGATCGTGAGCGGACTGAAAAGCTCGGACATCTGTAATCCTCATCCAGCGTCTCAAAACCGGCACGGTCCGGATTGAACGGCGTCAACACGCATAAGCTTGCGGAAAGCCGTGCGTCAAAGAGAAGCGCGAAACCCGCAATTGCCGGCGGGGGGTATCCTGTCCCCATCCGCGTTCAACCCGCGCTCAGTGCCTTTCACTGTCGAGGTGCGCCATCTGGGCCGCGTCGTAGCGTGTCCCGGCTACCTGCTCCGCCGGTACCGCCGCTTCGATGCGGGCGAGATCCGCGGTGTCCAGCGGGAGTGTCAATGCTCCGAGCGCCTCGGACAACTGTGACCGCCGGCGCGCGCCGATAAGCGGCACGATATCCTCACCGCGCGAGATCACCCAGGCGATGGCGAGTTGTACCGGTGTGGCGTGTTTTTCCGCCGCAATCCGCTGCAGCGCCTCCACCAGCCCGAGATTGCGCTGCAGATTTTCCCGCTGAAAGCGCGGCATGCGCAGACTGCGGATATCGCCCCGGGTACCGGGCGCAGGCACGTGTCCGCTCAGCAGACCCCGCGACAGAATACCGTAGGCCGTCACCGAAATTCCCAGTTCCCGCAACGCCGGCAGGATTTCCTTTTCCACGCCGCGGCTCATCAGCGAATACTCGATCTGCAAGTCCGCAATCGGATGCACTTTATGTGCCCGGCGCAGGGTTGCCACACCCACCTCCGACAGACCGATATGGCGCACGTGGCCGGCCTTTACCATGTCGGCGATCGCACCTACCGTCTCCTCGATGGGCACGGCCGGGTCCAGGCGCGCCGGCCGGTAGATATCCACGTAATCGGTACCCAGGCGTTGCAAGGTGTAGGCGAGAAAATTTTTCAGTGCCTGCGGCCGCGCGTCCACTCCGCCCCAGCCGCCGTCGGGGCTGCGCAGCGCGCCGAACTTGACCGAAATAAAAATGCGCTCCCGCTTGCGGCCTGCCAGTGCCCTGCGGATAAGCGACTCGTTGTGCCCCATGCCGTAGAAATCACCGGTGTCGAGCAGAGTGATGCCCGCCTCCAGCGCCGCATGAATCATCGCAACGCTTTCCGCCTCGTCCGCCGGCCCGTACATCCCCGACAGGCCCATGCAGCCCAGGCCGACCGCCGAGACCTGCGGTCCGTTTCTGCCGAGGTTCACATTTCGCATGGGAATTCCTCACTCATGTCAGTGCCGCCGCGTGCGTACCGGTTGCGGAAGAGGCGCACTCAATGTGTGGCGACGGCGCCCGACGCAAGCGTCGCGCGCCGCAGGCTCACCACGACGAGCAGAACCGCATGCATTTCCTGCTTGCCGGCAGCTCGTCGCGCACACGGGACCCCTGCTAGAGGAGCTTTCTGCCGCGGGCCATGGCGGACTCAAGCCGTTGCTCGCCCCGTGCCGCCTTCCGCTCGAGATAACGGAACACGGCGTACTGTGCCGCTGTCGGCCGCACATAGGCGAGGTCAATGTCGGCGGCGAGATAGGCCAGGTGGCTGCGCAGTTTGGTCTCGTGTACGAGACTGCCCTCGCTCGACTGGATGGCCATCTGCACCAGGGCATGGATCGCGCGATCGAGGCCGGCGATCGCCGGGGCGGCCTGATCCTGCGGCAAACGGTGCGTGTCCATCGCCGTCCGCAGCTGATCGCGCACCGTCATCGCCTGGTTGATGGTGCGGTCGAGGGTATTGAGCGCGGTGTGGATTTTGAGCTCCAGCGCGAGGCGCGCGCGGAGCGCCGCCGAACTCGCGTGCAGCCGCGGGTCAAGGGTGACCGCAAATGTCTGTGTGCTCTTCGCGCCGCCGTAATCCAGCATCACGTGATAGCGGCCGGGGACCACCACCGGACCCGCGACGCTGTCCTCGAGGCCGCCCGCGGCAATGGGGGGATTGAAACCCCGCACTTCCGTGGCGCCGGGATAGCGCAGATTCCACTGGAAGCGGTTCATGCCCGGGGTGATGGCGGTGAGCTTCATTTCTTTTTCACGTTTTTTCTGCGCCGCGCTTGCCGCGTAGGGCAGGGGCGGCAGCCGGGTTTTCAGATGCAAGGCGAAGCGCCGGATCACCTGTTCGCGGGCGTCGGTGAACGTAAGCGTCACCGGGGTGTGGCCGTGGTAGTCGGCGGGGATGTGGAAAAACACCGTGGCACCGAAGGGCGGGTTCTCACCCACCGCTGGCACCCGCCTGGCGTAGCCGCTCTGTCCGTAGGCGTGACTCAGCCAGGCACGCTGCGGGGCAAACACCCTGGCACGATCCGTTCCGACGGTCCCAGGGTGCGTCAACTGCTCAAGTAGCGCCAGGTTATCGAGCACCCAGAAGGAGCGGCCGTGGGTCGCAACCACCACCTCCCCCTGCCGCGGGTTGATGGCGATGTCGCGCACTTGTACCGCAGGCAGGTTGAGCCCGAGCGGCTGCCAGCGGGTACCGCCGTCGAGACTGACATAGACACTGCTGCGCGTGCCGAGAAACAGCAGGGCTGCATCGTCCGGATCCTGCCGCACCGCCAGTACATACTGGTCGTCGGGCAGCCCGCTGGTGATGGCGGTCCAGTGCCGACCGTAATCGGTGGTTTTGTACACGTAAGGATGGAAGTCATCCCACATGTAGCGGCTGGCGGTGAGATAGGCCGTCCCCTTGGCCACGCGGGACGGCTCGATGGAGCTGATGTCGGACCAGGCAGGCAGGCCGGAGAGGGTGAGCCGCTTCCAGTGCCGGCCGCCGTCGCTGGTGACGTGCACCAGCCCGTCGTCGGAACCCGTCCAGATGAGCGCGCCGTCGAGCGGAGAAACCGCGAGCGCTGACAGTCCCGGATAAATTTCCGCTCCCGACTGGTCCAGGTCCACCGGCCCGCCGGTGGGTGCCTCGGTGGCGGGATTGTTGCGTGTCAGGTCCGGGCTGATGCGCTGCCAAGTGCGGCCCTCATCGTCGCTTTTCAGCACGTACTGCGAACCGATGAGCAGCTCCTTCGGATTTGCTGGTGAGAACAGGATGGGATGCGTCCACGGGAACCGGTACCTGAGCTCCGCCGAGGAGGCGCCCTCCTGGTAGTCCGGCCAGGGGCTCACACCGCGATACTGCCCGGTGGCCATGTCGTAGCGCAGAAAGATGCTGAAGTAGCCGCTGCCGTAGGTGATGTCGGGGTTCCCGGGCTGCGGTGCCACCACGGTGCTCTCCCCGTAGGCCACGCGGTGCCAGGCGCTAAGCGGGATCATGCCATCGGCGGACGCGCTCGGCCCTTCGAAGGAGCCCTCATCCTGCTGCGCGCCGTAGATGTGGAACGGGAACCGGCCGTCGAGATTCACATGGTAGAACTGGCCGGTGGGCTGGTTGTGCTCGGTGCTCCAGGTCTTGCCGGCGTCGGTGCTGACGGTGGCGCCGCCGTCGTTGCCCTCCAGCAGGATGTCCGGATGCTGCGGGTTGATCCACACGATGTGGTTGTCACCATGGGGCGTATGCAGCTTCGTGAAGGTTTTGCCGCCGTCGTGGGAGACCCACAGCGCATCCACTTCCGGCACGTACACCGTGTCGGGGTTTTTCGGGTCCACATAGAGACTCATGTAATAGAAGGCGCGTTGGCGCAGCTTCCACTCGGCATTCACCCGCTGCCAGCGCGCACCGCCGTCGTTGGAGCGGAACACGCCGCCCCCCCGGGCCTGGAGGATGGCGTACACTACCCCGGGGTTGCTGGCCGCCACGGCCACGCCCATGCGTCCCAGCACACCCTGCGGCAATCCCGGGTTGCGCGAGATATCGGTCCAATGGGCACCGCCGTCGGTACTCTTGTACAAACCGCTGCCGGGCCCGCCGCTCGACAGCTTCCAGGGTGTGCGATAAGCCTGCCACAGGGCGGCGTACAGCACGTCGGGATTCTTTGCATCCATCACCAGATCAATGGCGCCGGTGCGGTCATTGACGAACAGCACCTGGTGCCAGGTTTTGCCCCCGTCTGTGGACTTGAACACGCCGCGTTCCGCATTGGGCTTGAACACATGCCCCATGGAGGACGCATACACCACGTCGGGATTGCGGGGGTCCACGACGATGGCGCTGATGGTGTGGGTGTCCCGCAGGCCGGCGTACCGCCAGGTTTTGCCCCCGTCTGTGGACTTGAACACGCCGTCGCCGGTAATCACGTCGCCGCGGATGTCACTTTCGCCGGTGCCCGCGTACAGAATCTTCGAGTCGGAGGGCGCCACCGCGAGTGCACCGATGCTGTTGCTCGCCCCCGGCAACGTGCCATCGGAGATGTTGGTCCATTTGATGCCGTAATCTGTACTCTTCCAGATGCCGCCGTCCACCGCTCCCATGTAGAACAGATCCCGTTTTCCGGGCACGCCGGCGACGGCCACCACGCGGCCGCCGATGTAGGGACCGACGCTGCGCCAGGCAAGCTTGCTCATCAGCGCCTGGGACGGGACGGTGTCGGCACCCGCCACTGGCAGCATGAACGCCGTACCCAGTACGGCAAGAGCGACCAGGGCGGAAAATTTCATGGGAGCGGCCAGGCGTTTCATTCTCGGACTCCTTAACTTTTGGATGCCCAGGGGTGCCGGAGTCTGCTGACCGTCCCTGCGCCAAAGCGGGACGCCGACGCCTCGATTACTGCATGCGTCGGGCAGTTAAGAAGCGGATTGCGTACCGTACCGGCACCCATACCGGCGGCTGTCCACCTGCTTCGTTGAGGAAGCGCGGGCCGATTTCCCGGCTCGTTCGCCAGCCTCTTGCACCGATGTCACCCGGCGTCATGCCAAATCCGGTTTTGATAATAGCCGGTCTCCGAACCGCTGGCGAATCCAAGCGCGGGATACGTCCAACGGATATGCCCCGCGGGTACGCTGCTTGATGTCCGCGCAAGCGCATGTTCCCGGAAGATATGGCGGGTAAGCGATCGGTACCCGCGGCGCGTGCAAACACCGTATAATTAATTGCGTTACCCCGGGGTGCGCTCCGGCGGTCCCCAGTCATGGCAGTTTGCACAGGTGTGAGCGTGGAGCACGATAGCCATCATCCCCACCCGGACAAGCACGACCAGCACTTCTTCGATACCTTTCTGCTGGTATTCGGCATATTGGCTGCCATGGCGATCGGCAGTTATTGGATCGCTACCGCCATCGCCAATCACGACCCGGGCGCGTACGATCGGGGCGGAGCGGTGCAGGAAAGACTCATAGACCGGCGCCTGGCACCCATCGGCGACGTGCAAATCGCCGGCAACAGCGCCACTCAGATGGCCACGGCGACGCCGGTTGCCGCATCCGCGGGGAATCCGGTTGCACGGACCGGCAAGCAGATCTGGGAGGGCACCTGCTCCGCGTGCCATGCCAGTGGCGCATTGGGCGCACCAAAAATCGGTAACCGGACTGAATGGGCGCCGCATCTGGCAAAGGGCCTCGCGGTATTGGAGGACCACGCCCTGCATGGCTACAAGATGATGCCTGCACATGGCGGCAATCCCGCCCTCAGCGACGCCGAGGTCATCCAGGCGCTGGAATACATGATCAGCCAGAGCGGCGGTGCGAGACTGTTGCACAAATAGCCCGGCCACCCGGTGCTGGATGCAAAAAAGCCGTCTTGAAGACGGCTTTTTTCAGATGTTGAAACGGATTTTTCAGGATCGCCCCAGCAGGCTGCGGATATGGTCCAGATAAAGACGCCCATGTTGCTGACGTTGGTCCGCGCTCGCCGGCTGGCAGCCGTCCTCGAACTGCAGGTCCGCTGCGGGAAGCTCCGCGAGGAAGCGGCTGGGTTCGCAGGGTTTTTCCTCACTGTATTTGCGGCGCTTGTCGGCATAACTCAGTGTTAGTGTCTGTTGTGCGCGAGTGATGCCCACATAAGTCAGGCGCCGTTCCTCCTCGAGGTTGTCGCCCTCCAGGCTGTTCCTGTGCGGCAGCAGTTCTTCTTCCATGCCCACCAGAAACACATGCGGGAACTCCAGCCCCTTGGCGGCATGCAGCGTCATCAGGTGCACCGCATCGCCGGCGTCCTCTTTCTCCGTGCGATCCAGCATGTCCATGAGAGACAACCGCGCGAGCGTATCGGCGAGACCGCCCCCCTCACCGGCTTCCGCTGCGGGCCGCGACAGCCAGTTTACGAACTCTTCCACATTCTCAAGTTTCCGCTCCGCCGTCTTTGGATCGCGGGCATTGTCCCGCAACCATTCCGCATAATGGATATCGCTGAGAAGCTCACGCACGCTGTCGCCCGCTGCCTGGTTCTCGGCATGTTCGGTCAGGCGCGACAGCCAAGCAGCGAATTCCCGGACACGATCTGCGCCGTGTGTCGGCAGATGTTCACCCAGGCCCGGTTCGAAACAGGCGGAAAACAGACTGATACCGTGCGCACCGGCATAGGCGCCGAGTTTTTCCAGGGTGGCAGCGCCGATCTCGCGCCGCGGCACGTTCACCGCCCGCAGAAAGGCGCTGTCATCGTCGGCATTCACCAGCAGGCGCAGGTATGCCACCAGATCGCGTACTTCGACGCGCTCGAAGAACGAAGTGCCGCCGGAAAGATGGTAGGCAATGCGTTGTTCGCGCAGCGCGCGCTCGAACAGGCGTGACTGATGATTACTGCGGTAAAGAATCGCGTAATCCCGGTAATGCCGCTTGTGTTCCAGACGATGCTGGATCAGTGCGCCCACCACACGCTCTGCCTCGTGTGGTGCGGTGTCACAGGCCATCACGCGGACCGGCTGGCCTTCGGCCAGGTCGCTCCACAGCCGCTTCTCGAACGCATGCGGGTTGTGGCCGATGAGGGCGTTGGCGACGCGCAGAATACGGCGCGTGGAGCGGTAGTTCTGCTCCAGCTTGATGACTTGCAGCCGCGGGTATTCCTGCTGGAGCAGTTTGAGATTGCCCGGCTGCGCGCCGCGCCAGGAGTAGATGGATTGGTCATCGTCCCCCACCACCGTGAATAACCCTTGGCAATCCCCGATGGGGGAGGCGGTAGGCGGCCCGGCCAACAGTTTCAGCAGCCGGTTCTGGGCGGCATTGGTGTCCTGGTACTCGTCCACCAAAAGGTAGCGCAGCCGGCTCTGCCACGCTTGGCGCACATCTGCGTGCTGCTCCAGGAGCCGTACCGGCCGCAGGATAAGATCGTCGAAATCCATGGCGTTGTACGCTTTGAGATGGCGTTCGTACTCGGCATACAGATGGGCACAGCGCTGCGCTTGGGTATTTTCTGCCTCCGCCAGTGCCTGTGCGCAGTCCTTGAGAGCGCTTTTCCACGCGCAAATCTGCCACCGAGTCCGTTCCAGCACCTCGGTGCGCGCCGCACTGTCTGTCTTGAGCAATTCCCGCAGCAGCGTGAGGCTGTCTTCGGCATCGAACAAGGTAAAATTACGTCGGTAGGCAATGCGCCCATGCTCATGCCGCAGAATCCGCAGTCCGAGGGTGTGAAAGGTGGACACCGTGAGTGCGCGGCTGGCATCCGCATCCAGCAGCGCGGTCACGCGCATTTTCATCTCCCGTGCCGCCTTGTTGGTGAAAGTCAGCGCGGCGATATGCTGCGGTGCAAAGCCGCGATTATTTATGAGATAGGCGATCTTCCGGCTGATAACCCGCGTTTTGCCGCTGCCGGCACCGGCCAGCACCAGCAACGGGCTATCCATATGAGTGACGGCGGCGCGCTGCTGCGGATTAAGGGAGTGGAGCGCAGGGTACCGTTGAGACGACATGCCGGCATTGTAGCGGCGACGCCGGTGCGGACCAGTCTTGTGTTTGCGCAGATTCTGTGCACGCCGTTACGCGGCGGGTTGCTGCCGGTCCAGCACGCGGTAGCCGATGGCCTCGGCAATGTGTGCGGTGAGAAGCGTGTCACTGCCGGTGAGGTCGGCGATGGTGCGTGCCACCTTGAGCACGCGATGGTAGCCGCGCGCCGACAGGCCTAGCCGCTCCATGGCGCGTTCCAGTAATTGTTGGCCCGCGGTTCCGGGACTGCAGTGCGAGTTCACCTCACGCGTGGTGAGGCGTGCATTGGGTTTGCCGCTGCGGACGAGCTGCAGGCTGCGCGCCGCCGCCACGCGCGCCGCGATCACCGCACTCGGCTCGCCGTCCGGCGGACTGTCGGGGCGCAGCACTTCACGCGGCGGGCGCGGCACCTCCACGTGCAGATCAATGCGATCCAGCAGCGGCCCGGAAATACGGGCACGGTAGCGCTGCACCTGTTCCAGCGTGCAGCGGCAGCGGCCCGAGGCATCGCCAAGGTAACCGCAGGGGCAGGGGTTCATGGCGGCGATCAACTGGAAGCGCGCGGGGAATTCCGCCTGACGCGCGGCCCGCGATACCACGATCTGCCCGGTTTCCAGCGGCTCGCGCAGCACTTCCAGCACATGCCGGTTGAATTCCGGCAACTCGTCCAGAAACAGCACGCCGTGGTGCGCCAGTGAAATTTCGCCTGGACGCGGATAGGAGCCGCCGCCCACCAATGCAATGCCGGAGGCGGTGTGATGCGGCGCGCGGAAATTCCGCTGCCGCCAGCGGCAGGCATGGAACCCCTGTTCGCTGATGGACGCGACCGCTGCGGTTTCGAGCGCCTCCTCTTCGCTCATGGGCGGCAGAATCCCCGGCAGACGCGATGCCAGCATGCTCTTGCCGGTACCGGGCGGACCCATGAACAACAGCGAATGGCCGCCGGCGGCGGCGATTTCCAGCGCCCGCTTCGCCTGATGTTGGCCGCGCACATCGGCGAGGTCATCGTACTGCGGCGCCGCATCCGTAAGTGTAGAGATGTGCGGCATAAGGCGCTGCGCGCCCGCAAGGTGCGCGCATACATCCAGAAGATGCCGCGCGCCGAGGATGGTGACACCGGACACCAGCGCGGCTTCGTCGGCATTCTCGCATGGCAGCAGTAACGCGCGGCCGGCGGAACGTGTCTTGAGGGCAGCGGGCAAAGCGCCGCGTACCGGCTTGAGCTCGCCGGAGAGCGACAGCTCGCCGAGAAATTCCAGGTCGCGACAAGTTTCCGGCGACAGTTGTCCCGAAGCCGCGAGAATGCCGAGGGCGATGGGCAGATCAAAACGACCGCCTTCCTTGGGGAGATCCGCCGGCGCCAGATTGACGGTGATCCGGCGGCTTGGGAAATCGAAACGTGAGTTGAGCAACGCGCTGCGTACCCGGTCACGGCTCTCGCGCACCGCCGCTTCCGGAAGTCCGACGATGGCAAAAGCCGGCAGTCCGTTGGACAGGTGCGCTTCGACGGTGACCGGCGGTGCGTCCACTCCGGCCTGGGCGCGGCTGAAAATCCTGGCAAGCATGTCCCGCTCCCTCCTTCCCTGGTGGCGGTATACCGCGGTAAATGGGCGGCGTTATTTTTTTGTGGAACCGTTGCGACCTTCAAGGGCCGCCTCGAGCTCCTTGAGACGCGCGGCCAGCTCTTCCAGCCGTTCACGGGTATGGGCCAGCACCGCCGACTGCACGTCGAACTCCTCGCGCGTAACCAAGTCAAGTTTGCCAAGTACGCTTTGCAGCACGGCACGGAAGTTACGTTCCGCATCGGCCTTGAGCTCCTTCAAACCCGCCGGCACACTGTCGGCGAGTTTCCTCGCCAGCTCATCGAGAATCTTCGGGTCCAATGCCATTGCCGCCACCGCCTAGACGTCAGCCGGGGCACCAGTATATATGCGCTCCGGCCCCGCCCCAACCGGTGCTAGACTGATGGCAAACCACCCGGAACGGGCGGATTTCGACGGCCTGCGAGCCGGCCTCTGGCGCCGGCCGTCGCCCAAGATGGCCTTTTCCTGAAAGGACAGCGTTCTTATGAAAATGGTGTCGGCCGTCATCAAGCCCTTCAAACTGGATGATGTGCGTGAAGCGCTCTCCGATATCGGCGTACAGGGCATCACCGTCACGGAGGTGAAGGGTTTCGGCCGGCAGAAGGGGCATACGGAGCTTTACCGCGGTGCCGAGTACGTGGTGGATTTCCTGCCCAAGGTGAAGATCGAGTTGGCAGTGCCGGATGACCTTCTGGACCGGGTGATCGAGGCCATCGCCCATGCCGCCAAAACCGGCAAAATCGGCGACGGCAAGATTTTCGTCTATGAGCTTGAGCAGGCGGTGCGCATTCGTACTGGTGAGACGGATGCCCAGGCACTCTGACAAAATGCTGCAACAGGGCTTTCTTGCCCTGCTTCAGCATCGCGAGTCCGGCGCGCCTCCCCGTCGCTCCTGCTTTGCAGGAAGCCCGGCCCGCGCATCCCTGCTAAGGGTGTAAGGAGGTAACCATGAACCTGCGCATCATCGTCATGCTGTTGGCCGCACTGATCATGAGCACGGCACTGGCGGACACCCCCATCTACAAGTGGGTGGGTAAGGACGGTCATGTGCATTACAGCACCGTGCCCCGGAGTGCCGACGCCCAACAGTTGAATATCATGAACCGCGCCGCAAACCCGGCACCTGCCGCCGGCACCGCCCCATCGGCTGCCTCGACGAGTTCGCCTGACCAGGCGCTGACGCAAGTCTCACCGGATGATTCACCTGCCTGCAAATCCGCCAAAGAAACCCTTGGCAGATATCTGGGTGCCTCGTATCTCTATACCCTAGGCAAAGACGGACAGAAGCAGAAACTCCCCAAAGACCAGCAGGACAAAGCCATCACCCAGGCCAGGAGCGCCGTCACCCGGGCATGCGCGCTGCAAGGGACGCAGCCATGAACCGGAAATTTTCGCCGCAGCGCAAAAAGCGGCTGCTGGATGCGAGCATGCTGTTGCTGTTGGTGTTTTTCGGCTTTGCGCATGCCGATAGCGTATACCGCTGGGTGGATGCACAAGGTCACGTGCATTATTCCCAGACACCGCCCCCCAATGACGCCACCCGGGCCCGGGTGATGGACGTCGAACCACCACCGCCGGATCCGACCTCGCTGCGGCAGCAGCAGAATCTGGTGAAAGCGGTGAACGCCGCCGATGCGGTGCGGCAGAAAGCGGCTGCTCAAGCCCGGCAGGAAGCGCAAAAGCAGGCCCGGCAGCAGCAGGCCTGCGCCGCCGCGCGCAAGCAGTTGCAGATATATATGGAGGCTCACCGTGTCATCACCCACCCCAAGAACGGTACGACCACCTACTACACCGGCGACAATCTGGTGAAATTCCGTGAACAGGCCCAGCAACAGGTCAACAAGGTCTGCGGCGGGACCTAGCGCACACGCTTTTCCGCTCAACATCGGCTCACCATCACCTGCGTGTACACAGGCTTCGCTCGGCCATGAATAGCGGGATACTGCTGCTCACTGCGGTGCTGATGAGTGCCGCACTGGCGCTCGGCGCCGCGCAGGCGGATACGGTGTATCGCTGGGTGGACAGGAACGGCCAGGTGCACTATTCCCAGACGCCGCCCCCCGGCGCCCGCGGCCGGGTAAAAGCCATACACGTCAATGTTCCGCCGCCGGATGCGGCGATGCTGCGGCAGGTGCATGGCCTGGAGAAATTCGCCAAGGCCTACCGCAAGACGCACCGGCGGCAGGCGGCAAAAGCGGAGAAGCAGGCGGAAAAACAGGCGCGCAAGCAACAACGCTGCGCTGCCGCGCGTACGCGGTTACGGCGTTATTTGGCGGCGCATGCGGTACTCCCGCAAGTTACCGCCAATGCCATGGGTTATTACCCTTATAACACCGCGCTGATCAGGGCCCGGCAGCGTGCCGAGGAAACAGCCCGGCGGATCTGCAAGGGCTAGCGGAACAGCGCGTCCCGCAGAAACGTCGGCAGTGCGAAAGCCGCCGCATGTATTGCTGCGTTGTAATAGCGCGTGGGGAAAAGCCGGTTTTCCGCATCCAGCCTGCGGAACCCCGCGATCTCCCCCTGCTTGCGGGCGAGGGTCGCCGACCACCAGCCGGAAGGATAGGTAACCTGCGGGAAAGTGAGAGTTTTCACATCGCTGAAGCCCACCTGCCTGAATTCCGTGTGCATGTTCCTGATGAGTTGCGCATGCAACAGCGGTGATTCGCTCTGCTGCGCCATGAGTCCGTCCGTCCGCAGCGCGCGTAGGCATTCCGCGTAGAACGGTGCCGCGAACAACCCTTCTGCCGCCCCCACCGGATCGGTGCTGTCTATGAGGATCACATCCAGACTTGCCGCCGGTGCGGCCTTGACCCACTGGATGCCATCGCCGAAGTAAAACCGCGCGCGCGCATCGGCATTGGCGGCGCACAGCTCGGGGAAATACTGCTCGGCGAGACGTGTGACACGCTCATCCATCTCCGCCTGTACGACTGATGCCACCTCCGGGTGCCTCAGGACCTCCCGCAGTGTGCCGCAATCGCCGCCGCCGACGATGAGTACATCGCGCGGCGCCGCATGGCTGAACAGCGCCGGGTGAACCAGCATTTCGTGGTACACGAAATTGTCCCGGTCTGTGAGCATCACGCAGCCGTCAATGACCATGAGCGTGCCGAAGGTTTCGGTTTCGTAGATTTCGATGGTCTGGAAGGGCGTCTGTTCGGCGTGCAGCTTGCGCGCGCCCCTGAGCGACAGGGCGATGCCCTCACCGGGCGCGATCTCGGTGAACCAACTGGCGTCGAGAGTCATGGTCGGCTCCGTGGATGCGCGGGACGGCGATTATAGCCCGTCATGAAAAAGTACTTTCCACGCGCGCCGCGTTGCCGTACTCTTGCGCCGTTTTTCCCACCGCCGCGGAGCCCCGCCATGAGCCAGAATCCCATCGAGGACGCCCGCGAGATCTTCAATGTGCTGCGCTGGGGCGACGGTTATTTCGATATCAGCGACGCCGGCCACCTGGTGGTGTTCCCCACCCGCCGCCGCGAGGACGGCTGCGTGGACCTGTACCGCCTGGCCACCGAGGTGAGCAAGTCCGGCCTCAACCTGCCGGTACTGTTCCGCTTCGGCGATATTCTGCGCGACCGGGTGGATCGCCTGTGCGGCGCCTTCGCCGCGGCCATGCAGTACCACGAGTACAAGGCCGGCTATACCGCGGTGTACCCCATCAAGGTGAACCAGCAGCGCGCGGTGGTGGAGGATATCCTCAGGCACGGCGAGGGGCGCGTGGGGCTGGAGGCGGGCAGCAAGCCGGAGCTTCTGGCGGTGCTGGCGCTGGCGCCGGCTGGCGCCAGCATCGTGTGCAACGGTTACAAGGACCGGGAATACCTGCGTCTCGCCCTCATCGGCCAACAACTGGGCCACAAGGTGTATATCGTCATCGAGAAGCTCTCGGAGCTGGATCTGCTGCTCAGGGAAGCGGCGGAGATGGGTGTGAAGCCCGCCCTCGGCGTGCGCGTGCGCCTCACCAGCACCGGCCGCGGCAAGTGGGAGCATACCGGCGGCGAGAAATCCAAATTCGGCCTGTCGGCGGTGCAGATACTCGAGGCCGTAGACCGGCTGCGCGGCGCCGGCATGCTCAACTGCCTGCAACTGCTGCATTTCCACCTGGGCTCGCAGATCGCCAACATCCGCGATGTGCAGCGCGGCATGCTGGAGGCGGGCCGTTGCTTTGCGGAACTGGCGGAACTGGGGGTCGGCGTGCGCATCATGGACGTGGGCGGCGGCTTGGGTGTGGATTACGAAGGCACGCGCTCACGCAGTTCCTGCTCCATGAACTACAGCATGGAGCAATACGCCAATACCATCGTGCGCTCCCTGTGGGAGATCTGTGAGGAATACGAACTGCCGCATCCGAGCATCATCACCGAATCCGGCCGCGCCATCACCGCGCACCACGCGGTGCTGGTGACGGAAGTGGTGGATCTGGAATCCATTCCCGGTAAGCCGCTCACGCCTCCCGCTGCGGAAGATCCGCAAATCCTCGCCGACTTGTGGGAAGACTACGAAAACACCGACAACCGCTCGCTGCTGGAAGTGTACCAGGATGCGCTCTACTGGTACGGCGAAGCGCAGACCATGTACATCCACGGGGTGCTCACTCTGGAGCAGCGTGCGCGCGCCGAGCAGATCTACCATGCCATCTGCCGCAAGGTACGCGACGGCTTGAAACCCACCACCCGCGCCCACAGCGAGGCCATCTTCGAGATTGACGAGAAGCTCGCCGACAAGTTCTTCTGCAACATGAGTGTGTTTCAGTCGGTACCGGATGTATGGGCCATTGACCAGGTGTTCCCCATCATGCCTGTGCATCGTCTGGGCGAACCGCTCACACGCCGCGCGGTACTGCAGGACCTGACCTGCGATTCCGACGGCCGCATCGATCAGTACGTGGACGAGGAGGAACTGGAAGCCACCATGCCGGTGCATCCCATGCGCAACGGCGAGCCCTATTACCTGGGCTTTTTCATGGTGGGCGCCTACCAGGAAATCCTCGGCGACATGCACAATCTATTCGGCGACACCGACTCGGTGAACGTGGAGCTGGATGCGGCGAACGGTTACAAACTGGTGAAATCGGAGCAGGGCGATACCGCGGAAGTCGTATTGCGCTACGTGCATTTTGAACCCAGCGATCTGGTGACGCGCTATCACGGCAAGATTGACGCCGCCACCACGCTGGATCCCTATCAGCGTGCGCAGTATCTCAAAGAACTGGAAGAAGGCCTGAAGGGCTACACTTATCTGGAAAAGTAATTTTTCGGATCAGCAATTTTCTGCTTGACGTGCAACTGCGGCTTATGGAAGCGACTCCTGCCTGTTTTAGAAAATGCCCATAATGCGGCGGACGGTAACCCATACAGAATCACCGAATTCAAGATCCGATAAATAATTTCCCACTTGGGCTCATCCAACAAACTCATACCCGCTGGCATGGGATACAGCCAAGATATTATTATCAAGTAAACCAAACCGGGGCCGATTAACAGCAGGCTATAAATAAGCCAGCGGGCGGGTCTGAATAGGCTGGTAAGATAAGCTGCTATCAGCGCCGGGGCGATGTATCGCAAGAAATCGTGGCTGAGAGCCAGAACCGTGAATTCGCCAAAAGCACGACGCATAAGCACATCGTGCTCCCAAGTTGGATAAGCAGCATGTGCAGCCACAAAACCTGTCAGATAAATGATTGTTTCAAAGTACAGAAATCCCAGGGTGACAACCACCACGCTCTTTCCCAGTTCCAAGAAAACTTGAGTTCGCTTCATTTGATAACATCTCTCGCCAAGCTGGGCCGCGATCTAACTATAGCACCGGGCATCAAAATCACCAGGACAGCATCATGAAAGTCGGTTTCATCGGTCTCGGCGCCATGGGTTATCCCATGGCGCTCAATCTGCGCAAGGCGAGACTGCTTACGGCGGTGTATAACCGCACCCACTCCAAAGCCGAAGCACTGGCAGGAGAAACCGGCTGTGTTGCGGCATGCGCTATTCCCGATATGGCCGCACAATGCGACACCTTCGTCCTGTGTGTGTCCGCCGACCAGGACGTGCTGGCAATCACCGACACGCTGGCCGGCTGTCTCCATCCGGGCACTCTGGTGATGGACTGCTCCACCGTCAGTGCCGATACCGCACGCAAAGCCGCGGGGCATCTGGCGCAACACGCTATTGCTTTCCTCGATTGCCCGGTATCCGGCGGAACCGAAGGCGCGAAAAACGGAACGCTCGCCATCATGTGCGGCGGCGAGGAAAAAGTTTTCGAGCGCGCCCAACCGGCATTGAACGCCCTCGGCAAACGCAGCGTGCTCCTGGGGCCGGTGGGCGCGGGGCAAGCCACCAAGGCAGTGAACCAGATCGCCGTGGCCGGCATCGCCCAGGCGGTCACCGAAGCCCTGGCCTTCGCCGAAGCCCAGAGCCTGCCGCTGGACCGGGTCATCGAAGTGGTAGGCAGCGGCGCGGCGGCTTCCTGGTTCCTGAGCCACCGCGGCCCCAGCATGGTGCGCGGCCAGTATCCGCTGGGCTTCAAGGTGGCGTTGCACAAGAAGGATCTGGAGATCTGCCAGCGCATGGCCGGCGTCCGGGGCGTGCGCCTGCCGGTGGTGGAGATGACGCTGCTGCACTACCAACGCCTCCTGGAAGGCGGCCACGGCGACGAGGACATCTCCTCCCTGTTTCGCCTGAAACACGCGCTGTTCACCCCCTCGGCCTGAGGACGCCAAGCCTGCGGCATGCTTGCCGACCAGGCTTGAACCGCCGACACTGATACACATGGCCGAACCTCGCGATGCCAGTCCCGCCCCAGGGGAATTTTTCCTGCCGGACTTTTGTTCCGCCCCGGTGGTGCTGGTGGTGATACTCATCGCCGAGCTCACCGCCTTCGTGTTCACCATCGCACGACACCTGCCCGGAGACGGTATGCCGTTGTGGCTGGATCTCGCGCGCGTGTCGCTGTTGCTGCAGTGGATCGGACTTACCAGCGCCGCCGTTCTGTGTGTTGCGCGCAAACCCCTGGCGCGCATGCCGCTGCGCCGGGCCGCCGTTGCCAGCTATATGCTGCTGCTCCTCACCACCGGCGTACTCAGCGAGATCGCCTATGAACTCGCCGCCTATACCGGTATCGGTGAGGAGTTCCTGCCGGCGAGCCACGGCGGATTCGTGCTGCGCAATCTCATCGTGTGTGCCATCGTGAGCATACTCGTACTGCGCTATTTTTACGTGCAACATCAGTGGAAACGCAACGTGCAGCGTGAGGCGCGTGCACGCATTGAAGCGCTGCAGGCACGTATCCGCCCGCATTTCCTTTTCAACAGCATGAATACCATTGCCGCATTGATTCACAGCAAGCCGGATCTGGCGGAACGCACCATCGAGGATCTCGCCGATCTGTTCCGCGCCAGCCTCACGCAGAATAATCCCACCGTGACGCTTGCCGAAGAGATGGCCATCGCGCATCAGTACCAGCGCATCGAGGAACTGCGTCTGGGTGACCGTCTCAGGATAAACTGGCAGACAGACGCACTGCCCGAGGATGCGCACCTGCCGCAACTCGTGCTGCAACCGTTGCTGGAAAATGCCATCTATCACGGCATCGAGACCCAGCCGCGGGGAGGCACGGTGGAAGTGCACGGCACACGCGACGGCAACATGCTCAGCATCGAGATCAGCAACCCGCTGCCGCCGGAAAATGCGCTGCGACGCCGCGGCAACCAGATGGCGCTGGACAATGTGCGTCAGCGGCTGGTGCTCGCCTGGCCGAATCGGGCCGGGCTCGAAGTGGACACGGCGGAGGGACGCTATCGCGTGCGCCTGCACCTGCCTTATGAGACCCGTACGCCATGAAAGTCCTGGTGGTGGACGATGAATTGCCGGCACGGGTGCGCCTCAGGGGTCTGCTGGCCGGCATTGCCGGCTGCGAAATGGTGGGCGAGGCCAGCAACGGGCGTGAAGCATTGGAGATGTGGGAAACCAGACAGCCGGATGTATTGCTGCTGGATATCCGCATGCCGGTAATGGACGGCCTTGAAACCGCACGCCATCTCGCCGCTCTCGACAACCCGCCGGCGGTGATTTTCACCACTGCCTACGAGGAATTCGCGGTGGAAGCTTTTGATGCCCGCGCCATCGCCTACCTGCTGAAGCCCGTGCGTCACGAACGGCTCGCCGCGGCACTGGCCAACGCCGGACGGCTCAATCGCGTGCAGCTTAACCGTCTTGCCACGCAATCGCTGCACACGGCGAGGCGGCACATCTGCGCGCGACTGCGCGATAAGCTGCATGTGATCGCAGTGGAAAATATCCAGTGCTTCATCGCCGATCAAAAATATGTGAGCGTGTGCCACAGCCAGGGCGAGCTGCTCATTGACGAGTCCCTCAAAGACCTGGAAGTGGAATTCGCCGAGCGCTTCCTGCGCGTGCATCGCAATGCGCTGGTGGCGCTCGCCTGGGTGGAGAGCCTGAAGAAAGTGGACGAGGGTCATTTCTGCGTGTGCCTGCGCAGCCGTGCCGAGCCGGTGGAGGTGAGCCGGCGCCTGGTGGCGGAAGTGCGTGAACGGCTGCGCGCCGGCCGTTAAAGCCCCGGCCTCTTCCTGCTACGATGAGCGTCCTTTTGGTCGCCGGCCACCGATGAATCCCGAGCCCCTTCGCATCGCCACGCGCCGGAGCGCGCTGGCCCTCTGGCAGGCAGAGCACGTAGCCGCCTGCCTGCGGGCACTGGCACCGCAACGGCCCGTGGAACTGGTGGCGCTCACCACCCAGGGCGATCGCAACCTGCAGGACTCCCTCGCCCTCATCGGCGGCAAGGGTCTGTTTGTGAAGGAACTGGAAGTGGCGCTGGCTGAAGGCCGCGCGGACCTTGCCGTGCACTCCATGAAGGACGTGCCGGTGGAGATGCCGGAAGACTTCGTCATCGCCGCGGTGCTGCAACGGGAAGACCCGCGGGACGCCTTCGTCTCCCCACGCTGGCCGGCCTTCGCGGCGCTGCCCCCCGGCGCGCGCGTCGGCAGCTCCAGTCTGCGCCGCCAGAGCCAGTTGCTGCACCGGCGTCCGGACCTGAAGCTCCTGCCGCTGCGTGGCAATGTGGACACCCGCCTCAGGAAACTGGAGCAGGGCGAGTATGACGCCGTGATTCTGGCGGTTGCGGGATTGAAGCGGCTCGCGCTTGCGCACAAAATCACCGCTGTGCTGGATATGCACATAAGCCTGCCGGCCATTGCTCAGGGCACCATCGGTATCGAGTGCCGCCGCGACGCTGAGGAGACGCGCAACCTGCTCGCAAAACTCAACCATGCCCCTACCTGGCAACGCACGCTGGCGGAACGCGCCCTGAACCGCGGCCTGTCCGGCAGCTGCAACCTGCCGGTGGCGGGGTACGCTGAACTGCAGGGCGAGGCACTGCGATTGCGCGGCCGCGTGGGGTTACCCGATGGCAGCCGTCTGCTGGAAGGCGAAATCACCGGGGCGGTGGCGGAAGCCGAAGCCCTGGGCCGCCGCTTGGCGCAGGACATGCTGGCGAAAGGCGCCGCCGAGGTACTGCGCCAAGTGAGGGGACACTGAATATGGCTGCACCACAACCATTGAAGGATGTGGGTATTGTCATCACCCGCCCGATGCATCAGGGCGAAACGCTCAAGGCGAGACTGGAAAGCAAGGGAGCGAGGGTGCTGCATTTCCCCACCATCGAAATCCTGCCGGCGGCGCGCTCGGCGGAGCTCGACACCTGCCTCGGAAAACTCGGCAGCTACCACTACGCCATCTTCATCAGCCCCAATGCGGTGGAATATGCAGCGGAGTTCCTGGATTTCAGCGCGCTGCCGCCGAAGCTCAGGGTAGCCGCCATCGGCCCGGGAACGGCGCGCGCACTCGCCGCTCACGGCCGCAAACCGGACATGCTGCCGCGCGACGGCGCCAACAGCGAGTCGCTGCTGAAGCTCAAGGCCCTCAGTGCCGTGGACCGGAAACGCATCCTCATCTTCCGCGGTCAGGGTGGTCGCGAATTGCTGGCGGAAACACTGGAGGAGCGCGGTGCGGACGTGGATTACGCCGAGGTCTATCGCCGCACCGTGCCGCGTCTGGACCACAGTGAACTCACCCACTGGTTCCGGCAGGCCGGAGTGGACGTCATCGCCATCACCAGCCGCGAGGCGCTGCTCAATCTGGATCGTATGCTGAGCCCGGCACTCACGCCGTATCTGCGTGCGGCACAGCTGTTGGTGTCCAGCCCGCGTATCATTAGGTTGGCTGCGGCGCTGGGCATACGCCGCCGGCCCGTGGTCGCCGCCGATGCGGGCGATGCCACACTGGTGCGCGCCCTGGTGCAATGGTGGACCCGCCAGGGACGCGAACAGCGCAAGAACAGGAGAGAACATGAACGCAGCGCATGAATCGCATGCCGGTGACACCGGCGGGAAAAGCCTGGTTAAAGTCACGCCCGCCCCGCCCGCTCTGCATGCACCGTGGCAGAGCTGGCTGGCTTTGGTGATTGCCATTGCGGCGTTGATCCTCGTCGTCATCGGCTGGGTCAATTTCAGCAGGGTACAAACAGCACAAACGATCGAACTCCATGCCGGCTTGCAGGCCATGAACCAGCGGCTGGCTGCACTCACGCGCTCCGTCGCACCGCGGAGCGAACTGAATGCCGACGTGAGTACTACCCGGCAGACGCTCAAGAGCTTCAGCGAGCGGCTGGACGGCATGGATGCTGCTCTCACCGACTTGCGGCGCCGTTCCGAGGAGGGTCGCGACGCCTGGATCAAGGCCGAGGCCGCCTCGCTGCTCATGGCCGCCAATGAGCAGGTACAGCTTTATGCCAACCCGGGCATGGCGCTCAAGGCGCTGGAAAACGCCGACGCGCGGCTGCGGCTGCTGAGCGATCCGCGCCTTATCCCGGTACGCCAGGAAATCGCGCGTGAAGAAACCGCACTGCACGCCGTGCCCCAGGTGGACGTGCAAGGCATGGCCCTGACCTTGGCGAGCCTCAGCGAGTCGGTGGACACGCTGCCCCTGAAACGCGTGGCGCCGGATCGCTATCTGTCCGGCCAACCGGCCGCCATCGCCAGCCGCGAGCCGCCGACGCTGTGGGGCAGATTCAAGGCCGGTGTGGAGCGGCTGGTCAAGGATATCTTCACGGTGCACCACCTGAAGGCGCCCATCGAACCGCTGCTGTCGCCGCGGCAGGAATATTTCCTGCGCCAGAATTTGCAACTGCGCCTCGACGCCGCCCGCGCGGCTTTGCTGGAGCGCGACAGTGCCGGCTTCCAGGACAGCGTGCGCATGGTGCGTGAGTGGCTGCAGAAGTACTTCAACACCCAAAATGGCGGTGTGCAAGCAGCGGTAACCGAGCTTGCGCAGATGCAACAGCAGCAAATCAATCCGCCGCTGCCGGACATTTCCGCATCGCTCACGTTGTTGCGGCGGCTGGAATCGGCGCGGAACAAGGCGCCATGAAATACGCCTTCTTCCTGCTGCTGACACTGCTCGCTGCCGTCATCGTCGCCGCCGCGCTGCACCTGGATAATGGCTACGTGCTGCTCGCCTGGCACGACACCAGTGTGGAGATGTCTCTGGGCACGCTGGTAGTGCTGGTGCTATTCGTGTTTTTCGGCCTCTACCTGCTGACCACGCTGATCGTCAGACTCTGGACCTTCCCGCGACGCATGCGCGAGGCGCTGGAACGGCGCCGCGAGCTGCGTGCACGCCGTGCCTCCATCCGCGGCCTCATTGATCTTGCCGAAGGCCGTTGGGCTGACAGCGAACATAACCTCATGCGCCATGCGACGGACAGCAAGGTGCCGCTCATTACCTATATCGCCGCGGCGCGCGCCGCGCAGATGCAGGGTGCCCATGAACGCCGCGACACGTACCTGCGGCGCGCCTACGAGCAGGTTCCGGCGGCACATCTGGCGGTGCTGCTCACCCAGGCGGAACTGCAGATCGGTCATCGCCAGTACGAGCACGCACTCGCCACCCTGCGGCACTTGCAGGAACTGGATCCGAATCATGCCTACGGCCTGAAGCTGCTGGCCCGCCTCTACAAAAAGCTGGGCGACTGGATGCCGCTGCGCGCGCTCATTCCCAAATTGCGGGAATTCCGTGCCATGCCGCGCACGGAAATCGATCGTCTGGAAGCGCATGCGGTGTGCGCCCTGCTGGAACGCCTGGACGCAAAATCCGGTGTGCAGGCGACCGTCCTGTGGAGCGAGATGCCGAGGCGCCTGCGCAACGACATCAATGTGGTACGCGCCTATGTGCAGGCATTGATCAAAATCGGCAACTACGGCGCCGCGGAAAGCATCGCCCGCGATACGCTCAAATCCGATTGGGATGAGGAGCTGGTGGTGCTCTACGGTCTGGCGCGCGGCGAAGATCCCGTCCGCCAACTGGCGCGCGTGGAGGATTGGCTGGCGGAAAAGGGCGAAAGCGCGGCGCTGTTGCTTACCGCCGGCCGGCTGTGCGTGGTGGCGAAGCTCTGGGGCAAGGCGCGCAGTTATCTGGAATCCAGCATCGTGCTGGGCGGCCGCCCCGAAGCCTATGAGGAACTGGGCAAGCTGCTCAAGTCTCTGGGCGAACCGGAGCACGCCATGCAGGCGTTCAGTGACGGACTCGCGCTCTCTCTGGGGGGCAAGGTGAAGACCTTCAAGCCGGGCAAACCGCGCCTGCGCCGTGTGCGCGGCTGATCGCAATGCCTGCGGTATTCCCGGAGCACATCGGGCCCGCGGTTGCGGGCCCGATGCATTTCACGCCTCCGGATGCGGGCAATCAATCGGAATTGTTGCTGTCGTCGGAGTTCTCCAGCAGCTTGCCGGTCTTCGCATCCACGCCCACCTCATGCACCAGCTTGCCGTGACGGATATCGAAGGAATACCGCAGGCCGCTGCCGCCCTGTTCGTGCTCAAGCTCTTGCTTGACGATTTTTCCCGGGAACGCCTTGAGGGCGATAGCGCGCGCCTGTTGCAGACTGATACTCGCCTGCGCGGCAAGCTCCGCTGCGCGCCAGGTTTGCGCGCTGAGCAGCGGCGCGGCCAGCATCAAGCCGGCGGCCACCATGATCGCGCATGCCAAGTTGCGTTTACTCATGACCTGGATTCTCCTGCTGTCTGTGTGGATCCACACTACGCGCAGGCCGCCCGCCCTGTCAGCGGTTTATGATTAACAGCAGCTTACCCTTTCGTAATCATCGCGCCGGCGAACTTTGTGCTAACCGGCGACGCAGCATAGAATGACCCGCCAACTCAACCTGGCGTAAAGCAGCGTCCATGCAAGTCCCTGAAATCCTGGTCATCGAATCCCAGCACCGGCCCGGTAATCTGGGCCGCATCCTCACCATTATCGGGGAATGCGGCGTCATGATTGACCACATCACGCTGGTGCGTCGCACCCAGGACCGCAGCGTGTGGGAAATCACCGTGGAAATGGACGAGACGGCGGGCAAACAGCTCTACGAGCGTCTTGCGCAGTTGCCTTACGGGAAACTGCTGGGCCGTTCCGACCGGGTGTTCGATCGCCACCGCGGCGGCAAAATCGAAACCGTTTCCAAGGTGCCGCTGGATTCCCTGCAGCAGTTACGCGATGTGTACACGCCCGGTGTGGCGCGCGTGTGTCTTGCCATCCGCAAGGAACCGGACAAGGTGTGGGAGTACACCAACCTGGGCAACACCGTGGGCATCATCACCAACGGCACGGCGGTGCTCGGCCTCGGCCATATCGGTGCCATTCCGGGTCTGCCGGTGATGGAAGGCAAGGCCATGATTTATTCCAAATTCGTCGGCATCTCCGGTGTGCCGATTTTGCTCAACGAAACGGATCCGAAAAAGGTCATTGATGCGGTGCTCGCCATTGAATCTTCTTTCGGCGCCATCCATCTTGAGGACATCGCCGCCCCGGGCTGCTTCGAGATCGAGGCGACGCTTGCCAAGGCGCTCGGCAAACCGGTGATGCAGGACGACCAGCATGGCACCGCGGTGGTGACGCTCGCTGCGCTGCTTACCGCCAGCAGGCGTGTGCAGCGGGATCTGCAAAGTTCGGTTATCGGGCAGATCGGCCTCGGCGCGGCCGGCATCGGTATCGCCAGTCTGTTGCTGCGCTACGGCGTGCAGCAGGTGCTGGGCACGGATCTCCGCGCGGAGGCGCTGGTACGATTTGAGCGCATGGGCGGCCGGCGCGCCACTCTGGCGGAAATCATGCGGCAGGCGGATATCATCATCGCCACTACTGGCGTCAAGGGTCTCATCCGGCCCGAAATGGTGCACAAGGGACAACTGGTATTCGCGTTGTCGAATCCGGAAGCCGAGATCGAACCGCGTATCGCACTGGAACACGGTGCAGCCTTTGCGACCGACGGCCGCAGCGTGAACAACGCCCTGGGCTTTCCCGCGCTGTTCCGCGGCGCGCTGGACGCCCGTGCCAAACACTTTACCGATGAAATGTATCTCGCCGCCGCCGGCAAGCTCTCGCAACTGGCACCACCGGATGAACTGCTGCCGCATGTGCTGGACAAATCGGTGCACGCAGCTGTGGCGGAAGCAGTCAAGGAAGTTGCGTTGAAAAGTCAGTAGGCAAAGCCGGCGCGGCGGTATGCAAACGCCAGCAGCCACAAGGGACCGATCAGCAGAAACTGGAGATCCTTGAAAAAGGACGGTTTCTTGCCCTCAATCTTGTGGCCGATGAACTGGCCGATCCAGGCCAGGACGAACACCATCACGGATAACTGCCACAACGGCATGGGCAGGCGGCTGGCGGCATACACGATGGCGATCATTGCGATGGTGACTCCGGTCATGCCGAGCGCCAGCCGCCAGGTTAATGCGTAGTAATACACCAGCGCCAGCACCAGGAACAGCACTGCCCAGTTGAGTAAGGGAGAACGCGCGGCCCATGCCACGGGAACCGGCATGGACCACAGCAGCCCGAGCAGCGAAATCATGATGAGCGGCACGCAGATCCAGTGCAGGGTTTTGTTCACCGGATGGCGGTGACTCTCGCCGTATTCATCGAGCCAGTCTTGCAGGTTGCGCATGCATGATTCCTTGGTGACCGACAAGGGGTGATTGCCGCTAAAATATCCACGGCGCCCCCGGCATGGGAAGGATTATGGGCCTGCTGCGTTTCATTGCCAATCTGAAATTCCTGCCCGAAACCCGGCGGCTGGAGTTTTATCCGCCATTTTTTATGATGCGCGTCAAGGTGCTGGAAGCGCGCGACAACTGGCGCCACGTGCGACTGCGCCTGCCGCTTACCGCCTTTTCGCGCAACCTCTCCGGTGACATGTTCGGCGGCTGGCAGGCGGCGCTGGCCGACCCCATCGCCGCACTGTGCTGCGCGCGGGTGTTCCCCGGTTATTCGGTGTGGACCCGCGCCATGAGCATTGATTTCCAGAGGACCGGTAACACCGATCTGGAACTGCGCTTCGAGATGCGGCCGGAACAGGAAGCCGCCATCAGCGCGGAATTGAAATCCAACGGCCGCGCCACGCCTACCTTTGAATATGGTTTCTACCTGACCGACGGCAGCCTCTGCACGCGCATCACCAACACCGTAGCGATCCGCCCGCGGGGCTATGCCAAGACCAATGCGGAACAATTGGACTTGAACGGCTTATGAACCGCCCTTGGTTACTCCACGCAATAACATAGAACCGATTTTCCGATCATTCTCTGCCGCCAGAGGTTCTGCCATGCAAACCCTGCAGAGAAAAGTGTTGCACCCTCTGCAATCACGCGCTCAACACGGAATGGCTTGTACTGAAGTGGGTCCGATAGGAAGAACGGTGTAAAGCTATGGAAGCTCTGATTTATTCGTGTATTTGTCGCCACGAGTATCGTAACTCATTGATTTTTCGATGCGCGTTTTTCCATGACCGTAATAAATCAGAGGTTCCCTATCTTTATAACCCCCTCCCCCGGGAGATTGGTGCAGCGCCCGATAATAGCCGGGATACCATTTCTTCAGGTAGGCGTCGTAGTGCGCGTAAAAATGCCTGCGCGCGTTTTCCACGGTATTCAGACAAACAAGAATATAGTTGCTGATTTCAGTCATTCTCTCTTGGGGTGTGCCGCCAATATCTGGCGTGGTACATGTTTTATCTGCACGTGCCCAAGTGATTTGACGTTGAAATTCGTCAGATTGCATAAAATCCTCGGCATCATTTTGCCAACTGCTTATTTCCTTATAAGTGTCATTAAGGGCGCTAACAACCGTAACTTCGTGTTGGTTCCACGTTGCGACTTTTGCCTTGTAATTCGCAGTCTGTTTAACTAAATCGTCTTGTTGATTTAAAAGAGACGATTTATCGGAAACCATTCGGAGTGTCTCGGTGTTAACCTGCTTGATACCTGCATTGCATTTGCGCACGTATTCTTCTTGCTGGCGAGCATCGGGATTGGTTGTAACGAAGTTAGAAAGGTCTGCGGACGCAGCATCTGCGGCGGCTGCCAGTTGATCGAGATTTTTTCTGGGACCAAAGCTTTGGCATTTTTGACTGGCCTCGGCGATTTTCTGATTGTGCTCATCGGCCTGCATGTTAAATTGATTTGCGCTTTTGTTATATATCCCCTGATCCTTAGTCAGTAGGGCACTTTCGGCATCTAATTGTTTTTTCTGTATTAGCAGAACTTGCTGTTTTAGTGTCCCCTTCGGGGATGGTGGAAACCCCTCGCCTTCAGGCGAAGTAAGATTTCGTGTAACGTGGTCGCGTGCGTAGGTACCGACTAGGAGCGCACACGAAGACGGACTTAAAGGTTCATCTCG
>JAJYUH010000021.1 GCA_021792635.1 Natronospirales bacterium | reverse complement strand
GCGTGACTTTGCGGTACTGTTCAAACCCCACTTCCGCAAATGTCGCTTGTCTCTCGCGCATCATCGTCTCCTCAGAACGAAAATGGATGTACGCTATGACAACGGGAATAAATCAGAGTTTCCCTAACATAAAGATGAGCAGGGCAACGATGTTGATGATCTTGATGAACGGGTTGATGGCCGGGCCGGCGGTGTCCTTGTAGGGATCACCGACGGTGTCGCCGGTCACGGCTGCCTTGTGAAGTAGGAGCTTGTCGTGGGTTTTGACAGCCGGGGACGAGCGAGCTACAGTGTATGCCGAATGATTTATCGATCACGGTGTTGTATGGCAACCGTTACCGTTTCCCCCAAGTACCAAGTGGTGATTCCGAGTGCGCTCAGACGCGTGCTCGGTATCCGGCCGGGGCAAAAAATCGAGGTTCTTGCCTATGAGGGTCGCATGGAATTTGTGCCGGTGCGTCCCATGAAAAGCATGCGCGGGTTCCTGCCGGGCCTCGATACTCGCGTGCCGCGCGAGGACGATCGCGTGTGAACGTGGTGGACTCCTCCGCCTGGCTGGAATATTTTTCCGACGGCCCCAACGCGGAGCGCTTTGCCAAGCCCATCACCGATCTTGCACGGCTGGTAGTGCCCAGTATCAGCGTACTGGAGGTTTTCAAACGCATTTTGCAGCAGCGGGACGAGAACGCCGCGCTGCGCGCGGTCGCAGCCATGCGTCAGGGGCAGGTGGTGGATCTGGACACGGAACTCGCGCTGGCCGCGGCCAAACTCGGGCATGTGCTCAAACTGCCGCTGGCTGACAGCGTGATGCTTGCCACCGCGCGGAAATTCAACGCCATTCTGTGGACACAGGACGCCGATTTCGAAAGCATGGAGGGCGTGCGGTATTTCTCGAAGACCTGAGGTCGGCGGCAAGATTTCCCTTTCGACTTCGTGCCTGCGGCGCGACGCTCGGGACGAACGATATTTTTGAGATGGCCTCCAAAAAAGCGCCGCCTTTTCAGGCGGCACTTTCATTTTCAATGTCAGCAGTTTCCTATCTCACCAACAGCGGGATGATGAGCAGGGCAACGATGTTGATGATCTTGATGAGCGGGTTGATGGCCGGTCCCGCGGTGTCCTTGTAGGGATCGCCCACGGTGTCGCCGGTGATCGCCGCTTTGTGGGCATCGGAACCCTTGCCGCCGAAGTGGCCATCCTCGATGTATTTCTTGGCGTTGTCCCAGGCGCCGCCGCCGGTGGTCATGGAGATGGCCACGAACAGGCCGGTGACGATGGTGCCGACGAGCACGCCGCCCAGCGCCGTCGGCCCGAGGAACAGGCCCACAAGAATCGGCACCGCAATGGGCAGCAGCGAGGGGACGATCATCTCCTTGATGGCTGCTTTGGTGAGCATATCCACGGCGCGCGAATAATCCGGCTTGGCCTTGCCGGTCATGATGCCGGGGATCTCCTTGAACTGGCGGCGCACCTCGTTGACGATGCCCCCCGCGGCACGACCCACCGCTTCCATGGCCATGGCGCCGAACAGGTAAGGAATCAACCCGCCGATGAACAGGCCGATGATCACCCGGTAGTCGGAGAGATCGAAGGTGAGGGTCTTGCCGACCGCCGCGAGGTTGTGGGTATAGTCGGCGAACAGCACCACGGCGGCCAGCGCCGCGGAACCGATGGCGTAACCCTTGGTCACCGCCTTGGTGGTGTTACCCACCGCGTCCAGCGGATCGGTGACCGCGCGCACTTCCTTGGGAAGGTCGGCCATCTCGGCGATACCGCCGGCGTTGTCGGTGATGGGACCATAGGCGTCCAGCGCCACGATCACGCCGGTCATGGAGAGCATGGTGGCGGCGGCGATGGCGATGCCGTACAGGCCCGCGAACCCGTAGGCCACGCCGATGCTGATGCAGATGGCGATCACCGGCAGCGCCGTGGATTTCATGGACACGCCGAGCCCGGCGATGATGTTGGTGGCGTGGCCGGTGGTGGAGGCCTGGGCGATGTGGCGTACCGGCTTGAACTGGGTGCCGGTGAAATACTCGGTGATGGCCACCAGCACCACGGTCAGCACCGGACCGACCACGGCGGCGCCGAACAGCCGCAACCAGCCGATGCTCGGCATGTCGGCCATCATCCAGCGGCTGACAAAATAGAAGCCGATGATGGAAAGGAGGGCGGAGACGATGACACCCGTGTAAAGCGCATTCATGATCTTGCCGCCGTCCCGGCCGCGCACGCAGAAGATGCCGATGAGCGAAGCGATGATCGAGATGCCGCCCAGCACCAGCGGGTAGAGTTCCGCATTGGGACCGAGCTCGGCGATCATCAGTCCGCCGAGCAGCATGGCCGCCACCTTGGTGACGCAGTAGGTTTCGAACAGGTCGGCGGCCATGCCGGCGCAGTCGCCCACGTTGTCGCCCACGTTGTCGGCGATCACCGCCGGGTTGCGTGGGTCGTCCTCGGGGATGCCGGCTTCCACCTTGCCCACCAGATCCGCGCCGACATCGGCGCCCTTGGTGAAGATGCCGCCGCCGAGACGCGCGAAGATCGAGATCAGCGAGCCGCCGAAGGCGAGGCCCACGAGCGCATGCAGTGTTTCCTCGTTGGGCAGGAACCGCCGCAGGATCATGTAGTACACGCTGATGCCGAGCAGCCCGAGGCCCGCCACCAGCATGCCGGTGATGGCGCCGCCGCGGAACGCCACCTTGAGGGCGGCCTTCAGGCCGCTGCGCGCTGCTTCCGCGGTGCGCACGTTGGCGCGCACCGAGATGTTCATGCCGATGTAACCGGCTGCGCCCGAAAGAATCGCACCGATGACAAAGCCGATGGCCGTGGGCCAGCTCTTCAGCACGAAACCGATGAGCAGGAACAGCACGATGCCGACGACGGCGATGGTGCGGTACTGGCGGTTGAGATAGGCCTTGGCGCCCACCTGGATGGCCGCAGCGATTTCGCGCATGCGCTCATTGCCGGCGGGCTGTTTCAGCACCCAGCCCACCGACAGGATGCCGTACAGGATCGCGAGCGCGGAGCACGCTATCACGAACCACAGAGCATATTGACTCATCATGTATACATCTCCCGTTGTTGAAGCGAATAGCCTGAAATCCGAAGATTCAGATCTGGAATGCAGCCTTGAGTTTTTTGGGTACCGCCGCATTCCTGAGGCGCGCGTACTGCGGGACGCCGTGCCTGTAGGGCGGATAGTCCTCGCCCTGGATCAGCGGCGCGAGATAGCGGCGCGCCTTTGCGGTGATGCCGAAACCGTCGCGGCTGATGAAATCCCGCGGCAGGAGCTTTTCCCGGTTGGCCACGTCCGCGAGTCTGGCGACGCCGAGCGTCCATTTATAGGGTTGGTCCGATTGGCGCACGATGGTGGGCATCACGGCATTGTGGCCTTTCACTGCCAGTTCCACCGCCGCCTTGCCGACTGCGTAGGACTGTTCCACGTCAACCTTGCTGGCAATGTGGCGCGCGGCGCGCTGCAGGTAATCGGCCACCGCCCAGTGATACTTGTATTTGAGGTTTTCCTTCACCAGGTTGGCGATAAACGGCGCCACGCCGCCCAACTGGGTGTGGCCGAAGGCGTCCCGGGTACCGGCCTCGGCCAGGAATTTCCCCTCCGCCGTGCGCACGCCTTCCGAGACCACGATGACGCAATAATCATGCCGGTCCACACTCTGTTGCACTTTCTTCAGGAAGGCAGCCTGGTCGAAGGGGATTTCGGGGAACAGGATGATATGCGGCGCGTCGCCCTCTTTCTCCTGAGCCAAACCGCCCGCAGCGGCGATCCAGCCGGCGTGGCGGCCCATCACTTCCATGACGAATACCCGGGTGGAAGTCTTGGCCATGGAGGTGACGTCGAGGGCCGCCTCTTTTATTGATACGGCGACGTATTTCGCCACCGAGCCGAAACCGGGAGAGCAATCGGTTATCGCCAGGTCGTTGTCCACGGTTTTCGGCACGTGGATGGCCTGGATGGGGTAGCCGAGCCGTTCCGCAAGCCGTGAGACCTTGAGGCAGGTATCGGCGGAGTCGCCGCCGCCGTTATAGAAGAAATAACCGATGTTGTGGGCCTTGAAGACCTGGATCAGCCGCTCATACTGGACGGGATTCTCTTCCGGGCTCTTCAATTTGTAGCGGCAGGAGCCGAAGGCGCCGCCGGGGGTGTAGCGGAGGGCAGCGATGTGTTGCGCGCGCTCTTTGCCGGTATCAATCAGTTCCTCGGTGAGGGCGCCGAGGATGCCGTTGCGCCCGGCGTACATTTTGCCGATTTTGTGCCGGTACTTGCGGGCGGTCTCAATGACCCCGCAGGCACTGGCGTTGATGACGGCGGTCACGCCGCCGGACTGGGCGTAGAAGGCGTTTTTTCGGGAAGCCATTGTTTCGGAAGCTCTTTTCCCAAGCAGGCCATCCGCGGGAACCGCAGGCCGCCGGGCATTGTAGCGGGGCGCCGACGAATTGCAAAAAACGGCCGGGATTGGGGCCGTGGGCAAGCGCGACATAACGTGGAATGCGGGTGCATGGGTGAGAATTGCGTTGACGTTGCCGGGATCAACGGGTACTTTACGCTGCCTTGCGAGCCGGGAAAGCCCGGAACGCGGCCCTGCGGGCCTGTACACACGCACGGGGACCCTTACCTTCCAAGCGAGACGCGTCATGAGAATTGTGCTGCTCGGAGCGCCCGGTTCCGGCAAGGGGACCCAGGCCAAGCTGCTGGTGGAGAAGTACCGCATCCCGCATGTTTCCACCGGCGACCTGCTGCGCGCGGCCCTGGCCGCCGGCACGCCGCTGGGGCTGCAGGCCAAGGCGGCCATGGACGCGGGCCAGCTGGTTTCCGATGAGATCGTGTTGGGCATCATTCGCGAGCGTCTGCGCCACAACGACGCTAAAAAAGGTTTCATCCTTGACGGCTTCCCGCGCAACATCATCCAGGCCCAGGCCCTGGACGGCATGCTGCACAACCTCAATCAGCCGCTGGACGCGGCGCTGCTCCTGGACGTGGACTTCGACGCGCTCATGCAGCGCCTCACCGGGCGGCGCACCTGCGAAAATTGCGGCGCCAGCTACAATATCTACACCAACCCGCCGCGCCTCGATGATCAGTGCGACCGTTGCGGCGCGCCGCTGCACCATCGTGCCGATGACAACGAGGAGACTATCGGAAACCGTCTGCGCGTGTACGATGCTCAGACCAAACCGCTGATTGATTTCTACCGCAATCAGGGACGGCTCGAGAGTATCAATGCGGTGGGCGAAGTGGAGATGATTTTCAAGCGCCTGCTCACGGTACTGGAGCCCATCGCCAGGGGTGTGCGCAAACCCAAATTGTCCCCGCCGCCTGCGAAGCCCGCGAGGGGCAAGCCGGCTGCCCAAGCGGTCGCACCCGTAAAGGGCAAGTCGCTGCCCGTCAAGCCGGCGAAAATTGCCGGCAAATCACCGCGCAAGCCGATTCCCAGGGTACCGCCGAAAAAGACGCTGCCGAAGAAGGCGGCCACGGCCCGCACAGCCTCGAAAAAATCCGCGGTCAAATCGCAGTCCAGGACTAAATCCGCCAAATCGCCGGCAAAGAAAACCGGCGGTCGCAGGTAAGCGCCTTAGTTCGGGTTTACGGAGCGCATCTCAAGCACGCCGTTGTGGACGGCGAGTGTGGTCTTGCCGTCCAGTAAATCAAGCAGAGCCTTACCCGCGGTTTCCATGCGCCAACCCTGGAGCACCGCCAGGTCGCGTCTGCCGCGCACCAGTTGTTCCAGTTCGCCGCGGGTGGTGAGTTGCGCGGGGCTCACGTTGGCTGCAGTGCTCTGGATACGCACCAATGCCATCAGCACATCCACCAGTGCTTCATCGCGTGCCGCCAGTCGTTCGGGCAGTGCTTCCGGTTTCACGTCGCTGCCGGCATGCAGGATGAGTGCAAGCCATTCCTCCCCGTGTTTGCGCAGCAGGCTCTCCTGCATGCCGCGGATGGCCTGCAGGGCATCGGGATCGGCCGGCAGTTGGCGCGCCATGTCGGTCAGCACTTCATCCTTCAGTACCCATTGTCGCGGAAGATTTTTTGTCATCGCCTGGCGTTCACGCCAGGCGGCCAGCGCTTTGGCGGCGGCGAACTGCCGCGGTTTGAGGCGTTGCAAGCCGCGCAGACGCTGCCACGCGGTATCCGGGTCGGGACGGTAGACAGTGGGGTCAGTGAGCGCGGTGTTTGCGGACTCGAGCCAGGGGAGGCGCCCGTTTGCTTCCAGTTCACCCCGGAGGCGCAGATAGATGTCACGCAGATAGCGCACGTCATCCGCGGCATAACGCACCACCGCCTCGGGCAGGGGTCGCCGCGACCAGTCGGCGCGGGTGTGGGTTTTTTCGAGAGTAACTCCCAATAGCCCCTGTACCACGCTGGCGTAGCCCGCCTGATCGGGAAAACCGGCAAAACTGGCGGCTATCTGGGTATCGAAGATGGGCGCCGGCACACGTGCGCTGAGGTGAAAGAACATTTCCAGGTCCTGCCGCGCGGAATGCAGCACCTTGATGATGCGCGGATTCTGCAGCAGGGCGAACAGGGGTTCGAGGGACGGGATCGCCAGCACATCCACGCAGGCGACCCGGTCCGCCGTCGCCACCTGTACCAGGCAGAGCTGGGGATAATAGGTGCGCTCGCGCATGAATTCCGTATCCACCGCCAGCCAGCCGGAGGTTTCCAGCCGTGCGCACAGTGACGCCAGTGCTGCATCGGTAGCAATCCACACGCAGTCGTCAGCCATCCACAATACCTTTATCCGCCGGGTCGTTTGTCGGGAATGCGTGAGGCGGTATGATGCGTACCCGTCTCGCTGGCGCCGGCACAAGATGAAAGCGATTGTACGCACCTGCTGGGAAATTTGCCTGTTGAGGCAGGGGCCGCAGATATTTCCGCGTTCGCGGTCTCTGTTTACCGTCATGCTGGCGGCGTATCTTGCGGTGGATGCGGTATTGTTTGCCGTCCAGGGGATACGCGGTTTCCACATCGTCTCCGAAACGCTGTTTGACACGGCACTGCTCATGGTGTTTTTCACCCTGGTGCTTGCCATATGGCGGAAAACCGGGCGTTTCAATCAGACGGCGATAGCCCTGCTTGGTACCGGCGCGCTCATAATGATTGCGGCTTTGCCTCCCAGTCTTGTGGCAACATTGCTGCCTTCCTCGCCTGTTACGGAAGCGGCCAAAGCACTGCTTTATGTTGTTCTTGCATGGAGTATTTTCGTCATGGGGCACGTGATCCGGCACGCGCTGGATACCGGATTGTTCACCGGTACCGTCATCGCCGCCGCCTACACGCTGCTGAATCTGGTACTGTTCGCGGTATTTTTCCCCATCAAGGGCTGACATGCGCATCCATATCCTCGGCATCTGCGGCACTTTCATGGGCGGCATCGCGGCGCTCGCCAAGGCCGCCGGTCATGAGGTAAGCGGCTCGGATGCCAATGTCTATCCGCCCATGAGTGCGCAGCTTGCGGCGCTGGGTATCGCCCTCCATGAGGGCTATCTGCCCGAGCATCTGAAGCCGGCGCCGGATTGCGTGCTGGTGGGGAATGCGCTGTCACGCGGTAACCCGGCGGTGGAAGCCATGCTGGCGCGCGGCCTGCCATACCTGTCCGGCCCGCAATGGCTGGCGCAGCAGGTTCTCGGGAACCGGCATGTGATTGCCGTGGCCGGCACTCACGGCAAGACCACCACCGCCAGCATGCTGGCCTGGATACTGGAATGCGCCGGACTGAATCCGGGTTTTCTCATCGGCGGCGTGCCGCGGGATTTCGGTTTTTCCGCGCGGCTGGGCGGGAGCCGGTTCTTCGTGGTGGAAGCGGATGAGTATGACACCGCATTTTTCGACAAGGGCTCCAAGTTTCTGCATTACCGGCCACGCACGCTGGTTCTCAACAATCTCGAATACGATCATGCCGACATTTTCCCCGACCTTGCCAGCATTGAAACGCAGTTCCATTACCTGGTGCGCAGCATTCCGGGCAACGGCCTGATCGCGGTGAACGGCGCCGATGCCAATCTGGCGCGGGTACTGGAAAAAGGCTGCTGGACCCCGCGGGAAACCTTCGCGCTGACGGACGCCGATTGGACCGCCCGGCACATCTCCGCGGATGGCAGTACCTTCAATGTCATTCACGACGGCAAGACCGCTGCCATGGTCGAATGGGAACTGCTGGGGCTGCATAATGTGCAGAACGCGCTGGCCGCGCTTGCGGCAGCCCGGCATGCGGGTGTGGAACCGCGGCAGGCTGCGGAAGCACTCATCCGTTTTCAGGGCGTGAAACGGCGTCTCGAAGTGCGCGCGCAGATTGACGGTGTAACGGTTTATGATGATTTTGCCCATCATCCCACTGCCATCGCCACCACACTTGCGGGGTTGCGCAAGCGCGTAGGCAAGGAACGTATCATCGTCGTACTGGAGCCGCGCTCCGGCAGCATGAAGATGGGCGTACACCGCGATACGCTGGCCGCTTCGCTGGAAGCAGCGGATCGGGTGTGCGTTTTTCAGGCGGCCAATGTGACCTGGGACGTGACGGCCGCGCTGCGGTCGTTGGGGGCACGCGCCAGTGTGAGCACGGATCTGGAACGACTCGTTCACAACGTGGCCGGTGAAATCCGGCACGGCGACCACGTGCTCATCATGAGCAACGGCGGCTTCGGCGGATTCCACGACAAACTGATCGAGTATTTGCAGCGCAATGCGGCGCCGGGGTCTGAAAGGGCGGAGCCATGAGTGACAAGCCGATTACCCTCGCCCTGACCGGCGCCTCCGGCGCCGCCTACGGCCTGCGTCTGCTGGAATGCCTGCTCCGGGCCGACCGGCAGGTATATCTCATGCTGTCCAAACCGGCACAGATGGTCATCGGCATGGAAACCGATGTGAAGCTGCCGGGGCGGATACAGGATATCGAGGAGTTTTTCCGCGCACGTTATCAGGCGAAACCCGCCCGTTTGCGCCTGCTGGGAACCGAACAGTGGACCGCGGCGGTGGCCAGCGGTTCCGGCGCGGCGTACGCCATGGTGATTTGTCCGTGCAGCATGGCGACGCTGTCCGCCGTGGCGGTGGGCGCAAGCCGCGGCCTGATTGAGAGGGCCGCGGACGTGATGCTCAAGGAACAGCGCAAGCTGATTCTGGTGCCGCGGGAAACACCATTCTCGGCGGTGCACCTGGAAAACATGCTCAAGCTCGCGCGCCTCGGTGTCACCATCCTGCCGGGCAACCCGGGTTTTTACCATCATCCGCGGGGCGTGAATGATCTGGTGGATTTCATCGTGGCGCGTGTGCTTGACCACCTGGACATTCCCCACACACTGGTGTCCCGTTGGGGTGTGAAAGAGGGTGAGGAGTGAGGAGGTGCCGGCAGAGATTCCGCTGTTTCCACTCCGTACTGTACTGTTCCCCGGCGGTCCGCTGCCGCTGCGGATCTTTGAAACCCGCTATCTCGACATGCTGAGCCGCTGCCTGAAACGCGGGCAGGGCTTTGGCGTGTGTCTCATCGAGCAGGGCAGTGAAACCGGTCCGGCGCGCACTTATACCGTCGGCACCCTGGCCGGCATCCGCGACTGGAGCCGCGGCGCGGACGGGCTGCTCAACATCCTGGCGCTGGGCGGACAGCGCTTTCGCGTGACGCGTGTGCGCACGCAGCATGACGGCCTGAATATCGGTGAAGTGGAATGGCTGCCCGAGGAAGCGGCACTGCCGCTGCCCGAGGAGGCGAAACCACTCGCCGAACTGCTGCGTCAGATCCTGACGCAGATGCAGGCACGCTATGTTGCGGTGACGCCGGCTTATGCGGACGCCTCCTGGGTCGGTTACCGGCTCGCCGAGGTGCTGCCGCTGCCGATGGCGCAGCGGCAGTATCTGCTGGAAATTTCCGATGCACGCATGCGGCTCGATATCCTCGGCACGCTGGTGCGATCTCAGGCGATGAAATAAACATTCGGGGGTTGCCCCGGAGATCTTTCGGACTCCGGCTGGCGTCCACGCTGTGGTGGTTTCCCGCAGGCGGCGTGTGAGTACTTCCGCCGGGGACCTGCCGGATCAGCAGACCACACCTGCGTCGGGATACTGCGCCAAGTCCGTCAGGCCGTCATCCTTCCGTCATGCGGTTCAGCACCTCGCGTGCGGCGGCCAGGGTGTCGTCAATATCCGCCTGCGTGTGTGCGATGGACAGGAAGCCGGCCTCGAAGGCGGAAGGCGCCAGGTAGATGCCTGCGGCGAGCATGCCGTGGAAGAAGCGGCGGAAGCGTTCGTTGTCGCAGGCCATCACTTGGGCGTAGGTGTGCACCGCCGGTTCGCGCGTGAAGAACAGGCCGAACATGCCGCACACGTGATTGGTGGTAAAGGGCACGCCGGCGGCAGCGGCCGCCGCACGCAAGCCGGTGACGAGTTTCGTGGTGCGGGCCTGCAGCCGTGGGTAAAAATCCGCTTCGCCGAGCAGTGCCAGCGTGGCGAGACCCGCAGCCATCGCCAGGGGATTCCCGGACAGGGTACCTGCCTGATACACGGGACCCAGCGGCGCGATTCTTTCCATGATGTCGCGCCGGCCGCCGAAAGCGCCCACCGGCATACCGCCGCCGATGATCTTGCCGAGCGTGGTGAGATCCGGCGTGATACCGTAGAGTGCCTGGGCGCCGCCGCGTGCCACGCGAAATCCGGTCATCACTTCGTCGAAAATCAGCACGCTGCCATGTTGTGTGCACAGTTCGCGCAGGGCTGACAAAAAACCCGCTGCCGGCGGCACACAATTCATGTTGCCAGCCACCGGTTCCACGATCACGCAGGCGATTTCCCGGCCGTACTGCCGGAAAGCCGCGCGCGCGGTTTCGCCGTCGTTGTACGGCAGGGTGAGGGTAAGAGCGGCCAGCGCAGCGGGCACGCCCGGCGAGCTGGGCACACCCAGCGTCAATGCGCCGGAGCCGGCTTTTACCAGCAATGAGTCGGCGTGACCGTGGTAGCCGCCCTCGAATTTCACGATCTTGTCGCGGCCGGTGAAGGCGCGTGCCAGCCGGATGGCGCTCATGGCGGCCTCCGTACCGGAATTCACCATGCGTACCCGTTCGATGGAAGGCAGGTACTCGCAGATGCGTCGCGCCAGTTGTGTTTCCAGCTCGCTGGGGGCGCCGAAACTCAGGCCTTTCTGCGCCGCTTCCCGCACCGCGCTCACCACCCGCGGATGGGCATGGCCCGCCACCATGGGGCCCCAGGAGCCCACGTAGTCAATGTAGCGGCGACCGGCCGTGTCGTAGAGATAGGCGTCCTGCGCGCGTGCGATGAAAACCGGCTCGCCGCCCACGCCCGTGAAAGCGCGTACCGGTGAATTGACGCCGCCGGGGATGTAACGTTGTGCTTCCGCGAACAGACTGGACATCAGCGCGATACTCCGTTTGCCTGAATGGATATATTGCGGGAGCGGCGCTCCCCGCCGCTCCCGGTGTCATGTAAACAGTCGCGCGTAACGGCGCGCGGCGGCTTCAAAGTCGGCTTGTGCAAATATACCGCTGATGACCGCCAGCATGTCGGCACCGGCGCGCAGCAGGGCGCCGCCGTTGTCCGGCGTGATGCCGCCGATGGCGCAAACGGGTACGTTCAATTGCCGGCGCGCATTCTCCAACAGGGAGATCAGTGCGGGCGCGGCGCGCGGCTTGTTCGGCGATGGGAAAAAGCTGCCGAAGGCCACGTAATCGGCGCCCGCATGCGCGGCGGCGGTGGCGCGTTCCAGCGAGGCATAGCAGGACACGCCGATGATGGAACGCGGACCGAGCATGACGCGCGCTTCATGCAGCGTGGCGTCTTCCTTGCCGAGATGCACACCATCCGCACCGATGCTTGCCGCCAGAGCCACGTCGTCATTGATGACGAGCATCACGTTATGATTGTGGCAGAGTTGCAACAGGGCCCGCGCTTCCGCTTCGCGGCGCGGCTGATCCGGCGATTTGTCACGGTACTGCAGCAAACATGCGCCGCCGCGAATGGCGCCTTCCGCCGCCGTGAGGAGTTTCCCGGCTGCTGCCAGATTGCTGTCAGTGACGGCGTACAGACCGTGCAGCGATTGCGTGTGTGCGGTCATGACCGGCTCTGACGATTCGGGATCAATTGTCCTTTCCCCAATTGCCAGCCGTGCTTCAGGGTTTCCCAGGTGTAGCGTTGTGCTTCCGCGACGGCATCGCGCACGCTGTCGCCTCGGGCGAGCAACGCGGCGATGGCGGAGGCAAGGGTGCAGCCGGAACCGTGGTATTTGCCCGGCAGCCGTGGCCAGGTGAACGTCTGCTGCGAACCGTCGTGACTGAAAAGCACGTTTTCCACATCTGCGGTGTTTTCATCGGCGCCCTTGATGAGCACATGCCGGCAGCCGCGGGCGAGCAATACCGCCGCGCGTGCTTTGGCGTCAGTCCCTCGCGGCGCCAGCCGGCGGCTTTCGGCGGCGTTGGGTGTGGCTACGCTGGCAAGCGGTAACAGCTCTTCGAGATAGATATTGACCAGCGCCGGTTCCACCAGTGCCGCGCCGCCCCCCGCCGCCAGTACCGGATCGAGTACCAGCGGAATTTTTGCATGCACCGCAAGCATCTGTGCCAGCGCGTGGCCGATGGCGGCGCTCCCCAGGAGTCCAAGCTTGATGGCGGCTACCGGCAGGTCCGTCAGCACGACTTGCGCTTGCCGCACAACCAGTTCCGCGGATACGGCCTTCAGGTACCAGGCATTCACCGTATCCTGCACGGTCAGGGCGGCGACTGCGGGTGCGGGATGACCACCCAGGGCGGTGACGGCCTGCAGGTCAGCGGTGAGACCGGCGCCGCCGCAGGGATCGTTGCCGGCGATGATGAGTACCACCGGCGGTTTGTGGGAAGCATGCATGGACAAATTTTAACCCCGACGGGTTCCTCTGCCGGAAGTGGCATGCGAAAATATGCGCCCTTCGAGCCTCGTCTCTCTGGCGTGAGTTAGCAGCATGAGTGCGGTCGCACCGGTTCCGGCGAAAGCCTATATGTGCGTCATTTGCGGGTTCGTTTACGAGGAGGCCAAGGGCCATCCCGAGAGTGGCATTCCCCCCGGCACCCGCTGGGGGGACGTGCCGCTCAACTGGCGCTGCCCGGACTGCGGAGCGGGGAAAGAAGACTTCGAGATGATCGAGATTTAGACCCGGTCCACCACATTCCCCTGACCGGATCCCCTGGACTGCCGTCAGGTATTCAGGCGCGGGCGGCACTGCACGCGCCGGTTCCCAACACCCCGCATGTGCACGGTTGCGGTGTTTTTTGTCGCCGCCCTCTGTCTGCTGATCCGATACCGCGATATCCCGCACGGCAAAAATTCCGGAACGCAACACCGTGCTGTGTGCGCGGCACGGGTGTTTTTGCATGCCGCCATCCGTGGACTTGACCCAGATCAAGTCCGCCCCCCGGCGCACCGCCTAGAATCGCTCCCGCGGTATGCATTCTGTGTATGAGGGGTGAAAGGTATGGAGCTTGTTGCGCCCGCCGGTAATCTGCCCTCGCTCAAAGCGGCTGCGGATAACGGTGCAGACGCGGTCTACCTCGGCCTGAGGAACGAGACCAATGCGCGGCATTTCCCGGGCTTGAACTTTACCGAAGAGAATATCGGCAAAGCGGTGTATTACGCACACGTGGCCGGTACCCGGGTATTCCTCGCCCTGAATACCTATGCGCAGCCGCAGAGTCTGATCCGCTGGCAACGCGCCGTGGATATCGCCGCGGATGCCGGCCTGGACGCCTTGATAATCGCCGACATCGGCGTGATGGAATATGCGGCGCAACGCCACCCGCATCTCGCCATGCACCTCTCGGTGCAGGCTTCGGCCACCAACTGGCGGGCGTTATCCTTCTACCAGCGGGAGTTCGGTATTCGCCGTGCGGTGCTGCCGCGGGTATTGTCCCTTGTGCAGGTCAAGCAGCTTGCGGAGAAAGCACCGGTTGACCTTGAAGTATTCGGCTTCGGCAGTCTTTGCATCATGGCCGAAGGGCGATGCCACCTCTCTTCCTATGCCACGGGAAAATCCCCCAACCTGTATGGAGCCTGCTCGCCGGCGGATGCCGTGCGTTGGCAGCAGAAAGACGACGGCCTCGAGTCACGCCTGAATGACGTGCTCATAGACCGCTTCCAGGTCGGCGAAAATGCCGGCTATCCGACCATCTGCAAGGGGCGCTTCCGGGTGGGGAATTCCGTATATAACGCGTTGGAAGAGCCCACCAGTTTGAATACCCTGGATCTGCTGCCGGAACTCGCACAAGCCGGCATCAAGGCGATCAAGCTTGAGGGCCGGCAACGCAGTCCGGCCTATGTGGCACAGATCACGCGCGTCTGGCGCAGTGCCATAGATGAGCTGCAAAAGAATGCTGCGGGCTTCAACGTGCGCAGCGAATGGATGGCGGCACTCGATGCCCTCTCCGAGGGAGCCCGGACCACACTCGGCGCCTACCATCGTCCCTGGCAATAATGGAAACCCACCCATGAAAATCTCCCTGGGGCCGGTGTTGTATTACTGGCAGCGCGAGCCGCTGCTGGAATTCTATGAACAGATGATCCGTCTGCCGGTGGAGGTCATCTATCTCGGCGAGACGGTGTGTTCCAAGCGGCGCGCGCTGCGTGTGGCGGACTGGATCGGCCTTGCCAGGCATCTCGCCGTGGGCGGCAGGCAGATCGTGCTGTCCACCCTCACCCTGATCGAGGCGGAATCGGAGATCAGCACGCTCACCCGCCTGTGTAACAACGGCGAGCTGCTGGTGGAAGCCAACGACATGGCGGCGGTGCAGTTGCTGGCCGAAAAACACCTGCCTTTTGTCGCCGGGCCGGCGCTCAATATCTACAACGCGCATGCACTGCGATATCTGCATGAACGCGGTATGACCCGCTGGGTGGCGCCCCTGGAACTGTCCGGAGAAATACTCGGGAATATCCTGCGGCAGGCCGCCGAGCTTGGTTTTGCAGACAAGCTCGAGGTGGAAATCTTCAGCTTCGGCCGCATGCCGCTCGCCCATTCGGCGCGCTGCTTCACCGCACGTGCGCATAATCTGCCGAAGGACGATTGTGGTTTCGTGTGCGGCAACTATCCGGATGGTTTACCCATGCATACGCAGGAGGGCCGGCACTTCCTTACGCTGAATGGAATTCAGACGCAGTCCGGGGACGTGCTGAATCTGCTTGCCGTGTGGCGGGACATGTGGGAACTCGGTGTGAAGATCATGCGTATCAGTCCGCAGTCGCATCACATGAGGGAAATCGTGCAGAGCTTGCACGCGGCCCTGCGGGGGGAGACGCTACCTGATCTGGAGCCTTTTCTGGACGGCGCGGCATGCAATGGCTACTGGTACGGGGAAGCGGGAATGGTGCAGGTGCCGGCTGCATACCCGGGCATAAAATCATTCAGTTCAAGCGGCCCGCCTCAGTGATTCTCCCGCGCCAGAAATCCGGACAGAGCCAGCAGGGGTGCGCGCAGCATCCGGGGCAGATCATCCCATTCCAGGCTGTCCAGCAGATTCTTTGTGTGCAGTCCCAGCTCCACATCGCCATCAATGATGATGCGGCGCTGAAAGAAAAGCCTGTCAGGATCCTCGCGACGGCTCGCCATGTGAATGAAATCCGCTGTCCGGCCGCAGATGGTCACCTCCGGCATTGCCTGGGCGGGGAGCATGACAAGCCCGCCCGTTGTGCGGGTGAATACCCACAGAATGCCGATATCCAGGATGCTGATGCCGAGACGACGTCCGGTGAGGAAATCGAGATCACCGCACGCCAGCGGCTCATGCAGGGCACGATTGAGTATCCCCGGCAGGATTTTCTGTTCCAGCCACCGGGGGCGGGCTGCGCCCAGCAGAGGCAGAAGGGACCGCCCGGCCCGGGGAAGGGATGGCGCCGCAGAGCCGAGAACGCGCAGACGATGGATACCGGAAGTGAACATACGTTGCCTCTTGCCACCCGCAGCGGGAGCCTATCCGTCTCTGTGTCGCATTGCATTGACGCAGATCAAACGGCACGCATTCGATCTCAACAGCCTCATGGGAAACAGGTCCGATGATGAAACCAGTATCCAATATCCGGGAAAGTAACCGGGTCTCCGATGCGGATCCCGTAGCCGGTCTGCGCCGCGCGATTGATGCGGTTGATGATCAGATCGTCTCCCTTCTGGGAGAACGTAACCGGCTGACGCAGCGTATATTGGCCATCAAATTCCGGCGGGGGCTGCCCCTGCATGCACCGGAGCGTGAGCGGCAGATCGTCGCCAGGGTGCAATGGCTCGCCATCCAGCAGGGCATGGGGAGCGAGTTCATCACGCGCGTGTTCGAGGTGATCCTGCGCCAGTTCGCCAAACCGGGTGATTGACCGAATTAGCCCGGGCAAATTTCTTCGCCCGGAGGTCATGCGAAAACATGCGCCCTGCGAGCCGCGTCTTTCCGGAATGAGATGGAAGCATGAGTGCGGTCGCGCCGGTTCCGGAAAAACCACGATGAAATCCTATATATGCGTCATCTGTGGGTTTGTCTATTTTGTCTATGAGGAGGCCAAGGGCCATCCCGACAGAGGTCTGCCGCCGGGCACCAAGTGGGAGGACGTGCCGCTCAACTGGCATTGCCTCGATTGCGGCGCGGGCAAGGAAGACTTCGAGATGATTGAAATCTAGGCAGGTAACGCTCAGGAAGGGGAAGTCAGACTGAGGTGCGTTACCTTGCACCGGAACAGCCGGATTTGCTGGACTATAGCCTCCATACTACGGCTTTACTTGTCAGCAATAAATAGATTGCAACGCGCCGTACCTTCATGGCGAATACCGTGGACTCAATACTTCGCCGCAGGATGACCCATGCGCATCCGCGGCGCTGGCACTCATGTTCCTGTGTTTGGCCGGCCTGATTCCGCGCGCCAGCCTGGCGGCGACATCGGCAAGCTGCTGCCGGATCCTGGTGATCCCAACTATCCGCTCATCAAGCCGAGCCTTACCAAGGTGATTCTCGATTTCCAGCACGTGCCGCGCGGTACCTTCGTGTTCCATTGCCACATGCTTTTCCACGAGGATCACGGCATGATGGGCGTCATCCGCGTGGAGTAGTACAATGCAGGATCCAGCACTCTCCTGATAGGTGCCATCGGCTCGGCATCCACCAAGATGAATCGTCAGTGCCGGCCCGTGGACTTGTTCAATCGCTGCGACAAATATCTCCGCGATGCAAACTGACCATGGATCAGTGAGGAGACGAAGCATGAAGAAGGCAATGTTCCGCGGCTTGCTGCTCCTGGTGCTGGCCTTCCCGCTGATCGCGGAAGCCACGTCGGTATCCAGCCACTATCTTTTCGTATGGGCGATGGAAGCCCAGCATCCTCATCCTCATGCCTCCGCGATGGCGTTTAGTAAGCCGACCGATCGGAGGACGGCGCTGCGCACCGCGTTGGGACTGGGCAAGGACTTCCTCGCTGTTTTCGACGTGCGCCCGGGTCCGTCGTTCGGGAAACTCGTCGCGATGCTGCCCGTCGGCGAAGCGGTGATGGCGCATCACACGAACTATGCGGAACCTCCAAACGATGTCCTGTACGCCAACGACTGGCTCGGGAATCGTACCTACGTCTTCAACCTTCGCGATCCCCTGCATCCACGGCTCTTGCGCAAATTCGGCAGCGTCGGCGTTTTCAGCAATCCACACTCCTTTGTTTATCTTCCCAACGGCAATACGCTGGCGACATTCCAGTATTCCGAAGGGTTCAACCACGCGGCGGGTGGACTGGTGGAATTCGACCCCCAGGGCCGGGTCGTGAGATCCGCCTCGGCAGCCGTGGCGGGACATCCCGATATTCGCCCGTACAGCCTGGCGGTCGTTGCGAAGCTCAACCGCGTGGTCACCGGCAGCGCGGACATGATGGGGGCGCAGGTCAGCCATGTTGCCCAAGTCTGGCGGCTCTCCGATCTGAAGCTGATCAAGACCATGCGACTGCCGCCGCAACCTCGGTTGTACGACACGGCGGCTAATTCGTCGGAGCCTCGCGTGCTGGCAGACGGCAAAACGGTTTTGGTTCCGACGTTCAACTGCGGTCTCTTCATGGTCCGGAATCTGGCAGGCGATAATCCGACGCTGCAACATGTCTATGACTTCGGCTACCGCACGTGCGAGGTGCCGGTGGTTGCAGGTGATTTTCTGGTGGAAACCATGCAGAGCGGGCACGCCATCGTGAGTCTGGACGTACACGATCCGGAGCATCCGCACGAAGTCAGCCGCATTCTTCTGCCGCCGGATGAATATCCCCATTGGCTGGCGCTCGAGCCGGGTGGAAATCGTCTAGTCATCACAGGTTATGGCGCGCTCAACACCAAGGTTCGTTTCGCCACGATTGATCGCCGCACCGGCAAACTGACACTCGAGCCGGCGACAATCGATTTCACGCGCGCGTGGCCGGACGGCTGGCGCGGGAGCGCCATTCCGCATGGCGCCGTTTTCAGCAACCCTTGAGCTGGTACAGCCGAAAGTAGTCCCCGCAACGCCTCGCGACATGGCGAAAAATACTTGTCGCCAAGATCGCCCCTGAGCGATCGGGGCTTAGCGAGGGGCTTCACGCCCTAGTTACAGCTGTTCCACCTTGTATCCGGCCCTCTCGAACCGCGCCAGCAGGCCGTCCGGTCCCACCATATGCAGCGCACCCACCACCACAAAGTATTGCCGTCCGCTGCGCAGCAGATGCTCCAGCCGCGGCATCCAGGTGCGGTTTCGATCCGCGACCAGCAGCTTGTAGATCAGCGGATAATTGCCGAAATCCCGCTGGCGTATTTTCTCCAGGGCCGCCGTATCACCCCGTTTCCAGGCGTTGATCAAATCCTGCATTTCCCGGTTGAGATTCCCGGCTTCATGCAGCGATTCCAGCAGCATCTCCCGCTGGACTTTGGCCGGCAGGTCGGCCAATAACCGTAACTGGTAACCGGGTGTTTCCAGTCCGATCACCGGCTTGTGGAGCATGTGTGCTTCGTCCGCGAAATGATAGTCCACGCCGTCGCTGGGGCTGAAGCCCGCCCGGGTCAGTTGCCTGTCCAGGACAGCAATGCTGCCCAGCCACGGGCGCACATGCTCCAGCCGCCCCATGACAATACCGAGTTTGCGTGCGCCGGCCGCGACTTGCGCATACACCGCCGGCGGCAGCTCCGTGCGCAGTGATTTGCCTTGCGGATAGGTACCCAGTCTCAGGGCCTCCTGCCGGGTGCTTGCCGGATTCACCGCAGTCAGGTTGATTTCCTCCACCAGGGCGACCGAGTGGCGGAACGCCGTTTCCATCTCCGCCGGCAGCGGGTAGTCATGCGGATTCAGGGCGTGGATTGAGCCCAGCAGATACAGGGTCTCGCGGCCTTTGCTGATGCGCCACAGGAAATGACGGCTGCCGGCGGTGTGTGCGGCCGCCGGCGCCGCAACAACGGTACCGGCAGCGGTGGGCGCGGTTGCGGGATGGGCAAGGGCTGAGGTCAGCAGGCACGTCAGCGCCAGCAGCGTGCGGATGGCTTGCTTGTTCATGAATCTCTTTTGCTCAAGTCAGGGTACCGGCCGGCCGCGCGAGGTACGCGGTCTTGGCGGACCATTCCAGTGAGCAGGTCCACTTATAGGCCCGGTCGAGGGTTTCACCCCAGGCATACGCGCCGTGGCCGCGCACCACGGTGATGGGAAATTCCGCCAGCGTTTCCGCCACCAAGGCCGGTGACTTTGCCACGTATTCATCATAAGGGATCGTCAGCACCGGTACCCGCGGAAAATAATAACCGCCCTCGAAATCCAGCGGCACAAAATCTTCGCCGTTCAGCGTCAGCGCCACCGTGTATGGGCCATGACTGTGCAGTACCGCGCGTGCCTTCGGATTGCTCCGATAAACGGCGATGTGCAACGGCGCGTCCAGCGAAGCCCCGTCACCCGGTTTGCCGGAGAGCGGGCAGCGGATGAGCGCATCCGCGATGAGCGTGTCGGCGCAGGCACCGGTGGGCGTCACCCAGACGCTGTCGCCGTCCCGCACCGACGCATTGCCGCTGTGCGAATCATTGAGGCCGTACTGCCGCAGCCAGCGGTAGTATTGGACGAGTTGTTCTTTGGGGTTCATCTTCGTGTGCACCGGCGCGCGCCGCACGCTTCGCGCCCTGGCCGCGCCCTGACGCCGTGGAGCTTTGCCCGCGTACCCGCGGGCAGGCGGACATCGGGGACCCGCGACAGGTGAAGCGGAGTAAAATCGGCGGTCTGCGAGAGAAAAGCGGCGGGATAAACCATGTCCAATCGTACCATTTTGATGACCGACCGGCTGTATGACTACCTGCTGCAGGTGTCTCTGCACGAGCCGCCCATCCTTAAACGCCTGCGCGAGGAGACCGCCAGGCATCCACAGGCGCGGATGCAGATCTCGCCGGAACAGGGCCAGTTCATGCGCATGCTGGTACAGATGATGGACGCGAAACGCTGCATCGAAGTGGGCGTGTTCACCGGCTACAGCAGCCTGTCGGTGGCGATGGCGCTGCCGGACGAAGGCCGCATCATCGCCTGCGACGTGAGCGAGGAATTCACCGCCGTGGCGCGCCGCTACTGGAAGGAGGCGGGTGTGGAAAGAAAAATCGAACTGCGTCTGGCGCCGGCGGTGGAAACCCTCGACAAAATGCTCAGGAACGGCGAGCAGGGCCGCTATGACTTCGCGTTCATTGATGCCGACAAGGGTAATTACCTGAACTATTACGAACGCATCCTGAAACTTTTGCGTCCCGGCGGTCTCATGGCCGTGGACAATGTATTGTGGAGCGGCAGCGTCATAGACAAGCGGGACAAGAGCAAGGATACCGTCGCCATCCGTGAGTTCAATGCGGCGCTCCACAAGGACAAGCGCATTGATCTGTCCCTGGTCCCCATCGGCGACGGCCTGACGCTGGCGCGCAAGCATTTTTGAGGTATCCGCCGGTATGCGCGGCGGGGAATACGGATCAGCCCACCGGCTCCAGCCAGCCGTACTTGTCCGGCGTGCGGCCCTCGAAAAGCCCGAAGAACAGCCCCTGCATCCTGCGTGTCACCGGTCCCGGCTTGCCGTCGCCTACCGGCTTGCCGTCCACCGAACGGATGGGGGTGATTTCGGCGGCGGTGCCGCACATGAAGATCTCGTCGGCGAGGTAGAGATATTCCCGCGGCAGTTCACGTTCCCATACCTCGATAGCCGCGTCCCGCGCCAGCAGCATGAGGGAGTGGCGGGTGATGCCGTTGAGAATCGCCGCACTCACCGGCGTGGTGTGCAGCGCGCCGTCGAATACCAGAAACAGATTCTCGCCGGCGCCCTCGCTCAGGAGCCCGTTGCTGGCAAGCGCGATGCCCTCGCCGAAGCCCAAGCGCCGTGCTTCACGGGCGATCAACTGGCCGGAAAGATAGTTGCCGCCGGCCTTGGCGCCGGCGGGGATGGTGTTGGGGGCGAAGCGTTGCCAGCTGGATACGCAGGCATCAATGCCTTGTTCGATGACGTCGGCACCCAAATAACCGCCCAGCTCCCAGGCGCCCACGGCCACATCCGTGGGCGTTTCCGCGCTCAGACTCAGGCTTTTGCCCACACCGCGGAACGCGATGGGTCGGATATAGGCGCGCTGGAGACCGTTGACCCGCACCACTTCGCGGCAGGCGGCGGCGAGCATCGCCGGATCGTAGGGCATGGGCATGTCATAGATCTTCGCGGAATTGAACAGGCGTTTGAGATGATCCGCAAGCCGGAAGATGACCACGCCCCCGGGCGTCGGATAGCTGCGGATACCCTCGAATACCGAGGAGCCGTAGTGCAGTGCGTGCGCCATCACGTGGGTGGTGGCTTCGGCCCAGGGTTTGAGCTTGCCGTTGTGCCAGATGTGCGCGGGGTATTGGGTAGCCACGGGGTGTTTCCAGAGAGCGATAGGGGTTGCTGATACGGCGGATGCCTGTTTTCAGCATGCGTATTCTATCGTTTAACCGGTCTGTGTTCCTACCCGCCCGCAACTTGCGCCGGTTCTCCGGTGCCCCGGAAATTGCATCTGCTCAGGCCGCACCCTTCAAAGCGGGAAAATACTTCCGCCGACCTCAGGTGATACCTCTCCGCCAAAACGGGATGCATGAGGCACGCCGGGTTTACGCACGATTGTGCTACACGGTTTCGCATGCTGCCGTGCGTGCGGCCCCGGCCTTATGCCCGGCAAAGTGGCCGTGAGCCAGCTCATGGGCGCGGCATCCGCAGGTGCAGCAGCCTGTTCCGCAACAGGATGCCGGCGGGCCATGCGTCTGCGCCACGCACTTTTTTGCAGCATTTTTTCAAGCTGACGATTGGTATCCGCGGTCTTGATTAACATGGCAGTGTCCCTCCGGGTGGTTTCACCGCAGACAATACCCGCCCGGCATGACGCGGAGGTGACAGCACGATGGAGATACGATGAAGTGGGTGCGGACAGGCGTGCACTGTCATGGCGGGGTGATGCACCGGGTGAGGATGCGGCGCGGGAGTTCAATGCACGGGGTTCGCGGCTGAGCATGGAATAACGGGGCCAAACACCGCCGGCTGGGGATCGCCGGCTTGGCGGGGCCGCGGCTTCCTTGCCGGCGGGCACCGCTCTTCAATCAATATCTATAGTGCTCCGGCTTGAAGGGCCCCTCCGCCCCGATGCTCAGGTATCGGGCCTGTTTCGGGGTGAGCTGCGTCAGGTGCGCGCCGATGCGCGCCAGGTGCAGCCGCGCCACCTTCTCGTCCAGATGCTTGGGCAGCACATACACCTTTTTTTCGTACTTGCTGCCGTGGGCAAACAGCTCGATCTGCGCCAGCACCTGGTTGGTGAAGGAGTTGGACATCACGAAGCTCGGATGCCCGGTGGCGCAGCCGAGGTTCACCAGCCGCCCTTCCGCCAGCACGATGAGGCGGTGGCCGTCCGGGAAGATCACGTGGTCCACCTGCGGCTTGATGTTTTCCCACTGGTATTTGCGCAGCGAGGCGATGTCAATCTCGGAATCGAAGTGGCCGATGTTGCAGACGATGGCGTTGTGCTTCATCTTCGCCATGTGAGCGTGGGTGATCACGTCCACGTTGCCGGTGGCGGTGACGAAGATGTCGGCTTGGTCGCAGGCTTCATCTAGGGTCACCACCCGGTAGCCTTCCATGGCCGCCTGCAATGCGCAGATGGGGTCAATCTCGGTGATCCACACCGTGGCCCCCAGACCGCGCAATGACTGCGCGCAGCCCTTGCCCACGTCGCCGTAACCGGCGATGAGCGCGATCTTGCCGGCGATCATCACGTCGGTGGCGCGCTTGATGCCGTCCACCAGCGATTCGCGGCAACCGTAGAGGTTATCGAACTTGGATTTGGTCACCGAGTCGTTCACGTTGATGGCGGGGAAGGGCAGGGTGCCCGCCTTCTGCATTTCGTACAGCCGGTGCACGCCGGTGGTGGTTTCTTCAGTCACGCCTTTGATATTGGCGAGGATTTTTGAGTAGAAGCCTGGCTTGTTCTCCAGGCGTTTTTTGATGGCTTTGAACAGCGCCGTCTCTTCTTCATTGGTGGGTTTGGCGATGACGGAAGCATCCTTCTCGGCCCTGGAACCCAGGATCACCAGCAGCGTGGCGTCGCCGCCGTCATCCAGGATCATGTTGGGCGTGCCGCCGTCGGCCCACTCCATGATGCGATGGGTGAATTCCCAGTACTCGTCCAGCGACTCGCCCTTGTAGGCGAACACCGGCGTGCCGCCGGCGGCGATGGCCGCGGCCGCATGGTCCTGGGTGGAATAGATGTTGCAGGAGGCCCAGCGGATGTCGGCACCGAGGGTCTTCAAGGTCTCGATGAGCATGGCCGTCTGGATGGTCATGTGCAGCGAACCCGCAATGCGCGCGCCCTTCAAGGGCTGCTGCTTCTTATATTCCTCGCGCACCGCCATGAGACCCGGCATCTCGGTCTCGGCGATGGCGATCTCTTTTCTACCCCACTCAGCCAGATTGATGTCCTTGACGAAATAATCCGGCTTTGCGGGTGCTGCGTGCTGCGTGCTGCGTGCTGCGGTATGTGCGGACATACTGACTTCCTTCAGGTGGTATTTATATGCTGTCGCCGATTTACAGAAGCGCGCAAAGCGCCGATGATTTGTGATGTGCGATTTGCAAGCGCATGCAGTTCATGGAAACGCGGTTCATCAAGGTAACCGGTGTCGAAAGCCACGTATAATTGTGAACGGACTTCGGCACAGGAGCCCTTGGCTACCACTAAAAATTGGTGAAATTCCCTGGCACCGGCCCGTTCAAACCCTTCCGCGATATTTGACATTACCGACACCGCTGCGCGCCGAATTTGATCGCGTAAACCGAGGTCACGTGCAAAAGCTGCTTTACCGGTAATTGCGTAAATTTCTCTCGTCAGTTCACGCGCTACTTGCCAAGCCGTCAGATCTTCAAAGCATTTCACGCCGCTCATGGCAACTCCTTTTGCCTCGAAAATCTCAGGCTTAGGTGCTTTTACACAGCACGCAGCACCCAGCACGCAGTACCTGTTTCAACCCACAGCCTTCAATTTCGCCGCATCTCTCAACGCAGCAACCTTGTCAATCCGCTCCCAGGTGAATTCCGGCTCCTCGCGGCCGAAGTGGCCGTAGGCGGCGGTCTTGCGGTAGATGGGGCGCACCAGGTCCAGCATCTTGATGAGTCCGTAGGGACGCAGGTCGAAATGCTCGCGCACCAGTTTGGTGAGCTGCTCATCGCTCAGGCGGCCGGTGCCGAAGGTCTCCACGCTGATCGAAGTGGGTTCCGCCACGCCGATGGCATAACTCACCTGGATCTCGCAGCGTTCTGCCAAACCGGCGGCGACGATATTCTTGGCCACGTAACGCGCCGCGTAGGCGGCGGAGCGGTCCACCTTGGAGGGGTCCTTGCCGGAGAACGCGCCGCCGCCGTGGCGCGCCATGCCGCCGTAAGTGTCCACGATGATCTTGCGGCCGGTGAGACCGGCGTCGCCCACCGGTCCGCCGATCACGAAGCGGCCCGTGGGATTGATGTGAAACTGGGTATCGCGGTTGATCCATTCCTTCGGCAGCACCGGCTTGATGATTTCCTCCATCACCGCTTCCTGCAGGGTCTTGTAGGCCACCTCCGGCGAATGCTGGGTGGACAGCACCACCGCCGACAGCCCCACCGTCTTGCCGTTTTCGTAGCGAAAACTCACCTGGCTCTTGGCGTCGGGGCGCAGCCACGGATACCTGCCGCTGCGGCGCACTTCCGCCTGGCGTTTCACCAGCCGGTGCGCGTAGGTGATGGGTGCGGGCATGAGCACGTCGGTTTCGCTGGTGGCGTAGCCGAACATCAGGCCCTGGTCGCCGGCGCCCTGGTCTTCTGGATTCTTGCGGTCCACGCCCTGGGCGATGTCGCCGGACTGCTTGCCGATGGCGTTCAACACCGCGCAGGTCTCCCAGTCGAAACCCATCTCGGCGGTGTAGCCGATATCCTTGACCACATTGCGGACCAGTTTTTCCAGGTCCACCCAGGCCTCGGTAGTGGCCTCGCCGGCCACGATCACCATGCCGGTCTTCACCAGGGTTTCGCAGGCCACATGCGAACGCTTGTCTTGGGCGAGCATGGCATCCAGCACCGCGTCCGAGATCTGGTCCGCCACCTTGTCCGGGTGGCCTTCGGAGACCGATTCCGAGGTAAACAGGTAATTGCGCGACATGGGCAGGTCCTCTGCGGCTGGACTGTGTGGAAGGTGGATAGTGTACTGTTTCAGGCCGGTTTTTTCGAGCTTTTCCATACGGGCCTGATGCGCGTTGCCTGAGGATGGCGGCGCTCGATATCAGGTCGTACCATGTGCGCGTGCGCAGCGCACAAGGTTTTAAAGATGATTGCCAAAGAAACTCCTCTCTGCGATTTCGGCCGGGCGGCCGTGGATTTCAGGCTGCGCGGCGTGGACGGCCGCGAGTGGTCTCTGGCCGACTGCCGCGACGAGCGCGCCACGCTCGTCATGTTCATCTGCAACCACTGTCCCTACGTGAAGGCTTCCATTGACCGCATCGTGGCCGTCTGCAACGCACTCGCGCCACTCGGCATGCAAGCCGTGGCCATCATGCCGAACGACGTGGAAAATTACCCGGACGATTCCTACGAGAACATGCAGCGCTTCGCGCAGGCGCACAACTTCCCGTTTCCCTATCTTTATGACAAAACCCAGAAGACCGCCCGCGCTTACGGCGCCGTGTGCACACCGGATTTCTTCGGCTACAACACCAAACTCGAACTCCAGTACCGCGGCCGCCTGGATGAAAGCCGCACCTCACGGCCGCGTCCCGGCGCCAAGCGCGAGTTGTTCGACGCCATGCGGCAGATCATCGAGACGGGGCAAGGGCCCAAAGAGCAGATGGCGAGCATCGGCTGTTCAGTAAAGTGGCGGTGAGACAGTCTTGTGTAGCGTAGGACGCCCTGAACTTGGAAAATGCTATGATTCTGTTTGGATCAAGTTTAATTACCGCCCAAATGCGGGGCGGTGCACGCAATATTATAGGCGGTCCAATTTAAGTTGGGCAATCCTGCGGATGTTGCCAATCTCACCGAGATCTGTCGGGTATATTGGTTGTGAGACATCGAGTCGGGTGAGCGTGCTATGAAACCAAGCAGTAGTTGGCAACTCTTGCTGTAGTCGTTGCAGCGGGTGCCTTGCTGGGCGGCTGTGCATCAGGATTCACCAAAGTCGCACCGACACCCCCCGCGCATTATTCGCGTCTGGGCAAAGCAACAGGTTCGGCCTGTGGCAGTCTGGGTTTCCCTGGACCGAATTTAAGCTTCATCCCTATGGGTCTTAACAGCCGTGTTGAGCGGGCCTATGCCGATGCGGTCGCCAGCGTTCCCGGCGCCACCGCGCTGGTGAATGTGACCATGCAGGAAAATTGGTATTGGTGGTTTCTCGGAACGACCCGGTGTGTCACCGTCTCTGGGGAGGCCATCAAATGAAAACGCTGTGCGCAACATTCACTACGCTTGTGTCTGCAAGCCTCTTGGCCACCTGTGCCGGTACACCCGTCGCGTTGGGAACCCGCGACACTGCAACACCTGCGGGAACTTCCCGAACCATTTCCGCAGATGCTGCGGCTTCCAGCTCTTTGGGTTCATTCCCATTGGCATCAATGACCGGATGGAAGAGGTCTACGTATCTCTTCAAGCTCAGGCAGCCGGTGCCGCCACCTCCGATGTAGAGGTCAAAGAGAGCTGGATATATGCGTTTGTAGGAACGTCTTATTACACTACCCTACAGGCCAGGCAGTGCAATCAAAATAATCGGGGGTGTGCTCAACAAGGCGCTGCACCGAGCTCCACGCCTTCGCTTCGCTGCGGAGCGGAATCGGCTGAGCTTAGGCGTATATCAGCGGCTCAAGACAGAGGACCAGAGTAGGCGTAGACTTAACTTACGCAATGAATGGAGATGCTTATGTCCGCTTCACTGAAGCAAATCGAGGATCAGGCCCGTGTGCTGACGCCTGAGGAACGGGCCAAGCTCGCGGAATCTCTGCTTGAGTCATTGCACTCCCCACTGGCGGAGATCGAGAAGGCTTGGGCGGATGAAGTCGAGCAGCGCGTGGCTGCGTTTGATCGCGGAGAGATTCCTGCGTACCCTGCAGAGGATGTGTTTGCTGAAGCCCGCCGAATGCCCCGGTGAAGCGCGTCCGCTTCATCGCTCCGGCAAGGCGAGAATTTCTTTCAGAAGTTGCTTACTACAACGGCAAGGAGCCCAGCCTTGGAGCGCGTTTCGTGGCTGCTGTTGAGGAGGCCGCTACGCGCGCCGTCGCCTTCCCGCTCACCGGCTCTCCTGCCTCAAAGAGTGCGCGGCGCGTATTTGTCAAGAACTTCCCATTTGCGGTCATCTACCGCCCTGATACGGAAGGTATCGTCATCTTCGCAGTCGCACATCATTCGCGCCGGCCAGAGTACTGGCGCCCTCGCGTTCGAAAGTAGTGTCAGACCCGAATGGCACTTACTTAAGCATTAAGTGCCTGATGTAATGTAAGAAAGGCTGGCTCAAGTGATAAGGTTATTGTCGCCAGACAAAACCCTCCATCACTTTCAAGGAGCCAGCCCATATGCATC
>JAJYUH010000020.1 GCA_021792635.1 Natronospirales bacterium | reverse complement strand
AAAGCCGCTTGACAGTCAGGAGCAATATCACCACAGTGCCCAACGTCCCGCTTCACCCGGCTACCATGCGTGAAATCGCTGGCTACCTTGCGGTGAAATCAATGGCTCCCTTGCGTGGAATGCGCAGAAGGGGTAGCGCGGGCAATCTGCCCTAGCATCCGATGGAACATCTCAGCCGGGTCTTTCCGGTTGTTGTACCGGAAGCCAAACTCGTTAACATAGTTTTGCAGATACTTGCCCGACACTGAAACGTGCGTGCTGCTGATACCGCGTTTCAGGTGCGACCAAAAACCTTCTACGCTGTTAACGTGGTGAATGCCTTTGACGTATTCCTCGATGCCGTGGCTCACCACGCCATGCTTATAGCCCATCTTCTTTAGATTCTTATATGTCCTGAATTCATCCGTGCTGACTTTACTTCCCTTTTGCACATTGGCTTCAATGATCGGCCTTAGGGTGGCGCGCGTGACGTTAGGGACAACGTGGCCCTTAACTGCGCCTTGGCGTTCAAGCAGCCCGAATACCACGGTTTTCCCTTGCGCACCGCGCCCACGTGTTCCGCGATGGCGGCCACCGACATACGTTTCGTCAATTTCAACGTGGCCCTTCAAAGGAGTCGGATTATTCATCTTGTCCCTAGCCGCCATGAGCTTGCGCAATTCGTGCCCAATGCGCCACGCGCATTTATAGGTAACACCTAGCTGCCGCTGTAGCTCCTTGGCGGATACACCATTTCGGGTGGCTGTCATTAGATACATGGCATGGAACCAAAGCGTTAGTGGGGTGCTGGAATGCTCAAATGGCGTCCCGGCGCACGGGTAAACGTGGTGGCCGCACCACTGGCAGGCATAGGCGCGCCGACCAGTGATCCGATGGAACTTGGTGGGGACGACCCCGCAACCATGGCAAGCAGGTGCTACCACATAGCGCCTCTGTATGATGGCTTCTAGACAGGCGTCATCATTGGGGTATTCGGCCTTAAAGCTGGCGAAGGTGTATTTGCTGGTAGCCATAGTGTTCTCCTATGGCCAGAAGGGTAGTAGATTCTATACTTGCTGTCAAGGGATAAATGCCAAACTGAAAATGTACTTTCAGCTTTCTATCTATATCGTCTTGCGCGACGTCGCTTAGGATGCAAACGCGAAAATCCCTATCGGCAAGGACGGCGTCGATACCGTCACCTCACGGTGCGCGTTTGGCGAGGGTTTCAGCCATACGCGTTTGCCATCCGGGTCCGCTGGCGCGCCAACGGGCCAGAACATCCTTGGGTACGCGCAATGAAATGGCGGTTTTTGCCACACCGACTACCGGGCGTCCGCGCATTTTGCGCCGCAGGCTCTTGGGCAATTCATCCATGCGTTTGGCGCGCTTCATGGTTTCTGCCGTCCACTCCGGGTTATCGGCATCAGGCATTTCAGGATTGGGTCGCTTTCTCATAACGTTTTACCTGCGTTGGTTGGCTTTGCGGAAGCTGATCACGCGGATACCGTCTGCGGTCTCGACAAACACCAGTGAGTGCAATCGTTGTCTGACCCGGCCCAGTGCCCGGATGCGCCGCTCACCGTAGTCTTTCCGGTCATCCACCCCATAGAACGCCGACTCGAAGTTGAACCGTGCCACCTCATCGAACGACAGGCCACGTTCCGCAATGTTTTTGGCGTTTTTGATAGGGTCGTATTCGATCCGCACCGGCGCGATTATATATATGTATATACATAATTACAAATGAACCGGTTGTGGTCGTTACTGACCAAACCACGCGGATCTTCCGGTAAATTCCACCTGAACCGCCCGCAAGTCTTTCATATAGCTTTACTTTTGGCCGAAATCCCGTAAGATGCGCAGTCCTTTACGACGGTCGGTGACCAGTCGACCCGGGTTTATATTTATCGTCAGGTGTTGAATTCCATGGTTACCATTCGTTTAACGCGCGGCGGCGCTAAAAAGCGCCCCTTCTATCACGTGGTCGTGACCGACAGCCGTTCAGCCCGTGACGGCCGCTATATTGAGCGTCTCGGCTTTTTCAATCCCATGGCGGTGAGTCATGAGGAAACGCTGCGTCTGAATGCCGAGCGCGTCAAGTACTGGATTTCCAAGGGCGCCCAGCCGTCGGATCGTGTTGCCTATCTCATCAAGGAGCACAAGGTCGCCGTTTGACTCCGGCGCCTGTCCGCGCCATGGCTGAGCGAGAATCGCGGCGCGTCGTCCTCGGCAAGATCGCGGGTCTGTTCGGCGTGAAGGGCTGGATGAAATTGCTCTCCTGGACCGAGCCGCGGGAAAAGATCGTGCAATACCGTCCCTGGCTGCTGGAACTCGGCGGCGAGTGGCGGGAGTGGCGGGTGGCGGAAGGCCGTTCCCACGGCAAAGGTGTGATCGCAAGGCTGGAGAGCGTCACCGCCCGCGACCAGGCGGCGGCTCTGGTGGGCGCCGCCATTGCAGTGCGCCGCGAGCAACTGCCGGCGACCCGGCCCGGTGAATATTACTGGGCCGATCTCGTGGGATTGGAAGTAAGGCTTGCCGACGGCCGCCTGCTTGGCAGCGTAAAGAATCTCCTGGCTACCGGCGCCAACGACGTGCTGGTGGTGCAGGGCGAGCGCGAACGGTTGATCCCCTTTGTTCGCGGCCGGGTCATCAAGGAGGTGGATCTCGACGCGCAAGTGATTTGCGTGGATTGGGATGCGGATTTTTAGGATGGGCGTCATGCGTATCGAAGTAGTGACGCTCTTTCCGGAGATGGTGGACACGCTGCTGGCGTTTGGCGTCACCGGGCGTGCAGTGAAACGCGGACTGCTCCAGGTCGGGAGCTGGAATCCGCGGATGTACGCCACCGACAGACGCCGCAGTGTGGATGATCGCCCGTTCGGCGGCGGTCCGGGTATGGTGATGAAAGTGGAACCCCTGCACGCGGCGATTGCGGCGGCGCGGGGAGCGGCGGGTGCCGGGGCGCAAGTGATTTATCTGAGTCCGCAGGGCCAGCGGCTGGAGCAGCAGGGCGTGCAACACCTGGCAACGCGGGAAGCGCTGGTGCTGGTGGCCGGACGTTACGAAGGCATTGATGAGCGCGTCATCGAGGCCGAGGTGGATGAGGAATGCTCCATCGGCGATTACGTGCTTTCCGGCGGCGAGTTGCCGGCGCTGGTGCTGATTGATGCGCTGGCAAGACTGATTCCCGGCGCGCTGGGCGGCGAGGATTCCGCGGCGCAGGATTCATTCATGCACGGTCTGCTGGATTATCCGCACTACACGCGGCCGGAGGAAATAGGCGGCAAGCGTGTCCCGGAGGTGTTGATAAGCGGCGACCACGCAGCTATCCGCCGCTGGCGCCGGAAGCAGGCTCTGGGACGTACCTGGTTGCGCCGCCCCGAGCTGCTGGAAAAACTGGAATTGAGCGCGGAAGAACGCATGCTGCTGCATGAGTTCATCAGCGAACAAGGCAAAACATGATGATCCGAATTGTGCAAAGGTAAAGCGGCCATGAACAAGATAATCGAACAGATTGAGAAAGAACAACTGAAGAAAATCCCTGAATTTTCCCCGGGTGACACGGTGGCGGTGCAGGTGAAGGTGAAGGACGGCGAGCGTGAGCGCCTGCAGGCGTTTGAAGGCATGGTCATCGCCAAGAGCAACCGCGGCCTGAATTCCTCTTTCACGGTGCGCAAGGTGTCCCACGGCGAAGGGGTGGAGCGCACCTTTCAGACCCACAGTCCCACCATCGGTGCCATCGAAATCAAGCGCAAGGGCGACGTGCGCCGTGCCAAGCTTTATTACCTGCGTGACCTGGCCGGCAAGGCGGCGCGTATCCGCGAGAAAGTCTGAGCACGGAGCCCGGCTGCTGCTGATACAATGCCGGGCGCCGCGGGCACCCGGCATTATTTTATAGGTCCTGTACCCATGCGCGTTCCCACACGGCGCATCCCGTTTATTCTGTGCGCCTGGCTGCTGGTGATGGCAGTAGCGGCGTATGCGGCGCGGCCGCAGAATGAGGCCACGTCCGGGAAATTCCAGCCGGTGTCTTCGCAGGCGACGGCATCCGTGCAGCCGCCGGCCACCGCACAAACGGCATTGCAAGCCGGTTTCAGTACCACGCCGACGCTGCAGGATATCAGCGCGCTGGTTTCGGCGGGTGCACCCAATCTGGCGCTCAAGTTCCTCGACCGCAACCAGCCGGATTTCAGCCGGGATGCGGTGGGCTGGATGGCCTGGGAACGGGAACGCATCTATCTCTACCAGTTCACCCACGCCTGGCGAGCCATCATTGCACGGGCGCAGCGGCTGCCCGCAGGTGTCGGCTCCGATTTCCGTGAATGGGAGAAAATGCAGGCGGCGGCAGCCTGGTTGCAGCTGGACCACGGCCATGAAGCTCGCCGGATTCTGCGCGCAATCATTTGGAGCCGGAAGTCACCACCCGATGCGCAGACCTTGAGCAGGCTGCGGCAACTGGTAATTCAAAGCTATCTCAAAGACCGGCGCCTGAATGATGCACAGACGGCGGTGATCCGTTATCGCCAGGATTATCCCGGGGATACCGGCCGCTGGCCGCTGCTGGAAGCACGCCTGTTCCTGCGCACCCGGCAGCCGCGGGCGGCGCTGGATGCCTTGCGCGGCAGTCACGGTGCGGATGCGGACATGCTGGCGCTGCTGGCCGCATTGCGTGCGCATGCCATTCCGGCGGCGAAAGTGATGGGGAAAGCCGTCGCCATCGGCACTAACAATAAACTGCCGATGGCGGAGCGCGTGCACGCCTGGTTCATTGCCGCAGAAGCCGCCGGCATGCTCGAAAATCCGGTTGCGCGCATCCAGGCACTGCAGAACGGCCTTGGCCTGCAACCGGGGTTGCTGGGGCAGGATGCGGTATTCGCCATCACTCCCGGCATGTTGTGGGATGCTTACCTGAGTTACGGCGAGGACCTGGGCAACCGGCTACAGCTCGTTGTGGGTGACGAACAGTCCTGGTTTCTGGCCGCGTCAAACCGGTTTTATTCCAGTCCGGTGCGCGCTTGCGCACTGTTCAGTGTCGTGGCCTTCAACGCACACGCTGCACAGCAGCGGGATGTCGCCCATTGGCAATTCGCCACGTTGGTGCAGAAACAGAAATATGGTGACGTGGTGTTGCGCCACTTGTATCTGGATTCCAGCCGCTTCAAGACAGTAAGCGATATTCCACCGGATGTGCGCTACATTCTGGTAAATGACGTGCTCAATATCCCTGACATTCCGCTGGCCTCAAAACTCATGCAAGGCCTGGAGCAGCCGCCGCCGGACACCGACCCGGCGGCGTGGCAACTGCAACGCGCGCACGTGTTTATCCTGGGTGGTAAACCGGATGCGGGCATCAGGGCCCTGCAGCAGTTGTTTGAGAGCGGTGTCCGGGTGGACCCCGGTGACGTACTGCCGTTGCTGTTTGATCTGCAAACTATCGGCCGCAACCGGGATGCCATCCCGTTCTTCAAGACCTTGCTGCGGGACAATCTGACAGCGGCTCAGGCGCGCCAGATGTTCTACTGGATTGCGGATTCCTACAAGGCCCTGGGGGATTACACCGAGGCCGCGGAGCTGTATCTGCGTTCCGCCACATTGCTGGACCCCTATGCCATGGATCAGTGGGCGCAGAGCGCACGCTATCAGGCGGCGCAGATGCTCACCAGAGCCGGTGACATTGATGATGCGCGCACTCTATACCGGGGTCTGCTGAATGCCACCAGTGACCCGAGCCAGCAGGCGATACTGCGTCATGATTTACAACAGTTGATGCTCATGCCGGACAAACCTCCGGCAAGCGGGTCGCGACAGTGACGCCGTGGACAGGGGGCGGTTGGCTGGAAAGACCGGGCGGTGCCTGCGCCGGAAATGATATATGTTGCGGTAACTGCGCCCATGTCCGCACACAGTGAACTGCAGTATCTGGAAGAAGCCTTGCGCATACTCGCTCGGGGTTTCCGTGATCTGCCGGGGGGCGATGGGCAGGTGCAGTCGCCACGCCTGCGTGAGGTGCTCAACGAAACTGCACTCAAGCTGCAGGATAATTTCCCTTATCCCCATCCGCTATATGCGGGACAAATGCTGAAGCCGCCCCATCCGGTGGCGCGACTCGCCTACATGATGGCGCTGTATCTCAACCCCAACAACCACGCTCTCGACGGCGGCCGCGCCAGCTCCGCCATGGAGAAGGAAGCCGTGGCAAACCTCGCACACCTGTTCGGTTTTGAAAAACATCTGGGGCATCTCTGTGCCAGTGGTACCATCGCCAACCTGGAAGCCTTATGGGTTGCGCGGCATGCACGTCACCGGGGTCGGGTACTCGCCTCCAGTCAGGCCCATTACACCCACGCACGCATGTGCGAAGTGTTGCAACTGCCGTTCCAGGACCTCGCGGTGGATGCGATGGGCCGCATGGATATCAATGCGCTCGAAGATGCATTGCAGCGCGGATCCGTTAGCACCGTGGTGGCGACACTCGGCACTACCGCCCTCGGCGCCGTGGACCCGCTGCATGAAATCCTGAAACTGCGTGAACGCTACGGGTTCCGCGTACATGTGGATGCCGCCTACGGCGGTTACTTCACCCTGGTGGAGACGCTGGACGCAAATGCGCGTAACGCTTTCGCAGCGACGGGGCAGGCCGATTCCATCGTGGTGGACCCGCACAAGCATGGCCTGCAACCCTACGGCTGTGGCTGCATACTGTTGCGCGATGCGGCGGAGGGCCGCTTCTACAAACACGACTCACCCTATACCTACTTTACCTCCGCGGAACTGCATCTCGGCGAAATCAGCCTGGAATGCTCCCGCCCCGGTGCCGCGGCAGTGGCCCTCTGGGCCACCCAGCGGCTGCTGCCCATGGTGCGCGGCGGGGAGTTCGCCCGGGGACTTACGCACTCACATCAGGCGGCGAGGGCATTGCACCAGCACGTGTCGGAGGAGCGGTGTTATCTTGCCGGCCCGGTGCCGGAACTGGATATCGTGGTGTGGGCATTGACGGCGCGGGGCCGGGCGGAAGCCGGCCGCCGCACACAGGCGGTGTTTGATGCCGCCGCACAACGCCAACTGCACCTGGCGCTGCTGCGCGTGCCCGGTGAGCTGGCGGCGGCCTGGTGGCCTGCTTTGGAGTGCGACGCGGAAAGTGTCACCGCCCTGCGTTCCTGCCTGATGAAGGCGGAGCACAGGGACTGGCTGCCGCGGATCATCTCGATTCTGGATGATGCCGCAAAGGAAGCTGCTGGCGCATAATAGGCCGCAGTTGGTTTGTTATGGAATAGCCGGTCCGGTACGGGCCGGCATTACTGATAGAGGCAGGGTTTGTCTTCAAGACGACCCCCTCCGGACTCCCCGACTCGCAATCGGGGATTTTTAATTTACACACTTACTCAGTGGAACCCCGCATGCGCGACAAGAATTTCCTGGTACAAATTTTCGGCGGCACCTGGCATGTGTATGATTTCTTCTGTCGCCTGGTGATTGACCTGTTCATCACTTTCGTGGTGATTGTGATCCTCATTGCGGTATTCGCTGCACACAAGCCCGCAGTGCCGTCCCCGGCGGCACTGGTGGTGAACCTGCGTGGTGATCTGGTGGATCAATACTCGGGTGACCCCGCACAGCGGGCCGTAGCGAAGCTGCTCGGCCAGAAAGTGACACCGCAGACGCGCCTGCGCGACGTGATCGCCGCCATCGAGCACGCCCGCAAGGACAGCCGCATCAAGGCGCTGGTGCTGGAAACCGATGAACTGGAGGGCGGCGGTTTCCTGGGCGGCGCCGGTCTGAGCAACCTGCAGGACATCGGCCGCGCCATCCGCAACTTCCGCAAGAGCGGAAAACCGGTGTTCGCGCTGGGCGATTCCTATGACCAGAGCCAGTATTACCTTGCTTCCATGGCGAATACCGTTTTCATTCATCCCCAGGGTCAGGTATTCCTGCATGGTTACGGCCTCTACCAGCCCTATTTCAAAAATGCCCTCGACAAGCTCGGCGTGGAAGTCCACGTGTTCCGCGTCGGCAAATACAAATCCGCGGTCGAGCCCTTCATACGCAATGACATGTCGCCGGACGCACGCCGGGACTGGAGCGGCGTGCTTGATTCGCTGTGGGGCAGCTACCGGAGGGATGTGCGCAAGGCACGGGATCTCAAGCCCGGGGTGCTCACGAGCTACGTGGATAACATCGGTCCCGATCTCGCGGCGGCCGGCGGCAATGCCGCGGAGCTGGCATTGAAGGCCGGGTTGGTGGACAAAATCGCCGACGACGACCAGATGCAGGCGGCGGTGGAGAAAGTGGTGGGCCGGTCCGACCACAGCTTCCGCCAGATCGGTTTCGAACAGTATCTGCGCGCCGTGGGCGGGAAATCCGCCGGCAGCGACGGCGCCAACGCCGTCGGCGTGGTGGTGGCCCAGGGCGACATCGTGGACGGCAATGCGCCGCCCGGCGCCATCGGCGGGGATTCCACCGCGCGACTCATCGCGCAGGCGCGCTACGATGCCCACGTCAAGGCGCTGGTACTGCGTGTCAACAGCCCCGGCGGCAGCGCCTTCGCTTCCGACCTGATCCTGCGCCAGATCGAGCTTACGCGCGAGGCCGGCAAGCCGGTGGTGGTGTCCATGGGTGACGTGGCGGCCTCGGGCGGCTACTGGATTTCCATGGCGGGCGACGAAATCTACGCCAATCCCACCACCATCACCGGCTCCATCGGTATCTTCGGCTTGTTCCCGACCTTCCAGAAGACACTCGCCAAGATCGGCGTGCATGCCGATGGGGTGGGCACTACACCGCTGTCCGGCGCGCTGAATCCGCTGCTGCCCATGTCCCCGGCGATGCAGCAGGAGTTCCAGCTCACCGTCAACTACGGCTACCAGCAGTTCATCACCAAGGTAGCCAAGTTCCGCCATCTGCCCGTGGCGCAGGTGAACACTATCGGCCAGGGTTATGTATGGCCGGCGAGCGAGGCGCGCAAGATCGGTCTGGTGGACAAATTCGGCGGTCTGCAGGATGCGATCGCCGCCGCCGCCCGACTCGCCAAGCTCGGGCCGCATTACGGCGTGCAGTACCTCGAGAAACCCCTGAGCCTCACGGACCGGCTGCTGATCGCGATGGCCGATAACGGAAATTCCAGTCTGGCTTCCGGCCTGCTGCCGCAAACCAATCTGTACGCCACGCCGTGGTACAACGAGATGAAGGGACTGGCGAACACTCTCAATACCTTTACCGATCCGCGGGGTATCTACGCTTTCTGCTTTTGCAACGTACAGTAACGTGCAACGCGCCGGCCGGGTGATGACATGATTGATCTGTGGGCACCGCATGCGGGCCTGCCGCTGGAGGCGGCCCTGGTTACCGCATTCCTGCTGGGCATTGTTCACGGCATCACGCCCGACGAGCACACCTGGCCCATCACTTTCAGCTACGCCGTAGGGAGCTACTCCACCCGCAAGGGCCTGCTGGCGGGCCTGATCTTCTCGCTGGCGTTCACCGTGCAGCGCGCGCTGGCCAGTGAACTTGCCTATCTGGCGCTGGACCGCTGGTTCACCGCCGACGCGGCGCTGAATTACGTGGTGTACATCGTGGTGGGCGCGGTCATGTGGCTGGCCGGGCGGCACATGCTCGGCGGGCATATCTGGCATTTGTGGACACCGCACGGCGCCGGCCGCGGTGATGGGTGTGTATTGCGCGCACCGCGTCTGTGGATGCCGGCCGTACACGGACTCATTGCCGGCTTCGGCTTCGGCGCCTTTGCACTTATCCTCTATACGGTGCTGTCCCCGGCCATGCCCGGTGCCGCCTGGGGCTGGGCGCCCGGCGCCCTGTTTGGTCTGGGTACCACCGTGGTGCAGGCCGCCGTGGGGGCGTTGTTTGGCTGGTTTACGCTGCGCCTGAGGCTGCCGGCGGCGGCCGTCCGCGAAGTGGCGCTGACCACGGCGGGACGCACCCTGGGCTGGGGCGGACTGGTATTCATCGCCGGCGGGCTGTTCGGATTATTGGCGCCGGACTGGGCCGATTTTGAAATAGCCACCGGTTTGCGCGTGCACAATCTGGCCCACCTGAATCTGGGTTTCCTGCTGGTCATGGTGGTGGTACTGCTGATCGGCGTGATCACGCTGCTGCAGCAGGTCAGGCACTGGCGTCTGCGTGCGGATATCTCCAGGTGAGGGCAGTGCAGACCGGGTGGGTTGGTACCGCCGGATCATCGTTTGCGTGCTGGGCAATGCCGGCGCAGGGGGCGGCTGCGGCCGATCTCAAGCCTGTTTGACGCATTCCCGCGGCGGTTCCCCTGTACAGGCCATCACCGTTTCCGCAGGTGTGCACAGCACCTCGAGGTTCGCGCGCCGCATACTTGCCGGATGAAGTCACCCGCCGCCGGTTTGCATGACCGCGTGTTGGCCCACGGCCCGGCTGTGGGCGGTTTTGCGCGGTGGCTGTCCCACCAGAATCCGGCCCACCATACCGGCGGCGAAATGACCGGGCTGGTGACAGGCGTATTCCACCCGCATGGGCCGGTCCGGGAAGGTCCAGATAATCGAACGGGTCTTTCCGGGCTGCAGGGTGATACCGTTGGGATCGTGCATCGGCATATCCGGCATCTTCTGCATTTCCAATTCGTGTTCCCGCTGTTCCCTGGCATCGCCGATGACGAATTCGTGCACCAGCTTGCCGCGGTTGGTGACCACGAAGCGCACGGTTTCGCCGGGCTTCACCTGTACCTCTGCGGGTTCGAAGCGCATGCTGTCCAGCGCACTGATGCGCAGAGTCGCGCGCACCTCGCTCGCCTTGCCCGGCGCGCCGAAGTCAAACATCGCGGGGGCTGCGGCGGCGGGTGACGCCGCGCTTGTGGCGGCGGACACCGTGTCTGCGTCCGGCATTGACATGGAAGACGACGTGCGGCCCATGGACATGGTGCCGCCGAAAGCGGGGATGGCGCTCATGGCTGCCGGCGGCATACCGTGCAACAGCACCGAGGCGGCCACCAGCACGCCCACACCGAACAGACTCTCCGCTTTCACCGCATGGATGCAGGCGCGCAACCGCCGGGCGGTGGCGGCTGAATCCGCTGTGGCGGGCGCCGCCGGTTTGCGCAGGGTCCAGGCGATCCAGCGCGGCACGGGCCGCACCCGTCCTGCCGCCTGCTGCAGGCGCGGCAACTTGAAGTAACGGTTATGAGCACCGATCAGGATCAATATGGCTACCAGCGAGAGTTTCACCAGCAGCGTGCGGCCGTAGGAAGTGGTGACAAAGGCGGACCAGGCGCCGAGTTGCTTCCACGCGGTATAAATGCCGGTGACGAGAATCAGCGCCAGCGCCAGGCCCGCCAGGGTGGAGAGCCGCTGGAAGATGTCCGCGGCGAGCACCGGGTGATCCGGATGGTGACGGCGCAGCCGCGGAAAAACGACCAGCGTCATGCCGAACAGGCTGCCGATCCACAGACCCGCGGCCATGAGATGCAGCCAGTCCACCCACACCGCAAAGGTGAAGTCGCCGTGGTCAGCCGGATGCCCGGTCTCGCTGCGGGTGAAGGCGATGATGGCGGCGGCCGCGAACATCACCCAGCCCAGGGCCCTGGAGTTACGGTAACGCCGGCCGCCGATCCAGGCGATCCACAACAACAACAGCAGCGGCGGCCGTACCCACCAGACACGACCGTAATGCGTGCCGGAGAGCACCATCGGCACCACGCCGGGCAAGGCCGACAATGGCCCGCCGCTCATCTCCAGGCTTCTGGACAGCAGGATCAGCATGCTGCTCAGCGTGAGCAGCGCGAACGACACACCGAGCATGCGCCACAGCGGCCGGTGAAAGGCTTCAGCGGCTTCATGCGGCACCACCCACAGTCCGCAGGCGAGCACGCCGAGCGTCAGCACGGTGGCGAAAACGTCAATGGCGGTGAACGTGATGTAGAGCGGGTGCATGGTGTGTCTCCGTTATTTGACCGTGAAGTACCAGCGCCCTTCGGTGTGATGCCCGTCGCGGGCAATCACGCTCCAGTACACGGCGTACAGGCCGGGGGACAGTGGCTTGAGTCGAGTCACCAGCTGTGCGGTCTGGCCGGAGGGAATGGCACCCTTGCCGATGCTCACCTGGTTGCCATTCGAGCTCTTGACGATGAGCGTCGAGAACAGCGGTTCAATATCGGCATTGAACCAGATTTTCACCTGTTTGGGCGCAGGGCTCACGCTGGCGCCGACGTGCGGCGAGGAGTTGTCCGGGAAAGCGTGCGCCGAGACCGTGGCGGCGGTCCCGCATGCGAGCACGAACAGCCCGGCAGCAAGGAGGCGGCGTGCGAGTTGGGTTTTCATGATGATGTTCCTGATAGGCTTCAGTTGAAAATGGGTGCGCCGAGGCTGTGGGGGTAGAGATCGTCGAAGTAGAAGTCCATTCCGAAGAGGACTCCCACGCGGTTGCCGCTGGCCCGGTTGGTCGGCACCTGCAGTTCCACGCCCCACTGGAAGTAATGACCGATCCAGATCACTCCCGGATCAATGTAGCCGGTGGTGCGTGCCGTGCAGGCCGCGTCCAGGCAGGTCTGCATGGGGATCTCGATGATCGGTATCATGTTGTTGAACGGCGCCTTGATGCCTACGTATTTCACGAAGTTCTGCAGATAGGGGATGCTGTACTGGATCGAGAGCGCCCAGTTGAACATCCGCGGTGCCGCCGAATTGGTCGGGAAACTCTCCGAGACCGCGCCCGTCAGGGCGAAGGGCTGCAGGTAGCGCAGCTTGTACGGCAGGAAGCCGAGCCCCTGGCCAAACGCGAACTCTGGCGTGTAGGTGGAATACGGCGTGCCGATGACGCGGCTGCCGGTGCCGCCGAGGGTGTCGGCGAGTTGCAACATGCCGATGGACTCGTCGCTGTCATTCTTGTAGAGCTGGTAGGCGGCCGCCACCGTGAAATTGTCCCAGCCGCTCTGGCTGGGGCCGATCTGCGGAACCAGCTGCTGGTAATTCCCGCTGACCACCAGGCCGAATTTCCTGGTGAGGAGCTGGGCATAAGCCATCGAGAAAGTATCCTGTACACCGTTGCCGGTATTGATGGAACTGAAATTCAGAGGCAGTTCCGCGGCGACGCCGGGATCATCGAAGCTGAGCGTCGCGGGAAACAGGCGCATGCCGACAATGGCGTGCGCCTCGGCGGCGGCCGGCAGGAGCGCAGCCACGGTGAGCACCACCACCCCCCAGCCGCGCATTCCGGAGCGTTGCACACGGCGGCGCGCCGTACAGTGCTCCCCGTTTCCGGATGGAGCCGATGTGCCGGCGGCATGGTCCGGATTCAACGCTTGCCGGTTTGCAGTCACACAATTCCAGACTTTCATTCATATGCTCCCTGCGTGCCGGCATGAATGTGGCACGCAAATATTATGGGTTCGGGTATGCGCACAGCGCGTTTCCGGACGACATGCGGGTCGCATCGGGAATGCGGACTGTGACAACGGGGCGCAAGTCACCGGAGAAACTCCGGTGCGCTGCGCGCGGAACTAGCGGGCGGGCGGAGCGCGGGACTGGGGTGTGACCGCGAAACGGTGCGGCGGGAAAGAAATCTGATGCGGCGAGACGTTCAGGAAATACCCGACGCCGACGCTGGGCAATGGATTGAATGTGGGGCTCAGGATATCAAGGGCGCCGTGGGCGATGACATGGCAGACGGGACACAACAGTTCGCCGGCCTGGCTGCGGTGCTGATGGTTGGCGTCCAGGGAGTACAGCCCTATGGCGCACAACAATGCAAACAGCGCCAGCCAGCGGAACCAGGGCCGGTGCCGCAGACGCGTCAACATGCCGTTGTCGGCAGCCCGGTGAGTACGGCTGACGGGTAGAACCCAGGAATCGGCTGCTTGCATGCGTCGTTGCCGGGCGGATGGATAGGCAGTGATGTTAGCACGAAGGGACCGCGGCGCTGCCGGCAAGTTCCCGCTGAACCACGTTCCGCAAGTGTTTTTGTCAGGACCAGTCCAGTACCACTTTCCCCGACTGGCCCGAACGCATCACGTCGAAGCCTTTCTGGAACTCGCCGATGGGGAAGTGGTGGGTGAGGATGGGGCTGATGTCGAGGCCGCTTTGCAGCATGGCGGCCATCTTGTACCAGGTTTCGAACATCTCGCGGCCGTAGATGCCCTTGATGAACAGACCCTTGAAGATCACCTGATTCCAGTCAATCGCCACCTCGCTGGACGGCAGGCCCAGGAGCGCCACGTGCCCGCCGTGCACCATGACCGTGAGCATCTGGCGGAAGGCCTGCGGGTTGCCGGACATTTCCAGGCCCACGTCGAAGCCCTCGGTCATGCCCAGGTCTTTGATTACGTCTTCGAGTTTGTTCTTCTGCACGTTCACCGCGTGGGTCGCGCCCATCTGTTTCGCGAGCCCCAGGCGGTAGTCGTTCACGTCGGTAATCACCACGTAACGCGCGCCCACGTGCCGGGCGATGGCCGCGGCCATGCAGCCGATGGGACCGGCGCCGGTAATGAGCACGTCTTCGCCTACCAGATCAAAGGACAGGGCGGTGTGGGTGGCATTGCCCAGCGGATCCAGGAACGCGGCGATGTCGTCGCTGATGGCATCCGGCAACGGGAAAGCGTTCATGGCGGGGATGGCGAGATACTCGGCGAAGCAGCCGGGACGGTTCACGCCCACCCCCACGGTGTTGGCGCACAGGTGCCGCCGTCCCGCGCGGCAGTTGCGGCAATGGCCGCAGGTGATGTGGCCTTCGCCGGAGACGCGCTCACCGACCCTGAAGCCCCGCACTTCGCTGCCGATCTCTTCCACCACGCCCACGAACTCGTGGCCCACGGTCATGGGTACGGGGATGGTCTTACGCGCCCACTCGTCCCAGTTGTAGATGTGGATGTCAGTGCCGCAGATGGCGGTCTTCTTTACGCGGATGAGCAGGTCGTTGTGCCCAATCTTTGGTTTGGGCATATCTTGGAGCCAAATCCCTTCTTGAGCCTTGGCTTTAACGAGTGCTTTCATGTAACAGACCTCGAAGTAATTTACGGAGCGGTTCCGGACCGCGGTAATTCCTGTTGTGGGATCGACGGTCTACGCGATTCTCGCGACGAGTATCGCCGCTCCCACATAATCAGTGAATCACGCCTGATTGTCTGCCGACTTTCGCAAACGCGGCGATGGCTTTATCCAGGTGTGCTTTTTCATGGGCGGCAGACACCTGCACGCGGATGCGGGCCTTGCCTTCCGGCACCACCGGGTAGGAAAAACCGATGACGTAGATGCCTTCCCGCAACAATTCATCCGCCATGGTTTTGGCAAGTTTTGCGTCGCCCAGCATCACCGGCATGATGGGATGGTCGGCGCCCGCCAGCGTGAAGCCGAGCTGCTGCATCTGTGCGCGGAAATAGCGGCTGTTGTCGCGCAGTTTCTGCCGCAAAGCGCCGCCTGCTTCCAGCAGGTCCAACACCTTGATGGACGTGGCGGCGATCACCGGCGCGAGCGTGTTGGAAAACAGATACGGCCGCGAGCGCTGCCGCAGCCACTCGATGATTTCCCGGCGGCCGGAAGTGTAACCGCCGGAGGCGCCGCCCAGCGCCTTGCCAAGGGTGCCGGTGAGAATGTCCACCCGCCCCAGGACGCCACGGAACTCGTGGCTGCCGCGGCCGTGTTCGCCCATGAAGCCCACCGCGTGGGAATCGTCCACCATTACCAGTGCATCGTACTTGTCGGCCAGATCGCAGATGCCTTTGAGATTGGCGATGATGCCGTCCATGGAAAACACGCCGTCGGTGGCAATGAGTCTGAAGCGGCAGTCTTTGGCTTCAATCAGCCTGGCTTCGAGATCAGCCATGTCGTTGTTGCTGTAACGCAGGCGCCGGGCCTTGCACAGGCGCACGCCGTCAATGATGCTGGCGTGGTTCAAGGCGTCGCTGATGACCGCGTCCTGCTCGTCCAGCAGCGTCTCGAACAGGCCGCCGTTGGCGTCGAAGCAGGAGGAATACAGAATGGTGTCGTCGGTGCCGAGGAACTTCGACAAGCGCGCCTCCAGTTCCTTGTGCACCGTCTGGGTGCCGCAGATGAAGCGCACCGAGGACAGGCCAAAGCCGTATTTCGGCAGCGCCCCCTGGGCGGCCTTCAGCAGCGCCGGATGATTGGCGAGGCCCAGGTAATTGTTGGCGCAGAAATTGATGACTTCCTCGCCGGATGCGACCCGGATGACCGCCTGTTGCGGGGTGCTGATGACGCGTTCCGCCTTGTAGAGCCCGGCTTTGTGCAGGGCCGCAGTCTGCTGGCGCAACTGGGCGAGGAAGGCGTCTTTCACGGGGGCTCCGCGGCACGGGGGGAGGAAAGGCGCGCAATTATACCAGCGGCGGTTTCAGCCGGCGCCACCCGTCGGAGGAAACCGCGATAATGTGGCGGGCATTTGCCGGAGATCCTGATGGGGCAGACGCTGTCCGTGCGCCTGGACAAATGGCTGTGGCCGCTCCCGGCATCCTCGGCAACTGCTCCCGGCGTTGCCCTACCTCCTGCATCCTTGCAGTCGTGCCTGCTCCCCCGCCGGGGACTTCCAAGGGTCGCGCGGCACTTGTACATCCATGTACATCGGGCGCGCAACGAGATAACCGATGGTTAGTCGAGAAAATGTACGACTGGATAAATGGCTCTGGGCGGCGAGGTTTTTCAAAACCCGCAGCCTGGCCACCGCGGCCGTGGCGGGCGGCAAGGTGCATGTGAACGGTGCACGCGTGAAGCCATCCTGTGCATTGCACGCCGGTGACTGGTTGCGGATTACCCGTGGTGTCGAGCGCTGTGAGATCCTGGTGCGCGCCTTGTCCGCGAAGCGCGGACCGGCGAGCGCGGCGCAGCAGCTCTATGAGGAAACCGCCGCCAGCATCGAAACCCGTGCGCGCCATGCCGAACTGCGCAAACTCGCGGCGCTCGCGAGTCCCGCACCCGCCAAGCGCCCCGACAAGAAATCCCGCCGGCTGATTCACCGTTTCAAGCAGGGCGGGTAAATATTCCGGCATATCGGATTCCATTATCCGTTTGACACATTCCGTTTACCGGTATAGCCTCCCGGCCCATGCTCAAGAGCTTCGCGGACAAGGATACCGAAGCCCTGTTCAATGGCCAGCGCGTCCGGCGCTTTGCAGCCGTCATGGAACCGGCACGCCGCAAACTGGAATTGCTGGCGGCGGCCACTGAACTCGGGTTTCTGCGCGTGCCGCCGGGCAACCGGCTGGAAGCCCTGGGCGGCAGGCGCAAAGGCCAGCACAGCATCCGCGTGAACGATCAGTGGCGCGTATGCTTTGTGTGGCGCAAAGGCGATGCCTATGACGTGGAGATTGTGGATTACCACTGAGATTTGACCGGAGGAACGCACGTGAACACAAAACTGTTGTCGCCGGTGCACCCCGGCGAAATTCTCCTCAAGGAGTTCATTGAACCGCTCGGCTTGACGCCGCACGGTGTGGCGGTGGCCTTGCGCGTTCCGGCTTCACGCATCAACGACATCGTGACCGGCAAGCGCGGTATTACCGGTGACACCGCTCTGCGGCTGGCGCGGTTCTTTGGGACCGATGCCGAATCCTGGCTCAACTTGCAAAAGCGTTATGAGCTGAAATGTGTCCGGCGGACGGCCACCACCGCGATTGAGCGCGATGTGCATCCGCTTGAAAAAGTCGCTCACGGTTGACAAGCGTTTCTGCCTCGGTGCGTTCGCACTTGGTAGTGCAGCCAATGGTGCGTTCCGCGTTGATTCAGTATCTTCAAATTTGAGGATTGCTGATTTATGGCCCAATCGCAGCCGCTTTCGCCCAATGAAATCCGTGAGCGCGCGTTGCGTTTCGCCCGCGAGTGGCAGGGCGAGCGGCGCGAGAAGGCCGAGGCCCAGACCTTCTGGAACGAATTCTTCAATGTCTTCGGCATCAGTCGACGGCGGGTGGCGTCCTTTGAAGAGCCGGTAAAGCACCTGCGCCAGCGCCTGGAAACCGGCGATTTGTCCGCGAAGGGCGGCAAGGGAAGTCATGCCGGATTCATTGATCTTTTCTGGAAAGGCACGCTCATTGCGGAACACAAATCCGCCGGCAAGGACCTGGATTCCGCCTACCGGCAGGCACTCGATTATTTCCCTGGCCTGCAGGAGCGCGACCTGCCGCGCTATGTGATTGTTTCGGATTTCGCGCGCATCCGTCTTTACGATCTCGAAGAAAACCAGCAAAACGAATTTCCACTGGGCGACTTGCACAAACACATCGGCCTGTTCGGCTTCATTGCCGGCTACACCACCCAGCGCATCCGCGAGCAGGATCCGGTCAACATCAAGGCCGCGGAGAAAATGGGCCGGCTGCACGACCAGCTCAAGGCCGGCGGCTATGCCGGCCATGAGCTGGAAGTGCTGCTGGTGCGGCTCCTGTTCTGCCTGTTCGCGGAAGACACCACCATCTTCGATCAGAAGGGCATGTTCCGCGAGTGGATTGAAACCTGCACCCGTGAGGACGGCAGCGATCTCGGCTCTCAGCTTGAGGCGCTGTTTCAAGTATTGAACACGCCGGAAGAGCGACGCCAGAAGAATCTGGACGAGCGCTTCGCGGCTTTCCCCTACGTGAATGGCAAATTGTTCGAGGAGCGGCTGAACGTGGCTGCCTTCACCTCGGCCATGCGCGCGGCGCTGCTGGACTGCTGCGCCCTGGACTGGGGCCGCATCAGCCCGGCCATCTTCGGCGCGCTGTTCCAGAGCGTCATGGACGACCAGGCGCGCCGCAACCTCGGCGCCCACTACACCAGCGAGAAAAACATCCTCAAGGTGGTGAAATCCCTGTTCCTGGACGGCCTGCGCGCGGAATTCGACAAGGCGAAAAACAACCGCAACCGGCTGTTTGAACTGCACAAGAAAATCGCAGCGCTGAAGTTTCTCGATCCCGCCTGCGGCTGCGGAAACTTTCTGGTCATCGCCTACCGCGAGCTGCGTCTGCTGGAGCTGGACATTCTGCGCGCCATGCTGCGCTTCGAGCAGGAAAGCGGGCAGCGCGTCATGGACGTGACCCCGCTCATCAACGTGAACGTGGATCAGTTCTACGGCATCGAGCTGGAGGAATTTCCGGCGCAGATCGCCCAGGTGGCACTCTGGCTCATGGACCACCAGATGAACATGCGGGTGTCGGAGGAATTCGGCTTCTATTATCGCCGCCTGCCGCTCACCCATGCCGCCACTATCCGCTGCGCCAACGCGCTGCGGATTGACTGGAACGAGGTAATCTCTGCGGAGCGCGTGGATTACATCCTTGGCAATCCGCCGTTTGTGGGCGCGAAATATATGGAAGCTGCTCAGCGTGCCGATATGGAAAGTGTGTGCGGCGGCATTCCTTCCTACGGTTTGCTGGATTACGTCACTGCCTGGTACGTGAAGGCGGTGCAGTACCTGAAGGGTGACAAGCACACCGAGGATTTACTTTCGGGACTGGGAAGTGCAGCCGCGCCTCAAGACCGGGTGAAAATCGCCTTCGTCTCCACCAATTCCATCACCCAGGGCGAGCAGGTGGCGGTGTTGTGGAGCTGGCTGCTGGGTCAGGGCGTGAAAATCCACTTCGCCCACCGCACTTTTCAGTGGATGAACGAGGCCCGCGGCATGGCCGCGGTGCACTGCGTCATCATCGGCTTCGCCCTGTTCGATACGCCCGGCAAACGGATTTTCGATTACCCGGACATCAAGGGCGATCCGCATGAAGCCGCCGCGGCAAATATCAATCCCTACTTGGTGGATGCGGTGGATGTGCTAATCGGTCGGCACGATGCGCCTATCTCCCAAGTACCGGAAATCCGGTTCGGCAATCAACCGATAGACGGCGGTGGATTTCTTTTTGGCTTCTTTGGACCAGAAGTAATTGCGAGCAATTTGTGCCTGATTATCCCGGATGCCACTGAATACCATTTTGGTGTCCTATCCTCCGCCATGCACATGGCCTGGGTGCGGTATGTGGCGGGACGTTTGGAAAGCCGCTATCGCTATTCCAACCAGATCGTTTATAACAATTTCCCCTGGCCGCAGAATGCCAGCGAAAAACAGAAAGCCGTGGTGGAGCAGTCTGCGCAAGACGTGTTGGACGCGCGCAAGCAATTCCCCGACGCCTCGCTGGCGGACCTCTACGATCCCATGGCCATGCCGCCGGCCTTGCGCCAGGCGCACACGGCGCTAGATCGTGCTGTGGATGCGGCCTATGGCAAGAAAGGTTTCAGCTCCGATGCGGAGCGCGTGGCCTTCCTCTTCGACCTTTACCAGAAATACACCAGCCTGCTGCCGGCCGCCGAGAAGCCCGGACGCGCCAGAATGACACGGAAAATGCGGTCATGAAGCGCGCACCTCGCTGCGTCATCATCGCCGGACCCAACGGTGCGGGCAAAACCACATTTGCGTGCGAATATCTGCCCAATGAAGCCGGCATGCTGCATTTCGTCAATGCGGATTTAATTGCGGCCGGACTTTCACCCCTGAAACCCAAGCTGGCGATGCTGGCGGCGGGTCGTCTGATGCTGCGGGAAATTGACCGGCTGGCCTCCGCGCGTGAAAGTTTTGCCTTCGAGAGCACCCTTGCGGGCCAGATCTATGTGAATAGGATCAAGCGCTGGAAGACAGCGGGTTACCGCGTCGAAATCCTGTTTTTGAAATTGAATTCGCCTGAATTGGCTGTGGCGCGCATTCGTGCGCGCGTAAAGCAGGGCGGCCACCACGTACCTCGTGTGGACGTATTGCGGCGCTTTGATCGCGGTTGGCGGAATTTTCTGCGATACTACCGTCCGCTGGCAAACGCCTGGTTTGTTTATGATAATTCCGGCAGCAGCCCGGTTTTAATGGAGCAGGGATCGTGAAACGAAAAAGCAGTCGGCAGGCGTTGCCCCCCCTCGCCAAATCAGTGGACAGAGCACTCAAGCGGGCCGCGCGCCGTGCGCGGGAAACCGCCCGACGCTACGGAACACCGATTTACATCATGCGCGATGGACGGGTGATTGCGCTGAAGCCCTGATTGCGTTTAGCCTTCGAATGTGGCTGTATTGATCGGGGATTTGACTCCGGTTACCGACAATCAACGCGAGTTCTACCGGGTTCCGAAATTGAAAATCGAGAACTGGGCCGCCTGACATGCCACGCGAAGTGCTGGAACTCCGAGTGCAATTGCAATACTGCGAACCGCCAATCTGGCGGCGTCTGCGCATACGCTCCACTGCCACGCTGGCGGACTTGCACGGCGCCATCCAGGGCGCCATGGGCTGGGGCGATTCGCATCTGCACGAATTTTTCATCGGCGGACGGCGCTATGGTCCGCTTTACGAAGATGCGCCCGAGGAATTGATTGATGAGGTCACGGTCATGCTGCAAGCGCTCAAGCTGGCAACAGGCGCACGGTTTCTGTACAGCTATGATTTCGGCGACAACTGGGAGCATGAGCTGCGGGTGGAGAAAGCCGAAGCGGTGAGCGCCGAGCTGCTGCATCCGTTGTGTCTCGATGGCGCGCGCGCCGGCCCTCCGGAGGATTGCGGCGGCCCGCCGGGCTACCAGGAACTGCTGGAGGCACTGGCCAATCCCCGTCATCCGCGTCATCGTGAGCTGCGCCGCTGGGCGGGCAAGGAGTGGGAGGCGGAGCGCTTTGACGTGGACGCGGCCAATCGCGCGTTGGGTTCCCGTCCCAGGGAACGCTGAGCAACGTGCCGCGCCCCGAAACACGGCTGAAGAGCAATCCCGGTCATCGCCCGGGCGGGCGCAGCGTAAACGGGCGCCGCCGGCATTGAAGGCAGCGGGGCCTGCGGCGTATAGTGGTCATACTATTTCATACTGTATGAGGCACGCCATGGCCGGCGCTCTCAAGAAAACCATTTCCCTGCCGCCTGATCTGGCCCGCGAGGCGGAGCAGCAGGCCGAAGCCGAAGGCAAGACTTTGAGCGCGGTGATTCAGGAGGCGCTGCGTTCCGCGCGTGCCGCGAGACTCAAGGGTGAACTGAAAACCCTTCAGGGCTATTGGCAACGCAGGGCGCGCGAACAGGGCATCCTCAGTCAGCGCGATCTTGAGCGTTACCTGGGCCGGTGAAGGCCGTTTACGATACCAACATCTTTATTTCGGCGTTGACGCTGCCGGGCGGCAGCGCGGAGACCGCGCTGGTCGCGGCTGCCGAGGGACAAGTTCAGCTTTGTATTTCGAAGCCGATCATTCATGAGGTGCTGGACGTGCTGGCGCGCAAGTTCAGCCGCGAGCCGGAAGAACTGGCGCGGGTGGCCGTGTTTCTGGTGGACCTGGCGCAATTCATTGAGCCCAAGAGCAGGCTGAAAGCTCTGCGTGACGATCCTGATAACCGCGTGTTGGAATGCGCGCATGCGGGCGGAGCGGCTGTCATCGTGACCGGAGACAAGGCGATGCTGGCATTGGGTGAATACCGGAGCATCCGTATCATGACCCTGAGAGCATTCCTGACAAGCCTGGGTGATGCGTCATGAAACGGGAGGCGGAGCGCTTTGATTTGGATGCGATAAACCGGGCGTTGCGTTCGCGGTCAAAAGAGAAATAGCCAGCATGCCGCAGCCGGTCACACCCCTCATCGCCGTGGACATCATCATCGAGTTGCTTGATCACGCCGGATGCATCGTGCTCATCGAGCGGCGCAATCCGCCCCACGGCTGGGCGCTGCCGGGTGGCTTCGTGGACCGGGGCGAAACCCTGGAACAGGCGGCGCTGCGTGAGGCGGCGGAGGAGACGGGGCTGAAAATCCGGCTCAAGACATTACTGGGTTGTTATTCCGATCCGCAGCGCGATCCCCGTGGCCATACCGTGAGCGTGGTGTATGTGGCTGAAGCAGAGGGCGAACCGAAAGCGGGCGATGATGCTGGCAAGGTGGCGGTGATGGATGCGCTCAATCCGCCCAAGCTCGCCTTTGACCACGCGCTGATCCTGTCCGACTACCGGCGCTTCCGCGAGACCGGTCTGCTCGCGCCCCCGCATAGATGAAAACCCGGTAAGAATCCGGTGTGTACAGGCCGCGGCGGTACCTGAGCGTATATAATCTGCCGCTTTGAAAATACGGCCCGTCGGGTGTTCCCGGCCGGTCCGGGGGCACCTCATGGTCCTGTCCGCACGCATGAAAATCCTGCTGGTGGCGATACTGTTCGCCCTCGGATGGTTCGTGAACCTGCAGTACCGCGACCTGTTCCAGACCGACGAGGGGCGCTACGCCGAGATCCCGCGCGAGATGCTCGCCAGCGGCAACTGGGTGACGCCGCGGCTCGATGGCATCAAATACTTCGAGAAGCCGGTTTTGCAGTACTGGGCCACGGCGGCGGCCTACACGCTGTTCGGCGAACACAACTGGAGCGCGCGGCTGTGGATTGCGCTCACCGGCTTCCTGGGCGTGTTCATGACCGCCTGGGCGGCGGTGCGGCTCTTTGACCGGCGCACCGCCTGGTGCGCGGCGGCGATTCTCGCCAGCAGCATTTATTACGTGATTATGGGGCACTTCAACACGCTCGACATGGGCGTGTCGTTTTTCATGTGCGCCAGTCTGTTTGCGTTTCTGCTGGCGATGCAGGCTTCCGACCGTCAGGATATCCGCGCGCGCCGCGGCTGGATGTATGTGGCCTGGGCGGCCGCGGCGCTCGGCATGCTCAGCAAGGGTCTGGAGACGGTGGTGCTGCCGGGCGCGGTGTTTGTGCTGTACGTGCTTCTCACCCGCGACTGGAGACGCTTCCGCGAATTGCATTACTACGGCGGCATCGCCATCTTTCTGCTGCTCGCCGGTCCGTGGTACCTGCTGGTAAGTGTGCGCAACCCGGAATTTCCCCATTATTTTTTCATCTATGAGCATTTCCAGCGGTTCCTGACGCCGGTATCGCACCGCCCCGGGGCCTGGTGGTATTTCATTCCGATTTTGCTGCTGGCGCTGGTGCCCTGGTGGCCGCAGTTCGTGCGCGCGCTCGCGCACCTGTTTCGGCGTGAGAGTGCAGCCCCGGGGTTCAACCACACGCTGTTCCTGTGGCTGTGGAGCATTTTCATATTCGTATTCTTTTCCTACTCCGATTCCAAACTCGCGAGCTATATCCTGCCCATCGTGCCGGCACTGGCCATCCTGGTGGGACGCGAGCTCGCACTGCAAAGACGCGGTGAACTGTTGTGGAGCGCGCTGTTGTGCATGGTAGTGGCGCTCTCGGGGCTGTGGCTCGCGCCGCTGGTGCACAGCGACGGCGGGCACGTGCCGCTGGATCTTTACAAGGCCTTCCTGCCGTGGCTCGTGGCCGGCAGCGGCCTGCTGCTGCTGTTCGCCATTACGGCGTTCGCCTGTGCCTATTTCCGCCGGCCGGCGGCCGCTATCGGACTGATGGTGGTTGCGCTCTTTGCTGCCACGCAGATCGTTACCAGCGGCGCCCAGGCGCTGGCGCCGGTGTATTCCGGAAAATTCCTGGCGGACCAGATCGCGCCCTACAACCAGCCGGGTGTACCCTTCTACAGCATTAACGGCTATCAGCAGTCGCTGCCGTTTTACCTCAAGCGCACGCTGACATTGGTGGCCTATCAGGGGGAGCTGGCTTTCGGCCTCGGACTCGAACCACAGAAATGGATCCCCAATATTGATACCTTCATAAAGCGTTGGCAGCGTGACCCCCGGGCCCTGGCGGTGATGCCGACCGCCACGTATGCGCGGCTGGTGAAGAAGGGCGTGCCGATGCAGGTCATCGGCCGGGATCCGGAACGCGTGGCGGTGAAGAAACCATGAATTGGATCAGTTTCCTGTTGGTCGTCACCGGCGTGATGCTGAATGCCGCCGCGCAACTGCTGCTCAAGGCCGGGGTGAGCCGCGTGGGCGTCATACAATTGCAGTTGCACACGGTTCTGGCTGCCGGCTGGAAGCTGGCCTTCGAACCGTACATCCTGGGCGGACTCGCGTGTTACGCGGTGAGCGTGGTGGTGTGGATTCTGGCGCTGTCGCGCGTACAGGTGAGCATCGCCTATCCGATGCTGTCGCTGGGCTACGTGGTGACCGCCGTAGCCGCCTGGGCGCTGTTGGGCGAATCGTTGAGCGCCATGCGCATGTCGGGCATCGCGGTGATTATTGTCGGCGTGTATCTGGTGGCACGTGGATAAGTATCCGGGTCATTTCGGTATAGCCGCGGAGTCTGTACGCCGAAAGCAACCCGTATTCGAGAATCGGCCATGACGGACTATCTTCCCTTTACGCGCCCCGGCATTGACGAGGAAACTATCCGCGCTGTGGCCGAGGTGCTGCGCTCCGGCTGGATCACCAGCGGTCCCAGGGTGGAGCAGTTTGAGAAGGGCCTTACTGAGTATCTGGGCGGCCAGCGCCGGGTGCGCACGTTTCTGCACGCCACCGGCGCGCTGGAGGAGGCACTGGTGCTGTGCGGCGTCGGTCCCGGCGACGAGGTGATCGTGCCGGCCATGACCTTTGCGGCCAGCGCCAATGTGGTGGTGCGTCTGGGTGCAAAGCCGGTGCTGGTGGACGTGGAACTGCGCTCCCGCAGCCTGCTGCTGGATCAGGCGGCGGCGGCGATCACGCCGAAAACCCGCGTCATCATGCCGGTGCATCTTAATGGTCTGGCGGCGGACCTGGACGGCGTGTACGCCCTGGCGAAAAAGCACAATCTCCGCGTGGTGGAAGATGCCGCCCAGGCCATCGGCACCTTATATAAGGGCCGCAAGATCGGTTCCTTCGGCGATGTGGTGGTGTTCAGTTTCCATGCCAACAAGAACCTCACCACCATCGAGGGTGGTGCGGTGTCAGTGGTCAGCGCAGAAGAAGCAAAAATGCTTGAAATCCTGCGCTTCCACGGTATCACCAAGCTTGCGGACGGCACCATGGATGTGACGCGCGCCGCCAGCAAGCACAACATGACCGACGTGGCGGCGGCCGTGGGCCTCGGCCAGCTCAAGCACCTGGATGAATTCAACCGGAAACGCCGCGCGCTGGCCGGCCGTTATTTCGAGCTCCTGGGTGACGAGAAACTGGGCGTGGTGCCTGCCAGGGGCGATGAGGGCCACAGTTGGCACATGTTCACGCTGCTGCCGAACTACAATGGCGCCTGCCCGGACCGTAAAACGCTGCGCGAGCGCATGCACCGGTGGGGGATTGGTCTGGGCATCCACTATCAGGCGCTCAACCAGTTCACGCTTTACCGGAACATGGGTTACGGCGAGGGCCGGTTTCCGAATGCCGAACGCATCGGGCTTGAAACGGTAACTCTGCCGTTGTTTCCCGCCATGCAGTTGTCCGATGTGGAGCGGGTGTGCGGGACATTGGCTGATTGCCTGAAAGGCTGAGCAGAACGAGACGAGCGCACATGGCAAAACCACACAGTAAGCGCGCACCGCAGGTTTCCGTGGTGATTCCGGTCTATAACGAAGAGGAATCCCTCGCGGGGCTGTTTGCGCGCCTGTATCCGGCCATGGACGCGCTGGGCAGGAGTTACGAGTGTGTATTCGTGGACGACGGCAGCACGGACCGCACGGCCGCCTTGCTGCGCGAGCAGTTCGAGAAGCGACCTGAACACAGCCGCGTGGTATTGCTGCAGAGCAATTTCGGCCAGCACGCCGCCATTCTTGCCGGATTCAGCGCCAGTCGCGGTGAACGGATCATCACTCTGGATGCGGATCTGCAGAATCCGCCGGAGGAAATCGGCAATCTGCTGCTGAAAATGGATGAGGGTTATGACTACGTGGGCACCATCCGCCGCAAGCGGCAGGACGTGGCTTGGCGCAAACTGGCCTCGCGCATGATGAACCGCTTGCGGGAACGCATTACCCGGGTGCGCATGACGGACCAGGGCTGCATGCTGCGCGCCTACAGCCGTCATGTGATTGATGCCATCAACAATACCAGCGAGATCAACACCTTCATCCCGGCACTGGCCTATCTCTACGCACTCAAGCCGGTGGAAATCGAGGTGGAACATAATGAGCGTGCAGCGGGTCAGTCCAAGTATTCGTTATACAAGCTCATCCGCCTGAATTTCGACCTGGTCACCGGGTTTTCGGTGATGCCACTGCAGGCTTTCTCGGTCATTGGTTTCATCCTCACCATACTTTCCGGCATCCTGGTCGTCTATATGGTGGTACAGCGTATTTTTGAAGGCCCGCAGGTGCAGGGCGTATTCACCCTGTTCGCCATCGTGTTCTTTCTCATCGGCATCATGCTGTTCGGCATCGGTCTGCTGGGTGAATACGTGGGACGCATCTACCAGGAAGTGCAGCGTCGGCCGCGCTATCTGATCCGCGCCATCCTGGAAAAGAAAAGCGCCGATGACTGACGCCGTTGTTTTTGCCTACCACAATGTCGGCGTGCGCTGTCTGTCTGTGCTTCTGGCCCACGGCGTCAAGGTGCCGCTGGTGGTTACCCACGAGGACGATCCGCGGGAGAATGTCTGGTTCGACAGCGTACGGCGGTTGGCGGAACTCAATCACATCCCGGTGGTGACGCCGGAAAGTCCCAACAGCACTGCACTGGCGGAGCGTATCGCGGCGCTCAAGCCCGATTTCCTGTTCTCCTTTTATTACCGTTTCATGCTCAAGGAACCGCTGCTGCGCACCCCGCGGTGCGGGGCGCTGAACATGCACGGCTCGCTGCTGCCGAAATATCGCGGCCGGGTGCCGGTGAACTGGGCCATCCTCCGCGGCGAGCGCGAAACCGGCGCCAGCCTGCACTACATGGAGGCCAAACCCGATGCGGGCGATCTGGTGGATCAGCAGGCCGTGCCCATCCTGCCGGATGACACCGCCTTTGAGGTCTTTAATAAGGTGACGGTGGCGGCGGAGCTGGTGCTGAATCGCAGCCTGCCGGCGCTGATTAAAGGGAAAGCGCCGCGCACGCCGCTGAATCTGAAAGCCGGCAGTTATTTCGGCCGCCGCAGGCCGGAAGACGGACGCATTGATTGGCACCAATCTGCGCAGGCGGCCCATAATCTCATCCGTGCCGTGGCCCCGCCCTATCCGGGCGCTTTCGGCGTCTGCGATGGCAAGCCGTTGCGTATTCTCCACAGCCATTACGCCGGTGAGGCCGCGCGCCACGGGCTGCCGGTGCTGTATGTGGAGCAGGGCCGCTGTTACGCGGACTGTGGCGATGGCAAGCGCCTTGAAGTCGTGATCCTTGAACTGAACGGCGCGAGCATGGATGCTGCGCGCCTGGCTGAACATTTCGGAAATCATCCATTGTCTTTGGGAGATTGAGCGTGCGAAAAATCCTTATCCTGGGCGTGAACGGCTTCATCGGCCACCATCTGAGCAAGCGCATCATGGAGACCACCGACTGGGAAGTCCACGGCATGGACATGTTCTCGGAGCGGGTGAGCGATCTGCTCGACAATAAACGCTTCAATTTCTTCGAGGGCGACATCACCATTAACAAGGAATGGGTGGAGTATCACGTGCGCAAGTGCGATGTGGTGCTGCCACTGGTGGCCATCGCCACGCCCGCCACCTACGTGCAGGATCCGCTGCGGGTATTCGAGCTGGACTTCGAGGCCAACCTGCCCATCGTGCGCCAGTGCGTGAAATACAAGAAGCGCGTGCTGTTCCCGTCCACCTCCGAGGTCTACGGCATGTGCCGCGACCCCGGTTTTGATCCTTACAGTTCGGAACTCATCCTCGGACCGATTCCCATGCAGCGCTGGATATACAGTTGCTCCAAACAGCTCATGGACCGCGTCATCTGGGCCTATGGCGTCAAGGAGAAGCTGGATTTCACCCTGTTCCGGCCCTTCAACTGGATCGGCCCGGGACTGGATTCTATCTATACGCCCAAGGAGGGCAGCTCCCGTGTCGTCACCCAGTTCCTGGGCCAGATCGTGCGCGGCGAGAACATCAAGCTGGTGGACGGCGGCGCGCGCAAACGCGCCTATACCTACGTGGACGATGGTATTGATGCGCTCATGAAGATCATCGAGAACAAGAATGGCGCTACCAGCAGCCGTATCTACAATATCGGCAACCCCAAGAACAGCCATTCGGTGAAGGAACTGGCGGACATGATGCTGGAGATCGCCAACGGCATGCCGGAGTACCGTGACTCCGCCAGGAAAGTGAAACTGCTGGATGTGAAGGCCGACGACTATTACGGCAAGGGCTATCAGGACGTGGAAAACCGCCTGCCGAACGTGGATCACACCCGCAAGGAACTGGGCTGGGAACCGCGCGTGGACATGAAGACCGCACTCAGAAAGATTTTCGAATTCTACCGCGGTCATGTGACCGAGGCGCGGCAGCTGGTGGACGAGGTGTAACTAACTTGGCAAGCATTAGAAACACAATCCAAATCGTGTCCTGTATTGCGTTATGTGGTGCGCTAGGTGGTTGCTGGAATGCAAAACAGATATATACAGATCATATGGCCGAGGGAAAAGCCAGGAACGTGCCATTACTCATTTACTACACTTCGTGGAATGATCCCCATGCACTATATAACGTTCCTATGGTTGTGGATCTGGTGAATACGGGGAATCAAGAAATAAAGTCTGTTACCTTGTTAATGCAGGACTGTGGGAGTCAGGGTATCGAGAGCGATGTGCATTCGCTTACCTTGATCGGGCCGTATGCTCCAGGAAGGACGTACATAATTCACCCTTCGTGGCCTGTTCAATATTCGCAGTGGATATCTCGCCGGCAAGCCGAAGATGCGGCGAAAACAATAGATCATATGGGAATGGCACTTACTTAAGCATTAAGTGCCTGATGTAATGTAAGAAAGGCTGGCTCAAGTGATAAGGTTATTGTCGCCAGACAAAACCCTCCATCACTTTCAAGGAGCCAGCCCATATGCATCCTAAA
>JAJYUH010000007.1 GCA_021792635.1 Natronospirales bacterium | reverse complement strand
GGTTGTCCCGCTTCCCCTAACCTCCGAAAACGGTGGCTACCCCCCGATGAAATCGGTGGCTACCATCCCGTGAAATGGGTGGCTCCCATGAGGTGAAATCCCTGGCTCCCATTACGTGAAATACGCACCCTTCTTAACGCCTAACACCGCATCATCTAATAGCTGATTGAACCTTTGCCGATGGCTTTTAGCTGGCAACGGGGTGCTCTTTGATTTTCGTTTCTTCGACACTGAAGGCTTGTGTTTAGCATCACCCATTGCTGTATTCCTCTAACTTAAAAACGTCTCGTTTTGGGAAGCCTATTGCCGCTTGGTTCCTTGCGCCCAATTCCAAAGCACGGTATTGATCTTCAGAGCAGAGATATACGACTCGTTCCCCAATATCCCACACCTTAAGCTGGCGGAATGCCCCGTCGGCGCATAGTGCCCGTACCAGCTCGCCTCTCGCTGGAACCCATTGACTTTCTTCCGAGAGGGTTTTATTCTCATAAACACCTATTTTTGCGTTTTGTGCTATACTGTGTTTCATAGATTCCTCCAGAGGATATGAAGATGATTGACGAAACCGAAAAACCCATGACTCCGGCCTATATCCCATATAAAACTTTCACTAGATTTATCAATTGGTTGCATGGTACTCACATCCCGACGCAGATTGATAAAAGCATGATGTCTAAAATGTCTGGAGGAGACCAAAGTGCGATGATTAGCGCGCTTAAATTCCTTAAACTTATTGATTCCGATGGGAAGCCAAGCCAGCAATTCATACAACTCATTGAATCTAATGAGGAAACAAAATCTTCCCTGCTTAAAACTGTGTTAGAGAGAGCATATCCCTTTATCTTTGAGGATTCAATTGATCTCAAACGCGCCACTACGAAGCAAATTGAGGAAGCCTTCAAAGGTCAAGGGGCCAGCGGCAGCACTGTGGTCAAGTGCATTGCCTTTTTTTTGGCAGCAGCGAAAGCCGCCGATCTTGAGATTTCCCCCTTCGTTAAGACGCCGCTACCCGTCAGAAATGCCAGCAGACGTGCGGCGACCTCAAAAGGTGATACCCGACCATTCCCCCCTATCGAGGATGAAGAATTTGTAGCTGGAACCCAAAAGCTGAAACTGCCCTTACTTGGGAAACCTGATGTTATTTTGATCATCCCCGGGGATTTCAGCCGCGAGGACTGGGCTTTCCTAAAGCCTATTTTGGAGGCTTACGTAACGAGATTATTCGGAGAAAACACACCATGAGGTAACACAGCGGACCGCGTAATCATGCCACCGAACGCGGCCCCAAATGAACAAGGCCCCATAGCCTGATGTCTTGACGGACGAGCTACGGGGCCGGTGTGGCTCTTAACATTCGGTGGGGTGTACAGGCTGGTCACCTAGGGTTTCTAACCCGTCGGCGCGGGGCTCGTCTCCCCGGCACTCCACCATTCTTCAACCGATATAGTTTAGCAGGTAATTGTCATGAGCGTTAATTGGATTAAGTGCAATAGTAACATTTGGTGCCCATTCGAGAGTGTTGACCTTAGCAACGTCAGCACTACGGGCGTTTACATCATCTGGCACGAAGGCAATCCCGGTCGCGTTGTGTATGTGGGTCAAGGCGAAATAGCAGCTCGCCTAAAAGCGCATCGCAACAACAAGGAGATTACGCAGTACGCTAAAAATGGAACCCTCCGGGTTACATGGGCAGAGATGGGGGCTCAGAAAGACCGGGATGGGATTGAACGCTATCTGGCGAATGCGTACAGCCCACTAGTCGGAGATGCCCACCCGGATGTGACTCCGATTGTGGTGAATTCTCCTTGGTAATAACACAGGACTGACCTATTAAAATCGCGTCTAGGGATTCAATCAGTTTCATATATTGATACCACGCCCACGGTGGTTCTGAGCCGGACGCTATCTTCTCTTTTGCCCAGTCTAGAACGGCCTCTAATTGGGGCCGCTGTTTATCCATAATTTTTTCCTCTAAATCTATAACCTTGCCAAGGTAGACCAATTTTGGGCTGTTTGCTTACTTGCTGTCAAGGGATACATGCCTTCAGTTTTTATCCTGAACCGGCTGCAACACTCCATCTTTAACCAATTTTTTGGCAGTTCCTTCCGCTGCAGATTCAATAAGGTCGTCCCATTTAGCAAATGCGTTCCCTTTGGAATCCGCAGTTGCATACCATGCAACTTTGTCATTGCCCGTTGAGTAGAGAATGGTTTGGAAACTTGCCCAAGGTTTATGGACGCTAAAACCACCGTAAGTTTGGGTAGTGCTTGAACCATAAACAGTATTGCCATAGACAGACGCACTACCAGTTGTGTAGGTGGTCGGCGGTATGTACGCTGAGGATACGCCGGAGTTTGTTGGCTTGAGCATCAAGACACCATCAACATGCAACTCTGCTAGCCAGTTAGCGATTTGCTCCCAAGTATATTCTTGGCCCGGGAAAAAATACCTTCGATGAGCCAGGGAAGGCGCGAAGCGCCGAGGCGAAGAGCCTGCGGTAGCCCCAGCGGCCGTAGCACAGCGTCCGCGTGGTGCGAAGGCCGCGCCGGGGCGTAAAGCCAGGGTGGAGGAAACCGTGCGAAGTAACGGTTTCCGAACGCCGGGCGTGCCGCAGCAAAGGAATGGGCCGTCGCTGGAGCGAGTGGCCGGGACGCCGGGACCGTACCGGCCATCACGAGCGATGCGACGCTATCGAAGCGATTCAATGCATTTAACGTTACTGAAGCCAGCTAGATATTCACAGAGCTGATCTTCAGCATATTGACGCTGACCCAAATCCGCGAATCCGCCTTCAACAAGCAGTGTGGTAAAACGATGCCCCGCAAACGCCGGATTGGCCTCGGATGTCATGCTGGTGCTGGCACAACCGAGAACAAGTGACGAGACCATCAAGGCGACTGCTAACTTACATTTACTGCCAACGTTCCCCATGACCATTTTCCCCCTAACCAATCGTTAACGAAAAATCTCAGGCGTGCCATAAGCAGTTCGAATCATACTTGACAATATCATGCAACCCCCGGCGGCAGACCGCCTTTGAGGCCACGCAGCATGCGCGCCATGCCGCCGCCGGCCATCTGTTTCATGACGCGGGAAAGCTGATCGTATTGCTTGAGCAGCCGGTTGACTGCCTGCACCTGGGTGCCGGAGCCGGCGGCGATACGGCGGCGGCGCGAACCGTTGATGATCTCCGGCCGGCGGCGTTCGCGCGGCGTCATGGAATTGATGATGGCGATCTGGTGGCGCAACTCACGGTCGCCGAACTGGGTTTTGGCCTGCTCGGGAATACGCGCGCCGCCGGGCAGCTTGTCGAGCAGCGCACCGATGCCGCCCATTTTCAGCATCTGCTGCAACTGCTCGCGGAAATCCTCAAGGTCAAAACCCCTGCCCTTCTTGATTTTGTCGGCCAGTTTCGCGGCCTTTTCCTGATCCACGCTGCGTTGGGTTTCTTCCACCAGCGACACCACATCGCCCATACCGAGAATGCGCGAAGCCAAGCGTTCGACGTGAAAGACTTCGAGCGCGCCGGTCTTCTCGCCCACGCCCAGGAACTTGATGGGCGCGCCGGTAATGTGGCGCACCGACAACGCCGCACCGCCGCGCGCATCCCCATCGGCTTTAGTGAGTATCACGCCGGTCAACGGTAACGCGTGACCGAACTCTGCGGCCGCGTTGGCGGCATCCTGACCGGCCATGGCATCCACCACAAACAGGGTTTCCACTGGCTGCACGGCCGCGTGGATGCGCTGGGCCTCCTGCATCATGGCTTCGTCCACATGCAGCCGGCCGGCAGTGTCCACAATCAACACATCGAATAGTTGCTTGCGCGCTTCTTCCACTGCTGCCTGCACGATGTCAACCGGACCGTCGGATGGCGGCGCGAGATACGCTGCGCCGATTTCAGCAGCGAGTTTCTGCAACTGCTCGCGTGCTGCGGGCCGATAGACATCGGTGCTTACCAGCGCGGTTTTCTTGTGCAGCCGCTCCTGCAGGTGACGCGCGATCTTTGCGGCGCTGGTGGTCTTGCCTGCGCCTTGCAAGCCTGCGAGCAGGATCACGGCCGGCGGCTCGGCGCGAAGATTGAATTCTGCATCGCCGGCGCCCATGACTGCGACCAGCTCATCGTGCACGATCTTGATGAATGCCTGACCGGGCGTCAGGCTCTTCAGGACTTCGGCGCCGAGCGCACGCGCGCGCACCTGTTCGGTGAATGCCTTAACCACCGGCAACGCCACGTCGGCTTCCAGCAATGCCATGCGCACATCACGCACCGCATTGCGGATGTTGCTTTCCGTAAGCCGGCCGCTGCCGCGCAATGCGGCGAGTGTGCGCGCAAGGCGGTCACTTAAAGTTTCAAACATGGGTTTATGCCGGCAAAATGCACGCAGCGATTATAGTTCAAAAATCTCACCACCCCTGAGCCGATGTACACGGCAATCAGGCAGTGCCTGCCGCACTTCCGAGAAAATCAGCTCCTCGGAGCCGGGTTTGAGGTGCGTGATGCAGATTTCCGGATCATGACGCAATTTCTTCAGATCCGGCGCCAGCGTACGCGGGCAATAATGGCAAACCAGTTCAGCCAGTCTCTCATGGTGGTCAGTGCAGCCTGTGTCCACCACCAGTACATCCACACGCGGAGATTCATTGAGGGCATGCCAGAAAAGATCGTTGGTAATGGTATCGCCGCTGAAGGCGAACACCCTGCCGTGACTTTCAACGCAATAGCCCACCGCCGGCACCGTGTGCCGGACCTCGATCATGTGAATATCGCGACAGACCGGCGGTATGGTCCAGATGGGAGTGGCTGAGGAATACATGCTCGATGCGGCGTATCTCGGCCAACGGCAGATCGCCTATGCCGGTGCCCGTGCCGACAAGGATATCGTCATCAATGCGCAGTGCGGTGGTACGGAGCCCCGCTCAAATGCCACCGCTGCAGCCCAACACCTGTACTCGCATGCGGCTTGCCTCGTGCACCGTACCGCGACGAAGCCTGGCACAGGCGGCTTCACCCGGCGGCTGCGCCTGTGCGATGATGGAACCGCATTATCCACCTTCCATCAAGCAGGCATGTGATGCGCTTCACGGGTTTGGCCGTTCTTGACCTGATTCTGTACTGTCTCGCCGCCCTGGCGTTGCTGCTGGCATTCTTCAAGAGTGGGCCGGCCTTTCTCCGCGAACACATGGGTTTTGCCGGCAGCACTGCCGTGACCGCGGCGCTGCTGCACACTATTTTGCTGTACTCGCTGATTTTTACCCCCCGCGGCATGGACCTGGGCTTCTTCAATACCGCTTCGCTGGTGGGCTGGATGGTGGCACTGATCGCGCTCGTCAGCTTCTTCAAGCCCCATTTCGAGAATCTGGGCGTAGTGCTGTTCCCGCCCGCCGGCATCAGCATCCTGCTGGCGGAGCTGCTGCCCAGCGATAAGCTCTGGGTCATTGAAACCGACTGGCCGCTGGACGCGCACATCATCCTGTCCCTCATGGCCTACAGTCTGCTCGCCGTCGCCGCTTTGCAGGCGGTATTGATCGCTGTGCAGGAACACCGTCTGCGGCGGCGCGTACCCGGCGGCGTATGGAGCGCCCTGCCCCCGCTGCAAGTCATGGAACGCTTTCTTTTCCAGCTCATTATCACGGGTTTTATTCTGCTGACGCTGGCGTTGTTTACCGGTCTGATTTTTGTGAAGCACATCTTTGAACAGCACCTGGTTCACAAGACCGTGCTGTCGCTGCTGGCCTGGATGGTATTTGCAATTCTGCTGTGGGGGCGCTGGAAGTTCGGCTGGCGCGGACGCACCGCCATCCGTTGGACGATTGGCGGTTTCGTGGTGCTGATGCTGGCCTACTTCGGCAGTAAAATGGTGCTGGAGCTCATCCTGGGGCGGCATTGGAATCTCATGTCTTGAGTGAGGTGATTTGATTTTGGAAAATATTCCGCTTTGGGCGCTCATCGTCGTGCTGATCATCCTGCTGATCCTGTCCTCGTTCTTTTCCGGTTCCGAGACCGGACTGATTTCCCTCAACCGCTACCGGCTGCGGCATTTGGCCCGCGCAGGCTATCGTGGCGCCATGCTCGCAGACCGCCTGCTGCAACGTCCGGATCGCCTGATCGGCATCGTGTTATTGGGCAATACCCTCGCCAATGCCTTTGCCACGGCGCTGGCGACCCTGATCGCCTTGCGCATCGGCGGTGACAGCGCGGTGCTGGTAGCCACCATCCTGATTGCGCTGCTGCTGCTGATCTTCGGCGAGCTGGCGCCCAAAACCCTGGCGGCGCTGCATCCGGAAACACTCGCCTTCCCCGCGGCATTCGTATTGACACCCCTGCTGCGGATCTTTTACCCCATCGTGTGGGTGGTGAACCTGATCGCCAATTCCATCCTTTGGGCGTTCGGCGTGCACAATCATTCTCCCGATCCGCGCTCCATGAGTCGTGAGGAACTGCGCAGCGTCGTGATGGAAGCCGGCGCGCTGATCCCCAAGCGTCACCAGCACATGCTGCTCAGCATCCTCGACTTGGAAAAGATCAGCGTGGAAGACATCATGGTGCCGCGCAATGAGATCGTGGGCATTGATATCAGCGCCGACTGGGACGAGATCATGGCGCAGCTCAGAACCAGCCAGCATACCCGGCTGCCCGTGTATGAAGGCAGCATAGATGATGTCCTGGGCTTCGTGCATGCCCGTCAGTTCCTGCACCTGGTGGTGCACCAGGAACCCACGCACGCCATGTTGCGTGCTATCCTGCATGATGCTTACTTTGTACCGGAGGGTACCTCACTGCAACGCCAGCTCCTGAACTTCCAGGCGGCCAAGCGGCGTATCGGTCTGGTGGTGGACGAATATGGCGACATCCAGGGACTGGTGACGCTGGAAGATATCCTGGAGGAAATCGTGGGTGAGTTTACCAGCGACCCGGCGGCCCAGCACAAGGACATATACAGGGAAGCCGACGGCAGCTATCTGGTGAACGGCAGCGCCAACGTGCGCGCGCTCAACCGCGCCATGAACTGGCAACTGCCCACTTCCGGCCCCAAAACCCTCAACGGTCTGATCCTGGAATACCTGGAGACCATCCCCCAGCCCGGTACCAGTCTTAAACTGGCGGGCTATCCACTGGAGATCGTGCAGACCACGGGTAGCGCGGTGAAGACCGTGCGCGTTCAACCGGCGGCAATGGAAGTTTCAGAAGACAAGAAATTAAGGAGCAAATCAGAATAGATCCCCGCCTTCGGGGCAAGCACGATGAAAAGATCAAATCGCATCCAACGCTTCCTGAAGCCGGCTCACCTGTATCACCTGGATTCCATCAACACCGCCTTTACGCGGTGCATTGCCCTGGGGCACGATGGCACGCTTGAAACCGTGTTTGGCGGCTTCGCGCAACCGTTCTTCGCCGTTGTAAACCGGGCGAATTTCCCCGGCGAGCCCCACTTCACCGAACAAGATAAGATCACTCGGCAGCGGTTTGTCGCGGTGACTGGACAAGGCAGCCAGCAGGATCGGCAGATCCGCGGCGGTTTCGTTGACGCGCAGGCCGCCCACCACGTTTACGAATACGTCGCGGTCGAACATGCCGATGCCGCCATGGCGGTGCAGCACGGCCAGCAGCATGGAGAGGCGGTTGGGATCGAGACCCACCGCCACGCGACGCGGATTAGCGAGACGGCTCTCGTCCACCAGCACCTGCACTTCCACCAGCATGGGGCGGCTACCCTCGCGGATCACGGTCACGGCGCTGCCGCTCACCGGTGCGGCATGACGCGAGAGAAAGATCGCCGAGGGGTTTTTAATTTCTTTCAGGCCGGCCTCGGTCATGGCAAACACGCCCAGTTCGTTGGCGGCGCCGAAGCGGTTCTTCACCGTGCGGATGACCCGGTAACGGCTGCCGGCGTCATTCTCGAAATACAGCACCGTGTCCACCATGTGTTCCAGCACCCGCGGGCCGGCGATGGCGCCCTCCTTGGTGACATGGCCCACCAGAAACACCGCCGTGGCACTGCTTTTGGCGTAACGCACCAGGAGGCCGGTGGATTCGCGCAACTGCGCCACCGCGCCGGGGGCCGACTGCAGAATTTCCGTGTACATGGTCTGAATGGAATCCACCACCAACACCGCGGGTCTGAATTTCGCGACGGTCGCCAGCATGCGTTCCACGTTGGTTTCCGCGGCGAGCTGCAGGGGACTGGCCGCCACGCCCAGCCGCCGGGCCCGCAGACCCACCTGCTCCAGAGATTCCTCACCCGTGATGTAGAGTACCGGCCGGCCATCGGCGAGGCTGGCCGCAGCCTGCAGCAGCAAGGTGGATTTACCGATGCCGGGATCGCCGCCGAGGAGCGTGACCGAGCCGGGCACCAACCCCCCGCCCAGTACCCGGTCCATTTCGTCCAAACCGGTGCTGAAGCGCGGCTGTACTTGGCCCTCTACCTCTGCCAGCCGCCGCACTTCCGCGTTCCCGGAGGAGCCAGGCTGCGGGCCGCGGGCCGGCTTTTCAGGCGCGCGGGCCTCCACCATGGTGTTCCATGCGCCGCAATCGGGGCACTGGCCGGCCCATTTAAGAGACCGCCCGCCGCAGGCATCGCAGATATACACGGTACGGATCTTGTTCACGGGGGGGGTGGCGTTCCAAAGACGAGCCGATGGTAGCACGCTTATTACCGACCATCGGCAGTTGGTTTGGCTTCCGTTCTGGTGAAAATTCAAGGTATTATGGCCCATCCTTAACATAACCATATAAGTGAGGATTGGAGTGAAACACCGCTTCTGGACCGCCGATTGGTTCGCGGGGCTGGTCTACGGAGCAGTCTTCCTGCTGGTCGCCTACGTGCTTTTCCCCACTGTCTTTCAGCGTCTTGAAACCGGCGCCTACGACTTGGGCGTGAACCTCACCCGCGCCACACCCAGCAAAAATATCGCCGTCATCGCCATTGACGACGCCAGCATCAACACCCTGGGCCGCTGGCCCTGGCCGCGGGACTATCACGCCGACCTCATCCGCATGCTGTCCCAGGACGGCGCCAAGGTCATCGGCCTGACCATCTTCCTGTCCGAACCGCAGGTGGATCAGGGCGGCATATTTATCCGGGACATGATGAACTTCTACGACCATTGCTCGTCGCTTGGCAGCGTGGCACCCTTCGGCTCCAGCGGTGCCGTGCCCGCCGCAACAACGAGCACGCCCGCCGCTTCCAGCGACTGCGGCGGTACGCCCACCGCTGCGCCCGCCGGCACGACCCTGAGCGTGCCGCCACAGGTAAAACAGGATCTGCTCACGCTGCGTGGCAAGATGCAGTTGGCTGAGCAGACTCTGAACGCGGATGCGACGCTCGCCGCCAGCATCAAGTCCGCCGGTAACGTGGTAATCCCCATGCTGTTCAAACTAGGCGAGCCGCTGGGCAACCCCGCCGGCCGGACGCCGGATTATCTGCTCAGGAATGCGCTTGGCCCGCTGGTGAGTACGCCCAACAATGCCGATCAACCCTACCCCGCCAGATCCATGCTGGCGCCGGAGGCAGTCTTCGCCAAGTCAGCCGCGGCGTTGGGTTTCCTGGACGACCTGCCGGATGCGGACGGCACGCTGCGCTCCGAACCGCTGGTGCTGCGCTATTACGGCATTTACTACCCCTCGATGGCGCTGGCGATTGCCATGAAGGCGCTGAATCTGCAACCCCAGGATGTGCGGGTGGAACCTGGCAGAGGCGTGAAGGTCGGCAATCTCTTCATTGGCACCGATGCACATTTCCGCATGCATAACTTCTATTACACCGCCGGTAACGGTGAAACACCGTTTCCGGTGTATTCCTACGCGGATGTGTACCTCGGCAAGATTCCGCCTGCCGCATTTCAGGGCAAGATTGTGCTCATCGGCGCCACCGCGCTTGGCATCGGCGACCGCTTTCCGACACCCACTTCCGCCAATATGGCGCCGGTAATGGTCATCGCCAACGTGGTATCCAGTATCCTGCAGCAAAACTTCTATACGGTACCGCCCTGGACGCACACCGTTACCCTGATTGCAATACTGCTGCTCATCGCCTACCTCGCCTTGGTCATGCCGCATCTCAAGCCCGGTTGGGCGGCACTCCTCAGCATCCTGCTGCTGACTGCGCTGTGTGCGATTGAATTCGGTTTCATGGAAAACCGTTTCGTTTGGATCCAACTCATGCTGCCGGCTTTGCTGCTGGTCACCGGTCACCTGTTCATGACCGTGAAGATGTTCCGCGTGACCGACAAGCTGAGGCTGCGCAGCGAAGCGGACAGCGCTGAAAGCAACAAAATGCTGGGCCTGGCTTTCCAGGGCCAGGGGCAATTGGATATGGCTTTCGAGAAATTCCGTAAATGCGTTATGGACGACAGCATGGCCGATCTGCTCTACAACCTGGGGCTGGACTATGAACGCAAACGCCAGTTCAACAAGGCCGGTTCCGTGTACAAATACGTGGCCGACTACAATCCCGGATTCCGCGATGTAAGCCAGCGCCTCAAACGCTCGCAGCAAATCGAGGGGACCGTGGTGCTGGGCGGCGGCACCACCGCTAACGGCACGCTTATCCTCGGCGACAGCGTGCAGAAACCCATGCTCGGCCGCTATCAGGTGGAAAAGGAACTGGGCAAGGGCGCCATGGGCGTGGTCTACCAGGGACGTGATCCCAAAATCAACCGCGTGGTGGCCATCAAGACCATGGCCCTGTCGCAGGAATTCGAGGCGGATGAAATTGACGAGGTGAAGCGGCGCTTCTTCCGCGAAGCGGAGACCGCCGGCCGTCTCAACCACCCCCACATCGTCACCATCTACGATGCCGGCGAGGAACACGATCTCGCCTACATCGCCATGGAATTCCTCAAGGGCCGCGACCTCACCCATCACACCAAGCCCGGCACGCTGCTGCCCGCGCCGCTGGCGATGGAGATCATTGCGCGCGCGGCCGACGCGCTGGATTACGCGCATGCCCAGAACGTGGTGCACCGCGATGTCAAGCCGGCGAATATCATGTACGAGCAGGATACCGGCGCCATCAAGCTCACGGACTTCGGCATCGCACGCATCACGGATTCCAGCAAAACCAGGACCGGCATGGTGCTGGGTACGCCTTCCTATATGTCGCCCGAACAACTGGCCGGCCGTAAAGTGGATGGCCGTTCCGACCTGTTCTCGCTGGGTGTCACCCTCTACCAGTTGCTCGCCGGACAATTGCCATTCCAGGCGGAGTCCATGGCGACGCTCATGTTCAAGATCGCCAACGACATGCATGCACCGGTTACCACCCTGCGCCCCGACCTGCCGGGCTGCATCAATACACTCATGGACAGGGTTTTGCAGAAGAACCCCGACATGCGCTATCCGCGGGGCGCGGATTTCGCCCATGACTTGCGTGCCTGTGCCGCGAAAATTGGCCACTGAATAAATAAAACCCGTTGACACATGAGTTACAAGGGCAAACTCAATTTCGTTGGGCTCACAGACAAGGGTCTGGTCCGGCCCAATAACGAGGATGCCATCCACATGGACCTGGAAACCGGGCTGGTGGTGGCGGCTGATGGCATGGGCGGATATAAGGCGGGAGAGATCGCCAGCGGCATCGCCGTGGAAATCATCCAGGAATCCGTCGGCAGCGGCCTCAAGAATGTACGCAAACGCATCGGCGTCAGCGACAGCGGTTATTCCCACGAAAGCGTGCTGCTGCGCAACGCCATCACGCGTGCCAATGAAGTCATTCACGATACCGCCAAAAGCCAGCCGCAGTGCGAAGGCATGGGTACCACGGTGGTGGCCTGCCTGTTCTATAACAACCGCGTGTCCATCGCCCACGTGGGCGACTCGCGGGTTTACCGCTTGCGCCACGGTCACTTCGATCAGATGACCACGGACCATTCCCTGCTGCAGGAACTGGTGGCACGCGGTTTTTACACACCGGAGGAAGCCCGTCGCTCCCTCAACAAGAACCTGGTGACCCGCGCCCTGGGGATAGAACCTACAGTGCAGGTGGACTTGCAGGAGGACGTGACGCTGCTGGGTGATATGTACCTGCTCTGTACCGACGGGCTGCATGATATGGTCGCGGATGCGGATATTCACTTAACCATAGGCACGTTTAGTGATAACCTTGAAACCGCAGCCAGGCAGCTCGTCAAGCTGGCAAACGACAACGGCGGCCGCGATAACGTGTCCGTGGTGCTGGTCAAGCCGATTACGTCGTTTGAGAACGAGAAAAAAGGTTTCTTGGAGCGATTCACCGAATGGTTTTCATGAGGTATCGGCACGCACCGCTCGCGTGCCACAGGAACTGACACTTAACGAGGCATACCCATGGGCAAGCTCATACTCACGCTGGACGGACAGGAACTCGCGCAATACGAACTCGAGAAGGAGCGCTACACCATCGGCCGGCTGTCGGACAACGACATTCATATAGATAACATGGCGGTAAGCGGCCATCACGCCCTGATCCTCAACATCCTCAAGGATTCGTTCCTGGAGGATCTCAACAGCACCAATGGCACTTACGTCAACGGCAAGCTCATCAAGAAATATGCATTGCAGGAGGGCGATGTCATCACCATCGGTCGTCACCAGCTCAAGTACCTGAGCGGACGCGGCGATTCAGGCGAGAGTGAATTCGAACGCACCATGGTCATCAAACCGGGTGCCGCCGGCCAGGCGGGCGCACCCAGTCTGGACAGCGTCAACCGCGCCATTGCCCAGGCGGGTGCAGGCATAGCCCCCGTGGGGGAAGCCACCAAAACCACCCTACCCAAGGGAAAACTGCAGGTGCTCTCCGGCAGCTTCGCCGGCAAGGAGCTGGAGCTCGTCAAGGCGCTTACGACGCTCGGCCGGCCGGGAGTGCAGGTGGCCGCCGTCACGCGTCGCGCCGACGGCTTCTACATCGTGCATGTGGAGAGCGGGCAGGGGCAGGGATTCCCCACGGTGAACGGCAGGGAAATCGGTGCCGAAGCGCGCAAACTGGGTGACAACGACGTAATCGAACTGGCGGGCGTGAAGATGGGATTTTATACCCTGCCGAACACCTGACAAGACTTGCCGCGTTTTCTCAGGCGTTGTCGCCGTTTAACGACCGATGGAATGAACGCTCGATAGCGCGGCAGGCGCTTGGTTTTCCTCCACCACGCTGAACTTTACCCGCTGGGTGATTCCGCACAGCAACTCATAGGCAATGGTGCCTGCAGCGCGCGCGATTTCTTCCACCGGCAGTTCCGCACCCCAAAGCAGCACGGGATCATGCACGCGCGCCTGCGGCACACCGCGCAGGTCAACGGAAATCATGTCCATGGCCACGCGCCCTACCAGTGGCGCACGTATCCCGTTTACCAGTACCGGCGTGCCGTTGGGTGCATGCCGCGGATAACCGTCACCGTAACCGATGGCGGCGATGCCGATGCGCATGTCTTCCGGCGCCACCCAACCGCCGCCGTAACCCACTGCCTCACCCTTCTGCACCTGCTGCACCGCAATGAGTGTGGTGCACAGGGTCATGACGGGAAGCAAACCTTCGTCTCTGCCGCTGCGACCGGCGAAGGGGGAGACGCCGTAGAGCAGGATACCGGGACGCAGCCAGTCGGCATGGCTGCCGGGCCAGGCGAGGATGCCGGCGGAATTGGCGATACTGCGCTCGGCGCTGATGCCGGCCGTGGCCGCGGCGAATGCTTCCAGTTGCAGTTGTGTGCGTGGATTGGCGGTTTCATCGGCGCAGGCGAGATGGGTCATGAGACGCAGCGGCCCCCGCACCGCGCGCGCGGTACTGAGACGTTGCCAGGCGGTGCACGCCTCGCCAAGCGGGAAACCAAGGCGGTGCATGCCGCTGTCCACCTTGATCCAGACAGTCAACGCGTGTTGCAGGCGGGAAGCCTCCATGAGCGCAAGCTGGTGGGCATCGTGCACCACCACATCGCAGCCGATCCTGGCAGCCTCATCCAGCTCCAGCGCACTAAACACCCCTTCCAGCAATACGATGGGATGCGCCAGACCCGCATGACGAATCTCGACCGCCTCATCGAGGCAGGCGACGGCAAATGCGTCGGCTCCGGCCAGTGCACGCACCGCGGGCACGATGCCGTGACCGTAAGCATTGGCCTTCACCACCGCCATGATGCGCGCATGGGGTGCAAGCTCGCGTGCCCGCTTCAGGTTGTGACGCAGCGCGGAAAGATTGATGATGGCGCCGGCGGCGCGGCTCACGTGTACTCCCCCGCGCCCTCGGAAATATAGTTCTCGAAGCGGGTGTAGGCACCGAGGAAAGTGGCCTTCACGGTGCCGATGGGGCCATTGCGCTGCTTGCCGATGATGATTTCCGCCACACCCTTATCCGGACTGTCCTTGTCATAGACTTCGTCGCGGTATATGAAGGCGATCAGGTCCGCGTCCTGCTCGATGGAGCCGGATTCGCGCAGATCTGACATGATGGGCCGACGGTCGGGGCGCTGTTCCAGGCTTCTGTTGAGCTGCGACAGGGCGATGACGGGGATATGCAGTTCCTTGGCCAGGGATTTCAGGCTGCGACAGATCTCCGAGATCTCCGTGGCACGGTTCTCGCGGGTGCCCGGCACTGACATGAGCTGCAGATAGTCCACCACCATCAGACCCAGGTTGTGCTCACGCTTCAACCGCCGCGCGCGCGCGCGCAGTTCCGTGGGGGTAAGCGCACCGGTATCGTCAATATACATGGGCGCTTTGGACATGATGGCGATGGCGGAACTTACGCGCTGCCAATCTGCCTGGTCGAGCTGGCCGGTGCGTACCTTCTGCTGATTGATGCGCCCCAGCGAGGAAATCAGCCGCAGCGCAAGCTGTTCACCGGACATTTCCATACTGAAGATGGCCGTAGGCACCGGATTTTCTGGACGGCAGGCACAATACTCGGCGATATTCATCGCGAAGCTGGTCTTGCCCATGGAGGGTCTCCCCGCCACGATCACAAGATCGCCGGGTTGCAGGCCCGCGGTCATCTCGTCGAACTTGTCCAGGCCCGTGGCGAGACCCGTCACCGGATTATTGGCGTGCATCAGCGCGTCAAGCCGGTCCACGGCGGTGGACAGCAGTTCATTGATGCGCATATAGCTGCGCTGCAAGCGTCCGCCGCGTTCGGCGATATCGAACACCTGGCGCTCGGCGAAATCAATCAATTCCTCGGTATTGCGGCCCTCGGGGCGGAAAGCAGCTTCCGCCAGTTCGCCTCCCACGCGAATCAGTTGTCGAAGCACGGAGCGCTCGCGCACGATATCGGCATACGCGCGCACATTGGCGGCGGTAGGCGTATCGCGGGCGAGCGTGGCGAGATACGCAAGGCCCCCCGCCTGTTCCAGCTGGTTGCGGCTCTGCAGCCATTCGGCCAGGGTCACCACGTCAAACGGTGTGCTGCTGTCGGTGAGTTCGGTGATGGCGCGGAAGATCAGCCGGTGATCCTGGCGGTAGAAATCCTCCTCCCGCAGGCGATCCGCCACCTGTTCCCAGGTGGCGTTGTCCAGCATCAGCCCGCCCAGTACCGCCTGCTCCGCTTCCACGGAGTGGGGCGGTACGCGCACGGCTTCCAGCGCCGCGGCGGCGTGGATATCAAAACTTTTGACGGCTCCCGGCATGCTGGCTGAATAAAGAAGTATTAGTGCCTAGACTCTATGTTAGCGGACTCGTGGCCTGCAACTTGATGTGTTAGAAACCGCGCGGTTGCTGAAAACGCGCGCGGGGGCCAGTGCCCCCGCGCGCAGACCGGGTGACCCGCCCCAGCCTATTCTTCCGCCACTACGTTTACCGTGATCTCCACATTTACGTCGGTGTGCAGGTGGATTTCCACCTTGTGCTCACCGGCTACGCGGATCGGACCCTGGGGCATGCGCACTTCCTTACGCTCCACCTTGATACCGGTGTTGGTCAGGGTTTCAGCGATGTCCACCGTGCCTACGGAACCGAACAGCTTGCCTTCATTACCCGCCTTGGCGGCAATGGTGATACTTTTGCCTTCCAATTCCCGCTTGCGTCCCTGAGCGGCGGTGAACGTATCGGTTGCCTGCTTCTCCAGCTCGGTGCGGCGCTGCTCGAACTCGGCGATATTCTTCGCCGTCGCCGCCCTGGCTTTGCCCTGGGGAATGAGATAGTTGCGACCGTAACCGGGCTTCACCTTTACCTTGTCGCCCAGGTTGCCGAGATTTTCGACTTTCTGCAACAGAATGACTTCCATGGGTTTCCTCCCGCCTCAATGCTGGTCAGTGTAGGGCAGGAGCGCCAGAAAACGTGCGCGTTTGATGGCAAGCGCCAGCTGGCGCTGGTAGAAGGAGCTGGTACCGGTGATACGGCTCGGCACAATTTTGCCGGTTTCGGTGACATAGGCCTTCAGGGTGCCGATGTCCTTGTAATCAATCTCCTCCACACCCTCCGCCGTGAAACGGCAAAATTTACGCTTGCGGAAAAAACGTGACATGTTCAGATCCTCATGATCGGTTCAGGTGATTACACCGGCTCGGCGCGCACTTCTTCGTCACCTATGCGTTCTTCGTCGCCGCCGTCGCCATCGCGCTCCTCGGCATCAAAACGCTCAACACGCTCCTCCTTCTCCTCTTTGGGCTTGATGAGGGAGGAAGGCTCGGTCACCGCTGCCTCGCGGCCGATGACCAGATGACGCAGCACTGCGTCATTGAAACGGAACATGCCTACGAGTTCGTTGAGGGTGGGCAGACCGCACTCGATGTTCATCAGAACATAGTGGGCCTTGTGGACCTTGGAGATGGGATAGGCAAGCTGGCGGCGGCCCCAGTCCTCGATGCGGTGAATCTTGCCGCCCTCGGATTCGATCATCGAACGGTAACGCTCGATCATCGCGGGCACCTGTTCGCTCTGGTCAGGGTGGACCAGAAACACGATTTCGTAGTGTCTCAACTCAAGGCTCCTTGTGGACTGACCGGCTCCCCGTCTCAGCGGTGGAGCAAGGTTCCCGGCACGGGGCCGGAAGGGCGCGAATCATACCGGAAGGGGTTCGAGCGCGCAAATTCAGGGACTTACGGCAGGTCCTTGCCTTTAAAGTAATCTCTCCGCTTCGCGGTAACCGGGGGGGGGGGTGGCCAGCCCCGGTGGCTACTTTGTAATAAATAGCGGGATTGCGCTCCCCGCACGGCAGTGACTTTTGTTCCGGTAAAAGCCACCAACACCGTTCCCCGGGAGCACGGGCCGCCAAAGCGGCGGCTCCCTGCGCACTTCCCTCGCCGCGGAATCTTGCCGACAATCCGTCCCTGGCCTGACGGCGAGAGCGCGCGGACTTCCTGTCCACGCCCCTGCGGACTATTCCTTGCTCGGTTCACTGCCCGGCTCGCGCTACGGGGGAAAGAATTATGAATGCGTCAAGTCTCATGTCCCTGTTCCACGCCTGGAATCACAATGCCGCCAATACGGGAACTTTATCGTGTAAGGCAAAATTACCTCTGAATGCTCCGCTGCCGCAGGGCTTCAAACAACGCCACGCCGGTGGCTACGGAGACGTTGAGACTCTCGACGCCGCCCGCCATGGGAATATGCGCGAGGAAATCGCATTCCGCTTTGGAGAGACGCCGCAGGCCCGAACCCTCGGCGCCCAGCACCAATGCCAGCGGCCCCTTCAAGTCCAGTTGATAGAGCGGTTGCTCCGCCTCAGCCGTGAGACCCACGAGCCAGATATTCTGTTGCTTGAGCCAGCGCAGGCTGCGCGCCAGGTTGGTCACCTGGAAAAGCGGCATGCGCTCTGCGGCACCCGCCGCCGCCTTGCGCGCCGCCGGCGTAAGTTCCGCGGCGCGGTCCCGGGGCGTGATCACCGCCTGCACGCCGGCGGCATCGGCGCTGCGCAGGCAGGCGCCCAGATTGTGCGGATCCTGCACCCCGTCCAGCACCAGCAGAAAAGCCGGCGGGCGCAGCGCATTCACAAACGCCTGGAGATCCTCTGCATCGCGCGCGCGGGCCGGCTCGGCCTCCGCGGCTACGCCCTGATGACGGCCTGCGCCGGTCAGTTCATCCAGTTTTTTCCGCGGCACACGTTGCACGGCTATCCCTTGCTGTATCGCCAGCGCCAGCAGCAAATCCAGGCGCTCATCACGGCGGCTGTCCTGCACCCACAGCAGCCGTACCGGACGCCGCTGTTCCAGAAGCGCCGTGACTGCGTGCAAGCCGTAAATCAGATTACCGGTATTCACCTGCGGCGTTTCTTTTTGGACCGCGTTACGCGTCGTGCCGGAATTTTAGGCCGGTGCGTCCCGCTGGCGGCAGTGGCGGGCTCGAAATCAATCTTGCGCTCGTCCAGATTCACACGGCTCACCCGCACCCGGATCGTATCCGTGAGACGGAAGACGCGGCCGCTGCGCTCTCCCACCAGGCAGCGGCCCACCGGATCGTGGGAGTAATAATCGCTGGGCAGGGAAGTCACATGGATCAGGCCCTCCACGTACAGTTCCTTCAACTGCACGAACAGCCCGAAGGGCAGCACGCCGGTAATGAGGCCATCAAACTCCTCGCCCACCCTGCTCTGCATGTAATCCGCTTTGAGCCAGTCCAGGGCGTCGCGGGTGGCCTCGTCGGCGCGCCGCTCGGTCATGGAACAGTGGCTGCCAAGGTTTTCCATCTGGCTCAAGGAATAGTGGAAGTTCCTGGCGCTGCCGCCACGCAACCCATGCCGGATACCGCGATGCACCAGCAGATCCGGATAGCGGCGAATGGGCGAAGTGAAATGTGCGTAATGGCCGAGCGCCAGGCCGAAATGTCCGATGTTCACCGGACTGTAGACCGCCTGGGACAGGGAGCGCAGCAGCACGGTCTCGATGAGCATCCGATCGGGCCGGGTTCGTACTTTGTCCAGCAGCCGGGCGTAGAGCATGGCTTCCGGTTTCATGCCTCCGCCCAATGTCAGACCCAGGGTTGCGAGAAACGCCCGCAATTCCTGCAGACCATCCGCTTCCGGGCCGGCGTGCACACGGTATAGCGCAGGTATGCGGTTTTTTTCCAGAAACCGCGCGGCTTCTACGTTGGCGGCAATCATGCATTCCTCGATGAGCCGGTGCGCGTCATTGCGCAGCAACGGCCGGATGGCGGTAATGCGGTGATCGGCATCGAAGATCACGTGGGTTTCGGTGCTGTCAAAATCAATGGCACCGCGCCTGGCGCGCGCCCCGGACAGGACACGGTACACGTCGTGCAGGTTTTCCAGGTGCGGCAGCAGGGGCGCATATTCGGCCCGCAGGGTCTTGCTGTTCTCCACCAGCATACCCGCTACCTTGGTATAGGTCAGGCGCGCGGCGGAACGCATCACACCCTCATAGAAGCGTGCACGTCCGACTTTACCCGCCGCGCTCACCTGCATGTCGCAGACCATGCACAGGCGATCCACCTGCGGATTGAGGGAGCACAAACCGTTGGACAACACCTCCGGCAGCATCGGAATCACACGGTCCGGAAAATACACCGAAGTGCCGCGGTTGCGCGCTTCCAGGTCCAGAGCGCTGTTGACCTGCACATAATGGGAAACATCGGCGATGGCCACCAGCAGGCGGAAGCCATCGCCGCGACGTTCGCAAAATACCGCATCATCGAAATCCCGCGCGTCCTCGCCGTCAATGGTTAGCAGCGGCAGGTTGCGTAAATCCACGCGGCCCTGCTTGGCGGACTCCGGCACTTCGGCATGCAGTCCGCGGATTTGCTGTTCGACATCCGCCGGCCACTCATGCGGCAGGCCATGGGCATGGACCGCCAGTTCGACCTCCATGCCGGGCGCATGACGTTCGCCCAGAATGCGCGTCACGCGGCCAATGGGTTCGCTGTGCTTGCTCGGCTGCTCTGTGAGCTCCACCACCACCATCTGCCCGGAGCGGGCGCCGTTGCGCTCTTCGGCGGGCACCAGCACCGTGTGGGCGATACGCGAATTATCCGGTTGCACGAAACTTACGCCATGCTCCTCCACATAGCGTCCCGCCAGTTCGTGGGTGTTGCGCTCCAGCACGTCCACCAGTGAGCCTTCCGGCCGGCCGCGCACATCCTTGCCCTGCACCCGCACCAGCGCCCGGTCACCGTGCATGAGGGTACGCATCTGCCGCGGCGGCAGGAACACGTCCTCACCGCCTTCGTCAGGTTTCAGGAAACCAAAGCCATCGCGATGACCGATGACCGTGCCTGCCACCAGCGGCAGGAGTTTCACCAGGCAGTATTCCTCACGGCGATTCTGCACCAGTTGGCCGTCCCGCAGCATGGCCGCGAGCCGTCGGCTCAGGGCTTCGATTTCTTCGGTATGCGCCACCTGGAGATCACGAGCGAGTTGCTCGAAGCGCAGCGGTTTGCCCGCCTGCTCCAGCCAGTGCAGGATCGCCTCGCGGCTGGCAATGGGCCGCGCGTATTTTTGCGCTTCGCGTTCCGCGTACGGATCCGCGGGTGGTTTGTGCTTGTGAATGGACTGGTTACGCGGTTTTTTTGGCATCATGCATGCTCGTTGGGGACCGTCACATTGACACGGGAGAGGGTGGTGGGTAAAGTGCCGCCCTCCCGCGGCGGGCGACTCAAACCCGCCCACCTTGCCCAGGTGGCGGAATTGGTAGACGCACTAGTTTCAGGTACTAGCGGGTAACACCGTGGAGGTTCGAGTCCTCTCCTGGGCACCATAGACTATTCCAAGCAATCTCAGCCGATATCCTTCCTGGCGTCGTTGTACTTCCGCCTGAATGCAAGCCATCTCTGCAAAAACTGAAATCCTCTTGATGAGGGTTTATCTCCGAAATGTCTTGTGAGAATATCCCAGCATCCAAAGTCCGCCTTGATACTCCCATCCGGGAGTTTCACGCCCGACATGACTTGCACGTGGCCATTAGGATCAATGATTGCCACGGGGAATTCAAACAGGTGATTAGGCTTCCATCCTGGATGAACTGGTTTTCGCTGCATCTCAGGAAACACTAGAGCGAGCGGGGTGCGATAAAATTCTGGATCGGTGCACTCGAAAACCACTGGGTCTAGCTTTGGATTCTCTTTGACCCACTGAGGTCCGTGTTCAATTCTGATTTTGGCGCGAAGCGCTCCGTCAACGCGTGTTACCTCCCAATTTTCCACAAAGACTCCGTCGCGGCAAATGATTGATGCTGTGTAATGCTGACGATCTGGGTCCACCGGAATCCATTGAAAGCTTCCCATTGACCCTTGCGGCCCAGCTTCGGAGGTATGCAATCGTTTCTGAGAAATACCGGCTAGTTCTGGCGAAGGATAGGGTGAATCAGGATGTCGGACTAACCACTCATGTTCGATATTCTTGCGATCCTGATCGAAGAACTCGATGTCACAGTTGTACGCCACATTCTGGCCAAAGTGCTTGAGCAGCATAATCCAGACGGATGAGTTGTTGTCTCCAAGCGGAGCGCCAAAGACAAATAGGAAGCTCGGTAACTGCTTCGGGCGCTTGAATTCGCGAATGCCCCACAAAACAACCAACACGACAGCGATAACTATGGCTACCCATCCAATCCACTTCGCGGTCGGCCAGAGAATGTTAATTCCGATGCCGACGCACGCCAAAATCAACCCTGCAACCCCGAGGCGATATCCGCTGGACATGATAGCGACTCTACCACACCTCTTACTTGCAACGGGGTATTGGTGGTCAGAGTAAAACTTAACAGCCTGGTATCAAATAACTTTTACTCTGACCACGAACCCATGGGCATCTCCTAATCGAATGGATGTTTGAGCACGATCGTCTGGGCACGATCCGGGCCGGTGGAAATGATGTCGAGGGGCACGCCCATGAGTTCCTCGATCTTCTTGAGATAGGCGCGGGCGTTATCCGGCAGTTCCTTGTATTTCGTAAGCCCGACCGTCGAGGTTTTCCACCCAGGCATGTCCACATACACCGGTTCCGACTCCGCGAAACTCTCGGCGCCCATGGGAGCCACGCTCATTTCGCCTTTTGAAGTCTTGTAGGCCACGCAGATGCGGATGGTGTCGAGGCCGTCCAGCACGTCCAGTTTGGTGATGCACAGGCTACTGACGCTGTTATTGATAACCGAGCGGCGCATGGCCGCCACGTCGAACCAGCCGCAGCGCCGTGGCCTGCCGGTGACCGAGCCGAATTCATGGCCACGGCGCGCCAGATGCTCCCCCATGGCATCGAACAATTCCGTGGGCATGGGCCCTTCGCCCACGCGCGTGGTGTAGGCCTTGACGATACCCAGCACCTGATCGAAATACAGCGGACCGAGACCGGTGCCGGTGGCGGCGCCGCCGGCCGTGGTATTCGATGAGGTGACATAGGGATAGGTGCCGTGATCCACGTCCAGGAGCGCGCCCTGGGCGCCCTCGAACAGCACGTTCTTGTCCTGCCGGTGCAATTCAAACAAGAGCGGCGTGATGTCCGCCACCATGGGTTCGAGTTGTGGCACCAGCGCCAGACAGTCCTCGAGCGTCTTCTGGAAACCCACCGGTTCGGTGTGGAAATAATTCTTGAGGATGAAGTTGTGGTAATCCAGCACTTCGCCCAGCTTGGCGGCGAAGCGCTCGCGGTGAAACAGATCGGCGACGCGCACCGCGCGGCGCGCGATCTTGTCCTCGTAGGCCGGACCGATGCCGCGGCCGGTGGTGCCGATCTTGGCGGCGCCTTTGGCCTGTTCGCGCGCCTTGTCGAGTGCCACGTGCGAGGGCAGGATCAGGGGGCAGGCGGGCGAAATCCTCAGGCGTTCGCGTGCCGGTATGCCTTTGCTTTCCAGCATGCCGATTTCCTCCAACAGCGCCGCGGGCGACAGCACTACGCCGTTGCCGATCAGGCACTGCACGCTGGCGCGCAGCACCCCGGAGGGAATCAGCTTGAGAACCGTCTTCTCGCCGTTGATAACGAGTGTGTGACCGGCGTTGTGTCCGCCTTGGAAACGCACCACTGCAGCCACGCGATCCGTGAGCCAGTCCACCACTTTGCCCTTACCTTCGTCGCCCCACTGGGTGCCGATGACGATGACGTTTTTGCCCATGTTGCCCATCTACTCCCAATTCCTTCAGAACAGGCCGCGTGCCAGATACAGCAGAATTACGCCCACAAGCATGCTCGCCAGGCCCGAGATCCGCAGTACGCGATCATTGGTCTGGACCACGGCGGCCAGTGTGCGTTTGAAACTGCGCGGATTGATAAACGGCATGATGCCCTCGATCACCAGCATGAGCCCGATTGCCGTCAGTAATGCCATCCACATGATTTATGCCCCGTCACTTACTTCAGGTCTCAGGTCTGGCATGCAGTCCTTGCGGGTCGGGGGAAATGCAGCCAGTCCCGACCATCCCGGTGATCCCCTGCAGGCAATACAGCATAGCGTATATCCCGCGGGATCTTGATTGATCCGGGTGCGCTTCGCCCGCCCCAACCGGCGATGCCGCCACTCAGGTCAACGTTGCGCCGCAGCGGGCGGCCGGAGACCGTCAAAGTATTTCAGAAATCCGCTGTCCGGACCGAGCACGATGACACTGTTGTTCTCGCGGATGACGTGCCGGTAGGCTTCCAGGCTGCGGTAAAAGCGGAAGAACTCCGGATTCTGCCGGTAGGCATGCGCATAAATCGCCGTAGCCTCAGCTTCCGCCTGCCCGCGGATTGTCTGCGCCTGGGTTTCGGCCCGGGCGAGAATCGCCGCTCGCTGCTGATCCGCATTGGCACGGAGTTCGGCGGCGGAAATGCTGCCCTGGGCACGGATTTGCGCAGCCTGCGCCGATTGTTGTGCACGCATGCGCTGATACACCGCATCCAACTGATCCCGCGGGAGGGTAAGCGCCGTAAGATGTACCGCCTGCACTTCCGCACCAATAGCATGCAGTTGCGCATTGAGTTTGACGGGCAAGTCCCGCAGGAGCGCCGTGTCGCTGCCCGTGAGCAGTTCGCCGGACGTGTGCGCAGAAAACAATTGGCGCAGCAGTGAAGTGAGCACATCGTTGATACGGCGTGCACCGCTGCCCTCATCGCAACCGGTAGCACGGCAGAAAACGCCTGCGTCGCTGATGCGCCATACGGCGGCATAACCTGTATCGAATGTCTTGTCGTCGGCTGTCACGAACTTCATGCGCCCGCCGTTCTCACGCTCACCATCCAACGTGATCCACTGTGCATCCAGGCTGGTGATCTGTTCCATGAAAGGCAGCTTAAAATGCAGCCCGGGCTTGAGACCGGCTTCCACCACGCTGCCAAAACGCAGGCGTACACCCGTCCGGCCTTCAGGCACCACGCCGACGCTCTGGCTGATCAGCAGCAGCACAATGATGGCGAGAACAAGACTGATGAAACTGCGGTGCAGCGGCATCATGCGCCTTCCTTGCTGCTGGCAGCGGCGGGTACCGGAGTGACGGGGTGCATGCTGGTGGTTTTCCTGTTTGGCGCAGCGGGTACGGGTGCCGTTTGCGGGGTCGCGAACGGTTGCCCGAATTGCACGGTCACGTTGCCATTCCTGGCGTCCACAATCACTTTATTGGCACCGCCCAGAATGTCCTGCATGGTCTGCAAATAGAGTTCATCACGAGTGAGTCCGGGCGCCTTGCGGTAAGCGGCGAGGATTGCATCAAAACGTGCGGTATCCGCGCCGGCCCGTCCAACCAGCGTGGTGCGGTAAGCCTCGGCCTGCGTCAGTTTTGCAGCCGCCACAGCTTGCGCCTGAGGCAGCAAATCATCGGCATAGGTCCGGGCTGCTGCCTGTGCCTCGCTGGCATCCTGCCTGGCTTTTTGCACGTCGGCATGGGCGGCAGCCACCGTCACGGGTACGCTCACCCGCTGAAACACGAGGCGCGTGACCGCCAATCCGGCATGATATGGTCGCAAAGCGGTTTCCAGCGTTTGACGCGCGCGCACTTCCACCGCATCCCGGCCGCTTCCCAAGAGGTCCGCCAAGACGCTGTGCGCAACGGCGGCACGTACCGCCGCGCTCGTCAAACCTCCCAGCAGGGCCTTGGCACCAGCATCGGCACCCATGCGCATGTGCGCGGGGGTGGCAACACTGAACAGGTAAGCGTGCACATCCTCTATGTGGTAATACACCAGTGTGTCCACCACTACGATAGCGCCGTCGCTGGTCAACAATCTGTTGTAGCTGTGCGCATAGTCGCGGCCCTGCACGCCACTGATGATATCCGCACGCCCGATGGGCCAGGGGAGGTGCCAGTGCAACCCAGGTTGCGTGACGTTCACGTAGCTGCCGAAAACCAGATTTACACCGCGATTACCGGGTACCACCCTGTAGAAGCCCGAAATCAGCCAGGCCGCAACAATCACCGGCAGCAGCCACCATAGCGCGGCTGCATGAAAATGCTGCCGGCCGCCGTGCTTGCCGCCGAACAATGCGCCCAGCCGCTGCTGCAGATTCTTCACCATCCGCTCCAGATCAGGCGGACGGTTGGCGTTGTTCCATGGATCCTTATCCTTCCCTGGTTCATTCCACACCATGACAGCGAACTCCCGATTAAACAAATTGCCGTGAAGCTGCCTCAAAACGTCGCAAATGCCGACGCACGCTACCAAAATCTTGCAGAATGCAGCGGCGGACGAGCTGGCTGCGCTCAGAGCGCGAGCAACGAGGGATTCAGTCCCTCACGCCGGCACAGCCGCTGGTATTCGCTGCGCGGCAATTCGACCTGCAACAGGGAACTGCCATCCTGCTCCACTTTTTCCTCACGCACCGCGCCCAGACCGAAAAAAGCTGCGCGCGCGCGGCTCTGGGCCGGTGCAAGCTTGAGCCAGCCCTGTACCGTTTCGCTGCGCAAGCATTCCGCAATGGCCTGCCGCAGCAGATCCAGCCCGGCGCCGCTGCCGGCCGACACCCATACACGGCGCGGCTTGCCATCGGGACCGTTTTCCACCGCCGGAAGCTGCCCCGTCAGATCAATCTTGTTGAACACCTCGAGTTGCGGCACGCTTTGCGCACCGATTTCCGCAAGTACCGCGTTCACGGTCTCAATATATACGTCCCTTTGCGGGTCACTGGCATCCACCACATGCAGCAGCAGCGCCGCCTCCTCCGTTTCCTGCAGGGTGGAACGGAACGCAGCCACCAGATCATGGGGTAATTGGCGGATGAAGCCCACCGTATCCGCCAGCACCAATATGCGGCCTTCATCGAGATGGAGGCGTCGCAGCGTGGTATCAAGGGTGGCGAATAACTGATCCGCGGCAAACATCTCGGCGCCGGTGAGCGCGTTAAACAGGGTGGATTTGCCGGCATTGGTATAGCCCACGATTGAGACGGTCGTCACCGCATGGCGCAGGCGCGTACGCCGGCCCTGTTCGCGCTGTTCGCGCACCCGTTGCAGACGTTTTACCAGTTGTTGTATGCGTTTGCCGATCAGGCGGCGGTCCAGTTCCAGCTGGGTCTCGCCGGGGCCGCGCAGACCGATACTGCCGCCGCGCTGCCGCTCCAGATGTGTCCAACCGCGTACCAGACGCGTGGCGATATGGCGGTGCTGTGCAAGTTCCACCTGCAACTTGCCTTCAAAGCTGCGCGCGCGCTGCGCAAAGATATCGAGTATCAGGCCGGTACGATCCAGCACGCGGCAACCGAGAAACTTTTCCAAGTTGCGCTCCTGGCTGGGCGAGAGTCGGTGATTGATCAGCACCAGGTCGGCATGCGTCTCCAAGACCTTGGTGTGCACTTCCTCCGCCTTGCCCTCGCCGATAAAGAAGTGCGATTCCGGCATGCGCCGGTTACCCGTCACTATCGCAAGCACTTCCGCACCCGCGGCCTTGGCAAGTTCCTTGAATTCCCGCAACAGCTCATTGCCGGTTGAGGGATCGAGGTTGAGGTGAACCAGAACGGCCCGTTCACCGCTCTTTGGACGCTCAAACAATGCTCCACCCCGGCATGCGGTGGTCAGGCGCTCTCGCCGCCCGTCTCTCCAACGGTCTCATTGGGAGTCATGCTGACATGACGGCTCGGCACCACGGTGGATATTGCGTGCTTGTACACCATCTGGCTCACACTGTTCTTGAGCAGGATGACAAATTGATCGAAGGACTCGATCTGTCCCTGCAACTTGATGCCATTAACCAGATAAATCGAGACCGGCACTTTATCCCGGCGCAGTGTGTTCAGGAAAGGCTCCTGCAGGGACTGACCTTTGGCCATGGCTTGTCTCCTCGTTTTAGTTATCTCTGTCTCTGGGCTCATTGAGTGGCCCGCTTTGTAATGAATACTGCGGCATTGTAGCACAGCAATTTCATGCCTGACCCTCCAGGAGCGGTGCCAGCGTGGTCCGTACCGCCTGCGGCAAGTGCGCCGCATTGCTTGCAAACCAGTGTACCTTCTGCTCGCTACGCAACCAGGTGAGCTGGCGCTTGGCAAAGCGGCGCGTAGCCACAATACCCCGCTGTACCGCATCCTCCAGACTGCAGGCGCCCTCCAGGTGCTGCCACAGTTGACGATAACCCACCGCTCGCATGGATGCATGCGCCGTTGTCAGATCGCCCCGCCTGCGCAGATGCGTCACTTCCTGCAGAAACCCCCCGTCCATCATGGCCTGGAAGCGTTGTGCAATGCGCATGTGCAGCAACGCGCGCCTTGAGGGCACCAATGCCAGCTTGATAAAGCGATAAGACACCGGTTTGACCGCGCCGGCGGCATGCAGTTCCGACATAGGCCGGCCTGTGAGATAAAAAACCTCCAGCGCACGCTGGATACGCTGCGGATCATTGACGTGTATGCGCACTGCGGAGACCGCGTCCACGCGCCGGAGTTCCGCGTGCAATGCACCCCATCCCTGCCGGGCCGCACGGGCATTGATCTCGGCACGCACATGCGCATCAGCGACAGGCAGCATGGCAAGGCCATGTTGCAGCGCGCGGAAATACAGCATGGTTCCACCCACCAGCAGCGGAATGCGCCCGGCGGCGCTGATATGGGACATGGCGGCGAGCGCATCCTCGCGGAAACGTCCGGCGGAATAACTTTCCGCCGGATCCAGTATGTCAATCAGATGATGAGGCGCAATACGCAGGGTCGCCGCGTCCGGTTTCGCGGTACCGATATCCATGCCGCGATAAATCATCGCCGAATCCACGCTGACGATCTCGCAAGGGAAATGTCTGACCAGCTCCACCGCCAGCGCGGTCTTGCCGGAGGCGGTGGGCCCCATGAGCAGGATGGCGGGCAACGGGGCTCTCATCGGCCGCGCAGAAACAGTTTGTCCAGCTCCGTCATGCTGAGCCGCATCCAGGTAGGACGGCCGTGGTTGCACTGGTCAGCACGCGGCGTGTGTTCCATCTCCCGCAGCAGCGCGTTCATTTCCGCGAGCGTGAGCTCGCGATGCGCGCGTACCGAGGTATGACAGGCGCGGGTGGCGAGCACGCGCTCCAGTGCGGCATCGAGGCGCCGGCTGGTGCCGTGTTCGGCAATATCCGCCAGCAGATCCCGCAGTAATTGCGCCGTGTCCTCACCCTGGAGCAGCGCCGGCACCTCGCGGATGACGAGGGTTTCCGGACCGCGGCATTCCACCAGAAAGCCGATCTCCGCCAACGCAGCCGATACCGTTTCCGCCATGCCCGCTTCGCGCCGACTGACTGTGACCCGCACCGGTACCAGCAGCGGTTGTGACACCACGCGCCCCGACCCCAGTGACGCCCTCATGCGCTCATAGGTGATGCGTTCATGAGCCGCGTGCATGTCCACCAGCACCAGACCCTCGCTGGCGGCGGCGAGGATATAAATGCCGTGCAACTGTGCCAGTGCGTAACCCAGCGGCGGCACTGCTGACGGACCTGTCGGTGATGGTGCCGGCTGCGGCGCCACCGCGTGCAGTCTTGCATAGGCAGCCATATCTTCCGCAACACGCAGCGCCATCGGCTGCTGCATGTGCGGATTCTGGAAAGAGGCCGCCGGCTGTGCTTGCGGCTCCACCCCGGACGCCCCTGCGATCGGAGAGTGCGGCGTGGTGTCCTTCAGCGCCGCTTCCACGGTGCGGAACACATAATCATGCACCAGGCGGCCATCGCGGAAACGCACCTCGTACTTGGCCGGATGGGCATTCACATCCACGCGCGCCGCATCCAGCTCCAGGTACAGCACATAAGCCGGATGGCGGCCATGAAACAGCACGTCGTGATAGGCGAGCTTGACCGCGTGGGCCAGCAGCTTGTCGCGCACCATGCGGCCATTCACGTAAAAATACTGCAGGTCCGGCTGACTGCGCGAAAAGGCGGGGCGCGCGATCCAGCCGCGCAGGATCAATCCCGTCATGGCGTGGGTAAGGTGCAGGGCCTGGGCTACGAATTCCTTGCCCAGCAGCACCGCCATACGCTGTTCATGCTCGCGCTGCTCCGTGGCGGCGGCGAGCGCATACACGCCGCGACCGTTATGGCGCACATGCAGGGCCACATCCTGCCGTGCCAGTGCCAGACGCCGCAGCACCGTGTCCACGTGGCTGAATTCCGTATGTTCACTTTTCAGAAATTTGCGCCGCGCCGGCGTATTGAAGAACAGCTCGCGCACTTCCACCGTAGTACCGACGGGATGGGGCACCGGCATGGCTTCGCTGTAACGGCCGTGACCGTCGCCCTCGATGCGCCAGCCATGCTCGGCATCGCGGGTGCGCGAGCTAACGGCAAGCCGTGCCACTGCGCCGATGCTGGGCAAGGCCTCACCGCGGAAACCCAGTGTGACAACGTGTTCCAGATCGTCCAGACTGGCGATCTTGCTGGTCGCGTGACGCGCCAGTGCCAGCGCCAGTTCATCCTGGGGAATACCGCTACCGTCATCGCGCACACGAATGAGACGCGCGCCGCCATGTTCGACCTCGACATCAATGCGCGTCGCGCCCGCATCCAAGCTGTTTTCCAGCAATTCCTTCACCACCGATGCCGGGCGTTCCACCACCTCGCCGGCGGCGATCTGGTTGATGAGTTGGGGCGGTAAACAGCGGATGGGCATGGGGCACCACCAAGGCTCACGGACGCCTAGCTTAGCGGCTGCAGGAGGCTGGAGAAAGAACGCGGCTATTGACCGCGCGGGTTACGGCTGGAGACCGCGTAGTCCGAAGACTGGTCGGTGGCGGATACCGCCATGGTATGCGGCTTGTGACGGGCCTTCATCATGGCCAGCTCGGTGCCGGGCGGCGGATACTGGTCAAAATAATTTGTCACCCCCCCCAGGATCGCCCCGGCGATTTTTTCCTGGTAGGCGGAGCTCATGAGCAGGCGCTCTTCCTGCGGGTTAGTAATGTAGTCGGTCTCCACCAGGATGGAGGGAATATCCGGCGATTTGAGCACCACGAAGGCGGCCTGCTGCACGTGGAAACGGTGCATGGGACCGAGCTTGGACAATTGCCGCGCCACACGGTTGCCCACATCCAGGCTGGCGCTGATGGTGGCGGTCTGTGACAGATCGATGAGTACCGAAGCCAGCATGCTGCTCTTGTCGGCGAGGGATACGCCGCCCAGCAGGTCGGAGTCGTTTTCACGCTCTGCCAGCAGGCGGGCGTGCTCGGAAGACGCGCCGTGCATGGATAACGCGTACACCGTAGCCCCGTCAGCGTATCCATCACGGGCCGCATCGCAATGGATGGAGATGAAGATATCGGCATGGGCCGCGCGGGCGCGGTCAATGCGCTGACGCAGTGTGAGATAGTAATCTCCGTTACGGGTCAGAAACGGTCTGAAGCCCGCTTGCCTCGCCACCAGCGCCGCGAGCCTGCGGGCGATCTCCAGTGTGATGGTCTTTTCCATGACGCCATGGGGGCCGATGGCACCGGAATCAATGCCGCCGTGACCGGCGTCAATGGCCACCACAATGTCACGGCCGGTTTGGGGCACGGCAGTGGCCGCGGTAAGCACCGGACGGCGTTCCGCCCGGCCATTCTGCCCCGCGCTGTACAGGTACACCACAAGTTGCACACCATCGGGGCTTTGACTCACCAGGCTGCGCGGCGTAGTGCGCTGCTTCAAATCCAGCACCACGCGCAGATTGCCGTGGCCGTGGACACCGCTGCGCAAGTCCCTCACCACTCCCTGACCCGGCGGCAGGCTGGCATCGAGTCGCGCGTTATCCACGTCAATGACGATGCGGTTCGGCTTGCTCAAGGTGAAAATGCGGTGTTCTGCCGGTCTCGAAAGATCGAAGACCACGGTCGCATGCCCGTCACGGGAGGAGAAATGCACCCCCCGCACACTCACCGGAACGGCCAGCGCCGCCACCGGCCAGAGGATTATCAGAGCCAGCAATAGCTTCATGCCCGAACCGAGATGTGGGGACATGCAGTAGTTATACACAATCTTTCAAGGATTTCAAGACTTTTTATTAATGAATTTATATAGATACAACGGTATCTTAGAGCTTAGCCTGAGAAATCGCCCCAATCCGGCACGGCCAGTCCCGGCACAGCAGCCTGCTGGACACCGATCCGCCACGCCTCAGCCAGACTCCTGCCGCGCCCGCTGGGGGCTTCAACCTGCACCCGCCGGCCCGGCTCCCGCAGATGGAGGTTCAATTCCAGGTCCGGCGGCGGCAGCGCGCCCGCGCCCTGTTCCGGCCATTCCACGAATACCCATTGCTCCGGGTCATCCAGCTCGCGAATCCCCAGGAACTCCAATTCATCCGCTGCGCGGATACGGTACAAATCCAGGTGCTGAAACAGCCGCCCCGGAAACTCATAGCCCTCCATGAGGGTATAGGTCGGACTGCGCACCCTGCCGGTAAAGCCCAGACCGCGCAGCACGCCACGCACCAGGGTGGTCTTGCCGGCACCCAGCCCCCCCTGCAGGTACACTACGGTGCCGCCATGCAGCACGTGCGCCAGGTGCATACCCAGTACCTCCATCGCCGCGGCATCGGCTACCGTAAAAACCCGGTTCATGCATTGACCACGCTGCGCAATGCCGCAATCAGGTCGCGCGCCGTCAATCCTCGCTCGCCGGCTTGGGCCGCCTGGTCTCCCGCGAGCGCGTGCAGACAGACACCGGCGCGGGCTGCATCAGGCAAAGACAGTCCTTGCGCAATCAAAGCGGCAATCACCCCGGTCAGCACGTCGCCCATACCGGGTGCCGCCATGCCGGGGTTGCCATGAAGGCAGACCGCCGGCGTTTCATCGCTGGTCGTGACAATGCTGCCGGCCCCCTTGAGCACCGCCACACCCCGAAAATGCTCCGCCAGTTGCACTGCCGCCTGATAGCGATCCGCCTGCACCACCTCTGTGGACAACTTGAGCAGGCGCCCGGCTTCACCCGGATGGGGCGTCAGCACCCACTGGCCGCGGGCCACGGGATGGGCGGCAAGCAGATTGAGGGCATCCGCATCCACCACCAGCGGCAGCGGCGTATCCAGTGCCTGCGCCAGCAAGGTGCGGCCCCAGTCGTCCCGGCCCAGACCCGGACCGATGGCGATCACCGTGGCGCGTGCCATGAGCGGCACCACATCTCCGGCGGTTTCCATGCCATGCACCATGGCTTCCGGCAGACCGGCGAGCATACCTGCCACGTGCGCCGGGCGCGTGGCGACGGTCACCAGCCCGGCGCCGCTGCGCAGGGCGGCTTCGGCGCTGAGGCGCACCGCTCCGCCCATGCCACGGTCACCGCCGATCACCAGCACATGACCGAACCGGCCTTTGTGGGCCGCGCGCGGACGGCGCGGCAGGCGCGTTTCCGCATCATTGATGCAGCGTGCCAGCGGTACGAGATCCGCATAGATCTGCGGCGGTATCTGCAGCGCTGCAAACTGTATCTTGCCCGCGCAGGCCGGTCCTTCGCCCGTAACGAGACCTGCTTTCATGCCGAGGAAGGTCACAGTCACAGTGGCGCGCACCGCGGTTCCCATTATCACGCCCGTATCCGCATTCAGGCCGGAAGGAATATCCAGCGCCAGCACCGGCCGGTCACAGTGATTGATGAATTCCACCGCTTCCCGCCAGCGACCTTCCAGCGAACGGCTCAAACCAATCCCGAACAGGGCATCCACGATCACATCCGCATCCGCCGGCAGCACCTCGTGGAACGGCTCCTCATGTCCCTTCGCGGACAGATACCTGGCGCGTGCCGCCCCGGCGGCGGCAGACAAATGCTCCGTATCACCCGGGTGCAACACGGTCACTCGCCGCTTCGCGCCCATGGCTTCCGCAGCCAGCACATAGCCGTCACCGGCGTTGTTGCCGGTACCGACAAACACGACGATATGTCGCGCCTCAGGCCAGTGGCTAAGCAGCTCCTGCCACGCCGCTGCGCCGGCGCGGCGCATGAGTTCCTCCGCGGAAATGCCATAAATTTCGATGGCACGGCGATCCAGCTCCCGCAACTGGGCCGTTCGGTACAACGCTTGGGAAAATACCGGCATGACGGCATTATATACAGCACGCCACCCGAAACGGTTTATGCACCCGGAACCCATTTCCACCCTGGACTTTGCCGCACTCGCGCTGGCCATCAAGGACTGGGGCCGGGAACTGGGCTTCCAGCAGTTGGGTATCAGCGATGTGAACTTGGCGAAAGACGAGCAGCGCCTGCTGCAATGGCTCCGGCAAGAGCGTCACGGTGAGATGGACTACATGGCGCACCACGGTACGCGCCGCAGCCGCCCGACGGAACTGGTACCCGGCACCCTGCGGGTGATTTCCGTGCGCATGGATTACTGGCCGGATGGATCGGAAGAAGCAAAGACTCTGCTTGAAGAAAAGGATCGCGCGTACCTCGCCCGTTATGCCCTCGGTCGCGATTACCACAAAGTATTACGCAAGCGGTTGCAGCAGCTCGCCGACCGGATTCAGGATGAAATCGGCGCCTTCGGCTACCGCGCATTCACCGACAGTGCGCCGGTGCTGGAAAAGGCGCTGGCGCGCAATGCCGGACTGGGCTGGATCGGCAAGCACACCAACTTGATAAACAAGAACGCCGGCTCCTGGTTCTTCCTGGGCGAGCTGTACACCGATCTGCCGCTGCCCGTGGATGTGCCCGCCGAAAATCACTGTGGCAGCTGCCATGCCTGCATGGATGTCTGCCCCACGGGCGCCATCGTTGCCCCCTACCAGCTCGATGCCCGCCGCTGCATCGCCTATCTCACCATCGAATACAAAGGCCCTATCCCGGTGGAATTCCGCAAGACCATGGGCAACCGCGTATTCGGTTGTGACGACTGCCAGCTTTTCTGCCCCTGGAACAAGTTTGCCCGGCCCACGATGGAAAAGGATTTCAAACCTCGCCACGGCCTGGATGGCCCGGCATTGGTGGAGCTATTCAACTGGACGGAAGAGCAATTCCTGCAGCGCACCGCGGGCAGTGCATTGCGAAGAGCGGGCTATGAATGTTGGCTGCGCAATATCGCAATCGCCCTGGGTAACGCACCCGCTTCATCAGAAATCATTGTTGCACTGAAGGCGCGGGCCGGTCATCCATCAAAATTAGTGCGGGAACACGCGCAGTGGGCACTGGAACAGCACGCATATTCATGATGCGCACGGTAGACTGCTGATCCTGAGAAACGGAACGAAGCGCGCTTGTGCCGTATAGTATATTGTCATCATGAATATCAAGAATCGGGAAGAAATACCGCTGCCTGACAGGCATCTGGACCTGGGTTGCGGGATGGAACCGCGTAATCCCTACCGGCGCGGCTCATTGTATGGAATTGATGTGCGTTCTTATCCCTCGGACGGTAGCATCACCCACGCTGTGGCCAATTTGGCGCTGGAACCCATCCCTTTCAAGGAAAATTTCTTCGGTTCGGTTTCCGCCTTCGACTTCCTGGAGCACATGCCGCGGTTGCTGTCCGCGACCGACGGTAAAACCACTGTGTTTCCGTTCGTGCGACTGATGAACGAGATCTGGCGCGTGTTGGCACCTTGTGGCCGGTTTTATGCAGTGACACCCTGCTTCCCGAGTCAGGCGGCATTCCAGGACCCTACGCATGTGAACTTCATCAGCGTGTTGACCCATGAATATTTCTGCGGAGAAAATCCGCAAGGGCGCATGTACGGCTTCCACGGTCATTTCCGCGAGCTGCGTACCGAATGGGTGATATTGAAAGACAGTGCCACCGCGGATGAACGCGGTCTGTCGCAGAGTTTTCGCCGGCTTCGCCGCAAAGTTAAAGGGAAACTGACGCACTTCCTGTGGGAATTTGAAGCGCTCAAGTAATCCCACCGAGCACGGCAACCGTTGTTGTCAGCCATGTTGACCATGGCAATCGCGGAAACGTAACCCGCCGCCGCAGGGGCAGGGCGCATCCGGACCCACGGTCGCCGTCTTATTGAACTGCCCAAGGTTCGCCGGCCGCCGAAAATGCCGTTGCATGGTGAGCTTGTCGAAGGGGCCGATGCGCTCGCGGCCGTCGTGCTTGAATCCGTGTACGAGCCGTGGGCGTCCACATAGTGCAGGAAGGTCTGTACCCGGTATTCGCCCGTGAAAGGTTCGCGCCAGTGGGGCACGTCGGCGCCGCGGTAGATGAGCATGTCGCCGGGCGCCAGCGCCAGGGGCTTGTTCCGGCCCTCACTTGCCACACACAGCGGCCACAGCGCCGGTGCCTTGAAGCCAAGGGCAAGTGAAGTGCTGATCTCGCAGGAGGGGCGGTCCAAGTGCCTGGGCAGTACCGCGCCGTTGCCATAGATGCGAAGATTATGAATAGCACGGCAAAAGTTCCAATCCGGTGGCCCGCTCCACCGCAGGTTTCAGTTCCAGCAGCAGGCTTTCGCTCAACGCATCGGCGTACCGGCCCAGTGCGGCACGAAACATCTCCTCGGGCTGGTAATAGCCGGGCCAATTCTGCTGCAGCAACGCATACGTCGCCATGCATCGGGCGCTTTCGGAGCTGATCACGCCGGGCAGCAGCGTATAGCCGCTGCGCCGGAACTGGTCGGCGCTGGCGCCGGCGGGCGGGGATGGGGACGCGGGAACGCTCATGGACAGCCGGGCTGTTCAGGGCATGAATGCCCACTTAACTTTGGGGTTCGCAGTTAACCACGAAGCCTGCCCTGCTACGCCAACGACCGGCATTCAGGCAGCCTGGACGGGGATGGTATTGGCGGTACGGGTAATCTGGTTGTGCTCGTTCAGATAGACGAGCCGCGGCTTGTGGTGGACGGCGGCGGCGTTCACCTGTGCATAGGCACAGATAATCACACGGTCGCCGGGTACGGCCCGATGGGCGGCGGCACCGTTCACGGAGATGATGCCGGAACCGGTGGCGGCACGAATGGCGTAGGTAGTGAAGCGCTTGCCGTTGCTGACGTTATAGACCTGTATCTGTTCATAATCGAGGATGCCGGCCGCTTCCAGCAGATCACCGTCAATGGCACAGGAACCCTCGTAATCCACTTCCGCATGGGTTACGCAGGCGCGGTGCAGCTTGGCTTTGAGCACGGTAAGTTGCATGGAATTCCGTCGGGTCTGAGTGACCAGCGGCGATTTTACCCCGTGCCGGCGCCCACGCTCAAGCATCCGCCTGCGCCGCGATCCGCACTTCAATGTTGTCAATGAGACGCGCCTTGCCGAGCCAGGCAGCCGCCAGCACCGCGAAATGCCGGTCATCTGCAGTCGGTGCCGCGAGTGTTTGCGCCACACGCACCGTCACATAGTCGGGCCGCATGCCGGCCATGCGAAGTTTCCGCAGTGCCTCTGCCTCAAGCCGCTGGAAATCACGCCTGCCATGCTCCATCGCCTGTACGACTTCGCCGAGCGTGCGATACAGCAGCGGCGCCGCCGCGCGCTCCGACGGCGTGAGATACTGGTTGCGTGAACTCATGGCGAGCCCGTCGTTCTCGCGCACCGTGGCAATGCCGATGATATTCACCGGCACGCACAGATCCCGGATCAAGCGGCGGATCACCGCCAATTGCTGGTAATCCTTCTGACCGAACACCGCCACGTCCGGCTGGACCATATTGAAAAGTTTGAGCACCACCGTGGCCACACCGGCGAAATGGCCGGGACGGAACTCGCCGTCCAGGATGCTGGAAAGCCCGGGAACTTCCACGCGTGTGACACATTGTTCTTCGCCGGGATACATTTCTTCCACCGGCGGCGCGAACAGCAGATCGGCTCCGGCAGCCACGAGTTGGATTCTGTCGGCCTCCAGTGTGCGCGGATAACTCTTGAAGTCCTCATCGGGACTGAACTGCAATGGGTTCACGAATACGCTCACCACCACGCGCTCCGCCTGCTCATGGGCGTGTTCCACCAACCGGATATGCCCGGCGTGCAGATTCCCCATGGTGGGTACCAAGGCGATGTTCCCGCCGGCGGTACGCCAGCGCTGGATATGGCCGCGCAGTTCCGCCACGGTATGTACGGTCAGCATGGCGATCGCTAATCGAAACAATGCTCTGGAGCGGGATAGCTGCCGTCCCGCACCGCGTTCACGTAGGACTCGACGGCGGCGCGCGGACTGGCGGCACCGGCCATGAAATTGCGCACGAACTTGGGTCGGCGACCCGGGGTGATATCCAGCATGTCATAGAGCACCAGGATCTGGCCGTCCACATCCGGACCGGCGCCAATGCCGATAACCGGTACCTTGATTTTGCGGGTGATCTCCGCCGCAAGTGCTTGGGGAACCAGTTCCAGCAGGATAATGTCGGCACCCGCCTGCTCCAGCAGCAGTGCGTCTTCCAGCATCTGCCGTCCGGCTGCTTCACCGCGCCCCTGCACCTTGAAGCCCCCCAGCTTGTGCACGTTTTGCGGGCGCAATCCCAGATGCGCGCATACCGGCACGCCGTTCTGGTTGAGGTAACTCACGATTTCCGCCTGATGGCCGCTGCCTTCCAGCTTCACCATCTGCGCACCGCCTTCCTGCATGAGCCGCGCGGCATTGGCCAGGGCAAGTTCCGGCGTGGAATAGCTCAGGAACGGCATATCCACCACGAAGAACGCGCGCTGGAGTCCACGTTGTACCAGCCGGCTGTGATACACCATGTCGTCCATGGTCACAGGCACGGTGGTTGCGTGACCCTGGATCACGTTGCCCAGGGAATCCCCCACCAGCACCAAGTCCACACCCGCCGTGTCCAGGAGCGCGGCAAAACTGGCGTCATACGCGGTGAGGCACGCGATCTTTCCACCCGCCGCCTTCATTTTCGCCAGCGCCGTCAGGGTAAGTTTTTCCGTCTGGTTGCGATTTTCAGGTTGTGTGTACATGTGAGCTTCCTGTCCGGCGCAATATCGAGATGAGGCTTCGGCCGGCTGATACCCCGGAGTTTACCGCAGGGCTAGCGTGTAGTGGGATTGAAATAATGCCGCCCGCTGCCGACCCGGCTGATTTCCTTCACCAGCAGCCCGTAATCCTCTTCGCTGTCCACCGGATTGATGTCGGCGGTATTCACGATGAGCAGCGGCGAGCGACTGTAATGATGAAAGAAATAGGCATACGCACTGGCGACGCGATCCAGATAATCGCGCTGGATGAACTGTTCGTAACCGACGCCGCGGCGTACCACACGCTGCATAAGCACCTCCACCGGAGCCTGCAGATATATCACCAGATCCGGCAGGAGCGCATCCAGCGTCAGATGCTGGTATACCTGCTCGTACAGGCTGAATTCGTCATCGTCGAGATTGAGCTGCGCGAACAGCCGGTCTTTTTCCAACATGAAATCGGCGATGCGCAAAGGCGTGAAAATATCCCCTTGGCGCAGCCGCTGCATCTGGCGCGCACGCTGAAACAGAAAAGACAGTTGCGTCGGCAGGGCGGCGTTTTTGGGATCGCGATAAAAGCGCTCCAGGAACGGGTTCTCCTCGGCGCGCTCCAGCAACGGCTCGCCATCAAAGGTTTCCGCGAGCCGCTGCGCGAGGCTGGTCTTGCCCACGCCGATGGGACCTTCTACCACCAGGTAACGGGACTGAGCTTCACTCATCCGGCGTTTCCTTGCATATTTCGACGGCGGGCGACCGGCAGCGGTCTCGCAGAAGCCGCACCGGTCCATGACCGGGAATCACCAACGCCGGCGCCACTTCCGCGAGAGGATACAGGACGAAGCTGCGCTGATGCACGCCCGGATGCGGCAGCGTCAGCTCCGGCGTATGCAGCGTTTCATCGGCATAAACCAGCAGATCCAGATCCAGTGTGCGCGGCCCCCAATGCAGCTCCGTTTCCCGCCGGCGGCCATGCCGGCATTCGATGGCGTGCAGGGCCCGCAGCAGGACCAGCGGCTGCAACCGCGTGTGCAGCGCCGCCACCGCATTGATGTAATCCGGCTGATTCTGCGGACCCAGCGGCCGGCTTTTATAAAGATGAGAATGCGCCGCCAAACGTGTTTCCGGCAGGGCGCTCAATTCCGTGAAGGCACGCCGCACCTGGACGGTGGGTTTCCCCAGATTGCTGCCGAGGCCGATATAAGCGGTGACTCCGGCACCCACCGCATCAGGCCGGCTGGGAAGTTTCATGCCGGTGCCGTCCACGCCGCGGACGACGCCGGCTCCGGACCGGCGTTGCGCCCGGCAAATCGTGTTGCTCGCCTGCAGCGTTATCCTGAATCCGCATCCACCAGTCGGCCAGTTCTTTATCCGCTTCACCCGCTGCGGCGCGCAGCACCAGGAAATCATAGGCGGCGCGGAAACGCGGATGTGCCAGCAGCCGCAGCGGCCGCTTGCCCGTGCGTTGCATAAAGCGCGGCTGCATCTGATAGATCTCGATCATGGGTGCGGCAAAACGGCGCGGCAGCGCCACATGCGTGATCTGTTCGGCGATAATTTCACCCGCGGCGCGACGCAATGCCTCGCCCGCGGATACCCCCTGAATCTCCAAAGCGGCCGCCTGCCGGCGCACCGGTTCCCACAAGAGCGTCGCAAACAGAAATGCGGGAGTGACCGGTTTGTCTTCGCTCACGCGTGCATCGGTGCTGGCGAGCGCCTTGGCGATAAAGGTAAGCGGAAAACCCTGTTCCTCCGCGGTCAGTGCCGCGTCGGCGCGCGGAAACAGCCTGGCGAACAAGCCGTAATGACGCAAGCCTTCAAAAGCCTGCAGGCCGAAGCCATACAGGAAAAGTTTCAGTATTTCTTCGAACAAGCGGGCTGGCGGAATGTCACCCAGCAACGGCGACAGGCGTCTGAGGGGTAATTCCGTATGCGGGTGGAGGCGGAAACCGAGCTTGGCCGCAAAACGCACCGCGCGCAGCATACGCACCGGGTCCTCGCGATAGCGGGTTTCCGGATCGCCGATAAGCCGCAACACGCCCGCGCGCAGGTCAGCCAGGCCGCCCACGTAATCCCGCAGTGAGAAATCGCGGATGTCGTAATAAAGCGCATTGACGGTGAAATCACGGCGGAAAGCATCCTGCTCAAGAGTGCCATAGACATTGTCACGCAGGATACGGCCGCCGCCGTCGAGCGCAATATCGGCGCCGTCCTCCTCATCATGCGCCGCCTCCTGGGTGGCACGGAAAGTGGCCACTTCGATGATCTCGCCGCTGAAATGCACGTGCGCGAGGCGGAAACGCCGGCCGATAAGTCGGCAGTTGCGGAACAGTTTATGTACTTCCTCCGGACTCGCATCGGTGGCGATGTCGAAATCCTTGGGCTCGCGGCCCAGAAGCAGATCACGCACACCACCGCCTACAAGATAGGACTCGTAACCCGCACTCTTCAGGCGGTACAGCACCTTGAGGGCATTTTCGGAAATATGAGTCCGCGAGATGTTATGGTCCGCGCGGGAAATAATACTGGGTGAAATGGGGGACGATTCCTGTGTGCTCACGTACGGTCCGTTCGGGGGTCGCTTCTTCTTTGATGGCGAACTTGAGCAAATCCGGTGCGCCCGTATAATACCACTCCCTTTGCGCCCAAGCTCCCTTCGTCTAGAGGCCTAGGACGGAGCCCTCTCAAGGCTTAAACACCGGTTCGAATCCGGTAGGGAGCGCCAGCTTGCGGATACCCCCAGCATGCGTGCGCCAGATTCCCCGGAACCCGTGCATCCGGTCGCCCACCCCGCATCCCCCACGACGCCCGGATTGTTGCGGCGGCTGGCATCGGGGTTCTATGACGCACTCATCATGCTGGCTATCTGCATTCTGGCGACATTTTTCATCGTGCCGTTTTCCCACAGTGCGGGCTTCGACTCATTTTATGCCCACCGCCCGGGCGTGAAGCTGATCTACCAGCTGGGGCTGCTGGCTCTCGGCTACGCGTTCTTCGGCGGTTTCTGGACCCATGGCGGTCAAACCGTCGGCATGCGCACCTGGAAGCTCAGAGTTATCTGCAGGGACGGCACGGCGCTCGGCTGGTACCGTGCGCTGATCCGCTATCTCACCATGCTGATTCCCTGGCTGCTGTTGATACTGGGCCTGGAGTTCCTCATCAGCACCCGCGGGCAGCCGGGGTTGAACGTCAGCGGCATGGCCGCGCTGGCGAGCTTCGTACTGGCCATCGCGGGTTTCATCTGGCCGGGATTGGATGCGCGCCGGCTCGCCTGGCATGACCATCTCTCGGGTACCCACGTGGTACTGTTGCCGCAAATCAGCCGTCCCAGGCAAACATAGTCATGCAGCATTAAAAATGTGCGGCACACTGCCGATGGCGCAAAAAATACGGGGTGCGGGATACTTTATGACGCGTATACTCAATATTTGGCGAAACCGATACGGGCTCGCCATTTTGTCCGGTCACAGTCTGACCGCCCATGCGCAGGTATGCAGCGCAGACCATGATGTGTCTATCAGGAGGAACAACCCATGAATCAACGCAGTTTGTCCATCACCGCCGTCGCTGTACTTATGCTACTGGCCGCACCCCCGAGTTTTGCCGCAGGCAATGCGAATAAAGAGATCGCCACTGCCACGGCACACGCACAGATGGCTGCCGTCGCGCCGAACACGGCCACAGCCGTCATGCACTTTCATCATATAATCAACTGCCTTGTGGGTGCGAAAGGCAAAGACTTCGACGCGGGTGCGGGTGATCCCTGCAAGGGCATGGGGAACGGCGCGCTGAACGATCTCGGTCATGCAACTGCGGTACATGCCAGACTGGAGCGGGCACTGGTCTTGTCGGAGCGGGCTCTGCACGCCGTCAACATCAAGACGGCCCGACATGATGCTGCGCGCATCGCTCAGGTTCTGAAAGCCGCGAACTCCATCAAATAAAGAGTCGCCGATTACACTAACGCAGGTAACGGAGGCGCCCAAGTGCCTCCGCCTGCTTTGCCGCTGCCCGCTGCCTCTTCCCGACGAAGGATGATCAGCGGATGCGGCTCACAGCAACGCCGCTGATAACAGCCAGCAGGAGCGTGGGGAACCAGGCCGTGAATACCGGATTCAGGCCGAACACCACGCCGCTCTCCACAAAAATGCTGTTGAATACGTAGAAGCCGATGCCGATCAGCATGCCGGTCACCAGCCTCTGGCCGGTGCTGGTAGAACGCAGCGGGCCAAATACGAATGGCAAGGCCAGCAATATCATTGCCAGCAGCGACAGTGGCTCCGCCACCCGTCCCCATAACGCCGCAATGAAGCGGTCCGCGTTCAGTCCGTTGGCTTGCAGGTAACGCACGTACACATACAGGCCACGGGCCGAAAGGCTGTCGGTATTCACGGTTAACAGGCCGAGCAGCGCGGGGCTCAGAAAAGTGTGCCATTCGGCGCTTGGCACGCTGCGCACGCTGGCTCCCTGCGGCGCGAGCTGCGTCTCGCGCAGCCCCTCCAGCCGCCACTGTCCGCGGCTGAATACCGCGGTTTGCACCTGCGTGACGCTGCGCAACCGGTGTCCGGCATTTACCCGGTAAATATAGATTCCCCGGGCAGCGTTGCGTGCGCTCACCTGCTTGACGTTAACAAACAGCGGACCGTCTTTGGCCCAGACTCCGCCGAGCAGGGCGTCGGGATCATAGCCGGTGAGTTCGGCGCGGTGCACATCGGCATAGTGCTGGGCGGGAGGCGCAATGAACTCTCCCAACATCACACACAGCACCAGCAGCACCAGACCGCCGGCGATGGTGGAAAGACCGAGGCGCACCACTGACAGGCCGGCAGTGCGCATCACCATGAGCTCGTTGTGTGCCGCAAGATCGCCGAGGCCCAGCATTGCGCCCAGCAGCACCGCCACCGGGAACACAGCGTAGGCCTGCCCCGGCGCATACAGCAGCGTATAGAGTCCTGCATCCAATACCGTGTAATGTCCCTTGCCAACGCTGCCGATTTCGCCCACGAACGTCACCAGACTGGCGACAGCGGTGAGTACCAGCAACACCAGCAGCGTGTCCAGGATTACCTGCCGCGCCAGATGGCGGTCCAGCAGGCTCATGCCGGCACTCTCCCGCTGCGCATCTGCATACCGCGCGGCCGGTACTGGCGCCAAAGCATGACCAGAGCCGCAACCAGCAGCAATCCGTGCACCCACCAGATGCCGATGTTTTCCGGAGTCACGCCGCGCTGCAGCCACACCTGCGCCACGCCCACCAGGTTGGAGTAAATCACGTAGGCCAGAATACCGGCGAACAACCGTCCGTAACGCCCCTCGCGCGGTGCGGTGCGCGCCAGCGGTACGGCAAGGAAGGTGAGCAGCAGCGCCGAGATGGGAACCGACAGGCGCCACTGCAGCTCCGACTGGGCAGCGGGGTTTTCCAAGTGCAGCAGCTCGCCGGTGGGATAGACCTCGTAGCCCCCGCCCGCACTCGGCGTGGACGGCTTGATTCGGATGCCGTGTTCGGCGAACTGCACGATACGAAAGTCCGCCTCTCCGGGCGTGCCTTCATAACGGTAGCCATTTTTCAGTATAAACATGCCGGCACCCGTGACAGCATTGACACGGCGCTCGCCGGTGGCAGCGGTGACGACGTCCAGCCGCCGGGAATCCCGTGCCGCGCCCTGCATGAACACATCGTGCAGCATGCGGCCGCCGCCGCTCACGCGCTCCGCATACAGCACGCCGCGCCCATCCTGGTCCACCTTGAAGCTGCCGGACTCGAAACTTCCCACCTGCGCACTGTGACGGGCGGTGCTCTGGATGAGGTGGGTCATGCGTGCCGCCCAGGGAGCGACCTGCAATGACAGGAGTGCCAAGACTGCCGCCAGCAGCAAGGCTATCAGCATGAAGGGACGGTACACCTGCATCGGCCCCACGCCGCAGGCCATGAGCGTGGTCATCTCGCTGTCGCGGTACAGACGGCCCAGGGCCAGCAACACCGCCAGGAATAAACCCACCGGTATCACCACGATGAAATAATTGACCGAAGCCAGACCAAACAATGCGAACACCGTGTCACGCGGCAGCCGTCCGGCAGCCGCATCGCCCAGCAGCAGCGCGAAGCGGTTGCTCATGAGGATCAGCATGAGCACACCGGTCACTGCCAGCCAAGTAAGCAGGGTCTCGCGCGCCAGGTAGCGATCAACAATACGCGTCAATGTCACTCCCGGCTGATTTCAGCGCCCGGCATGATGCGTTAAACTAGTGCCCGTTTTCTTCCCCGCCGCGTGGACGGGAAACCTGTACGGCGCTAATCATACGCCAGCCAGCCCATAATCCTGACGACCCCCGAGGGGAGACGTGCATGCAATTCTCGGTAAAGACAGGCGACCCCGCCCAATTGCGTTCCGCCTGCCTGCTGGCGGGTGTGTTTGAAGGTGGCAAGCTCGCGGCGTCTGCCAATGCTCTTGACAGGGCCAGCGGCGGTTATCTTGCCAAAATCACCCGGGGTGGCGCGCTGGAAGGCCGCAGCGGGCAAACGTTGCTGCTGTTTCAGGTGCCCGGTATCACCACCGCGTGCGTGCTGCTGGTAGGGCTGGGCGCGGAAAAGGATTTCAACCTGCGCGCCTACCGCAAATCCGTGTATAAGGCGGTACGTGCGCTCAATGACAGCGGTATCAAAGAGGCGGTGAGTACCCTCACCTTGCTCGCGGTACGTGATACCGATGCGTACCAGCGTACCCGGCATGCGGTGGAGGCCGCCGAAGATGCAAGCTACCGCTTTGATGACTGCAAGAGCAAGCCGGAAAATCACAAGCCCACGCTGCAAAAACTCATGCTGCTGGCGGCGAACCGTGAGGATATGCGTGCGGCGGAACGCGGCATGCGCGATGGCGCCGCGATTGCGGCCGGCGTGGGGTTGGCCAAAGACCTGGGTAACCTGCCGCCCAATATCTGCACGCCCACCTATCTGGCCAACGCGGCACACAAGCTGGGCAAGGGCGGCAAGCTGAAAGTCACGGTGCTGGAAGCGGCACAGATGAAGAAACTCGGCATGGGCGCCTTGTTGGCCGTATCACGCGGCAGCCGCCAACCGCCAAAACTCATCACCATGGAATACCGCGGCGGCGCCCGGGATGCGAAACCGCAGGTGCTGGTGGGTAAAGGCATTACCTTCGATTCCGGCGGCATCTCCATCAAACCATCGGCGGCCATGGACGAAATGAAGTTTGACATGTGCGGTGCCGCCAGCGTATTCGGTACCCTCAAAGCGGTGATGCAGATGGAGCTCAAAATCAATCTGGTGGGTGTGGTACCGAGCTCTGAGAATCTGCCGGACGGCAATGCCGTCAAACCGGCGGATATCGTAAAAACCATGTCAGGGCAGACGGTTGAAATCCTGAATACCGATGCGGAGGGCCGGCTCATCCTCTGCGACGCCCTCACCTACGCAAAACGTTTCAAACCCGCCGCCATCGTGGACATGGCCACGCTTACCGGTGCCTGCGTGATCGCGCTGGGCAATGTTGTATCCGGTTTGCTCGGCAATGATGCCAGCCTGGTGAAGGAATTATGGGATGCCGGCGAAAAAGCCGGCGATCGTGCCTGGCAACTCCCCTTGTATGAAGACTATCAGGACGGCTTGAAAAGCAACTTCGCGGATTTCGCCAACGTGGCGGGACGCGAGGGCGGAGCCATTACCGCTGCGTGCTATTTGTCGCGATTCACCAAAGACATGCGCTGGGCGCATCTGGACATCGCCGGCACCGCCTGGAAAAGCGGCGCCGAAAAGGGTGCCACCGGCCGACCCGTGCCTTTGCTGGTGCAGTACTTGCTTGACCGCGCCTGACGGCTCAGGCGCCCATGATCCGCTCTCCCCCGCGACGGGGGAGAGGCAAGAGTGAGGGGTATGTGACCCAGGTTGATTTCTACGTTCTCCCCGACGCTGCACCCCGCGGCCGTGCGTTATTCACCTGCAAATTGACGGAGAAGGCTTTCGGCCTGGGGCATCGCGTTTTCGTTCACCTGTCTTCCGAAGAGGAAGCGCGGGAACTGGATGAACTCCTGTGGACCTTCCGTGACCGCAGCTTCCTGCCTCACGGTCTCGCCGCCGAAAGCACAGGCATGCCGATTTGCATCGGTTTTGGCCGGGAGCCCGGGGAGGAATTCCATCTGCTCATCAACCTGGCATCCGAGGTGCCGCACTTCTTCAGCCGCTTCGAACGGGTGGCGGAAGTGGTGAACGCCGATGTCGGGATACGAGAGCATGGCCGGCAACGCTTCCGCTTCTACAAGGATCGGGGCTATCCTCTGGAAACCCACTCGCTGTGAGCGCTGCCATGCCGATCCGTCCTTTCGATACCCCGCCGATGCCCGAAATTCCGGTATTGGAAGACGTGGTGACGCCAGGTGACGGGAATCCCGTGCCCCCCAAACCTGCGGTGGCGGTTTCCGCACCGGGGAAACCGGTGGCGGCCGCCATCCCACAGGACATCCTCAGCGACATGCTCACAGAGCGCATCGCCGCGCTCACCGACCGTATGCTCCGCGACGCCTCCGTGGAGGTTCAGGCCCTGCTGATGGACAAGGTATGGGAAAAGCTGCGGGCTGAAATCCCCGCCATCGTGGCCGCCGCACTCAGGGAAAACGGCCACGGCAGCTAATCCCGGCCCCGCCGGAAACCCGCTGCTATAATCCCCGCTCGCCTCGTCCGCGAGGTGAGCGCTATCGTCACACATAAGAATTATGGAAAAGACCTACGACCCGCAGGCCATCGAACGGCGCTGGTACGACACCTGGGAAAAACACGGCTGGTTTGCGCCGCGCGCTGCGGGCGCTCCTTATTGCATATTCCTGCCACCGCCCAACGTCACCGGTACCCTGCACATGGGTCATGCCTTCCAGCAGACTCTCATGGACGCCCTTATTCGCTATCAGCGCATGCGCGGCAAGCGCGTGCTGTGGCAGGGCGGCACGGATCATGCCGGTATCGCTACTCAGAAAATCGTTGAAAATCAACTGGCTGTGGAAAATAAAATCCGCCAGGATCTGGGACGCAAAAAATTCGTAGAGCAGGTATGGCAATGGAAGGAGGAATCCGGTTCGGTCATCACCCGCCAGATGCGCCGGCTGGGTGCTTCCATCGACTGGTCGCGGGAACGTTTTACCATGGATGCCGGATTGTCGGCCGCGGTGCAGCGCGTGTTCATCGAATGGTACCGTGCGGGATTGCTGTACCGCGGCAAGCGCTTGGTGCACTGGGATCCGGTGCTGCAAACCGCCGTCTCAGACCTCGAAGTCAACAACGAGGAGCGCGACGGCCATCTGTGGTTCATCCGCTATCCGCTAGCCGGCGATGCACAGGGAAGTGCAAGTGCCGCGGGAGGCAAGACGCCGGGAGTGGCCGGCGGCGAAGGCGTGGTGGTGGCCACCACGCGCCCGGAAACCCTGCTGGGCGACGTGGCCGTGGCGGTGCACCCGGACGACAGCCGCTACAGGAAATTAATCGGCAAGAAACTCAAGCTGCCGCTCACGCGACGCGAGATTCCCGTCATCGCCGATGAATCCGTGGACAAGGAATTCGGCACCGGCGCGGTGAAAATCACCCCAGGCCATGATTTCAATGATTACAAAACTGGAGAACGCCACGGCTTAGACAGAATAAACATCTTCACACTCGATGGTCATATACGTGAAACTGCGGAGCAGCACACTTGGGAGGAATTTCGGCAAGGTAAAGGCATCAGCGATGGGATTTCGATACAGGCTGGTTTCATAAGACCAATTGTAAAGCAGTTTCCTCTACCAAAAGAATATGCTGATCTCGACCGTTTCGTGGCACGCAAACACATCATTGCCGATCTCACAGAACAGAATCTGCTGGTGGAAACCCGCAAACATAAACTCACGGTGCCCGTAAGCCAGCGCTCCGACGCGATCATCGAGCCTATGCTCACGGATCAATGGTTCCTGGATCTCACCGGTGAAACCCGTGTGGACGACAAGCCGGGCCCAGGCGGGCGCAAAGCCATCACCGAGCCAGCCTTAAATGCCGTCCGCTCCGGCGACATCAGATTCGTGCCGGAAAACTGGGCAACGACTTACACGCAGTGGTTGGAGAATATCCAGGACTGGTGTGTGAGCCGCCAGCTGTGGTGGGGCCACCGTATTCCAGCGTGGTACGACAAAGCCGGAAATATCTTCGTGGGTGAAGACGAAGCCGACGCCGTAAAACATGGATCGGTCAAGCCTGTGGGCACGCTCACACAGGATGAAGATGTGCTGGACACCTGGTTTAGTTCGGCGCTCTGGCCGTTTTCAACACTCGGCTGGCCGGAAAACGACCCAATCAAAATTGACGGAAAGGTTGTTGCCGACTGGTCAAAGGACCGGCAATTCCTGCCGTCTTCGGTGCTGGTGACCGGCTTCGACATCATCTTCTTCTGGGTGGCGCGCATGGTGATGGCCACAAAATACTTCACCGGGCGCGTGCCGTTTAAAGAGGTCTACATCAACGCCATCGTGCGGGATTCGGAAGGCCAGAAGATGTCCAAATCCAAGGGCAATACCATTGACCCGCTGGACCTCATGGACGGTATCAGCCTGGAAGCGCTGCTCAGGAAATCCGCTGAAAGCCTGCTCATTCCGCAAGTCCGTGAAAAAGCAGCCAAGCGCATCCGCCACGATTATCCGGAGGGCATCCCGGCGGTGGGCGCCGATGCCATGCGCTTCACCTTCGCGGCGCTGGCCACCCATGGCCGCACCATCAACTTCGACCTCAAACGCTGTGAAGGTTACCGGAATTTCTGCACCAAACTGTGGAACGCGGCGCGCTACGTGTTGATGAACACGGAGGGATTCACCGCGACCGGCGATCCACCCTTGCATACCCCTGCCGAACACTGGATCGTCAACCAGCTGGAACATCTGCTGCATAACATTGAAGAACATTTCCGGGACTACCGGTTTGATCTGCTGGCACAGGAACTCTACGAATTCACCTGGAGCGATTTCTGCGATTGGTTCATCGAATTGTCAAAGCCTGCACTGAATGGTTCCGACTCTGAAAAAGCGGATTCCACCCGGCATACCCTGCTATATGTGCTGGAAACACTGCTCCGGGCGTCGCACCCCATTATCCCGTTTATCACCGAAGAACTCTGGCAGCAGGTTGCGCCGAAACTCGGCAAACAAGGGAATTCTGTTTCACTGCAGGCATATCCCAGATTTGAGAGCCGGATAGCCGACCCAAGTAAGGCGACCGGCGACATCGTGTTTTTGATATCCGCCGTCAGCGAAATCCGCAAAATACGCAGCGAACACGGCGTCCCGCCTTCAAAAGCCATCCGTGCTATTCTCGAACCGGGCGCGCGTGATCCGTATCTCTTCGATCGCATTGGACCGGAACTGGCATTTCTCGCTCGCCTGGAATCCATCCGCAGGTTGACGCCGGGGGAATCCCCGCCACGCGCCGCCACTGTGATTGTTGATGATGCGCGGCTGCACATTCCATTCGAAGGCCTGATAGATGTGCCGGCGGAACTTGCGCGGCTCGGCAAACAACACGACAAGTTATGCGCCGACCTGCGGCGGGTGCGAGCCAAGCTCGATAATGCTGCGTTCATCGCCCAGGCGCCCACTGCCATCGTGCAACGCGAACAGACGCGTGCGGCGGAACTTGGCCGCGGTCTCGCGGAACTGGAGAGTCGTTACACCGAACTCGCCGGCCTCACCCGGCGCTCATGAATGGTTTTAACCAAAGGAGAGTAATCCATGCTCGCCACCCAGGTAAGACAGAAAGACGGGGTGTTCTATTTCGCGGCCTATACCGTGGAGGACCTGCTCGCCAAAGTGCGTTTCATCAGCCGCTTTTACAGCGAGGGTGAACAAATTGCTCCGGAAGCGACGCCGGCGACTGATGAAATCGCCGACTTCATCGGTCGCATCGAACGCTCCGACAAGGCCTTCCAGCGGCAATTATCGCGCGCCAAGGTGAATGCCCTCAGGAATTTCTACGAGACCGCCGCCAGCCAGCCGCCGATCCCAGGCACGGTGCTGCTGTTCACCGCCGAACGGCTGCAGTTCGAGCCGATGAAGGGTTTCGACAACGTCGGCCACCTGCAGGAACCCAAGGGCAAATACCTTATCATTGATGGCCAGCACCGCCTGGCGGCACTTCACTTCTATAACCAGGATCGCCCCGAGGAAGCGCGTACTATCCACGTGCCGTGCGTGATCTTCGACGGCAAGAGCGAGGATTTCGCCACCGAAATGTTCGTGATCATCAACTCCACACCCACGCGCATCAACAAAAGCCATCTGGTGGATCTCTACGAGCGGGTCTCCTGGGCGGCGCCCGACAAGAAATTCGCAGCCAAGGTCGTTGAAAAACTCTACTCCGAGGGCGACAGCCCATTGCGTTACCGTATCAACCGGCTCGGCAGCCGCAGCCAGCGCCAGAAATGGATACTGCAGGCGGAACTGTTCAACGAACTCAACCGCTGGGTGAATGTCGAGTGGAAGGCGATCGAAAAACGCGGCGCCAGCGAGCGCGAAGTGGAACGTTTCTACCGCGTGGTCCGCGATTTCCTCAGGGCCGCCGAGCACGCATGGGGCGAGGCCTGGGGGCACAACAACTACATGATCACCACCTCGGTGACGCTCAAGGCGCTGATCCGGGTGTGCGCGGATCTCGCTCCCCGGGATGCTGCGCCTGAGGACGGACGCCTGGAACGCTGGAAACGGCGGCTCGCACCGTGGAGTGAGCAGATACGCGTATTCCGCGTGGACGGCTTTTACGAGCGCTTCCCCGCCAAGGGCCAGGTGGAACGGGTGGCACGCATCCACCGGGAACTACTGCGCTTTGCCGGCATCGAGCCGCGCCCGCGTCCGGCCAGTGGCAGAAACAGAACGCCGGGTTGAGAGCCGCCGGCAAAGTGTAATTCACGCGGTGACGGGGATCGCGAGACGGCTGGTTTCGGGATTTTGCACCGACTGTATCTGGCAGCCAGGTCTTTGCCCTGTCCGCCATATCCGCGCCGGGTTCGCGCATGACCATGATTGCGGCGATGGCTCAGCCGCCCGCCGGGCCGGGCGATTGATTGACCATCATCACCGCGAGTTTCCAGTCACCGGATGGTTTCTTCCAGATGGAAAGATACTTGCCATAGGTAACGGTCTTCTGGCCGGCGGCATCGGCGCCAGTGAGGGCGTAAATGCCCCATGTGTAACCCAGTGCGCCGGAAACATCGGCGCTCTGCGGCGTCCAACTCAGCGTCGTGCCCGCAGGTATGCCTTGCAGGCTCTGCTCAATGGTGGCCTTGCCTCGCAAGGCGGCGCCATTCTCGGGCAACAGCAAGGCATCGTCCGCCGCATACTGCCGGAAGGCAGCGGCGAAACCCTGTTTTGCCGAGAGTGTGGAAAACGCGTTATCCACGCGCATGAGTGATTGAATGGCGGCGGCATTCACATTGTTACGGCCCTGACAGCCGGCCAACAAGCCCACCAATAACATGATAAGGAAAAACGTACGTACAGTGTTCACGCTAACCTCCGGATGGCGCATATTTTATCCCTGTTATGGACGGCCCGGTGGGTTTTGGCATAAGGTGAACCCAGGAGAAACCCATGCCCAACGACCAGCCGATCCCCATCCGTGAACTCCCGATTCCTGCCCTCGTGCAGAAGGCCGATCGGGCGATCGCCGAGGCAAGTCAAATCATCCTCGGCAAGGAAGTGCAGATCCGTCTGAGCCTGGCATGCCTCATCAGCGGCGGTCATCTGCTTATCGAAGATATCCCCGGCGTGGGCAAGACCACCCTTGCCCAGACTTTGGCACGGTTGCTGGGGCTATCCTACCAGCGCATCCAGTTCACCAGCGATCTCCTGCCGGCGGATATTATCGGTGCTTCCATTTACGAACGGCAAAGCGACGGGTTCCGCTTCCACCCAGGTCCGATCTTTGCGCAACTGGTACTTGCCGACGAAGTGAACCGCGCCACCCCCAAAGCCCAGAGTGCCCTCCTGGAAGCCATGGAAGAACGACAAGTGACGGTGGACGGCGTCACCCGCCCCCTGCCCCAGCCATTCTTCGTCATCGCCACCCAGAACCCGACGCATCAGGTGGGCACCTTCCCGCTGCCGGAATCGCAATTGGACCGTTTCCTGATGCGTATTGATCTGGGCTATCCCGGTGAACAGGCGGAACGGGATCTGCTGCGGGGGCGCAACCGGCGGGAGCTGCTGCATGCCCTGCAGGCCGCATTGAATGCCCAGGAACTGCTGGCGTTGCGGGCCGCCGCCTTCAAACTGCATGTGTCCGACGCGTTGCTGGATTACCTGCAGGCAGTGGTGCGTTATACCCGCGAAGCACCGCGCTTCGAGACCGGACTTTCACCCCGCGCCGCAATCGCCTTGAAACACGCCGCCCAGGCCTGGGCGCTGCTCATGGGGCATACCGGCGTCGTTCCCGAGGACCTGCAGGCGGTACTGCAGGGCGTGGTGGGTCATCGTTTGCGCCTCAAGGCCACGCATGAAAGCAGTTCTTCGGCGACATTGACCGGGGAACTGCTTGAGGCGGTACCGATTCCCTGATCCATGTTACAGGCCACGCGCATTTATTTCCGTCAGCGGATACAGAACTGGGTGCGTCGTCGTCAGGGACCGGATGGTGACGTGGTCATCCTGAGACAGCGGCGCGTCTATATCCTTCCCACCCGGCAGGGTCTGCTCTACAGCCTCACGGTATTCGTGATGCTGCTGGGCTCCATGAATTACTCCAACAGTATGGGTTTCATGCTGACTTTCGTGCTGACGGGACTCAGCTTTATTGCCATGCATGCCTGCCATGCGAACCTCACGGGATTGGAAATCACCGCCGGCAAAGCGCCGCCGGTGTTCGCCGGCGAGGTGGCACGCTTTCATATACATGTCACCAACGGAGGGCGCAGTGCACGCATCGCCATCACCCTGGGTGCCGAAGACAGCGACACAACTGTCTCCGGCGATGTGGCCGCCGGTGAACGCGGCAGCGTTGCCGTACCACTGCCGGCGGAAATACGCGGCTGGCTGCCACTGCGCCGGCTGGCGGTGGAAAGCACATACCCTTTCGCCCTGTTCCGCGCCTGGAGCTGGGTGTACATGGACCTGCGCGCATTGGTTTATCCCAAACCGGCGGTGGCGGCGCCACCCCTGCCGCCGCCTTTGGGCGGACGGGGAAGTGATCGGCACGCGGAGCGGGGGGAGGAAGATTTCAGCGGACTGCGCGGCTATCGGCCCGGCGACTCGCCGCGGCACATCGCCTGGAAAGCCTCGTCGCGCGCACAAATGCTTCTCACCAAACAGTTCAGCGGTACCGGCGCGGAGACCCGCCGGCTGGATTGGAACGCATTGACGGAATTCGGCCAGGAAGAACGCCTGTCGGTGTTGTGCCGCTGGGTGCTTACGGCCCATGCACAGAATCTGACTTATGCTCTCAGATTGCCGGGCCGCGAAATTCCTGTCGGTGGCGGCGATGTGCATCGCGACCGCTGTCTTAACGCTCTTGCCCTGTTCGGTACACCTGACGGTGATAACCTGTGAACGCGGTACGGGCGGCGGATTTCGACGCGCGCCTGGAACAGACGCGCCTGCTCTGGACCTTGGCAGCCATGCTGGTAATGGTCCTTCCGCATGCGCTGCATCTCGCGCCCTGGATAATCTTCGCGGCGGTGCTCGTCGCGCTGTGGCGGTTGGCGGCCGCCTACCGCGGCTGGCCGCTGTTCAACCGCTTTACACGCATCGGCTTCGGCTTGCTGGCCTTCCTCGGGGTGTTCGCCACCTACCACACCCTCAATGGGCCGGAAGCGGGCACCGCGCTGCTTATCCTGCTGGCAGCCCTGAAGCTCATGGAAGCCAGGGGCTTGCGCGATTATTTTCTGGCACTGGTGATTGCGCTGTTCATCGGCATCGCCAATTTCCTGTATGACCAGAGCATTCCGCTGGCGATTTACATGATTCCGGCCGTGTGGCTGGCCATCACCGCGCTGCTCAACGTGGCGCATCCCGACGCGAGCCGCACGGCGCTCACCTCCCTGAAAACCACTGGACGCATGCTGCTGCCCGCCTTGCCCATTGCACTGGTATTGTTCCTGCTGTTTCCACGCATACCCGGCCCCTTGTGGGGAGTGGCGCTGCCGCAGGATTCCGCCATCACCGGTTTATCCACGCAAATGTCGCCGGACACCATCAGCCGCCTGGCGCAATCCGATGCCATCGCCTTCCAGGTGAAATTCCTGAGCCCCGCACCACCACGCGCACGGCTTTACTGGCGCGCCATGGTTTTGCACGATTACGCGCATGGAATCTGGAGCATGGGCAACGCCTTGTGGCCCAACAATGAAACCCTTGCCACGCACGGCGCACCGGTGCGCTATGAGATGACTCTCGAACCCAACAACCTGCGGGTCCTGTACGCCCTGGACCTGCCGGTACGGGCGCCAAAAAATACCTACCTGACCGCCGATTACGAACTGGTCACGCAACATCCCGTGACGGAACACAAGTTGTATGCGGTCACTTCTTACACGGATTACAGTTATGGTGCGGACACGCCAAGCTGGATATTGCGCCGCGACCTCAGATTGCCACAGGGCGATGATCCGCGTGCGCGCAGACTCGCGCGGCAATGGCGGGCTACTGCCGGTTCACCTGAACAAGTGGTGCAGGATGCGTTGCGCATGTTTCATGACCAGCCGTTCGTGTACACCCTGCAGCCCGGCGTGCTCACCGGCCCGAACCGTATTGACGAATTCCTGTTCGACACGCGTCGCGGTTTCTGCGAGCACTATGCCAGTGCTTTCGTATTTCTGATGCGCGCCGCCGGCATTCCCGCTCACGTGGTAATCGGTTATCAGGGCGGCAGCGTCAATCCGCTAGACGGCTATTACATCGTGCGTCAGGACGATGCCCACGCCTGGGCGGAAGTGTGGTTCACGGGCCGCGGCTGGGTGCGTGTGGACCCCACTGCCGCCGTGGACCCGGCGCGTGTGGAGGAAGGCCTGGCCGCGGCGCTGCCGGCCGGCGAAGTGCCGGGTTATTTCTTCAGGTCGCACCCCTGGCTCGGCAACATGCGCAATCTCTGGGACGCGGTCAATAACGGCTGGAACCAGTGGGTACTGGCCTACGGTCCGGAATTACAAAAGCGCTTCTTCGCCCATGTGGGCCTGGATTACGGCAACTGGCTGCAACTGGCGTTGGTGCTGCTGGTACTCATCGGCGGGATTCTGGTGCTGGTATGGCTGGTGCTGTTGTGGCGACATCGCGTGCCGCCACCCGTTGCCGCGGTGCGCGATTACCGGCGTTTCTGCCGCAAACTCGCCAAGTGTGGCCTGACACGCCAGCCCCATGAGGGACCGCTGGATTACGCCAAACGCGTCATCCGCTCACGGCCCGATCTGGCGGAGCCGGTGCACGCGATTACCTCACTGTATGTGGAACTGCGCTACACGGGTATGGGCAGCACACGGGAATTCAACCGCCTGGTTCAGGCTTTTCGGCCACAGCAGTGATACGTCATCAAGTCTGACCTTGTGTTACCGCCCCCGGAGATTACGAGTGGGACTCACCGCCCCTCCGTCATGCTCTCATTTTGGATCTCAACTGCTTGAGGCCGCTCTGGTAATGGTGTAGGTAACGGGAAAACCAGCCGGTACCTTCACCAGATCCCAGTTCCCGCTCTGGGGGTTCCTGGCAAAATTCAGCGGCCAGGAGCGGTTGGAATACTGCGTGGATACCAATGTGCCGGGAATGCTGACGGATACCGAAGTATTGCTCCAGAAAGTCAGGCCACAGGGCAGGTGCACCGGGGTGTTATTGGCCGCGGCGGTAATATCCATGGAACAGCGCACGCCGCCGATGTGGAACACCATGCCGGTATATATGCTTGCAGGCGCATTACTCGTGAGTATCATGCTGGGTGCCGGCGTTGCCAGCGTCCAGCTCTTCGGCATATAAATACCGATATCCGGTACCGTCTTGGCGTTTTCATTATTGGTACCGGCCGCCTTGAGCGACAGTATCTGCGGTCCTTTGGCGGTATTGAAACTGATCTGGATGATGGCATGAGGATCACCCAGAGCATCCTTCTTGTCCTCCACCAGCGTGCACGGCACCCCCACTTCCGGAGGTGTCACGCCGTTACCGCGATAAATGACATAATTGCACTGGGTACCGTTTATCAGGATGTTGGCGCTGTCGGTATATGAGAACTGCCCCGGCACGCCGATGAGCGCAAAAGAGGAAACCGATGAACTGCAGGCTGCCAGTGCCGCTATCAGCGCTAAAAGAACCAGACCGAAAGAAAACCGCTGCATAAACCCCTCCCACGTTTTCGCAAGAGCTTATCGCCCTTGCCGGTAGGCTGATTCTGACACGTCTGGCAGGTATTGGGGACCGCTAGACTCAGTTTCGTGCCCGGGCGGCCTGCCCGGCCATATCCTGCTGATGGGTATCCACCCGTGCCAGCAGCACGGCGCCCACCACGAACAGCAGGATCACCGAGAGTATGGAAAGCCTTGGGCTGCCGGTCATATAGCTCACGAAACCGATCATGAACGGACCGATAATGGCGGCGAACTCGCCTAACATATTGTAAAAGCCGAAGAATTCACCGGCGCGCTCGTGGGGTACCAGGCGTGCGTAATAGGAACGGGAGAGCAACTGCACCCCGCCTTGTACCAGCCCCACCAGACCTGCGAGTACAAAAAACTCCCAGGAATATTGCATGAAGGCCGCGAATACGGACACCACCACATATGTGGCCAGTCCGATGAAGATGGCGATTTTTGGACCAATGCGCTCGCCCAGGCGCCCAAACAGGATGGCCGCGGGCACGCCTATGAACTGCACCATGAGCACCGCCAGAATCAGGACGGTGGTGCTGAAGCCGATGGCTTTGCCGTAATCCACCGCCATCTGGATGACGGTGTTGACGCCGTCGATATAGACCCAATAGGCGATCAGGAACATGAATACAGGCTTGTACGCGCGCACATGGCGGAAGGTTTCCGCCAGTTGCCTGAAGCCCGCGGATACCGATTTCCCCAGGCTGGTTTTCTGCACCGGCTTGTGGGGCTCCGGCACCCACAACAGCAGCGGCAGTGAAAACATCACCCACCAAACCGCGGTCAGGATCAGGATCATTCGCACCGCCGCGATTGCATCCGTCAGACCGAACCACTGGGGTTTCAGGCTCATGGCCACGCCCAGGACCAGGAACAGGCCGCCGCCCAGGTATCCGGCGAAATAGCCAATGGCCGAGGTCATATCGAGCTTGCCGGGTTCTGCCACGGACACCAGCATCGAATCGCCGAACACGTTTCCCCACCAGTAGCAGACAGACGCCGTCACAAACAACAGCCAGGCCCATTGCCACTGCCCCATGCCCACGAAATGCAGGGCCAGCATCATCAGGCTGCCCAGGAAAGCCGTGGTGATGAGAAAGCGTTTCTTGTGGCCGCCGCTGTCCGCGATCGCCCCCAGCACCGGCGCCGACAGGGCCACCACCAGGCTGGCAATGGAATTCGCCAGGCCCAAACGGAACGTGTTCAAAGTCAAGGCGGTTCCGTGGTCCCAATACTTCTGAAAAAAGATCGGGAAAAATACCGTGATGACGGAAGTCGCATACGCGTGGTTGCCCCAATAGTACGAGGCCCAGCCCCATACCTTGCGGCTCTTGGGTAGTTGCATGCGCGCGCTCACACGACAGGACGGCACAGGCTATCAGGAATGTGCTGACGGGGCCACGGCGGCCGCGCGGATGCTCAGGCTTCGGCGGATTTCACGCCGTGCTCGCGGGTATCGTGGAAGCGGAGCGTGGGCCAGCGTTCGCGGGTGAGCTGCAGGTTTACCTGGGTCGGGGCGATATACACCAGACTACCGGCGTGATCCAGCGCCAGATTGTCATGGGCCTTGTTGCGGAACTCTTCCAGTTTCTTTTTGTCATCGCAGCCCACCCAGCGGGCAGTGGCTACCGGAACACTCTCGAATTTGCAGTCCACGCCGTATTCCGTCTGCAGGCGGAAGCCAACCACGTCGAACTGCAGCATGCCCACGGCACCCAGGATCAGGTCGTGGTTACGCAGCGGCTTGAACAACTGCGTGGCGCCTTCCTCGCAAAGTTGCGCCAGCCCCCTGTTGAGCGCCTTGGCCTTCAATGGATCCCTGAGCACCACCCGGCGGAACAGCTCCGGGGCAAAGTTGGGAATGCCGGTGAACTGCAGCGCTTCACCCTGGGTAAAGGTATCACCGATAGCGATGGTACCGTGGTTGTGCATACCGATGATGTCGCCGGCGTAGGCCTGCTCCACCCGCTCGCGCTCCGCCGCCATGAAGGTGAGGGCATCCGCGATCTTGACCTCGCGGCCGATGCGCACGTGCCTGACACGCATGCCAGGCGTGTAACGGCCCGAGCACAGCCGCACGAAGGCGATACGGTCGTGGTGCTGCGGGTCCATGTTGGCCTGGATTTTGAACACAAAACCAGTGAACTTGTCTTCCAATGGTTCTACATTACGCATCGTCGTTGCGCGGGGACGCGGCGCAGGTGCATGCTCCACGAAAGCATCCAGTAGCTCACGTACACCGAAATTGTTGATGGCGGAACCGAAGAATACCGGCGTCAAGTGTCCGGCGAGATACTCCTGTATATCGAATGCGTGTGAAGCACCGCGTACCAGCGCTATTTCCGTGCGGAAACTGTCGGCATCGCCTCCCAATAATTCGCCGGCTTGCCTGCTTTGCAGCCCCTCGATAATGCGTGTCTCGCCGAGCCGGCCGTTTTTCTCGCCTGCGTAGATATGAATACAATCCCGGGGGAAATGGTAGATGCCGCGCAATTCCCGCCCCATGCCGATGGGCCAGGTTACCGGTGCGCAGCGGATCCCGAGCACCCGCTCGACCTCGTCCAGCAGCACCATGGGTTCGCGGCCGTCGCGATCCAGCTTGTTGATGAAGGTCATGATGGGCGTGTCGCGCAAGCGACATACTTCCATCAATTTGATCGTGCGCTCCTCCACCCCCTTGGCACAGTCAATCACCATGAGCGCGGAATCCACCGCCGTGAGGGTACGGTAGGTATCCTCGGAAAAATCTCCGTGGCCGGGGGTATCCAGCAGATTGACGATGCAATCCCTGTAAGGGAACTGCATCACCGACGAGGTGACGGAAATGCCGCGCTGCTGCTCCAGCGCCATCCAGTCGGAGGTGGCATGACGCGTGGCCTTGCGGCCCTTTACGGCACCGGCAAACTGGATTGCGCCGCCGAACAGCAGCAGCTTCTCGGTGAGTGTGGTCTTGCCGGCGTCCGGATGCGAAATGATGGCAAAGGTGCGCCGCCGGCCGATTTCCTGGTCGAACATGGGTGCCAGATGTCTTGGAGAAGAGCGCTATTTTACCTGATTCGACGCGTTACTCTAGCGGGTCGGAAACATCTCCCCGAACGGCACCGGAATGTGCCGGGATCTTTCCGGACAACGACTGGCGGTAAAAACGGGATTCGCCTTTGCACCGCGCCTCATAGCGGCAGATTCAATATCAGCGCGTCTTCACGGCCGTGCTCGCCGGGATAATAGTTCTTGCGCACGCCCACATCCTCAAATCCGCGACCATGATACAAATGCAGCGCCGCCTTGTTGCTGGGCCGTACCTCCAGCAACATTTGGTAGGCGCCGCGCTCGCGCGCCAGTTCTATGAAATGCTCCAGCAGCAGCGTTCCGTAGCCCTGCCGTTGCCATGCGGGCGCCACGCAGATATTCAGCAGGTGCGCTTCGCCCACCATCATGGACAGGATGCCGTAACCGCCGATGCCGCCACCGAGCTCCATCACCCAGCAGCCGTATCCCACATGCAGGCATTCGCGGAAGATGCCCTCGGTCCAGTGAAACCGGTAGGCGTGCTGTTCAATGAGCATCACCTCAGGCACATCCTCATCCTGCATGGGGCGATACAAAGGTGATGCCGTGATGGCGACAACGGCGCTCATCCGTTCCCGCCGTTGAGAGTGCGAATCGCGAACTGTAAATCGGTCCATGCCTTGCGCTTCTCGCCGGGGGAGCGCAACAGGTAGGCCGGATGATAGGTCACCACCACCGGGACGCCGCCAAGCTGGTGTACCCTCCCCCGCAGACGACTGATGGGTGTGTCCGTATTGAGCAAATTCTGGGCGGCGATGCGCCCCACGGCGAGAATCAATTTGGGCCGGATGAGCGCGATCTGCCGCTGCAGAAACGGCCGGCACAGTGCCGCTTCCTCAGGTTTCGGATCGCGATTTCCGGGGGGGCGGCATTTCAGGATGTTGGCGATATATACTTGTCCGCGCTGCAAGCCGATGGCTGCGAGCATGGAATTCAGCAATTGGCCGGCGCGCCCTACGAACGGCTCACCCTGCCTGTCTTCGTCAGCGCCGGGCGCCTCGCCGATCACCATCCATTCCGCCTGGCGGGCGCCCACACCAAACACCGTCTGGGTACAGCCGGCGCGCAACCCGCAGGCGGTACACCCTGTAACTGCCTGCTCCAGCTCCGACCAGCCCATGACGGCAATGCCGTTCTCGCGTGAACCGTTCACGCCTAAGTGTGGTGCATCCGTCGCGCCCGTGGCAGGCTTGGCATGTATCCGCTCACGCCGCACCCAGGCGGTAATGCCGAGATCCTTCAGGTACTGAACGCGGTGCTCATCCATAAGCAGTCAGTGTGCCTGCCGGCGGGACACGCGGCGCCGCAACCGCCATAGCGCCATTACCGGACCGGAACAGGCATAGAGGAAGAAAACGATGAATAGCACCTTGGGAGGACTCAGGGAAATCACGATGAGTCCAATAACCAGAAACAGCATGGTGGTGAAAGGCACGCGACTGTGCAGGTTAAGGTCCTTGAAACTGTAATAACCGATGCTGCTCACCATCAGCGCGCCTGCGGCCACGGTGAGTACGTAGGCGGGAATAACCAGCGCCGGGCCGGGAATATCCATGTCCACACCAAACCACACGGCGCCGGCGACGATGCCGGCGGCCGCCGGGCTCGGCAACCCCTGGAAATAGTGTTTGTCCACCACACCGCTGCGCACGTTGAAACGCGCGAGACGCAATGCCGCGGTGATGGCGTAGAAGAACGCACCCAGCCAGCCGATTTTGCCCCAGGCCCAGCCGAAATTGATCATATCCTTGAACGCCCACTCATATATGACGAGCGCCGGTGCGAGGCCGAAGGACACCATGTCCGAGAGACTGTCGTATTCCTTGCCAAAGGCGCTTTCCGTGTGTGTGAGCCGCGCGATACGCCCATCGAGCCCATCCATAATCATGGCCACGAATACGGCGATGGCCGCCGGCTGGAAATGGCCGGCCATGGCGGCAACGATGGCATAGAAACCGGCGAACAGTCCTGCGGTGGTGAACAGGTTGGGCAACAGGTAAATACCGCGGCGACGCGGGCCTTCAACGCCGACCTCGTCGGTTTCGCCAACCTGTTCGTCGATACCCACTTCGGTGTCGACATCCTGATCCGGATTCATGGGTGCGTGCATGTCATGACCTCTGTGCAGCGGGCACTATGATGCCATGATGCGCCGTGCTGAGCGACCCGGATGCGTCCTCAGCCCGACCTGCCGCGGCTCCGCATGCGCTCCCGCAGTGCCTTGCCCACGGTCTCGATGAGGTGCGCGCGCGCCCGGATGCGCTCCACCTTCATGGTCGGCATGCCGGCGTCCATTTCCCGGCCCAATTCCGTCGCGAACTGCCCGCTCCGGATTTCATTCAGCATGTCCTTCATGGCGAGGCGGGATGCCTCACCGATGACGCGCTGACCACGGGTATAGTCCCCAAACTCGGCGGTGCTGGAAATGGAATCACGCATACCGGCGATACCATTTTTATGGATCATGTCGGCCATGAATTTCACTTCATGCAGGCAGGAAAAATACGCCATTTCCGGTGCGTAGCCCGCATCCACCAGCGTGTCGAAGGCCGCGGCAATGAGATGCGTGAGACCGCCGCAAAGCACCGCCTGTTCGGCAAACAGATCGGTTTCGGTTTCTTCGCGGAAGCTGGTTTCGATGATACCGGCACGGCCATGACCCTGCGCCCAGGCATAGGACAGCGCCAGGGCACGGGCATTGCCCGTGGCATCCTGATGCACGGCGATGAAAGCCGGTACGCCATGTTCCGCCTGATATTGCGCGCGCACCTGTTCGCCGATACCGCTGGGCGCCACCATCACCACATCGAGATCAGCGCGCGGAACGATGCGCTGGTAATGGATATTGTAGCCGTGGGCGAAGACCAGCATGCCGTTCTTGCGCATCGCGGACGCCACCACCTCCGCATATATCCTGGGTTGCGCTTCGTCGGGAATCAGCATGGCCACTACATCGGCCTTGGCTACCGCCACCTCAGGCGCGACGGTACGCAACCCCATTGCTTCAGCCGCCGCGTGCGACGCCGAGCCGGCCCGCAACGCCACGCTGACGCTCACGCCGGAGTCCCTGAGATTCATCGCCTGCGCCCGCCCCTGGGCGCCGAAGCCCAATACGGCCACACGCCGCGCCCTGATCAGCGAAGGGTTGATGCCGGTGTCGTACAGGACTGTGGCCATTGCGGGTCCCCCAAGTGGCTGCATCACGCTAGCCGCAGCCACCGCCGAAATCAACCAGGATGCGGGCACGTGCAATTACATCCATGACTGTACGAGGCTCATGAATGCCCGCTAGAATACCGCCTTTGCAACATAAAGCCACCTACCCAGCATGCGCGCCTCACGCTTTCCCCTGTTTACCGTCAAGGAAACCCCCGCTGACGCGGATACCCTGAGCCACCAACTGATGCTCCGCGCCGGGATGATTCGCAAGCTCGCGGCCGGTATCTACACCTGGACGCCGCTGGGTACGCGGGTGCTGCACAAGGTAGCAAACATCGTACGCGAGGAAATGAATCGCACCGGCGCGCTGGAAATGCTGATGCCGGTGGTGCTGCCGAAGGAGCTTTGGGAGGAATCCGGGCGCTGGGACAAATACGGTGATCTGCTGCTGCGCATCCAGGACCGCAAGAAAGCCTGGTACTGCTTCGGTCCGACTCACGAGGAGGTGATCTGCGACCTTGTGCGCCATGAAATCAAGAGTTACAGGCAGCTTCCGGTTACCTTCTACCAGATCCAGACGAAGTTCCGCGATGAAATCCGCCCACGCTTCGGGGTAATGCGAGCGCGGGAGTTCCTGATGAAGGACGCCTATTCCTTCCATCTCGATCAGGCGAGCCTGGATGAAACCTATCGCAGCATGTACCAGGCCTACACGCGCATCTTCACTCGTCTGGGTCTGAACTTCCGGGCTGTGTCCGCCGACAGCGGCGACATCGGCGGCGATGTCAGCCACGAGTTCCAAGTGCTGGCCGAGTCCGGCGAGGACGCGATCGCATTTTCCGACCAATCGGGCTACGCCGCCAATGTTGAACTGGCGGAAGCATTGGCCCCGGCCGAAGAGCGACCAAACGCTTCGGAAAATTGCCGCGAAGAGCCTACGCCTGACATGACAAGCTGCGAAGAAGTCGCGGCATATTTGAAGGTACCGTTAACCCGTACCGTGAAAGCCATTGCAGTCGTTGGCTCTGGCGGCTTCGCATTGGTGCTGGTACGTGGCGATCACGAAGTCAATGAAACCAAACTCAGGAAAATAGCAGGTCTCGAGGACCATCGCTTGGCTAAAGAAGAAGAAATTGAACGGCATCTGGGATGTCGCGCGGGATATATAGGCCCAACCAATCTTCGTGCCTTTCCGGATTTCAAAAATAACAGAACTTTGTATAACATCACAACATCGACGCCAGCACCAGCAAATTTCACGCCATTCATGGTCATTGTTGATAAGACCGTAGATAAGATATCGGATTTTGTCTGCGGCGCCAACAAAAACGGATACCACTGCCGCGGCTTCAATTTGGATCGGGATATTGATAAGGGGTATGTCGTGGCCGATATTCGCAAAGTAGTGGAGGGTGATCCCTCACCGGATGGTAAGGGCCGGCTCAAAATTGCGCGCGGCATCGAGGTCGGTCATATTTTCCAAAACGGTCGCAAATATACCGAATCCATGCATGTCGTCGTGCTCGATGCCCAGGGCAAGATGCAGGTTCCGCTCACGGGCTGCTACGGTATCGGTGTGTCGCGAGTGGTTGCCGCAGCCATCGAACAGAATCACGATGAACACGGCATCTGCTGGACAGACTCTATTGCGCCGTTCCACATTGTGCTGTTGCCGCTCAACATGCACAAATCCGAAAAACTGCAATGCGAAGCAGAGGCGCTCTATAAAGAACTCACCGGTGCCGGTTACGACGTATTGTTCGATGACCGGCTATTACGTCCCGGCTCCATGTTCGCGGATGCGGAACTCCTGGGTATTCCGCATCGGCTGGTGCTCTCGGAGCGCGGTCTGGATGCGGGTACCTTGGAATACAAGGGCCGCCGCGACGCGGACAACCGTGATGTGCCGCGCCGTGAGCTGCCGGCGTTCCTGAAAGAGCGTGTGCGCATTTCCCCGTGACGTGCTTGATGCGTCGCTTGCTCATTACCATGTTGCTTGGCGCGGGCCTGCTGTCAGGCGCAAGCGCCATCGCCCAGAAAATTACTCCACCCAGTCCGGAATTGATCTTGCTGGTCAGGAAAGCCGCCGCCGACCACGCCAGCTTCAAGGACAAGTACGACGCCCAGGTCTGGCTCATAAGCATGTCCAGCCGGCTGGCGCCAACCATACCGGATACCCGGAAACGCCTGGCGCTGCTGGAACTGATTCATGCGGAAGCCGTCCGCACCGGCGTGTCACCGGAGCTGGTGCTGTCCATCATCAATGTAGAAAGCGATTTTAACCGCTTTGCGGTATCCGAAGCCGGGGCTCAGGGACTCATGCAGATCATGCCCTTCTGGCTCAAGCTGAGCGGCCAGCCAAACGGCAACCTTTTCCACGAGCAAACCAACCTGCGTCTGGGCTGTACCATCCTGCACTACTATCTGCAGAAATCCCACGGTGACATCCGCGAAGCACTGCAGCGCTATAACGGCGCCACCGTGGGTATTGATTATTCCGACAGGGTATTGCAGGTCCTCAACAGAAAATGGAGCTGGGATTAGAACCTTGCTCTTTCTGCGAATGCGAGCGAAGAATTCCGTACGATCTGCGGCCACAGGTTCTTCAAGATAACGGGCTGCTGCGCCAGTACGACGGGCAGTGTTGGCTTCAAAAAAACTGCCCAAACCATCCTTCCAGTCGCCGGATCGCGGCGTGAACCCTCTTGCGCCTTTGAGTCTTGCGGCATTCGCCGGGAAAAATCTGCTAACGGGCCGGTGGAACTCCGCTGAAGAACAGGCGTCAGGAATGTATGCCCTGGGTTCCCCGGTAAAGCAGGATGTGGAGCCTGAAAGACCCTGGCCGCACAACCGGGACATGGATGTTCCGCGAGCATGGCCCCGAACACCGCGACGCTATCGAAATTCTTTAACGTACCGTAAATACGGGCGGTACGTCCAAACACTCCACCTCGCGTATCACCACATCGCTGACTTTTGCCGCCGGCGGCCCCTGCCACAGCCAGTCACAGAGTTCATTCACTGCCTCCGCTTCACCGCAGGCAAGAACTTCCACACGCCCATCCGGGAGATTTTTGGCATAGCCGGTCACCTTGAGCCCAATGGCGCGCCGCGCCGTGGTGGCACGAAACACCACACCCTGCACGCGGCCCGAGATGAAACAGTGCCTGCAAACAGTCATGAGGTCATTCTTCAGACGCACACACAAAAGGAAAGGGCCCCGAAGGGCCCTTGAAAATAAAATCCTGGTGCCGTTTAACGGCCACCATGCCCCGCACTGGGAGTTTTTTGGGTGGAAGCGCTGGGAGCAGGCGTTGGCGAAGCGCTCGGAGCGGTTGCCGTGGAGGCAGCCGGCGCGGGTGCGGCACTTTGCGCAGGAGCAGCGCTGCTGGCCGCCGGCATGCTGGAAGTACCCGAAGAAGGCATCGCGGAGGCCGGTGGAGTCAAGGTGCCGTTCAGCCACTCGCGGTCACGGCGATCAGCCTTGTGATGTTTCCATGGGCCACGGTGCCGGGCGTACCACGTGGCGGAATTCACATCGCTCTTCAGCGGGTTGGTAACCACGTTGAAATCCTGCTTCGGATAGATGAGGTCCGCGTGTTTGATCTTGTCAGCGTTGGCCTTGAAGATCAGCGGCCACTCCAGCGCATTGCCATAGACGCTGGACCTGCCGGCGATACGCCACAGACTGTCGCCCTTCACCACCGTATAGGTGGATTTGGCGGCCTGCAGTTCAGCAACCAGTGCGCTCAGCACGTCGTAGGCGGGCTTGCCCTGATTGTTGTTGATGTCGGTCTGACCCTGGTTCAAGCGATTCTGCTGGTCGGCGTTGAGGTTGGTATAACCCTGGGCCTGTGCAAGCAGATCCTTGGCATGGCTCATGTAACAGTTGTTGATGGCGGTTTCCGCATCCTGCTTCGCCTGGGCGGCGAGCTGCTCGGCCTTGGCATTGTCACCGGCCTGGCCGGCCTGCTGTGCTTGGGTCAGCAGTGCGGAAGCGTCACCGGTATCCATACAGGGTGCCTGGGCGCCGTTGATCACCGCCTGCGCGTCATTGATCGCCTGGGTTGTTGCCGCACTCGGACCTGTGGGCTTCGGCGGCGTCGGTGCTACTTTGTGGGTAGCACAACCGACGGCGACAGCGGCGGTCAGCAACACCACAGCGAGTTGTTTGACAGGAATCTTGATCATGATATGCATCTCCAACCTTGTTGTTTTGGCCACGGGACGAACACGAGCCGGTTGACGGGCCTGAAAATCTGGTGGTCAAGATTAACGCCGCATAAGCTCCGGGTCAAGCGAACAACAAGCATTAACATAAGGAAAAGACGGGAAAATCTAGGGGGGGGATAAACCAGCGGACTGCCGTCCCTGAGCCATGCGGAGGACCTTAATGGCCTCGCTGCGGGCACGCAAGGCATCCCGATGCGCGGCGCTGTAATCCCCCCGGTCCAGGGCTGCCTGGGCGGCTTGCAGCCACCGTTGCGCCTCGGCCATGGCGTGGGGCGCCGCACGGCTTCCCCCGCTTTGCTGGGCCGCCGCCACCGCCTGGCGGGCATTGCTCATCTCCTGCACAGGTGCGCCGGCGCAGGCCACCAGTGCAAGTACGATGATAAGTGCGGCGAACCGCGATAGCTTGAAGATTTTGCTGTGCAAGTGGAATAGAACAGGCTGTGGCGGATAGATTCCCGTTCAACCTAGCAATGCGGCACCTACCCGTCAAGCACCCGTACCTGGGTTATAGTGACGCCGTTCCCAGCCTTTCGATCTGGGCGCCCCGCGTATGAAAAAAGTCACAATCTGGCATAACCCACGCTGCTCGAAATCGCGGGAAACCCTCGCGCTGTTGCAATCACGCCACATGGAAATTGAGGTTATTGAGTACCTCATCACCCCGCCGCAGGTCGCGGAAATCGAGCGTGCACTCGCGCTTTTGCGCATGCAGCCGCGTGAACTCCTGCGCAGGAATGAGAGCGATTACCGCGTACATCACCTGGACGATACGCTGCTCACGCACGCACAACTCATTGAAGCCATGCACCTGCATCCGATCCTGATTCAGCGTCCCGTGGTGTTCGCGAATGGCAAGGCTTGTATCGGCCGACCGCCGGAACTGGTGCTGCGGATTTTATGAACATGGAAATTCTTGTGCTTTATTACAGCCGTTATGGCGCCACTGCGGAAATGGCGCGGCAGGTATGCCGTGGCGTGGAAAGTGCGAACGGCGCGCGTGCACGCCTGCGCACAGTACCGGCGGTATCCGCCGTTTCCGAAGCGGTCGCGGACAGCATTCCGCCATCCGGACCAATCTATGCGACCCACGATGATCTCAAGGAATGCGCGGGACTCATCCTCGGCAGTCCCACGCGCTTCGGCAACATGGCGGCACCGCTCAAGTATTTCCTCGAAGGCACCGGCAGCCTGTGGCTGTCCGGTACGCTCGCCGGCAAACCGGCAGGCGTATTCACTTCCACCAGCAGTCTGCACGGCGGGCAGGAAACCACACTCCTGTCCATGATGCTACCGCTCTTGCACCATGGCATGCTGATCGTGGGCATACCGTACACGCAACGGGAACTGATGGAAACCAGCGGCGGCGGCACGCCTTATGGTCCAAGCCACGTGGCTGGCGTAAACAGTGACCGCATACTCAGCGACATGGAAAAACGGCTCTGCCAGGCGTTGGGTGCGCGCGTGGCGGATACGGCATACAAACTTTTATCAAAATGAACTTTCGTTTCACCGGGCGCAGTCTCACGCTTGCGGCGATCGTCCTGCTGTTGCTCTGGCTATCGCTCTGGCTCGGCCTGCTCGCTTCCGCCGATATCCGGCAACGCATTGCCTGGCTGCTGCTGGCCCTGCTGCCGTTATTGATCGTGGGTTATTTCGTGTTGCGTGACATGAAAGGCGGGTTTGCCTGGTGCGGTTTTATATCACTTGGCTATTTTGCCCAGGGCGTTACCGTCACCCTCACCAGCCGCGAGAATGCGCTGGCGGGAACGGTGGAAATCTTCCTGAGCCTGCTGCTGTTTACCAGTGCCGGCATCACGCTGCGTGCATACCGCCGGGCGAGATAGGAGAACAATACCCACCAGCCTTTTCCCTTCCCGTTCACAGGGAGAAAAGCAAAAGCGCGGTAATTAAACCCGCTTGTCCAGCAGGGACTTCACGAACGGCAAGGTAAGTTTGCGCTGCGCCGCCAGCGAAGCGATGTCCAAGGCATCCAGCGTGCTGCACAAGCTGTGCATGTCGCGCTGCTGGCGCTTGAGCAGGAACTGGGCCGTGTCATCCGGCAGTTCAAATCCACGTCGTGAAGCGCGCTGCTTCAAGGCAATGATCTTTTCCTCATCCGTGAGCGGTGCCAGTTGGAACACCGGCCCCCAGGCAAGCCGCGAGGTCAGGTCCGGCAGCAGGCGCTTGATGGCGGCAGGGGCGGTACGTGCAGTGGCTACGAAACTGCCGCCGCGCGCGCTGAGTGCATCGAACAGTGTCAGCAGCGCCTGCTGCCAGGGCTCAATGCCGGCTGCCCGCTGCACGTCATCCACGCATACCAGCGCATAACTGTCCAGGTTCTCCACCACCTGTGGATCCAGCAATACGGCCTGGCCCATGGGCAGATAGATGGCGCGGCGGCTATTCACGTTAGCCAGGCGGCAGGCAGCCTGCAGCAAGTGTGATTTACCGCGGCCATCGCCGCCCCACAGGAACAGGGCGCGCTCGCCGCCGCGCCGTGCCAGTGTCACCAGCGCCTCCACTCCCGTCTGGTTCGAGGCCGCATAGAAATTCCCGAAGGTCGCACCCTGATCAAGGCTGATGGGCAACGGCAGTTGCCCGGCTGCATTGCCCGCCGTCATGATGCGTCGTTCCCGGTGTCCTGGTAGAGGCGGCTCTGCAGGTAACGGCCGTGGGCATGGCGCACCAGCACCGTACCCGCCGCCGCCACCGGCAGCGCCAGCAGTACGCCGGCGAAACCAAACAGTTCGCCACCCGCCAGGATTGCAAAGATCACCAGTACCGGGTGCAACCCGATGCGCTCACCGATGATATTGGGGGTAAATACGAAACTCTCCAGCGCCTCGCCGATGCCGAATACCACCAGCACCTCCACCGGCAGCAGCCAACCCTGGCCCTGCAGCAGGGCGGAAAGCAGCGCCAGGCCGACGCCGGTAAAGAAACCGAGATAGGGAACGAAACTCAGCAACCCCGCTATCACGCCGATGGCGACGGCGCTATCCAGGCCGATGATCGAGAGCCCGAGGGTGTAGGTAATTCCGAGACACGCCATCACCAGCAATTGGCCGCGCAGGAATCCAGCCAGTACGCCGTCGCAGTCACGCGCGAGCTGGGTTACCGTGGGTGCCGCCACCCGCGGCAAGAGCGCTTCAATACGTGCCATAAGACGATGCCAGTCGCGCAGCAGGTAGAACGTGACCACCGGGATGAGCAACAGGTTCATGAAAAAGATGAACACGACTGTGCCGGAACGTGACACCGAACCCAGGGTGCTCGCCAGCTTGCCCGCAGAAGCAAAATTCCGCTTCATCATATCCGCGAACTGTGTCGGCGCGAAAGTCCGCAGATCCACGTGCAGGTGCAGGGCGAGCCATGGCAGCACGTGCATCTGGGTCCAGGTCCAGGCCTGGGGCAGGCGCGCGAACAGCGCCGTGAACTCGCGTACTACCATCGGAATAAGCAGCAACAAAACCAGCCCCAGCAACAGCACCATGACCAGCAATACCATTACCACGGCCAGGGTGCGCGGCAATTTCCAGCGCTCCAGCCTGTCCACCAGCGGATTGCCAAGATAGGCAAGGATGAAACTTGCGAGGAAGGGCGTGAGGATAGGCTGCAGGTAATAGATGAGTGCGACGACAATCGCCGACCCGATGATAATCCAGGTTTTCTGCGTGACAGTGACAGTCATGCCGGTTTCCTTACGGGTACGTGCGTCAGCCGCCGCCCCCAGCGAATGAAATAATCCATGCCACTGGTGAGCGTGGTGATGGCCACGGCCACCACCAGCGCCATCACCATACCCTTGGGTACATAGCCGGTGTAATGCCGTGTCACCACTGCCAGAACCAGCACGAGCTGCAGACAGGTATTCACCTTGCTGAGCACGCTTGGCCGCGGCTGAAAACGGCCCACACGCCAGCGATATACCAGCGCACCCGCCACAATGATGCTGTCACGGGCAATCACGATCACGGTAACCCACAATGGTATCAACCCCACCCATACGGCGGCGATGAAACTGCCGGCCAGGAATACCTTGTCCGCCACGGGGTCCAACACCGCGCCCAGCGTCGTCACCCAGCCGAACCGCGTGGCAAGCAACCCGTCCAGCGCATCGCTCAGGCCCGCGATGATGATCAGGGTGAATGCCGTTTCATCCTCATGATGCACAATACTCCAGGCAACCGGAATCACCAGCGCCATACGCGTAATACTGATGGCATTCGGCAGCCAGCGCGCGTTCACGGCACATATTGGAAGCGTAATACAGCCGCCGGGGCCGGTGATACAGAGGTGGTGCCGCTCGGAGCACCGGTTGCGGCTGCGACCGTCACCACGGGCTTGAGCAGTTCTCCCAGGACAATGGCCCGCTGCAGATTGGCGAGATCGCCGCGCGTATCCACGCTGAAGTGCACCGTACCGTTCGCGACTTGCGTCACCTGCACGGTCTTTACCGGCGTGAGTTTGCGCAGATAGGCCAGCACTTTCGCGTACGCCCCCACGCCGGCGATGCCTTCCACGGTCACGGGTACGCCGTTTACGCCGCTGGCACCGGCAGGAATGGCGAACCAGTGCGCATAATGATCCGCGGCGGTCTGGATGCCGGCAGCCGCCACACTGGCAAGATCACCGGGCGGCGTCACCCACAATCGCGTGTTGCTGCCAACCGTAAGCTGCCAGCGGGCGGCATACTGCCCCGGCGTGGTCGAATACATGCTGCCCACCAGCACCGCATCCGGCTGGTAGCGTTGTGAAGCCAGTTGGATACGGCTCGTCTGGTCATTCCAGATATCCGGGAAGCCGATATCCTGCTGATCCCTCAGGTCCATGAGCGGAAAAATCAGCGGCACGCCGCGCTGGGTGGCGGCACCCGTCATGGCCTGTATGATGGAGGAGGTATCGCTCGAAGACAGCACACTGCTGTTCGCCCCGTTCTGGATGGCGAGCCACACCAGTGTTGCCGGCCGCTCCTGCCCCCACACAGGCTCATGTACCGCCCACACCGCGTGATTGACCACCTCAGGATCAAACTTCGCCCACAGCACCAGCCCCGTGGGCGCAATGGCGGGCGCGCCGGTGCGCGTGAGATCGTAATAAGTCACCGTGGGCGTGGACGCATTGGTGCCGTTACTCGGTGACTGCTCATAACGGTATTGCTGCAGGAACTGGCTGGGGTCCTGGACCAGGCCGGCAAGCGCCGGCACACCGCCGGCGGTGCGCTCACCGGTGATCTTCACCAGCACCGCCGCCAGCGCCTGCTGCAGCGCCACGTGACGGGCGGCGGCGGATTGATCGGGTACGGGCACGCTGGCCTCATACAGACCGGTGACCACGGCGCCATGCACCGCCCCGCTCGCGCACAGCACAAAGCCGGCGAACCATCTCCATTTCCACGTACGCGTACACGCTGTACTCACGAGTTCTCCGTATCCGCCAATGCCGGCCGGCAGGCATGTTCCGCGGCCTCTGCGTGTAGAATATACAGGCTTAAGGCACTGTCCGGCGAGTGATTTCACCTTCCCCCATACCTAAAAAACCACCCTGCCAGGGAGACCCATGACCTCCAAAAAGCCCCTCACCTACCGCGACGCCGGCGTGGATATTGACGCGGGTGATGCCCTGGTGGAACGCATCAAACCCGCGGCAAAGCGCACCCGGCGGCCCGAGGTGTTGGGCGGAATCGGCGGTTTCGGCGCGCTGGTGGAAATCCCCGCAGGCTACCGCCAGCCGGTACTGGTATCCGGCACCGACGGCGTCGGCACCAAGCTCAAGCTCGCCGTCGAAACGCGCCGCCACGACACCATCGGCATTGATCTGGTGGCCATGTGCGTCAACGACATCGTGGTGTCGGGCGCCGAACCGCTGTTCTTTCTCGATTATTACGCCAGTGGCAAACTGGACGTGGATACCGCCGCAGCGGTGATCACCGGCATCGCCCGCGGCTGCGAGCTCGCCGGTTGCGCCCTGGTGGGGGGCGAAACCGCGGAACTGCCGGGCATGTACACCGGCAAAGAGTACGATCTTGCCGGTTTCGCAGTGGGCGTTGTTGAGAAAGAAAAGATCATTGACGGCAATCAGGTGGCGGCCGGCGATGTGCTCATCGGCCTCGACTCCTCCGGGCCGCACTCCAACGGCTATTCGCTGATCCGCAAGGTGCTGTCGTTAAGCGGTGCGTCGTTCCAACAGGAACTTGCCGGCCGTGAATTGATTGATGTGCTGCTGGCACCGACGCGCATCTACGTGAAACCCCTGCTGGCGCTTATGCGGGAAATTCCGCTGCATGCGCTGGCGCACATCACCGGAGGCGGTCTGCTGGAAAATATCCCGCGTGTCATTCCGGAAGGACTCGGCGTTTCGCTGCGCACCAAGTCCTGGCCGCGCCCTGCGGTATTCGACTGGCTGCAGCAACAGGGCAATATCCCGGAACAGGAAATGTTCCGCACCTTCAACATGGGCATCGGCATGGTACTGTGCGTGGCGCCCACGGACGTGGAGCGCACACTGGCCCAGCTCGCGCGCGCCGATGAACCCGCCTGGCGCATCGGCGAGGTGCGCGCCGGCAGTGCGGGCGTCGTCATCTTCTGATGACCAAGACCAAGACTGCGCAGCGCCTGCCGCTGGTGGTGCTGATCTCCGGTGAAGGCACCAATCTCCAGGCAATCCTCGACGCCTGTGCTAGCGGTGCGTTGTCGGCCGAGGTCTGTACCGTAATCAGCAACCGTGCGGACGCACCTGGATTGCGCCGTGCCATCGCGGCAGGCGTGCCCATTCATACCATCCAGGCAACCGCACAAACTGCACGCACGGACTACGACACGGCATTGCGCATCCTCATCGAACGCCATAATCCGCAGTTGATTTTGTTGGCGGGTTTCATGCGCATTCTGAGCGATGCTTTCGTGCGTCATTATCGCGGCCGGCTGTTGAACATTCACCCCGCGCTGCTGCCCAAGTACCGCGGTCTGCATACCCATCGGCGGGTGCTGGCAGCCGGCGAGCACGAGCACGGTTGCAGCGTGCATTTCGTCACCGAGGAACTGGATGGCGGTCCGGTCATCGCCCAAGCCAAAGTGGCGGTACGACCGGACGATACCGAAGCCGCGCTACGCGCGCGGGTGCAGCGCCAGGAACACCGGCTCTACCCGCGGGTGGTCGGCTGGTTTGCGGCCGGACGCCTGTTGCTCAAGAATCAAACGGTGTGGCTGGACGGTGCGCCCCTGACCCGGCCCAAAATGTTCGCTGAGGGCAGTGATTCCGAATGAAAGCAGTTTTCAGACGCCTTGGCACCTTCCTGATACCTTTTCCGGCGTCGGAAAAAAGCTGGAGCGCGGGGAATAAGCTTGCCGGGTCCGGGCCGCTTTCATCAAAAACAGCAATCCCAATCGCGTTTGTTCTATGCCTGCTGATCGTCACAAGCACCGCAGCCCGTGCCACGCCGCCGGTGATCCCGCTCTATCACGCAAGCTACGCGGCGTATCGCAACAGCCTGCGCATCGGCAACGCGGATTTTGCCCTGACCCGTGATCCGGCCGGCAGCTACACCTATCAGTCGGTCACCAGGCCGGCAGGGCTGGTGGCGCTGTTCGTGAGCGACGTGGTCACGGAAACCAGCCGTTTTGCCGTGGAAAACGGCCGGCTCCAGCCGCTGCGCTACGCCTACAGCCACACCAGCGACGACCGCAAGAATACCGAAAGCATCCGCTTTGACCGGCACAAGGGACTGGCCTACGGCGACGGCAACGGCAAACGCCGCACACTGCGACTCCCGAGTAACGTGTATGACCGCCTGCTGGCGCAGCTTGCGATATCCCTCGACAGCGCCCGCAACCAGCTCGCCGGTTCCTACCGCGTACTGAACCACAATAAAATTCGGACTTTCAACCTGCAACGCGGTAGCCCCGCCCTGCTGCATACCCCTGCCGGGGCCTACCAGACCATTGAAGTCAGTTGGCACGATGACAGGCACAAGGCGCGCGTCACCGCTTTCTGGCTGGCGCCGAAGCTGGACTATCTGCCGGTACGGATGCGCCAGACCGAGCCCGGCAAGGCCACCATCAGCTTGGTGCTGACAGAAATCAAATTCGATACAGCGTCAAAGTAGGTTGGGCTGAGCGCAGCGATGCCCAACAGTCTTGATTGTTGGGGTTCGGAAACTCACCCCAACCTACACGCTTCATGGTTTATAGTGACGGCCTCCACCCGGAGCAATTATACCGGCTTTCACTAGTTCCTTTGCTATAGGGTAGCTGCTGTGTTCAATCGTATCGTCAGGGTTACCGCTGGCGTCGGCATTCGCGTTCCACACTACTGTCCCATCTATGACGTAGAGCTTTACAGAGTAGTTCGCCCATTACACGGCGACTGGGCCTCCATATCCGATCATGGTGCTGAATCCTGAAGGCCAGCGCACAGTATTAAAAATCATAGGCCGATTGACTATTGAAGTCCCATGCGCCTGAGTAGAAATATAGATTACTCCATCCACCTTTTCTCGATTAAGCACGTCCGCCAGTTGTGGCCTTTCATTTTGACCTGCAAATAGATAATCCAGCGATTGCAGGCATTCGGTATCAGAATAGTCGCCTATGTATTCGCACATTTGCTGTTCCGCATAGTGCCGATATACCAGATTTTCAAAATTACCGATTACCATTATTCTTTTAACGGCTGACCGTGCCACTGCGGGTTGCGTTGACTGAACATATCCACGCTCATACAACTCGCAAGTACCAATGGAGCAAAAATAATGAGCACCGCTGCTGCATTTTTGTATTGGAGTTTCATAGAGTAACCCCTCAGTTAATAAATCGAAATCTTATTATATGCATCTTTTCTGAAAGCTTTTCTGCACAACTCAGGTCTTCGGCAACGTCACGCCCTTCTGCCCCTGATATTTCCCGCCGCGATCCTTGTAGCTGGTTTCGCAGACTTCACCCGATTCTAGGAACAGCATCTGCGCCACGCCCTCGGCACAATTGACCGTGTTGGATTGACCGTTTGACGGTCAACGCAATACGTTTTATTATAACTGTAAATGATCAAGAGCTTCGCGGATAAGGCCACCGCCGCCATATTCCAGGGTATTCAGGTCAGGCGCTGGTCGGTGGAACTGCAAGTGCAGGCTCGGCACAGGCTCATGACGCTTGACCACGCCAAAACCCTGAGCGACCTGCATGCCCTGCCGTCCGGAAGATTGGAAAAGCTCAAGGGTGATCGCCGCGGCCAGTGGAGCATGCGTGTGAACCGCCAATGGCGGATATGCTTCTCATGGCATGCCGGACAGGCCACGAATGTCGAGCTGGTGGACTACCACTAAGAGGTACGTGATGACTATTCTGCGCAAAGATTTGGACACAGCGGGTTTCAGCGATGTGGCAACGGGCAAGCGTCTGCCAGCCGTGCGGCCGGGCGCCATTTTGAAAGAGGATTTTCTGGAGCCGCTTGGCATGACGCCGCATGCATTGTCCCTGCACCTGCACGTGCCGGCTTCCCGAATTACCGAAATCGTGAACAAGACGCGCCCCATCACGCCGGACACCGCGGCGCGGTTGGCAACTTTCTTCGGCACCTCCGCGGATTTCTGGCTGGGATTGCAGGCAAGCTATGATCTGGAAACGCAACCTGACTGGAAACACATCCGCCGCGATATCCGCCCGCTCAAGCATGTGGCAAACGGCTAGCAGAGTACACCGGCTTTCGGCGCGCCACGATGAAAAGAAAAACCGCACCACCACCTTCTGGCTTGCTCCGAAACTCTATTACCTGCCGGTGCAGATGCAGCAGACCGAGCCGGGCCGATAGCGTCGCGTCGCTCGTGATGGCCGGTACGGTCCCGGCGTCCCGGCCACTCGCTCCAGCGACGGCCCATTCCTTTGCTGCGGCACGCCCGGCGTTCGGAAACCGTTACTTCGCACGGTTTCCTCCACCCTGGCTTTACGCCCCGGCGCGGCCTTCGCACCACGCGGACGCTGTGCTACGGCCGCTGGGGCTACCGCAGGCTCTTCGCCTCGGCGCTTCGCGCCTTCCCTGGCTCATCGATCGCCACTATTGCGCACAACCATAACGCCGGGTTTAGCGCGCTTTTTACAGAAAGACCCCCCCCAGCGTCTATGACTCGACTAGAAATCAATTGTCTTAGGTCCATATTCACTCGTCATCCTCAAAATGAAAATTCGTTGCTGAATCCTAAGACGGGTCTAAGCCCACACAGCCAATAAGGTAATTGTCGACAGTAGTGTAACTGAAAAATGTAAATAGTCGGCTCAGGTCTTCGGCAACGTCACGCCCTTCTGCCCCTGATATTTCCCGCCACGGTCCTTGTAGCTGGTTTCGCAGACTTCGTCGGACTCGAAGAACAGCATCTGGGCGATGCCTTCATTGGCGTAAATCTTGGCCGGAAGCGGCGTGGTGTTGGAGAATTCCAGCGTTACGTGGCCTTCCCATTCCGGCTCCAGCGGCGTGACGTTGACGATGATGCCGCAGCGCGCATAGGTGGATTTGCCGAGACACACCACGAGCACGTCGCGCGGGATGCGGAAGTATTCCACGGTGCGCGCCAGGGCGAAGGAGTTGGGCGGGATCACGCAGCAGGGTCCTTTGAAATCCACGAAGCTGCGCGCGTCGAAATTCTTGGGGTCCACGATGGTGCTGTTGATGTTGGTGAAAATCTTGAATTCGTCGGCGCAGCGCACGTCGTAGCCGTAGCTGGAGGTGCCGAAGGATACGATCCTGCCGCCGTCGTTGGCGCGCACTTGGCCGGGCTCGAATGGCTCGATCATCTTGTGTTTTTCGGCCATGCGCCGGATCCATTTGTCGGATTTGATGCTCACTTCAACACCTCTGTAATAGTTCTTCCCATTTGAAGGTTCTGCGTGCTGAGTGCTGGGTGCTGCGTCTGGAATAAGCATGGTCTTTTACGCGGCACGCAGTACGCAGCTCTCAGCACCTTATTCTTCTATCACGATCTTCGGAAATGCCCCGGCATAATCCTTGCCCGCCAGCGCCAGTTGCGCCGCGGCACGGCGCGCGATGTCACGGTAACGCTGCGCGATCGGACTCTTGGGATCCGCGGCCACGCTCGGGTTGCCGCTGTCGGTCTGTTCGCGGATGCGCAACTCCAGCGGCAGACTGCCGAGGAACGGCACGTTGTACTGCGCCGCCAGGCGTTCACCGCCGCCTTCGCCGAAGATATGCTCCTCGTGGCCGCATTGTGAGCACACATGGGTGCTCATGTTTTCCACGATGCCGAGAATGCCGACTTCCACTTTCTGGAACATCCTGAGTCCCTTGCGGGCGTCCAACAGCGCAATCTCCTGGGGCGTGGTAACGATGACGGCGCCGGAGACCGGCACCCGCTGCGCCAGGGTCAACTGGATGTCGCCGGTACCCGGCGGCATGTCCACCACCAGATAATCCAGATCATCCCAATCGGTATCGCCGATCAACTGCATGAGCGCCTGGGTCACCATGGGACCGCGCCACACCATGGGGGTTTCCTCGTCCACCAGGAAACCCACCGACATGCACTGAATGCCGTGGCCCACCATGGGAATGATGCGCTTGCCGTCCTTGGTGGACGGCCGGCCCTTCAACCCCAGCATCCGGGGCTGGCTGGGGCCGTAGATGTCCGCGTCCAGCATGCCGACGCGCACGCCGTCGGCCGCCAGCGCCAGCGCCAGATTCACCGCCACCGTGGATTTGCCCACGCCGCCCTTGCCGCTGGCCACGGCGATGATGTTCTTCACGCCCGGCAGCGGCTTGAGATTGCGTTGCACCGCGTGGGACAGAATCTGCGTGCCGACCCGCACCTCGGCCTCACGCACGCCGGGCACTTGGCTTATCAGGCCACGCAGCGCTCCGGACAATTCATCCGCGTAGCCACCGCTGGGGAAGCCCAGCTCCACCAGTACGCTCACGCGGCCGTTTTCCACGTGCAGCTCACGCACTGCACTGGCGGTGAACAAATCCGTACCCAGATAAGGCTCGCGGTAGCCGCGCAAGGCGGCTTCGATTTTCTCGCGGGTAGCGTCGCTCATGAATGTCCCCTGAAAAGGCGCGCCATTTTAACATCCGCAGGTGCCTCTCCCGGCGGAATCCCGCCGCAAGAGTGCCGTCTGTGGCATACTTTCGCCCGGCGCCGGTCTGCCGCCGCCACCGCATAATTCCAACGAAATCCGCAAGCTGATGAATACCAAACCGCGCCAGATCCTGGTCACCAGCGCCCTGCCCTACGCCAACGGTCCCATTCACCTGGGTCACATGCTGGAATACATCCAGACCGATATCTGGGTACGCTTCCAACGGCTGCGCGGGCACGAGTGCATTTATGTGTGTGCCGACGATGCCCACGGCACGCCCATCATGCTCAAGGCCCGGGAGCTGGGGATTACGTCGGAGGAACTGGTGGCGCGCATCGGCGCGGAACACCGGCGGGATTTCGCGGACTTCCATATCGGCGTGGACAACTACCACAGCACCCATTCGCCGGAAAACCGCGAGCTGGCCACTCATATATATAAGGAACTGAAAAAGCACGGTCATATCATGCGGCGCACCATCCGCCAGTTCTACGATGAACAGGCCAAAATGTTCCTGCCGGACCGTTTCATCAAGGGCACCTGCCCGCGCTGCGCCACGCCGGACCAGTACGGCGATGCCTGCGAGAACTGCGGCGCTACCTACTCGCCCGCGGATCTGGTAAACCCCGTGTCGGTGATCTCCGGCACCCGGCCTGTCGAAAAGGAATCCGAGCATTATTTCTTCAAGCTCGGCGACTTCACCGGTTTCCTCAAGGGCTGGATGACCACAAGCAAGCTGCACCCGGCGGTGCGCGCGAAACTGGACGAATGGTTCCAGGTGGGATTGCAGGACTGGGACATTTCCCGGGACGCACCCTATTTCGGTTTTGAAATTCCAGACGCGCCAGGAAAATATTTCTACGTATGGCTGGATGCGCCCATCGGCTACATGGCGAGCTTCAAGAACCTGTGCGATGACCCGAAAAAGAACCCCGGCGGCAAGCTGCGCTTCGAGGATTACTGGAGCAAGGACAGCCAGAAGGAGCTGTATCACTTCATCGGCAAAGACATCACCTACTTCCACACCCTGTTCTGGCCGGCGATGCTCTCGGGCGCCGACTTCCGCACACCCACGGCAGTCTATGCCCACGGCTTCCTCACGGTGAACGGCCAGAAGATGTCCAAGTCCCGCGGCACCTTCATCAAGGCGCGTACCTATCTGGATCATCTCAATCCGGAATATCTGCGCTATTACTTCGCCGCCAAGCTCGGCGCCGGCGTGGAAGACATTGATCTCAATCTCGACGATTTTGTGCAGCGGGTAAATTCAGATTTAATAGGCAAATACGTTAACATTGCAAGCCGCGCTGCCACCTTGCTACAGCAGAACTTTGAAGGAAGAATCGGTAATCCGAACTTGCCGATAACGTCTAATTTATTCAATCAACAGACCGATTTTAATATTGATCTCACGCGCTCAGTACCGCAGGCATACGAAATGCGTGAGTTTCATGCGGCTATGAATATTGTTATGAGAAATGCTGAGCGCATCAATGGCTCGTGGCACGAGGCCGCACCTTGGCGTCCAGCGCAAGTAGCTGACGCTAATGCAAGTCAGAAACTGCACGATATATGTAGTATGGCGATTCAGGCATTCAGATTACTTACGATTGCGCTAAAACCCGTGCTTCCACAACTTGCTGCCAATGCCGAAAATTTTTTGAATATACATGAACTTCATTGGAACGATATAAATAACCCGCTACCCGAGGGCCATCAGATACGCCCTTATCAGCACATAATGACCCGCATTGAACCAGCCAAGGTAAAAGCCATGCTCGAAGCTTCCAAGGAAAACCTGACTAAACCCTCAGAAAAGACCGCCGCCAATATGGAACCCATCTTCCCGGAAATCAGCTACGACGACTTTGCCAAGCTCGATCTGCGCATCGCGCGCATCGCCAGGGCCGAACACGTGGACGGCGCCGACAAGCTGCTGCGCCTGACGCTGGATCTCGGCGGTGAAACCCGCAACGTATTTGCCGGCATCAAGTCGGCTTATGCGCCGGAGCAATTGCAGGGCAAGCTCACGGTGATGGTCGCGAACCTGGCGCCGCGCACGATGAAGTTCGGCGTCTCGGAAGGCATGGTGCTGGCCGCCGGCCCGGGCGGCAAGGATTTGTGGATTCTCGAACCCCACGCGGGCGCACAACCCGGCATGCGGGTGAAATAAGCCGTGAAAACCATTCCGCCCTTGCCGCAGGAAGGCGATTTCCGGGTAGAAAATCTCATTCGGGATGCGGTGCCCGAGGTTCTCGCGCACCAGGATGCCGAACGGTTTTTTGCCTGGATGCGCGAGCATATCGCCGGCTACATGTCGCCGAACATGCTGGCGGAAGCCGGTCCGGGGGACATCCCGGCTTTCGCTTACGTCATGGGCCGCGACCTGTGGAACGTGCTGCCGCTGCCGCGCAACCGCTACCGGCCGGAGGCCGTGCCGGAACCGGGCCGCAACGATCCCTGTCCCTGTGGTTCAGGTACAAAATACAAGCATTGCTGTGATCGGGTACCGCATGTTCCACTGTCGTCCGATCTCATCTGGCCGGTAGTACTGGATGCCATGGACAAGCCGCAACGGGAAGCGGCCGTGCGCAGCGGTGCTTTGCCCCGTCAGGCGCTCATCGTGCTGGCAAGCCAAATGCTTGAAGAACATCGCACCGCCGAGGTCGTGAAACTGCTGGAACCCTTATTACTGCCGCAGCCGGTAGCCCATGACGATGTTATGGAATTCGCCTTCGATACGTTGTGTGATGCCTACGAGAAACTTGGCCGTCGGCGCAAGAAAAGCACATTGATCGAGACTGTGCTGGCGAAAACCCCGCGTTCGCCGTTGCGCGGCGGCGCCTGGCAGCGCCGCACCGTAATCAACATGGACCAACATGACCTGGCCGCGGCCCGGGAAACCTTCCACCATGCCCAGCAGGATGATCCCGAGGACCCCGCGCTGGGGATGCTGGAAGTGGAACTGCTGCTTGCCGAGCACAAGCCGGATACCGCTCGTGAACGCGCCGAGTTTTTCGTACGCCAGCTCCGCCGCCGCGGCTTGCCCGAGGACCAGCCGCCGCTGAGCTTCCTGATACGCATGGCACACGATCCGGTGGGAACCATGAGCGATCTCGCGCTGGAACAGGCCGGCGAGGCAGGTCGGGGATTGCGAGACTGGATCAAGTCGGTTTCCGCGCGACCGCTGCCGAAGTACCGGCTCACGGACGTCGAGTCACTGCCGTCGCGAACCGATGGCGACGTGACTGACAGCCTGATTGAAAAGGGCATCCCCGCGGAGGAGGCGCGCCGCGCGGTGAAGCAGTTGCAACTGGATATATCGCCCGTGGAAGACCCGGCACCACCGGGAAACGAAACCAAGGAACCGCCGCTGCACTGTCTGCTTGCCCCCCCGGCGCTGGGCACTCTCGAAAAAAGCTGGCACGGAGTTTTCCCGCTTTCAAAACCGTTTTCTGTGCAGCACGACCCCTTCAACGACGCCTACGCCTGGGAGCCGGCGGCGGAGCGTCGCTGGACCGCTTTCCTGCAAAAATACCCTGCCTGCTTCGACAGCCTGGATATCCTGGATGATCTCGCCACCGCCGTCATGCAACATGAGCAATGTGGTCTGCCGTCGCTGGATCAGGAAATGTTCCTGCCGCTGTTGTATCGTGCGGAGGCCATTATCACAGCCGCCATTGGTAGTTCACATTCCGTGCATCTCGCCTGGGGCTGGGAAGACAACCGCCCCGCGTTGCGCAGTTTGGCCCGAATCGCGCTGGTGACTCAGCATGCCCGACCCGAGGAGGCATTGCGAGCAACCGAAACCCTGCTGCGCCTCAACCCCAATGACAACCATGGCTATCGTGCGCTTGCGATCTACGTATGGCTGAAGCGTGGCGAAGATAAAAAAGCGGCGGATCTGGCGGCAAAATTCCCGGATGACCAGATGGCCGAAACTGCCTACGGTGGAGCCTTGGCGTTGTTCCGCCTGGGCAAACGGCGCGAGGCGGATCGCCAACTGCGGACTGCAATTGCCAATATGCCCAAAGTTGCCTCCTATCTGCTGCGCGACAAGGTGCGCAAACCTGCTACGCTCATGGAAGGTGGTTATACATTTGGCGGCGACGATCAGGCTTGGCTGTATCGGGAAGAAATGCGGCCGGTCTGGATTGCAACGCCCGGGGCTCTCGATTGGTTGCGTGAAACGCTGAGCAACGATTACTCGCCCCACTCTACAGGTGTACCTCGGCGCGGTAGCCGCCGCCGTAGTCGGCCCTGATTTGACAGCGGTACGGAAGTTCAGTACCGTTCCCCGCATGCACGACATCACCGCCAACCACTTCCGCGACAAGCTCAAAACCGAGGTGGACCGCACCATCCGCGAGCACCGCCCGCTGCGCGTCACCCGCCGCCGCGGCGGGGATTTCGTGGTCCTGGGCGCCGAGGATTGGAACGCCATCGAGGAAACCCTGTACCTCAACCGCATTCCAAGCATGGTCAAGAGCATCCAGCGCGCCGCGAAAGAATCTACCTCCAAAGGCACTGCCCTCAAGGACCTGAACTGGTGACGTGGACGGTCATCCTGAGCCGGCAGGCGGTCAAGGATGCAAGGGAACTCGCACGTTCAGGCTGGAAACTCCAGGCTGAAAAACTTCTCCGCTTGCCGGAACACGACCCCTTCGCTACGCCGCCCCGCTTCGAAAAACTGGTGGGCAATCTGGCTGGTTTCTATTCACGGCGCATCAACATCCAGCACCGGCTGGTGTATCAAGTGGATCGTGAACAAAAAATCGTCCACGTTCTGCGCATGTGGACCCATTACGAATGAATGCGCTTGCCGACCGCATTGACGCGCTGCTGCCGCAGACCCAGTGCCGACGCTGCGGCTATCCCGATTGCCGCGCCTATGCCAAGGCCGTCGCCACCGGCAAAACTGACATCAACCGCTGTCCGCCGGGTGGCGAAGAAACCCTGCAAGCTCTCGCGAAATTGACCGGCCGTAGCGCCGCTGCCGGCATTGATCCTGTACTCGGAGGTTTCACGCCCGGCCGTGCGGCAGTCATCATCGAACCCCTTTGCATCGGCTGCACCAAGTGCATCCAGGCCTGCCCGGTGGACGCCATCGTGGGTGCGCCCAAGCAGATGCACACGGTGATCGAGGCGCTGTGTACCGGCTGTGAACTGTGTATTCCACCCTGCCCCGTGGACTGCATCCGCATGCAGCCGGCGCGCGGCACCACCGAGGGTATGGCGATTCCCGCTCCCGGCAGCCAGCAGGCGGATTTTTTCCGTGCCCGATACCGGGCGCGCAGTGCGCGGCTCGCGCGTGAGCAGGCGGAACACCACGCACACTTGCACCGCAAGGAAATGGCGGCCGGCGTCCAGGATGAAGTCATCGCCCGGCGCAAGGCGGAAATCGCCGCCGCCGTGGAGCGCGTGTGGCGGAAACGCCTGCAGCGCAAGCAGCGGCCGCCGGAGCGCGGCGGCGGTTCCCGCTAGGAGTGCACTGCCGACGGCGGCAGGTAGCCGCCCGGCGGGAACGCCGGCAACCAATGAGGCGGCGGCGGCAGGCCGTGCGCCCGTGTCTTGATCTCTTTCATCACGACATGCACCGCCGTGGCGAGCTGCGCGTCATAGCCGCGATTGAGCTCCCCGGGTTCATCGTGCACCTTGATGTCCGGCTGCACGCCCTTGTTCTCCACCGTCCAGCGGGAATGCAGGTTGTAATAGGCAAATTCCGAAACCACCTGCACACCTCCGTCGCGCAACACGAAGGGGTTCTGCAAACCCCGCACCCCGCCCCAGGTGCGGCTGCCGATCACCGGACCGAGATGGTAGTGCTCGAACTCATAGGCGAAGATGTCGCCGTCGGAGGCCGAGCCGTGATTGACCACCGCGGCCAGGTAGCCGTTGTACACCACGCCCGGAAAGGTGCTGAGTCCGCGCTGACGGTTCACCGCCATACCCGCAAGCCGGCGCGTGAGCCGATCGAACAGAATGTCGTCAATGAACCCGCCCTCGTTCCAGCGCTCGTCAATGATGAGCCCGGGTTTGCGCAACTCGGAATAGAACTGGCGGATAAACTCGTTCATGCCGAGGCTTTCCATGTCCGCCAGATATACATAGCCGATCTTGCCGCCGGAAAGTTTGTCCACGTAACGGCGGTTGTGACGGATCCAGGCCAGCAGCCTTAGGTGTTGGCTGTTGGCGATGGGTTTGACGCGTACCGTCCAGGTCTTCGCACCCTCAGGGTGTTTCGAGAGCGTGAGCCTTACCTGCGTGCCCACGGTATTGATCAGCAATGCGTAGGGGCTTTCGGGCGCCGCCAGCGGCCTACCATTGACGGCCAGTACGTAGTCACCCCGGTGCACATCGAGTCCCGGCTGGGCCAGCGGTGCATAGTAATGCTTGAGGGTATTGTCCCCGTGGTAGATACGCGCCAGGTAATAGCGTCCGCTGCGCGGGTCGAGGGCGAAGTCCGCGCCGAGATCGCCGGTGGCGACCTTGGGGTAATCAATGCCGCTGGTGCCGCCGAAGATGTACATGTGCGACTCGCCCAGCGAGCCGATCATGTTGCCGATCAGGTAATTGAGGTCTTCGCGGCAGGCCATGAGCGGCAGCAGTTTCGCGTAGCGCTCGCCGACGGCTTTCCAGTCATAGCCGTTGTACTTGGGGCTGTAGAAATAGTCGCGCACATGTCGCCATGCGGCCCAGTACATCTGCCGCCATTCCGCCACCGGATTGATGTGCATCAACATGCGGGAGAGGTTCAGGGCTTCCGGCTTGGCCTTGCCGGGGCCGGCGGTGCGCAGGAAATAGTGTGATCCCGACCGGTACAGCAGTGTCTTGCCGTCGGCGGAGAGCGCGAACCCGCTCACCTTCTTGACCAACACCGTATCCTTGCGTTTTTTCAGATCAAACATGTGCAAGTTGGCGGACTCGCCCGCCAGCGGGCCGTCCACGGTCATTACCGGGCCGGTGAGATAGAACACCCGCGCGGCGCTGGTGGCAAGCGCATTGATGTTGGCGGGTGCCACTGGCAGCGGCACCGCACGTTGCATCAGCCCGGTGAAATCAATTCTCACGGGCGGCACGGTTTTACGCTTGCTGCGGCCGGGCTTATGCGGCTTCTTGACGGATGAGGTCTCGGCACTGGTGCTGCGCGGCGCAAACGGCGAGGGCTCACTGGCCTGCAGTGTCGCCACATACAGACCATCGGGCTTGATGTTCACGGCGTTGTCACCGAAGTAACTCAGCGCCGGATTGCTGTGACGCGCCGACACGAAAAACAGGTACTTGCCGTCGCGGCTGAAGACAGGCTGGGAATCGGCGTAGCGGCCGCGGCTCACTTTGAGGTTACGGCGGGTTTCAACATTATAGAACCACAGCGCGGTAAGCTGGTTCTTGCCGGTACGGCTGTAGGCCAGCCAGCGGGAATCAGGCGACCAGGAATAATCGTACATCCAGGTATAGAGATCCCGGGCCACGGCGTGCACCGCGCGGGTTTTGACGTCCACCACCCACAGCCGCTGGTCGCTGCCGCCGAACGCGATCCATTTCCCGTCCGGCGACCAGCGGGGATTGAAGTACTGGCCGGCGGTAAAATGCGTGAGCGTCAGCGCATGACCCGAGCCGTCCGCACGGCGGATGGCGATCTGGCTCTGGCCGGTGATATCGGTGACGTAGGCGATCCATTTGCCATCCGGCGACCACGCAGGCGTGGTGTTATCGGCGCGGGAGGTGGGCGTCAGATCCGCGGTCTGACCATGCTTGGCCGGCACGGTGAACAGATTGCCGCGGGCCTCGAACACCGCGAGCCGGCCGTTGGGCGCCACGTCGGCGCTGCGGATCATCTTGCTCGCCGCATACCAGTATGGACGGGTTTCGGTGCCGTCCAGTGGTACTGAAACCGGCACTTGCACCAGCTTTCCGGCCGGCAATTCGTAGTCATACAACCGCCCGCCGTCCTGGAACACGATGCCGGTGTTGCCGAGGCTCGGCCAGTCCACGTCATAGGTCCTGAAATCCGTCAGCCGGCGGCGTACCCCGGTATCCAGATCGTAGGACCAGAGATTCAGGACACCGGTATCCTGCGCCGAGGCGTAATAGATAGTGCGGCCGGACCACATGGGGAATACGTTGTCGCCGGGCCAGTCAGTGATGGCGCGTATGGCATGGGTCTTGAAATCGTAGATCCAGACTTTCTGCGCCCAACCACCCTTGTAATGCTTGCGGTGGAAACTCTGGGTGCGGAAGATCTTGTTGTAGGCCACTTCGCTGCCGTCCGGGCTGAAAGCCAGCATCGAAACCCAGGGCAGGGGCACGCGTGTCGCCGGACCGCCGGTAACCGGCACCTCGAAGGCCTCGGTGAATTCGGTGCTGATACTGTCGCGCCGGGAGATAAACACCACGTCCTTGCCGTCGGGGGTCCAGCCCGCCACGCGGTTGTCTTCCACCGGGGTCACGCCGCCCGGACCTGCGCGATTGTAGGAACGGTAGGTCAGGCGGCGAGCGTAACCACCCGCGGCCGGCATCACATAGACATCGCTGTTGCCGTCATACCAGCCGGTAAAGGCGATCCAGCGGCCGTCGGGGGAAAAATACGCATGGGAATCATAGCCCCGGTCGGCGGTGAGGCGCCGGGCCACTCCGCCCGCGGAATTGACCTTCCAGAGATTGCCCCCTGCCTCAAACACGATGGTGTCACCGTGAATGGTGGGGTAGCGCATGAGCACTCCCATCCGGGCCTGGGCCGCGAAAGGCACACACACCAGCAACACCAGCCCGCAGATACGGGTAAGCCAAATGACGAAACGCATGATCCCCCTCCCGATTGAGCTTCGCGTAATGAGCTTAGGGCAAAATCCGGCGCACAAAGTTCCCCCGGAGATGCGGGCACCCGGGTAAAATCCGGTAACCCGAAGGGGACCGGCCATGAATCCGAACCAGCGCGCACGTCTCTTCACCCGCCTGCAACAGACGAACCCCCATCCCACCACGGAACTCCGATACCGAACGCCCTATGAACTGCTGGTATCGGTGGTGCTGTCGGCGCAAGCCACCGATAAAAGCGTGAATCTCGCCACCGCGGAACTGTTCCGGGCGGCCGACACACCCGCAGCCATGCTCCATCTGGGCGAGACCGGGCTGAAGCGTCATATAAAGACCATCGGTCTGTACAACACCAAAGCCGGAAATATCATCCGGGCGGCAAAAATTCTGGTGGAACAGCACGCCGGCCAGGTGCCGCGCCGGCGGGAGGAACTGGAAGCGCTACCGGGCGTGGGCCGCAAGACCGCCAATGTGATCCTGAACACCGCCTTCGGCGAACCCACCATTGCCGTGGACACCCATATCTTCCGCGTTGCCAACCGCACCGGCCTGGCGCCGGGCAAGAACGTGCGCAAAGTGGAAGACCGGCTGCTGAAGTTCACGCCGGACCAATACAAGCAAGACGCGCACCATTGGCTGATCCTGCACGGCCGCTACGTGTGCAAGGCGCGCAAGCCGGAATGCTGGCGCTGCATAATCGCGGATCTGTGTGAATACCGGCACAAGACCCCGGCACCCAGTGCAGGCAAAGCCGGCAAGCCGTCACCTGCCCGGCGCAAACGCTCGGTAAAATAATCCCATGCCGCTCCAACCCGAAAGTCGCACCGACATGCGCCGCACATTCTCGGATGCGTGGCGCAAGCAGCAGGCAGGCGAACCGCTGTCGGCGTTGGAAACCATCGTCGCCGATGTCATCCGCCTGCACCCCGAATACCACGGACTGCTGGAGAACCCGGACCAGGCCCTGGACCGGGACTGGCTGCCGGAAGGCGGCGAGACCAATCCGTTCCTGCACATGGGCCTGCACATCGCCATCCGCGAGCAGCTCTCCATCGACCGGCCTGCGGGTGTAAAGGCTGCGTATGCGGCGCTGCTGAAAAAAACCGGCGACCCGCACGCGGCCGAGCACGCCATGCTCGAATGTCTGGCCGAAACTCTGTGGCACGCCCAGCGGGATAACCGCCTGCCGGACGAGCAGGCTTACCTCATCTGCATCAAAAGCCGAATAAGGGATTAAATTTACATAATCCATATCTACGGGCCGCATGAAATAAACACGACCTTCGCTCGTTCTTGTGTACCGCGGAAGCTATGCTTATTGGTCGCTAACCGCTTAACCATTCAATCGGAGGATAGTCATGAAGGATTCCAATCTGCTTTTAAAAACCGCCCTTGCCGGCGTAATTGCCATGGGCGCGGTGGGCATCAGCCAGGCCTCGCTCGCCGGTAACATGGGCAGCAACGCAGCCGGTCCCGCCCATACCAAGACAATGATGGCCGAGGGCTACCAGCAGTGCTTCGGCGTCAACGCCGCCTACAAGAATGACTGCCAGTCGCCGGGCCACTCCTGCGCGGGCCAGGATTCCAAAGCGCGCGATCCCCACGCCTTTGTGCTGCTGCCTGCCGGTCTGTGCGGCAAGATCGCCGGCGGTCACACCAAGTAATGTACTTGCCGGTGTCCAGCCAACCGGCGTTTCCGGCGAGACCGGTCCCGGCGCAAGCCGGGATCGGCCTTCGTCCCGCCCATTTCCGCCAGGTGCTGGATGAGCATCCGCCGGTTCCCTGGCTTGAAGTGCACAGCGAGAATTTCTTCTGTGCCGGCGGCGAGATGTTGCAGACCCTTGATGCCGTACGCCGGGATTACCCCATCAGTCTGCACGGTGTCGGCCTGTCGCTCGGCAGCAGCCATCAGTTGAACGAACAGCATCTTGCCAAACTCAGGCAATTGATCAGGCGTGTGGAGCCCGCGCTGGTCTCCGAACATCTTTGCTGGGGCGCGGTGGACGGCCGGCACCTCAACGATCTCCTGCCGCTGCCCTACACCGAGGAATCCCTGGACCTGATGGTCGGCCGGGTGACGGCCGCCCAGGAATTCCTGGAACGCACGCTGTTGCTGGAAAATGTGTCCACCTATCTCACCTACCGTCACTCAACCATTCCCGAAGCAGAATTCATCGCCGCATTGGCTGCGCGCAGCGGCTGCCACATCCTGCTGGATGTGAACAATATTTACGTCAATGCCGCCAACCACGGCTATGACGCTGAGAAATATATCCATGCCATCCCGAAACAAACGGTGAAGGAAATCCATCTGGCGGGCTTTACCCGCAAGCAAGGCCTGCCGGTGGAACTGCTTATTGACTCCCACAGCCGGCCGGTGGCGGATGCGGTGTGGCAGCTGTACCGCCTCGCTCTCAGTCACTGCGGCCTTGTGCCCACATTGATCGAGTGGGACCGGGACATTCCGCCGCTCCACGTGCTGCTGGCGGAAGCGGCCAAAGCGGAAAGCATGCTCCATGAATACCGCGCCCTCGCTGCATGATCTGCAAACTGACTTCGCCCGCTGGATGCTGGGCGAGCACGGCTTGTCGCTGCCGGAAGCCGTGGCCGGAAACGGTCTGGCACCCGCGGCACGGCTGCAGATCTATCAGAACATCATCTTCAATAATCTGACGGCGGCGTTGCGCACGGACTATCCCGCGGTACTGAAACTGGTGGGTGAGGATTTCTTCGAGACTGCGGCCGCGCGCTATATCCGCGGCTACCCCTCCCGCAGCGGCAATCTGCAGGACTACGGTGCGGCCTTTGCGGAATTCCTCGCCGCCATGCCCGAAGCGGCGACCTTGCCTTATCTCAGCGACGTGGCGCGGCTGGAATGGGCGCGCCAGGAAAGTTATCTGGCCGCGGATGCCGCTCCGCTGGATGCGGCGGCGCTTGCAAGTTTGCCGGAAGATCAGCATGCGAGGCTGTGCCTCACACTGCATCCCAGCCTGCGGCTGGTGGAATCCGCCCACCCCATCTGGGACATCTGGAAATTCTGCCAGGAGACCGCACCCCGGCGGCTCAATCTCTCGGGTGAAGGCCAGGCGCTCATGGTGTGGCGCGAGGCCAGTCAACTGGCCATGCAACCCGTGGCGGGCGGTCAGCGGAAATTCGTAGCCGCGCTGTTGTGCGGCACGCCGCTGGCTGCGGCCCATAAAAGTGCAGTGGATGCCGACCCGGACTTCGATCTCACCGCCTGCCTGCACTGGCTGTTCTCAATCCGGCTGGTCACGGGCTGTTCTTTCGCGTAACAGCAACACGGGAAAAATCCGCATGAATATCTTCAAACGCACCTGCAGCCTGTACGGCAAGGCCGTCCGCGGCCTCTTCTGGCTCTCGCCCCTCAGCCTGCTGCTCTTCCGGCTGTGGGTGGCGGTGGATTTCTGGCGCGCCGGCGTGGTCAAGGTGAGCGACATGAACAGCACCATCACGCTGTTTCAGTACATTTATCACGTGCCGCTATTGCCGCCGGTGGCCGCCGCCTACATTGGCACCGCCATCGAACTGATCCTGCCCTGGTTCCTGGGGTTCGGACTGTTCGGACGGCTCACGGCCCTGTTCCTGTTCTTCTACAACATCATCGCCGTGATCTCCTATCCCGCCCTCTGGCCCCACGGCCTGTGGGCGGGGTTCTGGGGCAGCGATTTCACCGATCACAAGGTCTGGGGTCTCATGCTGCTGGCCATCATCCTCTACGGCCCCGGCAAGCTCTCGCTGGATCATCTGCTGCAGAAGTGGATGCTGCCGCGCTTCGGTTGCAATGCTGCGACTAAATGATGCGCGTATGACTGGTTTCAAAGAAGGGGCGGAATTATGCAAGCAATCTGGAACGGCAAAGTCCTGGCGGAAAGCGACGCCACCGTGGTGGTGGAAGGCAATCACTACTTCCCGCCGGAATCCATACACAAACAATACTTCCAGCCCAGCGATAAACACACCACCTGCCCCTGGAAAGGCCGGGCCAGCTACTACGACGTGGTGGTGGACGGGAAAGTGAACAAGGATGCCGCCTGGTATTATCCGGACCCGAAGCCCGCCGCGAAACAGATCAAAGATCGGGTAGCGTTTTGGAAGGGAGTCGACGTAAAGCCGTAGTCGTACGACGTCCGGGAAGTCTGCGTTTGCAAAGACCACAGGACGTGGCGTCTATAAAATCAACGCTCTCGACCTGCTTGCGAAACCCGCAGCCTCCGCTCCCGCGCGGCCCGGCATATCAAGCCTCAGGCGCCCAAGCCTCCCGGGGCTGGTAGGAAGGAAAACCCTGATAATTGCTGCTAAACTCTTTTCATCAATCCCAGCCAAGAATAATCCCGCTTAGCGGGATAGACAGGACGTGCAAGGGGGGCTTATGAAGGGGCACCCGTCTTCAGGCTTTCGAATACCGATGCATCTGCGCTTCGTGCTCGTGGCGCTCGCCGCTCTGCTGCTCACCGCCTGCGGCGGTGGTGGCGGTAATGGATCCAGTCAGAGCAGCAACTCCAATGTGGCCATGTCGCTATCGCCGCAAACTTTATCGGTTTCCGCGACCACAACGCAGCCAGCGCCAACTTCCGGTTTCCAGTTGAACGTCACGGGATTGACTCAAAATCAGGGAGTCTACTCGGGGGCCATATTCACAGGCCAGGGCATCAACCAGGTAATCAACAACGGCGGGACATTGCCCGCGACGATCACGATCCAGTTCGACTCGCCGGCGGCTCTGGGGCCGGGGACTTACGACGGTACCGTGCAGGTTGAGGTGTGCTTCGATCAGGCGTGCAAACAGCCCCTGGCAAACAGTCCGCAGAGCGTTCAGGTTCAGTACACCGTGACCCAATCCACCTTCGCCATCAATGGACTGAGCCCCTCCTCGGCGTATGCGGGTGCGCAATCCTTTACTTTTAGCGTAAATGGTTCCACATTCACGCCGCAGTCGACGGTGCTCTGGAACGGCATACAGCTAAGTTCGACCTTCGTTAACAGCTCGCAGCTGACGGCACAAATACCGGCGGCCGATATCACAACGGCCGGCAATGCGGCAGTCTCTGTCAGTGACCCAATTAACGGCACCTCAAATACCGAGACCTTCACCATCAAACCCTCGCCGATCATGCTCACTGCGCTCTCGCCGGCGACCATCGACGTCGGCGGCCCGGCCTTCACGCTGATGCTGACCGGTTCTGGCTTCACCTCACAATCCACAGTGCTCTGGAACGGCACCTCGCAGCCGACGACTTTTGTGAGCGCGACGCAGTTAACGGCGCAGGTACCGGCTTCGGAGATCACTACCATCGGCAGTGACACAGTGTCGGTGAGCGATCCGACGTATGGCACATCCAATTCGCAGGTTTTCACGGTAGCGCCTACGCCACTTGCGCTCAATTCTCTTTCGCCCGTGGCCGTAACGGTGGGTGGACCGTCGTTCGTATTAACTGCCCTTGGGACCGCCTTTACCGGTACCTCAACCGTTGAGTGGAATGGCACTGCGCTTACAACCACCCTGATCTCGTCAACTGAACTCATTGCACAAGTCCCGGCCAGCGATATCAGCGCGACCGGTACAGCGTCGGTGATGGTCTCTGATCCGAACTCGCCCCCGGGAACCACGGCCGCGCAGACGGTCACCATCGCACCGCCCTCCATCGATGCGGTAGCGTTCCAGATCAACCCCCCGCACACCGGTGCGGTCACGTTCGCATCCGTGAGCTTCCCCAGCAATCCCACCTGGAGCGTGGACGTGGGCGGTACGCCGTCCTATGCCCTGATAGTAGATGGCGAGGTGATCGTGACCGTGAAACTTTCCAGCAACAGTTCCGAGGTGCTGGCCCTGGACCAGACTACGGGCAATACGGTGTGGGGACCGATTATGATCAACGGTAACGCGAACGCCACCTACGACAATGGGCGCGTGTTCGTGCTGGGTTCAATCATCGGCGACTCGCCGACCCTCGAGGCTTTTGATGTGAGCACGGGCGCCGAAGACTGGAGCACGGTGCTCACAGGGCAATGGTGGTTCTCCGGAGCACCGACGGCGGCTAACGGTATGGTATATGTAGGTGGGGCGGGTGATGCAGGGACCCTGTATGCGGTAGGTCAGGCAACTGGCACGTTGGAATGGACGCAATTCGTGCAGAACGGCGACAACAGTACCCCGGCGGTGACTGCGGATGGGGTATATGTGAGTTATCCATGCCAAACCTATGACATTCGCCCCGCGACCGGCGAATTGATCTGGAATAACAACGCTGGTTGCGAGGGCGGTGGTGGCGAAACACCAGTGGTCGCCAACCAACTCGACTATTCACCCATTGATTTTCCCAGCTATAACGGCGACATCTTCAATGCGGAAACTGGTACCAATGACGGCAGTTACGTTGCGAGTACGCCGCCGGCGTTTACCACGACCATGGGCTATTTTCTGCAGAGCGGCACGCTGCAAGGAATCTTGCTCTCGAACAACACAGTGCAATGGAGCTTTTCCGGCGACGGGCAGCTGGCAGGGGCCTCCATCGTGGTCAATCAATACGTATTCATCGGCTCCAGTTCCGGGAATCTGTATGCGCTAGACGGTACCACAGGAACCCAGGTCTGGAACGTCAACCTGGGCGCGCCAATCGATTACAGCGTTACCGAACTTCCGTTTACAGGTCTTGCCGCCGGCGACGGGCTGCTGGTGGTGCCTGCGGGCACAAAGGTCACGGCGTACACGCTGTCTCCCTAGCGCTGGCGCGCGCTTCGCGTGCCACCCTCCGCATCCAGGCAACGTTGTGACAGAGGTGGTGGAAGGTAATCACTATTTCCCGCCTCGTTATCTCCCGCTGCTTCTTTCCATTCCCCCTCTGGTGGGAGAGGGTTGGGGTGAGGGGAAACGCAGCATTTTATTTGACACCCTAAATCTTGCCTTGCATTTCGTATAACTTTGCACTATAAGATTTATTAACGGGTTAGGATGCCCGTGGCCCAGGTGAAAATTCATCTTCACCTGAACCGGTGGCAAAGTAACAAAATATCAAGGGACTGATTATGTCAGGAAGACTGCTTCAGGCGCTGGCCCTAAGACATCTCGTTTTTCCCTTGTTCGCAATATTACCCGCCGCTGCATTTGCTGGTACGGCGCCGGACAACAATGCCAGCATACTTTGGGTTTCGACCGGTGACAGTGTTTTCAAAATTTCTCCTGTGGATGAGATACCGGTATTGGAACTTGCCGGATTTTCACACATTCTCGCCTTGACAGTTAATGAGACCAATAATCAAGTCTGGCTGTACAGCTACAGGCATTTAAGGGCGTACGACGCTCAAGGCAATGTTCAGGTCGATACCGAAATGCCACGGAACTTTCATGACGACTCTCCCGCAGGTATGGTTGTGGACAATGTTGCCGGTAACGTCTGGATTGGTATTCATCGCAAGCTGTACCGCCTTGATTTAGACGGAAACTTGCAAGCTGTGCTGGATTTCAAACACGACATTACGGGGTTAGCCCTCGATAAAAGCCGCTCTCGCCTGTGGGTCGTGGATCGTCACAATCTTATGCAGCTGGACAAGACAGGAAACACGTTATTAACCGTCAACCTCAATGGCGGGAACAAACCAGCTGGGATTGTTTATGACGCCAGCGTCGAGCATGTCTGGATTACCTCAAAACACCGTTTGACATGCTATGACACGGCAGGCAATCAGATTCTTAGCATTCAGACAAGCGCAGGATTTGAAGCAGGCAACGTCCTCGCCGCTGACGGCATGGGAGGGCTTTGGGCAGCCAGCAAACGCAGGCTTGCGCATTTTGACCAGAACGGTGCTCTCCAATTCACACGGCAACTGTTCCTGGCTGACCGGGACGAAGAGGATGCCGGGAAAATCGTGGACCTGGCGAGCGATAGCCGGAATCACACGGCATGGGTGGCAGGTCATGCTGGCCTCCAGCAGTTCGATATTCAGGGCAATTTGCTCCAGAGGCTGGACAGCCGCACGTGGATGGGGGAATCAAAACACGGCGGGGAGCATGACAACGACGACGATGAAGACGGGATTCGTCATATCGCTTTGTATGCGGGCAAGAGCCAGCCCCGAGTTTCCATCACAAAGCCGCAGAATCTGGACTATACAAATCAGAACCGGCCGGTGGTTTCAATTGTTTATGAGGGCACGGATTCCGGCGTAGATCCCGCAAGCATTGTGGTTTCTGCTAATGGCCTTCCAATGCAGGTCACCTGTACGACGACCGACACCACCGCCGAATGCACGCCGCTTACGGCCTTCCAGGATGGAACCTATCTGCTTTCCCTAACAGTCGCAGACCGCGCCGGCACGGTGTCGGAACCGGCCAGTGTCACGTTCACGGTTGACACTCTGCCTCCGGCGCCGCCAGTCGGAGCGCTGATCGGTTTTGAGACCGGTCCCGACGGCGGCATCCGCCTGACAGTCCAGGCAGGAAGCGTGGCCCAGGACGTGAAAAGCGTGACTGTGACCAATATCCACACTGGTGAAATCACCACCGGCATCGTCGGCGCAGATGGCACGCTCACCCTTCAGGTGCCTGGAAAGGGTGCCGATGAATTTTCCATAGCGCTCCTAGACCTCGCCGGCAACACCTCCGCGCCCATATACATGCATAGCGGCGATCCGCCACTGCAATTGGCGGTCGCGTCCCCGGCGGATGGTGCAACAATGGACGGAAACATCGTGAACGTCACCGGCACTTTCCAGGGAGCACTGAATACAGGGATTACCGTAAACGGCATCCCGGCCGCTATCTACAGCAACCAGTGGGCAGTCAACAATCTTCCGCTGAAACCTGGCATCAATACACTCGCCGTTACCGCGGTAACCGATGGCGGCCTGACAATCACAAAGACATCCAGCGTAACAAGCAACGGGATGAGTCCGCTGGTGCTGAATGCCACGCCGGTTTCCAATGATGCGGCGCCGTTTGCCGTCACTTTCCGGTACCAGTTTATGGGTTCCGCGGCACCCCGGAGTTTGCGGATTGATTACACCGGAAACGGGAATTACCTTAGCCTGTCTGATCCAACTGCGCCCTTGAGTTATTCCTACTCCGCTCCGGGCGTCTATCCCGTCACCCTGATCCTGACCGGCGGGAATAATCAGGAATACCAGGCCCGGCAGCTGGTCGTAATTCAGGATCCGGTCCAGATGGACTTCCTGTTTCAGGGTATCTGGGGTGATATGCAGGCGGCGCTGGTCAGTGGAAACAGGGTGGCGGCGATGAACGCTCTCGACGGCACGGCGCAGCGGAATTACGCACAAACATTCGATGTGCTCATGCCGCATGCAAAAGATATTTTCAGTACATTTTCACCTCTGCTGCGTTCTGCGATTTCCGGTTCAATAGGCGAGTACGCGATAGTGCGCCCGGAAAATGGCCAGCAAAACCTGTTCCTGATCTACTTTGTCAAGACACAAGACGGGATTTGGCGCCTGGACGCCATGTGAGCCATGAAACGCATCAGCAGAGCAGCAATCTGTTGGGTTTTCACCGCTGTGACACTGTCCGGCTGCGCACAGGAACAGCATGTCTACTCTGCCGATCCCGTTTATGCGAGGGTGGTGGATGCCGGCACCGGCAAACCGCTGGAAGGCGTGGCGGTGGTGGCTTACTGGGAGCTGTATCGGGGCAGCCTGACCGGTGATGGCATGCCCTGTGCCGCCGCCAATGTTCAGGAAACCGTTACAGACAAGGAAGGCTGGTTCCACATCCCCGGCTGGGGCCCGGTCAAGGGCGCGTGCGGGGTCATGCGCAATATGAATCCATTTGTGTATCTGTTCAAGCCGGGCTATGGATACCTGCGTAAGGCCGGCGGCATAGGTTTGAACAGCAGCAAACCGGTTTCAGTCGCGCAGGTGGACTGGAATGGTCAGACTATCAAACTTTCCAGGTTTTCAAATCCTGATTTAACCGCCTCTGGTCCCCATACGTATCAGGATAACTTCCTTATATTAAACGCTGATTTGAGTATGTTCATTACATATATGCCGACCCAATGCAATTGGAAAAAGATTCCAGTCACATTGCAGTTAATTGCTCTGCAGGTAAGAGAATTTTCTCGCGCTCTTGGTTATCCCCTCACTTCAATTATTAGCCAACTAGAAAGTAACGATCAATACTTTCAGAAGGTTGCTCCCCACTGTGGTTCACCCAAGCAGTTTATCAAAGGATTGAGAATATGAGATATTTAATAGGTGTTTCCCTTATGTTTTACCTTTTAGTTTTACCAAAAAATAGCGGTGCCTATGAACCCGGCACACATCGAGAACTATCGGTGAAGGCAGCACAACAGTCTGTTCTTGGGGGAAACAACGGCTTGCTTACTGATCTCGGACTGAAATCACTAATTAACCATGCACAGCTATTTCCAGACTCCCAAGCAGGAGATACCATTGCATTAGGACCAAATAACACAGACTTATTTACTGCGCCGCCATTCGACACTGTCTTAGGTTTAATAGAAGATGGCGCCGCACTCGAAGATGAATTTCCGCGTTCATTATTCCATTTTCATGATCCGGTGCCAGGGCACCTGAAGTCTCTGAATATAGCGGGTATTCCCATGCCATACAGCTCACCGGACTGGGCGCTAGCTGATTCTCTCCTGCCGCTTGTTGGCCAGCCGTACTCTATCAAAGATGCGACGGATTATTTTTACAGCGCGCTGACGCTGCCTGACGAACAGGACAGGAACCTGGCGTTTGGGAACCTCTTTCTAAGCATCGGCCACATCCTGCATCTCATCCAGGACGAGGCCCAGCCGCAGCATACCCGGAACGACATGCACTGTGACGCGGAGATCTGCAGGGATGGCGAAGCCGTGCTCAAGGCGAATTTCGGATCCACCGTTCAGCTTTACAACCCCAGCCTTTTCGAAAACTATACCTACGAAAAGGCAAATATTGACGGCTACAGCGGCTACCCGTCTGTGGTCTTGCAGACCGCAAGAGGTTACTGGGAAAGCCAGGATTACAAGGGCTTGGCCCAATTTACCAATGAAAATTTTGTAAGCGCGGGAACAAATTTTCATCTGGGCAGCGATGGCAGCAGTCTGCCGGGGGTGAATTATTCTCTCCCGGCCTCAAGCAACCTTTCGGATCTGGAACCGATTGATCGGGTATATTCGGAACTGGGTAAATCGGTTCCCACGCAAATTGCCCAGTTCTGCGCCTTGCCGCAATCTTCCTGCGGCATCAGATTTGCCGCGACTCAAGTCATTGACCATTATGCGTCCATCGCCGACACCAATGACCGCGCTTCCAGTTATTCGATTTTCAACCAGGATCTTGAAATTTACGGGTCGCAAAAGCTGTTTACCCTCAACGCCCTCAATTTTCAGACAAGCTGGCAGTATTTGCTTCCCCGGGCCATAGGTTACGGTGCCGGTTTCATCAATTATTTCTTCCGCGGCAAACTGGATATCCGTCCCGACAGCGATCACCCTGGCAGTTATCTGGTTATCAACAAAAGCCCCTATCCGATGTCGAACGGCACACTCACTCTGTATTACGACGCGACGGATGGTAAGCGCTACCCGGTTCCCGGGGCAAGCTGGTCAAATGTAAGCATTGCCCCCACGAATCAAGATGCCGCGAATCAATATCCAATCCAGTTTGACGCACCCGTGAATCCGGTGCCAATGAATCCAGGTCGGTACATGCTGATATTTAAAGGTAAAATTGGCGCTGAGGACGGCGTGACTGGAAAATTATCTGCAAAACCAACCTACTTATATACAACCACTTATCAATATTGTGGTGGTTCTAACATGTGCTCGACCATCTGGGTATTTAATAACGATTTCAATTTTTCGACATTACGTGCGATTAGTACAGAGAGTCATTCCGGCACGCTTGGAATATTTTCATTGGGTGTTTATGCTGGCATTGACTATACGCTGAGTGGAGAATTTGACCCATATCACAGTTACTCAAACTATGGCTGCTTAGATACCCTGGTGCAAATACACGGCCGCACAATCCTGAAATTTCCCTGCTGGGGAAGTGCAGAAATCACAACTATTGATGGGGTCGCAGCCAATTCAAATTATCTTTACATATCTGGCCTAACTCGTCCTACCTGGACAGAAAGTATTTATGTATATGACCACAGCGGTAACCCTATTGATATATTGCAGAGCATGCCAGCGACCGCTTTGACGACTTTAGCTATTAATGACAGTCGCATGTGCTTATCAGGATGGGATACAAGTGGCCTTGTAGCAACGACTGTATTAACCGATTTGCAAGGAGGCATTATTTCCCAATGGCCCGGTGACCCATATATTGGCGGAGGTCCATGCGCATTGTCGAAAGATCGGTTTTATGTTTTATCGTGGGGGATTGATCATGATGCCGTTTTAAATGTCTATGATATGAATGGTTTACAAATTATCTCACTGGAGTTGCCAAATTCCAGCCTGTCGTCGTCTGCCCCGATAGGAAATGTTTCCGCCACTAATACGCAGGTTTATCTTGCCGTTGGGTGCGTAGGTCAAAATTGTGATGGCGATTCGATCATAACTTATAACCGTATACTGACATATAACGCAGCTGGAAAAATCACATCTGAAGAATTTATCCGGCAACCCGACGTAGCAGTACCCTGGTACACGAATCCCTACTGGAGTGGCACTGTAGTCGTGGATATGAAAGATGTTCTGGGGGATGCGGGAGCATAGCAATATGCAACCCCCTCTTATGCTTGCTCCTTTGGGATAGTATTGATTGGAATTCTTCAAGCCGACACATCCATGCGGACACGGTGCTGGCCGTTGTTATTGGCGCCCTGCAATTAGGTAAATTTTCGGGTATAGCGTATACTCCCCGCCGAGTTTGAGGTGACGCGATCCGGTCTGTTGTCCCGCAAACCCATCGCGGCCTACCTTTACAGCGTATTCCCCGATCCCCTTAAAACAAAATCACTGCCTGGACCGGCATGGCGCCAAGGGCGTCAGCAGGCGGCTCCAGGAGTATTTATGTCATTTTCTTCCCTCGGCCTGTCGGCCGAGCTGCTGCGTGCCGTGAGCGATCAGGGCTACGCCGAACCCACCCCGGTGCAGTCCCGCGCCATCCCCGTGGTGCTGTCAGGCCGCGACCTCATGGCCGCCGCTCAGACGGGCACCGGCAAGACCGCCGGTTTCACCCTGCCGCTTTTGCAGCACCTTCAATCCAATCCGGCCATGGCCGCCCGTCGAAAGCCGGTGCGTGTTCTGGTGCTCACCCCCACCCGCGAACTGGCGGCCCAGGTGGGCGAGAGCGTGCAGACCTACGGCAAGTACCTGCCCTTCACCACCGCCGTTATTTTCGGCGGCGTCAACATCAACCCGCAGATGGACAAGCTGCACCGCGGCGTGGACATCGTGGTGGCCACCCCGGGCCGGCTGCTGGACCATGTGCAGCAGAAAACCATTGATCTCTCGAAAGTGGAGATCCTGGTGCTGGACGAAGGTGACCGCATGCTGGACATGGGCTTCATCCGCGATATCCGCCGCATCCTCGGCCTGTTGCCGCACCGTCGCCAGAACCTGCTGTTCTCCGCCACCTTCTCCGAGGATATCCGCCAACTGGCCGCCGGCCTGCTGAAGAATCCCGAAACCATTGACGTGGCGCCGCGCAACAGCACCGTGGAGCTCATCACCCAGCGGGTGCATCCGGTGGACAAGGGACACAAGCGTGAACTGCTGGCGCATCTCATCAAATCGGGCGACTGGCGCCAGGTGCTGGTGTTCACCCGCACCAAGCACGGCGCCAACCGCCTGTGCGAGCAACTACAGAAGGACGGCATCCAGTCCGCCGCCATTCACGGCAACAAAACCCAGAGTGCGCGTACCCGCGCGCTGGCGGATTTCAAGCAGGGGCGGGTACGCGTGCTGGTGGCCACGGACATCGCCGCCCGCGGTCTCGACATTGACCAACTGCCCCACGTGGTGAACTTCGATCTGCCCAATGTTCCCGAAGATTACGTGCACCGCATCGGCCGCACCGGCCGTGCCGGCAGCACCGGCGAGGCTATCTCGCTGGTATCCCCGGATGAGCGCGGACTGCTGAAGGACATCGAACGCCTGCTCCGGCAGGAATTGCCCAGGGCCGCCGTGAATGATTTCAAGCCGGATCCCCACGCCAGGCCGGAGCCCGCCGACAGACCGGCCCACGGTGCGCGGCATTCACACCGGCAGGAATCAGGGGGGTGGCACAGCCGGCCCGGCTCGCGCGGCCACAGACCCCGTTCCGCCACAAGCCGCAACGCCGGCCGGTAACACCGATTCGAAATCAATTTAAGGAGTGCAGACATGAAGAAAATGTTTGTCGGCAGCCTGCCGCCTGATGCCACTGAAGATGAGATTCGTGCATTGTTTGCCCAGCATGGAAAGGTATTTTCCATCTCGCTGGCGCACGATATTTTCAAAGGCACTTGCAAGGGATTCGGCTTCGTGGAAATGGAAGGCCATGAAGCGCGCGCCGCCATCGCCGCCTTGAACGGTCATGCCCTGCGCGGCCAGATGCTGAAGGTGAATGAAGAAGATCCAAAACACGCGCGGGGACGCGGCCGCGGCCGGCGCTGACACCCTCTCGCTGCGATAAAAAAGAGCGGCTTCGGCCGCTCTTTTTTATCGGACGGTTGAAGTTATCCGTCCCGGCTACCGGCCAGGTCTTCCGGGCGCGAAACACAGAAATCCAAATCGTGCAGCAGGCCGTCCTGCAGGCCGTATATCCAGCCATGCACGGTCAATGACTGGCCGCGTGCCCAGGCATCCTGCACGATGGTGGAGCGGCACACATGCTTCGCCTGCTCCACTACGTTCAACTCGCACAATTTATCCAGTTTCAGGCGCTCGTCATCGAGCGCCGTGAATGCATCCAGGTGCAGCTCACTCACATCCTGCACATGCCGCAACCAGTTATCAATGAGCCCCAGCGGGGAACCACGCCAGGCCGCCTGCACGCCGCCGCAACCGTAATGGCCGCAGACAATGATGTGCTCCACCCTGAGCACGTCCACCGCGTACTGGATCACGGACAGGCAGTTGAGATCGGTGTGCACCACGATGTTGGCCACATTGCGGTGCACGAATACCTCGCCCGGAAGCAATCCCATGATCTCGTTGGCCGGCACACGGCTGTCGGAACAACCTATCCACAGATATTTCGGCGATTGCTGCCGGGCAAGCCGCCGGAAAAAATCCGGTCGCTCGCGGGTGAAGCGGCCGGCCCAATCGCGGTTGTTTTTGAAAATTTCCGGTAACTTGCGCATGGGGGCTGCCTTGATTTATCGGCTGACGGACAGTTGCAATTTTGCTTGCAGGCGGGCTTTAACGGAAGGCCATTCATCGTCCAGAATACTGAAATACACGGTATCCCGCAGGCGCCCGCTGTAAGTGACCATGTGCCTGCGCAGGACGCCCTCCTCTTTTGCCCCCAGCCGCAGGATCGCCTGCCGGGAACGGCTGTTCAGCGCATCGGTCTTGAATTCCACCCGCTGGCAACCAAGCGTCTCGAAAGCATGGCAGAGCATCAGGTACTTGGCCTCGGTGTTCACCGCCGTGCGCTGCCAGGGCACGCCGATCCAGGTCCAGCCGATCTCCACACGCCGGTTTTTCAGGTCCATATTGGCAAAGCGCGTGGAACCCACTGTCTGGCCTGTCGCTGTCAGAAGCGTGACGAAAGGCAGCGATACCCCACGTTGTTGCTCATCCAGAGCCGTTTCGATGTAGTCCCGCATCTCCTCACGGTCCTGGATACGGTTCGTTGTCCACTGCCACAGGGGTGCATCCAGGCCGATGGCGCACAGTCCGTCCAGGTGGCTGGGAGAAAGCGGTTCCAGCCGGACCTGCCGGCCGGTCAGCACGGACATTGCACTCACGCGTTTGCCTGCGCTGTGCCGACGCACTTCGGGTTGCGGACCCGCTTTGCAGAGGCGGGATATTTTTCCAGCAGCCGCCCGGGTCGCACAGGCCGTCGGGTGAATTCCCCGCCACAGTTGGGACACACGCCGTGAAAACGCTTCTCAGCGCAATCCCGGCAAAACGTGCATTCGAACGTGCAGATCATGGCCTCGTTCGAATCCGGCGGCAGGTCCAGGTCGCAGCATTCGCAGTTGGGGCGCATTTCCAGCATGGACACTCCCCCTAAGCAGGTACCAGCACAGCGGTCACCACCATGAATGTCCCGCAAACGAACAAAGCAATGGAAACAAGATCGAACAGTGCTTCCAGCCACACTGCATTGGATAACCATTCTGCGATTTTCACGCGCCACGTGCCGTTCAGCTCAGGTTCCACCTCGGCGCTGTACAGATACGCCATGGAGTATTTGTACAGCAGCGCCGCCAGTACCTGGATGGCGACGCCGATCAAAAACAGCCAGGTAATCAGCCCGCCGGTACCGGCCTTGATGATGGCCTTGGCGATGAATTGCTGGCTGACCAGCAACACCGGCACACCCACGCCATAGGCCACCAGCCAGGCACGCAGCGTGCGGGAGAAATGCGCGTAAGACTCATAGAACCCAGAATCTGCTCGTGTTTTGTTCAACCGCACGTCTGCATCCCGGCTCGTTGGATATCTTATCTGCGATGCTCTGATACGAGCGGGAAATTCTCCGGATGTTCGATTGTCTCCACCGCCAGATCAATATCCAGCTCCGGCCAGTACAAGTGATGTGGTTGCGGCCATTCCACGTGATGAATCGCCTGTGCGCCGGCATCACGGAACCAGGGGAATTTCTCAAAAGACAGGAAGAGTTCCTTGTCACCCAGCAACAGCCAGAAACCATGCTGTGAGGTGTGCGTAACCTCAACCGTTGAAGTGTTTTTCCCAGGCGCGCCGGATGTCATGCTGATGCCTCCCGATGAGTTTCCTGACCACCGCCCAATCCCCGGCTGACAAGCCGTAATTATGAGCCAACTGGATATCAGGCTCCAACGAAACTTTCCTTCACGCCCCGGTCTCAATGGGTCTTCTTCGGCATGTACAAATCCGTAATCGTGCCCTCGAACGCCTCAGCCGCGAACATCACGGTCTCGGACAAGGTCGGGTGCGGGTGCACGGTCAGGCCGATGTCGGCGGCATCGCAACCCATCTCAATGGCAAGTGCCAGTTCCGCGATCAGATCGCCGGCGTTGGAGCCGACGATGCCGGCGCCGAGAAGGCGATGGGTTTTGGGATCGAACAAGAGCTTGGTGAGGCCATCGTCGCGTCCCAAGGAAAGATTCCGGCCGCTGGCCGACCAGGGAAAGCTGCCCTTGCCGACTTCGATACCCTGGTCTTTCGCCTGCTTTTCCGTGAGGCCCACCCAGGCCACTTCCGGATCGGTGTAGGCCACGGAGGGAATGGCACGCACGTCGTTGGCGACCTTCAAACCCGCCGCTGCTTCCGCCGCCACCTTGCCTTCGTGACTCGCCTTGTGGGCCAGCATGGGATTGCCGGCGATGTCGCCGATGGCGAAGATGTGCGGCACATTGGTGCGCTGTTCCCGGTCTGCGGGGATGAAACCGCGTTCATCCACGACGACTCCGGCCTTGTCGGCACCAACCAGCTTGCCGTTGGGTCGGCGGCCCACGGCCACCAGCACCCGGCCATAGGTCTGCGGTACGGGCGCCGGCTTGCCATCGAATGTGGCTTTGATTCCCTGCTTGGTGGCTTCCAGTTTCGCCACCTTCACGCCCAGCAGGATTTTCTCGTAGCGCTTCTCAATGCGTTTCTGCAGCATGCGCACCAGGTCCCGGTCCGCCTCTGGGATGAGCGTGTCGGTAAGTTCCACCACGGTGATCTTCACACCCAGGGCGTCGTACATGCAGGCCATCTCCAGGCCGATGATGCCGCCGCCGATCACCAGCATGCGCTCCGGCAGTTCCTCCAGTTCCAGTGCGGAGGTGGAATCGAGAATCCGCGGGTCGTCCGAGAAACCGGGGATCTTCGCAGCCTGCGAGCCGGCGGCGATGATGCACTGTTCGAAGCGGATCACCGTCTTTTTACCGCCCTGCTCGACAACCAGATGGTGCGGCGAAATAAACTGGCCGACACCTTGCGCCACCTGTACTTTGCGTTGTTTAGCGAGCGTCACCAGACCGCCGGTGAGTTTGCCCACCACGCTGTTTTTCCATTCGCGCAGTTTCTTGGCATCAATCTTCGGCTTACCGAAACTGATGCCGCGGTCCGTCATCTCGGCGGCTTCTTCAATCACCTTGGCGGCATGCAGCAGTGCTTTCGATGGGATGCAGCCGACGTTGAGACACACGCCGCCGAGAGCGGCATAGCGCTCCACCAGCACGACTTTTTTGCCGAGATCGGCGGCGCGGAACGCCGCCGTGTAACCGCCGGGGCCGGAGCCGAGCACCAGCATTTCGCATTCCACATCCACTTTGCCGGAATATTCAGCCGCTGTCGCGGCAGAGACGTGCTGCGTGCCAAGTGCTGCGTGCTGCGGAGAAGAAGGAGGCTGAGTGCCGGCTGCCGCGGCGGAGGGTTTCTGGGTACCGCGTGCCGGGTACTGTACGGAGGAAGGGTGCTGTATGTCCGGTGCTGCGGTCGCAGAAACCGGGTTCTGCGTGCTGGCCGCTTTCGGCATCCTGCCTCCTCCCCCTTCGGGGACTTCCCAGGGTCGCGCGGCACTTGTACTTCCCTGTACATCGCGTGCCATGTGCTGCGTGGAAGAGGGAGCGGGCACGGCTGGCGTTGGCTCAGCCGCCTTTTCTGCCGTTTCGGATACCTCCAGGGTGAGGATCAGCGAGCCCTGCGAAACCTTGGCGCCCGGTTTCACCTTGACATCCTTGACAGTGCCCGCATACGGCGACGGCACATCCATGGCGGCCTTGTCGGTCTCCAAGGTAATGAGTCCTTGCTCCTTCTCGATCTTGTCGCCCGCCTTCACCATCACCTCAATGACGTCCACGTCCTTGAAGTTGCCGATGTCGGGAACCTTTATCTCAACGATTTGGCTCATCGCGATTCTCTTTGTCAGGTGCCACTTCTAGACGCTGTGGGTTCTGCGTGCTAAGTGCTGCATAAAGAATAACGGAATCCAATCTTGACGCAGCACGCAGCACTTAAAACGCAGCACTTTCTATTCTTCCCAGCGGTTCGCGCCCCTGGGAAAATCCGGCAACTGCGGCTGCACCACGCAGAATTTCTGGCCAGTGGGCGCTTCCATCACTACCCAGGTCCTGATGCGTTTGGCTTCCCTGGCACCCAGCCGGCTCAGGCGCGCCACTTCGGCCTCGATGTCATCAGTTTCGATATCAATGTGCACGCGGCTGGCATGATCCACCTTCTGCACTTCACACTTGATCTGTCCGGGCGGGGTTTCCAGCGCGCGGTATTTCCCCGGATTTCCACTCTTCTCACGATTGACGGAGCGACCGAGCGCCGAACTCCAGAAAGCCGCAGCGGCATCCAGATCATAGGTATTGCAGTCAATGATGATGGAACAGAGACGGCTGTGGTGCATTTCAATTTTTCCCAGGAGTGCGTGCAAACTTGGTTCCGCCACGGGTTTTCGTAGAGATTCTTGTGTCTCGCGACTGATACCACGTGCCGGATGCTGAGTGCTGAGTCATGGAATTATTGACCTTCCGCCTCGGTTTCCGGACACGCAGCACTCAGTACGCAGCACATTTTCTATAACACCAGCCCCCGTACCTCGGACAGCACTTGGCACAGGAAGGTGGTGAAGCGCGCCGCCATGGCGCCGTCAATCACGCGGTGGTCGTAGGATAGGGACAGCGGCAACATCAGCCGCGGCTGGAATTCCTTGCCGTCCCAGACCGGCTTCATCTGCGAGCGGGATACGCCCAGGATGGCCACCTCCGGCGCGTTCACGATAGGCGTGAATGCTGTGCCGCCGATGCCGCCGAGACTGGAGATACTGAACGTTCCGCCCTGCATCTCGTTAATCTTGAGCCTGCCGTCGCGGGCCTTCTGGGCGAGATCGCCCAGTTCCCTGGCGATTTCGAACACGTTCTTTTTATCCGCATCGCGGATCACCGGCACCACCAGACCGTTGGGAGTATCGGCGGCGAAGCCGATATGAAAATATTTCTTGTACACCAGATTCTGGCCGGAGGGATCAAGGGAGCTGTTGGCTTCCGGGAATTCCTTGAGCGTGGCCACGCAGGCCTTCACCAGAAACGCCAGCAGCGTGAGTTTGGCGCCGATTTTGTCGGCGTCGGTCTTGAGCGCCTTGCGGGTGGCGTCGAGTTCGGTGATGTCCGCCTCATCGTGCTGGGTGACGTGCGGCACATTCACCCAGGCGGCCTGCAGCCGCGGTCCGGAAATGCGCTTGATGCGCGACAGCGGCTTGATCTCGATCCCGCCAAATTCCGCGAAATCCACTTCCGGAACTCTCGGCAGACCGCCGCCGATCGCAGCGCCGCCCTGCATCATCGCTTTCACGAAGGCTTTCACGTCCTCCTGGGTAATGCGGCTCTTCTGGCCACTGCCGCTGACGCGCGTCAGGTCCACGCCCAGTTCACGCGCCAGCTTGCGTACCGAAGGACCGGCATGGGCCTTGTCGAAGCCGGCTTCGTTAGCAATGGCATACTGTGTGCTTGGTGCTGCGTGTTGTACAGGGGGAGGGTGCTGTGTGTCCGGTGCTGCGGTCGCAGAAACCTGGTTCTGCGTGCTGGCCGCTTTCGGCATCCTGCCTCCTCCCCCTTCGGGGACTTCCCAGGGTCGCGCGGCACTTGTACTTCCCTGTACATCGCGTGCCATGTGCTGCGTGGAAGAGGGAGCGGGCACGGCTGGCGTTGGCTCAGCCGCCTTTTCTGCCGTTTCGGTAACTTCCAGCGTAAGAATCGCTGAGCCTTCCGATATCTTGTCACCCTGTTTAATCTTCACCGCCTTCACGGTGCCGGCGTAGGGCGACGGCACATCCATGGCCGCCTTGTCGGTCTCCAGGGTGATGAGTCCCTGCTCTTTTTCGATCCTGTCGCCCGCCTTCACCATCACTTCAATGACGTTCACGTCCTTGAAGTTGCCGATGTCCGGAACCTTTACTTCGACCGTCTGGCTCATGTCGTGACTCTTGTTTGTGTGCGACGGTGACCGCCATGGATGGCGGAAATGCAGATTTTGCAGGAGCAAAAATCTGCCCCGTCGCGATGCGCCCAAATCGCGGCGTGCAACGCCGCGCCTACGCCGTCGCCGGATTGGGTTTTTCCGGATTGACGCCGTACTTTTTGATAGCCTCGGCGACCTGTTCTGCGTCGAGCTGGCCCTCATCGCTCATCGCCCTGAGGGCGGCGATGACCACGTAACGGCGATCTACCTCGAAGAAGTGGCGCAGGCCCTCGCGATTATCGCTGCGGCCGAAGCCGTCGGTACCGAGCGTCACAAAGCGGCGTGGCAGAAACTCGCGGATCTGCTCCGGAAACAGCCGCACGTAATCGCTGGCCGCCACCACCGGACCGGCGTGGCCCTCAAGCTGCTGCGTGACGAAGGGTACGCGCGGTTTCTTGCCCGGGTGCAACAGGTTCCAGCGCATCACATCCACGCCGTCACGCCGCAACAGCGTGAAGCTGGTGGCGCTCCACACGTCCGCCGCCACGCCCCAGTCCTTTTCCAGCAACTCGGCGGCAGCCAGCACTTCCCGCAGGATCGTGCCCGAACCCATGAGCTGTACCCGCAGCTTCGCCTTAGCGCCTGCACGCAACAGGTACAGGCCGCGGCGGATGCCTTCCTCCGCACCCCCGGGCATGGCCGGATGGGGATAGTTCTCGTTCATCACGGTGAAGTAGTAATAGACGTGCTGCTGCTCCCGGAACATGCGGCGCAATCCATCCTGCACGATTACCGCAATCTCATAGCCGAAGGCGGGGTCGTAGGGGATACAGTTGGGCACGTTGGCGGCCATGAGTTGAGTGTGGCCGTCCTGATGCTGCAATCCTTCGCCCTCCAGCGTGGTGCGGCCGGAAATGCCGCCCACCAGAAAGCCGCGCGCCTGCGCGTCGCCCGCCGCCCAGCACAGGTCCATCATGCGGTGCCAGCCGAACAGCGAGTAGAAGCAATAGAACGGAATCATGGTCACGCCGTGGTTGCTGTAGGCGGTGCCGGCGGCGATGAATGAACTCATGGAGCCCGCCTCGGTGATGCCCTCTTCCAGTAACTGGCCGCTCTCCGCCTCCTTGTAATACATGAGCTGGTCGGCGTCCTCAGGCTTGTAGAGCTGGCCCATGGCCGAATAGATGCCCACTTGGCGGAACAGTCCTTCCATGCCGAAGCTGCGGGCTTCATCGGGGATGATGGGCACCACGTACTTACCGATGCCCTTGTCCTTGAGCAACGCGGTGAGCACACGCACCATGGCCATGGTGGTGGAAATCTCATGCTCACCGGTACCCTCCAGTTCCTTCTTGAAGATCTCAAGCCCGGGCACTTCGTGGGCTGCGGCATCACGGCGGCGCTGCGGCAGGTAGCCGCCGAGCGCCTGACGGCGCGCCTGCAGATATTTCATCTCCGGACTGTCCGCCGGCGGCCGCTTGAACGGCCGCGCGGTGATTTCCCCGTCACTGATGGGCAGGTTGAAGTTGTCGCGGAGTTCCTTCATGGACTCCTCGTTCAGTTTCTTGACGTTGTGGGCGATGTTCTGTCCCTGGGCGGCGTGGCCGAGGCCGAAGCCTTTGATGGTCTTGGCGAGGATCACAGTAGGCTGACCCCTGTGCTCCACCGCCGCTTGGTAGGCCGCATAGATCTTGCGCGCGTCGTGGCCGCCGCGGTTGAGCCGCCAGATTTCCTCGTCGCTCATGTTGGCGACCATTTCCTTCAGTTCCGGATAACGACCGAAGAATTTCTCGCGCACAAAAGCGCCGTCCTTGGACTTGAACGCCTGGTAGTCGCCGTCCACGCACTCCATCATGAGTTTCGGCAGCAGGCCCTGTGTGTCCTTCATAAACAGCGGGTCCCAGCGCGAGCCCCACAGCACCTTGATGACATTCCAGCCCGCGCCGCGGAAATGCGCCTCCAGCTCCTGGATGATCTTGCCGTTGCCGCGCACCGGACCGTCCAGACGCTGCAGGTTGCAGTTGATGACGAAAATCAGGTTGTCGAGCTTTTCGCGCGCGGCGAGCGAGGTGGCCGCCAGCGACTCGGGCTCGTCCACTTCGCCGTCGCCGAGGAAGCACCATATCTTGCGATCCGAAGGCTGGATGAAGCCGCGATGCTCCATGTAGCGCATGAAGCGCGCCTGGTAGATGGCCATGATGGGGCCGAGGCCCATGGACACCGTCGGGAACTGCCAATAGTCCGGCATCAGCCAGGGATGCGGGTAGGAGGACAATCCGTTGCGCTCCACCTCGCGGCGGTAGTTCATGAGCTGCTCTTCCGTGAAGCGGCCCTCGAGATAGGAACGCGCGTACACGCCCGGTGAGGAATGACCCTGCAAGTAAATCATGTCACCGAGATGATCCCGGTGCGGTGCACGCCAGAAATGGTTGAAGCCCACCTCGAACAGCGTGCCGGCAGAGGCATAACTGGCCAGATGCCCGCCGATGCCGTTGTTTTCCTTGTTGGCATGCACCACCATGGCCATGGCATTCCAGCGCAGATACGCTTCGAGGCGCTTCTCCATCTCGCGGTCACCGGGATAGGGCGGCTGCTGCGTCGCGGGAATGGTGTTCACGTAGGCGGTGTTGGGACTATAGGGCAGGTGTGCACCGGAGCGGCGTGCGGTGTCAATGAGCTGCTCGATCAGATAGTGGGCGCGGCCAACGCCCTCCACTTCCAGCACCGACTTGAGGGCATCCAGCCATTCCCGGGTCTCTTCCGGATCCTGGTCCTGCGGCTTTGCAACATCATTGGCCATAACAACACTTTCCTCAGGGTCGGGAAACACGCGGCAAAGCCGTGCTTCGGGAAAAGGCGGCAGCACGGCCGGGTAGGTGCCTGTTTTTATTCCGCTGCACGCGCCGGTGCGCCTTTCAGCGGAGCATGAAGCCCTATATCATGCTGCAGCGGCAAATACCCGGGGACACATGGTGTCGCAAACCTTTCCGCAACTGCAAAAAATCGAGATAAAACAGCATCCGACGGCGGCAGACCCGACGCATATCGATGCCCTGGATGGGCTCATTATACTGCTGCCCGCCGCGTACCGCCAAAAACCCTGGCCCGATTTTCCTTACGCAGAACGACTGCGACAGCGCCTGCCGCATACAAAAAGCCGCGGGCCGTTGCCAGCCATTCACGCGGAACTGCCGAACGGGCGCGGGACATTCGTAAGCCTTGCTTTCATAGAGGTAAAGCCCTCCGCCTTTGAACTCCTGAGCCTTGCCCGCAAGCTCACGGCCAGGATGCTGGAACGCAGACCTGTTTCCGTGGGATTCATGTCACCGCAACTGGATACCACGCTTGCCGGGCGGGCGGCGGAAGCAGTGGTGGCCGCACTGCACGCGGCCTGTTTCACTCCGCCACACTTCAAGTCAAAGCCGGCGGAAAAATACAAATTGGCGGTGCTTACGCTCTTCGGGTTAAAGAGCAAACTGGATTTCAGCCGTACCCTGGCTGCTGCTGAGGGTAATGCTCTCGCCCGCTGGCTGACGCTGCTGCCTGCCAACCGGCTCACGCCGCGGGAATACCGCGGCCGCCTCTCCGTACTGGCCAGGCATGAGGGCTGGCGGTTCGAATTCCTGAATGAGCGCCGGTTGCGAACCCTCAAGGCCGGCGCATTCCTGGCCGTGGCTCAGGGTAGTGACAGCCGGGATGCGGGCATCGCTCACCTGAGTTATACCCCGGTAAAAAGCGCAAGAAACCAGCAAACCATCGCGCTGGCGGGCAAAGGTATCTGCTACGACACCGGCGGTGTAAACCTGAAATCCGCGAAATCCATGTTCGGCATGCACGGCGACATGCAGGGCAGTGCCGTGGCTCTGGGCACACTGCTGGCTCTCACGCGCATCCAAGCACCCTTCCGCGTGGACTGCTGGCTGGCCATAGCCCGCAATCAAATCGGCCCCGGATCCTACACCCAGAACGACGTGGTCACCGCCTGTAATGGTGTCAGTATCGAAGTGGTACACACCGACGCCGAAGGTCGCATGGTGCTTGCAGATACCCTGGCGCTCGCCAGCAAAGCCAAACCGGAATTTCTCATGGATTACGCCACGCTTACCGGCAGCTGCATCGTGGCGCTTGGCAGCCGGTACAGCGGTGCCTTCTGCAACCGCGCCGAATTGCTGGAATCCGTCATTGAGGCAGGGCGCACCAGCGGCGAACGCGTGTGGCCGTTTCCGGTGGACGCAGACTACGATGAAGCCATCGAGAGCGACATCGCCGATGTCAAACAATGCATCATCGAAAGCGAGGCGGACCATATTCTCGCCGCACGCATGTTGAGCCGCTTCGTGCAGAAAGACATACCCTGGATTCACCTGGACCTGGCCGCCGGTAAACATAAAGGCGGCCTCGCGCACATACCCACTGATGTAACCGGTTTTGGTGTACGCTTCAGTCTGCAACTGCTGTTGGAGCGGAAAGCGGTGAAAAAGTGACCGAAAACTTTCCGGTAACCAGAAAAGCATAATCTGAAATAGGTAACGGAATCTGATTGCCTATGATCACGCTGACAATCACGCGCCCGGATGATTGGCACCTGCATGTGCGCGATGGTGCAGCCATGGGAGACGTAATCGCGCACACGGCGAAGCGCTTCGCGCGCGCCATCATCATGCCAAACCTAAAGCCGCCGGTGGCCACCACGGCAATGGCCGTTGTCTACCGGGAACGTATCCTCAAGGCGCTGCCGGCCGACAGCAAATTTGAACCGCTGATGACTCTGTATCTCACGGACAGCACCTCACCGGAAGAGATCAGTAAGGCCAAAGCCAGCGGGATTATTCACGGCATCAAACTTTACCCTGCCGGGACTACCACCCATTCTGATATGGGCATCACCGATATTCGGAAATGTTCTGCCGTATTGGAAACCATGGCGGAAATGGGTATGCCACTGCTGGTACATGGTGAAGTCGCCGATACCGCCGTGGATATCTTTGACCGCGAGAAGGTTTTTATTGAGCGTGTATTGACGGCGCTGGTGAAGCGGCTGCCGCAACTTAAAATCGTGTTCGAGCACATTACCACACATGCGGCTGTGGAATTTGTACTGTCGGCATCGCACAATATCGCCGCCACCATTACACCGCAGCATCTGCTGCACAATCGCAATGCCCTGTTTCAGGGAGGTCTGCGTCCGCATTATTACTGTCTGCCGGTACTGAAGTGCGAGCACGATCGCGAAGCGCTGGTGCGGGCGGCGACAAGCGGCAACCCCAAGTTCTTCCTCGGCACTGACAGCGCGCCCCACCCACGCCGCATGAAGGAGGCCGGCTGCGGCTGTGCCGGCATGTTCACCGCCCATGCCGCGATTGAACTCTACGCGGAAATATTTGAGGACGCCGGCGCACTTGACAAACTGGAAGGCTTCAGCAGCGTTCATGGTGCGGATTTCTACGGATTGCCGCGCAACCGTGAAAAAATCATCCTCTGCAAGCAGGCATGGAGGGTACCTGCCAGTTACCCGTTTGATGGCAGCGAGGTGGTACCCTACCGCGCGGATGAAACGGTGCGCTGGTCATTGAAGTGACAGAATTCTTGCGTATCATGCCGGCGGATTTATGATGGACGACCACGAACCCCATGCTTTCTCGCGCCGCTTCCGCGGGTTTCTGCCCGTAGTGGTGGACGTGGAGACAGGCGGCTTCAATCACCAGACCGACGCGTTGCTGGAAATTGCCGCGGTGCTGGTGGACATGGATAGTTCCGGCCGTCTCCTCCGCGGCAGGACCCATGCCTATCACGTGCAGCCTTTCGAGGGCGCCAATCTGGATCCAGCGGCGCTTGCTTTTACGGGTATTGATCCGCATCATCCGCTGCGTCCGGCCATCCCGGAACGGGACGCCCTGCAACGGCTGTTCCGCGAAGTACGTGGCTCCCTGCACAAATATGACTGCACCCGCGCCATCCTGGTGGGCCACAATGCCTTCTTTGATCTCAATTTCCTGAATGCCGCGGTGGCGCGTACCGGCATCAAGCGCAACCCATTTCATCCCTTTTCAAGCTTCGACACTGCGACGCTGGCCGGCGTAGCCGTGGGTCAGACGGTGCTGGCGCGCGCCGTGTCGGCGCTGGGCATGAACTGGGATACGAGCGCGGCTCATTCAGCCGCCTACGATGCGGAAAAGACCGCGGACCTGTTCTGCGGTATCGTGAACCGGTTCCAGACAGCGTTCGCCGCCAGTCTCCAGGATCAGGCGGACTACGCGGAAACAGATTGAATCGCGGCGGTATGCCGCTTCCGCAAAAACAAACATGGGTCTTGCCGTCCCTGCATGATGTCAAGGTCCAAAAACACTCAGGCGTGCCGGATACCTTTCTCCTCGAAGAGCTTGCCGAGTTCGCCGGATTCAAACATTTCCACGGTGATGTCGCAGCCGCCTACCAGTTCGCCTTTGACGAAGAGCTGCGGAAAAGTCGGCCAATTGGAATATTTCGGCAGGTTGGCGCGGATTTCCGGGTCCACCAGCACATTCACGTGGCCGAATTCCACGCCCAAAGTCTTGAGCACCTGGGAGGTGCGCGCTGAAAATCCGCACTGCGGGAAATCCGGCGTGCCTTTCATATACAGCAATACCGGATTACTGCCGATCTGCTGCTTGATGCGTTGCATCACATCCATAATATCGGTCACCTCTTGAGCCGCATGCAGCGGCGGAATTTATTGCCGTTTATTGACTTCGATGTTATCTATCACACCCTTGACACCCTTGACTTCCTTGGCGGTGGTGATCGCCTGTTGCCGCAATTGCTCGGTGGGTACCACGCCATGCAAGGTCGCAATGCCATCAACGGTCTTCACATGAATATGAAAGGTCTTGAATGCGCTCTGCGCAAACAGATTCGCCTTGATGTCACTGGTGATGAAAGTGTCATTCGCGAAAGTTCCGACCTGCCGGGTATCCTGCGACAGTTTCTGCTTGGTATTGGGTGTACAGGCCGCCAGCAGCCCAAGCAGCACCAGCGGTAGTATTGCGATTTTCAGCATGTTGATCCCTTCCCTCGGCTGTGTTTACTGACCCAGGTTTTTGCCGGCGAATTCCCAGTTCGCCAGTTTCCACCAAGCTTCAATATATTTAGGCCGGGCATTGCGATAATCAATGTAGTAGGCATGTTCCCACACATCACAGGTGAGCAGCGGCTGGTCGGCGCCGGTGAGCGGGTTTTCGGCGTTGCTGGTCTGCACGATGGCGAGTTTACCGTCGGGTTTCTTCACCAGCCAGGTCCAGCCGGAGCCGAACAGGCCGGCGGCCTTGTCGCTGAACTCCTTCTGGAACGCCTCGAAAGAACCGAAGGACCTGGCGATGGCCTCCGCCAGCGCCCCTTTGGGCGTGCCACCACCCCGGGGACTCAGGCTGTGCCAGTAAAAGGTGTGGTTCCATACCTGTGCGGCCTGGTTAAAGAGCCCGCCCCTGGCCTTGCGGATGATGTCCTCCAGAGCGGCCTTTTCGAATTCGGTGCCGGGAACCAGGCTGTTCAGCTTGTCCACGTAGGCCTTGTGGTGCTTGCCGTAGTGAAATTCGAGGGTTTCCCTGGAAACATGCGGTGCCAGGGCATCCAGGGCATAAGGCAGCTTGGGCAATTCATGGGTCATGTGTAACTCCTTGGAAACATTGACTGGACCTGAACAGCCGGCAGCAGGCCTTGCAAGCGGCATGAAACCGGCGTGGGATAGACAAAGTCTAAACCCCGTTGCGATATACCGCAAACCCCCGCGTATAATCCCGCGCCCATGAACTTCCCGCTTCCCGATGATATTACCGCCACGGTACAACGTGCGCTGGCCGAGGATCTGGGCAGCGGTGATCTCACCGCCGCGCTGATTCCTGCGGACCGACACGCCCGCGGCCACGTGCTTTCGCGCGAACCGGCGGTGCTGTGTGGAAGCGCCTGGTTCGAAGAAGTTTTCAGACAATTGGATGACTGCATCCGCATTCAGTGGCTGGCGCAGGATGGTGAGCCTGTCAGGTGCGACCAGATGTTGTGCCGTCTGCAGGGCCCGGCACGTACACTGCTCAGCGGCGAGCGCACTGCCCTCAATTTTCTACAAACACTGTCCGGCACCGCTACTATGGTGCGCCGTTATGCGGAGGCCGTCCAGGACACGCGCGCAGTGATCCTGGATACACGCAAAACGCTGCCCGGCCTGCGCAGTGCGCAAAAATACGCGGTGCGCTGCGGTGGAGCGAGCAACCATCGCATGGGCCTGTTTGATGGCATCCTCATCAAGGAAAACCACATCATGGCGGCGGGCAACATTACCGCCGCCGTAACGACGGCACGCCGCCAGGGCAACAAGGTACCGGTGGAAGTGGAGGTGGAAAACCTTGATCAGTTACGTGAAGCACTGACGGCGGGCGCTGACATTTTGTTATTGGATAATTTCAATCCGGACACGCTGCGTGAAGCGGTACGCATCACCGCCGGGCGTGCAAAACTGGAGGCCTCCGGCGGCATAGATATGGCGCAACTGCGAATCGTGGCGGAAACCGGTGTGAACTATATTTCTGTGGGCGCACTTACCAAGCATGTATGCGCCATAGACCTGTCCATGCGCTTTGAATTTGAGGGTCAAACGGTCACCTGACAGCCGTTATACCTCGAAGTCCGGCTGGCCGCGTAACAGGCGGTCACACTGCTCCTGCTCCAGCGGCGCGCTGAAGAGATAGCCCTGCATCTTGTAGCAGCCTTCCTGTTTGAGCCGCTCCATCTGCTGCACCGTTTCCACGCCCTCGGCGATCACCTCCAGTTTGAGGCTCTCCGCCAGCGAAATGATGGAATGGGCAATGGCAGTATCGTAGTTGCTGCTGGCGATCTCTTCCACGAAAGCGCGGTCGATCTTGAGCACGTCCACCGGCAGGCGCTTCAGGTACATGAGCGAGGAATGGCCGGTACCGAAATCATCCAGACCTATGCGCACACCCAGTTCCTTGAGCTGCTTCAACAGCTTGACGTTGGCGCCTATGTCGCGCATCACCATGCTTTCGGTGATCTCCAACTGCAGTATCTCCGGCGACAGGCCGGATTCCTTCAACGCCTCACGCACAAAATCCAGCAGGTTCTCGGCGGCAAACTGCCGTACCGACAGATTCACGGCCATATGAAACGGCCGGCCGTCCATCGCTTCATGCCACTGCTTGGCCTGCAGGCAGGCCTGCTGCAGCACCCATTGGCCCAGCGGCACAATCAAACCGGTTTCCTCCGCCAGCGGGATGAATTCCGACGGCCAGATGAGTCCCCATTCCGGATCCTGCCAGCGTACCAGCGCCTCGACACCGATTACGCCGCCCATCCGCACATCAAACTGCGGCTGGTAGTGCAGCACCATTTCCATGCGTTGCAGAGCCTTGCGCAGCGCGTTCTCCCGCGACAGGTGCATCATGGCCTTGGCTTGCAGATCCTGGGTGAAAAACTGGTAGTTGTTGCGGCCATGGTCCTTGGCCTTGTACATGGCGCTGTCGGCATTCTGCAGCAGTAATTCCACGTCTTTGCCGTCGTTGGGAAACAGACTGATGCCGATGCTGCAGCTCAGGTTGGCTTCTGTCTGCCCCAGCAGAATGGGTTCCATGGCCGCGGCCAGGATACGGTCGCACACATTGGTAATCATCTCGACACTCTCGCACTCCTCGATTATCACCGTAAACTCATCGCCGCCCAACCGCGCAACGGTATCTGCGGAACGCACGCAGTTGATAAGTCGCTTGCCGATGGTGCGCAACACCAGGTCGCCGGCCTGGTGGCCCAGCGAATCGTTGATGCCCTTGAAACGGTCCACATCAATGAACAGCAGCGCCACGCGCTGCTTGGCACGGCGCGCTTTTGTGAGTGACTGTGCCATGCGGTCCATGAACAATGACCGGTTCGGCAACCCGGTGAGGCGGTCGTAATTGGCGAGCTGGCGCAGTTTTTCTTCGGCCTGGCGGCGGTCGTAGGCGGTCATGGCCAGGGCCACGAAGTCAGCCAGAGAGCTTGAGAAACTGGCCTCGTCACGCGTCCATTCACGTGAGCCCTCGGTATATTCATGCAGTATGATGCCGCGCACCCGGTATCCCTGCCGGAATGGCGCACCCAGCAAGGCGGTAATGCCGTTGGGCTTGAGGTAACTTTCCATGATCGGGGCCGCGCGCGCATCGCTGGATGCATCGGCGACGGCATAGGTGCGCGTTTCCCGCATGGCATCGAAAAGCGGCGGGCAGCGGCTACGTTCGATCACATGCCGCAGCGCGGTATCATGCTTGCCATCATCAAGAACATGCACGCAGCGCAATGCACTTTCAGCATCATCCAGAAACCACACGCTGATGCGCCGGCAGCGCATCGCCTTGGCCGCCTTTTCGGTGATTGTCTTGAGAGCGCCGCGGATATCACCGGCGGCGATACTGGATTCGCGGGCGAGTTCCAGCAGGGAATCGCTCTGGCGCCGCATGCGCTCATCGCCCTGGCGCAGCTGCGTTTCCACACGCGTGCGCTCGGATACATGACTGGTGAGTTCCTCAACAATGCCGGCATAGGAAAAGCGCAAGCGCAAGCCTTCGAGCAATTGTTTGTGGGCACGGTAGGCGGTGAGCGCCAGCAGGATACCCGCCAGCATACATACCCCGGCGATGACGAGGCTTGCGTTGGTGAATTCATAGAATTGCCGCAGCATAACCGGCAGCAGCGTGACGATCAGGAACACGAAATAGTGCAGAAGGTTCGCCGCAAACAAGGGTACTGCGATAGCAGCCATGGCCGCGAGCAAGAGCGCGATGAACGCCTCGTACATGATGGAATCAGAATGGAAAATCAGTCCGCCGGCGACACCCCAACCGAGGCCCAGTAACAGGGTACTCACCAGATAGGCGTGCTCCCATGACTTGTGCTTCTCCACCGGAATGGTGGAACGCCGGAAGTTCCAGCTGATGGCGAAACGCATCGTGCAGATCGCCACCATATATATAGTCCAGGTTTTGAGCAGGTCATGATTCAGCCGGTCCCAGAACAGCAGTGACAGCACTACGGCACCGATAGCCGCGGAAATGTCTATCCAGCGCCCGAAGTGAAACAGCAAATTGGTTTGCTCAGCCTTGACCTGCTGTTCGAACTGGCTGTTACCGATCTCCGGAATGATGGTAGTGGTAATTGGCACGCGCTCTCGACTCCTAAGCCCAGTTCCTGGTGCCAAGCCCGTACAGACAGGGGTTCCGCGAGGCGCCCTCTCCTGAGGATGGATTCCTCAGGCTCCCCCGGCGCATCTTACTTTACTTAATTTGCGCTTGGCCAGCCCCGGAGTGAGGCTGCGGGTAGGCGGTTGCCCACGGGCCGCCGCAGCCCAAAGTGTGACCCGGTGCACAAATCCGGCAGGCAAATCAGCCTCCGCTCCCCGCAACGTAAACCCGTCCGCGTTTCCGCCGTTGCTACTCTCCATGACTTCACACTCACGGGGAACCAGCATGAACACTTTAGGAAAATTCTTTGGAAAAGCGGTATTTCTGGGCGTCTTTTGCCTGGGCCTCGCCCTGAGCGGTTGCGGCGGTTCCGGCAGTTACAGCGGCAGCATGGGCGGCACCGGTACGGCGTCCACCGACTGCTCGAACCCGCAGCCCGGAAACCCACAGGCCTGTGTCGGTACCACCCTCACGGATGCCAACGGGGATTTTCTGACCTATACCGTCAACGTAACCTCCCTGACGCTGGTGCGGGCGGACGGCACGGTGGTTCAGGTGCTGCCCAATACCACTACCGTGGACTTTGCGCAGTACACCGATATCGCCGAGTTCTTCACCCTCGGCAGCGTGCCGCCCGGCACCTATACCAGTGCCAGCATGACACTCGACTACAGCAATGCGGACATCGAGGTGGAAAACAACGGCAGCGCCGTGAAAGTGTCGCCGGTGGATGCGAGTGGTAATCCCATCGCCACCCTGACGGTGCAAGTGAACCTGTCAGGTCATGGACCGTTGCTGCTGGTCCCGGGCGTACCGCAATTGTTCAGCCTGGACTTCGACCTGAACGCCTCCAACCAGGTGAATCTCGGCAATGATACCGTAGCCGTATCGCCGGTGCTCTATGCCCAGGTGGACGCCAATATCGGCAAGAACCTGCGGGTACGCGGCCCGCTGACCAGCGTCAACACCGGCGGTTCCTACTACACCATCGGCCTGCGACCGTTCTATAACGCCGGCGGCGACTTCGGCGCCAACCGCGTGTACATCACTTCCAACACCACCTTCCTGATCAATGGCCAGGGTTATCTCGGCAGTCAGGGACTGCAGGCATTGCAAAGCGCCGGTGCCGGTACCGCGGTGGTGGCCCAGGGCACCTACAATTTCAGCCAGCACCAGTACGTGGCCACGGAAGTGAACGCCGGCAGCAGCGTTCCCGGCGGTACACTGGACGCGGTGGAAGGCGTGGTGACGGCGGTGAACGGCGGCGGCACCAGCTTCACGGTGCGCGGCGCCACGCTGATCCGCGCCCAGGGTTCGGCGGTATTCAACGATAATGTGACCGTGAATGTGGGCCCGAATACCAGGGTGCGCGAGGTCGGTGACCCCGGCATGACGGCCACCGTCAATGACATCTCCGTCGGCCAGCACATGCTGTTTCTCGGCACATTGACCAACACCAGCCCGGGCTCGCTCACCCTGGATGCCACCGGCAGCAACGGCAGTGGCGGCTTTGCCCTGCTGAAGCATACCCGCGTAGGCGCCACGGTAAACAGCACGGCCAGCGGCAGTCTCAATGTGAATGTGCTGTCGTTTGACGGGCGGGCGGTCAGCCTGTTCAATTTCGCCGGCACCGGCAGCAATCCGCTGAGTTATCTGGTGGATACCGGCAACCTGCCGCTTGCCACCATCAACCCCAGTGATCCGGTGGATGTGGATGGGTTCGTGTCGCCCTATGGCAGCGCCCCGCCGGACTTCAATGCGGACTCGGTGGCGGATTTCGCCAACGCCAATGCGCTGCTTGCTGTCGGTTGGATCTCGGTGGGCGGCAGCACCGCACCCTTCACCACCCTCAATTCGACCGGCCTGGTGGTGAACCTCAGCAACCCCGGCAGCGTGCATGTGGTGCGCCAGGGGCCGGTGATCACCACGCTCACGGCGGGAACCGCGCCCACCCTGGTAGCCAATACGAACGGCGGGGTGTTCGTCATCCGGCAGAGCGGGGTAGTGACGATACACCTCATCTTCGCGGACTTCGTCACCGATCTCACCGGACGGCTCAGTGCAGGTGCGGTGACCTACGGGGTCTTCGGAGTGGGGCAATACAACAATGCCACGGGCATATTTACTGCTACCCGCCTGGCGGTGGTCATGAAATAAAACGCCTCCCGGGAACTCCAGACTGCGGCCCGCCTTGCGGGCCGCTTTTTTACATGATGTATGCGCATTCACTGCCGCGGTTGCGCGACTTTCCCGGTGACAATCCGCAATCCGGCATACCCAGCCAAGGCTCGCTGACGCGGCGGCACCTGATGATAAAAATACAGCCGGCCGGTATAGCCGCCGGCGCGCGGCAGGATTAACCTTGCATGACTTGGGTCCTTGGACGGATGACGCTTTGAAACCGATCCTGGTGACACTGGTGACAGTACTGCTTGCGGGCTGCGCAATCCTCGCCGGCCAAGAGCACGCGCGCCGGCTGAATCTCGCCCTCCGGGATGATCAGACCTGTCAGGCACGCGGCTGGCAGTATCCGCAACCGCGCTATGTCTCGTGCCGCATGGACCTGGAAGATATGCGCCTATACCGGGACTGGATGAGCCTGCAACTCATGCATCAATCCCAATACCAGCCCCCTTACGGACCCCCGCCGGTTTATCCCTACCGGGAGGCTTTCCGGCCGCTGGATCGAGCTCATTATCATTGCCGGTATGTTTCTGAAAATGGCAAGGACTACATTCTCTGCGGCGAACAAGCCCGCAAGAACTGATTCTGCATCGGACTCCCTGTATGCGCGTGTCTATGCCCAGGTGCGCCGGATTCCCCGCGGTCGGGTCAGTACCTACGGGCGCATCGCCAGGCTGGCGGGCGGCTGCGGTGCACGGCAGGTGGGTTATGCCATGGCGGCCCTGCCGCCGGGCTCGTCCGTGCCTTGGCAGCGGGTCATCAACCACAAGGGCGAAATCAGTACCCGTAAACACGGGGACGGCGCAGGCAGCCAGCGTCGCCACCTTGAGGCGGAAGGTATCCGTTTTGATCCGAAGGGGCGGGTCAACTTGAAACGTTACGGCTGGCCGACCTCCTGATTTTCAGTCCGTCCAGGGGGTTATGTGCTTGACTATTATTAACTTAATAATATAGATTATTTACCAGTACTGCATACCTGATAAGGGCCAAGTGAACGACGAAAACAGTCATTTGCGCAAGTTTCAGAAGGAACTCAATGCCGGCATCGTGGCCCTGGTACTGCTGGCCACGCTGGCGGAGGCCCAGGAACCGCAATACGGGTATCAGATCGCCAAGCACCTGGAAAAGAACGATGGCGGAAACGGCATCATGAAACAGGGCACTCTTTACCCGGTGCTGCGCTCGCTGTCCGCCGCGGGTCTGCTGGATAGCTACGTGGAACCCTCGGTCGCAGGCCCGCCGCGCCGCTATTACACCATCACCAACACCGGCCGTGCGGTGCTGAGCCGCTGGAAAGATGCCTGGATCAGCACCCGGGATTTTGTGGAAGCCATTATGAAGGACAGCCGCCATGACTAACGCCGTACCCCGCAGCATTCAGGATTATCTCGATCAGTTGCGCGCCGCCCTGAGCGGTGCTGATCCGGCGCTCATCCAGGACGCGCTCTACGATGCGGAGGAATACCTGCGCGGTGAACTGCACGAGCATCCGGACAAGAGCGAGGAGCAAGTACTGGCGGCCATTGCCACCAGCTACGGTGCACCCGAAGAAGTGGCCGAGGCTTACCGCACCACCGAAGTCAAGGTGCAGGCGGCACTGCGGACGCCGCGCCCGCCGAAACACCGTTCACTCCCGGGCAGATTCTTCGGTGTACTGTCGGATCCGCGCGCCTACACTTCATTGTTTTACCTGCTGCTGGCGCTGTTTACCGGCATTTTCTACTTTACCTGGGCGATGGCCGGTTCGCTGATGTCCTTTGCCATGTCGTCGCTCATCATCGGCATTCCATTCTTTCTGCTGTTTCTTGGCAGCGTGCGCATGTTGTCGCTGGTGGAAGGCCGCATCGTGGAATCGCTGCTGGGGGTGCGCATGCCGCGCCGCCCGCCCCATCCCGGCGGTTCCGTACCACTATTCACCCGCATCAAGGAACTCCTGACCGATGGACGTACCTGGTCTACGCTGTTCTATATGGTGCTGCAACTTCCCCTCGGCCTTTTGTATTTCGTCTTGATTATCACTTGGCTGGCGGTGGCGCTGGCGTTGATCCTTGCGCCCCTGTCAAAGATCTGGGATGGCATCATCTACCTGAACGGCCCCATCGTATTTTCCTGGTTCTTCTGGCCGTTTTGCGTGATTGCCGGAATTCTGCTGCTGATCGGTCTGCTGCACGCGGTGCGCGGCGTCGGCCACCTGCACGGCTACATCGCCAAGGGATTGCTGGTGAGACTTGCGGATTGATCTGCCTGACGGCTGATGAATGGAACCGCGGTACGCCATTCAATGACCGTTAGGGCCAGTCCCGTGCGATGACTGCGCGCGTTTCTTCCACTCCCGCACGCCACACGGCCAGCACGTCTTCATCCGGACGCTGATAATATCCGCCAAAATTCCCGTCGCCCAGATAGCGTCTGGCCTCAGCGGGAGTTAAAGCGCGGATGCGCGCGGCATCCAGCAGGGGTTTCCGTGCCGACGGGTAGCGCACACCGTCGAGCCGCGTCCACGGAAAGTTTTCCATCCACGAGGCGTGCGAAGCCAGTGGATCAATCTCCCGCACCTTTCCCCAGGTGGCGGGCGCTTTCCACCAGTTGTGAAACTTCACCGCCACACCCGGATGCGCACCGCGCCATTCGGCAATCAGGGATTCGACCGGCGCGTTGCCGCCGTGGCCGTTGACAAGCACGATGCGCCTGAATCCGTGGACCGCGAGACTGTCCAGGATGTCGCGGATCAGGCGGAGGTAGGTATCCGGTGTCAAACTGATGGTGCCTGGATAGCCCATGAAATAGGGGGTGATGCCGTACGGCACACCGGGGAATACCGGCACGTTCAGGGGTTCCGCGGCCTCCACTGCCACCCGTTCGGAAAGAATATGGTCCACGCAAAGGCTTAACTGGGCGTGTTGTTCCGTGCTGCCGATCGGCAGCACGGCGCGGTTATCCTTTTTGAGATACTCTTCCACCTGCATCCAGTTCATATCGCGGATCTTCACGAGACTGCCTCCGGCAAAACCCTGGAACCAATAACCAGGTCGCAAACCTCATCAAATACCCCAGCGCCCGATAAAGGTTGATTATAGATGACGCATCCTGATGCCATAAATCGCCGGCACCCGCGCAAAGCCTTCCTGGTGCTGTTCTGCATCGAGATCTGGGAACGCTTCGGCTACTACGGCATGGCTTCACTCATGGTGCTCTACATGGTGCAGCACTTGGGCATGGGCGATACCCGGGCGGACCTCATCTGGGGGGCGTTTTCCGCGCTGGTTTATGCCATGCCGATGCTGGGCGGCTACGTGGGGGATCGCGTCTTGGGCGCGCGGCGCACTCTGGTGCTGGGAGCGATCACTTTGGGTCTGGGCTATCTGCTGCTGTCAGTTCCTCTGAGCACCACGTTCTTTCCGGCCATGGGGCTGATCGCTTTGGGCAACGGGCTGTTCAAGGTCAACCCGAACAACCTGGCGTCACGCCTTTACGAGGGCGATCACTCGCGGCTCGATATCCTGTTTACACTCTATTACATGTCCTTGAATATCGGCTCGTTTGTCTCGATCCTGCTAACGCCCTGGATCAAGGATCATCCCGGCTGGAGCATCACACTCGGAGCGCTGCATTTCGACAGCTGGCATCTGGCCTTTGGCCTGAGCGCCATCGGTCTGACGCTGGGGCTGCTCAATTACGGGGCATTCCGGCGCTACCTGCGCCCTTATGGCACAGCCCCGGATTTCCGGAAACTAAGCTGGTACAAGCTTGGCATGGTGGTTGCTGCCTCACTGGTCATCGCTTACCTGCTTGCGGAAACCATCGGACATCATGCCGTGGCGCTCAGTGTCGTTGGTCTGTTTCTGTTCCTGATGATTGGTATCTTCACCCACCTGCTGATAACCGGCGAACAGCACCAGCGTAAGCGCGTCATTGCGTGCATGATTTTCACGCTCATATCGGCCATCTGGGCCATCTATAACCAGCAGATCTACACCTCGCTTACGCTGTTCGCGTTGCGCAATGTCAAGCACGAACTCGTGGGAGTGCCGGTGGCGCCCGCGCAGTTTCAGGATCTCAACCAGTTCTGGCTGGTGGTGCTGGCGGTGCCATTGGCCTGGTTCTACCAGCGCATGAACCGCACTGCCCGCGGAGATTTCTCGATCGCAACCAAATACGCGGCTGGCCTGTATTTACTGGCCCTGGCGTTTTTCCTGTATGTGGCCGGTGGTTTCAGCGCGCGCGCCGGTATCGTATCCCCGTGGTGGTTGGTTGCCGGCTATGCCGCCCAGTCGCTCGGCGAACTTCTGATCAGCGCGCTCGGTTTTTCCATGGTGTCGCAACTGGTCCCGGAACGCTCGCGCGGCATTATCATGGGCGCGTGGTTCCTGGCCATGGGCGTCAGCCTGTATGCCGGCGGGGCGATCGCCGGTCTGGCCCATGTGAACGCGGGCATGGGCTCAGTGGAAAGCTTGCCGATTTACATACGATTATTCTTCGGGCTGGGAATAGCGGCGCTTGTCTGCGCAATCGCGGCCACCGCGGCAATTCCACTACTGAGAAAATTGACGGTTTAAGAAAACCATCGCGGGCAGCGGCCAAGTTGCCCTCCGGGGTTTCCAGCAGCAGGTGATAATGATTGCTCATGAGACAGTAGCCATGACACAGCCAGTGATACCGCTCACTCAGCTTGCCCAGCAGGTCCAGGAACGCGCGGAAGTCTTGAGCATCGGTGTAGATACGCTACCGCGCATCGCCCCGGGCGGTGACGTGGTACAACGCGCCGGGGTATTCAATGCGCAGCGGACGTATCATGTCAT
>JAJYUH010000002.1 GCA_021792635.1 Natronospirales bacterium | reverse complement strand
AGCCAGAAGCCTGGCCTGGGTTTCCCGCTGTGCCGGCTGGTGGGCATCGTGTGTCTGGGCAGCGGCGCGATGTTGAATGCCGCTACGGGCGTCTATCGCGGCGAGGGGGGTAATGAACAGGCGCTGTCAATTTTCGGGTTAATGGCGCCGGTGCTTTTCGGCGTAATGGCGCCAGCGGAATGGGCGAATAAACGGGACTTGAACTCGCGTTAAGATTGCAAGGTTTTTGCTCCTTTGGCAAGTGCTGGTGGGGTGGATTCGGGCAGCGGTTTGGGAGCACGGTAGCTGTCGCCATCGAGGATGACGCGGTAGGCGCCGTGACGCAGGCGGTCCAAGGTGGCCGCGCCGAGCATCTTGTTGGTTGGGAAAGCGTCGCCCCATTCGCTGAAATCGAGGTTGCTGGTGAGTACCGTGGCGGTTTGCTCGTAGCGTTCGGCGACGAGTTCATGGAAGTCCTCATCCTCGGGTGGGCGCAGGGGCTTGAGTCCGAAGTCGTCGATGATCAATACGCTTACGTGCACGAGCTGCTGGAAGCGGCGCTCGAAGGTACCGGTGGCACGGGCGGCGTTGAGACTCGCGAGCAATTGCGACTGGGAGGTGAACAGCACATCGAGGCCCTGGCGCACGGCGCAGTGGCCGAGGGCTTGGGCGAGGTGACTTTTGCCGGTGCCGCAAGGACCGCAGATGAGCACGGCGACCTTCTCGGCAACGAAGCGACAGGTGGCGAGATCGTGGATGAGCGCGCGATTGAGAGTGGGCAGTCGCTCGAAGTCGAAGGCTTCCAGCGTTTTATGGGAACGGAAGTTCGCGCGATGCAGACGCAGGGCGAGCCGTTTTTGATCGCGGCGCGCGACCTCATCCTGAATAAGCAGATTCAGGAAGTCGGTATAGGCGAGTTTGCGGTCGATGGCTTCGCGGTTGCGGACCTCGAGTGAATCGAGGATCCCGGAGAGCCGCAGCTGCTTGAGCAGTGGAGTGAGTTCGGGGTTCGGATGCATAAGGGAACGCTCCTTTCAGTGGGTTAACAGGGTATGGGGATCACGGCAGAATCGGCCGCCCTCGGTGTAGGTGCGGGCGGCGGGAACGGCGGTCGGCGCGGTGAGCGGTTGCTGATCAAGCCCTTTGGTGAGGATGGCCTTCACGGCGTGATAGCTCGGCGTGCCGAAATGCAAGGCGCGGGCGCAGGCCGCCTCGAGGCGCGCGCGGCCAAAGGCATGGGCCAAGCGCAGCACGCCCTGCACGGCACGCAATCGGACCAGAACCCGATCGGCAAAGAGCGCGGTCACGAGCGCCAGACACGACGGGCCGATGCGTTCGGCTTCGTGTAAACACCACTGCGTGTCGTGCAGGTGCCAGGCCAAGGCGGCGGGCGGCAGGTGGTCGTCAACGGTGTGGCGCGCACCCGGACGCAGCAGCCGCACATGCTGGGCGACCACTTGCTGCTCGCGATACAGCGTCACGGTGTTGTCGGTGGCCTTCAGCCACAGCGACTGGCCGGCCAAACGGAAGGGCACCGAGTAGTAGCAGCGTTGGAACTGCACATGCGCATCACGGTGCACTTTGACCTGCGCCCACGTGGCCAGCACCGGCGGCACATCCGGGAGCGGGGCGAGGAGCGAGCGCTCGATCTCGGTGAACTGCGTGAGGGGCCGCTCACGGGTCGTGCCGTGGACCCGATTGCCTGCTTCACCCATCACCCAGTCTTGGGCCTGGCGGTTGGCATCGGCGAGACCCCGGAAGGTGCGTAGCGGCAGAAAGTGGCGTTTGACGTACTTGACGCCGGACTCGACGATGCCCTTTTTCTGAGGATCGCGCGGTGGACAGGCATCGATTTTGAAGCCGTAGCCCTCGGCACACTCGGCGTACGCCCGCTGCACCGCCGGGTCGTAGCGACAGGCGCGTACGATGGCGCACTTCGCGTTGTCGATAATCACGCGCCGCACCACCCCGCCGAACCACGCGAACGCGTGCCGATGGCAGGCGAGCCAGGTGGCGACCGTTTGGTCGCGCACCCACTCGACGTACTGATGGCGCGAGTAGCACAACGTCATCACGAAGAACCAGGTCTTGAACTGCTCCCCGGTCATGACGTCGGTAAGCAGGGGGCCGGCGCCGAAATCGACCTGGACGGCCTCGCCCGGCTCAAAGGTGAGCCGCAGGGGCACCTCGGGTACGGCCGCGGCCGAAAGCCGGCGCAGCATCCGATACACCGAGGAGTAGCTGCCCGTGTAGCCGCGCTCGCGCACGAGCGCCGCGTGAATGGTGGTGCCCTGGACGCCCGCGCCGTGCCATTGCTGGATCTGCTCTCGCCACGGGGCGAGCGAAGAAACACTGCTCGCCCGTGGAGCTGTCTGACCGAACGTCTCGGCCAAGCGCGCGTCGTCGGGCAACGCGGTCGCGCTCTGCAGCCAGCCCAAGGCGATGGCACGCGCACGCACGGTCGCAAGCTTGCGCCGGCCCATCAGTCGCGCCCGCGCGATCTCCCGGTCGGTATCCCCCTGGCGCATGCGCACCAGAATCTGTCGGTACTGATACATCTCGAACCTCCGATTGCTCATGGCGGCTCCCGGCAAAAAGCCGCGAGCCTAGCCCATTACGGATCGTTCGAGTCCCGATTACCCTCTCAGCCTGGCGCCTTTATGCCGAAAATCCCCTGGCTCCATTACGCCGAAAATGCTTTGGCTCCATATAGGCGAAAACTGACAAACCCGCCGCCGTCAGCCCGCTGCTTGCCTGCGCGTCAAAAAGCGCCCGCCATTCCGCCTGTGTCCGTCGCTTCATCTCTACTACCCCGATTGGAGAAAGCGACTACGCTAACGGCGCATTGGCAGGCTGGATAGGGTGTGGTTAAATTGACGCTTACAATATAGGCATCCAATAGCCGGTCCCATCTCCTCATGGTCATCCTCCCTAACGTAAAAAGGCAGGGAACTTGCGCTCGCCCGCCGATACGTTATAGAAATAAACAATATGACTTCCAATATGACTGTTTTGGAAGCCGAGATAGGCCCTGAACTGAACTAAAACGCCCTTTTGGGCGAGTTCGGCCTGGATCCTCGCAAAATCGGGCAGCGGGTAATCCACCGCCGGCATGGCGGGCGGATACAGTCGGCTCTCAAGACCCGCCTCATCCCACTGTGCCGGCAACGGCCAGCCGACCCCCGCGGCAGCGGCTCGCCGCAGACACTCCTGCACCGTGGACAGGGCGCAGCCCACGCCGGCCGCAATCTGCCGCGCCGGCAAGGCCTGTTCATGGTGCAGTCTCAAAATCTCGCGTACTTTACGCACGGACAACCTCGGTTGGGCCATCGCCGGTCTCCTTCAATGCAAAGAAACCGACGATAGCGGGTTGTCCTGCTTCTTCTGACCTACCCTCTACTGGGTGACCGACATGCGGTGAAATCGGCGACCGGCATCAGGTGAAATCCCTGACCGGCATGCGGTGAAATACGCAGGCGGCAGCACGAATTCCGCGCCGGAGGCCGCACTCCGGGACTTCACAGGGCGCTCACCGATCCGATGCTCAGTGCCTTCGCGGCACATTCATCACTCTGATGTCAACAATATCCTCCTCTGTAAAAGGGATTTCTGGCTTTCCATCAACTTCTGTAACTATGCCACCCACAATCGTAACATTATCAATTTTCCGGCCATCGCGCAGAAAAACTGAAGTAATCCAATATCCCATCCCACTTTCCGGCTGAGATACTAGGATAGGACCCCATTTATCGCTAAGGTGCAGCATTTTCTACCTCATGGCGGAATGATAATGGGCGGTTCAACAATGACCGGCTCGACCACAAGCGGATCAACGGGTGTCTCCATAACCGGTCCCACGCTGCCCGGCGGGGCGCCGAATGGGAAGACTACTTCATTTCCGAAGCCGCCTGCCACCGGACGTGGGCCAATAATCGGCGTGCCTGCTGGCGGAGTAATTTCATAAGCGTTTGTTCTTAGAACCCACGGTGAAGGTAAATTATATTGCGCATTTAACGAAGACTGTGGCAGCAATCCTTCGCCACTTGGTGCCGCATAAGTGTCGGGTGCCAAACCACCTTCTGAGGTTACTTTGCTAAATGCTGGATTATTCGATTCATAACGTATAAAACTCTCCCCCGGTTGCGTATAACGATAGGGACTGCAAGGGCCACAAACCGGCGTCGGCCTCCCCATCGTCCCCAGCATGGGTCTGGCGGGAAGCATCGGTCCCACTCCTGGTGCCCGCGGTAGAGTCGCCGCCGCCTGCCTGGCCGCCAGTTGCGCATCCCGGCTGGACATGGGATCAAAGTGCTCCTGCGGATCGAAACTCGGGGTAGACGCCATGCCGACAAACGCAAAGCAACCTGCACCACAAAGCTGCCAACCAGCCATTGAATTCCCTACCTGATTGTCCCCTCCAATGTTGCATTCGCATTGCGTAGGCGAAAGCGGAGGTAAACTTGCAAGTCCACCGGATGGCACAGAAGCGATTCCGCCGGTGCTGACTGGCGCAGCAAGAGTCGTCATCCCAGTGGAATTATCTGCTATGAAAGTTGACGCCACTGCAATATCAATTGACGCGACTTCTGCTGCCATATTGTTGGCAATAATATTGTCATTGGCTAGACTGTCAATGGCGGGAAGCAGTGTATAGTTTCCGCTACCGCCCAATGCACCAACGGTGTATTCCTGATAAGACCCGTTGGGTCCCGTTGGAAACCATTCACACAGCATTTTAGCTGGGCAGAGCCCGCTCGGATCCGTGTATTCCAGCGGGCTGTTATAGACGTAGCTGTACCGGTTGAAAGCCTGACTGTAGAATGGGTCGGGGACGGTGGGATCGGCGCTGATAAACCGCCCCACCGTCGGGTCATACACCCGGCCGTTCAGGTCCACCAGACTCAGGTTGTCGAGCTGCTCCTGGTCCGTATAGCCCCGGTCGGTGTAGGCCTTGAGGGTGGAGATCGTGTTCTGGCTGAGATCATAGTCCCAGTTGTTGGGGTCGCGCCTTTGCCCGAAGGCATCAAAGCTCATGCTCTGAATCACAGTACCCTGATCGTCAGTAATAGCATCCACGCTCCCCAGTTGGTCATAGTGCAGGTAATCGGTGTAGGCGTTGCCGCTCTGGTCGATGGTGTGCACCGCGATGACCTCGCCGTCGGCGATGATGTTGTGGCGGTACTCGGTGGTGGTGGCAGTCGAAACCACCTCGAATCCGACGTCAATTGCGTAATGCGCTCTTGGAGAGATCGATCCCATACTGTTTCTGTACAGCCTTCTCGTTGAGCACCGCTAGAATCTTTCTTTGTGGTACGTCGAGCAGGTATCCGAGGCTCCACCCCTTTACTCCGGGCGCTGCCCCGAGTGCATGTTGCGGCAATGCTAGACTCGTTATAGCAGATACGCCCACTAACAGATGTTCATTACTGGTCCAAAGAAGAGCCCTGGCGTAGAACGAATATGAGTCATCGAAATCCGTCGTCCCGTAGTGTTGCCGGTAGTATTGCCGAGCGCTGCTTGCAAAGGCTTGCCGGAGAAGCGGCGTAAGGTCTACTCGCTGCACACCCAGCGTTGGCCCATTCATGTGAAACTCCGTACCGATGATTAGGATGTAGGACTCGTTAGCGTATCTGTTGTCGGTCAAGGCGAAAACGTGACTGTCTGGATCCCAGAGCACATCGACGTCTCGCTCAATCGGCCACACTTGTATGGACCACCCTTGCATGGGCTTGTTGATTGTCACCCACGCCCCAAGTGATTTCTTCTCGCCAGTGACGGTGATCTCGGTCTTGCCGTCGGGTGAGACCACACTTGTGCCCTGAGTTGAGTAGTCCATATGCGCGGGCTTGACCGAATTAGGTGTCGCAGAGAGGGTCGCCGTCGAGGCGGCCAACAGTCCCCCTAGGAAAGCTGCCAAAAGAGTCAGAAAGTAACGCATCGTGTGTCTCCCTATCTCAGCTACCACTACATGTGAAAGGCGCAGAGCTAGGAAAGGTAATAGTTACCTGGCGTATACCCGTAACGTTGTACTGGGATTGCAGGTCAGGAAGTCCGTTAATGTCGAATATTGGCGGATTCTGCCCTCTGGCGCTCGCCGGGCCAACGACATCACCTACCGTAAAGGTAGTGGGGAACCCCGATGGGAGCGGTGGCGGTGGAGAAAAAGAGATCGTGATCTGTGAAGCGTAGTTGGCCAACGTCTGGTTTGTGGATGACACGCCGGTGGGAAGACCGAGCACGGCAGGGTCGATGGCAACATTGCCTGGCTGGACAGTGACCCCGGGAAGCGCACCCTGCATCCCATTATTTCCGTTACCGGTCGTCTTTCCCTCCACCAATCAATGGGGTCAGACTCGATTGATCCCACGTTCTGCAGACTTGCGATCGCCGCCTCTGGCCTTGGGCTCAACCCGGCGTCTAAGCTGCGCTTCAATTCTACGCTTAAAGTGATCATTGCCCAGTACCCAAGCTTTGTTGGTGGCCTGCCGGATTTCATCCAGCGTCCTTTCTGCCATTTTAGCTCGGAACAACTGCCGATACGCGATTTGCTGCTCTTCCCAGGTTTTCCCCAAGCGCTGGTATTCCAGATGCGGCGTCACCAACCGATCTTCCCGCCCTAGAGCATTATGCCGATAACTAGACCACGGGTACTGAGCGGGATGCTCTGCCATGTGATTCGCCCGTACCGGATTGAGTTCGATATAACGCATGCAGGTCAAGAGGTAGGTTTCGCTGTCAATCAGTGTGGCTTTATACCGACCCTCCCACAACGTGCCAGTGCGCTTATAACAGTAGTTGTAATACTGGACGTAATATCGCCCCAAGGTTTGCATCATCTTGCCGATCGCATCTTCACGCCGCGGCGTCACCAGAAGATGAACATGGTTCGTCATCAAAACATAGGCATGGATTTCGCAAGCATGTTTTACCGACGCCGCGTGCAGTTTGTCCAGGTAGAACCGGTAGTCCGAAGTATCACAAAAACACTCCTGCCGGTTGTTTCCCCGCTGGATGACATGCTGCGGGTGTCCGAGCAATACAAATCGTGGTAATCGCGCCATTGCAGCCACTCCCTGGCTAATATCGCGGTCTACACTAACAATATCTCATCAATCAATCGAGTCTGACCCCATTGATCCTCCTGATGGTCGGGTCATAGACCCGGCCGTTCAGGTCCACCAGGCTCAGGTTGTCGAGCTGCTCCTGGTCGGTATAGCCCCGGTCGGTGTAGTTCTTGAGCGTGGAGATCGTGTTCTGGCTCAGGTCGCAGTCCTATTTATGGCACCGGGCGTGGTGGCGATGCATCCCTTACGGCCAGACGTGAAGGAAGCATGCAGGATGCCAACAGAAAGAAAAATGCGAACAGATAAATATTGATGGTTCCGAGTACATCACCTTTGTTGCCTGTGAAGCCGGCGCCATAAGGCCCGCCCCATCCTTCGGCGGTGGTCCAGAGCCCCAGGCTGTAGATGATCCCGAACGGCAGCATCCAGCGCAGGAAGCGGCCGGTCAGCAGGGATAGAGCGATTGCCGTTTCGCACACTGCGGCGAAGATACCGAAAACGAATGGTCCGATCACTCCAAACGCCGCAAGAAACCATCCTATGTAGGACGCCGCCCATGCAGGTTGACCGGCTTGTGCCTGCTGCAGATAGAGCAGCGCGTGTTCGAGGAAATACGGCTGCCACTTCCAGAAAGCGTCAAATGCCCAGAGCATTCCGAAGAGGATGCGTGCCGTATTCAAGGCCCGTGCTGAATCGCCTTGAACAAGGGTACCTTTATGCAGGCTGAGACCTTCCCATGCCCGGGTGGCTATCACGAAAACAAACACGAGCGCGTAAGCGATAGCGGTGCCCGGATCCGTTGCCCCCGCAGTGTAGGGGCCGCCCAGGCCGCCGACGGTGGACCATAACCAGAGGTTATACACAATTCCGAACCATGCGAGATACCGCAGCCCAATGCCGCTGAGCAGCGAGGCGGCCAGCAAACCGTCTATCACCACGCTCCCCCATGCCACCGCAGCCGGACCCAGAGCAGCCACTCCGGCGGCCATCCAATGACCGTAGGCTGTCAGCCAGTGGGGCTGACCGCTGACCCAGTCCGCCGCAAAGCTCCCCAGGAAATGTTCGATATAGGCCGGGTTAGTCTGGAGAAGTACATTTGTCGCGCATACCAGTCCGAACAGGATGCGGATTGCCCCATAGGCGGTCTCACGTTGACTGAAATTCAGCCGCATAGTCTGTCACCCTGTTCTGTACGTATGGTTGGCGCATAACAAGAACTTTGGACAAATATGAAAGCAGTATTCAAGCTCAATGGTTCAGTGCCTCCGCCAGCAGCATGGAGATATCAAGGCCATGCTGCTTTGGGTCAATTATTGTATTGATTGATAGTTTTTCTTCAGGTAGTGCCGCCAGATTAATAAGCCTGCGCGGGTGGACATTCATACCCTGCCCGTCTCGAATCATCATGATCATGGGCCGCAGCCGTTTTTTGGGGTCCGAAGATATAACAACGGCGATTTCTCCGGAATTCAGTTTAACCAGGCTACCGATGGGATAAAGTCCGATGAAACGGACAAACTCTTGTATCAGCTCTTGCCCGAATTCCTCTGCACCCGAGGCGCGTAAACGCTGTAGCGCATCAACTGGCATGATCGCAGCCTGATATGGCTTATCGGCTGTGAGCGTTTCATAGGCATCTGCTACAGCCGTGATACATACTGAAACCGGCAGTTCGTCACCCCGCAAACCGTGTGGATATCCGCTGCCGTTGATACGCTCATGATGGCAGCGAATGATCTCCAATACCTCGTCAGGAACATTGGAGGAATTCTTGAGCATTTCATAGCCGTCAGCAGGGTGACGCTTCAGAACTGCCGATTCGGCATCCGTGAGTTTGCCCGGTTTGTTGAGGATTTCGGCAGGTACACGGGTTTTACCGATGTCATGCAGAATTGCTCCAAGACCAATCAAACGCAGCCTGTCCTCGGAGTGGCCGAGATGACGTGCAAAAGCAATGGCAAAAATCGCCGTATTCAGCGCATGCGTGGTATTCCAATCATGCTTCTGCCTTATATTGGCGAGCTGCATTATTACGTTCAGGTTGGCGGATTGGCGCACCAGCCGCTCAACGATGGTCTTTGATTCACTGATATCTATACTGCCGCCCTCTTTGGCATTGGAGAGCAGCTGTCCGACACTCTGTTGGGCGGTGGCATGCGTGGTAGTTAAACGGTTGGCATTATCAGCCAATGCGGGCGGATGTGCCGGTTTCCCTGGCACGGGTGGCTTTCCGGATGCCTCCGCTGCATTGTCGTCAACCGGTTTACCCACTCCCGCAACCGTGACTTGGGATTTCAGTTCATCCACGAGAACATAAACACAAATGGCTTTGAGCTGTTCCAGATCCTCTCTGGATTCAATCAGAAACCCCTGGAAAAGAAATGGGGTACCCAACCATGGTCTGTCGAGTTCCGCCACGTACATGCCCACTCTCAAGTCGCCTGCATCAACTTTATATCGCATGTTCTGTGCTCAATTTTTCGGCCCGGAATGCATAGGCGATGCGCAGTGGAAAGCTTAACACGAAATAAAGCTTGCCTTGATCAGCGTTATAACTGTAGATATTCAATGCGCGTCATCAGCGCATGAAACGGGAGAAGCGGTAGGCACCGGGATCAATATCCGGAGTCCTGCCTGCAATGGCATCCGCCACGATGCGTGCCGAACCCGCACACAACGTCCAGCCCAGCGGACCGTGTCCGGTGTTGAAGAAAAGGTTGCCATAAGGGGTTCCCCCCAAGACAGGTGGACCATCACAGGTCATGGGGCGCAATCCGGTCCAGGAGATTGCTCCACCCTGCCCTACCGGTCCGGCAAGCCCGGGAAGAATGGCCATGGCTTGGCGAAGGATGCTGCCGCTGCGAGCGGTGTTGAGCGTGATGTCATAACCATTGAACTCGGCAGTACCGGCGATGCGCAAACGGTCGCCCAGCGGGGTCAGCACGAGCTTCTGCTCGGAGTCCACCACCGGTACCCGCAGGGAATAACCCTGGGCCGGCACGATGGTTACCGAATATCCCTTGACCGGGTAGATCGGAAGCCGCAGTTTCAGGGGACGTACCAGCAGCGGAGTGTAACTGCCGGCGGCCAGAACGTAAATGTCAGCATGGATTTCATCTTGCTGTGTTATCAGGCCCCCGATATGCGCACCATCCGCGTGTATGGCCTGCACGCTGGTATTGAAGCGAAATTTCACTCCGGCCGTCGCCGCATGCTTCGCCATCTCCAGGGTGAACAGATGCGCATCACCACTTTGATCGGCCGGGTAGTGGATAGCTCCCGCTAATTGGTCCGCAATAACGCTCAGTAATGGTTCAAGTGCGGCTGCGGCACTGGGTTTCAGCGGGTGCGATTCCAAGCCCAATGGCCGCAGTGCTTCCGCCAGTTCCAGCGATTGTTCCAGCGCGCGGTAATCCCGGAATATCTTAACCGTGCCGTTGCTGAGAGCAGCATAATCAAGATTCAGCTGGTGCCTGAGCTCGTTCAGTGCATGGATGCTATAGAGAGCCAGCCGCAAAATGGCTTCCGTGGAATGCCGGTGCGGCACTGGGCGCGAGGCGCGCAAAAAATCAATCCCCCACCTCAGCATTCCGGGAAGCGCCGCGGGGCGCAGCAGCAACGGCGAGTCTTCCCGTCCCAGCCAGCGCAGCAGACGCCCCAATGTGCCCGGCGCATTCCAGGGATCGGCTTCGCTGGGGGTCAACAGCCCGCCGTTGGCATAACTGGTTTCCAGGGCAGGACCTTCGCGTCGGTCCAGCACCGTGACATCAAAGCCGCGCTCGGCAAGATACCAGGCGGTGGTGGTGCCGATCAGCCCTGCACCGATAACGGCAACGCTGCTCGTCATGGAGTGTGAGGCAATTCCACGCGCCGCCCAGCTCTTTTATGCAGAAGCTGCTGTGCGAAAAACCTCACCGTCGCCTGATCCGATACCAGCCAGGAGTGATAACGCAGGAAGCCGTGTATTTCGTTGGGAATCACGATTTCCTGATACGGCACGTGCCGTAACTGCAAACGCCGTACCAGGTCCACCATCTGGTGGAAATGCACGTTGCGGTCATCATCGCCCTGGATGAGCAGTACCGGCGATTTCCATTTGGCGATCTCCGAATCCGGCGAAGATTCCCAGGCGATGCGCATGATTTTCTTCATATCGGGCATCTGGTAGCGCCGTATGGGCTTCCCAAACCAGTCGTTGATGAACATGGACCAGTCATGCACACCGTGAAAATCCACGCCGGCCTTGAATATATCGGAGTTGCGTGCCAGTGCCAGTGCCGTGAGATAGCCACCGTAGGAACCGCCCCATATACCAATGCGCCTGGCATCCACCTGCGCATCCCTTTGCAGGAAGTGTGCTCCCGCGAGTACATCCTTGTACTCCGAGGCACCGGTGGGCCCCCAATGGGCCGGATAATGGAAATCATGGCCGTAACCGGTACTCAGGCGATAATTGACGGACAGCACGATGAAGCCATGATTGGCGAGATACTGGTTTACGGCGTAGGCATTGCTGTAATAGTCCATGGTTTGCCACGTCACCAGCATCTGCCTCATCGGCCCGCCGTGCACAAAAATGATGGCCGGTTTTTCCCCGGCGCCGTTATTCTTTTCAAACACCTGACCGTGGATCAGCCAGCCGTCACTGGCGCGGAAAGTCACCTCTTTCGGCACCACTAGTTCTGTCGTCGGAAAATCATTCGGCAACTGGTCGCGGTCCAGCGTGTGCCATGCATGCCGCCGCCATTGGCCGAGCATGACCAGCGGCGGTTGCCGGGGACCCGCATCCATAAACGCCAGTACCCGACCTTTATCCGTCACCACCGGGCTCCACTGGCTATGCTCGCCCCAAGTGACGGCTTGCGGTACGCCGCCCGGTACCGATACGCGGTACAGGTGACGGCGATCACCATCTTCCGGTGTGGTGCCGGTGTTGGCGGTATAAATGACGGATTTCCGGTCCGGCGTAACCGTCATATCCCCAAGCATGAAGCTGCCGGGAGTAAGCAGCCGCGCCGCGCCGCCGCTGGCGGATACCGTATAAAGATGCGGCCAGTTGTCCATCTGGGAAACGAACACCAACTGGTTCCCCGCTGCCCAGTGCAGGCCCACATCGCCCCCCTGTTGCGGGAAGGAGCCGCGCAACGTGTCCGGGCTCCGCCAAATACGCGCACCTTTGCCGGTGTGCACATCCGCCACCCAGATGGACCAGGGCAGCCGGTGCCACTCCAGGATGGACTGGGGCGGCCCGCCGTTTCCCGGCAGGCGCACAAAGGCGATGCGCGCGCCGTGCGGCGACCAGCGCGGCTCGATGTCATTCGAGGTGGACGGAGCCAGATACTCGATCGGCCTGCTGTCATCGCGATATATTCCGATAAAGCTGTGGTCGCCGCGGCCGGAAACAAACGCCAGCGCCTTGCCGTCCGGTGACCATTGCAGATCTGACGCCTGCCCGCGATCGAAAAACAGCCGCTGCGCCTTCTGGCTGCCGTCTATGGGCGCCCACCACACGGACTGCTCAGGGTAATGAATAAACGCCACGCGCTTGCCAGCGGGTGAAATCACCGGCGTATCGCCCTCCCCCAGCACCCGCGGTTCACCGGTTGTCAACGATACCGCCCAGACCTGCATGTGTGGCTGAATCGGACTCGAATCCGGATCCGGCTGCAGTGCCTCCGGCCAGTTGGCATCGTGATCGCCGCCACGCACATAGATGAGGTATTTGCCATTGCGCGAGAAGCTCAGATTGGTAAGCTCCTGTCCATCATCCCGGGTGTAGCGGGTAAGCAGCCGCGGCCGGTAATCCGGACCACGGGCGACCCAGATGTTGCGCACACCACGCTCATTCAAAACCCAGGCGATAGCGCTGCCATCCGGCAAAGAGATCAGGTCGGATGGGTAGGGATAGCCCAAAACCTGCCGCATGGTGAAACTTTGACTGGACTGCTGCGCATAACCTGTGGCACCGCATAAAGCAACAGCAGCAATGAAGACGAAAATCCATGGAGCATGCGGAAGGCGAGGCAACATCGAAATCTCCTTGGCGCCGGGTAGCGATTGAAACAATCTGTTAAAGCCGGAATTTTAAGTATCTCATACCGTCACGTAAAACCCCTTCAGGAAAATATATTATGCGTCCGCTGCCAGTTGTTCCATGCGTACTTCCATTTCCAGGCTGTGGCGATCACGGAATATGGTCGCCAAGGCGAGCACACGCCCGGCCTGCTTGTAGGTGAAGGCGCAATCAGATTTTTCCGGATCACCCTGCATGTCAACACTGTCCCACTGCTCCGCATGCCCCACGTAGTTGAGACTGATGTCGTAATGCTGGCTCCAGAAAAACGGTACGGCGGTGTAACGCTCGCGGTAACCGAGTATATTGCGTGCTGCCACCTGGCCCTGATGCTGCGCCACCGCCCAGTGTTCCACACGGATGGGCAGGCCGCTCATCGCATCCGGCCAGCGCGCAATATCTCCCGCGGCATAGATTCCCGGCACACTGGTCTCCAGGTACTCATTCACGAGCACACCACGGTCAATATTCAGACCCGCCTGTTCCGCCAGTGCGGTAAGCGGCCGCACGCCGACACCCACTACCACCAAATCCGCTGCCAGTTGCCCTCCATCCTTGAGCATCACCTGTTCCGGCCGGATGGCAGTTACGCTCTGGCCGAGATGAAACACCACGCCTTTCGATTCATGCAACGCACGAATGAAATCGCCGAGACGGGGACCGAAGATACGTTCCATGGGGCGCGCTTCCGGCGCCACCACCTGCACTTCCGCGCCGCGTGTGCGCAGCGAAGCGGCCACTTCCAGACCGATGAAGCTCGCACCGATGACGACCGCACGACGTGCACCTTGTTCTATAGCCGCGATAATGGAACGGCTGTCGGACACCGAGCGCAGATAATGGACATGCGGCAGGTCTGCACCCGGCAGCGTCAGGCGGATTGGTTCGGCACCGGTGGCCAGCAGCAGTGCGGCATAGCCGAGTTCACGGCCATCTTCGAGACGCAGTTTGCGCTGTACCACATCAATGGAAGTGGCGCGCAGATTGCGCAGCAGTGTGATGCGTTTTTCCCGGTAAAAGCTCTCGGAACGCAATGGCAGCCACTCCTCCGGTGCCGTACCGGCCAGGTAGTCCTTGGACAGATTGGGCCGGTCACAGGGCAGATTGTCTTCGGCGCTTACCAGCGTCACAGGACCGCGATAATCGCAGAAGCGCAATGTCGCTGCTGCTGCCTCGCCCGCGGCCCCGCCGCCGACGATCAGTACGGATGCCGGTGGTTCTGCCTGACGCATGGGAGACCGGCTGCTGTGCACAAGGGGTGGGAGCTTCTCGCGTACGTAAACCTTGCCTCCCCGCTGCTCGATCCGCCAGCAGGGAATGGGATTTAGGGCGGGTGGGGCGAGTACCTCACCATTGCGCAGGCTGAAACAGGCATGGTGCCAAGGGCAGCGGATGGCACCTCCCGTCACCAAGCCTTTGACAAGCGGGCCATGATAATGGGTGCAGGTTGCGCCTACGGCATAGATTTCACCCGCGTGCCGTACCAGCACCACTTCGTCCTGGCCCACATGACCGAGCAGCGGCTGATCCGTTTTGAGGCTGCCGGCATCAACGCCGCTGCGGAAATCCGGCCCCGCGGGGGCGCTTGGGTGGGACATGATTACTCCTCAGCGTCTTGAGCGTCAATTGAACACACAAGTGAGCGCTTGGCTTCCACTGTAGCACGCACCGTAATCTGTAGAGCCAGGGTCGCGTCTGACCGGCGGCTTGTAAATGGAGTCACTTCCCGGCGAAGGCACGATGCATATAGAAGATATTAAATTGATATTTAAAACAATTTATTATAGAGATAATCTAAAGTGCTTTATTGATTATGGCCTGAGCTGCCACTCCTGCCTTTCACCATGCCCGTCTGCCGGGATTCCCTTCCGCGAACAGCGCTGCGTCAAAGACCCCGTGTTCGGAGGTGTATGTTGGCGTGGCACGTGCAGTATGCGGTCCCTGATTGCCATGACACCAGGTCATAGCCATGAGTATGGCTGTGCTGCGAACAATGGAAAATGACCTGAAATCCGCTGAATGCTAAAGCGCAGACATTGTAGACTTGCGGGAGGGCGCAGACCGCTTTGTTTTTAGGGGTATTCTTGCAACTTTCCGGCGGAGCCGGAGCCAGAATACCAATATGCACCGTTTACCATTCATTTGTCCGCGTACCTCACTTGTCATGGAGTACTTAATATGAGCCAGCCGTCCCGCAACGATTTACCCCTTGCTCTTTGGGCGCCGCGTATTGCCCTGTTGGGCATGAGCATCGGCATCCTGGCCATTCTCGCGGTACTGTTGCCGGGCCCCCTGTACCGGCTTGGGATTGTCGGTCTCGGAGGCGCCTTCGGAATGATCACCTACGGCGCATACGGCGGTATGCTCGCCGTGCTGATCACCGTTATCGGCCTGATTCTGCTGCTGGCGGCGCGGCGGCGGGAATATTTCATCCGTATCATTGTCGGTATCACACTGGGTGTGATCGCCTGGGGCGTTCCCTATATGTGGCTCAAGAAAGCCGAGTCGGTGCCCGCCATCCATGACATCACCACCGACACGGCCAACCCACCGCAATTCCAGGCGGATATTCTGGCACTCCGAAAGGGAGCGGCCAATTCGACGGTATATGGCGGCCCCAAGATTGCGGCCCTGCAGGAAAAGGCTTACCCGGATATCCAGCCCATGCTGTTCTCCCTGCCGCTGTCACAGGTATACGCCGCTGCACTGCAAACCGTAGAGGCCCGGGGCTGGAAGCTGGTGTCCAATGATCCCGCCACCGGCATCATCGAAGCCACCGCCACCACATTCTGGTTCGGTTTCAAGGATGACGTGGTAATCCGTATCGTACCGAATGGCACAGGTGCCCGTCTGGATATGCGCTCCGAATCGCGCATAGGCACAAGCGATGTGGGCAGGAATGCACAACGTATCCGTGTCTTCCGTGCCGCTCTCTACAAACGACTTGGCCTGCAATACCACAGACAGTAATAAAACAGCGGGAAGTACGGTCTGCTGCTGGAATGCAACAAGGCGGATTTCATGGCTGGACATGGCGGCAATGCGTATGCGCGCAGCGGACTATGACATCTGCATTCTGGGAGGCGGTGCCGCGGGCCTGGTAACCGCGGCGGGGGCGGCTGCCTTGGGTGCACGCACTGTGCTGGTTGAAAAGCAGCGGCTGGGAGGCGAATGCCTGTATACCGGCTGCGTGCCCAGCAAGACGCTGCTGCACTCCGCCCGCATGGCCGCCCTCATTCGGCGGGCACAGGACTGCGGCCTGTCGGCGCAACTGGCTCCGCCGGAAATAGGGCGCGTAATGGGGCATGTCGCACAGGTCATCGCTACCATCGCGCCGCAAGACAGTCCGGAGCACTTGCGCAGTCTGGGTGTCGAAGTTATCGAGGCGCCGGGCCGGTTCACGGGCGCCCATAGCGTTCAGGCCGGTGGCTGCGAGATCCGCGCGCGCCGCTTCGTCATTGCCACCGGCAGTCGCCCCGCTATCCCGCCCATTCCGGGGCTGGAGCATGTGCGCTACTTCACCAACGAAAACATTTTCTCGCTGCGCGATTCCATGCCGGATCTGGCAATTGTCGGCGGCGGACCCATCGGGGTGGAACTTGCCCAGGCATTTTCCCGGCTGGGCAGTCGCGTCAGTATTCTGGAGTCCGGGTTACAGATCCTGCCCCGGGAAGACGCAGATGTGGCACAGGCACTGGGGGATGCACTGCGATACGATGGTATTCGGCTGCTTACCGGCGTAAACGCGGAGCGTATCACACAGCGGGAGCATGATCTCGTCGTCAGTTATCGGGATGCCCGCGGACAACTGCGGGAATTTTCTGCCACACATCTGCTGACAGCAGTCGGACGCATACCGGCACTGGAAGAGTTGGGGTTGGAACAGGCGGGCGTTGTCGTCCGCAATGGCCAACTGGCGGTAGATGATCGCCTGCGTACCAGTCAGCCTCACATATATGCCTGCGGTGATGTCATCGGCCCCTGCCGCTTCACCCACATGGCTGAACACCAGGCCGGTATTGTTCTCAGAAATGCGCTCTTTCATATGCGCAGCCGAACGAGCCGGGTCATCCCCCGGTGCACCTTCACGGACCCGGAAGTGGCAAGGGTGGGTTTGTCAGAGCGGCAGGCGCGGGAGCGTGGCATAGTTTATGAAGTATACCGGGTGCCGTTTGCACGCGCCGACCGTGCCCAGACCGACGGCCAAACCCAGGGTTTCGCCAAGCTCCTCACGGACCGGCGCGGACGCTTGCTGGGGGCGGCAATCGTAGGTGCGCAGGCGGGCGAACTCATTCATGAGTTTGCCTTGGGCTTGAGCCAACGCCTGAAGGCCCGGGATATCTCGGCCTGCATACACCTGTATCCGGCCTTGGCGCAGATCAACCGTTTCGTGGCCGATGAGCGCATGAAGCGGCGGCTGACACCTGCGACGCGCCGCTGGCTGCAACTCCTGTTCCGTCTGCGGGGTGCGCATGTGTGAATCCGTCAAGCGGCTGCGCATGACCGCACCACGCCTGCTCATTCTTGCAACCATCCTCGCGATCGTAGCGGTATTTTATCTGGTGGGCGGTGCACATTGGCTGAATCTGAGTTACCTGCTGGCACAACGGGGGGCGCTGCATATGCTGGTTCAGCGTCATTATTTTGCTGCCGTGCTTGTTGCAGGGCTGATATATGCGTTCATGACGGCGATCAGTATTCCCGGCGGAACCGTATTGTCGCTGCTGATCGGTTTTTTATTCGGCCGTTGGGTGGGGGGCTTCACCATCGTGATATTCGCCACACTGGGAGCCAGTCTTATTTTTCTGATCGCACGCTACCTCATCGGTACCGCAGTGCGGACCCGGCTGGAGAACAAACCACAGGCAGCAAAATTATTGCATGGTTTCGAACGCAATGCCTTCAACTATCTCCTGTTTGTGCGTCTAGTACCCTTGTTTCCATTCTGGCTGGTAAACTTGACAAGCGCTTTTACGGCTATTCGCATGCGGCAATTCGTGCTCGGAACTTTTATCGGCATCATCCCGGGCAGCTTCATCTACGCGAATCTCGGCGAACAACTCGCCGGCATCCATACCTTGCATGGGCTCATCTCTCCGGGGCTGATTGCCGCCCTGATGTTGCTCGGACTGTTCGCATTACTTCCGGTTGCCGTACGCCGCTGGCGTGCCAGCCGTCACCATGAGGTTTGAACCGTGCACGCTGTCGCTCCCTTGCTCAAAAACACCGGTTTCCCTTGCCTGCATCGGAGTCATGTACATACCCTGCAGGTCAATCTCGGTTATCGCTGCAATCTAACCTGTGTGCACTGCCACGTAAGCGCCGGTCCGCATCGCACCGAGGATATGGACGCAGAAACGATTGATGTGGTGATCGAATATCTCGGACGACCGAATATCGAAACCTTGGACATTACCGGCGGCGCCCCGGAAATGAATGCGCACTTCCGGCGGCTTGTACACAGCGCACGATCCATGGGGAAACGCATCATGGACCGCTGCAACCTGACCATACTGGAAGAACCGGGTTACGCAGACCTCGCGGAATTTCTCGCCGCCGAACGCGTGGAAGTGGTAGCCTCCCTGCCCTGCTACACCGAGGAAAACGTGGATGGCCAGCGCGGCAAGGGCACTTATCACGCCAGCATCCGCGCGCTCAAGCGTTTGAATGCTCTCGGCTATGCCCTGCCCGGCACGGGACTCACACTGAACCTGGTCTACAATCCCCTGGATGCTTATCTGCCGGCGCCGCAAGCCGGGCTCAAGGAGGATTACACCCGTGAACTGAAAGAACGCTGGGGCATATCTTTCAATGATCTTTTTGTGCTTGCCAACATGCCCATCGGCCGGTTCGGCAGCATGCTGGTATCAAAAGGCAGGCTTCAAGCCTATCTGGACACTCTGAAGCAGGCACACCAATCCCATAATCTGCCGAATGTCATGTGCCGCCATCTCATCAGCGTGGATTGGCGCGGTTATGTCTATGACTGCGATTTCAACCAGATGCTGGCGTTGCCGCTGCGCCTCGACGGCAAGTCGCGCCCCCATCTGCGTGACTTGCTGCAAACGGAATTGAAAGGTACAGCCATTGCCGTGGGGGATCACTGCTATGGCTGCACCGCCGGACAGGGCAGCAGTTGTGGCGGGGCGCTCAGTTGACTATGCGCATCTCAATCGTCATTCCCGCAATGGAGGAGTCGGCGATTATCTCCACCACGCTTGCTGCATTGCAGCCGCTGCGCCAAGCGGGACACGAGGTGATCCTGGTGGACGGCGGCAGTAGCGACGGCACAGCGGAAATCGCGCAGCCGCTGGTGGACCGGGTAATTGTCACGGCACGCGGGCGTGCCAGACAGATGAACGCCGGCGCATATCTGGCCCAGGGCGATGTCCTGCTGTTTCTGCATGCCGATACGCTGCTGCCGCCGCAGGCGACCGACCAGATTGTTGCCAGCGTGGCGAATGGAGCGGCTTGGGGCTGGTTCGATGTGCGGCTTTCAGGGCAGCACTTCCTGCTGCGCGTCATCGAACATTGCATGAGCTGGCGTGCGTATCTCACACGAATTGCCACCGGCGATCAGGCGATTTTTGTAAGGCGTGACGTATTTCTGCGGATAGGCGGCTATCCGGACCTGGCGCTGATGGAAGATGTGACATTATGCAAGCTGCTCAGAAAAAATGCTGCCTCACGCCGCCTCCGTCTGCCCGTCCTCTCCTCCAGCCGCCGGTGGGAGCAGCATGGCATGTTACGCACTATACTGCTTATGTGGTGGTTGCGCTTGGTGTTTGTCTTCGGCGCGGACAGCTTGCGCGTGGCGGCCCGCTACGATTCACGTTCCCGTTGAGGTGCCGCAGTGAACGCCACACTGGTACGTCTGCTGTGTTTCGCGGGTGCACTGCTGCTCTTCGGTGCACTGGAATACCGGTGGCCATGGCGCCCGGAGCCGGGTTGGCGGCATAAGAGCGTCAATCTGGGGATGATTGTTTTGGGTAACATCGGCACGCGGCTTGCCGTTCCCATTTCTTTGGTCGAGGTGGCCATACTGGTTCGACGTCATGGCCTCGGACTGCTTCACCTTGTTTCGCTGCCCGGCATTTTGACGGTCATCGTCGGCGTAGTGCTGCTGGATCTGCTCATTTACGGGCAACATATGGCTTTCCATTACATTCCCGTGCTATGGCGGCTGCATCGTGTGCATCACACCGATCCAAGCCTGGATGTGACCACCGGTGTGCGCTTTCATCCCCTCGAAATCATTGTTTCCACCCTCATCAAGGGTGCCGCCATATTTCTATTGGGTATCATGCCCTTGGCGGTGGCGGTTTTCGAGGTGGTACTCAATGTCTCGTCGGTTTTTAATCACGCCAATCTGCGCCTGCCAGGTTTTCTGGAACGCCTGCTGCGCCTGTTCATCGTAACACCCGGCATGCATCGCGTGCATCATTCGGCGGTTTCCGGTGAACTCAACCATAATTTTGGCTTCAATTTCTCCTGGTGGGACAGACTGTTCAGAACCTACCTCGGACGCTCCCGCGCGCCGGAAGCGGTAATGCCGGTAGGCCTTCCCGGTCGTGTTGGCGACCACCCCGGATTTGCAGCGCTGCTGCTGCTGCCGTTTCGGCGGTCCTAGGTTCATGCAGCGCACTCCCTGCGCGGTCGCATTACTTTGCAAGGCACCTATTCCGGGCTTTGCCAAGACACGGCTCATCCCCCACCTGGGAGAGACCGATACCGCCCATCTCCAGGAAGAGCTGGTCATTCAGGCCGTCAGCACCGCGCTGGATGCAGCCGTCGGGCCCGTGGAGCTGTGGTGTGACCCGGATGAGTCGCATCCTTTTTTCGGGAAGATCATGCAGAAATACCCGGTGCGGTTGACGGCGCAGCCGCCGGGCGACCTCGGGACACGTCTGCACACCTGCGCCTCCGGAGCACTGATGGCCGCGGATGCGGTCATTCTCATGGGCGCTGACTGCCCGACCATGCCGCCCTACTACCTTGAAGAAGCGGCAGCGGCATTGGCGCGGGACTGCGATGTCACCCTGGGCCCGGCCGAGGACGGCGGTTTTGTGTTGCTGGGACTGAAGCATGCCAGCGAGCTGCTGTTCCGCAATATCCCCTGGGGAACCTCGCTGGTCCTGGCGGAGACGCGCACTCGCATCGCACAACTCGGCTGGCGTTGCCATACGCTGGCCACGCTTTGGGATGTGGATACGCCCGCGGACTATCATCGCTGGCGCCTCATTACGGAGGCGATGCCGCGACGGCCCGGCGCTCAGCGCCTCTGATACTGGGTGTTCCCGAAGAGGGTTTCCCTGGCTTTGTCGGTCATCGCCGAAGTGCGCAATTCCGCGAGCTGTGCCATACCGCGCTGCACCGCTGGACGGACAGCGAGGCGCCCGAACCAGCGCTGGAGGCGCGGATAATCTTCCAAAGCTTGGCCCTGACGCTCATACGGCACGATCCAGGGATAGATGGCCATGTCCGCAATGGAATACTCGCCGGCGATGTAGTCCCGGACCGCCAATTGCGTGTCCATCACGCTGTACAGGCGCCCGGCTTCCTTGGTGTAACGATTGATGGCATATTCGATTTTCTCCGGCGCGTAACCGCGGAAATGATGCGCCTGGCCCAGCATCGGTCCTACCCCGCTCATCTGGAACATGAGCCATTGGATCACCTGATAGCGATTGAACGGATCCCGTGGCAGGAAGCGGCCGGTCTTCTCCGCGAGATACAGCAGAATGGCCCCCGATTCGAACAGCGCTATGGGTTTGCCATCCGGCCCCGCGGGATCCACCAGTGCCGGCATTTTGTTGTTGGGGCTGATGCGCAGAAACTCCGGACTGAACTGATCACCCTTGCCGATATCCACCGGATGCAGCGTATAGGGGACAGCCGTCTCCTCGAGGAAAATGGTGATTTTCTGGCCATTCGGTGTCGGCCAATAGTACAGTTCAACCGCATTCATGGAATCTCCCTCCTCGCCAGTGATGTCCCGCCTTGAAGATGACCCGGGGCACCCGCAGCCGGTCCCTTCCTCACAACCAGCGCCGTGCCAGCCAGCCGATAAATTCCAATATCCGCGCAAGCCAACCGCGCCGTGCCCAACGGGCAGACGCTATCTGCTCCGATTGCCGCAGGTCATCCTGGAATTCCGCCTCCAGGGCGGCAGCCAGCGCCCGGTCAGTGCCCGCCAAATTGATTTCGTAATTGAGGAAGAAGCTCCGATAATCAATGTTGGCCGTACCCACGCTGCTCCAACTGCCGTCAACCACCATGGTTTTGGCGTGCAGCATGCGTGGAAAATATTCGTAGATTTTCACGCCTGCCGCAAGCAGAGCCGCATAGGCGGCCTGCCCCGCCCACTGGGTCAAGTGTTCATTGTTCTTGCGCGGCACCAGCACGCGCACATCCACGCCGCGACGTGCTGCGGCCACCAGACCGCGTTGAGTGCGACGGTCGGGAACAAAGTATGGTGTGGTCAGCCAAATGTGTCCCCGGGCGGTGGCAAAACGAGCAGCAAACAGGTTGCGCAGGAACAGCCGGCCCCGCCGCACATGATTGGTGATAAGCACGTTACCATCCGGTGTCTGGAGGAAAGGATAGCGGCGGCGGCGGCCGCGCCAGAAAGCATCGAATAAAGTCTGCAGAGCGCGCGCCAGCGCTCCGCCCACTTGCACGTGGGTATCGCGCCAGCGGGCTTCGCCGTATACAGCCCGGGAATTTTCCCGGTGGATGTTGAAGCCGCCGAGGAACCCCGTGCGGCCATCCACCACCAGGAGTTTGCGATGATTGCGCCGGTTGTAACGCCACGGCGCGCGCCAGCTCCAGCGGTGGAACCAGCGCAGGCGTATGCCCTCACGTCTCAATAGCTGTTCCAGATGCCGTGACCCCCAGAACAGGGAACCGGCCGCATCGATATGCACAAGCACCTGGACGCCGGCACGGGCACGTTCACCCAATGCAGCGGCGAACTGTCGTCCAATCTCGTCATCGGCAAAGATATAACTTTCCAGCTTTATGGAACGTCGGGCGCGGCGAATCGCCCCCAGCATGGCGGCATACAGCCGATCACCCTCTGTAAAAACCCGTAACCGCCGGGTTCCTTGTTCCCCATCCTGAACCGAACGGGGCTTCATCGCGCTGCCGCATGCGCAACGGATGCAAGCATCTCGTAAAACATCACATACCCCCGTGGACTGGACATGCAGAATTTTCCTGATGAAAGCGCTTGATTATATCCGGCTGCATGGCATCACTCAGTTTGTCGACCCCAATACCTGGCCATCGAGTGGCTGCCGCCCCCGTTCGCCAGCCGATGTTTCCGTCTGCATGTGTCCCAAGCTGGTATAGTGTCATGCAACGCGTACCAGCCGGCATGCTTGGTAATATGCTTGGTAATACTGTTGTTTTCATCGCATGCGACTACTGCTCTACAACATTCGCTATGCCACAGGACATGGGCCGGGGTTCCATTTCCCGGTCCCCGGCGCCGGCTACCTGCGGCATACTTCGCGCAATTTGCGGCGCATCACGCAATTTGTCGGGCAGGTTTCTCCGGATATAGTAGGACTGATCGAAGTGGATATAGGTTCAGTGCGCTCTTCAGCCATCAACCAAGCGGAGGCCATCGCCACCGCCATAGGGCATGCGCCCGCTTACCAGAATAAATATGGCGTGGATTCGATCAACCAGCTGCTGCCCATTTTGCGCAAACAAGCCAACGCCTTTCTCACTCGCCGCCCAAATGCCATCCAGCGCTTCCACTATTTTGAACTCGGAGTCAAACGCCTGATCATGGAACTGGAACTGGATGAGTTATGCCTGTTCCTGGTGCACTTGTCCCTCAAATATCGCCACCGTCATCATCAGATGCATCATCTTTTCTCATTGGTGAAAAGTTGCAGCAAGCCGGTGATTGTGGCCGGGGATTTCAATACCCTGTGGGGCACATATGAAATCGAGTTGTTCACGGCGGCCGCAGGTTTGCGCAATGCGAATTTCCACAATTCCCCAACCTGGCCGAGTTCCCATCCCAACCGGCAATTGGATTTCATTCTCTACGGTCCTGGCATTGAACTGAATCATTTCGAAATTCCTGCTGTGGGATTTTCGGATCATTTACCCCTTATTTGTGATTTTGAAGTAAACAGGAAACACTGACGTGTGGTGGACAGTCGCCATCATCGCCCTGCTTTTATCCGGTCTTGGCCTGTGCACCACGCGGTATTTCCACGGGATCCACACACGTGCCAGGCTCAATAAGCAGCGGATTGACATAGACCGGGCCTGGGAAACCTGGCTGTCTTCAGATCACCTGAGCCGGGAGGAACAATCTGCCCGCATGACACTGCTTGAGAAAATGGATGCACAGGTGCGCGCATCGGTGCATCAGAGCCTGCGGGAATTTGAACTTGTGCTGCATACTGATGCCAATCCGTTGCTTGCAGTACGCAGGGAACTTATGAATAGTATTGACCGGCGCCAACTCAATACCGAGATTCTCAAACTCCCTGAATCCACACGCGTGAATTTACGTAAAACCAATCGGGAAATACCGCAGACCGATGCGGAAGCCCGCATGTACATTGCCGCCAATGAACTGCGCATGGCTGTATTGCGTGAATACAGCCATTTGCGTTTCGATGATCGTGCGGACGGCGACTGGTTCGATGTCTATGCAAAAGCGTCCTATCTGCGCCAGCGCAGCACACGCAGCTATATCGAACGTACCCTCAGCGGCAGCCAGAACGCCGCCGCTGATGCGCGTTTTCACACCATGGCTCTGGTGGACGGCGAGCTCCGCGCCAGGCTGCTGCAGATCCCTGCCGGCACGCGGTTTCCCGGCTTTGGGAAAACGCCGGCGCAAAGCGACAAATCCGCATAATGCAAGTTGCGATAATTGTCTTCAATTCCTATGATTGAGCTTTTATCCGGGTTGCAACTGGAGCCCGCAATTCAGACTTTCCAAGCTAAAGTGGAGTAAGCATATGGCCAACACTGCCCAGACCGATTGGCGGATAGAACGTGATGCAGATGACATCGCCTGGTTGTGTTTCGATAAAGCCGGTGCCAGTACCAACGTGTTGTCCGGCCAGGTGATGCTGGAGCTGGGTGAGCAACTCGGGGCGCTGGCGGCATCACCCCCCAGAGGCCTGGTCATCTACTCCGCCAAGCAGAGTGGTTTCATCGCCGGTGCGGATATCAAGGAATTCACCGCCCTGAAAACACCGCAGGACGCTTTTCAGATGATCCGCCGTGGGCAGCTGGTGCTGGAGCAACTGGAAAAGCTTCCCTGCTCCAGCGTCGCGCTTATCAACGGTTTCTGCCTCGGCGGTGGGCTGGAACTCGCGCTGGCGTGCCGCTATCGCGTGGGTATTGACGATGACCGTCTCAGCCTCGGACTTCCGGAGGTCAAGCTCGGTATCCATCCCGGTTTCGGCGGGACGGTGCGCTCCACCCGTCTGGTGGGCGTGACCCATGCCATGAGCTTCATGCTCAATGGGCGCAATGTGCATGCACATGAAGCTCTCCAGATGGGCCTGGTTGACCGCCTGGTTACGGGCGATAACGCCAAACAAACCGCACGTGCGCTGCTACTCAATCCGCCGCCGGTCAAAAGCGCGCCCTTTGGCCAGAAATTACTGGCCTTCGGCCCGTTGCGGCCTTTCATCGCCGGCATGCTGACAAAGCAGGTGGCGTCCAGAGTGCGCCGCGATCATTATCCCGCACCTTACGCCATCATTGATCTGTGGAAAAAATATGCCGGCAGCAACGCAATGTATGTGCAGGAAGCCCATTCCATCGCCCGGCTCATGGTGCACGACACGGCGCGTAACCTGGTACGCGTGTTCCTGCTGCAGGATCGGCTGAAATCCCTGGGCAGGAAATCCGACCTGGCGCTCAAACATGTGCATGTGGTGGGCGCCGGTACCATGGGCGGTGATATCGCCGCCTGGTGTGCATTGCGCGGTTTCAACGTAACCCTGCAGGATCGTGAAGAAAGATACGTCCAGCCCGCCATCGCCCGTGCGCAGAAACTGTTCGAGAAAAGGCTGAAGGGTGAGGATATCCGGAAGGCGGCCACCCGTCTGAAGATGGATGTGGCGGGTGACGGCGCCAGGGATGCGGATGTGGTCATTGAAGCAATCTTTGAGGATGTGGAGGCGAAACAGGCTCTCTACAAAGCACTGGACGCCAAGATGCGCTCCGACGCAATTCTTGCCACCAACACCTCCAGTATCCGCCTGGAGGCACTGCGTGACGTACTCAAGGACCCACAGCGGCTCGTGGGACTGCATTTCTTCAACCCGGTAGCCAAGATGCCGCTGGTGGAGGTGATCCATGCGGACGATACGCCCGCTGACGCGATTGCCAAGGCACTGGCTTTTACCCGTCATATAGACAAGCTGGCGGTGCCGGTAAGGAGTTCGCCGGGTTTCCTGGTGAACCGCATCCTCATGCCCTATCTGATGGAGGCAATGCTGGCCGCGGATCAGGGCATCCCGTTGGAAGCCATTGACCAAGCGGCGCTGGATTACGGCATGCCCATGGGACCGGCGGAACTGGCGGATACGGTGGGCCTGGATGTATGTCTGTCAGTATCCAGGGTATTCGCCAGGGAATTCAACAAGAAGATCCCCGACAGTCTTACCACCCTGGTCGCGGCTAAAAAGCTCGGGCGCAAAACCGGCGAAGGGTTCTACAAATATCAGGATGGGAAGCCGCTGAAGGATCGCAGCAGCGCACAGCAGATGCCTGCCGACTTGCAGAACCGGCTGATCCTGCCCATGCTCAACGAAACCGTAGCAGCGCTGCGCGAACGCATCGTGGCTGATGCGGATCTGCTGGATGCGGGTGTCATCTTCGGCACCGGCTTTGCACCTTTCCGTGGCGGTCCCGTCAATTACATCCGCGCCGTTGGTATAGCCGATCTCAAGCTGCGGTTGGAAAAATTGCTGCAACAGCATGGCCAGCGCTTCCAGGCGGATGCGGGCTGGAATGCTCCGGCTCTCAAGGAACCCAAAGCATGAAATTCGATACCATGCCCAAGGATCGTGAGGCCACGGTCCGCACCCTCGCCATGCCCAAGGACACCAATGGCCTGGGTGATATCTTCGGCGGCTGGATCATGTCGCACGCAGACATTGCCGGCGCCATTCTTGCGTTCCGCCGCGCTGGCGGGCGGGTGGTAACGGTGGCGGTGAACGAATTCGTATTCGCAAGTCCGGTATATGTGGGTGATGTAGTGAGCGTCTATACTGATGTGGCGCATGTGGGCACTACCTCCATCGCCATTGACGTCACAGTCTTCTCCCAGCGCACCGATGGTGAACATGAATCCTGTGTCAAGGTGGCCACGGCGCAGATGACCTATGTGCGCGTGGGTTCCAATCGCCGGCCCGTGCCGATAGCGAAACATCCGGAGTAAGCACAGCGGTTTCATTCACTGGCCCCCCCAAGGCCCGTCGGTCATCATGGCCGGATGGGGTGGATGCCCGTGCCAGACTTCCGGCCCCCGCCATGCGGATGGAACGTTCCGGTTACTACCGACAGTTACCAGGTTTGCAAGCATGTCGTCCAGAACACTCAGCCGCGAGTTCATCAGGAGTTTCTCGCCATTGAGCGGTCTCAAGCCGGAAAACCAATCCGAGCTCGCCGCCAAGACCGCGATTCAGATGCTTGATGCAGGCCGGTATCTGTTCAAACAAGGTGATACCGACAGGCGCAACTTCTATCTTGTCAGGGGTTCGGTGGAGCTGCGTTCCGGTGATAAAGTGTTGATGCCCATCAGCGGCGGCTCCGACGAAGCACGCCATCCCCTGGCACCGCAGGTACCGCGCCACCTGTCGGCTCGGGCGAGCACGGATATCGAGTACTTCACCATTGACCGTGATCTGCTGGATATCCTGCTGACCTGGGATCAGACCGGGAGCTTCCAAGTGGGCGAGATCCAGGCCCGGGAGAATGAGGCCCATGGCGATGACTGGATGACTGCCATCCTGCAGACCAAAGCGTTCCACCGCATCCCGCCGGCCAATATTCAGACCTTGTTCATGCGCATGGAGCGCCTTGCCCGCCGGCAGGGCGATGTCATAATCAGACAGGGCGACCAGGGGGATTTTTTCTACATAGTCGCGGCAGGCAGATGCCTGGTGACGCGCGAAGTGCCGAGTAACAAAGGCATAAAACTTGCCGAGCTGGGAGTGGGTGCCAGTTTTGGCGAGGAAGCTCTGCTTTCCGATGCTCCGCGCAACGCCACCGTCACCATGCTCACGCCCGGTGCTCTGATACGCCTGGCCAAAGCGGATTTCAACACACTATTGAAAGAACCCCTGCAGCAATGGGTGAGCCTTGAACAGGCAAAACAGATCACCGCAGCCGGTGGGCAGTGGCTGGATGTGCGCCTGCCAAGCGAATTTGAAAGACTGCACCCGGATGGCGCAGTCAACATTCCTCTGTATTCCCTCCGCATGAAGTTCGAGACCCTCGACCCGAAACGCCGCTACGTAGTCTGCTGCGATACCGGCCGGCGCAGTTCGGCGGGAGCCTATATTCTGAGTGAGCGTGGGTTTGATGTCTGCGTACTCAAGGACGGTCTTGCTGCACAGACATCCATTTGATCCGTTTTTCGAATACTTCAGGCATCCGGTCTGCAGGAATCTCAAATCGCCTGGCACCGAAATTTACATCGTGTGGGTCGGGCGATCCGCCTGCAATGCACCGCCCAGGAGACCCTCGATCTTGCGCTGCGTGTTGCCGCCATCCTGTTCACTGAACTGAACACCGATGCCCATGGCACGGGTGCGGTTGGTACTGCGCGGTGTCACCCAGATGACCTTGGCTGCCACCGGGAGACGCTCCGGCGAACCCATGAGCTGCAGAAGAATGAAGACATCATCACCCAACTGATAAGATTTGCTGGTGGGAATGAACAGGCCGCCGTTCTTCACAAACGGCATATAGGCGCTGTACAGCGCACTCTTGTCCTGGATAGCGATATTGAGTATCGCCTGCTGACGGGGTGTATTCATCCAAACTGTCCTCCGCATGCGGCCAGCGGCGCCGTCTCCAATGTTCGCAATCCATCCGCCCATTCCAGAAACAGGCCTTCCAGCAGGAGCTGGGTATTTACTGGTGTGGCAATCAGCGCCACCGCCTCATTCAGGTGTTCCAGATAGGCATGCAGTGCGCGCAAGTTTATGCCCTTGAGGACGCTTTGCAACAGGTCCAACGCATCCGTATTGACGATCCTCCACCGACCCGCATCCCCAGCGGATGCCAGTACGATCAGATCCATCACCCAGGATTGCAGCAGCCTCAATATTACCGGCAACGTCTCGCGGTCAAACCCGGCGGCACAAGCCATGGGATTACGCCTGCCGTTGCGCAGTTCCACCAGTGTGGTATAGAACTGTAACCTCTCCTGTACCGGCCGGTATCGAGCCAGGCTCAGCGCGGCCAGCGGCCCTCCGCCCGCAATGTCCAACAATGCCGGCCAGTCGTGGCGGGGCTCCCGGCTATTCAGCCATTGCAGCACTGTGGCCCTGTCGGGCGACGGCAGGCGCACATCCTGGCAGCGGCTGCGGGCGGTGGCAGCCAGCCGGGCCGGCCGGGCCGTGACCAGCAGTAAAAGTGTATCCGCCGGCGGTTCCTCCAGCGTCTTGAGCAGGCTGTTGACGGCATTGGCATTCATGGCATCCGCGGGTACAAGCACTGCAATTTTCCGGCCGCCATACTGACTGGTGAGCGTGAGACTCTGGGACAGTTCGCGGATCTGGTCCACCAGGATAGCCGATCTATCTTCCAGCATGGCCACATAAAAATAGTCCGGGTGGGCGCCGGCACTGAATTGCCGGCAGGAGCCGCAGCAGCCGCAGGCGCGCTGATTCTCAGAATGCTGACACAGCGCCAGCATCGCGAATGCTTGCGCGAACAGCTGTTTACCTGTGCCAGCGACGCCGGAAATCAGCAAAGCATGGGGCAACGTGCCGTCCGCCAGCCGTGCACACAACCGCCGCCATGTTTCCTGTTGCCATGGTAGTGGTACTGATTGCAGTTCTGGTGCGGTATTCATAACCAGCGGGCAAGCCGTGCTTCCAACACCGCTGTAATCTGCTGCTGTACATCCTGTATGTCGCCATTCGCCCGGATCATTCCGATGCGCAGCGGTTCGCGTCGGGCACGCGTGCGATACACCCGCCGTACACTCTCAAAAAACACTTTGTGTTCCAATTCGAAGCGGTCACGCAGACCACGCCTTCGCATGCGTCCAAGACCCACCTGTACGGGTGCATCAAGCAGTAGCGTCAAATCCGGCTTCAGGCCCCGCAGCACCCAGCGCTCCAGCATTGCGATGCGTTGCATAGGCAGTTTGCGCCCACCCCCCTGGTAGGCGTAACTCGCATCAGTAAAACGGTCGCACAACACCCAGGTGCCGGCAGCAAGTGCCGGACGAATAACATTTTCCACATGGTCGGCACGAGCAGCGAACATAAGCAGTAATTCGCTCATGACGGGCAGTTGTTCACTGGATGCGTCCAGCAACAGCTCGCGGATGCGTTCCGCCAGTGGCGTGCCGCCGGGCTCACGCGTTATCAGCACCTTGACTCCCTGGGTCTTAAGCCACCCGTGGATAAATCCAAGATGGGTGGACTTGCCCACGCCCTCGATGCCTTCCACGGTAATAAGGCGCGCCTTGCGCATGTTCACGGCTTGCGGTGCGGAGTCAGTTGATATTTGCGCACTGCGGCATCTTGCTGCTGCAGCGTTGCAGAAAACTGATGAGTACCGTTACCGCGCGCCACAAAATAAAGGGCATTACCGGGCGCCGGATGCAGTGCCGCCTCTATGGAAGGCAATCCGGGCATGCAGATGGGCGTGGGCGGAAGACCATAGCGCGTATAGGTGTTATAGGGCGTATCGGTACGCAGATCTTTATACGTAATTTTTCCGTTGTAGGCGTTCCCCAGGCCGTAGATTACCGTGGGATCCGACTGCAGCTTCATGCCCTTCTCAAGTCTGCGCACGAATACGCCGGCGATTTCCGCACGCTCGACGGGCTGGGCCGTCTCTTTCTCAATGATAGAGGCCAAAATCAGCGCTTCGTAGGGCGTCTTGTAGGGTAAATTCTGCGCTCGTGCCTGCCAAGCCGCCTGCAGGTGAGCCTGCATAGTGCGATAGGCGCGTTCCAGAAAAGCCGCATCCGTGGTGCTTTTGGGAAATTGATAGGTGTCCGGGAAGAACCGGCCCTCCGGATTCTCGTCGGGATGGCCGAGCCTGGCCATGATGGCGCTGTCATTTAACCCCTTGAGAATATGCTGGAGTTCGGGGTCGTGTTCCACTGCCTGCAACACCTGCGTGAAGGTCCAGCCGTCCACCAGGGTGAGGGAATGCATCACTACCCGGCCGCTTTTCAGCAACGCCAGCAGACCGGCGACGTTGGTCCCGGGTTCCACCAGGTATTCACCCGCACGAATGGCGCTGGCGTCATTCCGCAGGCGCGCCAGCAGCACCAGGTCAAACGGCTGCGGGAGTACGCCCTGGGCGTGCAGCTGTGCGGCCACGGCACGCAGGGGCTCACCGGGTGTCACTTCCACATCCACCGCCTGGTTGCCGGGCACCACCGATACGATGTACCAGCGCCAGTAGGCCAGTCCGGTGGTCGCGATGATCACGGTGAGGATGGCAGCTAAGCATAAGCGCAAGCGTTTTCTGTTCACTGCGGTTCTTCCTTCAGCACTGCGTCGCCCACGTCTGGGCGCGGCGCGTCATGGGTCCCACTGTGAATTTCCAATGGCCGATGGCGCTCACTGGCCACACGCCGATGACAGAATTGCACACGAATATTTCTGCGGCCTGCATGATTTCAGTCAGCGACAAGCTGGCGATACGTATCGGGATACCGGTCTGCTGCGCGCATTCCAATATATGGCGCCGCATCACGCCCGCCACGCCCGCGAGCCGCAAACTCGGTGTCGCCAGCACGCCGTGGGAAAGCCGGACAAAAACGTTGGTCATTATACCCTCAATGACTGAACCTTCTTCATCCATCATCAGGCCTTCCTGGATGTTATCAGCTTCTGTCCACTCAGCGCGCGCCAGCACTTGTTCAAGACGGTTAAGGTGTTTAAGACCGGCAAGTGTACGATTGCGGCTCAAACGCGTGTCGCAGACGCGCATGCGAATACCGTATTGGATATATTCAGCCGGATGCTCCGGACACGGGTGGCGCGTGAGGATGCGCGTCGTTTGTGTACTGGCGGACGGTCGGTAGCCGCACCCGCCGCTGCCGCGGGTGACTATGAGTTTCAGCACCGCCTGTGGCTGGCCATTGGCGGCATGGGTCAATTCATCTTTCACGACGTCCAGCGGTAGGGGCGGCAACCGTAGCCGTAAACAGCCCGCCGTTAATCGCTGCAGGTGGTGATCCAGCAGGCGGATACGGCCGAGTCTTACCGCCAGAGTTTCGAATAGGCCATCGCCGTAGTGCAGACCGCGATCAAACGTGGAAATCCTGATACCTGGTTCGCCGTTAACCCAGCAGTCCGGGGTCATGGGGATACTCCCAGTGCCTTGGCAAGGCCACGCGCCTTGGCCCGGGTTTCCTCCAGCTCCTGCTCCGGGACGGAATCCGCCACGATGCCGGCGCCGGCACGAAACTCCAATTGCTCGTGTTTGCATACCAGTGTACGGATCAGGATGTTGAAATCCATATCACCATTGTGGTTCAGATACCCCATGGAACCGGTATAGGCCCCGCGTGGCGCCTGCTCCAGTTCCGCGATGATTTCCATGCAACGTACTTTCGGGCAGCCAGTGATGGTGCCGCCCGGAAATACCGCACGCAGCACTTCTCCCGGAGCCACGCCGGCACGCAGTGCGGCCCGGACGTTGGAGACGATATGATGTACGTGCGCAAAAGACTCCACCACCATGAGTTCATTCACATGCACGCTGCCGGCAGCGGCAATGCGCCCCAGATCATTGCGCTCCAGGTCCAGCAACATCACATGCTCGGCCCGCTCCTTGGGGTGCCCGATCAGTTCTTTGCTGAGCGCAGCATCATGTGCCGCACATCCACTGCGTGGGCGGGTACCGGCGATAGGTCTGGTTTCCAGCATGTTTCCATTCAAACGAATCAATCGCTCAGGCGATGAACTGATGATGGCATAATCGTCGTGCAGTGCCAGCCCCGCAAACGGTGCTGGATTGGCTTGCCGCAGCCGGCGGTAGATCTCCGTCATGGGTACCTGAACATGTAACTGCGCCCGCCACAGGCGCGACAGATTGATCTGGAAAATGTCGCCATCGTGGATGTATTTTCGCGCACTTGCCACACCGTCGAGATACCGCTCGGGATTCTCCTCGATAAGCGGCAAAGCCAGTAAATCCCCATGCCACGCCGGTTGGTCAGTCAGTTTATGGATATCTGCCGCTAGCTGATCCACCAGTTCCCATTGATCAGCCTCCGCCAGCAGCGTGGTGATACCGGTAAAGTGATCGTGGATGACGGCTGCCGGTACACGGACAGCCCAGGCTATGGGCATGTGACCGCGCGGCAAACGCAAAACCGGTTCAATCTGTGCAGCCAGCTCGTAGCCAAGAAACACGAACCAGCCCCCACGGAAAGGCATTTGCTCCGTTCGGGGAGCGTGCCCCATGCGCGTGCGCTGCCACCAGCTATCCAAGGCATGCAAAAAATCCGTTTCCGCCGCTGGTTCGCCCTCCGTGATCCGGCCGTCGGTATGTAATGTAAGGCATTCGCCTGGAAAAGCAAACAGAATATCGTAACGGCTTTGCGGCGTGCCATGGGCCACACTCTGCAACAGATAGGGATAACGTTGCGGCAAAACCTGTTGCAGTGCCAGTAAATTGACGGGCATCGCCAACGCAAGCGACCGATATTCTGGATCCCTGACCGCGTGCATGTGATGCTGAAACCGGGCGCCGGCCACACCGGCGAGTGCCGTCAGGTGAGGCGACGGAAGACCAATGTGCCGTTGGTGCCGCCGAAACCGAAGGAATTGGACAACACCGCATCCACCTGCAGCCTGCGCGCCGTGTGCGGTACATAATCCAGATCGCAGCCTTCATCCGGATTATCCAGGTTGATGGTGGGCGGTGCCACCTGGTCGCGCAGCGTCAGGATGCTGAAGATGGCTTCGACACCGCCGGCGGCGCCCAGCAAATGGCCGGTCATGGACTTGGTGGAGCTGACCGCCAGCTTCATGGCGTGAGCACCGAAGGCGCGCTTGATGGCAACGGTCTCGCCTTTGTCGCCAGGCAGAGTGGAGGTGCCGTGTGCATTGATGTACTGCACCTCACCGGCGTTGAGTCCGGCATCGTGCATGGCATTCAGCATGCAAAGACGTGCTCCCTCCCCGTCCTCGGGCGGTGCGGTCATGTGGTGGGCATCACCGCTCATGCCGAAGCCCACGAGCTCGGCGTAAATGGTTGCACCGCGACGCTTTGCGTGTTCGTATTCTTCAAGCACCAGTGTACCGGCGCCTTCGCCGAGCACGAAACCATCGCGGTCCTTGTCCCAGGGCCGGCTGGCTTTTTCCGGTGCGTCATTGCGCGTGGATAATGCGCGCGCGGCGCAAAAGCCGCCCACACCCAGCGGGGTTACCGCCATTTCTGCGCCGCCGGCAATCATCACATCCGCATCACCATACTGGATGCAGCGCATAGCGATGCCTATATTATGGTTGGCGGTGGTGCAGGCGGTGACGACTGCGATATTCGGACCTTTGAATCCATATATGATGGACAAATGTCCCGCAATCATATTGATGATGCTGCTAGGTACGAAAAATGGTGATATACGCTTGGGGCCGTGATTCTCGATGATTGAAGCATGTGCCTTTTCGATATTGGTGAGACCCCCGATACCGGCGCCGACAGCCGCTCCGATCCGCGGCGCACTGGCCTCCGTCACTTCAAGTCCTGAATCTCTGATGGCCTGCATGGATGCCGCCACACCGTAGTGTACGAACGGATCCATCTTTTTGATGTCCTTGGGCTCGATGTATTGGGCGGGATCGAAGTGTTTCACTTCCGCCGCAATGCGCGTCGGATAACTGGCGGCATCAAAATGGGTGATGGGCCCGATACCGCTCTTGCCGGCGATGATGGCTGACCAGGCCTCTGCCACGGTATTTCCCAATGGAGAGATGATTCCCAGCCCTGTTATCACCACACGCCGCTTGGACACTGGCTCATCCTCGCTTGCCTGACCGTGAAGAGTATAAGAAAACACAAGGCCGTTGCCACCTCGCGGCGACAACGGCTCTGTATATCCAGAATCACTGGCTCAGGCGTTGGGCAGGTGTTCCTTGATGTAGTCAACCGCCTGTCCAACGGTGGTGATCTTCTCGGCTTCCTCGTCAGGGATTTCGCACTCGAATTCTTCCTCGAGGGCCATGACCAGTTCGACGGTATCCAGGGAGTCAGCACCCAGATCGTCCACAAAGGAAGCCTGCGGCGTGACCTGTTCTTCTTTCACGCCCAATTGCTCCACGACGATCTTCTTTACGCGTTCTTCGATGCTACTCATGACTATTGGAACCTCCCGAAGTGACAGAAACAGTTGTGGCGCGGTCAGCCGGCCAAACCGGGGGCGGTATTGTAGTGAAAACGCTCCGCACGTGCCAGCCACCGCATTTCAGGCCATGTACATGCCGCCGTTGACATGCAGGGTCTCGCCAGTAATGTAGGCGGCGGCCGGCGAGGCCAGAAACAGCACTGTCTGGGCGATATCCTCGGGCGTACCGAGGCGTTCCAGCGGAATCTGCGCGATCATCGCGGCCCGCTGTTCCGCGCCAAGGGCACGGGTCATATCAGTGTCAATGAAGCCCGGCGCCACGGCGTTGACCGTAACATTGCGGGAGCCGATTTCCCGGGCCAGGGACTTGGTGAAGCCCAAGATACCTGCCTTGGCCGCGCAGTAATTGGCTTGGCCGGGGTTGCCCACGGCGCCCACCACGGAAGCGATATTAATGATGCGGCCGCGGCGGGCCTTCATCATACCCCGCAAGCAGGCTTTGGAGAGGCGGAATACCGAGCCCAAGTCGGTGTTGATGACTGCATCCCAATCCTCATCCCGCATGCGCATCAGCAGGGTGTCGCGAGCGATGCCGGCATTGTTTACCAAGATGCTGACGGTGCCGAATTCCCCGTTCACTGTCTTCAGCGCCTCATCCACGGAGACACTGCTGGCTACGTCCAGTACCAGCCCCTTGCCTCTGATGCCCTCCGCCCCCAAGTAGGCGCTGATGCGCCCGGCCCCTTCAGCGGTGGTAGCGGTACCCACCAGCGTGGCTCCCGCCTTACCCAAGACCAGGGCAATAGCCCTGCCGATACCGCGGGTGGCACCGGTCACCAGGGCAATATCATTACTGAGCAGGTTCATGTTGGCTCACCGCCCGCAGTGCGGCCTCCAGGCCTGCCGGGTTGTACACGGCGTAAGCCGGCATCGTCTTGCTGATGCGCTTGTTCAGCCCCGCCAGCACCTTACCTGGGCCGAGTTCCACCAGTTTGTTGATACCCTTACCCTCCAAGTAGCGGATGGTCTCCACCCAGCGCACGGGTTTGTAAAGCTGAATCTCCAGGGCCACGCCGATCTCCCGACCCTCTGCATGGGAGGCCACATCCACATTATGGATAACCGGGATGGCAGGTCGTCCGATCGCTGTCTTCGCCAGCCTGGCAGACAGCCTCTGCGCCGCGGATTTCATCAGGGTGCAGTGAGAAGGCACGCTGACCGGTAGCAGGAGGTTGCGCACAGCGCCCCTGGCTTTGCAGGCTTGCATGGCGCGCTCCACAGCCGCCTTATGGCCAGCGATGACCACCTGGCCGGGAGCGTTGAAATTCGCCACCTCCACCACCTGACCCTGCGCGGCCTCGGAACAGGCATCACGCACCGCTTGATCCTCTAGTCCCAGAATAGCCGCCATGGCGCCTGTTCCGGCCGGGACTGCCTGTTGCATCGCCTGGCCGCGAAATTCCACCAGCTTTACTGCCGTGGTGAAATCCAGCGCCCCGGCACAGACCAGGGCGGTGTACTCGCCCAAGCTGTGACCAGCCATATAGGCGGGCTGAGGGCCACCTTGGGCCCGCCATACTCGCCACACGGCTACACCGGCAGTCAGCAGCGCGGGCTGGGTGCATTCGGTGATGTTCAGTTGCGCTTCAGGGCCTTGCTGGACCAGCGCCCACAAATCATAATGTAAAATCTCTGAAGCTTCTGTAAAAGTCTGTTTTATATTATTAAAACACAAATCAAGCTCAGTGAGCATAGCTACGCTTTGAGAACCTTGACCGGGGAATACGGCGACAACCGTCATGGGTATGGGTCTCTCCAAAAACGGCGGATTATACCCAAGCCGTCAAGTACCGATGTGGATAGATTGATCCCGATCCATATGTGGCAAGTCTTGCGAGTCTTTGATCACGGAAAACAAATCTGCCGGTGCTGAAATCCGGCGCCGCCCAAGCTGAGCGCCGGTCTCCAGTCCGCCATGGGTGTGTTTGCAACACTTTGTACTTAACCGCTTGGATTATACCCGCCCGGCCCGCCCGAACAGCCGCGGCCAAATGAACAGCGCGAGCCCCAGCAGGGCGCCGGTCAGGGCACCGTACAAATGAGCATCCACCACCACCGGGCCACCGGTAGTGGCCACGGAAAAAGGCAGTGGCCCCAGGGTCTGCTCATATAGAAGCTTCAAAATCAGAAATACTGCCAATACCCAGCCCAGCCAGTCGCGGCGCTGCATAAATAGCAGGGCTCCCGTAAGCCACAGGGTGTTCAGGGCCCCGGAGATGCCCACATACCAGCGCAGCGCAGGATCTCCCAGATACAGGCCCAGGCCGACCCCCAGCGAACCCAGCACCACCAACAAGGGGCAACGCCAGCCGGGCAGCAGTTCCTCGAACAGCAGCCACAGCAGGATATAGCCCGCCATATCTTCCGCCAGATGGCCCCAGCCGAGATGTACGAAATTACCGGTAAATATCCGCCACACCTGGCCGTGCAGGATGGCCACGCGGTCATACTGCAATGCATGCCGCACCGGCTCACCGCCCAATGCCAGAAGCACGCAGGGCACCACCACCACCAGCATCGGCCAGAGGCGCTGCATATTCCAGCGGGAACCTTGAGGCGCCGGCAGGGTCATCGGGTAACCCGTTGTTGTATGATGAGCCAACATTTCGGTCCGCACTTTAACCCAACTCCCCCAAGTAAATCAGCCATGCAGTTGCATAAACGGTTTTCCGGTTTCACTCTTATCGAAGTGATGGTGGTGGTGGTCATCCTCGGCATCCTTGCCTCCATCATCGTGCCCAAGATCATGAACAAGCCCGACGAGGCGCGCATCGTCAAGGCCAAGCAGGATATTCGTGCCATCCAGTCGGCGCTGGAAATGTACAAACTCGACAATTATGTCTATCCCACCACCGACCAGGGATTGCAGGCGCTGGTGCAAAAGCCCAGTACCGATCCCGTACCGCCCCACTGGAAGCAATATCTTGACCGCATGCCCATTGATCCATGGGGTCACCCGTACCAGTATCTCAATCCCGGAGTGCATGGGCCGATCGATATCTGGTCCTACGGACCGAATGGTCCGTCGAGCGGCACCAACGGCGGCACGGTCATCGGCAACTGGAATCTGGATGACAACGGCAGCAACAGCAGCGGCGGTAGCTGACGCTGCCCGCTCAAGGGTGCAGTACGGTGCCAGCACGTTCAAGGGGTTTCACGCTGATTGAATTGCTGGTGGTGTTGGTGATTGTCAGTATCATCAGCGCTGCCGCGGTGCTGTCGCTCGGCGCCTTGGGCGGCAGCTCACCGGCGAAACACACGGCCGAACAACTGGCGGCGCTGACGGATCTTGCCGCGCAACAAGCGGTGATGCAAGGCCGGCAATACGGCCTGCGGGTGTCGCCCCACGCTTATGAATTTCTGCTTTATGACGGCAACGATTGGTCGTTGGTACAAGATGACAATCTGCTGCGGGCGCGGCAACTGGGTAACGGTGTCAGCCTGTCCCTGCAACTGGAAGGCACCGCTGTCATCCTGCCAGAAAACAATAATAAAAATGGTGCAGGTAGCAGCAGCAACGACGGCTCCGGCAAACAAGCGATCAAGCCGCAAATTATGCTGCTTTCCAGCGGTGAAATCACGCCATTTCAGATTACCGTGAGCGCCAGCGTCAGCAGCGTGCAATACCGGGTGCAGGGAGATCTGTTGCACGGCATCCGTTTCCTGCCGCCGCACGCACCCACCGGTCGCTGACATGTATCGTCCTCACAGAAAACCACAGGAAGGATTCACGCTGCTGGAAGTGCTGATTGCACTGGCGGTGGTGGCCATCGGCATGCTGGCGGTTATTGGCACTGCTGCCACCAGCACGCGCCGCGCCGGTGAACTGCGCGATGAGACATTCGCACACTGGGTGGCCATGAATGAACTCACCACACTGCGCCTGGCACCTGCTTGGCCCCACCTTGGCACGCTGAAAGGCAACTCCGATATGGCGGGTCAAAAATGGGATTGGCAGGCGAACATAAGTAAAACCTCAGACCCCGCCCTGTTGCGCGCCGATATCGCCGTGAGCAGCGCGCTGGCGCCGCAAGCCGTCATTAACAGCCTGACTGGTTTCATCGGCCGGCCGCTGCCCGTGGCCCCCGTTCCATCAGCAAGTGTACCGCCGCAAGCCGGCGGCGGTACGACGCCGCCATGAACAGCAAATTGCGCGGCTTTACGCTGATCGAATTGCTGGTGGCGGTGGCCATCTTCGCGGTGGTCGCTGCCCTCGCCTACGGCGGCCTCGACACCGTCATACATCAACGTGAACAAAATACCGCTGTGATGAGCCGTTTGCGCGTGGTGCAACAGGCCTTCACCATCATGGCGGGCGACTTCAGCCAACTGGAAGCGCGACCGGTACGCGATCCGCTGGGCGGCACTCCGTTGCCGGCTTTCGCCGCAGCCCCGCAAGACATGCCGCAGGTCACCTTCACGCGCGGCGGCTGGACGAACCCCCTGGCTGAGGTGCGCAGCACCGAAGAACGCGTGGCGTATGAGCTGGACAAGAATACCCTGGTGCGCCTCTCCTGGCCGGAGCTGGACAGCACACCAGAGTCCAAGCCGTTGAAACAGTCTCTGCTCCCCCACGTTTCCTCGTTTGACGTGCGTTTTCTGGATGGCAACGGTCAATGGCAGGACCAGTGGCCGCCGCTCAATGCCGATGCCAACGCCTACCTCGCGCAACTGCCGCGGGCAGTGGAAATCAGCGTGACCTTGCACGACTGGGGCCGAATCACGCGCATCATTGAGGTGGCAGCGCCATGAAAGCCCCGCTACACCCGGTACGTCGGGCACAACAGCGCGGCGTGGCCCTGTTGATCGCTCTGGTGATTCTGGCCATCGCCGCCACACTTTCCACCGGCATGATCTGGAACCGCGAGCTGGATATTCGCCGCACCGCCAATATCATCCATGGGGACCAGGCCATGGAGTATGCCCTCGGTGCCGAGGCCTGGGCGGAACAGATCTTGCGACGTGATTTCAAACAGAATGGTACTGTAACGGACCTGACCCAGGACTGGGCCATGCAATTGCCGCCGCTGCCGGTGCAAGGCGGATCCATCACCGGCCGCCTGCAAGACCTGCAGAGCCTGTTCAATGTGAACAATCTGGCCAGCACCAATGCACCGCAAGCAGCGGCCGCACTGCAACAGTTCCAGCGTCTGCTGATGGCCCTCAACATTGACCCGGTAATCGCCAACGCGGTGGCTGACTGGGTGAATGCAGGCATGCAGCCCCAGGCCCCCGGCGGGGCCGGAGATGAGTTCTATTCCCGGCTGACACCGCCCTACCTGACGGCCGAGCGCCCCATGAGCGACATCAGCGAACTGCTGCTGGTGAAAGGCGTCACACCGGCAATCTATACCCAGCTCCTGCCCTACGTCTGCGCCCTGCCCTTGCAACCGCCCGGATCGGCACCCGCCATGGCAATGCCCCCTACGGCGATTAATATCAACACCGCCCCTGCCGTGGTGCTTATGTCGCTGAACACCGGCATCAGCGCAGAGGCAGCCGCAGCGGCGGTGCGGGTCCGCACCCAACACCCCTTCCAGTCTGCCCAGCAACTGACGCAACTCTTGCAAGGCATCACTACTGCACCAGGCATACTTACAAGCCTGACCAGCGATTATTTCCGGCTCACGGCGCAGGTGCGAATTGGCAGCACCCAGATCACCCTGTACAGTCTTTTGTACCGTAACCAGACCGGCGGCACTCTCGCCATCCGGCGGACTTTTGGAACCCTGTGATGACCGAAACCCTGCTGTTGCGCATGCCCGAGGCGGGTCGGCCGGCATACTGGCTGGTGGTGGATACCTTCGGCAACCGTATGGGCCAGGTCCAGAGCGGTACACTGGCTGAAGCCGGACCGTTTGCCGCCGGCCGCCGTATGCGCGTGTATGTGCCTGGTTCCGCGGTCATGCTGTTTCCTGTGGCTATTCCTTCACACAATTTGCAGAAAATTCTCCAAGCTGCGCCTTTTGCACTAGAGGACAAACTTGCGGAAGATGTGGAAACACTGCATTTCGCTGCTGGCAGACGCACAGGTAATGCTTATCCCATTGCGGTAGTGGCACGCGCGCGCATGCGGCAATGGCTGGATGAGCTTGCCGCCGCCGGCCTCAGGCCCGCCGAAATCATCCCCGACATGCTGGCTCTGCCAACGCGCGATAACACCCTCATTATCGTGCAGGATGGCGAATACCTGCTGGCACGCTTCCCCGACGGCACGGCCTTGGCTGCAGAAACCTCGCTGATGCCCCTGCTGATTCAGCGTCATCAGGCGACACGCGATGAAACCCTGCGCTGCACCCACGCCCTGCTCCATGCCCCGGATGAGACAGCTGCGCAGGCCATAGCTCATATCCTCACCGACCTGCACATGGAAACCGCCTACCGGCCCCTGAATGGCGATGCCATAACCCTCATGGCCATGACCGCGCAGAATGCCTGGACAATTGATCTGCTGCAGGGTGAATTCCGTCTGCATGGCGGCATGAACCAATACTGGCAACAATGGCGTACCGCCGTGATCCTGCTGGTCGCATTGTGTGCAGTGATCATCGCGCAGCAGGGTATAAGTTACTTCCGCCTGCGGCATGAAGCGGCATCACTGGATACGCAGGTAGCCACGTTATTCCATGCGGCGCTGCCTGACGTGCATCGCATGGTGCGCCCCCGGGCGCAGATGCGGCAGCGACTCAGTCAGCTTACGGGTGGGGGCGGCAATGCCAGTGGGCCGCTGCGCATGCTGATGGCGGTGGGCAATGCCCTGCAATCCCAAAGCGGCGTACAACTCCAGGGATTCAGCTATCACGGCGGTACCCTGCAATTGCAGGTGCAGGCGAGCGACATACATGCGCTCAGTACCATGAAATCTGTTCTGGCGCGGAACCCCGCCTTCAGCGTGAACCTCGACTCGGTAAATAGCAGCGCGGGTCAAACCACGGGTCGCCTGACCATCAGCGGGAGCGGTGCATGAACCTGCAACAGGTACACCAATGGTTCTTGGCGCTGGAAAAACGTGAGCGTCTGGTACTCTCCGGTGGTGCTTTGATTTTGTGCAGCGTCATTATTTACGCCGGTATCCTCAGTCCGTACCTCAGTCATCGCCATACCCTGCTTGTCCATGTACGGGAACAACGCGCACGGCTGGCCTGGATGCGCCCGGCGGCAAACCGGATTAAATTATTGAGCGGTAACCGGCCGACCGCATTACCCGGAGGCTCGCTGCTCAGCACCGTAAACAGCAGCGCGGCCAGTGTCGGATTGGGCAGTGCCTTGCAACAAGCTCAGCAGGAAAGCGATGGTTCGGTGCGCGTGCAATTCAATGCCGCAGCTTTCGATTCTCTGGTGCGCTGGCTAAACGATGTGCGGCAAATGTATGGCATTGTTCCCGACGACATGACGGTAGAACGCGGCAGTGGGCCTGGCCTGGTGAACGCCAGCATCAAACTGCGGGTCCCCCCATGAACCGACGTGCCTGGCGCTGGGGACTGCTTGGGCTGGCCGCCTATCTCCTTTTCCTGCTGGCCACTCTGCCTGCCGTTTATGCCACCGCTTGGTTGGAAAAGCGTCTGCCGGAGGTACAACTGGCGGGGGTGCACGGCAGTATTTGGTCGGGTACCGCGCAAGAGCTCGCGTACCATGGGCGGTCCTGGGGCATCCTGCAGTGGCACTTCGATTGGCTCGCGCCCTTCAGCGGCCATTGGGGATATCGCCTGCAGCTACATGGCTCCGGGAGTATCCTGCAAGGCAGGGTCGCCGCCAGTGCCGCCGGCACACTGTTCTTCCAGGACGTGCGAGGGCAGTTGCCGGTGACGGAAATTGAGCCCTGGTTGCCAGTGCCACCCGGCAGCGTTGATGGCACCCTGAACCTGCAACTCGCCCGTCTGGTGCTTATCCGCGGACGGCCCGCTGCAGCGGAGGGTCAGGTGACGCTCACTGGCGCTACCCTTAACTGGCCTCAGGCCGTGGCCTTGGGAAATTACCAGATGAAGCTGCGGACCCGGTCTGGCAAAGGTATCGAAGGTAGTTTGCTTGATACCGGCGGACCCCTGATGTTACAGGGCACTCTCAACCTCGCCCCCGATGGTCGTTACCAGCTCGGCGGCAGCCTCGCTGTACGCGAACCGGGCGATGCTGCCGTCAGCCGCTTATTGCAATATCTGGGACCGGCCAATGCCGCTGGAAATCATCCCTTCCAGTTTACCGGTCAGTGGTGAATGATCAGAAGAAATATAATCTACAGTAATTTCATTGTCTTACATAACTATTCTGCATAAGATTATTCAGATAAATTCAGCCGCAAACCGGTATCTTTTGAGATTTGTGATCATCGCAATGGCCGCGCAAAACATCATTACCTCCATTTTTATGGTCAAATTGCATCCATGAAGCCGGAAACCGCCATCGCCCCAGTGCCAACCGGCGTGCTGCATACGCTGATGGAACAAACGGCAGGCATGCTGGGCCAGGATTTTTTCCGGCACCTCGTGCGCGTTCTTGCGGTTTCGCTGGATGCGGAATATGGTTTTATTACCTTCCGCAAGCTGCAGGATGCCAATAAGCTGGTGCTGGTGGCAGGCTGGCATGTCAACCATGCTGCCAGCGGCGGTGACGAGTTTCTGCTGGAGGGCACGCCTGCTGCCCGCGTGCTCGTGGACGGCCAATTGTGGCACGAGGACGATACCGCCAACGTTTACCCCAAAGATCGCTGGCTGCGCAAACACGGTGTGCGCGCGTACTGCGCAGTAGCCATTCCCGGCCTGGATGGCCGGGCAGTCGGCCACCTCGGAATCATGTCGCGTCACCCGTTCCAGGCGAACGATGAACTGTTCGCCGCCCTGCGCATGCTTGCAATGCGTGCTGCTGCAGAATTGCGTCGCGGCCGTCTTGATGAGATACAGCGCCTGGCCACAACGAAATTCGCAGCCGGCTTTCGCCTGGCCCCATGCGTTATTGGTGTGCTGGAACTGGAGAGTGGCCAGATCAGCGATATCAACCAATCCGTAGAGCGCCTGCTGGGATATACCCCCGCGGAAATAACCGGCCTCCGTGCGACTGCTTTGAGCCTATGGGAAAATCCACAGGCATACGCAGATGTCCTGCAGGAACTCAAAGCCGGTGGATGTGTCATCAATCGTGGCATAGGCCTGATTGCACGCTCGGGTGAGAAACGCCACGGTATTTTTTCCGCCAACGCAGTGGAACTGGAGCGGCGCCCCCAAGCGCTTTTTACCATTGTGGACGACTCCGATTATCGCACTGCCTTGACGGAATTGAATAACCAAGAGCTGACCTACCACGCGCTCCTGAACACTGATCCGAATCTCATATTGCTTTACGCCATTGATAAAGACGGACGCCCAGGCGTGAGCTTTGCAGATGCAAACAACGCCGCCTGCCAGTTGCTGGGTTATTCCCGGGAAGAGCTGCTTCGGTCCGCGCCATTCACACTTAGCGAAAGCAAGATCTGGCGCAGCCTTGGCCGCAAATTGCTGAAGGAGCACAACGTTGTATTCGAGGTCGGTCTGCGGCGCAAGGATGGTATGCCGCTACCCTGCGAAGCCCATGCTTCCATCATCACGGCAGATAACCATCAGTACGCCCTGGTGCTGTGTCGTGATCTCAGCAGACGCAAATTGCAGGATACCGCACTACAGGATGTGGAACGCAAATATCGCTCCATTTTTGAGAACGCTATCGAAGGCATCTACCAATCTACGCCTGATGGTCGTGTTATAGGCGCCAATCCCGCACTCGCCCGCATTCTCGGCTATGACACACCAGAAGAAATGATTGCCAGTGGTCTCAATATCGCTTCCCGCGTATATGTGCGACCTGAAATGCGTGCCGAATTGTTACGCCGTATTGCAGAAGACGGCCACTATACGGACCAGGAATTCCAGATTTTCCGCCGCGATGGCGCCACCATCTGGGTTTGTGACAATTCACGTGGTGTGAGAGATGCCAATGGCAATATTCTGTACTACGAAGGTATGCTGCAGGATATCACCTTGCGCAAACGTGCCGAGGAAGCACTGATACGTTCGGAAGAAAAGTATCGCACGCTGGTGGACATGAGTCAGGACGGTGTATTCCTGAGCCAGGGCGGAAAATATGTATACGTCAACCGTTCATTCGCCTACATGCTGGGCTTTGAGCCGGAAGAATTGGCGGGTAAACCGGTCACCGGCACAGTGCTTGCATCCAACGGTGAGCTGGCTGAGCAAATTGCCACGGATGCGATGGGGCATGGTGCCGCGGAACCTCATGAGATGTACTTGCGCTGCAAGGATATAACCAGCCAGGTAACCGTTTCGATTACCGTCAGCCGCATTTCCTGGCGCGGACGGCCGGCCTCCATGGGTACCGTACGTGACATCACCGAACGCAAGAAGGCCGAACAGGACCTGGTGCACAGCGCCTATCACGATGCGCTCACGGGTCTGCCCAACCGCGGCTTCTTCATGGAACGGCTGCGTCAGGCGCTGGAGCGCAGCGACAAGCATGCTGCGGATAATTTCGCGGTACTGTTCCTGGACTTGGATCGCTTCAAACTGATCAATGACAGCCTGGGCCACAGTTTTGGCGACCGGCTGCTGGTGGCTATTGCCAAGAGACTGCGCACTTGTCTGCGCCCGGCTGATCTGATCGCCCGCCATGGAGGGGATGAGTTTACTATTTTACTGGAGAGTATCCAGGGATTGGATGATGCCACCGCTGTAGCAGACCACATCCATGAGGAATTGGCGCGTGCCTTCAACGTGGACGGCCACGATGTATTTTCCACCGCCAGCATCGGTATTGTGATAAGCGCCGACCATTACCGGCATGCGGATGAATTTCTGCGTGATGCGGATACGGCAATGTACCGAGCCAAGGCGGCCGGCAAGGCGGGCTACGTGGTGTTTGACGATGCCATGCATGAACGCGTTAAGGCCAATCTCAAATTGGAAACCGAACTGCGTCATGCCCTGCAACGCAATGAATTCCGCGTCTATTACCAGCCGATCATGGAACTCGCCACCGGTCGCCTTACGGGTTTTGAGGCACTGGTGCGTTGGGCGCATCCTGACCGCGGTCTGGTGGCGCCGGAGCAGTTCCTGGCGGTAGCCGAGGAAACTGGTCTTATCATTCCGCTGGGCTGGTGGGTAATGGAAACTGCCTGTGCGCAACTGGCCGAATGGCGCAAACGCCACAAACATCTCACCGACAGTATTTCAGTAAGTGTGAATATCGCCAATCGCCAATTCGCCCATTGGGTGCTACCGCAACGTGTGGCGCGTGTTTTGGATATGACAGGCATGCCTGCCAAGAATCTATGTTTGGAAATTACCGAAACGGTATTCATGGATAACCCGCAACTGGCGGTTGAAACCATCGGCCGCCTCAGGACCATCGGCGTCAATTTGCAGATGGACGATTTCGGTACCGGTTATTCATCTCTAAGCGCTCTGCGTACTCTTAAGCTGGATACGCTCAAGATAGACCGTTCCTTCATCAGCGGCATTGAGCTCAATCGCAGTGATCGTGCCATAGTGCGCACTATCACGGTTTTAGCCGCTGATCTGGGCATGGATGTGGTGGCAGAGGGCATTGAGAATTCCCGTCAATTAGAATTATTGCGGGCGCTCGGCTGTCGCCGCGGACAGGGTTATTATTTTTCCAGACCTTTCTCACCCGCTGAAGTGGAACGCTTTATGACGGCGCTGGCACCGCCCAAAGCATGAACGGAGTTTGCCTGATCGGCGATTCGATCTGCTTCCTCCGCACAATCTCTGATTATCTTCGCTCGTAGTTAGGCTGATATTCAGCGAATTTCTCACCGGATGGTTCCGCTGTCTTGCCGCACGGCACAGCGCCTCCCACATTACGAGGCATGGGTCTTCAGGTCTCGGTCGGACTTTCACCGGCTCGACGATGTGCCCTTTAACTGGACACGCCCACATGCCATCTCATGGCATAACCCTACAGGCATTGCACGATGCTGGCTGTATCAGAGCAAGGTAGTCAGTGCCAGTAGCCATTTTGGCCAATGTATACCGCTGATACCCATCCCTATCAAGACTACCATAAAGGCGATTGCGCCAATAAACAGCGCCCGACTCCAATATTGCGGGAGACTAAGTCGGTTTGCTTTTTTTTCTGTGGCCATATGTCTTGAAAAGACAAGATTACGCTTTAAAAAATCCAGGCTGACAACAAGATATTGACGGTATTTTGGGCGTGACCGGGCATACAGACAAGAACATGCGTGCTGGACGGCAAGCGTGAAAAGATGGGCCGGGGATGGCCCTTTAAGAGCATGAAACACGTAATTTGGTCGGGGCGAGAGGATTTGAACCTCCGACCACTTGCACCCCATGCAAGTGCGCTACCAGGCTGCGCTACGCCCCGAATACTGGCGGACTCAAAAATGCATTATTCATCGGCACAGGTGGCAATGATACCCGATGGCCTGGATGCATGGTACTCGGGTGGATGCCGGCGAGCCGTCAGCGCTTGAGCTGCTGCAGTAGGTCTTCCAGTTCCACGCGCAACTGGTGGACAATTTGCTGGCTCTGCGAGACGTCCTGTTTGGCGGTGTCGCCGGACAATTGTTGGCGTGCGCCGCCGATGGTGAATCCCTGCTCGTAAAGCAGGCTGCGAATCTGGCGTATCACCAGTACATCGTGACGCTGGTAATAACGGCGATTACCCCGGCGTTTGACCGGCTTGAGCTGCGGAAATTCCTGCTCCCAATAGCGCAACACATGCGGTTTGACGCCACACAGATCGCTCACCTCGCCGATGGTGAAGTAGCGTTTCCCCGGAATCGGCGGAAGTTCGCTATTATTCCCGGCTTCCAGCATAGGCCTCTACCCGCGCTTTGAGTTTCTGCCCCGGCCGGAAGGTCACTACGCGCCGGGCGGTAATTGGGATTTCTTCACCGGTCTTGGGGTTGCGGCCGGGGCGCTGATTTTTGTCCCGCAAGTCGAAATTGCCGAAGCCGGAGAGTTTTACCTGCTGGCCCGTAGCGAGCGCTTGGCGGACTTCCTCGAAAAAGAGGTCCACCAACTCCTTCGCTTCCCGTTTATTGAGCCCCAGTTCCTCGAACAGGGCCTCGGCCATTTCCGCCTTGGTCAGTGCCATGTTCAATCTCTTATTGTTGCGCCCAGTTCGCACCGCAGCCGTTCAGCCACTTGGGCCATGACTGCGTCGGCGGCTTCGTTTGTTAGCGTGCGCGAAGAGTCTTGTAAAATCAAGCCCAAAGCCACGCTTTTTCGTCTAGAATCTATGCCTGGTCCACGGTATATGTCAAATATACGCAGATCCTGGACCACCGCGCCCCCCGAAGCCCGGGCTGCTTGCAGCAACTGCGCCGCGGTCACGGTTTCATCCACCACCACGGCTAAATCTCTGCGTATAGGGGGAAAGCGCGAAACCTCCCGACTGTGGGGTAGGCGACCCATCAGTAAAGGCTCCAGCTTCAGCTCGAAGACCACAGCACTCGGAATATCCAGGATCTTGGCGATCTGCGGATGCAAAACCCCCAGCCAGCCCAGATCCGTTCCCTCCAGCCACAACTGTGCGGACTGACTGGGATGCAAAGCTGGGTGGGGTGCGGGAAGAACCTCCAATCGCTCAAGGTTACCGGAAAGTGCTAGCAGGGCTTCCACGTCCCCCTTCAGGTCGGCGAAATCCGCTGGCCGGTCCGGCAGCCCCCATTGCAACGGGTACTGGGGCCCTGTTATCAAACCAGCAATAACATTTTCCTGTTTTATATCATTATGTTCCAATATAAATCTCAAGCCGGTCTCAAATATCCGCACGCGCGCTTGCTGGCGATTCCGGTTATAGCGTAGTGTCTGCACCAGCCCAACCCAGAGACTCAGGCGCATTTCGGCCAGATCCGCTGCAATCGGATTGGCCAGCGCAATACCCTGTTGCCCTGTCAGTCTGCGCTGGAGTTCCGGGTCCACGAAACTGTAAGTAATCACTTCCTGGTATCCCCGTTGTACCAGGGTTTCCTGCAGTCGCCTCATGTCCAGCCGCTTTTCCGGGAGGAGTGCCATGGACGCGGAGCCAGGATATTGCAGGGACGGAATAAGATTGTAGCCATGAATCCGGCCCACTTCCTCCACCAAGTCTTCTTCAACCTCGATATCGAAGCGGTAACCCGGAGGCACCACGTCCCATCCGTCAGCGGCCGCTTGAGGTGGCATCCCCAGCCGGCTGAGGATACGCACGACGTCGTTTCCCGGCACCGCAATACCCAACAGCTTTTCCAGGCGCGCGCGACGCAGACGCACCGGACTTGGCTGGCGGCGGGGTTCCTCCATCACCGTCACAGGACCGGGTTTGCCACCGGTAATCTCCATTAGCAAACGTGTGGCGCGTTCCATGGCGCGCAACTGTCCTTGCAGGTCCACGCCACGCTCAAAGCGGTAGCCGGCCTCGGTCTGCAAGCCGAGACGGCGCGACCGCCCGCTGATGGCGGTGGGGCTAAACCAGGCGCACTCGAGATAGATGTCCACGGTGCCGTCCTGTACGGCAGAACCGCTTCCACCCATGATACCGGCGAGGCCCAATACCCGCCTGTGGTCGGCGATTACCAGTACATTTTTATCCAGCTCCGGTTCACTGCCTTCCAGAAGTTTTATGCGTTCGCCTGTACGCGCCCAACGCACCACGATGCCGCCTTCAATATGTGTGCAGTCGTAGGCATGCATAGGCTGACCCAACTCCAGCATTACATACTGGGTAATATCCACCACCGGATGGATGGGGCGTACGCCCGATCTCCGCAGGCGCTCACATAGCCACAAAGGGGTGGTTGCACGGCTATTCAGGTCACGGATAATGCGCCCGGCGAATGCCCGGCAGCCCTCTGGGGCCTCAACTTTTACCGGCAGCATGTCTTTGATAACCGCCGCTATCGGCTTGGCATCCGGTATCTTTAAATCCTGGTCATAGAGAGCGCCCAGTTCGCGCGCAATACCCAGCACGCTCAGGCAATCGCCGCGGTTGGGCGTGACCTCTATTTCCATGATTTTATCGGCTCCACCCAGCACTGCGGTTAATGTTTTCCCCACCGGAGTATCCGCCGGCAGAACCATCAGGCCCAAATGGTCATCTGTCAGCGCCAGCTCGTGTGCCGAACACAGCATGCCTTCTGATTCCATACCGCGCAGTTTTGCCTTGCGGATCTCGCTCCCATCTGGCAGACGGCCACCGGGGAGAATCACCGGTGCCTTTATGCCGGCATGCACATTGGGTGCACCGCACACGATCTGCAGTAACCTGCCGCTGCCCGCTTCCACCTGGCATATATTGAGCTTGTCTGCATCCGGGTGCGGCAGGACGGACTTGACCTCGCCTACCATTACCCGATCCAGCGGCGGCAGGGCGTCGGTTACGGACGTCACTTCGATACCGGCGAGCGTCAGACGCTCCGCCAGTGCGTGCGCGTCCGCCGCTGGATTGATAAATTCGCGCAACCAGTTTTCGCTGATTTTCATGTCCTGTTCTTCATGACGCACTTAGCGAAATTGCTGCAGAAAACGGATATCGTTTTCAAAATTCATGCGCATGTCACTGATGCCGTAGCGCAACATTCCGAGGCGCTCCACCCCCAGCCCGAAAGCCCAGCCCGTATAACGTTCCGGGTTAATCTTGCAGGCCCTGAGTACATTTGGGTGCACCAGCCCACAGCCGAGCACTTCAAGCCAGCCGCCCTGTTTGCAAATGCGGCAGCCGCCTCCGTCGCAGAATATGCAGCGAATATCCACCTCTGCGCCCGGTTCCACAAAGGGGAAATAGGATGGCCGGAAGCGCAATTGCAAGTCATCCCGTTCAAAAAAGTGCTGCAGGAACAGGCTGAGGGTACCACGCAAATGCGCCATGCTTACGCCCTCGTCCACCAGCAGCCCCTCAACCTGGTGAAACATGGGTGTATGGGTCACGTCGGAATCGTGGCGGAAGGTACGCCCCGGGGCAATCACGCGGATGGGCGCGCCGTATGCCAGCATGGCACGGATTTGCACCGGTGAGGTGTGGGTGCGTAGCAGCAGCGGCCAGTCCCTGAGGTAGAAGGTATCCATCGCGGCGCGTGCCGGATGATCAAGCTTGAAGTTGAGTGCATCGAAGTTGTGGAACTCATCCTCGATTTCAGGGCCTGTTTCCATTCGGAAACCCATGCGCTCAAACAGTGCCTGCACCCGCGCCAGCAGGCGCGTCACGGGATGCAATCCACCCGGCTCGTGACCGCGTCCCGGAAGCGTGATATCCAGCGCTTGTGCCGTCAGCTTGGCATCAAGCTCGGTTTGTTCCAGTACTTGTTTGCGCCTGTCGAGTGCTTCATTGACCAGGCGTTTGGCGTCATTTATATACTGTCCGGCGCCAGCCCGCTCCGCGGCAGGCAACGCTCCCAGGGATTTAAGCTGCTCCGTGAGTACGCCCTTCCTGCCAAGATAGTGCACGCGCACATCATTCAACGCCACAAGCGTAGTGCTCGTATCAATACGCCTGTGGGCTTCACGGATCAGGTCATCGAGATGCTGCACAGTAATTCCTGTCTCCGGTCCAGACTGTACCCCAAAATAACAGAGGGGAAGGGCTTTTCAGGGCCCCTCCCCTCACTCGTCTGCCGTCTGCAGAGCGGACAACATGCCCGCCACATTCACTATGACAGGCTGGCTTTGGCTTTCTCGACGAGCACGGAGAAGGCGGCTTGGTCAAATACGGCGATGTCAGCGAGTACTTTACGGTCCAGCTCGACCTGCGCACGTTTGAGACCATTCATGAAACGGCTATAGGACATGCCATTGAGGCGCGCCGCGGCATTAATACGTACCACCCACAGTGCGCGGAATTGGCGCTTACGGTCGCGACGATCACGGAAGGCATACTGCCCGGCCTTCATTACCGCCTGGTTGGCGGCTTTGATAGTCTTGCGGCGGGCATTGTAATAACCCTGGGCCCGTCCAAGCGTCTTCTTGTGCTTGGCGCGGCTAGTAACTGAACGTTTAACTCGTGCCATGTGTGTATCCTCCCATTATGACCAAGGCAGCATCTGCTTCACACGATCGTGATCCTGCGGAACCACGAGCGTGCTGTTGCGAAGCTGACGCTTGCGCTTAGAGCTTTTCTTGGTGAGGATGTGGCGTTTATACGACTGGCCACGCTTGTATCTGCCGCTGGCGGTGGCGCGAAAGCGCTTGGCTGCGGCGCGGTTGGTCTTTAACTTCGGCATTGCCGTGCTCCTGTAGTGCGTTTTTCATAAGCCTGGCCCCGCTTATGCGGCGTTTGCCTATTCGCCAGGCGGTGGAACGGCGAAGCGTCCCACTTTTGCTTGCTTTACACCGTCCCTTGCGGGACTTATTTTCTCTTCGGTGACAACACCATGACGAGCTGCCGGCCTTCGAGTTTTGGATATTGCTCTATCTGGGCCTGCTCATTGAGATCAGTCTTGATACGCTCAATGAGCCGTGAGCCGAGTTCCTGATGCAACATTTCCCGGCCGCGAAAACGTATCGTCACCTTGGCCTTGTCACCCTCCGCCAGGAAACGTCCCAGATTGCGCAGCTTGATCTGGTAGTCGCCCTCGTCCGTCGTCGGACGGAACTTCACTTCCTTGACCTGAATCTGTTTCTGTTTCTTGCGCGCGGTTTGCTGCTTCTTGTTCTGTTCGAAGAGATACTTGCCGTAATCCATCACCCGGCACACCGGCGGCTCGACCGTGGGCGAAACCTCCACGAGATCTACCCCTGCCTCCTCGGCATAACGGATAGCCTCGCGTGTATTCATGATACCGATCTGCTGATTGTCCGGTCCGATCACCCGGACATTGGGTGCCGTGATCTCCCCGTTTCGCCGGGCGCGCTTTTCAGAACTGATTAGATGATCCTCCAAAAATAAACCTGAACCCGCCCCGTTGCAGAATTCACGCTGGCGGTGTTCAGGCAGACATCCCGCGGCTGATCACCTCGGCGGCTAGTCGCCGGGTGAAATCCTCGAGTTTGAGGCTCCCCAGATCCTGGCCATCCCGGGTGCGAACCGCCACGGAACCCGTTTCCTGCTCCCGGTCGCCCACTACCAGAAGGTAGGGAACGCGCTGGAGAGTGTGTGCGCGGATTTTATAGCCGATCTTCTCATTTCTCAAGTCCAAATCGGCCCGAAGCCCCTGATTTTTCAGGGTTTCAGTTACCTGTCGGGCATAGCTTGCCTGGCGATCGGTAATCGTCAGCACCACCGCCTGCACCGGTGCCAGCCAGACGGGGAACTTACCGGCGTAGTCCTCGATGAGGATGCCGATGAAGCGCTCTAAGGAGCCCAGGATGGCCCGGTGCAGCATCACCGGCACCCTCCTTGATCCATCTTCAGCCACGTACGCGGCACCCAGGCGCTCAGGCATGTTGAAATCCAACTGCAGGGTGCCGCATTGCCATACCCGTCCAATGCTGTCCTTGAGCGAGAAGTCGATCTTGGGGCCGTAAAATGCCCCCTCCCCCGGCTGCAACTGCCATTTTAGGCCCTTGGCATCCAGGGATTGGGCCAAGGCCTTTTCCGCCTTGTCCCACAGTACATCGGCCCCCACCCGATTTTGCGGGCGGATGGACAGCTTGATCAGCACCTCGGTAAAGCCGAAGTCTTTGTAAACCTGATATAGCAGATCAATAAATGCTGCCGCTTCCGGCTGAATCTGCTCCTCAGTGCAAAAGATGTGGGCATCGTCCTGGGTAAAACCCCGTACCCGCATGAGGCCGTGCAGGGCACCGGAGGGCTCATTACGGTGGCAGGAGCCGAACTCCGCCAGGCGCAGCGGCAGATCCCGATAACTGCGCAATCCCTGATTGAATATCTGCACATGGCAGGGGCAGTTCATGGGTTTGATGGCGAACTGCCGCTCCTCGGAGCCGGTGAGAAACATGTTCTCGATGAATTTTTCCGCGTGGCCGGATTTCTGCCACAGGGAAATATCCACGATCTCCGGTGTATGCACTTCCTGGTAATCGTGGGCGCGCAACAACTTGCGCAGATAGCTCTGGATTTCCGTGTAGATAGTCCAGCCCTTGTCATGCCAGAACACCATGCCGGGAGCCAGCTCCTCCAGGTGAAACATATCCAGTTCGCGGCCGATGCGGCGATGATCGCGCTTTTCGGCCTCCTCTATGCGCATCAGATAAGCCTGTAGGGCTTTCTTGTCGGCCCAGGCGGTGCCGTAAATACGCTGCAACATTTCGTTCCGGGGATCGCCGCGCCAATAGGCACCCGCCACCTTCGTCAGCTTGAATGCCTTGAGCTTACCGGTGCTCGGCACATGCGGGCCGCGGCAGAGATCAATGAAGTCCCCCTGCCGGTACAGCGAGATACCCTCATTGGCGGGAATGCTCGCTATGATCTCCGCCTTGTATTTCTCGCCCATTTCACGGAAAAATTGCACCGCCTCGTCCCGCGGCATGAGCGTACGGCGCACCGGATAATCCTTGGCAGCGAGTTCTTCCATACGCTTTTCGATGGCAGCCAGATCTTCCGTTGAGAATGGCCGCTGGTAGGCGAAGTCGTAGAAAAACCCATCCTCGATTACAGGGCCGATGGTAACCTGGGCATCGGGGAAAAGCTGTTTCACCGCCTGGGCAAGCAGATGCGCCGTGGAATGGCGGATGACTTCCAGGCCCTCGGCATCGCGATCCGTGATGATGCTCAGATTGGCATCATGTTCAATGGTGCAGGATGTATCCACCAGCTTGCCGTTTACCCTGGCGGCGAGTGCAGCCTTGGCAAGGCCCGGGCCGATACTGGCGGCCGCCTCGGCCACTGTGACCGGATGATCGAATTTTTTCCGGGAGCCGTCAGGAAGGGTGATACAAATCATCGTTATCCTTACAGTGGCGACCTGTACGAGGGGTCGCATGTCGGGCCGGCCCCACCGCCGGCGATGCAATAGCTCTGCAAAAACAAACTGGTAGGCGCGATTGGACTCGAACCAACGACCCCCACCATGTCAAGGTGGTGCTCTAACCAGCTGAGCTACGCGCCTGGGGGTCGCAAAAGATACCTGATGTCCCGTCCTGCGGCAAGGACATTGGCGTGTAAGGAGTCAAGGTGAAAAAAGCCGCAATCAACCCGCTTTCGTATCAGGCAATCCCAGATCCGCCGCCTGGATGCGGCGGATTTCGTCCCGCAGCCGCGCCGCTGCCTCGAATTCCAGGTCCCGGGCGTGTTTGTGCATCTGCTGCTCCAGCTTTTTGATGAGTTGCAGGCGTTTCCCGGGCGACATAACCTCGTATCGGGCGCGTTCCTCCGCTGCCTTGAGGTAGGTGACGCGTGCGCTGCCGGATGACATGGAACGCGCACCCTCCATGATATCCGCCACCGCCTTCTTGATGCCCTTGGGAGTAATGCCGTGCTTCTGGTTATGCAAAACCTGTTTGGCACGGCGACGATTGGTTTCATCCATGGCCCGCTGCATCGAGCCGGTAACGCGTTCGGCGTACAGGATAGCCCGGCCGTTTACATTGCGCGCCGCCCGGCCGATGGTCTGAATGAGCGAACCCTCGGAACGCAGGAAACCCTCCTTGTCCGCATCCAGAATCGCCACCAGTGACACTTCCGGCAGATCCAGGCCCTCTCGAAGCAGATTGATCCCCACCAGCACGTCGAATTCACCCAGGCGCAGGTCGCGGATAATCTCGGTCCGCTCCACCGTCTCGATATCGGAGTGCAGATAGCGCACGCGTATCTCATGCTCAGCGAGATACTCCGTCAGGTCTTCCGCCATGCGCTTGGTAAGGGTCGTCACCAGCACACGCTCATCGCGAGCCGCCCGCAGGCGTACTTCCGAGAGCAGATCATCCACCTGGGTGCGGACCGGCCGTACTTCCACTTCGGGATCCACCAGGCCCGTAGGCCGCACCACTTGTTCCACCGTCTGATCTGACAGGCGTTTCTCATAAGGCCCCGGGGTCGCCGACACGAAAACCGTTTGTGGCGCCCGTGTCTCCCATTCCTCGAATTTGAGGGGCCGGTTATCCAAAGCCGATGGCAGGCGGAAACCGTATTCGACGAGGGTTTCCTTGCGGGAACGGTCGCCGCGGTACATGCCGCCCAACTGCGGGATGGTGACGTGGCTCTCGTCCACCACCAGCATGGCGTTGGGCGGCAGATAATCGAACAGGGTGGGCGGCGGTTCACCGGCCTTGCGGCCCGAAAGATGCCGCGAATAATTCTCAATACCACTGCAGTAACCCATCTCCGCCATCATCTCGATGTCAAACAGCGTACGCTGTTCCAGCCGCTGCGCTTCCACCAGTTTGTCGGCCCGGTGCAATCCGCTAAGACGCTGCTTCAGTTCAAGTTTGATGTTGTCCACCGCTTCCAGCAAGGTACCGCGCGGCGTCACATAATGACTACCGGGGAATACCGTAAAACGTGGGACGGAGCGGTTAACCGCGCCGGTGAGCGGATCAAATAAATTCAGGGATACCACCTCATCATCGAACAGTTCCACCCGCAATGCTTCGCGATCCGATTCCGCCGGAAAGATATCCATGACCTCGCCACGTACCCGGTAGGTGCCCGGAGAAAGATCCAGTTCATTGCGTGTGTATTGCATCTCCGCGAGGCGCCGCAGGATGCGTCGCTGGTCCACGCGGTCGCCGCGGGACAGATGCAGTACCATGCTGAGATAGGCCTGCGGATCACCCAAGCCATAAATCGCCGAGACCGTCGCCACGATAATCGTATCGGACCGTTCCAAAAGAGCTTTGGTGGCGGACAGACGCATCTGTTCGATGTGGTCATTGATGGAAGCATCCTTCTCTATATAGGTATCGGTAGAGGGGACATAGGCCTCCGGTTGGTAGTAATCATAGTAGGATACGAAATACTCGACGGCATTGTCCGGGAAATAGGCTTTGAACTCACCGTAAAGCTGTGCTGCGAGCGTCTTGTTGGGGGCCAGCACCAGTGTTGGCCGCTGCAAATCCTGAATAACGTTGGCAATGGAAAATGTTTTGCCGGAACCGGTGACGCCCAGCAGCGTCTGTCGCGCGAGGCCGCTGCGCAGGCCCGCAACAAGCGCAGCTATGGCTTCCGGCTGGTCGCCAGCGGGCACATAATCCGCCGCCAGTATGAATGCGTCATTCATTGGCAATTCCAGGGTACTTTCCTTATCATGATACCGTTCTGCCCTCCCGGATGGAGTTTTCTTTGAGCATCGTGCTTTCCAAGCGCGTCCAGCGCCTGCAGTCTTCGCCGACCCTCGCCGTCACCACCCGCGCCGCTGAACTCAAGGCCAAGGGCCGGGATATCATCGGTTTGGGCGCTGGCGAGCCGGATTTTGACACGCCGGAACATATAAAAGAGGCAGCCATCCGCGCCATCCGCGCCGGCCAGACCAAGTACACCGCCGTGGATGGTACGCCTTCATTGAAGCGTGCGGTCACCGAAAAATTCCGTCGTGACAATGGGCTGATTTATACACCCAATCAGATACTGGTTTCCTGTGGCGGTAAACAGAGCTTCTTCAACCTGTGCCAGGCGCTGCTCAACGCCGAGGATGAAGTTATCATTCCCGCGCCCTACTGGGTGTCCTATCCGGAGATTGTGCGGATAACCGGTGCTACACCGGTCATTGTCCATGCGGGACTGGAACAGCATTACAAACTCACGCCGGCCCAGCTTGATCAAGCCATCACATCACGTACACGGTTGATGATTATCAACAGCCCCTCCAACCCCACCGGCATGGCATACAGCCGTGCGGAGCTCGCCGCATTCGCCGCAGTACTACGGTCGTATCCACACGTGTTCATTGCCACCGACGACATGTACGAGCATTTCCAATGGCAGGGCGGTCCATTCTGCAACATTCTCATGACGGCACCGGATCTCTATGAGCGCACCTTGGTGCTAAATGGCGTCTCCAAAGCCTACGCCATGACCGGCTGGCGCATCGGTTATACCGGCGGGCCTGAACATCTGATTGAAGCCATGAAAAATGTGCAGTCCCAGAGCACCTCCAACCCGGCCTCAATTTCCCAGGCAGCGGCCGAGGCGGCACTCTCGGGCGATCAGGCATGTGTGCAACGCATGTGTGCGGCATTCCATGAACGACACAATTTTGTCTATGAATCACTGCGCAAGATGGCGGGTGTACGCGTGCTGCCCGCAGACGGCACCTTCTATTCTTTCCCGGACTTCTCCCGGGTAATTGCGCGTCGTAAACTTAAAGATGACAACGACCTGAGTGAGCGGTTACTGCTAGATGCGGGCATCGCACTGGTGGCGGGCTCATCCTTCGGCGCGCCCGGTCATCTGCGTTTATCGTTTGCCACCAGCATGGAGAGTCTTGAAGTCGCTATGGCGAGGCTGGCCGCATTCCTCGAAAAATGATCCCAGTGGACGCCGCTTGCTGTTGACCCCCCCGGAGGGCTTCATTACCATATGTGCCCGCGCAACACTATTCCCCGGTAGCTCAGTTGGTAGAGCGACGGACTGTTAATCCGTTGGTCGCTGGTTCGAGTCCGGCCCGGGGAGCCAAATTTCATGCCTTGAATTCACGCATGGCCCAGCAACGATTCCCCGCCATCTTTACCCAGAACTCCCGCAGCAAAAATATGGGGGCATTACCGCCTGCATACAGGATCGTTACGTATTGACTCTGAGCCAAATCACAAAACAATCCTGTGACATAAGATGGAGACGCATAAAACCCTATGATTCCAAAAGTCAAGATTGCAGTCATAACGCTGAACTACAACTCCGCCGGGCATACTTTGCGCTGTGTCCGCTCAATCCTCAAGTACGCAACAGAACGATCAAATTTTGTCATTATCGTGGTGGATAACGCTTCCACCTCACACGATCGGCAGCAACTAAAAATCCTTTCGGCTGATGAGGCCATGCTTGTCTGTTCAGACAAGAATCTTGGTTTCTCGGGTGGCATGATGCTGGGAATGCAGCATGTTGAAGCCGAGTACTATTTCTTTCTTAACAATGATTGCGAATTGCGAGATGACGCACTATCCACTCTCTCCCATTTCATGGAACTCAATAAAGACGCGGCACTCTGTGGTGGAAGCATGGTGGATATCAACGGGCAGCCGAGATCCAGCTTCAATTATTTTCCATCACTTGCAAGTGAAATTTTCGGAAACGGCATACTCCGGCTATTGCGGCCTGGGCGTTACACCAGACGGCACAGGATCTATACGCAGCCAATTCAGGTGGACGTGGTGAGCGGCGCAGCCATGTTCGTGCGCGGCACCGCCCTCAGGCAGTTGCATGGCCTGGACACGGGTTATTTCCTTTATTGTGAAGAAGAAGATTTCGCTTGGCGTGCCGGGAAAGTCGGATGGAAAGCCTATCTGGTTCCGCAGACTGTAATTTCGCATATAGGTGGGGCAAGCTCAAGCGATGTTTCTTTACGCGCTGCCTTGCAGCGCGAGTATTACATCAGCTTTTTCCGCTATCTGCATCTGCATCATGGCAGTATATATACTGCGGTTTTCCGATTGCTCACCTCCGTGAAGGTACTACGGCGTGCGCTTTCAGGGAAGGTGGGTTTTGACCTTGTTGGGTTCATATTGCGGGGTGCACCGCAGAAGGAAAGCTTGCGCTACAGACAATGATTGCGTGACTGTTCTCGCGCCGACACACTTTGAACCGACGATCACGACAATGATTGACGTCAAGCGTATAAAATGATGGCACTCATTGCGTCTGGGTCAGACTAATTGACGCATAGTTGATTACGCCAATAGTTTATCGAGGCGTGTTACTCAGTTCTGCCCGCCGCCCGCAGCTCAGTACCGATGCGCATCAGATAATCCCGAAACTCATCACCGAGTTCTGTATGTTTCAAGCCGTACTCAACCGTGGCTTTAAGATAGCCAAATTTGCTGCCGCAGTCATAACGCGTCCCTGCGAATTCATAAGCTTGCACTTCTTCATAGCCCAGCAGCGCCTGGATGGCATCAGTGAGTTGAATTTCACCGCCGGCTCCCTTGCCTGTCTTGCGCAGCAGCTCGAAAACACGCGGCGTCAGCAAATAGCGCCCTACCACGCCCAGCGTGGAGGGGGCTGCAGCAGGTTTGGGTTTTTCCACGATATGTTTCACCTGGTACAATCGCGGGGAAATTTCTTCGGGTGTGATAATGCCGTAGCGGCCGGTTTCTTCCTGTGCGACCCGCTCGACCCCGATTACACTGTGGCCGTATCGCTCATACACATTCCGCATCTGCAATAGTGCCGAGTGCTGATCGCCGTCAATCAAGTCATCGGCGAGAATCACATAGAACGGTTCATTGCCCACCACCGGCTCAGCGCACGCTACGGCATGACCCAGACCCTGCGCTTCCGCTTGACGTATATACACGCAGGTAACGTGAGCCGGCACGATGCCCTGCACCAGCTCCAGTTCGGTCTTTTTGCCGCGCAGTTCCAGCTCGGTTTCCAACTCATAGGCACGATCAAAATGATCCGAGATGGAACGCTTGGTGCGGCTGGTGATGAATACCAGCACCTCGGCTCCAGCACCCACTGCTTCCTCCACTGCATACTGAATGAGCGGCTTGTCAACGACCGGCAACATTTCCTTTGGACTCGCCTTGGTGGCCGGCAGAAAGCGTGTGCCCAGCCCCGCCACAGGGAATACGGCTTTTCGGACTTTCGCGTATTTCATGGATGTTCTCCCCGGTGCTTGATACCTGATGCAGGCTCGTCCGGCCGTGTCCTTCAGGCGGAACTTGAGTGGCCTATCGCCGCAAACGTTATTTCATGAAACGGCATGGTGCGATTCCAGGTTTTGCAGCTCGGACACTGCCAGTAAAGAGTTTTGCTGCGAAATCCGCACTCCTCGCAACGATAACGCGGAGCGCTCTTCAGCAGATTCCTGACTGCAATTTTTAGCGGTTCCATATCCGACAGGTTGGAAACGCCATTGCGCCGGGCAAAGGATACAAACATTTCATATAGCCCGCCCAGGCTGGGCTCGGTACGCAGATAATCCGCAACACAGTCCTGCGATACGGGGTCATCCAGTTCTGGATTGAGAATTGCGGCGATTGCCAAATAACCGGGAACCTGTGGATTATCGCGGCGTAATTTCCTGAGCAGGGTTTCCAGAGAAGCTTCCCCATCCATCTGACGGGTCACCCGGACCAGTGCCGGGAGTACTTCGCTCGCATAGCGGATTTCATGCTCCAATACCTCACGGTAATAACGTTGGCTGCGGGTCCAATCCTGACTGGCTTCCGCCATTTGCGCCAGCAGCAGATTTGCCCGCGCGCAGTTTGGGTCATGCGATTGGGCGCGCTTCAAAAACCGATTCGTCAATGCCATATCCTTGCTGGTCATAGCTCCCTGGGCCAATTCACAAAAATACTGGGCAATGGTCTCCTCTTCAAAACTGCCTGTCAGTACCTGCAGTCGGCGTCGCATGGCTATGGCTTGCTCCCAGTCCTTTTGCTGTTCGTAGAGCGATATCAGACTGCGTAGCGCCGGTTCCGTGTAATGCGGCATATCCAGCAATTCATGCAGGATACTTTCTGCACGGTCCAGCAGGCCCGCACGCAGATAATCCTGTGCCAGTTCATATAATGCCTGGGCACGATGAGCGCGCGTAAGATTAGGACGGGCAATGAGATTTTGATGAATACGAATAGCTCGATCCACTTCGCCGCGGCGCCGGAACAGGTTACCCAAGGCGAAGTGCGTTTCTACGGTATCCGAGTCCACCTCCGCTACACGGATAAATACTTCCAGAGCCTTGTCCGGCTCTTCATTCAGCAGGAAGTTGAGACCCTTGAAATATTCGGCACTGACAAACTTGAAGCGCGAATCCAGTTTTCTGTCGCGGCCCCAGTGCACTAAAATCCAGCTAAGCACGGCAGCCGCGATCAGCAGTAGTGCAACAATCGCTGCGAAATCAACGGTCATTCTTGAGTGGGAGATTGCGCAAGTTGCGGATTTCCGCCTCTGCGTCGCGGATAGAGCGTCTGAGCCGCCAGGCCTCCCGCTTGAGACGAAAAATTATCGCAAGGCTGCTCACTAAACCCAGCAGCCAACCGACGATGGCAGCCCCGAACAATGCCGAGGACAAATGAACGCGCATGCTGCCGACGAGATAATCGAGCGCAACCGTCGCGCCGTTGGCATAGGCCAGCAGCAGCGCCAGAAAGAAGATACACAAAAGCATGACTACGGCGATCCAACGCAGCATGAGTGGCTCCGTTCAGTACAATGAAGCCGGGGCCCACCCCTGGCTTATCCCTGCCTTTCGAGAATGCCGCCGTTCACGCGATCGCGCAAATCCTTGCCGGGCTTGAAATGCGGGACATGCTTTCCCGGCAGCGCGACGGCATCGCCGGTTTTGGGGTTGCGGCCCATGCGCGGCGGACGGAAATGCAGGGAAAAACTTCCAAAGCCGCGGATTTCGATCCGCACACCCGTGGCCAAGGCATTGCTCATCTGCTCCAGCATTGTCTTGACGGCGAGTTCAATGTCCCTGCCTGCGAGATGACTCTGCTTCCTGGCAATGATTTCGATCAGCTCTGACTTCGTCATGGTTCGCTTGTGCCTTCAACACCAAACGTGTAACGAGTTGCTGGGCGAATTTGCACGATTGCACTCAACAGTCTGGCTAACCCGCGGCCATCAGAGCGCGATGGGTTGCCTGATTACGCCTCTTTACCATTACCGATGTGTTCCTTGAGCAGATCACCCAAAGTGGTGGTACCGGATGAGGTATTACGCGAGTAATCCTCCATTGCCTGCGCTTCCTCCTGCAGTTCCTTGGCTTTGACCGACAGGCTGATGCTTCGGTTCTTGCGGTCCACGCCCACGAAACGGGCTTCGATCTCATCTCCTTCTTTGATCAGCATGCGCGCATCTTCCACACGATCACGCGACAGTTCCGAGGCACGCAGATAGCCCTCAATGCCATTGCCCAAGTCTATGTTTGCGCCCTTGGCATCCACTGTAATGACCTTGCCATTTACCAGGCTGCCCTTGGGATGTTCGGCCAGGAAGTTTGAGAAAGGGTCTTTCTCCAACTGCTTGATGCCGAGGGAGATGCGCTCACGCTGTGCGTCCACCGCCAGTACCACGGCTTCCACTTCATCACTCTTCTTGTAGTTACGCACCGCTTCTTCACCGGGAATATCCCATGAGATGTCAGAAAGATGCACCAGCCCGTCAATACCGCCGTCCAAGCCCACAAAAATTCCGAAATCGGTGATGGACTTGATTTTGCCCTTGATGTGGTCGCCCTTGTTATGGTTGGCAGCGAACTCCTCCCAGGGATTCGGTGTGCATTGCTTCATGCCGAGCGAGATGCGGCGACGTTCCGCGTCGATCTCCAACACCATCACTTCCGTCTCATCGCCCACCTGTACGATCTTGGCGGGATTGACGTTCTTATTGGTCCAATCCATCTCAGAAACATGCACCAGACCTTCCACACCCGGCTCCACTTCCACAAAACAGCCATAGTCCGCGAGGTTTGTCACCTTGCCGAACAGGCGCGTGCCGGCCGGGTAACGGCGTGTGATGTCCACCCACGGATCGTCACCCAACTGCTTGAGACCCAGTGACACGCGATTACGCTCCCGATCAAATTTGAGCACCTTGACGTCAATCTCGTCACCTACCGCCACAACTTCCGACGGGTGTTTGACGCGCTTCCAGGCCATATCGGTGATGTGCAGCAAGCCGTCTATGCCGCCGAGATCCACGAAGGCGCCGTACTCAGTGAGGTTCTTGACGATGCCCTTGACCACCGAACCTTCCTGCAGGTTGCCCAGAAGCTGGTCACGCTCGGCACTGTATTCCGCTTCCACCACCGCACGGCGTGATACCACCACATTGTTGCGGCGCTGATCCAGTTTAATGACCTTGAACTCCAGTTCCTTGCCTTCCAGATAGCCGGGATCACGCACCGGGCGCACATCCACGAGGGAGCCCGGCAGGAACGCGCGCACACCGTCCACTTCCACGGTAAATCCACCCTTTACCTTGCCGCTGATGTAACCCTTGACGATCTCTCCCTTGGTGAAGGCTTCCTCAAGCCGCGTCCAGGAACGGGCGCGCTTGGCCTTCTCGCGCGACAGGCGGGTTTCGCCAAAGCCGTCCTCGACGGCATCCAGCGCCACTTCCACGTCGTCGCCCACGGCGACTTCCAGTTCACCGTTCTCATTGTAGAACTGCTCGGCGGGAATCACGCCTTCGGATTTGAGGCCGGCGTTTACGATCACCACATCCGGCCGGATTTCCACCACGCGGGCCTTGAGTATCGAGCCCGACTGCATCTGCGACTGCTTGATGCTTTCTTCAAAAAGTTCTGCGAAAGATTCGCTCATTGTGAGGTTGATCCTGAACACCCCGTGTACAGGGGGCTTTTGGTTAGTCCGGCTCCCCTTCCAGGAGATCTCCGGGTTGGTTAACAACACAAGGGCTGAACTTCCGTGTGAGCCCCGTCTCTAATGCCCCGGTACGGTCTGGATAAACCGCGTCCGGGCCAGTTCCAGTATGCGCGCCACCGCCTGCGCGACAGGCATACCGGTGGTATCCAGTACTACGGCATCCGGGGCCGGCTGCAGGGGGGAAACGGCGCGCTTCTGGTCGCGCTCATCCCGGGCGGTAATGTCCTGAAAAAGGCTGTGCAGGGTAGCATTTAACCCTTTTTCTTTCAACTGCTTATAGCGTCTTTGGGCCCTTTCCTCCACACTCGCGGTGAGGAAGATTTTCAGAGCGGCGTCCGGAAAAATGACCGTTCCCATATCGCGGCCATCGGCCACCAGTCCGGGGGGGCGACGGAAATCCCGCTGCAGAGCCTTGAGCCCTTCCCGTACCGCCGGCAGCACCGCGATTTCAGAGGCACGGCTGCCGCATTCCTCTGTGCGCATGGCGCAGGTTACATCCCGTCCCGCCAGCAGCACTCTTTCCTCTCCATCCGCTGTGCGGGTGAATGCCACCGGCATGGTACGCGCCAGCCGGATCAATTCCCCGGACTCAGCGGTTGCGATGCCGGCCGCGTGGGCAGCGTGAGCCAACACCCGATACAAGGCGCCACTGTCCAGCAGATGCCAGCGGAGAGCGTCGGCAACGCGCCGGCTGACGGTACCTTTGCCGGAACCGCTCGGCCCATCAATCGTCAGCACCGGGGGTAAGGTGCCCGGAATCATGGGAACGCCGCCTCCTGGACAGAAATGGACAGCCCGGCAGCGCGCGCAATGGCGGCAAAACCGGGAAAGGAAGTATCCACATTACGGCAGTCACGGATGCGAATCGCTGAACGCGCACGCAGGCCAGCCATGGCAAAGGCCATGGCAATGCGGTGATCCCCGTTACTGGTCACTGCTCCGCCTGCGAAACTTTCCGTGCCCCGCACACGCATACCGTCATCCCAGACATCCACTTCTACGCCCAGCGTGCGTAACCCCGTAGCCATGGCTGCCAACCGGTCACTTTCCTTCACACGCAACTCCGCCGCGCCCCTCAGCGTGGTAACGCCCTCGGCACAGGCGGCGGCAACCAGCAGCGCCGGAAATTCGTCTATGGCCAGCGGCACCATACCGGAATCAATATCTATGCCGTGCAGCCCGTTACCCGCTATTTCCATGTCCGCCAGCGGTTCCTTGCCGGCCAGACGTGGGTTGTGCAGGCGAATATCCGCGCCCATGTCCCGCAACAGGGAAATGATGCCGGTACGGGTGGGATTTACGCCTACATTCTCCAGCATCAGCCTGGTCCCGGGTACCATGGCGGCGCCCGCCAGGAAGAAGCCGGCGGAGGAAATATCCCCCGGCACCGGCATGGCTGCGCCATGCAATACCGTTCCGCCGCGCAAACCCAGCCAGCCATCCGCGCGCAGACATTCGCATCCAAATGCCGCCAGCATGCGCTCCGTATGATCGCGACTTGTCGCGGGTTCATGCAGCCAGGTTTCGCCGTCCGCGTACAGCCCTGCAAGCAGCAGCGCGGATTTCACCTGTGCACTGGCCAAAGGCATTGCGTAGCGCAACGGCTTCAAGGGTCGCCGGCCGTGCACGGTCAACGGCGCACAAGCCTGTGCGCTTTCAATCACCGCGCCCATCCGCGCCAGCGGCTCGATGATGCGCGCCATGGGCCGGCGACGCAGGGATTCATCGCCCGTCAATACCGAAATAAACGGCTGACCACAAAGCAGGCCTGCCAAAAGGCGCATGGCCGTGCCGGAATTACCCAGATCGAGCGGCTGCCGTGCCGCATGCAAGCTCCCCTTGCCTGTACCCCGCACGGTTACTTCGCCTGGCTTGACATGCTGAATGGATACCCCGAGCGCCTGGAGTGCGGTCAAGGTGCGATGGCAGTCATCGCTTTCCAGAAAGCCGCTTATGTGCGTCTCGCCCTCGGCGAGCGCAGCGAGCATGAGCGCACGGTGGGAAATGGATTTATCGCCCGGCACCCGTATCTGCCCCGTGAGCCGTCCGCCCGGAGCGACAACGAAATCAAGGCGCTTGACGGCGGACGGTGGGGGTACTGTGGGACGGCTCAAGCGGCAAGTACTTTCTTGAGCGCCTGGAGCAGGCGGATATTCTGATCTGGCAGGCCGATGGTGATACGCAGGTGATTCGGCATGGCGTAGTTTTGCAACGGCCGTACAATCACGCCTTCCCGCAGCAAGGCTTCATATATGGCGCGTGCCGGACGCTGGAAATCCACGGTAAGGAAATTACCGATGGATGGGATCCAACTGAGATTCAAAGTACGCAAACCCTGCTCAAACTGCCGCATGCCGGCCTGGTTGACAGCCAGGGTTTTCTCAAGATGTTGCGTATCGGAGAGCGCCGCCAGCGCTCCTGCCTGGGCAAGGTTGTTGACGTTGAACGGCTGACGTATGCGGTTGAGCAATTCCGCCACTGCCCGATGAGACAGGGAATAACCGGCCCGCAGGCCGGCAAGACCGTAGGCTTTGGAGAAGGTTCGCGTTACCACCAGATTGGGAAAATCTCCGAGCCACTGTGAGCAATCCGGGTATTGCGGCTCGCTTACGTATTCGATATAAGCCTCATCTACCACCACCAGCACCCTTTGCGGCACCTGTTCCAGGAAATGCAGCAGGCTGGTGCGATCAAGCCAGGTGCCGGTGGGATTATTGGGGTTGGCGATACACACCATACGCGTGTGCTTATCAATGGCTGCCAGCATGGCGTCGGGATTATGGCCGTAGGGCATATGCGGGTGAGTGGCTGGATGGGCAGCCGCGAAACGTATTTCCGCCCCCACGGCCTGGGTCACGATGGCATATACGGCAAAAGCATGGTGGGACATGACCGCATTACAGCCCGGTTCCAGGAAAGCCCGTGCCAGAAATTCCAGATTTTGATCGGAGCCGTCACCGAGCGTGATGCAGCGTGGATCAATGCGGTGCTTTTCTGCAATCGCCTGTCTGAGCTCATACGCCTGACCATCAGGATAAGCGGCCAGCCCGGCGAGGGCATTGCGTATGGCGGCCAAAGCTTTCGGACTCGGCCCCAGCGGATTCTCGTTGGAAGCGAGTTTGATGACGTCTCGGATGCCGAGTTCGCGCTGCAGCTCGGCAATGGGTTTGCCGGGTTCGTAGGGTTTGAGACCGCGCACACCACGCGAACACAGTTCTGTCAGATCAAAATCAAAATTTTTCATTGCTTATACGGAATAGATCCGTCCCGTCACTGCAAGTCCTGCTTACGCGCGGCTACGTTCGAACTCGCGCATGAATTCCGCCAAGGCACGCACACCCGCTTCCGGCATGGCATTGTAAAGGCTGGCACGCACGCCCCCGGCCGTGCGATGACCGGCAAGGCCCACAAGCCCCTCCGACGCGGCCTGCTGCAGAAACGCTGTTTCCAGACCGCGCTCCGCCAATGTGAAAGGTATATTCATCCACGAACGGCAGGTATGGGCCACGGGGCTTACATAAAAACCGCTCGCATCCAGCACCGCATAGAGCAGGGCCGCCTTGCGCCGGTTACGTTCCGTCGCGGCGGGAATGCCGCCTTCCGTCTTGAGCCAGGTGAGCATTTTCGCCGCCACGTACCAGGCAAATACCGGTGGTGTGGTAAACAGCGAATCTGCCTTGATATGTTCACGAAGGTCCAGCATGGAAGGTGTGCCGGATGGTACGGGGCGCAGCAGATCACGGCGCACGATCACTACGGTGAGGCCGGCGATGCCCAGGTTTTTCTGCGCAGAGGCATAGATCAGCGCATAACGCGTTACATCCACCGCACGCGAGAGGATCATGGAAGTCATGTCCGCCACCAGCGGCATACCCTGGATTTGCGGTATCCAGTGGAACTCCACACCGCCGATGGTTTCATTCACGGTGTAATGCAGATAAGCGCCGGTCGTATCCACACGCCACCCGGACACCGGAAGGATGTCGGTATATCCGGATGTATCGCCATCAGCGGCCACATTCACGGCACAGAAACCCCGCGCCTCGCGGATGGCGCGCGCCGACCAGTAACCCGTATTCACGTAATTGGCGGCACGCCGGCTTCCCAGGAGGTTGAGCGGTGCCATGGCGAACTGCAGAGTAGCGCCGCCGTGCAGAAACAGTACGGCATATTCATCCGGTATCCCCATGAGCTCGCGCAGGTCAGCTTGTGCCTGTGCGGCGATCGCCCGGAAAGTTTCCGTGCGATGCCCCATTTCCAGCATGGAAATGCCGCTGTCTTTATAATCCAGGAGTTCCTGCCGCACTTCCCGTAACACCGCTTCGGGCAGCATGGCCGGGCCGGCGCCAAAATTGTAGACGCGTGTCATCGCGCTGACAGTGTGAAACTATTCCGGCTATCATCGCTTTCATCCGCTTCGATACGATCAATCCCAACCAGTTGTTCGCCGTCATCCAGGCGGATAAGGCGCACGCCCTGGGTGTTGCGTCCGATGACGGATACTTCGCTTGCGGGTGTGCGTACCAGCGTGCCCCCGTTGCTGATGAGCATGATTTCGGCATCCGCCGGCACCTGAATGGCGCCCACCACCTTACCGTTGCGCTCAGTGGTCTGGATGGAAATCACCCCCTGGCCGCCGCGACCCTGCAACGGATATTCGGCGGCGGGTGTGCGCTTGCCATAACCGTTTTCCGTGGCGGTAAGGATGTCGCCGTCACCCACGATGATCAGTCCGATAACCTGTTCGCCCCCGGCAAGCTGAATACCGCGCACGCCGGCGGCGGTGCGGCCCATGGGCCGCACGTCCCCTTCGTGGAAACGGATGGATTTGCCATTGGACACAAACAACATGACGTCGCGCTTGCCATCAGTGATAGCCACCCCGACCAGTCCGTCACCCGCGTTCAGTTCCACGGCGATAATGCCGTTGTTGCGCGGGCGCGAAAAATTATCCAGCGAGGTCTTTTTCACCGTGCCAAGTCTGGTTGCCATAAAGACATACTTGTCTTTGGCATACTCACGCACCGGCAACGCCGCGGTGATGCGCTCACCTTCGCTCAATGGCAGCAGATTGACGATGGGTTTGCCGCGGGCGCCGCGACCCGTCTGCGGGAACTGATGCACTTTCAGCCAGTACACCTTGCCGATGCTGGAAAAGCACAGCACTGTGTCATGGGTGTTGGCGATAAACAGGTCGTCCACGAAATCCTCATCCTTCACCGTTGTCGCCGCCTTGCCCCGGCCGCCGCGGCGCTGGGCACGGTAGGCACTGACGGGTTGCGACTTGGCGTAGCCGGCGTGCGACAGGGTTACCACCACATCTTCTTCCGTGATCAAATCCTCGATGGTGAGATCTTCGTGATCCGAGACAATCTCGGTACGGCGCTCGTCGCCGTACTGGGTTCGCAATTCAGCCAGTTCATCACGGATAACCTTGAGTAACTTGTCCGGATTGGCCAAAATGGCGCGCAACCCGGCGATCATCTCCAGCAGTTCCTTGTACTCGTTGACGATCTTGCCCTGCTCAAGACCGGTCAGGCGCTGCAGCTTGAGATCCAGGATCGCCTGAGCCTGGGCCTCCGACAGGCGATATTTGCTGCCGCGCAAACCAAATTCCGCAGCAAGTTCCTCCGGGCGCGAGGCATCCGCTCCGGTACGTTTCAACATTTCCGTCACCACACCCGGCTGCCAGTCGCGCGCCATCAGGCCAATTTTCGCTTCCGCAGGACCGGCAGACTTCTTGATAAGCTCGATCATGGCATCAATGTTCGCGAGCGCCACCGCCAACCCTTCCAGCACATGGGCACGCTCACGCGCCTTGCGTAAATCGAAAAGGGTGCGACGGGTTACCACCTCGCGGCGGTGACGCAGGAATGCATTCAGCATCTCCTTGAGATTCAACAGACGCGGCTGGCTGTCCACAAGCGCCACCATATTGATGCCGAATACGCTTTGCATGGCGGTATGCTGATACAGATTGTTGAGCATCACGTCCACGTTCTCTCCGCGACGCATCTCGATCACCATGCGCATGCCGTCCTTGTCGGATTCATCGCGCAACTCGGTGATGCCATCGAGCTTCTTCTCCTTGACCAGCTCCGCAATACGCTCCAGTAACCGTGCCTTGTTCACCATGTATGGCAGTTCCGTCACGATGATGGACTGCTTGCCGCTTTCCCCTCCTTCCACGTGGCTTTTCGCTCGCACAAAGATGCGGCCACGGCCGGTGAAATAGGCCTCATGGATGCCGCGCGCACCGTTGATGATGCCGCCGGTGGGGAAATCCGGTCCCGGCAGGTGCTTCATCAAATTGTGAATAGTGAGAGAAGAGTCGTCTATGAGCGCCACGCATGCGCTGATGACTTCCTTGAGATTGTGCGGCGGGATGTTGGTGGCCATACCCACCGCGATGCCGGAAGAACCATTGACCAGCAGGTTCGGCAGCCGTGTCGGCAGCACCGACGGCTCGCTCTCGGATTCGTCGTAATTGGAAGCAAAGTCCACCGTTTCCTTGTCAATATCGGCAAGCATCTCATGAGCAAGTTTCGCCATGCGTACCTCGGTGTACCGCATGGCCGCCGGTGCATCGCCGTCCACGGAGCCGAAATTGCCCTGACCATCCACCAGGACGTACCGCATGGAAAACAACTGCGCCATGCGCACCATGGTGTCGTACACCGCGGTGTCGCCGTGGGGGTGGTATTTGCCGATGACATCACCCACCACACGGGCGGATTTCTTGTAGGGCTTGTTATAGTCGTTGCCCAGTTCTTTCATGGCGTAGAGCACGCGCCGGTGCACGGGTTTGAGACCGTCGCGCACGTCCGGCAGCGCCCGCCCCACGATCACGCTCATGGCGTAATCAAGGTAGGACTGCTTCATCTCCTCTTCGAGGCTGACGAGCGTAAGCTCGCGGGCAAATTCGGCCATGCGGGGACTGGGCTTATGGTGCTTTATGGGGCCGCTGAAGGCGGAAAATTCAAAGCGTGAATTTTACCACAGACGGGCAATTCAACGGGTATTTGCACATGCTTCCATCATTTTGCGCAGCTCCGGTTTGGGTATCACGCCGCGTTCCGTCACCAGCACATCCACGAGCGCAGCCGGGGTCACGTCAAAAACCGGATTCAGTATCTCTACCCCCGCGGGCGGCTGCTCAAAACCGGCGGTTTTCCACAGTTCCTCGCCGCTGCGGTACTCAATGGGGAGATCCGCACCGCTGGCAAGCTGCATGTCCACCGTATTGAAGGGCGCCACCACCATGAAACAGGCTCCGTGATGGCGCGCCGCCAGCGCCAGCGCGTAGGTGCCGATCTTGTTGGCGACATCGCCGTTGGCGGCGATGCGGTCCGCGCCCACGATTACCCAGTTGATGTGCTCCCGTCGCATGACGGCCGCTGCCGCGGAGTCGGTAATCAGGGTCACTGGAATATCGTTGCGGCTGAGCTCCCAAACGGTAAGGCGTGCCCCCTGCAACCAGGGCCGCGTCTCGGTGGCGAAGATGCCGCGCAGGTGTCCCGCCCGAAAGGCACTGCGAATCACACCCAGCGCCGTACCGTACCCCCCGGTGGCAAGGCTGCCGGTATTGCAGTGGGTCAGCACCGCGCTGCCGGATAAAATCAGGCTGCTGCCCAGCTCCGCCATGCGCCGATTCTGCTCCAGGTCCTGCTGATGGATCGCCTGGGCCTCCTGCAGCAGCACTTCAACCAGTTGCGGCGACTGTTTTTCCAGCACCCGGCGCATGCGCGCCAATGCCCAGAAAAGGTTGACTGCCGTGGGGCGTGCGGCAGCAAGCAGGCGCATATCCGCGGCGATGGCCTGCTGTTGCGCGGATACCGGCTTGTCGGCATGCATACGGCCGCTCAGCACCACCCCGTAGGCTGCGGCAATGCCGATAGCCGGTGCGCCGCGTATCATCATGCTGCGGATGGCGTCAGCCACACCCGCGGCATTGTCGATACGCAGCCAGTTTTCCCGTGCCGGCAGCGCGCACTGATCGAGCACGTGCAGAGCACCCCGTTGCCAATACAGGGGCTGGATACCGCGGCGCGGATTAGGCATGGAATATTCCCGGATTGCCGTTGCAGCTTGGCTATTCTAGCAAGGTGCCGGGAAAGGCTGTTTATGACCCATTCAACCGGAAAACCGGATAGTACGACTTCCGGTTCCCTCGCTTTCAATCGGGTTTTGTGCCGATCGCAAACACCGCTGCTTCCCTGTACGGACCCCAGTCGGTACCTGCCCGCTCCGCCACAGGCACCGCAAGTCTGCTATAGTGAGACCGCTCCACGGCATGCCTGTGCAGTTCATGGCCAACCCAACAAGCGCAGAAAATCCGGGGGTATTATTCCGCCGGGGAATCGCTCTCGCACTGCTCGCAGCAAGCGCGGGCTGTGCCACACATCGCCCGCAAAGCGGTTATCTGCTGGATAACACCGGCCGGCCGGTAAGAAACGCGCAAGGTGCGTGCGTGCAAATCGGGCCCCTCACCCCCGCCGACAGAAACAGTGATTGCTACCAGCTGGCGCAACTGGATCTCAATCAGCATATCGAACCCCTGCCGCTGGACGAATTCGGTTACCTGTTTCCGCCCCTGAAACCCAAACCTCATCTGCTAGCGGCGCACATTGCTCTGCCGGCGCTCATTGCCCCGCCGCCACCTGTTATACCGCTCCTCACAGCCGCACCATCGGGCATACTTGCCGGACCCGCATCTCGTGCGCCTGTCAGCACGCCGCACTTCATCACGAAAGCGATACATTTCGCCACCCCCAGTCCCTTCAGGCTCAACCGTGCCGGCTTGTCGCGCAATAACCGTATGGCGCTGACCGCCTTTGTGGATTCACTGGAACAATACCGCGGTGTCGAGCACATTCGCATTACCGGGCACACGGACAAAAGCGGTCCGGTACGCTTTAATCAATGGCTCTCGGAGATGCGCGCCAGATCCGCGCAACTGTGGCTGCTATCGCTCGGCGTAAACCCGCGCAGCGTAAGCGTGCGTGGTGTGGGCAGCAGCGAACCGCGTTTGCACGCCCGTACGGCCGCGGACAACCGCTACGTGGATATCGAGGCGGTGGTACGCGCGCCCGCGGACTGACACCCCGCACCGGTGCCGATGCCGTGTTCCCGCATGCTCCTGCCTGTTCCACCCTTGAGCGGATCCCGATCAGATAAATGACAACCTTTGCCGATCTCGTAGTGCATGCCCGCTGGATCCTGCCGGTGGAACCGGAAGTAATATATGAACAGCACGCGATAGCCATACGCGGCGGGCGCATCCTCGCCATCCTGCCCGGCAACGAGGCACGCACCCAATTCCACTCCCCGGATGTGGTGGAACTCCCTGAACATGCGCTTATTCCCGGTTTCATCAATGCCCACACCCATGCCGCCATGACACTGCTGCGCGGTTTGGCCGATGATTTGCCGTTGATGCCGTGGTTGCGGGAACATATCTGGCCGGCAGAAGCCCGCTGGGTGAACGCGGAATTTGTACGTGACGGCAGCGAGCTCGCCATTGCCGGGATGCTGCGCAGCGGCACCACCTGCTTCAACGACATGTACTTCTTCCCGGGAGTCACCGCCGATACGGCGCGCCGTTGCGGCATGCGTGCCTGCATCGGCATGATCGTGCTGGACTTTCCCTCCGCCTGGGGCAGCGGCCCGCGTGATTACCTCGCCAAGGGCACGGCATTGCGCGACCAGTATAAAGAAGATCCGCTGCTCAGCTTTGCGTTTGCCCCACACGCGCCTTACACCGTGGCGGACGTCTGGCTGCAGGAAATACGCACGCTCGCCGATGAGCTGGAGGTGCCCATACATACGCACCTGCACGAAACCGTCCAGGAAATGGAACAAAGTCTGCGGCAACACGGCCAACGGCCATTGGCCCGACTTGCGGAACTGGGATTGCTCACGCCGAACCTCATGGCGGTACACATGACCCAGCTCGCACAGGATGAAATCAGTGAAATCGCGCGTTGCGGCGTACATGTGGTCCATTGTGCGGAATCCAATCTGAAACTCGCCAGTGGATTCTGTCCGGTGGCAAGACTGCTTGCCGCCGGCGTGAATGTGGCGCTTGGCACTGATGGTGCCGCCAGCAATAACGATCTGGATATGCTGGGTGAGATGCACACTGCCGCGCTGCTGGCCAAGGGCGTAGCCGGGGATGCCGCTGCGCTGCCTGCCGCCGCGGCCTTGCGCATGGCCACGCTCAATGGCGCACGCGCGCTCGGCCTCGACCAAGACATCGGCTCGCTGGTTCCGGGCAAGTGGGCGGATATGACCGCCGTGGACCTCAGTGATACCGAATGCCAGCCCCTGTACCATCCTCTCTCACAACTGGTGTATGCGGCCGGCCGCGATCAGGTGACGGATGTATGGGTGGCCGGCCGGCATTTATTGCGCCAGGGGGAACTGACTTGTCTTGATCTGCACAGCACCCTGCAACGCGCACATCGCTGGGGGCGGCGCATGGCCCGGGGTACAGCTGAGGTTACCTCTGCATGAACACCTCGCATGCCAACGTCGACAGCCGAGAAATATCCCGATTCGAGGCCCTGGCGTCCCGCTGGTGGGATGCCACGGGGGAATTCCGCCCGCTGCATGCCATCAATCCCCTGCGTCTCGATTACATTGATAAGCGCGCAGGTCTCAAAGGTAAGCGTGTCCTGGATATCGGCTGTGGTGGCGGCTTGCTGGCGGAAGCCATGGTTCAACGTGGCGCCGAGGTCACCGGCATTGACATGGCGGAAGCGCCGCTCGCGGTGGCGCGCCTGCATCTCAAGGAATCGGGACTCAAGGTTGACTATCGCCGGATAACCGCAGAAGCGCTGGCGGTGGAAATGCCGGCCCGCTTCCATGCGGTGACCTGCATGGAAATGCTCGAGCATGTGCCGCAACCCGATTCCGTCGTGCGTGCGTGCGCTGCGCTTGTGTGTCCCGGGGGCCATGTATTTTTCTCCACGCTCAACCGCAATTTGAAATCCTTCCTGTTGGCCATTGTCGCCGGTGAATATGTACTGCGACTCATCCCCCGAGGCACCCACGAATATGTCAGGTTCATCCGCCCGTCCGAACTCGACCGCTGGGCGCGAGATGGGGGTCTCGTGCTGCGGAACAGCACCGGACTGCATTATCAGCCACTGACACGTCGCTACCGTTTGGGCGGTGATGTGGACGTGAACTATTTCATGCACTTCACGCGGCAGGATTGAGCATTGATGCAATTGGTGCTTTTTGATCTCGACGGCACACTGCTGGATACGGCGCCTGACCTGGGCACGGCGCTCAACACCCAGCGCGCCGAACACAACCTGCCGCCATTGCCGCAGGAAGTGATCCGGCCGGTGGTCTCCCATGGCTCGCCGGCATTGCTGAAACTGGGTTTCGGCATCGAGCAGAATGATTCACGCTATGCCGGCATGCGCGCACGTCTGCTTGCCATTTATGGCGGTTGTCTCAGTTGTGAAACGCGCTTTTTCCCGGGAATCGAAACGGTGCTGCAGGAACTGGAGCGGCGCACCCTGCGCTGGGGCGTTGTCACCAACAAGCCGGGGGCATTGACGGAACCGCTGCTCAGGATATTCCATCTCGCCCAACGCGCTGTCTGCGTGGTCAGCGGTGACACTACGCCACGCCGCAAACCGCATCCGGACCAGTTGCTGCACGCCTGCAAACTTACCGGCTGCAGCCCGGCCGACAGTATCTATGTGGGTGACGCGCAGCGTGATGTGGAAGCAGGTCGCGCCGCCGGCATGCAGACGCTTGTGGCCCTGTATGGTTATATTGATGCCGGCGAACGGCCGGCTGACTGGCAGGCGGACGGTCTGCTGGAAAAGCCCACCGACCTGCTGGCGTGGCTGGACCATCATGCCCATGCAACCGCCGCCGTGCGAGAGACTGGATGATGACCATCGTATTCACAGTTGTCGCCCTGGTGATCGGACTCATTGCCGGCTACGCAGTCGCCGTGATGCGTGAGCGCCGACATATCAGTGAACTGGGAATCGAGCTGGCCACGCTCAGGGCCAAAGCCGAGGCCGTGAACACTACCCGTGAGGAACTGGAAAAGACCTTCAAGGCCCTGGCGGGCGATGTGCTGAGGAACAATAACCAGTCCTTTCTGGAGCTCGCGACCCAGAACCTGGGTAAATTCCAGGTGGCGGCCCAAGGCGAACTGGAAAAAAAGGAAAAGGCCTTCGCGGACCTGGTGAAACCCATCGGCGAAACCTTGAAGAAAACCGAGGAACAAATCCATCAGACGATGAGCCAGGGAAGGCGCGAAGCGCCGAGGCGAAGAGCCTGCGGTAGCCCCAGCGGCCGTAGCACAGCGTCCGCGTGGTGCGAAGGCCGCGCCGGGGCGTAAAGCCAGGGTGGAGGAAACCGTGCGAAGTAACGGTTTCCGAACGCCGGGCGTGCCGCAGCAAAGGAATGGGCCGTCGCTGGAGCGAGTGGCCGGGACGCCGGGACCGTACCGGCCATCACGAGCGATGCGACGCTATCGTGGAAAAGGAACGCAAGGAAGCCTACGGCAATATCACCCGCTATCTCACCGACATGCATGAGACCCAGGCCCAGTTGCAGGCGGAAACGCGCAACCTGGTGCAGGCGTTGCGTCGGCCGGAAGTGCGCGGCCAATGGGGTGAGATGACGTTGCGGCGCCTCGCCGAACTGGCCGGCATGGTGAGATACTGCGATTTCACCGAGCAGGACAGCCGGGATACGGATAGCGGCCGGCTGCGCCCGGACATGGTCGTGCGCATGCCGGACAAGCGCGAACTGGTGGTGGACGCCAAGACGCCGCTCGATGCCTACTTGAGCGCGGTCGGCGCCAGGACCGAGGAGGAACGCCGCCAGTTCCTGCAGCAACATGCGCGCAAGGTACGCGAGCGCATGCGTGAACTGGCCAGCAAGGCTTACTGGACTCAGTACCGGGATTCCCCGGATTTCGTGGTGATGTTCGTACCCGGAGAACAGTTTCTGAGCGCGGCTCTGGACGAAGATCCCAAACTCATGGAAGACGCCTTTACTAACAAGGTGGTACTCGCCACGCCCACCAGCCTGATCGCTCTGTTGCGCGCGGTGGCATTCGGCTGGCGTCAACAGGCGGTGGCGGAAAATGCGGAACAGATCCGCGAACTGGGCGAGGAACTCTTCAAACGTATCGCCACCTTCAATGAACACCTGGGCCGTATCGGTCGCGCCCTCGGGCAAAGCGTGGAACACTACAACAAGGCATTGGGTTCCTGGGAACATCAGGTGTTGCCCAGCGCGCGGCGCTTCCCGGAGATGGGCATACGGGAAAAAAAGCCGTTACCGGAACTGGAGCAGCTGGACGTGACGCCGCGCAGCGCCGGCGACGACAGCCCGGATGACTCCGGAACATGACGCCGAGCAGGCGCGGCGCAAGCTTGCCGCCGCGCCCGCAGACCTGCGTTTTGCCGTGCTGTTCACGCCGCGCGGGCAGCGTGAGGCGCTTACGGCGTTGTTCGCCATCTATGTGGAAATCCGCGAAATCCTGCGTGAATGCAGCGATGCAGGCGTAGCCCAGGCCAAACTCGCCTGGTGGCGGGAAGAAATCGGCCTGCTCGGGGAGCACAAGCCGCGCCATCCCCTATCCCTGAACCTGTTGGCGGCCAGCAAAAAACGGGGGCTGCCGGTCCAGCCATTTCTGGGCATCATCGAGAGCGTGCGCGCGGATATCGCCGCGCCGCCGTTTCCGCATTTCGCGGACGTGGAACACTACTGCCAGTGCCGCGGCGGCACCCTGGTGGAACTCGCGGCGCTGCTCCGGGGCGCACAACAACAAACCACTCTGGCTGCGGCGCGCCGCTTGGGCGCCGCCTGGCAGTTGGCGGATATCGTCACGCAGGGTGCGGTTTACGCCGAACACGGCCGGGTGTATTTCGCCGCCGATGACTTGCGCAAACACGGGGTGGACCGGCATATCGTCGGTGATGCCCACACCGATACCGGACTCAAGAAGCTGTTGGCCGATTATGCGCAGCGTGCGCGCACGCTGCGGGATACGGCCAAGGCTGACATAACGGCGGAATGCGACATGCTCTGCAGCGGCTGGATACTGAACGGCCTGGCGGAGGCGCGCCTGAAAAAAATTACCCGTCCTGATTACAAACCCGGCGGTGCGCCGGTAGAATTGCGGCCGCTCGCGGCCCTCATCACGGCCTGGCGCAGTGCCCGCGCCGCAGCCCGTTAACCACTCTCCGGGGATTCCAGCACATCATGACCCGTTGTCCAGGTGATTACACGCCAGCGAAGAATTTGCTCAAGGATCGCGTCATTCTGGTCACCGGCGCCGGCGCCGGCATCGGCCGCGCGGTCGCCAAAAGTCTCGGCGCCCACGGCGCCACGGTGATCCTGCTGGGCAAGACCGTCAACAAGCTGGAAAACGTGTACGACGAAATCCTGGCAGCCGGCGGCCCCCTGCCGGGCATCTATCCCATGGACCTGATGGGCGCCAAATATACGGACTATGAGCAGATGGTGGGCGCGCTGGACAAGGAATACGGCCGGTTGGACGGCCTGTTGCACAACGCCGGCATCCTGGGTGAGCGCGCGCCCATCGAACATCACGAGATTCATATCTGGCAGCAGGTGTTGCAGGTAAATCTCACCGCGCCCTTCCTGCTCACCCGGGCCTGTCTGGAGCTGCTGTACAAATCGTTAGATGCCTCGGTGGTGTTCACCGCCAGCGGTGTGGGCCGCAAGGCCCGTGCCTATTGGGGTGCCTACGCCGTCTCCAAGTACGGCATCGAAGCCCTGTCGCTGACGCTGGCGGACGAAGTCGAATTCCGCGGCACCCTGCGGGTGAACTCCCTCAATCCCGGAGCGGTGCGCACCGCCATGCGCCGTCAGGCATTTCCTGCCGAAGACCTCAGTACATTGAAAACCCCGGAAGACATTCTGCCGGCTTATCTCTATCTATTGGGGCCTGACAGCAAGGGTATAACCGGACAGCAGTTTGATGCGCAGTAAGGGGGTGTGCTGCGTGCCGCGCACAGAAAATATATCAAAATGGATTCGACTGGGCGGGTAACAGCGGAATCCTGCAAAGTGCATACGAGGCTGCGCCTCGCTTTAGACGGCGGAATACGCTGCGCTATTCCGCTCTGCGTACTTTTCCCCGGACGCGCGGTCGTCGGGCAGTGTGCGCGGGGACAGTGGCTTTCGTTTCGACAGGCAAGCCGGCGGCTGCAAGCAGCGCCGCCAGTTCTCCCTCCGTGGCATCGCGCCAGCCGCCGCGCGGTAATTGGCGCGGCAGGCTGACGGCGCCGTAGCGGATGCGGATCAAGCGACTCACGGTTACGCCCACGGCTTCCCACAGGCGGCGCACTTCACGATTGCGGCCTTCCCTGAGAGTGACGTGATACCAGTGATTGGCGCCCTCGCCGCCCGCCGCATGGATGGCGTCGAATTTAGCCATGCCGTCTTCCAGGCGCACGCCCGCGACAAGCGCAGCCAGTTGTTCATCGGTTATTTTTCCCAGCACCCGCACCGCGTATTCGCGCTCGATCTCCTGTGCGGGGTGCATGAGGCGGTGGGCCAGTTCACCGTCGGTGGTGAACAGCAGCAGGCCCGAGGTATTGGTATCGAGACGGCCCACCGCTACCCAGCGGCTGCGGCGCAGACGCGGCAGCGCCTCGAATACCGTGGGTCGGCCTTCCGGATCCCTGCGGGTGGTGAGTTCGCCTTCCGGCTTGTGATAGAGGAGGACACGCCGTTCATCCGGCGTGGCATGCACCAGCATCTTGAGCAGACGGCCATCCAACGTGATGCGGTCCGCGTTGGTAATCCTGTCACCGAGCTGCGCGGGGCGGCCGTTGACCGTCAGCCGCCCGGCGCGGATCCAGCCTTCAATCCCGCGCCGTGAGCCCAGGCCGGCCGCCGCCAGGAATTTCTGGATGCGCTCCGGCGCACCGGCGTGTACCCTGGCGTATTGCGGTTTAATAGTGGCTCACCGCTCCGCCGGGTCGGGGGCGGGTTCCGACACGGGAGCATGCGCATCGGTTGCCGCCCGCAGGATGCCGTCATCCGCATCAGCACCAAGTGCCTCCGCCGTGGCGGAATCGCCGCCGTCATCGGCCACCACCGGCCGCGGCACGCCCTCATCTTCAAAGTCCAGTTCCACATTGAGACTGTCAATGTCCTTGAGCGCCGCCAGCGTCGGCAGCTCGTCCAGGCTCTGGAGACTGAAGTAATCGAGAAATTCCCTGGTGGTACCGAACATCTCGGGATGCCCCGGTACATCCCGATGACCCAGCATGCGGATCCAGCCGCGTTCCTGCAGCGTCCGCATGATATGCGGATTCACGGTGACGCCGCGCACATCCTCGATCTCGCCGCGGGTGATGGGCTGCCGATAAGCAATCAGTGCGAGTGTTTCCAGCAACGCGCGCGAATAGCGTGCCGGCCGTTCCTCCCACAGGCGGGCAATCCACGGTGCCAGTTCCTGCTTCACCTGGATACGGAAGCCGCTGGCCACTTCCTTGAGTCCGATGCCCCGCTCCGAAAATTCCTTTTGCAGTGCATCCAATGCCTCCCGCACCCGGGCGCGTTCCGGCCGTTCCGCGTCGCTGAACAGTGCCATAAGTTCATCAATGCTCAGGGGACGCCCGGCCGCCAGTAATGCGGCCTCGATGATGTTCCTGAGCTGCATCGTCTTCACCGCCATCAATCCTCTCCTTCAATCCTGACCAATGACAGATCCACATCGGTGGCACCGGCGGCCTTCACATGTACGGGGCCGAATGGCTCCGCCTGCACCAGTTCAATCAGTGTCTGCTTGAGCAGTTCCAGCAGCGCCAGAAATGTCACCACCACGCCACGCCGGCCCTCTTCCGGCGTGAACAGGCTGCTGAACTCGCGGAACTCGCGTTCCTGCAGGCTGGCCAGCACATCCGCCATGCGCTGCCGCACCGACAACTGTTCCATCTGCACATGATGATGGGAAAACATTTCCGCGCGATGCAGTACGTCCTTGAAGGCGATCAGCAGTTCCCTCATGGTCACTTCCGGCACCAGCCGTATCACCTTGCGCTCACCCATCTCCGCAGCGGCAGTGAACACATCCCGGCCGACCCGTGGCAGTGCATCGACATCCTCCGCCGCGCTCTTGTAGCGTTCGTACTCCTGCAGACGGCGTATCAGTTCGGCACGCGGATCCTCTTCTTCACTATCCTCCGGGGGAAGCCGCGGCAACAGCATGCGTGACTTGATCTCGGCCAGCATGGCCGCCATGACCAGGTATTCTGCGGCCAGTTCCAGCCGCATCTCCTGCATGAGTTCGATGTACGCCATGTACTGGCGGGTGATTTCCGCAATGGGAATGTCGAGAACGTTAAGGTTCTGGCGGCGGATGAGGTACAGCAGCAGGTCCAGCGGCCCCTCGAAGGCCTCGAGAAACACTTCCAGCGCATCCGGGGGAATGTAAAGATCCCGCGGCAGGCTGGTAACCGGCTCACCCTGCACAATGGCAAACGGCATCTCCGCCTGCTGCGGATGCTCCGCCGGCGGCGCGGTCGCCGCCGGCGTGCCCGCCGCTGCCGCTGGATTCCCGCCTGGTTGCTGCTGCATGCCGCCGGTCACCGGTAATTCAGGCCCATGGCCTGGCGTACGCCATCCATGGTGTCGCGGGCCACTTCGCGGGCCGCTTCGCAGCCCTGGTTGATCACGCTGCGTACCATCTCCGGATTGGCCTCGATTTCCAGGGCGCGCTCGCGTATGGGCTTGAGTTCCCTGAGCACCGCCTCAATCACCGGTTGCTTGCATTCGAGACAGCCGATACCGGCTGTGGTGCAGCCTTTCCATGCCCAGTCACGGGTGCTCTGGTCGGAATAGATCTTGTGAAAATCCCACACCGGGCATTTTTCCGGATTGCCGGGATCACTGCGGCGCACGCGCGCCGGGTCCGTGGGCATGGTGCGCAGCTTTTCCTCCACCTCCCCGGGGTCTTCCCGCAGGCCGATGGTATTGCCGTAGGATTTCGACATCTTGCGGCCGTCCAGTCCCGGCGTGCGCGCTGCTGCTGTCAGCAGCGGCTGGGGTTCCAGCAGAATCGTCCGGCCACCGCCTTCCAGATACCCCGTCAACCGGTCGCGATCGCCCAGAGTCAGGTTATGGTTGTCGGCCAGCAACGCCTGCGCGGTCTGCAGCGCCTGTTCATCACCCTGCTCCTGATAACGTTTGCGCAGCTCCTGATACAGCTTGCCGTTCTTCTTGCCCAGTTTCTTGATGGCGCTCTCCGCCCGGCTTTCAAAATCCGGCTCGCGGCCGAATACATGATTGAAGCGGCGCGCGATTTCACGCGTGAGTTCCACGTGCGGTACCTGATCCTCGCCTACCGGCACCCAACCGGCGCGGTATACCAGAATATCCGAGCTCATCAGCACCGGATAACCCAGGAACCCGTAAGTGGACAGATCGCGGTCCTTGATCTGTTCCTGCTGTTCCTTGTAAGTGGGTACCCGTTCCAGCCATCCCAGCGGCGTCACCATGGACAGCAGCAGATGCAGTTCCGCGTGCTCCGGAATATGCGACTGAATGAACAGCTTCGCCTTGCCGGGATCCACGCCCACCGCCAGCCAATCCACCAGCATGTCCCACATGCTGGCCTCGATATCCCGCGACTGTTCGTAGTGGGTGGTCAGCGCGTGCCAGTCGGCCGCAAAGAAGAAACAGTCATACTCATGTTGCAGGCGCAGCCAGTTCTTGAGCACGCCGTGCAGATGGCCGAGGTGCATACGCCCGGTGGGACGTATGCCGGACAGCACGCGCTGATTCTCGGAGGTCATGGCACTCACCAGATGGTCTCCATGACAGTTAACCGCCCAACAGCAGGTGTGACAGCCAGTCCACCGGTGGCCCCAGCACAAAATTGAATGCGCCTACCATCATCAACAGGATAAGAATCAAAAACCCGTAGGGTTCAATCCGATCCACGACATTAGCGGCGTTACGTGGCAGCAGGCCCACCAGCACCCGCCCGCCGTCCAGGGGCGGCAGGGGAATGAGATTGAAAATCATCAGGGCCATATTGATGAGCACGCCGGCGAGCCCCATGTAGATCAGCGGGGCTGTCCACGGGAACACCGGCTTCAGCAGCAGCGCGACGCGCATGATAAGCGCCCAGAGGATGCCCATGCCCAGATTTGACACCGGTCCGGCCGCTGCCACGATGGCCATGTCGCGGCGCGGGTTCTTGAAATTGCGCGGCGAAATGGGCACCGGCTTGGCCCAGCCGAACAGGAAACCGGTATGAAACAGCAGCAGCAACGCCGGCACAATGATGGTGCCGATGGGATCAATGTGCTTCAGCGGATTGACCGTGAGGCGGCCGAGCATCTGCGCGGTGGGATCCCCCAGCCGGCGCGCGACCCAGCCGTGCGCCACTTCGTGCAGCGTGATGGCAAACAGTACCGGCGGACCCCAGATGATGATGAGTTGGACGAGGTTGAAATGAGCCATCGGCCCATTATACAGGGCCGCCGGTCTCTTCAGCTGGTCTGAAAAGGCGCCGGATCACCGCGCCCCAGACGCATAATCAGCGGCACGTCGCCCGTCAGGTCCACCACGGTGGTGGGCTCGAAACCGCAGGGGCCGCCGTCAATCACCAGTTCCACCGCATGTTCGAGGCGCGCGCGCATCGCTTCCGGGTCGGTGAGCGGCACATCCTCACCCGACAGTATCAGCGTCGAGCTCATGATGGGTTCACCCAGTTCCGTGAGGATGGCATGGGGAACAGGGTGCTGCGGTACGCGAATGCCGATGGTTTTGCGTTTGGGGTGCTGCAACCGCCGCGGCACTTCGTGGGTGGCGCGCAGGATAAAGGTATAGGGTCCCGGCGTGTGGGCCTTGAGCAGCCGGAAGGTGGGGTTGTCCAGCCGCGCATAGACGGCGATCTCGGACAGGTCGCGGCACACCAGGGTGAAGTTATGCCTGGGTCCCGCTCCGCGGATGGCACGGATGCGTTGCATGGCTGCCTTGTCGCCCACCAGGCAGCCCAGGGCGTAACAGGAATCGGTGGGGTACACCACCACCCCTCCGGCCCGCAGAATATCCACACTGCGGCGCACCAGCCGTATTTGCGGGTTCAGCGGGTGGATGCTGAAAAACTGGCTCATGGGCTGATTGGCCGAAAAATCCCCACGGGGGTCCGCCGGGAACCGGGCGAATACGCTATGATAACGTTCTTTTCCGCCGCCCTAGCCGTCCATGTCCGCCGCCCTGGAATTCCTGCTGCTCGCCGCCTTTTTTGCAAGCTATCTCTGGAAAGGCATCTTCTTCGCCACCGGCGTGCTCATGGCCGGCAGCGTGCTGCTGCTGGCAGTATCCTTCTGGCGCACCCGCAAGCTCGAACCGTTGCCCCTGACGGTGACCCTCCTGGCACTGGTGCTGGGCGGCGTGACACTGCTGTTGCACGATGCGGTATTCATCAAGTGGAAGTTCTCCATCGTCGAGTGGCTGTTCGGAGCGGTGTTCCTGGCCACCCACTTCATGCAGCGTCCGCTCATACAGCGCATGCTGGGTGCGCAGATCAAACTTCCCGCAGTTGTCTGGAAACGGCTCAACCTGATGTGGGCCGGCTTCTTCCTGCTGCTGGGCAGCGTGAACGTCTATGTGCTGTATCACTTCGATACCGCCGGGTGGGTGAAATTCAAGGTGTGGTGGTCCACCGGAGCCATGCTGGCGTTCGTGGTACTGCAGGCGCTCTACATGAGCCGGCATATCGAAGCGGAACGTGCATCCTGAACATGTGGTACGCCATCATCGCAGAGGATGTGCCGGACAGCCTGACAAAACGCGCTGCCGCGCGTCCCGCCCACCTTAAGCGGCTGGAGGACCTTCGGCGTCAGGGCCGGCTGCTGCTGGCCGGACCGCATCCCGCCATTGACGCCGAAGACCCCGGTCCGGCGGGATTCAGCGGCAGCCTGGTGGTGGCGGAATTCGCTTCCCTGGCTGAGGCCGGAAGCTGGGCGGATGCGGATCCCTACGTGGCGGCGGGCGTGTACGCGCGCGTCAGCGTAAAACCTTTCCGCAAGGTGCTGCCATGAATACGCCCGTCGAACAACTGCGCCAGCGGCTGGAAACCGCATTCCATCCGCTGCAGTTGGAAATACGCGACGACGGCACCCGGCATGCCGGTCATGCCCATGAAGGTGGCGGCCATTATTCCGTGCGCATCGTCGCGCCCGCGTTTGCGGCCCAACCGCCGTTGCAACGGCATCGCATGATTTACGCAGCGCTGGGCAAGCTGCTGCAGACCGAGATCCATGCCCTGAGCATCAAGGCTCTGGCTCCCGGAGAATCCCCCTAGCTTTTCACCCCACGAGGAACTTCCATGCGTATCGCACTTCGCTACATCCTGTTCATGCTCGCGGTAGCCGCACTGGCTGCCTGCTCAGGCAAACAAAATGCCGTCAACACCTCCAGTGTGCTGGCAACGGTAAATGGTGTACCCATCACCAACGACATGTTCCGCGCCTACGTGCGCAGTCTCGCTGGCGGCCAGGAGCCGCAACTGGACGCGCAGAAGCGCAAACTCGTGCTTGACCGGCTCGTGGATATGGAAGTACTGGCCCAACAGGCCAAAAAGACCGGCCTGGGAAAAGACCCCAAAGTGGCGGCGGATCTGAAAATCCAGCGGACGGGCCTGCTGGCCAATCAGTTGGTGCGGCAGTACCTCACCCGGCACCCGATCACGGAAGACCAGATTAAGGCCGAATATCAGGCCCGCATCAAGACCATGCCCAGCATGGAATACCGCGCGCGTCATATTCTCGTGGCCAGCGAGCAACAGGCCAAGGACATTATCAACCAGCTTAACCATGGTGCGAATTTCGCCATGCTGGCCAAAAAATACTCCATTGATGGTTCCAAGAATCAGGGCGGCGAACTGGGCTGGTTCAGCCCTGACCAGATGGTGCCGGCCTTCTCCCAGGCGGTGGAACAGCTCAAAAAAGGTCAATACACCAAACAGCCGGTACATACCCAATTCGGCTGGCATATCATTCAACTGGAGGACGAACGCGCCACGCCGCCGCCGAGCCTGGATTCGGTGCGCAGTCAGCTCATGAATTCCCTGGAAGGCAAGGAAGTGGAAACTTACGTCAACCAGTTGCGCCATGACGCCAAGGTGAGCATAAATACGTCCGGCGCCACTACTGCGCAGACCGCCGCTCCGGCCGCCGCAACGCAAGCTGCGCCAAAGCCGTAAGTAAACCGCAAGGACATGAAATCAAACGGCCAGCCTCGCGCTGGCCGTTTTCATTTCAGCGGACGGATTGCACTGCGAATTTTGCACGGCCATTCCCGCTGCGTGTGCAGTTACGATATTTTCCACAATCTCCGCGGCACCTGGAAACGGCGGATCGCCGTTTACTCATGCCGCTGCTGCAGGCTGTCGAATGCCGTACTGATCTTTTCAAGCCGCGCGCGGTTTGCACCGATATCCAGCAGCCCCAGGCGGGCGATGGAACGCATTTCGATCACGTGCTCACCCGGCTCCAGATAGAACTCCACCTCATCCACCGCATTTTCCGGCTGATAGTAATACTCCGAAGAACGATTCGTTTTTATGGTGATCGGATACTGGACGCGGATATAGTTGAGGTGGCTGGAAACAATACGCGCATGACCGGCCGCGTTGATGGCAATCAGCAAGTCGCTGCGCGCCTGCTGGCGCGTGCTGGAGTATGTCAGCGGCGCGATATGGCGGCTGGGATTCGCCTCCTGGCTGGAAATGCAATCACGCCGCGGGGGGCAAGGCGTCAACTGTCCCTGGCGTACACCGAAGGTCGGGGTCAGGATGGTGCTGCAGGCACTGACAATCAGCGGCATCAACATCATAATTATCCCGGCGTATCTCACACTCGATCTCCCGCTAATCTTCCCGCTGGCGGCGGGAGGATATTTTATATCCAAACTGCGTACCTCGGGCATTATTCCTGCAGCAGGTCCAGGAAGGCCCGCTCATCCAGTATCGTCACGCCCAGTTTCTGCGCTGCTGCGAGCTTGGAGCCCGGTTCCGAGCCCGCCACCAGGAAATCGGTCTTCTTCGACACGCTGCCGCTCACCTTGCCGCCCAGCGTCCGGATGCGTTCCCCGGCCGCTTCGCGCGTCATGCCGCTCAGCGTACCCGTAAGCACGAAGCTCCGGCCGCTGAGCGGCCCCGCCCCGGGAAGCCGCGTACCGGACTGTTCCGGCCAATGTACGCCGGCCTTGCGTACTGCACTGATGACCTCGCGGTTGTGCGGCTCGCGGAAAAACGCCGCGACGGCGGCGGCCACCACCGGCCCCACATCCGGCACCTGTTGCAGAACATTTTCATCGGCTGCCATCAACGCCTGCAGCGTGCCGAAGTGCCGTGCCAGTGTTTCCGCGGTGGCTTCGCCCACTTCACGGATACCGAGCGCATACAGGAAGCGCGGCAGTGCGGTATGGCGCGCTTTCTCAATTGCCGCCACCAGATTCAAGGCTGACTTTTCGCCCATGCGCTCCAGCCCCGCAAGCTGCGGAACCGTGAGCGTAAAAATATCCGCCACGGTCGCGACCAGCCCCGCTTTCACCAGCTGATCCACCAGTTTTTCACCCAGGCCCTCGATATCCAGGGCGCGGCGTGACGCAAAGTGACGGATGAGTTCCTTGCGTTGCGCGGCACAATACAGACCGCCGGTGCAGCGCGCCACGGCCCCGCCTTCCGGCCGCACCACTTCCGAGCCGCATACCGGGCATTTGTGCGGCAAATGCACGCGTTTCGCGTCCCGGGGGCGCTTCGCCAGAACCACGCCGGCCACTTCCGGAATGACGTCGCCGGCGCGGCGCACCATCACGGTATCGCCGACGCGCACGTCCTTGCGCTCCACTTCATCCATGTTGTGCAAGGTGGCATTGCTCACGGTGGCGCCGCCGACGAACACCGGCTGCAGGCGCGCCACCGGCGTGAGCGCACCGGTGCGGCCCACCTGGAATTCCACCGCTCTGAGTACCGTCATGGCTTCTTCCGCGGGGAATTTGTGGGCAACGGCCCAGCGTGGCGCACGCGCCACGAAACCCAGTTTCTGCTGCAGATCAACCCGGTCAACCTTGTACACCACGCCATCTATCTGATACGGCAGCGCGGTACGCTTCGCGGCCATGTCGCGGTAATAACCCAGACAGCCCTCCGCACCCCGCACGGCGCGGTTTTCGGAATTGATGCGCAAACCCCACGCGCGCAAATGCGCCAGCACTGCACTGTGCCGCTGCGGTAACGCCGCGGCTGACACCTTGCCGCAGCCATAAGCAAAAAATTCCAGCGGACGCTCCGCCGTGATGCGCGCATCAAGCTGCCGCAGACTGCCGGCGGCCGCATTGCGCGGGTTGGCGAAGGTTTTTTCATTGCGCTGCGCCGCGCGCTGATTGAGCGCCTCAAAGCCTTCCCTGGGCATGTACACTTCACCGCGCACTTCCAGAAGCATTGGGAACCCTTTGCCCATCAGGCGCAGAGGGATCGAGGAGATGGTACGTACGTTCTGGGTGACATCTTCGCCGGTGCTGCCGTCGCCGCGTGTGACGCCGCGCATGAACACTCCCCGCTCATACACCAGGCTGATGGCCAGTCCGTCGAGCTTGGGCTCAGCCATATACTCGATCTCGCCGTTCTCTTCCAGCCGCTCGCGCACACGCCGGTCAAAAGCGCGTACCTCCTCCTCGCTGAAAGCATTGTCCAGCGACAGCATGGGCACTTCATGGCGTATCTCACCGAATTCCCTGAGCGGCGCCGCACCCACACGCTGTGTCGGGGAATCAGGCGTCACCAGCCCGGGAAACTCCCGCTCCAGTGCCCGCAACTCCTGCAGGAGCCGGTCATACTCGCTGTCCGGCACCTCCGGATCATCAAGCGCGTAGTAGCGGTAATTGTGGTGATTGATTGCGTCGCGCAATGCGTGGATACGCCGCTCGGCATCGCGTCGGTTTGTCATTCGGCTTGCTCCAGCCCGGCCGGCATTGCCGCAGGGGCGGCCCCGGCTCAGTCCGCCTGCGGTGATTGTATCTGCCGCTGAAACTCAATGATGCGCTCACGGATGCGCTGCGCCGTCTGCGGGGTTAACGTGCTGTGGCTCTCATCCAGCACCTCGCCCCCCAGCCGGCGCGCCAGCAGGCGGGCCGTTGCCAGCATATCCGCGCAGGCCGCCACGCCATCCTGGGGACCGGGCAGCAGCAGAAACAGCGTAAGCCCCGGAATCCGCCCCTGTGGCAGCGTCCCCGGATCCAGCACGCCCGGTTCCACCATATTGGCCACGCTGAATACGGATTGATCCGCATCATCTTTGATAAGACGATGGAACGCCTGATAACGGCCATAGCGTAAACCGGCGAACTGCAGCGCAGCGAGCACTTCTTCACCGGCAAACGAGGCGTGTCTATGCGCCGCCACATGCAAAGCGAGAATCAGTTGCCGGCTGTTCCGCCCGCCGCCGCTTTCCGCACCGGCCATGCCGGGTTCGTGCGTAGCCTCCCGCACGGGCATACTGGAGGCCGGAGGCATGTGTGCCGCGTCGAAAGACGCCTCCGGCAACTGTGCATCACCCAGCGACGGCGCATCGCGGCGGAAACCATGCGGCTGACTTTTCTTTTGGCGGGAGAATAAATAGACGGCAGCGATAAACACCACGCCGAGCAGAATCAATATCAGGCGCAGTTCCCACATTGTCACATGGCCGCGATACGTATCGCCTCATCCACGTCCACAGCCACCAGCCGGGAAACGCCCGGTTCGTTCATGGTGACGCCGACCAACTGGTTCGCCATCTCCATAGTGGACTTGCTGTGAGTGATGAAAGCAAACTGTACGCGATTCGACATGCCGCGCACCAGATCACAGAAGCGCCCGATGTTGGCTTCGTCCATGGGTGCGTCCACCTCATCCAGCAGGCAGAAAGGCGCCGGGTTGAGCTCGAAAATGGCGAATACCAGCGCCACGGCCGTCAGCGCCTTTTCGCCGCCGGACAGCAGGTGAATGGTGCTGTTGCGCTTGCCGGGTGGCCGCGCCATGATGGTCACGCCGGCATCCAGCAGTTCCTCGCCGGTCAGTTCCAGATAGGCGTGACCGCCGCCGAACAATTTCGGAAAGCTGGTCTGCAGCCCGGTATTCACTTTGTCGAAGGTTTCCTTGAAACGCGTGCGCGTCTCGCGGTCAATCTTGCGGATAGCATCCCCCAGGGTCGCAAGCGCCTCGTTCAGGTCAGCCAGTTGGGAATCCAGGTACTGCTTGCGTTCGGATTGCTCCGCATATTCCTGGATCGCCGCCAGATTGATGGGGCCCAGGCGGTCTATGCGCTGCTGGGCGCTGCCGAGCTTCTCCGACCATGCCTGCAGATCGGCATTCTCCGGCATGGCGCCCAGCACCTCCTGCAGATCATAGCCGTCATGCTGCAGTTGCTCTACCAGGGTTTCACGCCGCACGCGTGCTTCCTGGGTACCGAGCCGCAGTTGCTGCACCTGATCGCGCAGCTCCTCAGCCTTGCGCTCGCACGCATGCCGTTTCTGTTCGAATTCGCGCACCTGATCCGCCAGGCTTTCCACTTTCTGACGCGCTCCGGCGAGCTCGGTGTCCATGGTGGCGCGCTTGCCCAATAATTTATTGAGTTCCATTTCCTGCAGGCGCATCGGCTCCACCGCGTCCTGCATGGCCTGCACCAGGCCGGCGTAACGCGCCTGCATCTGCGCCAACTGAGTTTGCATGCGCGACAGATTCTCGCGGGTGGATTCCTTCAAGGAGCGTCGCGACTCCAGCTTGAGGGCGATCTCGTGCATGGCCTCACCGTCCAGGCGGGCCCGATCCCGCGCTTCCTCGACGCAGGTACGCAGCCTTTCACGCTCCTCCTGCAGGGTGGCACGGCGGGTCTCCATCCCGTGCATGGCGTCGAGCGTCATCTCCAATTGCCCGCGCGCCGTCTTGAGTTCCGCCTCTGTGGAGGCAATCTGTGTATCCACTTCGGCAGTCTCGGCAAGCAGACGTTCCCTGCGTTGGGACATCTGTTCCAGTTGTCCCTGGGCGGTCTTGAGTCGCGCCAGGGTATCCGCATGCAGACGGTGAGCGCGGTTCACATCGGCCTGCAGTTCCTCGCGGCGCGCTTCCAGCTCCCGGAGCTGCCGGCGCACCGTTTCCTGCTGCCGGCCCTGGGTTTCCACGCTGCGCTCAGTGTCCGCCAACGCCGCCTTGCGCTGCTTGAGCTCCTGCTCCCGTGCAAGCACGCCGGCGCGTTCGTCCTGATCACGAATCACCCGCGCCCAGTGCCGCCCCAGCCATATACCATCACCTGTGATAACGGATTCGGTTGCGGCAAGCCGTGAACGCATGGCCAGCGCCGCGTCCAGGCTCTCCGCCACCCGCACCTGCCCGAGAAGCCCGTCCAGCGGTACCGGAGAGGTAATCTTGCCCAGCAGGCTGCCCGCGGGCGCAGCGGGCGGCTGTGCGGATTTCTCCACAAAGGAAAGAGAGCCGCCCGTCAGGCTGGAAAACTCCGCCGCCCGTTCACTGAATTCCTCCACGCACACCGCTTCCAGGTGATAACCGAGCACGGTTTCCACCGCCCGCTCCCAGCCGGGCGCCACACTGACGAGTTCCGCCAGTCGCGGGTTATCGGCCAGATGTTTGCTCTTGAGCCACTGCGTAACCTGAGTGCGGCTCTTGCCCAGGGCCGCCTGCTGCAGGGCGTCCAGGGAAGCAACCCGGCCGCGATGATCTTCCAGACTGCTGCGCAGGGCGTGTAATTCTTTCACCAGCCGCTGGTCGTCATCCCGGCGCGCCTCAAGCTCGCGGACTGACTCCGCAAGTTCGACCTGCAATTGCTTCTGCGTCGCGGCGGATTGCTGCAGTGCATGGCCGATCTCATCCACTTCACCTTGCAGGCTACCCGCCGACAAACCGCCGTGTTCCTGCTGCAGCTTGTTGCGGCGCTGCAGCAACTGGTGCAACTGCCGTTCCAGATGCTCGATGTGCGTCCGCCCCACTTCCGAGACGCGGGTTTTTTCGCCCGCCTCTTCGTTGAATGTCTCCCATTGTTCCTGCCAGACCTGCATGGCATGCTCGGCTGCGGCGAGATCTGCGGCGGAATGCCGCTGCGCCTCGCCCGCGCGTGCGTGGGCGGGTTCCAGTTCCGCCAGCATGTCGCTGGCCTGCGCGATCTGACTCTGGTCACGATTGAGATGCTCCTCGGTCTCGCGGCGGTTTTGCTCCAGTTCCTCCAGATCCTTCTGTTGCCGGTTGCGCGATTCCCGCATGTGCTGCAGGGATTGCTCCAGACGCGCGATAGCGGTACCCAGTTCATAGTAACGGCCCTGCACCGCATTCAGGCCATCACCGGCCTCATCGTGATGTTGCCGGATTTTTTCCAGCCCGCTTTCTATGGCACGCTGTTCCGCCACTGCAGCCTCATGCAGATTCTCATGCTCACGGATGACACGATCCTGTCCGCCGACCTGGGTGTCGAGTTCGCGCCAGTGCAGCGCCTTCAGTTCGGCCTCCACGCGCCGCTTTTCCTCATTCAGGTCCTTATACCGTTCCGCGGCACGCGCCTGACGATGCAGATGCTGGAGCTGCTTGGTCACCTCCTCAAGCAGATCATTCAGGCGCTCGATGTTTTCGCGGGTGTGGTGGATACGGCTTTCCGTTTCGCGGCGCCGTTCCTTGTACCGGGAGATACCGGCGGCTTCCTCAAGAAAGATGCGCAATTCCTCCGGTTTCGATTCCACCAGGCGCGCGATGGTGCCTTGTTCAATAATGGCGTAACTGCGCGGCCCGAGGCCGGTACCCAGGAACAGATCGGTGACGTCGCGACGGCGGCAACGGGTGTTATTGAGGAAATAATTGGAGGTGCCGTCGCGCACCACTTCGCGTTTCACGGAGATTTCCGCGTAATTGGCGAGTTCGCCGCCGATGGCGCCATCCGAATTGTCGAATACCAATTCGATGGACGCGGTGCTGACCGGCTTGCGGGCGCTGGAACCGTTGAATATCACATCCGCCATGGAGTCGCCGCGCAACTGTTTGGCGGAGCTTTCGCCCATCACCCAGCGCACCGCGTCAATGATGTTGGACTTGCCGCAGCCGTTGGGGCCGACGATACCGACGAGATTGCTGGGCAAATGGATGGTGATGGGATCCACGAAGGATTTGAATCCCGACATTTTTATTTTACTGAGTCGCATGTGCTGGATTTTGGTGGCGAAAAGTTGGCCGGTCCTGGCCACCTAGTGTAAAGTATCGGCGCCCGAAAACGCATCACCGAGGGGAGCATGTCCACCCGGCCCGGCAAAGCCCTGGAAACGTTTCCCAACCCGCGCGCGGGACGGGATTATACCATCCGTATCCATATCCCCGAGTTTACCTGCCTGTGTCCGAAGACCGGTCAGCCGGACTTCGCCGAGATGCGGCTGGAATACGTACCGGAACGGTTGTGTGTGGAACTGAAGGCGCTCAAGTTATATATATGGAGTTACCGTGATCAGGGCGCCTTCCACGAGGACGTGACCAACAAGATTCTCGATGACATCGTCGCCGCCATCCACCCCAAGTTCATGCGGCTTACCGCCGAATTCAACGTGCGCGGCGGCATCTACACCACGCTGGTTGCGGAACACCGCCAGCCTGGCTGGCAGAGTCCCGCCCCCGTTACCCTGCCCTGAAGCAGCCCCGACGTGTTCAGGGAATTTGCCGCAGGTGCCCACTGCCTGTTGCGCGGCTTCGGCTTCCTCACGCGCCCGGGCGTCAAGCGCCATGTAATCATCCCCCTGCTGATCAACGTCGTGGTGTTCGCCTGCGCCCTGGCCATGGCGGCGCACCGCTTCTGGAGCTGGCTGCACCGCTGGACGGCCAGCTTACCCAGGTGGCTTGCCTGGCTCGCTCCGCTGCTGTGGCTGGTATTCGCTCTGGTCGCCGCGCTCGCGTTCTTTTATACCTTTACGCTGGTGGCGAATCTCATCGCTGCGCCTTTCAACAGCTTCCTCTCGGCCCGGGTGGAGGCGCTGCTCACCGGCCGGCGGCCGGAGAGCGGCCGCAGTCCGGGACGAGCTGCGGCGCATCCTTTATATCCTGTGGCGCGCCATCCTGATCGGCCTGCTGGGCCTGCTGCTGCTGTTCGTGCCGCTGTTCGATATGCTCACGCCGCTGCTGTGGTTCGCATTTACCGCCTGGATGCTGGCCACCCAGTATTCCGACTATCCGTTAAGTAATCACCGCGTGGATTTTGCGGCACAGCGCCCGCTGCTGAAGCAGCAACGCGCCCGGCTGTTCGGCTTCGGCACCGCCGCTGCCCTGTGTACCCTCATTCCACTGGTGAATTTCATCATCATGCCCGCCGCCGTGGCCGGCGCCACGCTGCTGTGGGTGGAAGCACGCGCGCGGGACCCCTGAATCCTTTGCTGCCTCACTCTACGCACCCTAATTCCGCCGCGACGCAACTTGCGCCAGGGAAAGCAATCCGGTATAAACTGCCCCGCTTTATTCCCGGGCATGCCAGGAGTTTTCGATGACGGTTAAGAAAAAGGCGGCGGTTGCCGCGAAATCCGCCAAGGCCGCACGCAGGCCCGCCGTCAAAGCCATACCCAAAGCGTCCGCCGCCAGAAAACCCGCCGCCAAGCCGGCAGCCGGCATCCGCCGGCCCCGGAGTCGGCCCTCTTCCAACGACGTATTCAAGGGATTCACACCCTATCCGCTGCGCAAGGGCGAACCCTATATGAACGAGCGCCAACGGGCGCATTTCCGCAACATCCTGCTGGGCTGGAAGAAGGAACTCATGGAAGAAGTGGACCGTACCGTACATCACATGCAGGACGAAGCCGCCAACTTCCCGGACCCGAACGACCGTGCCACCCAGGAATCCGAGTTCAGCCTGGAACTGCGCACCCGCGACCGGGAACGCAAGCTCATCAAGAAAATAGATGAAGCCATCATGAGCCTGGAAGCCGGTGAGTATGGTTACTGTGATTCCTGCGGCGTGGAAATCGGCATCCGCCGCCTCGAGGCCCGGCCCACGGCCACCCAATGCATTGACTGCAAGACGCTGGACGAGATCCGCGAGAAACAGATGACCGGCTGAAAAGAGGTGAGGCCTGAGAAAATGAGTGGGGGTGAGGCTTCTAAAGGGTACCCGCAGCTTTCCAATCACCCGCTCTTTCTTCGAGCTCCCTTCCACACCTCGATTGCTGATACCGCGGCCCGCACCTCCCCCTGGATTTCCAACGCCTCATCTCTTGCTTGCCACCCCCTCACCTTCTTATAGAGGCCGGTTCGCGCCCTCGCCCACCGGGCCTTTGCATTTTGGCTCCCTGGCGACGGCGGTGGGCAGCTTCCTCGATGCCCGCGCCCACTGCGGCCAATGGCTGTTGCGCATGGAAGATCTGGACCCGCCGCGGGAGCCGCCGGGCGCAGCCGCCGCCATCCTGCGCAGCCTCGACACCTTCGGTCTCCACTGGGACGGCGCGGTGCTTTACCAGCACACCCGCCTCGATGCCTACCAGGCCGCCGTCGAACGGCTCCTGGCCGCGGGACTGACCTTTCCCTGCGCCTGCAGCCGCACCGAGATCGCCGACAGTGGCTTGCGGGGTTTGGAAGGGCCCGTGTATCCGGGCACCTGCCGTCACGGTCTGCCACCGGGCAGGCCGGCCCGGACGATCCGCTTGCATGCGGCCGAGGGCGAAATGCTCTCCTTCGACGATGCCATACAGGGTCCGGTCCGGCAGCACCTGGCAAAAGAAGTCGGAGATTTCGTCATCCGCCGTGCCGACGGCGGCTTCGCCTATCAACTGGCCGTGGTGCTGGACGACGCCTTCCAGGGCATCACCCACGTGGTGCGCGGCGCCGATCTGCTGCTATCCACGCCGCGCCAGCTTTATTTACAGCGACTGCTGCATCTGCCCCCACTCATTTATATGCACCTGCCGGCGGCGGTCAACGCGGCGGGCGAAAAATTGAGCAAACAAACCCATGCCGCAGCGGTAAACGACGCGCGCGCACCCGTACTCCTGTTTCAGGTCCTTGCATTCCTGCGCCAGGAGCCGCCACCCGAGCTTTGCGGATCCACGGTCACGGAACTGCTCCACTGGGGCGTAAGTCACTGGCGGCCCATGCGAATGTCGGGGTCGCAGACGCAGAAAATCGTACTAGAATAAATATTAGGAATTATTCATATCTATATGATAAAAATAGATATTATTTTATGATTTTCGATGATTTTATCTTGCGGATGGAGCCAGCATTCGGGCTGCCGCGCGCGCATCCTCTCGCAGCGCAACAAAATGAATGCGTGTTATCGGGTAATGCGGTGCTCCAGGATGGCACGGTACGGCCCTGCCGTTTTGCGGTAACGGCCGGCAGCCGTGATAATCGCAAAATTGCGCCAAGACGGCCTTCTGCCAGGCGGACCGGATCGCTTCAGCCATCAATGAGCGCCAGGTGATCAACACGGGATCGAGAAAGAGACCAGCATGATCGTCAACAGCGACTTCAAACCCAGCCGGTTGCTGAGCAACCCCCACCTGCAGACGGTCTTTCCCAATGTTTTCTATCCACCGCCGCGCGTCAAAGTCCGTCGTGAACGCCTGGAACTGCCGGACGGGGATTTCATTGATGTGGACTGGACCCTGGGCGGCGCCGGACCCATCGTCATCGTGCTGCACGGTCTTGAAGGCTCAATAAAGTCCCGTTATGCCTCCCGGATTCTGCAACGCCTCCACGACATGGGTTACCGCGGCGCCCTGCCCCATTTCCGCGGCTGCAGCGGCGAACCCAACCGTCTGTCCATCGGCTACCACTCCGGCTTCACCCAGGACCTGGAATATGTCACCGGGCTGCTGAAGCAGCAGGAACCCGATACCCCCCTGGCGGCCGTGGGGTATTCCCTGGGCGGCAATGTATTGCTCAAGTGGCTGGGCGAGAGCCACCATGCCGGCCGCCTGGCGACGGCGGTGGCGGTGTCTGTGCCCTTCGATCTGGCGGATGCCTCACGAGCCATTGAGCAAGGCATGTCACGGATCTATAAATGGTCCTTGCTGGGACGCATGCGCCGCTCCTCCATCCGGAAATTCAGGCAGGTCCAGGCGCCCTTCCCCTTGCCCGACATCGGCAAAATCCGCACCTTCCGGGAATTCGACGACAAACTCACCGCCCCGCTGCACGGCTACCGGGATGCGGACGATTACTACACGCGCTGCAGCAGCCGCTTCTTTCTCAAGAACATCCGCGTGCCCACCCTGATTCTGCATGCTGCCGACGATCCCTTCATGAGCACCGCTTCCGTGCCGCGCGAGGAGGAACTGTCTCCCGCCGTCACGCTGGAACTCAGCCAAAAAGGCGGTCACGTGGGTTTCGTGAACGGCTCGCTCCTGCACCCGAACCTGTGGCTGGCGGGGCGCATCAGCTTGCACTTGCGGGAACAGTTCGCCGCCGGAACTTCAGAAAACCGGAGCTGAAACCGGCACCATGCGCTCGGCATACATGGATTCTCCCCGGCTGAAGCTGTCGCACCATAAAAAGGCCGGTCAGCAAATCCAGATAGCGCCTCACCGTCGGCTCGCTCAGCCCCAATGAGCGCATTGGTTCCGCCGCGTTCCACACATTGCCGTGATAGATCGATTGCGTCGCGTCGCCCGTGACCTGCCTGCGGCAGGCAGGCGGCCGGTATGATCCCTGTCTGCGTGCCTGCTTGCGCGCTACCTGTCTGCGTGCGACGCACAGGCAGGCCGGCGTCCCGACTACTCGCGCCCAACATCCAGGTGTGGCAGGACCCGAAGCTCACGCACGAAGGTCACGATCCGCAACTGGGAAAAACCGTGCAGGTGCTGATGCGGGAACTGAAAACGCATCCTGCGCCGGTGTTCCCGCGCCCGCCGTATCCCAACCACCATCCGTACTTGCCGCCGATCCATTGACGTCGCAATGCCGGTAAATCAAAAGGCCGCTCTTAAAGAGCGGCCTTTTTTAGACGCATCCGATTTGCGCCTTAAGGTTCTTGGCGCCCACAAGCGGGGGGTGCATTCTTACGCCACTTTGAGCCTCTCGACCTCTTCTTCGATCCGCGGGAGGATTTCCCGGTCACCGTGCGCCAAATCATAATTGAGCTGCTGGCGCATCCAGGACTCCGGCGACCCGCCGAATGCGACAGATAGCCGGTATGCCATTTCGAGCGAAATGCTCGCATGCCCGTTCAGCAGATCCGACAGCTGCTTCCGGGATACCCCGAGTCCGTCGGCGACTTCCCGCACGGTCAAACCCAAGGGCTCGATACACAGACGCCGGATCACTCCACCAGGATGCGGCGGGTTCTTCATGGCCATGACACACCTCCAATACACATATGCGCTCCACTCCTGCCAACCGGACAGGGACTAGTGATAGTCCTCGTAGTCTGCGTCCACCACATCCTCACCATCGAATCCGAACGTCACGCGAGTATTCGCGTCGACGGACACTGCCCAGATCCCTTTCCGTTTGCCCTTGAGCGGATGCAACCTGAGACCCGGCAGATTCATGTCCTGAGCCTTGGTCGCCGCGTCCAGGCGCACGAGGATGTCCTTCAGCCGTTCGACGTGCGCGGATTGGACCCTCGACCCGTCATCGTTCCGGTAGAGTCGCTTCAGTCCCTTATGCCGGAAGCTACGGATCATGTGGGTAGTGTAAGGTGACACCTCTCATCGGTCAAGCGCTGGGCCATCTGCAGACTGCACGGCCACTGGGAAGTGGAGAACCACGGCATCGCCCCGGACATCAAAGTCTGGCAGGATCCCAAGCTGGTGCGCGAAGGCCACGATCCGCAGCTGGAAAAAGCGGTGGAGGTGCTGCTGCAGGAGTTGCAGACGCATCCGCCGCCGGTGTATCCGCGCCCGCCCTATCCCAACCACCATCCGCACCCGCCGCCGAGATCATTCGCAGGCTCGCGGAACTGCTCCAGTACCGCTTCCAGGCCGGTCACGATTTCCCGGGCAATCACGCCCGGTTCCGGCAGGTGGTATGTGGAGCGATTCCGTGATGTGTCGAGTCTGACCCGACTTCCCAAAGTGCTGGCCTTAATTCAACAAGGGATGGTCTTTTGGGAGTTGCTTGCTATACCAGATGGCCAGCTTGTGGCGCATGGACTGTTGCGAGACCTGGTCCTCCGGCAGTGGCTGGATAATCTTGTCGTGAACCAATAAACGGTAAATATAAAGAATCTTGTCGGCGGCGGAATCCGTGGGCTCGAAGATGGCGGCACCGCGTTTCTCGGCGTATTTCACTCCCGCCAGGATCGCTTCATGGACCAGTTCGGTCTCGTGCCTGAGTTTTTTCATGGCATATTCTGCCGATTCGACTGCCGCCGGTTTTTAGGCACCACCCTAAGCTAATCCCATCTGTTGTTCAAACCGTATGGGACCGGCATATCCAAACGTCGGGTGGCACCAAAGCAGTGTCTGCGCTCGCAGCCGCGGTGTGCATTGCCGCTCCTGCCCATTGGGACTCATTCAGGCTGTGGGTTGGCGGCGCCGCCGTCGAGATCATTCGCAAGCTCGCGGAACGGTTCCAGCGCCGCTTCCAGGCCGGCAACGATTTCCGGGCAATCACGCCTGGTGCCGGCAGATTGTTTGTGAAGCGATACCGTGATTTGTCGAGTCTGACCCGACTTCCCAGTGCCATGGGGTGCGAGTTCCTGCGCACACGGCTGAGTGCTCTATGCCTTGTGCGAAACCGGCCCTGCGCATTGGCAACTGGATATTTATATCATTTTTGATATACTTGCCGACATGAAACCCATCGCCTTCCTGGGCAACTCATTGGACGAGTTACGGGCGTTTCCGGATGTAGCCCGCCACCAGGCCGGTTTTTAGCTGAACAGGGTTCAGCGCGGCCTGATGCCGGACGACTTCAAGCCGCTATCCACCGTAGGCACTGGAGTCCAGGAAATACGCGTCAGAGATGCAGGCGGCGCCTATCGGGTCATCTATATTATATCGCCAAACTCGAAGACGCCGTGTATGTATTGCATGCCTTCAAGAAAAAGACACCGCGTACAACTAAAACAGACATTGAAATTGCTAAACGGCGATTAGCAGAATTATTGAGGAGATGAATATGCCAGTAAAGAAATTCAACAGCGTGTGGGATGCCCTGGAAAAGACCCGAGGCGCGGCGGCCAACATGAAGGTGCGCGCGGAGATCATGATCGCACTCCAGGAGCGCGTGCAACATCAAACCGGCACCCAGGGCGAGAAAGCCGAACAGCTGGGCATCACCCAGCCGCGGCTCAACGACCTGCTGCGCGGCCGCATCGATAGATTCAGCCTGGATGCCCTGGTGAACCTGGCAAGCCTGGCCGGCCTGCGAGTGGATCTGCGGGTGCGGCGGGCTGCATAACATCCAGCGCACCACCCACTGCAATTATGTGCCGGGCAATGTTTGGTTCCAGGATGCAATCGCCCGCATGCTCCAACGCCGGGTCGCGCCAGGCAAGCGCGGGCGGCCCGCCACTCGCTCAGGCCGGGGAAACGACGGAGACTAATACTGTCAATCGGGAAAATGTGGTCTGCCCCGGAGGAGTTATTCCGGCCGTCGAGCCGGAATCCAGTCCTTATGTCCGCCACGCCGGTGCGACTGCCAGGCGTTTAATAGCTCTGATCCTTAAACGTTGTAACACTGCGGCCTGCTATAATCCCCATCATGGAAAGAAGGCCACTTGTCGAGACCAACCCGTATCTGCGCGACCCGGAGAAATTCCGCAAGGCGCTGATTGCGAGCGTTGCCAGCTCCACCGCCATTGAGACCGGGCCCCGATCGCCTCGATCGTGCGCATGCTGGAAGAAGGCGAAGCAACAAAGCCATTCACGACGACGCAAGGCTCCGCTCGATAATCTCAGCGAATAGCTGCTCCATTGGGGCATAGTTCTTGTCCAGCCCCGCCTGTACCGTAGCGAAATAGTCCTGTCCGTCCAACGATGAGCCAGGGAAGGCGCGAAGCGCCGAGGCGAAGAGCCTGCGGTAGCCCCAGCGGCCGTAGCACAGCGTCCGCGTGGTGCGAAGGCCGCGCCGGGGCGTAAAGCCAGGGTGGAGGAAACCGTGCGAAGTAACGGTTTCCGAACGCCGGGCGTGCCGCAGCAAAGGAATGGGCCGTCGCTGGAGCGAGTGGCCGGGACGCCGGGACCGTACCGGCCATCACGAGCGATGCGACGCTATCGTCCACTATTCAGGTGTACGGGGCGTAGCCGCGTAATGCGCGCAGATTCCCCGGACAAGCACCTCCGATGCCGGCAGATGGTTTGTGAAGCGATTCCGTGATGTGTAGAGTTTGATCCTTGCTCTACGGAATCTAAATGTCATCTGGTGTAAGGCCCGTATGTCGGGCAATGCGCGCCAACATGCGCGGGCCGATCTCTTCGCTGTTGTGAAAGGCAAACACGAAGTCCGGCCAGCCTGGCCGCGTCAGCACCTTGTGAGATCCGGTTTCCCGTTTTACTCGCCACCCGAGACGCAACAAGGCAGCCAATAGGCGCTTGGCCTTGATCGCCGGCCACTGGCTCATGCCGCGGCGACGGAAATCCGTATCGATTGCGGGCCGTTCTCGCCGTGTTCCAGCCGGTCCGCCAAGACTCGCAACGCGAGAATTTCCGCTTTGGACATGGCCTCATCGGGACTGCTCCCGTACGCCAGCACGCCTGGGAGTTCCGGTACTTCAGCCAGCCAGCGTCCGTCCGCTTCCTGCTCATGTTCTATCTTGAATTCCATGGGGCATCTCCCGAGGTACAAATCACAGTGGCAATACTATACCAGCTCCTGTTTCTCGAACATCCCGGCGCAACTCGACCCTTGAAAATCCCAGACGTGGGACTTCTCGGTGTATTTCACCCCAGCGATGATGTACAGGGAAGTACAAATGCTGCGGGAGGCATGGCAGATTTTGCTCCTGCACAATCTGCATTTCCACCGTCTCTGGCGGTCAGATGCCGGGAGCAGCGATGGCTTATGGACGACTTGAGTTTCGTATTTGAGATTTCCACGGTGTCAGCCGTGATCAGTGCGGATACTGATATTTCAGGATCCCAGAGCGCTTCCCTGCTCCGTCATTCCGGCCGTCGAGCCGGAATCCAGTGCTTATGTCGCATCACTCCGGTGCGACTGCCATGCGTTTAATGGCTCTGACCCTTAAACGCTTCGTTGCACCGCCCCGATACCGGCACCGGCGAAGCGCACGATTTCATTGGCATAGTAGCTGCGGTTCGGATTGCCGAACAGCAACCCGAGCACCCGGCGCTGGGTCTTGGTAAACAGCGCCGCTGCCAGACCCGTTTTTTTCTTCGTTCCCATTTTAGGAATGATAGTTCCCTTATTGGTATAGGCAATAGCCCGAGTTACAAGTGAAATTTTCATCATGTGTAATTATCCGACCGGGACTTCGCCGTCAAATCCCGCACCGTTCAATGAAAAAACTCGGCGGCATGATCCATGATGGCCGGGCACGGCACCTCGTTCAGCCTGGGTTCCAGCAGACCATGGCGGCTGGCATCGCGGCAGCGCTGCTCCCAATCCAGGTGCCAGCGATACAGCGTGGCTGTAAATAGTTGCTCCATCAGTATGGTGAAACTCCAGGCAAACCCGCAGTAGATGATCACGCCCAGCCACACGCTGTCCGGAAGCGTGGTATGGGTTTTGTCCGTGACATAAAACAGAATGAAGGGTGGCAAGAACACAAGTCCGGCGGCAGCCGTGATCAACAGGACACCGGCACCCAGTTCACCTTTGTGGGCTTCGGCGATGCTTAGGCCGCGCTTTAGGGCCTTGATGGTGTTGTCATGCTCCCAGGCGATGGCCGGGAAAATCAGGAATGCCAGCATGCGCACGCCGCGATTCAGGGCCTCGAAGAACGCGGCACTCAGGGAAACCAACTGATAGCCCGACAGAGTTTTGGCAGCGCCCTCCATTGAGAATGACTGTCTCCGGCCGCTGTTTCGGGTCACGCTACTGATCGCCACTTCGATCAGCGTCAGCCCCAGCCAGATGGCCGCCCAAATGTCAGCAACGGGCACCGATGGCAGGAAATCGTTCCAGATGACGCGGCCGATGGCACTCGCCACCCGCACCCGGCCCGTTGTTTCAATCTGCTCGATGAACTCCAGCAAGAGCAGGCATGTCAGCGAGATGATCAGAGAGAAGCCGACAAAAACCAGGACGATGATGCCGGCAATTTGCCAGCCACTTAAAGCCCCATAGGGCAGAAAGTATTTCAGATAAATCGCCGTGGGGGCATATACCAGCCAGCAAATCAGCAATGGCACATTGAAGGCCGGATATTTGCTGAAGGTTTTCAGGGTTGCGACAAAAATATCCCAGCCATTCCAAATACCCATTTTGTAACCCCCTGCTCCTTGCAGAGCCCTGCGGTCACGGTTTTGATTCTTGATGCGTTTGTTGGAGATTCCAGTGAAGCGATACCGGACGATTGATGTACAGATTTAAGATGTCGAGTCAGACCCTGCCTTCCATACGTCCCGATTGTACTCGCTAGGATAAATAAGGGTACCGGACCTGTTCGCTTATCAGGACTCGAATCACGGTCAAGCCCAATTAATCGCCACTTTCTTGCCTGCTTGGGCACACTCACGCAGATAGAGATTGATCAGATTCTGGTACGGTATGCCGTTCTGCTTCGACAAGGCTTTGAAGTAGGCAATGGTTTCCTCATCGAGCCGGATTGTGACCTGCTTTTTGGGCTTGCGCAGATATGGGTTCTTCACTGATTTGGAAAAGTCATACTGTTTTCTCATGCCATCCACCTCATATATTCATTACGTTCAGCCGCTGTCGCCTTGCGCGCCGATATGATCCGGATCACATCTTGGTTCTCTCGGTAACAGTGGCAAACCACCACCACACGCAAACGAATACTCAAACCCAACAAAATGAACCGATCTTCGTCCGCGGTGTGGTCCGGATCAGGCATCACCCGGGCATTTTCATCGAGAAACGCCGTTCTGGCTTCATCGAACGATGACGCCATGTTTCTTCAGGTTGATACGCTCTTGCCTTCATCCCATTCGAAGCGCTGGTCGCTCATATCTACAGTATACCTACAATGTAAGGCATCGCAATACCGCATGGATCGGCAGCAACCCGATAGGCGGGCGCTGAAAAACTGGGGTACCGATTATTTAATGGGGCCGCAACGCGGCTAGGGGTCATTGCCCACCCGCCACACGGCGACGCGAATGACCTTGATCCGGGTGGGTGACTGAAGCACTTCCTTTCGAAGTAGCTCAAGACATAAAATCGGACGCATGACACGCTCACCGACCCAGTAACATTTTTAGGGTGGCTGCACTTGGTTTTTTATCGCCCCCTTGACCACGGACGACTTATGGGTGACCCCTTAACGCACCCTTAACGCTCGTACTTCGGCGCTCATCGACACCCATTCTTCCTTGTCGATGAGATCGACCACCAGCCGCCACAGTTTAGGCATGCCAAGGAGTTGCTTACACTCCTGTGTTATGACACACTTGTGTATGTTCGATGCCAACCAATAAAACTCGCAGGGGAGCCCATGCAATCGCCACTTCCCTTAACCAACACAGATCCTAAGTCGGCCATAGCAGAATTCGAACAGCTTCTTGTATCAAACTCCGGCGAAGACCCATTTGAATCGGCAATTAAACTGCTTTCCGCCAAGCTCGTCGACGAAGCCGAAACTACGTCCACTCAACAATCAAAGTTCAAGATACACCCATCTCCAACTCAAACCCTGAAAGTAGTTGAGTCACTATATCGAAAGGCTATCCAACGATGGCCCCGCATAAACGGAAACGACGCTGAACTCGGCATTTCACCTCCGCATCTTGTTCGTGCGATGCGGCCGTTAGTTGGATGGAGATTGCTCGATTCTGACCTTTCATACCTAGACGCCACACTTGAGCGGCTTGTGTCCAGGGGATCAAAAGGTGAACTTGGCCAATATTTCACTCCACGTGACGTAATTCGCCTCTGCGTAAACATCCTGAATCCGTCGTCGAAAGATCACATCATTGATCCTGCGTGTGGGTCCAGTGGCTTTCTCTTTGAAGCATCTCGCCATGCAGCATCACACGGCGATAAAGCGCCTGTCTGCCTAGGCATTGATTATTCTGCAAAGGCTGTCAAGGTCGCTGCGTTGCTAGCCGCAGCAACGCCTCGCGCAAAGATTTCCATCTCAAGAGCAAATAGCCTTGACGGTCGCGAATACTCATCAGAAATGCCATCCGAATGGAAGCCATTTCTCAGCAAGGATGCTGGTTTAAATACGCCACGAGCTCGCTCTTGGGGACCATGGAATAGGCTTGGATGCTCATTGTTGTTCACCAATCCTCCATTCGCGGGTGATATAGATGAGGCAGATATACTTGATGCATACGAAGCTCATGGAGACAACGCCGCACGGCGCGTTACGAGCCGGGAACATCTTTTCCTCCAACGCGCAGTACGTCTACTGAGACCGGGTGGTAGGCTTGCAATCGTTCTTCCACAAGGTTTGCTCGCAAATCCTTCAGCCTCATATCTACGCGATTGGCTATTCCGTAACTACCGTGTGTTTGGCGTAATTGGATTACACCACTTTACGTTTCTACCGTATACAGCAGTCAAGACATCTGTGCTTTTTCTAACAAGACCGAGAGATGACGAAGCACTACCAACTAGTTACAAAATATTTTTTGCTGTAAGCCGCAATCCTGGCAGAGATAACCGCGGGAGAATTACTGGGCAATCAGACTATGAAGCTATCGCTGGAACATTCAGTAGATTCCTGACCTCCCAAGGGTTCGCGTGGGCTGATGCGCATCGTGAACCGGTTCCTGACACCGTGAGCTCTGAAGTGCCGCTTGATGAAGTAGTTCGTGCGGATCGGCTTGATGCAGAGCATTACGAACCTAGTGCAAGAAAATTGATGCGCGCTCTAAATACGGGTGGAGAGAGCCGGATTGCTAATCTAGTTTCACCTCGCGTCGAGCGTTTTCGGAGACAGCAATATAGCGAAATTGTTTATCTCGACATTTCGTCTGTAGATAATAAGAGCGGACTGGCCTTCCCGGAAACAATGCCGGCTAATGATGCGCCAAGTCGGGCGTCTTACCTTGTAGAGTCTGGCGATGTGCTAGTCAGCACCGTACGGCCAGAACGCAATGTTGTCGCAATCGTCACAGGCGATGCGAGCGCACCCAGAGTAGCATCGAATGGCTTTTGTGTACTTCGAGCACAGTCCGTACGGCCTGAAGTGCTCTTCACATACTGCAAGACAGATGCGTTCAAAAGACTTTTGTCGCGCCACGCCACCGCGTCTATGTACCCAACCGTTAGCGATAAGGACGTGCTCTCGATGCCGTTTCCGACACCTCCGAAGCACGTTGAGGACAAGATCTCCGATCTAATTAGCTCCGCACTAAAAATGATGGAACAGGCCTATCAGCAGATCGATAGCGCAATAAGCCTAATGAACGAACATGTGGGTAACACATCGTCACAAGATGACCTAGTTACCACGAGTGGAGTCAAGGAAGAGCGCGCACAGTACCGTACTAAACGAAAGAAATCTGCCAAACACCGAAAAAGAACTTAAGCCTTCGATTTGCGTCTACGCTTATTCCATTTATTGACACGTTGGCATACCTCCAATAGATCGGTCGTCCAAGGACCACTTGGTGGATCAGGGATAGGCGGATTTTGTGTCACATGGGCTGGATGTTTTGGAACCCTGGGCAAACCCCAATTTGGAGATTCGTGGTTTGAAGCGGACAACGCAAAGGCAAACTCAGTAATCTTGCCTGTCCGTAGCCACATTGCCACGGCAAAGATATCCTGATCTTTAAAGCGGCAAGAACTCGTACTCCAGACCTGTCTATCTTTCCGTATGCTATTTTTCCCACCGCCGTCACGAGACACCGTATGAATAAGGCGCGCCTTTGTTGTATCTGTTCCCCATAGCGACTTGAGTTCTACTCGATATGTCTTGCCATCCTTTTCGAGTTTGAAGTCATAGTAATTTTGAGTACCGATATGCTTAGCAACATTCTCTGGCATCCGCGTAACGTTAAAGCCACATTGCTGCGCTTGAAGAAAAAATGCCGCCTCCGTAAGCGCTGATTCAATCTTTGACGTCACTCCAAACGGGTCAATTTCCAGGTAATCTCCTTCCCTGACCTCGCTGAGCGCTTTCGCATAGCGAGCCGCGTTGAAATACAATTCGCCCTCCACGTGATCAGCAAAAGACTTACGAATACGTCCTTTGATGATCTCACGCCATGAGCCATCGGCCTCAACGTAGTCTTTTGGCACAACCTTACCCGTCGTTCCTTCTTCAAAAGTTGTCCACGCGTCTTTTGGCACTTTGGCTCGAAAAGTCACCATTGTCTTTCCACGTAGTCCGTGTTGCTTCTGTATCGAGATGACCCGCAAACGATATGGCGAGAGCACTCTATCAAGCATTTCCGGTGTCGCCCCGCCAAATCTTTGGAGCAAAAAGTCTATAGTTTTCTTGGATGGCATTGCGACGCGTCTCTCTTTAGGCTACGCAGCTTCTGCTTCGACGATAATTCCGGCGATCTCGTCCGGTGATCGCAACGGTCTGCAACGAATCATTTTCTTGTCCGCCTCCGCCTCAAGCTCATAAACTGCTTCCTGAACCTGAAGGATCTGCCGTTCGCTATATTGGGGGGCATCGTCACGAACGCGATGAATCAACAATTCGAACCTATTAATGTTCGGGCTCAAGTTGAATTCCTTTGCATGGAGATACTCTTGCACCTGGGCGAGGTCCCACAACTTGGCCTTGGCGTCTTTGACTTGACGGGAAACATACGGCGGCGCCAAGAGACCGAAGTTGGCAGCAATGCGCTGGCCGACAAAGCCTACTTTCGCTGCGCGCGCCTTGGAATGCGCCTGAAAAGAACGGCCAAAGGCTTGCTCCAACCCGGGGCGCGCAGCGACCACTCTCTCCTTGATGAGTTTTTCCAGTCGCGATTCCGAGATTGCGGCCCGTGGCTCATCCAGCTCTTCGGTATCAGCAAGCTTTTCTACGAGTGATGCGCATAGCGAGAGGGCGGATCGAGCTATTTCCTCCAAGCTGTTTCCCGCACCCGCACGAACAGAACCCTTGAAGACGCCATCGAAAGGGCTTGACCACGAGTTCAAGCCGTCAGAGCCAGACTTTGCCAACACTCCTTCCATGCTGTCGAGCGCTGATCTGGCGGCAAACAACAGAGCTTCATTTTCGTTTCCGTAAATGCAACTCAGCCTCTCCAGCGCAGGAACTGCCACAACCAGAAAATTCCCGCTGTTGGCAACCGCGACCCCGATAGTGATGCGTTCGCCCGAACCAACCATCGGTTCAATATAGAGTGGCACCCATCTACCGCGTACATTGTCTCTACGCGGAGGAAATACGAGTTGGTTGTTTGGTTTTGCGATTTGCGCCATGTCACACCCCCATGTTGGGTATTCCCAGTCTCGCCGAGACTAGATCAAAGAGTTTACCGACACGTTCACCCACGAAAGTTCGAACCGCTCCAAGATCGCTCGGGCCGAGTAATTGAGCGGCGTGGCAAGCCGCCAATGCTGATTCGGGCGGAACGAGTCCAAACACGCTCGACAGTTGAACCGCCTTGGCCCGCACCGCCATCCGCTCAGGGAGCGTCAGGCGTGGAAAGCAATTATCGGCAATTTGATTACCTACTGCCCGCCCCGGAACAAGGTCCTCAGCCGTCCAGCCGGGACCGGTTAAAGCATGGCTGTGATCAATTAACCACACTTTGTCTGGATTCTCGATCAGAAGATTGCCGGGATGCCTGTCGGAGTTCGCGATCCATTCGTCGAATATTGATGCCACGTCCCACTGCTTCCACGTAGTAAAAAGACTGGCCAAAAACTGCGCGCCGTCTTCGGTCAGACGGCGCTTCAGGCTGGGCCTACCAACGTCCGCAGAGGCAAATATCAGTGCCTCGCCGCCAAGCTTGGCAAGTATGCCAGATTCGGGCAGATCGCTCGTACTTGCCCTGACTAGAAACCCTTCCGGGACTGGAAAGCCCACTGAGCGACCAAGGGTTGAGCAGATTAACTCATTGACGAGTTGCCTGGCATCCAACACCTTAATGTAAGCGCGGAGCTCATCAGACGATGTTTGAATAAGGCCCACGAACGTCTCATTGACGCCCTTTTCGCTAGAATTTACAGGCGCGACGCCAGGAACGACGTTTGCGAGCTTGATTTCAGGAATCACGGGGTTGCCGTTCATGCGCAGATCCTTTCAGATATCGCGCTAGCGATCTCTTTTTTTGCCCCTGCGTTTTTTGCAGACGCCCACGGCGTCGACAATAACAAAGTGGTTCTTGGCCTTGGGATCTGGGTGGTACTTTGCGAGACATCGGGCGCGATGACACGCACACCGTGCGCCGCGTGAATATTGATCTGATCGCGGTCAACGACATGCCAGCCGGCCACCTTCAGCAGCCGATCAATGATTTCTCGCGCTTGGGCTTCGGGATTGGATGGGGACACGGCAACCCTTTGTTCTGATGGCCAGAATTTCTTGGCCCCCGGTCCCTGGCGGCAATCAACATACTACGCCCATGAAAAACCGGTTCCATCCCCGCTGGCGGCCCCTCACTCGCTCGCGTCCATCACCGCCCAAATGGGCTTGGCCAGATAAAGTTTCCCCAGGCGCGGCCGCTGATTCCCCTCTTCCTTGCGATCGGTTGGTGGAAGCTTACGCCCCCGTCACCGAGACCAGGCCGGAATGACGGCCTTTCGCCTTCGGGCGGATGACGATCTCCACATCGCGGTCGAGGAGCGTCAGGAATTTGAGCAGCCGTTCGGATGAAAAACGGCTTAGTTTGAAATTCGCCAGCTCGGAAACGTGCGGCTGGGAAATTGCGAAAATTTCCGCTACTTGCACCTGCGCCAAGCCACGTTTCTTGACCAGATTATTGAGACGCATCGCCAGTTGCACGCGCAGCTTTCTCTCGCCGGCATCCGCAAAGCCGAGATCAACAAATACATCGCCGCTGCTGGCCTCAAGCTTCTCAGGTTTTTTTCGCATAGCGCACCTTGTAATCCGTCCGCGCTGCCTTCAGGCGTTCGCGAATCAATTCGACATCACTTCGCGCCGTCCGCACCCCGGAGGGAGACTTCTTCTGAAAGCAATGCAATACATAAACCACCTTCTCGTAACGCACCGTATAGACCACCCGATACGTGTCGCCACGCGCATCCTCCACCAGCTCGAAAACACCCGGTCCTTCGCCTTTCCAAGGCTTGGCGGATGGCGGCTTCCCGCCCTGTTGCACCACACCGAGCGCATAACCGAAATCGTCCACCACCGCCTCCGGAAACGCCAGCAAATCCTTCTTTGCCGCGCACTACCCAGTGCAACGGCTTTTCGCGCGGCGCATCGGTCCGGGCCATGGCGATTATACCGTATTCGGGATGTTGGCGCGGGCGGCTCCGCCGCGCACATCAATCATGCCGGTCATGGCTGCATCGTGGTCGGGCTTGCCGTCCTTGCCCTTGGACGCGGTCCGGGTTTCCCAGTGGCAAGATTTGTCCGGGATATAGCTGTATTTCTTGCCACTCAGCATGGCTTCAATCCCCGGCCTCGCGCAGAGCCGCGCCCAGCACTTTGTCGGAAACGCCCCGCTTTTTGAGCGCGCGCGTCAGCCGCTCAACCGCGTCCGCGCTGTACCTTGCCTGGTCGCGGCGCAAGCCTTCACTGATATAGGACTTCAGCAGCGTCTGGTAACCGCTGAGCCCCTTGTGCGGAGCAATCGCCTTCAGGCTGTCCACCACGTCCACCGGAATGCGCAAGGTGATGCTGGTGACCGGCCGGTCGCGGCTGAGACGTTTCTTCAAGGTTTCATTGAGCATACAAGGCCTCCTCGTGAGGTTCGGCGGGACGCGCCGAAATGATGCGTATGTAGTGGTCCTCGAACTCAACATGCACCACGTACAGCAAGCGGCCCAACCGGTCGAAACCAATCACCGCATCACGCGCTTCGTCGTGGCGCGAGGCATCGGTGAGCACCAGCAGCGGATCCATGAATACCGTGGCCGCGTCCTCGAAACGGATGCCGCGCCGGCGCCAGGTGCCGGCCGCCTTGGCGGCATCCCACACGAAGTCGTTGCCGCCGATGTGGTGGTGCACGTCCATGCAGGCTCAGTATCCCTGTCAGTATTTACATTGTCAATACATGGAGCGTATGCGACCGGCGGGCGCTTGCCGGCATTGCCGCCGGCGGGCCGACATTCGGTTCCACGTAGCGGTCCGCCGATTTAAGCAGCCGGTCAATGGATTCACGCGCTTCGGCTTCGGGATTGGCTGGGACCACGGCAGCCCTTTGTTTTCATGGCCAGAATTTCTTGGCCCCCGGTCCCTGGTGGCAATGGTCATAATACGCCCATGAAAAACCGGTTCCATCCCCGCTGGCGGTGGATCAGCCGGCTAAAGGGTGACGGCTCACTGGAATCGGTAGGAGAACCGGTAGTAAAAAGCATACGCACCCTGCGGATCCGCCGGCGCGATTTGCATGATCATCCGGGTCTGATGGGGCGCGAGTTTGAAATCGGGATGGGTGATCGTGCACGCCGGCTTGATGTTGGCGCAATCGTACAGATCGAACAGATAGATCACCAGCGGCCACCGGGTGTTATTGCGCACGTACACGGAATCTTCCAGCGGGTTCTTATGGTGCTGGATCCAGGTGGACACCTGGCCGTTGCCGGCGGGTGGCGGCGTCATTGGCGTTGGCGCTTCCGCAGCCACGGGCGCAGGTGCCGGCTGCAGGAACTGCGCCGCAATGCGCGGATAGTCCCGCTTCAGTTCCACACTTTCCTTGGCCACGTCCAGATCCTGGCCGGTGACAATCTGTCCGTGCTTCGCGCGCGGGGAGTAGATGCCGCTGAAGCCCAGCGCCCCGGCCGGCACCACGAAGCAGTCCCCAAACTGGAATTTGCGGTAGATGAACACGCGACCGACATAGAAACGTTGCAGGCAATAGCGGCCCGCCGGAACCTCGAACAGGAAGGTGCTTTTCCCCACCGGGACGCTGGGAATTTCCAGGGTCTCGCCGCCGGATTGCGCGGATACGATCTGGACCTGGGTAAGGTGATCCAGCGCATTGAATTGCACCGCGGCAACCCCATCGCCGGCCGGGAGCAGGAGCGGCTGGTCCTGCTGGATGGGCGTGACGGCGGCGCAACCCGCGAGCACTGCACAGCTGATTGCACCCAAGACGAACAGCTTCCACATATCACACCCCCTCTATGACGATGGTTGCCAACCCGATTATGGATAGATGCAGGGCTGTCGTCGAGTGGCCGGTCCCACGAGGGCGGAGAATCACGGTGCAGAACGTCACTCCCACAACATCCTCCTTGTGTGAGCGGCGATACCCGCCGCGAAGTGATCGCGGCCGGGCTGGTCCCGGCATCCCGCCTATTTGTAGCAGCAATCCTCCAGGTCGCGATCCAGAATCCAAAGATCATCGCGCCCGGGCCGGCCGCTTCTACGGGATGTTTTACTTGTGGAGCGATCCTCGCAGGTCGTGATCTTGAATCCTAAAGCATCGCGGTGGAACCCACCGCTCCTTGCGAACCAGTTTCCGGTCGCTTATGTACCCGTCACCGAGACCAGACCGACATGACGACCCTTGGCCTTCGGGCGAATGACGATTTCCACATCGCGGTCGAACAGCGTCAGGAATTTGAGCAGCCGTTCGGATGAAAAGCGGTTGAGTTTGAAATGCGCCAGCTCGGAAACGTGCGGCTGTGAAATCACGAAAACTTCTGCCGCCTGCGCCTGCGTCAAACCGCGTTTCCTGACCAGATCAATGAGCCGCATCGCCAGTTGCACGCGCAGCTTTCGCTCGCCGGTATCCGCGAAGAGGGCCTTGCGGCCCTCTCTTGTTATTCTTCACCCCGGACGATCATCAGGCGGCGTCCACCGCCTTCATGCTCAGCCGGATACGGCCTTGCTTGTCCACTTCCAGCACCTTGACCCGTATCATATCGCCCTCGGTGAGCTTGTCACTTACCTTTTCGACGCGCTCATCGGAGATCTGGGAGATATGCACCAGGCCGTCACGACCCGGCAGGATGGCAACGAAGGCACCGAAGTCCATAAGTTTAACGACCTTGCCTTCATAAATACGGCCCACTTCCACGTCGGCGGTGATGTCCTCTATGCGTTTGCGCGCGGCTTCACCGGCGCTCTTGTCCACCGAGGCGATCTTCACGGTGCCGTCGTCCTCGATGTCAATGGAGGTACCGGTTTCCTCGGTGAGGGCGCGGATGACCGAACCGCCCTTGCCGATCACGTCGCGGATCTTCTCCGGATTGATCTTCATGGTGATGATGCGCGGCGCCCATTCGGACATTTCCGCGCGCGGCTTGGCGATGACCGCGTTCATCTTGTCGAGAATGTGCAGCCGGCCGTCATGGGCCTGGGCCAGGGCTGCCTGCATGATCTCGCGGGTAATGCCGTCAATCTTGATGTCCATCTGCAGCGCGGTAATGCCCTGAGCGGTGCCGGCCACCTTGAAGTCCATGTCGCCCAGGTGATCCTCATCGCCGAGGATGTCCGTGAGCACGGCGAATTTGTCGCCTTCCTTGATGAGGCCCATGGCCACGCCCGCCACCGGCGCCTTCAGGGGCACGCCGGCGTCCATGAGCGACAGGCTGGTGCCGCACACCGAAGCCATGGAGCTGGAGCCGTTGGATTCGGTGATCTCGGAGACCACACGGATCACGTAGGGGTAGGCGGCCATGTCGGGCATCACCGCCTGGATGCCGCGCTTGGCGAGGCGGCCGTGACCGATTTCGCGTCGCTTGGGTGAGCCCATCATGCCCACCTCGCCCACCGAGTACGGCGGGAAGTTGTAATGCAGCATGAACGGTTCCTTGCGCTCGCCTTCGATGGCGTCAATGATCTGCGCGTCCCGGCCGGTACCCAGTGTGGTGACTACCAGTGCCTGGGTTTCACCGCGGGTGAACAGCGCCGAGCCGTGGGTGCGCGGCAGCACACCCACCTTGACGGTGATGGGGCGTACGCTCCTGGTGTCGCGGCCGTCTATGCGCGGCTTGCCCTCGGTGATGCGGCCGCGCACGATCTTCTTCTCCAGGTCCATGAACGCGTTACCCGCCTGATGTTCGGACCATTGCGGTTGCTCGCCACCGGAGAGTTTCGCCAGCAGCGCGGCATGAATCTCCTCGATGCGATTGACGCGGGCCTGCTTCTCGGCGATCTGGTAAGCCTCGCGCAATGCCTTCTCGGCTTCCGCCGCAACTGCGTCGGCCAGATCCTGGTCCTTTTCCGCCGGCTTCCAGTCCCAAGCCGGCTTGCCGGCTTCCCGGGCGAATTCCCTGATGACCTGGATGGCGGTTTGCAACTGTTCGTGGCCGAACATCACGGCGCCCAGCATCACCTCTTCCGGCAGGCAATCCGCTTCGGATTCCACCATGAGCACGGCTTTCTCGGTGCCTGCCACCACCAGATCCAGCGCGGAACTGTCGAGCTGCGTCTTGGTGGGGTTCAGCAGATACTGACCGTTGAGATAGCCCACGCGCGCGGCGCCGATGGGGCCCATGAACGGCATGCCCGAGAGGGCCAGCGCCGCGGAGGCGCCGATGAGGGAAGGCACATCCGGATCCACGTCGGGGTTCACGGAAATCACCGTGGCGACGACCTGGACTTCGTTGTAAAAACCTTTGGGAAAGAGCGGACGCAGGGGGCGGTCAATAAGGCGGGAAGTGAGGGTTTCTTTTTCGCTGGGACGCCCCTCCCGCTTGAAGAAGCCGCCGGGAATTTTGCCCGCGGCGTAGGTCTTCTCCTGGTAATTGACGGTGAGCGGGAAGAAATCTCTGCCCTCCGCCGCCGTCTTCGCGCCCACGGCGGTCACCAGCACCACCGTATCCGCCATGTTCACCAATACCGCGCCGTCCGCCTGGCGGGCGATCTCGCCCGTCTCCAGCGTGACGCGGTGTTCACCGTACTGAAAACTTTTCTTGGATACTGTCACGTTAAGCCCTTCGTGTGCTGCGTTCTGAAGATGTAAGAACCGGAATGTGGGGATTATCAGCGGCGCAAGCCGAGACGTTCAATCAGAGCCTCATAGCGCGCCTGGTCCGTGTTCTTGAGGTAATCCAGCAGCTTGCGGCGCTGGTTTACCATCTTGAGCAGCCCGCGACGGGAATGGTGGTCCTGTGTATGTTGGGTGAAATGCCCGCCCAGACCCTCGATGCGGGCGGAGAGCAGCGCCACCTGCACTTCCGGTGAGCCGGTATCCTTGGGATCGCGTCGGTAGGCGGTGATAATTTCCTGTTTCTTCTCGGCGGTAAAAGCCATATGCACTCAGCTCCAGATGTTTTCCGATGTCTGTGAAATCAGCCGCGTATTCTAGCCGCGCAGCCGGGTCTGAACAAGTAAAAAGCCAATAAAATCAGTATCCAACGGATTTCCCGCCCAGATTGACCAGACGTCTCGGGGTTACGCGACCGTCGTCGAGCACTTCCGCAAGGCCCAGGAAGCGCCCTTCCGCATAAGTCCGGACCCAGCCGGCCGTGGGTGCGCCGGACACCATGACCGCCTGGCCCTTGAGGAAATACCAGGCGGCATCCGTGCCCAGGCTCACCGCCGCCCAGTGGGCCACCGCGCTGTCCACCGGCAGCAGCAGTCCGTCCAGCGGCGTGCCAGCATCCGCTTGCGCGCACAGGGCATCCAGTGCGTGCATCGGCAGATCGGTCCCGTACGGACCCACCGCCAGGCGCCGCAGGGCCCGTACATGAGCGACGCTGCCAAGTGCCGCGGCAATGTCCTCCACCAGCGTGCGCACGTAGGTGCCCTTGGAACAGCGCACCTGGAGTTCCAAAGCGTCCGGCGTCATCGCCACGAGCTTTAATTCGTGAATCGTGACCGGCCGCGCTGCGCGCGGCACTTCGATACCATCGCGCGCCAGGTCATACAGCCGCTGTCCGCGATGCTTCAGTGCGGAATACATGGGCGGTATCTGCTGAATTCCGCCGCGGAAACCCGCAAGCGCCGCCTCGATGCGCGCGGCGGTGAGTGCGGGTACCGGCCGGATCTCGATGACCTCGCCTTCCGCATCCGCTGTCCGTGTGCGCACGCCGAGACGGCAGGTGACCGCGTATTCCTTGTCCGCGTCCAGCAGGAACGCCGACATCTTGGTGGCCTCGCCGAAACACAGCGGCAATAAGCCGCTGGCCAGGGGATCCAGGCTGCCGGTGTGACCTGCTTTGCGGGCCTGGAACAGGCGTTTGACCGCCTGCAGCGCCTGGTTGGAAGTCATGCCTACAGGCTTGTCCAACAATAGCACGCCATGCACGTCGCGGCGCGGAATCCTGACCTTGCCCGGCGCGGATGCCGGGGCCGCAGGGTTACCCGGAACCGGCGCCGGCATCACGCGGATGGGTCCCCGTCGTCATGCGTGGGGACGTTGGCCTTGGCGATTAAAGCGCTGAGGTGCGCGGCCCGGTCCAGGGTTTCGTCATACTGAAAACGCAGCTCGGGAACGCCGCGCAGTTTCAGCATGCGGCCCAAAGCATGGCGCAGAAAACCCGCGGCATGATTCAGTGCTGCGGTTACCTCCGGCTGGGGCGCATCCGCTCCCAGAACCGACACCAGAACCTTGGCATGAGACAGGTCGTGCGACACTTCCACGCGGGTGACGGTAACCCCGTGTACGCGCGGGTCTTTCACCTGCCTGCGGATCAGCTCCGACAGTTCGCGCTGCAATTGCCCGGCAATGCGGCTGGAGCGTTCGTATTCACGCGGCACGGACGTTACGCCTCACAGGGTCCGCGCTACTTCGACACGTTCGTAGCACTCGATCTGGTCACCGGGCTGCACGTCATTATAGTCCTTCACACCGATGCCACATTCGGTGCCGGCGCGCACTTCATTGACGTCATCCTTGAAGCGCCGCAGGGATTCGAGTGCACCCTCGAAGATCACCACGTTATTGCGCAGCACGCGGATAGGCAGATTGCGCTTGACGTAACCGTCCACCACCAGACAACCGGCGATGGCGCCGAGCTTCGAGGAGCGGAATACATCGCGCACCTCGGCCAGGCCGACGATCGTTTCGCGCAGCTCCGGTTTGAGCATGCCGCCGATGGCCTTCTTCACGTCATCAATGGCTTCGTAGATAATGCCGTAGTAGCGCACATCCAGGCCGGACTCGCTGATCATGCGGCGCGCACCGCTGTCGGCGCGCACATTGAAGCCGATGATGACCGCTTTGGATGCCAGCGCCAGATTGACGTCGGACTCGGTGATGCCGCCGACGCTGCTGCCGATGGCCTTCACCTTCACTTCGTCCGTGGACAGGCCGGTCAGCGCATCGCGCAACGCCTCGGCGCTGCCCTGCACGTCGGACTTGATGAGCAGATTGATGCCTTTTTGTTCGTCTTCCTGCAGTTGCTGGAAGACATCGTCCAGCTTGGTGGCCTGGGTGCGCGCCAGCTTCACGTCACGGAACTTGCCCTGGCGATACAGCGCCACTTCGCGTGCCCTGCGTTCGTCAGGCACCACGATTACTTCATCGCCGGCATTGGGGGTGCTGGAAAGTCCCAGCACCATCGCCGGCATGGAGGGGCCGGCTTCCTCGATGCGATTGCCGTCCTCGTCGAACATGGCACGCACACGTCCGAACTCCTGGCCCGCCAACAATATGTCGCCGGCCTTGAGCAAGCCGCGCTGCACCAGCACGGTGGCCACCGGGCCGCGGCCCCTCTCCAGGCTGGATTCCAGCACATAACCCGCCGCCGCGCCGCTGGCCACGGCCTTGAGTTCCAGCACCTCCGCCTGTACCAGAATGGAATCCAGCAGCACATCCACGCCCTGGCCGGTCTTGGAGGACACCTGCACGAAGATATTCGTACCGCCCCATTCCTCGGAAATGATTTCGTGTTGTGAAAGTCCGCTGCGTACCCGTTCCACGTCCGCTTCCGGCTTGTCAATCTTGGTGATCGCCACCACGATGGGAACTTCCGCAGCGCGTGCATGCTGGATGGCTTCCAGTGTCTGCGGCATCACGCCGTCATCCGCCGCCACCACCAGTACCACGATGTCCGCCACGTTGGCGCCGCGGGCGCGCATGGCGGTGAAAGCCGCATGGCCCGGGGTATCCAGGAAAGTGATGACGCCTTTCTTGGTTTCCACGCGATACGCGCCGATATGCTGGGTAATGCCGCCGGCTTCACGCGCCGCCACGCGGGTACTGCGGATGTAGTCCAGCAGTGAAGTCTTGCCATGATCCACATGGCCTACGATGGTGACCACCGGAGGGCGTGGAATTTCCTCGCCTTCGTGGGCTACCTGCATCACCTGCTCTTCCAAGTCGTTTTCTTTGAGGAATTTCGCCGTGTGGCCCATCTCGTCCACCACGATGGCGGCCGTTTCCTGGTCTATGACCTGATTGATGGTGGCCATGGCGCCCATGTTCATCATCACCTTGATCACTTCGGTGGCTTTCACAGCCATGCGTTGAGCCAGTTCTCCTACGGTAATGGTCTCGGGGATGGGCACTTCGCGTATCTGGGGTGCCACCGGCTTCTCGAAACCGTGCTTGGCTTCGACCTGGACGCTGACAGCGCCTCTGGTCTTGGCCGGCTTCTTCTTGCGCTTGCTGGACAGTTCATGGCCGACATGCAATTCGGCGCGGCCGTAGCGCGTATGCTTGTCATCCATGCCCGCCGCAGCGCCCGGTACCGCCTTGCCGCGCGGTAACGCGGCGCGCATGCGCCGGTCTTCCTCTTCCGTCAGGCGGCGCGCTTCCGCTTCCGCGCGGCGGCGTTCCGCCTCGGCGCGGGCATGAGCATCCTCCTCCTGCTTGCGGCGTGCGTCCTCTTCCTGTTTACGGCGGCGTTCCTGTTCCTCCGCCGCCTCCTTCTGCGCGCGATCCGCCGAACGGCGTTCTTCCTCGGCGCGTTGCTGCTCCAGTTCCGCCTGCAGTACCGCGTCTTCTTCGGCACGGCGTTTGGCCTCTTCTTCCATCACCGCGCTGCGTTTCACATAGGTGCGCTTCTTGCGTACCTCTATGCTCACGGTTTTGGCACGGCCCTGCACACCGGTCAGCTTTATTTCCGAGACGGTGCGGCGTGTGAGAGTGATCTTGCGCGTTTCGCCCGCGCCACCTTCGCCATGACTGTGGCGCAGGTGGGTAAGCAGTTGCATTTTCTGATCGTCGCTAATGGCGATATCCGGATCAGTGATCTCAATGCCGGCTTCCGCCAACTGCGCGAGCAGGCGTTCTACCGGTGTACCCACCACTTCGGCAAACTGTCTAACAGTGACTTCCGCCATGTCAGCCTTCCTCGAATGTTTACTTCTGCTGCGCCTCTTCACCCGCGAACCACGGCGCGCGCGCGGCCATGATGAGTTCGGCGGCCTTGGCATCATCCAGTCCCTCAATGTCCTTGATGTCGTCCACCGCCTGTTCGGCCAGGTCCTCCATGGTGATAATGCCGCGGTTCGCCAGCCGGTAGGCCACCGCTTTGTCCATGCCGGTCATGCTCAGCAAGTCCTGCGCGGGTTCCGTATCGCCGAACTGTTCCTCGCTGGCAATGGCCTGGGTAAGCAATACATCGCGGGCGCGTCCGCGCAGTTCTTCCACGATGCCTTCATCGAATTCCTCGATGGACAGCAGTTCCGAGGCCGGCACATAAGCGATTTCCTCGATGCTGGAAAAACCTTCCTGCACCAGAATTTGGGCCACATCCGCATCCACGTCCAACTGCTCCATGAACTGTTTCTGCAGAGTCTGCATCTCAGCCTCGCTTTTCTGTGTTGCCTGGGCTTCAGTCATGACATTCAGTTCCCAGCCGGACAACTGACTGGCGAGGCGCACATTCTGGCCGCCGCGGCCGATGGCTTTGGAAAGGTTGTCCTCGTTCACGGCAATATCCATGCTGTGGGACTCCTCATCCATGACGATGGACTGCACTTCCGCCGGTGACATGGCATTGATGACGAACTGCGCCGGATTATCATTCCAGGGCACGATATCCACGCGCTCGCCGGCGAGCTCGTTGGATACCGCCTGCACGCGCGAGCCGCGCATGCCGACGCAGGCGCCCACCGGGTCAATGCGCGAATCATTGCTTTTCACCGCGACCTTGGCGCGCGCACCCGGATCCCGGGCGGCACCCTTGATCTCAATGAGCCCCTGGCCCACTTCCGGCACTTCCAGCTTGAATAATTCAACCAGGAACTGCGGTGCGGTGCGGGTGACGAACAACTGCGGACCGCGCAACTCAGCGTGCACTTCCCGCAGATAGCCGCGAATCCGGTCGCCCGTGCGCACCGCCTCGCGCGGGATCATCTCCTCGCGGGCGACATAGGCTTCGGCATTGTTGCCGAGATCAATATAGACGTTGCCGCGCTCGACCCGCTTCACCACGCCGGTCACCAGTTCGCCGATGCGGTCCTTGTAGGCTTCCACCACCTGTGCGCGCTCCGCCTCGCGCACCTTCTGCACGATGACCTGCTTGGCGGTCTGTGCGGCGATGCGGCCGAAGGCCACCGACTCCATCGGCTCCTCGATATAGTCGCCCACCTGCGAATCCGGCTTCACATCCAGTGCGTCCATGAGGCGGATTTCGCGCTCCGGCGATTCCAGCACCTCATCATCTGCTTTCACCAGCCAGCGGCGGAAGGTCTGATAATCCCCGGTCAGGCGGTCAATCGCCACGCGCGCGTCTATCTCGCCGCCGTGCTTCTTGCGCGTGGCGGAGGCCAGTGCCGCTTCCAGCGCCTCGAAAATCACATTCTTGTCCACGCCTTTCTCGTTGGAAACGGCGTCCACCACCAGCAATATCTCTTTGTTCATGACCTTACCGTCCAATGCGTATGCAATTCAGAGTTCCGGCACCAGGCGTGCCTTGCCGATCTGTGCAAGCGGCAGGTGAAACAGCGCGCCATCCACTTCAATCAATACCTCATCCCTCTCCACACCGCGCAGGGTGCCGGAGAAACGGCGCCGGCCGTTGAGCGGCAGCGAGAGCTCGATGCGCGCACGCTGACCGGCGAAACGCCCGAAATCAGCCGTTTTGCGCAGCGGCCGGTCGAGACCGGGAGAAGATACCTCCAGCGTGTACGCGCCCGGAATCGGATCCTCCACGTCCAGCAAACCGCTCACCTGGTGGCTGACACGTTCGCAGTCGTCCAGGGTCACCCCTTCCGGCCGGTCTATGAACACCCGCACAATGCCGCTGTGGAATTCCAGCTCCACCACCTCATAGCCCAGGGCCTCAATGGCCGGCTCCAGTATGTTCAGCAGCGCCTCGCGCATCGTTTCCGCCCGATACAAATAAAAAATGGGCCCCAGGCCCATTCCGCGTGCCCCGCGGTCCCGCGGGGCTGCCAATGACGACAAACCCCGGCCTGGCCGGGGTTCTCAAGACGGCGGTGCGCACCGCTGCCAGACACTAAAAAGCCCCTGCGCGGGGCCCGGTCTACAAGAACTGTAGGTAGCGGGGGCAGGCTGGATGCAAAATCCGACAGCCCCTGTCCGCATTCCCGTCACCGCTACAAAGTATAGGCATTTTCGGTACTTAGAGCAATGAGTAACGACTGACCTGATATGGAAAAGGGCCGGTATTTCAGGGATAGGCAGCAGGCCGGAGGCGGCGTGGCGGCTGCGGCAAACCCGGAACCGCACTCATCGCCGGGAATTCTTCCGGCAGGATGGCCCTGGCCGACGTCCGCCCCGCCGCCATGCCGCACTCCCCGCCAGGCCGGCACAGCCGAGAAGGCCGGCGCGGTGCATTGCCGGCGGCAGTTACCCGGCATCAGCGGCAAAACTGATCCAGGTCAAGGCCGGGGGGCCGGCTTGCATCTAGCGTATTGCCGGGCGGGATCCATACCCGGCCCCTGTGGCTTTTCTGGAGGAATGCCCATGAACGCAATGCCATTCGGACCCAGTGAAAATCCCGAACTGCGCAACAGGCTCGTAAGCAGACGCGAACAACTGCGGGATGAAATCAGTGCCGCGCTGCGGAGCTCCGGCGACGCGGAAAATGCAACCCTCGCCGGGCACGTGCATGATCTCGGGGAGGAATCGCTAGCCGATCTGCTCGCGGATGTGCGGCTTGCCGGCATCGCCCGGGATGTCCAGGAAGTACGTGATATCGAAGCGGCGCTGCAGCGCATGCAGGCGGGTACTTATGGCGTCTGCACCGACTGCGGCAAGCTGATTTCTCTGGCGCGCCTGCATGTCTATCCGACGGCCAAACGCTGCCGCCCCTGCCAGGAAACCCGCGAAAAGACCCGCAAAGTCGCGCACACGGGCACAATCTGACAACCGTGCCGGCCAAACGCGCGGCGGATATGCGGGAAACGGCGGCAAGGGTTTTCCCGCACATGCCCCGCGTGAAACCCGGGTACTGGACAAGGTCCGGTCGCTTGCGGTTCAATAGGAAACGGTACGCGGTTGCATCCTGTGCATGCTTGAGACAACTCCTTGCCGGTATATCGGGCCGCTGACTGACCAAGTGGGTGACGGTGATATTTTCTGAGTCTGATTTTCGACTTGACCGCAGCCGCAGTGGAGATCGCGCTGCGGGTATCGCATGCGGCATGGGCAATGCCGCACGTCGCACCTGCATAAATAAGATTTCCCCCGCGGATCCGGCCCAATCGCCACCACGCTACATGAGTCCCCCGATGAATCAATCCTGCTTTACCCGCGATGAACTGCTGGCCTGTGGCCGTGGTGAGATGTTCGGCCCCGGGAACGCGCGCTTGCCGCTTCCCGATATGCTGATGTTTGACCGTATCACCTTCATCAGCACCGGCGGCGGCACCTTCGGCAAGGGACGGGTGGAAGCGGAATTGGATATCCGTCCGGATCTGTGGTTTTTCGCCTGCCATTTTCAGGGGGATCCGGTCATGCCCGGCTGTCTCGGACTCGATGCCCTGTGGCAACTGGTGGGATTCTTCCTTTCCTGGAAAGGCAATCCCGGCCGTGGCCGGGCTCTGGGTGTGGGGGAAGTGAAATTCTTTGGCCAGGTGCTGCCGAGCGCTAACACGGTCCGCTACGAGATAGACATGAAGCGCGTCATCGAGCGCAAACTTGTAATGGGCATCGGTAACGGCCGTGTATTGGCGGACAACCGCGAAATTTATACCGCCAGCAGTCTGCGCGTCGGTTTGTTCACATCTACGGATGCTTTTTAAGGCGCTGTCATGACACGCGTGGTGGTTACCGGACTTGGAATCGTATCCTGTCTGGGCAACGACAAAGCGAGTGTCACTGCCTCCCTGCGTGAGGGGCACTCCGGCATCCGCTATGTGCAGGAATACGCGGATCTCGGTTTGCGCAGCCGGGTAGCCGGCGTTCCTGAAATTGATCTTGAAGCGCGGGTTGACCGCAAGATCAAACGTTTCATGGGTGATGCGGCCGCTTATGCTTATGTCGCCATGCAGGATGCCATCGCCGATGCGGGGCTCAAGGCCGGACAGGTATCCAACCCGCGCACCGGTCTCATTGTCGGTTCGGGTGGTGGCTCGGTTGCCAACCAGATAGACATGGCCGACACTTTGCGCAGCCGGGGGGTGCGCCGGGTGGGGCCTTACATGGTTCCAAGAACCATGTGCTCAACCGTTTCCGCCGGTCTTGCCACGCCGTTCCGGATCAAGGGCCTCAACTATTCCATTTCCTCGGCATGCGCCACTTCGGCACATTGCATCGGTACCGCCATGGAGCAGATCCAGTTGGGCAAACAGGATGTCGTCTTTGCCGGCGGCGCCGAAGAACTGCACTGGGGCATGACCGGCATGTTTGATGCCATGGGCGCCCTGTCCTCGCGCTATAACGACACGCCGGCACAGGCATCCCGGCCCTTTGACACCGACCGCGACGGCTTCGTCATTGCCGGCGGAGCCGGCATCGTGGTACTGGAAAAGCTGGAACACGCCACAGGGCGTGGCGCCAGGATTTACGCCGAGTTGGCGGGATACGGCGCCAACTCCGACGGCTACGACATGGTGACGCCCTCCGGAGAAGGCGCGATACGCTGCATGCAGATGGCGCTCGATACCGTGAGGGGGCCCATTGATTACCTCAATGCCCACGGCACCTCCACCCCGGCCGGTGATGCGGCTGAACTCGGCGCCATCCGTGAAGTGTTCGGTGGCGCTGCCCCTCCCATCTCATCCACCAAATCCATGTCCGGTCATTCCCTCGGCGCCGCCGGCGTGCAGGAGGCCATTTACTGCCTGCTGATGCTGGCAGGCGGTTTCATCGCTCCTTCCATCAATATCGAGACATTGGATGCGCAGGCCGCGGGGCTGACCATCGTGTGCGAGGTACGGAAGGCGGAACTGCAGCGCGTCATGTCCAACAGCTTCGGTTTTGGCGGCACCAACGCCACGCTGATATTCCAGCGCTGCCGCGCCTGAGCGCACTCACGGCCGCGCAGGCATAAACCAGGTTTGGCGGGATTACGTTGCAGGCGGCGTGGAGCAGAGGCTGCCGGAAATTCACAGCCAGAACACCGGTCGGGCCGCTGCTGGCGCGGAAGACCTCCCCCAAGACGGATGGAGGACGGGAAATGATGGTAGCGGGGGCAGGATTTGAACCTGCGACCTTCGGGTTATGAGCCCGACGAGCTGCCAGACTGCTCCACCCCGCACTCGGCAGCCGCGGACTATATAGGAGGGAGAGGTGTTTTTCAAGGCAACCGCGCGCGCCATGCACCCGGTTGCACCGCCCGAGCCTTGTCAGAAGTTGATGACCCTGGCGCACAGCGCCATCAGCGGACCCGGCAGCACACCCAGCAGCAGAATGGCAAGACCGTTACCGGACAGCACCCAGCACATGTCAAGGCTCGCCGCAACCGGCTTCGCGCCCTCGGGGGCACGATCGAAATACATGAGCTTCACCACTTTCAAATAGTAGAAGGCGCTGATAATGGCGAAAATCACGCCGACTACCGCAAGCCAAGTCATGCCGGCGTCAATGACCGCGCGCAACACATAGAGTTTGCCAAAGAAGCCCACGAATGGGGGCACGCCGGCCATGCCGAACATCACGATCAGCATCATGGCAGCAAACCAGGGACTGCGATCGTTAAGCCCTTTGAAGTCTTCCAGACGGTCGGATTCAAAACCTTTGCGTGCCAGCAGGATGATGATGCCGAAAGCCGCGGCGGCCATAATCACATAGGTGATGACATAGAACATGGCGGCTTGATAACCGGCAGTGGTGCCGACGAGAATGCCCATGAGGATGTATCCCACATGGGAAATGGTGGAATAGGCCAGCAGGCGTTTCAGGTTGGTTTGTACGATGGCCACGATACTGCCGATGGCCATGGACAGGATGGACAGCACGATGAGCATCGTGCGCCATTCGGCACGCAATCCGCCGAGTCCTTCCACCAGCAGACGCATGAACAGCGCGAAAGCGGCGATCTTGGGCGCCGAACCCACGTAGAGCGTCACGGGCGTGTTCGCACCTTCATACACATCGGGCAGCCACATATGGAACGGCACGGCGCCAAGTTTGAAGCACAGACCCACGATGATGAAGCCCAGGGCGAAGGTCACACCGATGCCGATTTCCGGTGCTTCGGCGATATGCACCCCCAGCTTCGTGATATCCAGCGTACCGGTTGCACCGTAGAGCAGCGACATGCCGTAAAGCAATATACCGGAGGCGATGGCGCCCAACACGAAGTATTTCATGGCAGCCTCGGAAGCCGCCGGGGAATCGCGATCCAGCGCCACCATGGCGTACAACGACAGGGATAAAAGTTCGAGACCGAGATAGATGGTGATGAAGTTATGTGCCGAGATCATTACCATCATGCCGAGCATGCCGAACAGGCCCAACACATAGAACTCGCCCTTGAACAGATTGCGGTCGGTGAGGTAATCGCGCGAATACAGAAAGGTCAGCGCCACCGTCAGATAGGTAAACAGCTTGAGCACATTGCCCATGCTGTCATTGACGAACATGTCGCCGAAGGTGAGCAGCCCGGCGTTCTCGGCGATGGTCACCGTCAGCCAGGCGGTGGCGGCAACGGTGGCCAGGGACAGCCAATATGTCACCAGGCGGTGGCGGTCACTGAGGAACACGTCCACCAACAGGATAAAACAGCCCATCCCGAGCACGAACATCTCGGGGATTGCCGGAGTGAAAGCTGGCAGCGTAAAAGTCATGGGCTCCCTCAAAAATCAGTACTTAGAGTTTTGACTGCACCGCCTGGTGCACCAGATTCACCACCGAAGCGTGCATCACATCGAGCAGCGGCGCCGGCCAGATCCCGATCACGATCACCGGAACGGCGCACAGACCGAGGACGATGAATTCGCGCTTGCTGATGTCCCGCATCGCGGCAACGCGATCATTGCCCACCGGGCCGTAAAGCACGCGCTTCACCAGCCACAATGTATAGGCTGCGCCCAGGAACAGGGTGAATGCGGCACCGAAAGCGATCCAGAAACCGGCCTTCATGCTGGTGAGGATCACCATCCACTCGCCCACGAAACCGGAAGTGCCCGGCAGACCGACATTGGCCATGGCGAACAACACCATGAAAAATGCGAATGCCGGCATCATGTTGATGACGCCGCCGTAGGCATTGATCTCACGGGTGTGCAACCGGTCATACAGCACGCCCACGCACAGAAACAGTGCACCGGAAACAAAACCGTGGGAGATCATCTGCACCAGGCCGCCCTCCACGCCCATGACCGTACCGCTGGTGCTCGCGGTCTTCGCAAAAATGACGAACAGGATGAAGAAACCCAGGGTGACGAAACCCATGTGCGCAACGGAGGAATAGGCCACCAGCTTCTTCATATCCGTCTGTACGACGGCCACGAAACCGATATAGATGATGGCGATCAGCGACAGTGCGATGATGACCCACATGAGCGCGTGGCTCGCATCCGGGGCAATGGGCAGGCTGAAACGCAGGAAACCGTAGGCACCCATTTTGAGCAGGATGGCCGCGAGAATCACCGAGCCGCCGGTGGGCGCTTCCACATGGGCGTCCGGCAGCCAAGTATGCACCGGCCACATGGGAACCTTCACGGCAAACGCCGCCAGGAAAGCCAGAAAAATGAGCACCTGGGCAGTCATGCCAAGCGGCATTTGCTGAAAGGTCAGGATGTCGTAGCTGCCGGATTTCACGTACATGTAGATGATGGCCACCAGCATGAGCACCGAACCCAGGAAGGTGTACAAAAAAAACTTGATGCTGGCATATACGCGTCGCGGACCGCCCCAGATACCGATGATCAGAAACATCGGGATCAGCATGGCTTCCCACAGCACGTAAAACAGCAGGCCGTCCAGGGCCGAGAACACGCCGTTCATGAGCCCTTCCATGATGAGGAAAGCCGCCATGTATTGGGCGAGCTTGTAGTGCACCACTTCCCAGCCGGCGATTACCACCAGCACGGTCATGAAGGTGGTGAGCAGAATCAGCGGCATGGAGATGCCGTCCACACCCAGATGATAATGAACGTGGAAAGTCCGGATCCAGGGCAGGTTCTCCACGAACTGCATGGCCGCGGTACCGGTGTTGAACTGGGTCCACAGAGGCACACTGATGGCAAACACCAGGACGGAGAAAAACAATGCCAGCCAGCGTACCCACCTGGGTGCCACCCGCCCCGCCAGAAGCACAATGACGCCGCCGGCGATGGGCAGCCACAGCAACACGCTCAGGATGGGGAAGTGTGTGGTCATGATGTGTTTCCGCTACCGCAACAGCAGCCAGCCCAGCAACAGGCACAGGCCCACGATCATGGCAAAGGCATAGTGGTACAGGTATCCGGACTGGCCGCGGCGCAGAATACCGGATAACCAGCCCACTGCCCGCGCCGAACCGTTCACCAGCACGCCGTCAATGACGGCACCATCTCCGCCCTTCCACAGCGCGTTGCCCAGGCCGCGCGTGCCACCGGCAATGAAAAACGCGTAGATCTCGTCGAAATAGAACTTGTGGAACAGCAATTGATAGAAGGTGCTGAGTTTCTGCGCCAGCAGGGCCGGCAACCGCGGCGCATACAGGTAGAAAAACCAGGCCACGAAAACTCCGGCCAGTGCCAGGTAGAGCGCGGGTGAAGTCACGCTTTCCTTCACCATGCTGGCGGCACCATGGAATTCACCGGTGAGCCTCTGCATGACGTGATGACTGGGTGCCACATAAATGGACGAGCCGAAGAAACCGCCGTACAGCACCGGTTGTATTGTCAACCAGCCGATGAACAGCGATGGGATGGCCAACAAGATCAACGGCACGGTGACCACCCAGGGGGATTCCTTCGGCGGATGGACCAGATGGCCGGGTGCAAGATGTTCCTCACTTGCGTGATCTTCATGCCCGTGATCATGCTTGCCGCCCGGTTCCACCACGAAACGCTCTTTGCCGTGGAATGTCATGAAAAACATGCGGAAGGTGTACAGCGCGGTTACGAATACCCCCAACAGCACGCACCAGTACGCAAAACCGGCGCCCGCGCGCCGTGAGTCATGTACCGCCGCAATGATGGTGTCCTTGGAAAAAAACCCGGCGAATCCTGGGAAAGCGATCAGCGCGAGCGAGCCTATCAGGAATGTGACATAGGTGATGGGCATGTACTTGCGCAGACCGCCCATGCGGCGCATATCCTGTTCGTGGTGCATGGCGATGATCACCGAGCCCGCCGCCAAAAACAGCAATGCCTTGAAGAAGGCGTGCGTCATCAAATGGAAGATACCGGCTGCATAGGCGGAGGCGCCCAGGGCGACTGCCATGTAACCCAGTTGTGAAAGCGTCGAATAGGCGATCACGCGCTTGATGTCGTTCTGCACGATACCCACCAGACCCATGAAGAAGGCGGTGATGGCGCCGATGATCATCACCACCGACAGCGCCGTATCCGAGAGTTCAAACAGCGGCGACATGCGCGCCACCATGAAGATGCCGGCGGTCACCATGGTGGCGGCGTGTATCAGCGCCGAGATGGGTGTCGGGCCTTCCATGGAATCCGGCAGCCACACGTGCAGCGGCACCTGTGCGGACTTGCCCATGGCGCCCACGAACAGCAGGATGCAGATAACCGTGGGTACCGACCAGGCCAGGCCCGGGAAGAGCTGGATGTGCTGGCCGGCGAGCTGCGGCGCATAGGCAAACACCGCGGCGTAATTCACGCTGCCGGTATAGGTGAGCACCAGGGCGATGCCCAGCAGGAAGCCGAAATCTCCCACGCGATTCACCAGGAAGGCCTTGAGGCCGGCATAGATGGCCGTGGGCCGGGTGTACCAGAAACCGATGAGCAGGTAGGACACCAGCCCCACCGCTTCCCAGCCGAAGAACAACTGCAGGAAATTGTTTGCCATCACCAGCATGAGCATGGAAAAGGTGAACAGGGCAATGTAACTGAAAAAGCGCTTGTAACCCGGGTCATCCGCCATGTAGCCGATGGTATAGACATGCACCATCAGCGAGACAAAACTCACCACGGTGATCATAAGCGCTGTCAGGCGGTCCATCAGAAAGCCCACCTGAAATTGCACGTTGTCCACCACGCCCCAGTTGTATACGGTGACGTTGAGGTTGCCCATGCCCTTGTACAACATCTGCCAGAGCACATACACCGACAACACAAACGATAAGGCCACACCCAGGGTGGTCACCCAATGTGAAACAGGGCGCGGGATAAAGCGCATGAAAATGCCGGCGATAATTGCCGCCGCCAGCGGCGCCAGCACGATGATGAGGAAAATGGTTGGCATCGCCGGATTCATATCAGCCCTTCATACTGTCCAGTTCTTCAACATTGATACTTTGGCGGTTGCGGAACAGCACCACCAGGATGGCAAGACCGATGGCAGCCTCGGCTGCGGCCACTGTGAGAATGAAGAATACGAATACCTGTCCTGCGGGGTCGTTGAGGTAACGCGAAAAAGCGATGAAATTGAAATTTGCCGCCAGCAGCATCAGTTCAATGCACATGAGCAGCAGAATCAGGTTCTTGCGGTTCAGGAACACGCCCGCCATGCCGATGGCAAACAGCACGCCGCTCAGGGCCAGGAAATCAAACAGGGTGACGGTCATGGTGCTTCTCCTCCCCGGCCGTGACCCGATGGCATCTTGACCAGCCGGATGCGGCCGCGCTTGGCGCTGACGCGCACCTGTTTTGCGGGGTTCTGACTGCGGGTACCCGGGCGACGACGCAGGGTCAGCGCGATGGCCGCCACGATGCCTACCAGCAGAATCACCGCCGCCAGTTCAAAGGGATAGGCATAGGTTGTATAGATCACGTCGCCCAGTGCACGGGTATTACTGTAATTCGCGGCATGGGGTACCGGCGTACCGAGCGTCACCCCGAGTTTCCGCGTCCACACCACGTAACCGATTTCCACCACCACCACGGCCGCCACCACCACGCCAAGCGGCGCATAGCGCACAAACCCCTGACGCAGGGTGTCGGTGTCTATATCCAGCATCATCACCACGAACAGGAACAGCACCATGACCGCACCCACGTACACCAGCACCAGCACCAGCGCGAGAAATTCCGCTTCCAGCAGAATCCACAGGCCGGCGCTGGTGACAAAAGCCAGCACCAGGAACAAGGCTGAATGCACCGGGTTGCGCGCGCTGATGACGCCGAGAGCGGAGCCGACCAGGATCGCCGCCAGCACGATGAAAACAACGGTCTGTACCATATTCCCGGTCCTCAGCGGTACGGCGCATCGGCCGCGCGTTCGGCGGCGATCTGCGCCTCATATCTGTCGCCGATGGCCAGCAGTTTTTCCTTGGTCATGATCTGCTCACCGCGCTTTTCAAAATGGAATTCGGTAATGCCGGTTTCCACGATGGCATCCACCGGGCAGGCTTCCTCGCAAAAACCGCAGTAAATGCACTTGAACAGGTCAATGTCGTAGCGCGTGGTGCGGCGCGTGCCGTCCTCGCGCTGCTCCGAGTCAATGGTGATGGCCAGCGCCGGACACACCGCCTCACACAACTTGCAGGCGATGCAGCGCTCCTCGCCGTTGGCATAGCGGCGCTGGGCGTGCAGACCGCGATAGCGCGGCGATTTGGGTGTTTTCTCTTCCGGATAACGGATGGTCACCTTGCGGGCGAAAAACAGCTTTCCCGTGAGCCCCAGGCCCTGGAACAGTTCCACCAGCAACAGGCTCCTGATCCAACTGCGCACTGCGTTCATGGTGCTCTCACGCGAACCAGGGTGGAATCTTCAGCACAATGGCCGCGCCCTCCAGCACCAGCCACAGGATGGTGATGGGAATGAATACCTTCCAGCCGAGGCGCATGATCTGGTCATAGCGATAGCGCGGAAAGGTCGCGCGGAACCACAGGAAGGCATAAAGAAAGACACAGGTTTTGACGGCAAACCATATAAAGCTTGTGTGCATCAGGAAGGCCAGAGACGTGCCTTCCAGAAAGTGCCAGCCCTGTACCGGCGACAGCCAGCCACCCCAGAACAAGGTGGCGGCCAGGGCGGAAATCAGGATCATATTGGCGTATTCCGCAAGGAAAAACGCAGCGAATGCCGTGCCGGAGTATTCCACATGGAACCCCGCGACGATTTCCGATTCGCCCTCCGCCACGTCGAACGGGGCACGGTTGGTTTCCGCCACACCGGAAACAAAGTAAATGACAAACAGCGGCAGCAGCGGCAGCCAGAACCAGTGTGAGAATCCGCCATTCTGAGCCAGCACAATGTCATTGAGATTGAGGCTCTGGCTGGCCATGAGCACACCCACCAGGGCGAAACCCATGGCGATCTCGTAGGACACCATCTGTGCCGCCGAGCGCATCGCGCCCAGGAAGGCGTATTTGGAATTGGAGGCCCAGCCGGACAGAATGATGCCGTACACGCCGAATGATGTGAGTGCCAGAATATATAAAAGACCGGCATTGGCATTGGACAGCAACACGCCATTGCTGAAGGGGACCACCGCCCAGGCGGCAAAAGCCGTGGAGATGGAAATGACCGGTGCAATGATAAACAGGAAGCGGTTGGCATTGGTGGGAAGAATTACCTCCTTGAATACGAGTTTCAGCACATCCGCGAATGGCTGCAGCAAGCCCCAGGGACCGACTCGATTCGGCCCCATGCGCACCTGCATAAAACCGATAATGCGCCGCTCGGCCAAAGTCAGGTAAGCCACCGTCAGGATAAGCGGCAGCATGATCGCGACGATGCCGGCAAGGGATTTCAGCGTCAGTTGCCAGCCGAACGGCAGTGACACCCAGTAGGTTGTCAGCGCGCTCCAGAATGCATGCAATTGGGTCAACAGTTCTGACATCAGGCTCGCTCCAGTTCCACACCGGCATACAGCGGTGCGAAGCCTGCGGTGGCCGCAATGCCTGCCGGCAGGAATACGTTGCCAGATTGCACACTGTCATCCAGCTTTGCCGGCAGCGTGATGCGCGCACCCGCATGCTGCAGCGCCACGCGCGCGTTTTCCGTGATACCCAGCTTTCCGGCATCTACCGGCGACAGCAGCACCCAGGCGGCATCGGCGTCGTGCGTCGCCTGCAGGGGTGCGGAGCGTCGTACCAGCATGTCCACCGAATACAGCGGGATCTCGGCCACGCGCTTGAAGCCCCTTGCCGGCGGCTCCGCACTGAGGATGCGCGTGCCTTTGAACCGGTTGTCCGGTGCTATATCAGCCAAAGTCTGCTTCAGCTCGGCGCGCACTTCCTCCGAAGACACGAATTCAAAACCCTCCAGCTCACACAAGTTGCCCAGTACCCGCAGAATCTTCCACCCCGGCCGCGCCTCGCCCACGGGCTTGGCCATACCGGCGAAACTCTGCCAGCGGCCTTCCGCATTCACATAGGTGCCGGAGGTCTCGCCAAAGCTGCACACGGGCAACAGCACCGCGGCATAGCGTTTCATGGTGTCCGTCACAAACGGAGTGACGGCTACCACAGAGGCCTTCTGCAGCGCGTCGAGCGCGGCTGCTCCATCCCAGCAATCCAGTTCCGGTTCCACGCCCATCAGCACATAGGCCTTGCGCGCCTCCGTGAACATGGCACGGGCATCGAGACCCTTGAGGGCGGCTTTCCTGCCGCCGCTGACGCGGTGCGGTACGGCGCCCGCGAGCCAGGCGCCCGAGCTGTTGGCGCCTTCGGAGATATACCCCAGCTTGGCGCCGGTGACATCGGCGAGCGCCGCCGCCAGCATGCGCAAGTCGGCATAGGCGGGATGGGACAGGGCCAGACGACCAAGCAGAATCCCCTGGCACTTGCCCTGCAGCAGTTGTGCGGCGATTTTTTCGTGCTCCGCTTGCGACGCCTGGGCCTGCACGAAATCCTTGAGGTGGACGGGCAATGGTTTTCCGGCCGTGTTCGCCGCGGCCTTCAATACCGCCGCGAGTTCCGCCGGCAAAGTATAGGCATCCGCACTGCGATAAGCGGTCAGCGGAAACAGGAACTCATAGCGGCGCGGATTGAGGAACATCACCGCCGCACCGCGCAGGGCGGCCTTGCGGATGCGATGCGCGAGCAGCGGTACTTCCTTGCGCAGGTTGGAACCTATGATGAAAGCGGTATCCAGCCTCTCCAGGTCTTCGATGGACTGGCCCAGCCACGGGAACAGCGGCTCAAACTCGTCATCGCGGAAGTCCGCCTGGCGCAGACGCGTATCAATGCTGTGGATGCCAAGACCCCGCGCCAGCTTCTGCAGCAGGTAGAGCTCTTCCGTGGTGGAACCGGGCGAAGCCAGCATACCGGCATCACCGTTTACGCTGCGCAGAATTTTCGCCGCTGCCGCGAGCGCCGTCTCCCAGTCAACCTCGTGCCAGCCGCCGTTTTGTTTCAGCATCGGGCGTTCCAGGCGATCCGCGCTGTAGACGCCGGCATAGCTGAAGCGATCCCGATCGGCAATCCAGGTCTCATTCACCGCCTCATTGGGTCTGGGCACGGTGCGCATCAGTTTTCCGCGCAGCACGTGGCCATAGAGGTTGGAACCCACACAATCGTGGGGGGATACCGTCTCATGCCGGGTCATCTCCCAGCCGCGGCCGTGCATCTTGAACGGCCTGGAGTTGAGTGCGCCCACCGGACAGATGTCTATGACATTGCCGGACAATTCGTGATCCACGCTGCGGCCTACATAAGTACCGATGCGCGAATGCTCGCCGCGACCGGTATCACCCAGCTCCTGGATACCGGCGATTTCCATGCCGAAGCGCACACAGCGCGTGCAGTAGATGCAGCGCGTCATGAAGGTGGAGATGAGCGGCCCGATGTTCTCGTCCCTGATCACGCGCTTGCGCTCCGAGAACCGCGCAATATCCCGCCCATAGCCCATGGCCAGATCCTGCAACTCGCATTCACCGCCCTGGTCGCAGATGGGGCAGTCGAGCGGATGGTTGATGAGCAGAAACTCCATGGTGGCGCGCTGTGCGGCCATAGCCCGCTGCGAGCGCGTGAAAATCTTCATGCCCTCCGCCACCGGCGTGGCGCAGGCCGGCAGCGGCTTGGGGGCTTTTTCCGCTTCAATCAGACACATGCGGCAATTGGCCGCGACTGAAAGTTTCTCGTGGTAACAGAAGCGCGGGATATACACTCCCTCGCGATCAGCGGCCTGCATGATCATCTCGCCCTTGCGGGCCTTGACGGTCTTGCCGTCTATTTCGATATTGACCGGTTGTTCCGTCAGCGGCATTTCTGCTGTTGTGCTCATCTGCGCGGACTCAGGCTGCTTGTCTGCGGGCGCCCGGGCCCACCATGCAGCAGCCGTGATCAATGTGATACTGAAATTCGTCGCGAAAATGCCTGATGAAACTCTGCACCGGCCAGGCAGCCGCATCACCGAAGGCGCAGATGGTATGGCCCTCGATGTTCCGGGACACGCTCACCAGCAGATCCAGGTCTTCCTGCCGGCCCCGACCCGCCTCGATACGTGCGATGACGCGGTGCATCCAGCCGGTGCCTTCCCGGCACGGCGTGCATTGACCGCAGGATTCGGAATAGAAGAAGCGCGAGGCACGCTCCAGCATTTTCACCATGCAGGTGGTTTCATCCATCACCACCACCGCGCCGGAACCCAGCATGGAACCGGCATTGCGCAGCGAGTCGAAATCCATGCTGCAGTCCAGCATGACATCGGCGGGCAGCACCGGTGCGGATACTCCGCCGGGAATCACCGCCTTGAGTTTGCGGCCCAGCCATACGCCGCCGGCCAGGGCCAGAAGTTCCTGGAAGGGGGTGCACAGAGGTACCTCGAAATTGCCCGGCTTGGCGACATGGCCGGTGACGGAAAATATCTTGGTACCGGCGTTGTTGGGCTTGCCGAATGCGGCAAACCACTTGGCGCCGTTGTGCATGATGCTGGGCACCGAGGCGAAGGTTTCGGTGTTATTCACCGTGGTGGGCCGGCCGAACACGCCGTAGTTTGCCGGAAACGGCGGTTTGAAGCGCGGCCAACCCTTTTTGCCTTCCAGGGAATCCAGCAGCGCGGTTTCCTCTCCGCAAATATACGCGCCGGCGCCCAAGTGGGAATAAATATCCACATCCACCCCCGTGCCGAGGATGTTTTTTCCCAAAAGTCCGGCCTGATAAGCCTCCTTCAGCGCCTGTCTGAAGCGCGTATAGGGCTCATCCATGAATTCGCCGCGGAGGTAGTTGTAACCCGTCTTGCAGCGCATGGCATAGCAGCCGATGGCCATGCCCTCGACGAGCGCGTGCGGGTTGTAACGCAGGATATCGCGGTCCTTGCAGGTACCGGGTTCCGATTCGTCGGAATTGCACACCACGTACGATGGCGCCGTGGGGCTCTTGGGCATGAAACCCCATTTCACCCCGGTGGGGAAACCGGCGCCACCGCGGCCGCGCAGCCCCGAGGCCTTTACCTCTTCAATCACCTGGTCCGGCGGGATTTTTTCCTTGAGGATTCTCTTCCATGCCTGATAGCCGTCCACTTTCAGGTAGTTGTCCAGGGTCCACGGCTTGTCGAACTGCAGCGTCTTATAGCAGACCTGATCCAGCGGCATGCTCACTTCAGGCCCTCCAGTATCTTGTCCACTTTCTCGGGTGTGAGATTTTCGTAGTATTTGTGGTCTATCATCATCATGGGGCCGCCGGCGCAGGCGGCAAGACACTCCTCCTCGCGCTTGAGGTAACAGCGACCGTCGGGTGTGCTCTCGCCGGTTTTGATGCCGAGCTTCTTCTCGATGTAAGCCACGATGTCGTCCGCGCCGCGCAACATGCAGGAAATATTGGTGCATACGGAAATGCTGTGGCGACCGACAGGCCTGGTCTCGAACATGGAATAGAAAGTGGCCACCTCATAGACCTTGATGGGCTCCAGCCGGAGATAGTCCGCCACCGCGTCCATGAGTTCCACGGTAAGATAACCCTTGTTCTCGTGCTGCACTTCCCGCAAGGCGTCAAAAATCGCCGAGCGCTGACGCCCCTCAGGATATTTTTTCACAGCCTCATCGATCACCTGTCGGACGTTTTTCGACAGCAAGCCGGTTCTGGAACTGGTTTCGGCCATCAGCGGTCCACCTCTCCGAACACGATGTCCTGGGTACCGATAATCGCCACCAGGTCCGCCAACATGTGTCCGCGCACCATCTCATCCAGGGCGGCAAGATGTGCGAATCCCGCGGCGCGGATCTTCACCCGGAACGGTTTATTGGCGCCGTCGGAAATCATATAGATGCCGAACTCCCCCTTGGGATGTTCAATGGCGGCATACACCTCACCCGCGGGTACGCCATAGCCTTCGGTCATGTATTTGAAATGATGAATCAATGACTCCATGTCGGATTTCATCTGCTCGCGACGCGGCGGCGTGACTTTGTGATCCTCCAACGATACCGGACCCGGGTTCTTGCGCAACCAATTGATACACTGACGCACAATATGATTGGATTGCCGCATTTCCTCGATGCGCACCAGATAGCGGTCATAGCAGTCGCCGTTCACGCCTACGGGGATATCGAAATCCATCTGTTCGTAGGCCGCGTAGGGCCGCTTCTTGCGCAGATCCCACTCGATGCCGGAACCGCGCAGCATGGGGCCGGAAAAACCGAGCTGTAAGGCACGCTCCGGCGTTACCACGCCGATACCGACGGTACGCTGTTTCCAGATACGGTTATCCGTAAGCAGCACCTCGTATTCATCCACACACCCGGGAAAGCGTTCGGTGAAGTCCTCGATAAAGTCCAGCAGCGAGCCCTGGCGTGCCTGGTTGATGCGCCGCATATCCCCCTTGCTGCGGAAGCGGGATTTCTGGTATTGCGGCATGCACTCCGGTAAATCGCGGTACACGCCGCCCGGGCGGTAGTAGGTCGCATGCATGCGTGCGCCGGATACCGCTTCGTACATATCCATGATGTCTTCACGCTCGCGAAAGCAGTACAGGAATACCGTCATGGCACCGATGTCGAGGCCGTGGGCGCCCAGCCACAGCAGGTGGTTGGTGATACGCGTCAGTTCATCGAACATCACCCGGATATACTGCGCACGGAGCGGCGGTTCTATGCCCAGGAGTTTCTCAATCGCCAGTACATAGGCATGCTCGTTGCACATCATGGACACGTAGTCGAGCCGATCCATGTAGCCGATGCTCTGATTGTAGGGCTTGCTTTCCGCAAGTTTCTCGGTGGCGCGATGCAGCAGGCCGATATGCGGATCCGCCTTGGTGATGACCTCGCCGTCCATCTCCAGCACCAGGCGCAGCACGCCATGGGCCGCCGGATGCTGCGGACCGAAGTTCATGGTGAAGTTCTGGATCTCAGGCATTCTTGGGGACCTGCTTGCAGGCCTCCTCATAGCGCGGATCGTGGCGGATGACGCGCGGCACCAGTACGCGCGGTTCGATGCTCACCGGCTCATATATCACACGCTTTTTCTCCGGGTCGTAGCGCACTTCCACATTGCCCGACAGGGGGAAGTCCTTGCGGAACGGGTGACCGGTGAAGCCATAATCGGTGAGAATGCGGCGCAAGTCGGGATGCCCGTTGAAGAGAATACCGTAGAGGTCGAACACTTCACGCTCATACCAGTTGGCGGAGGCCCAGATGTCCGCCACCGAATCCAGCATGGGCGGTTCATCCGCGCAGAATGCCCGCAACCGCAGACGCTGATTGTGGCGGACGGATAGCAAGTGATACACCACGGCGAAACGCCGCTGTGTGCGCCCCCGTGCCTGCGGCGGATGACGATCCACGCCGCGGCTGAAACCGGTGCGCGTCGCATCCTCGGTCTGCCAATCTGCTTCACCATAGCCCAGATAATCCACGCCGCACACATCCATGAGCTGCTCGAAATGGAACGGTTCCAGATCACGCAAGCCACGGCAGACTTCCCGCAACCCTGCGGTGGATACTTCGTAGGTCAGCTGATCCACGCGGGACGGCACGCGCTTCAGGGCGTTGCTGAAACGCGCTTCCATATCCGCGACGAGCTTGTCCGTCGTTACGCTCATTGAATTTCTCGGTTAGCGGGCGATGGTGTTGGTACGTTTGATCTTCTTCTGCAACTGGATGATGCCGTAAATCAACTGCTCGGCGCTGGGCGGACACCCGGGCACATACACATCCACCGGCACGATGCGGTCGCAACCGCGCACCACCGCATAGGAATAATGATAGTAACCACCGCCATTGGCGCAGGAACCCATGGAAATCACCCAGCGGGGTTCCGCCATCTGGTCATAAACCTTGCGCAGCGCCGGTGCCATCTTGTTTACCAACGTCCCGGCCACGATCATCACATCGGACTGACGCGGGCTGGGGCGAAAGATCACCCCGAAACGGTCCAAGTCATAACGCGCCGCGCCGGCATGCATCATTTCCACGGCACAGCAGGCCAGTCCGAAGGTCATGGGCCAGAGCGATCCGGTGCGCGCCCAGTTCACCAGTGTATCCACGCCGGTGGTGACAAAACCCTTCTGCTGCACGCCTTCTATTCCCATTCCAGGGCTCCCTTCTTCCATTCATAAATGAACCCCACTACCAGAACGGCAAGAAAGATCAGCATGGCCAAAAAGCCAAACAAACCGCTGTGGTGCAGCGACACGGCCCAGGGGAACAGGAAGGCGATTTCCAAATCAAAAATGATGAACAGAATCGCGACGAGATAATAGCGCACATCGAACTTCATGCGGCTGTCCGTAAAAGGCTCAAAGCCGCATTCATAGGGAGACTGCTTTTCACTGTCCGGACGGCGATTGCGAAGCAGTGCGCTGGCAACAAATCCCGCTCCCACCAGCACGCCGCCGAACAGGAAACCGCAGATCAGGAACAGCAGGATGGGAACGTAATTCTGCAGCATGCTCTCCTCACCGAATCAGGATGCAAACGCTATGCTCTTGCGCATCACAACCGGGAGATCATGCCGGTCGGGATGCTGGTGCCGACGGGGAGACTCGAACTCCCACGGTTTTACCCACTACCACCTCAAAGTAGCGTGTCTACCAATTCCACCACGTCGGCATTTGGGTCCGCGGGATACCGGCACGCATGCCGGCTTTCCACAAAGACGCTCAATTTTAACGTATCGCCCCGGTAAAAAGCGATGCTATCCGGCGCTCATGAAACCATTTCGGCGCACCGGCAATCAGCTACCGATGATGGGCGGGCGGGGAATTGCCGGATGGTTTGGAAGCGGGTGCCGGCTGTGGTTTGCTTGCGGCCGGTGCCTGCGGTGCGGCAGGGGGTGTAACCAGCGCCCGTTGCTGCACGGCACGCTCCACGATGCTCCGGGGCGCGGAGGTGTGGTGGGAAAGGTAGGCCATCAGCAGCGCAAGAATGAAAAAAACCGTCGCGAGGACCGCGGTGCTGTGGCTGAGAAAATTCGCCGAGCCGCCGGCGCCGAATACGGTACCGGAAGCACCGCTGCCGAACGCGGCGCCCGCATCCGCGCCTTTGCCCTGTTGCAGCAGGATGAGCACGATCAACGCCACGGCCACGAATACCAGGATGATCTCAAGAATGGTGTACAGCATGAATACGCTCAAAATTACCGGTCAGAATCAGGCCGCTGCCTTGCAGATAGCGAGAAATTCGCGTGCATCCAGGGAAGCGCCGCCCACCAGGCCGCCGTTTATATCGGGCATACGGAACAGCTCGGCGGCATTGGCAGCCTTGACACTGCCGCCGTAAATCAGGCGGATGGCTTCGGCTATTCTAGCATCTCCGGCGCGGATACAGCCACGCATCAGAGCGTGCACTTCCTGGGCCTGCTCCGGCGTGGCCGTTTCGCCGGTGCCAATGGCCCAAACGGGTTCATAAGCCACGACCGCCCGGTCAAAGGCCGCGATGCCGGCCGCGTCCAATACTGCCTGGAGCTGCCGCGTAATCACCGCATGGGTGGTACCGCGCTCGCGTTCCCACAAGGTCTCCCCCACGCACAAAATGGGTATGAGCCCCGCTTTCTGCGCAGCCATGAATTTGCGCGCCACCAGCCTGTCATCTTCAGCATAAAGGGAACGCCGCTCCGAATGCCCCACGACCACGTAGTGGCAGTCGAAATCCCGCAACATTGCGCCGGATATTTCACCGGTATACGCACCGTTATCCTCGGCACATACATCCTGAGCACCCAGAATCACCGTGCTGCCCTTGAGCAACCTGGCCGCATCAGCAAGATAGACGTAGGGCGGACACACCAGTACCTCGGTGCTTGCCGTCATTTCGATCCCCTGGAGAAGGTCGTTCAGCAGACGCGCGACGCTCTCACGCGAGCCATTCATCTTCCAGTTTCCGGCCATAATGAACGAAGCACGCATGAGTAAATGCCCGGTGCGGTTTTAAAAGGCGCGCAAGCATAGCGGCGCGGGTTGCGGAAATCAATGTACGGCGGCGGCACTGTGCACCGCGGCGGCGATATCCTCCGCATACTGGCGCGTCAACGCGGCATCCTCGCCTTCCACCATCACGCGCACCACGGCCTCGGTACCGGAAGGCCGCAATAATACCCGTCCGCGTCCATGCAAACGGGCCTCCACCGATTGCACCGCCGTCCGGATCATGGACATTTCCAGATCCACGCGCTCCTCAGTCTTCACATTTACCAGAACCTGGGGATACTTGTGCATTTTGGCCTTCATCTCGGCAAGATCACGGCCGGCGGTCTGGAGGGCCTCCAATACCTGCAATGCCGCAATAATACCATCGCCGGTAGTGGTGCGGTCCAGGCAAATGATGTGGCCGGAATTCTCGCCTCCAAGGATGCCGCCGGACTCTTCCAGCAGGGCCAGCACGTAACGGTCACCCACTTTGGCGCGCCGGAACTCCACACCCTGTGCAGCCAAAGCCTGTTCAAGTCCAAGATTGCTCATCTGGGTGCCGACGACGGGCCCGGCAAGCTGCTTTCGAGCTTTGCGCTGCATGCTGATAATGAATAGCAATTCATCTCCGTCCACCAGCTCGCCATGCTGATCCACCATAAGTACCCGGTCACCATCACCGTCGAAGGCAATACCGAGATGCGCACCGCTTTCCAGCACTTTGTGCCGCAATGTATCCGGATGAGTGGACCCCGACTCATGATTGATATTCAATCCGTCCGGCGCGACGCCCATGCTGATTACCTGCGCACCCAGGTCGCTGAATACGCGCGGCGCAATGCGATAGGTGGCGCCATGGGCGCAGTCCAGCACAATTTTCCGGCCTGCAAGATTTAGTTCCGGCGCCACGGATGACTTGCAAAATTCAATATAGCGTGCCGCCGCATCTTCCAGGCGGCGTGCGCCGCCCAGGGAAGCGGAATCCACGGTTACAAAGGGTTTCGCGATTTCCTCCTCGATGCGCAATTCGATGTCATCCGCAAGTTTGCGGCCCTTTGCGGAAAAGAATTTGATGCCGTTGTCGTAGTAGGGATTGTGGGAGGCGCTGATGACCACGCCCGCCTGTGCCTGCGTAATGCGCGTGAGATAGGCGATGGCGGGAGTGGGCATGGGCCCCAGCAGGCGCACATTCACACCCGCCGCGGAGAATCCCGCTTCCAGGGCGGATTCGAACATGTAACCCGAGATACGCGTGTCCTTGCCGATGAGCACGCTGCCGCCGCCCTGGGACGCCAACACCCGGCCCGCCGCCCAGCCGAGGCGCAGCACAAAGTCCGCGCTCATCTGCGGGCAGCCCACCCGTCCGCGTATGCCGTCAGTACCGAAGAATTTGCGTGTCATGTTTCCTCGTTAGAGAGGAATTCTAGCATCCATCCAGGCGTGCCGCGGCCGCAACCTTGAGCGCCTCCACGGTGGCTTTTACGTCATGGGCACGGATGATATGCGCACCGCGCAGCACCGCCACCACCGCCGCTGCCACGCTGCCATGCAGCCGCTCCATCGGAGGCACGCCACCCAGCAAGGTGCCGATGGAGGACTTGCGCGACAAACCCACCAGCAACGGCTGCCCCAGTAAGGCGAGTTCCTGCAGACGTCGCAGCAACGCGAGATTGTGTGCAAGCGTCTTGCCAAAGCCGAATCCGGGATCAACCAGTATCTGCGAGCGCGGGATACCCGCGGCTTCGCATACCCGGGTGCGTTCCTCAAGAAAATCCCTCACTTCGGTCACCACGTCTGCATACCGCGGGTTCTGCTGCATGCCGCGCGGCTCGCCCTGCATGTGCATGAGACACACCGGTACCCGGCAGGCGAGTGCCGCCGTGAGTGCTCCCGGCAGACGCAGGGCGTACACATCGTTGATCATGACGGCACCGGCACGCACCGCCTCACGCATCACTTCCGGTTTGCCGGTATCAATGGAGACCGGTGTGTCCATCTCACCGGCCAGCCGTTCGATGAGCGGTATGACGCGGTCCAGCTCCTGTTGCACGCTCACGGCTTCCGCCCCGGGCCGGGTGGATTCGCCGCCGATATCTATGATGGCGGCGCCTTCCCCCGCCATGGCATGCGCACGGCGAACAGCCGCAGCGAAATCCGCGAAAACTCCGCCATCAGAAAACGAATCCGGCGTGCGATTCAGCACCCCCATCACCTGCGGCTGCGCCAGATCCAGCGTGTGTCTGCCCAGTTGTAATTGCACCAGCCGGTCCTCAACGTCCGCCTGTTCGGGAGTGCTCCCGGCGGGGCGCACCCATAAAAAAGCCGGCGCTCATGCGCCGGCCTGATTACACCACGTTTTATCAGTGCTGACTCGCGGGCCCGCCGATTTTGGCATCTTTGGAGGTTGCCGTGGCGGTATCGCGCGCGGTGGCCGGGGCGCTGCCGTTGCCGTCGTCGGACCAGTCCTGAGGCGGGCGCGGCTCCTTGCCGTTCATGATGTCGTCAATCTGCTCGGCATCAATGGTTTCGTACTTCATGAGCGCAGTCGCCATGGTATGCAGCTTTTGCAAATTATCCTGCAGCAGTCCCTTGGCGCGCTGATAATTGCGGTCGATCACGGTGCGCACTTCCTGGTCAATGGTACGCTGGGTTTCGCCGGAAATCTGCTTGTGACGGGTGACGGAATGGCCGAGGAACACCTCGCCCTCCTCCTCCTCGTAGCTAAGCGGGCCCAGCGTCTCCGACAGACCCCACTTGGTAACCATGTTACGGGCGATGCCGGTGGCGCGCTCGATATCGTTGGATGCGCCGGTGGTTACGCACTCGGCGCCAAAGATAATCTCTTCCGCCACGCGGCCGCCGAACAGGCTAGACAATTGGCTCTCGAGACGCCGCTTGCTGTAGCTGTAGCGGTCGCTCTCCGGCAGGAACATGGTGACGCCGAGTGCCAGCCCGCGCGGAATGATGCTCACCTTATACACCGGGTCGTGATCCGGCACCAGCCGGCCGACGATGGCATGACCCGATTCGTGATAGGCGGTGAGACGTTTCTCATCCTCGCTCATGACCATGGAACGGCGCTCGGCACCCATCATTATCTTGTCCTTGGCGCGCTCGAATTCCTCCATACTCACGGTACGCTTGTTGGCGCGCGCTGCGAACAGTGCGGCCTCATTCACCAGGTTGGCGAGATCCGCGCCGGAAAAGCCCGGGGTACCGCGGGCGATGATGGCGGGTTTCACGTCGTCGCCCAGAGGTACCTTGCGCATGTGCACCTTGAGTATCTGCTCGCGGCCGCGCACGTCCGGCAGCGGAACCACCACCTGGCGGTCGAAGCGGCCGGGGCGCAACAGCGCCGGGTCCAGCACGTCCGGGCGGTTGGTGGCGGCGATGACGATGACGCCCTCACTACCCTCAAAGCCGTCCATCTCCACCAACAACTGGTTGAGGGTCTGCTCGCGTTCGTCGTGACCGCCGCCCAGGCCCGCGCCGCGGTGACGGCCAACGGCGTCAATCTCATCAATGAAGATGATACAGGGCGCGTGCTTCTTGGCCTGCTCGAACATATCGCGCACGCGCGAGGCACCCACACCCACGAACATTTCCACAAAATCAGAACCGGAGATGCTGAAGAACGGCACCTTGGCCTCACCGGCGATGGCCTTGGCGAGCAGGGTCTTGCCGGCACCCGGGGCGCCTACCATGAGCACACCGCGGGGGATACGTCCGCCGAGCTTCTGGAACTTACCGGGGTCGCGCAGGAACTCCACCAGCTCCGCCACTTCTTCCTTGGCCTCCTCCACCCCCGCCACATCACTGAAATTGATCTTCACCTGGTCCTCGCCCAGCATGCGCGCACGGCTCTTGCCGAAGGACATGGCGCCGCGACCGCCGGCGCCACCCTGCATCTGGCGCATGAAATAAATCCACACGCCGATCAACAAAAGAATGGGCCCGAAGGAAATCAATCCCTGCAGCCACCAGGAGGTGTGCTCGGGGGGGTTGGCTTCAATCTTGACGTTGCTGTTACCCTTGCGCAGGGTGTCCACCAGCGGCATGAAATCCGTGGTCAGCGGGCTGTAAGTGCTGAACTTCTCGCCGGAGGAGAGGGTGCCGGTGATGCTGCGGCCATCGAAAGTCACGCTGGCAATACTGCCTTCCTGGACATCCGAGAGGAAGGCGGAATAGGCGATGGACTGGGTTTTGCTGCTGCTCGAGGTGAAGCTGTTGAAAACCGCCAGCAGCACCACCGCAATCAGTATCCAGATCAGCAGAGTCTTGAAAAAGTCGTTCAAAATCAGGTTCCTCGCAAGCGCCGCAGCCTGGCGGCCGCGGCTGTTCAATGTTCAGACAGTACTATACCCGCGGTTGTTTCGCCAATAAATAAAGTTCGCGGCTGCGGGTCCGTGAGGACTTGGGCTTGCGTATGACCACACTGCGAAAGCCGCCGCGCAACGCCTGCAAATAGTCCGCAAACCCCACGCCTTGAAATGTCTTCACCAGAAACGCGCCTTCCGGCCCGAGTGCGCGGCGGGCGAACTCCAGCGCCAGCTCCGCCAAATGCATGGCACGCGGCTGGTCCATGGCCTTGTCCCCACTGATATTGGGGGCCATATCCGACAAAACAAGGTCGGCGGACCGGCCGCCGAGCCGCGCCAGCACCCGCTCCAGCGCCGCCGGCTCGGTGAAATCGCCCTGGATAAATTCCACGCCGTTCAGGGGTTGCATGGGAAGAATATCGAGCGCCAGCAGGGTGCCGCGGCCCGCCAGGATTTTCGCCGCATACTGACTCCAGCCGCCGGGAGCGGCGCCCAGATCCACTACCGTCATGCCCGGCCTGATGAGGCGGTCGCGTCGCTGCACCTCCTCCAGCTTGAATACCGCCCGCGAGCGCCAACCCGCCTGTTGGGCGCGTTTCACATAGGCGTCGGAAAAATGCTCGGCGAGCCAACGGGCACTGCTTTTGCTTCGCTTGGGCATGGAGGATCCGTCTCACTCCGTTGCGGGCATCACGCCGCCGCCATCCAGCAGCACCAGCCATAACCCCAGCAGGCACAACAATAGATACATCCCTGCCGTGACGCCATGCGCCCAGACAAATGCCGTGCTCGTACTTCCCGTCGCGACACGCAGCCTGTCCAGCCACGGGTCGAATACCGCCAGGTTCAAGAGCGTGAGTAAAAACATGACGGCCGTCAGCCGTGAGCGTGTTTGCGCCAGCCAACGGCCGCTCGTGGCGCGCGCCGTGAGCAGCAGCAGCACCCCACAGACCGCGCCGAGGCAATTGACCGCCGTAAAAAGCGCACGGACCACTTCGCCCGCCAGTGCCTGTGTCGGCAATATGGCAAACACCAGGGGGGCCACCAGCAGCCCCGCCGTCCACAGCGCACCTACCCATGCAGTGATGAGACAGCGTACCGCCGGGGCATGCCAGCGCAGAAAATTATTCGTAATGCACCTCGACGATCTCGAGCTGGCGCTCACCGGCAGGCGTCTTCACCACCACCACGTCGCCTTGCTGCTTGCCGATGAGCGCACGCGCGATAGGTGAATTCACCGAGATGCGGCCTTGCTTGATATCCGCTTCATCCTCGCCGACGATCTGATAGGTGACCTGGTTGGCGTTTTCCCCGTCGGCCAGCACCACAGTGGAGCCGAACACCACCTTGCCGTTGGCATTGAGATTGGTGATATCTATGACTTCGGCGCTGGACAGCTTGGATTCCAGTTCCAGGATGCGCCCCTCGACGAAACTCTGCTGCTCACGCGCCGCGTGATATTCCGCGTTCTCGCTGAGATCACCATGCGCACGCGCCTCCGCAATAGCCTTGATGACCCGCGGCCGGTCTTCGCTCTTGAGACGCTTGAGTTCCTCACGCAACTGCTCGGCGCCGCGTACAGTCAGAGGCGTTTTAGCCATCAGACAAGCTCCCGATGCAGATCCTGCAGCTTATTGACACCCGCGGAATCAATGTAATCCAGCGCAATCACCGTGGCTTTGGCAGCGGCGATGGTAGTGTAGTACGTGATCTTGTGGGAAACCGCTTCCCGACGGATTGAATACGATTCCAGTATGGCCTGTTTGCCTTCCGTGGTGTTGACGATGAGGCTCACCTCCTCGTTCTTGATAATATCCACAACATGCGGCCGGCCTTCACGCACCTTGTTGATGTGCTCGCAAGGTATGCCTGCCGCTTCCAGGGCTGTCGCGGTACCGTGGGTAGCGACCAGCCTGAAGCCGCGCTGGATCAGCGTCTTGGCCAGATCCACTGCGGCACGTTTGTCCGGGTCACGCACCGAAAGCAGGGCTTTGCCGCCCACGGGGATGATGATACCCGAAGCAAACTGCGCCTTGGCATAGGCTTCCCCAAAACTGCGGCCCGTACCCATGACTTCGCCGGTGGATTTCATTTCCGGTCCCAGAATCGGATCTACACCGCGGAATTTGATGAACGGGAACACCGACTGCTTCACGGAAAAATATGCCGGCACGGGGATAGCGGTAATGCCCTGCTGCCTCAGGGTCCGACCTGCCATGCAGCGGGCAGCCACCTTGGCAAGCGGCACCCCCACGGCCTTGGACACAAACGGTACGGTACGGGAAGCGCGCGGATTCACCTCCAATATATAGAGCCTGTCACCCTGGATAGCGAACTGGACATTCATGAGACCCACGACCTTGAGGGCCTTGGCCAATTGCCCGGTCTGGTCGCGGATGCGCCGCTGCATGGAGGCGGAAAGCGTGTTGGGTGGCAGGGAACAGCCGGAGTCACCGGAATGGATGCCCGCCTGTTCCACGTGCTCCATGATGCCGCCAATAAGCACATCGTGACCATCGGACAAGGCATCCACATCCACTTCAATGGCATCTTCCAGAAAACGGTCCATGAGTACGGGCGCGGAATTGGAGACCTGCATCGCCCTGCGGATATAGCCCAGCAAATCCTCTTCACTGAACACCACTTCCATGGCGCGCCCACCCAGAACATAGGACGGCCGCAGCATGAGAGGAAAGCCCACTTCGCCGGCCAACGCCACCGCCTCGTGTTCGTTGCGTGCACTGCGTGCCGGCGGTTGCAGTAATTTCAGCTTATCCACCAACTTCGAGAAACGCTCCCGGTCCTCAGCGAGATCAATGCAGTCCGGCGAGGTGCCGATGATGGGCGCGCCGGCCGCTTCCAGGGCCCGCGCCAGTTTCAACGGTGTCTGGCCGCCGAACTGCACGACGACGCCCCCGGGTTTTTCCTTGTCGAGGATCTCCATGACGTCTTCAAAAGTGAGCGGCTCAAAGTACAGCCGATCTGAGGTGTCGTAATCGGTGGACACCGTTTCCGGATTGCAGTTGATCATGATGGTTTCATAGCCGTCCTGCCGCAACGCAAGGGCCGCATGCACACAGCAATAGTCGAACTCAATCCCCTGGCCGATGCGGTTGGGTCCGCCTCCCAGTACCACAATCTTGTCGCGCCGCGTCGGCTCAGCTTCACACTCTTCCTCATAGGTGGAATACAGGTACGCCGTGGCGGCGGCGAATTCGGCTGCGCAGGAATCCACGCGCTTGTATACGGGGTGTATGCCATGCCGGATACGCAGCGCACGCACCTCGCTTTCTTTGCATCGCAGCAGTACGGCAAGACGGCTGTCGGAAAAACCCTTGCGCTTGAGTCCGCGCAACCGCGCGGCATCAAGGGATTTCATGCCGCCTGTGACCAGCGCATTTTCCTCGTTAACCAAATCTTTGATCTGCGCCAGAAACCAGACATCAATCTTCGTCAGTGCGGCGATTTCCTCGCACGATAAGCCGGCGCGGAAGGCGTCAGCCACATACCAGAGGCGATCGGGACCGGGGGTACGCAGTTCATGGCGCAACCCGTCCATGGCATTGGGCGCAGCGAAATCCGTGATTTTTCCGTTGAGGCCGTCGCTACCCGTTTCCAAACCACGCAAAGCCTTCTGCAGGGATTCCTGCCAGGTGCGGCCGATGGCCATAACTTCACCCACGGATTTCATCTGCGTGGTCAGCCGTGGTTCCGCCTGAGGAAATTTCTCGAAAGTAAACCGCGGTATTTTCGTGACCACATAGTCAATGCTGGGTTCAAAGGAAGCCGGCGTGGCACCGCCGGTGATCTCATTGCGCAGTTCATCCAGCGCATAACCGACCGCAAGCTTGGCAGCCACTTTGGCGATCGGGAACCCGGTGGCCTTGGAAGCCAGCGCCGAGGAGCGCGATACACGCGGATTCATCTCGATGACCAGCATGTGCCCGTCCTGGGGGTTGATGGCGAACTGTACATTGGAGCCGCCGGTCTCGACACCCACCTTGCGCAGCACCGCGATGGCGGCATCACGCATGATCTGGTACTCCTTGTCAGTAAGCGTCTGCGCCGGCGCCACGGTGATGGAATCACCGGTATGCACGCCCATGGGATCCAGGTTCTCGATGGCACACACGATGATGCAGTTGTCCTTCTTGTCGCGCACCACCTCCATCTCGAATTCCTTCCATCCCAGCACCGACTCTTCAATCAACAACTCGTTGGTGGGCGAAAGATCCAGGCCGAGCTCGCAGATTTCGACGAATTCCTCGTGATTGTAGGCGATGCCGCCGCCACTGCCGCCCAGGGTGAAGGATGGCCGGATGACGGTGGGATAGCCGATCTCCGCCTGCAGGGCGAGGGCTTCCCCCAGATTGTGCGCGAGGCCGGCACGCGGTACCCCCAGGCCGATCTCCTGCATGGCACGGCGGAACAGATCGCGGTCCTCGGCCATGTCTATGGCCTCGCGCGACGCACCAATCATTTCCACGCCGTATTTGGCGAGCACGCCTTCGCGCACCAAATCCAGAGCACAATTGAGCGCCGTCTGCCCGCCCATGGTGGGCAGCAGCGCATCGGGGCGCTCCTTTTCGATGATGCGCTCCATGGTGCGCCAGTGGATGGGTTCGATATACACCGCCTCCGCAGTTTCGGGATCGGTCATGATGGTGGCGGGATTGGAGTTCACCAGGACCACGCGGTAGCCTTCCTCGCGCAGCGCCTTGCAGGCCTGGGCGCCGGAATAATCGAACTCGCAGGCCTGGCCGATGACGATGGGTCCCGCACCAATGATCAGGATGGTCTTGATGTCAGTACGTTTCGGCATAGCCCCCGACTCTCATCCTCTGCGCACCGCTCTTACGCTTGCGCGTCTGTACAATGCGGAGCGCTGAACCCAGCGCCGCTCTCGTTGCTTTGATGTTCATGAATTAGCCGGCCGCCGCACTCACGGGCTGCGCATGCCGCTGCGCCATGGCGCGCACAAACCGTTCAAACAAGGGCCTTGCATCATGCGGGCCCGGGCTCGCCTCCGGATGCCCCTGGAAACTGAAGGCCTCGCAATCAGTGCGCTCCATGCCCTGCAAGGTGGCGTCAAACAGGGAACGGTGCGTGGCGCGCAATGTCGGCGGCAAACTGTTCTCGTCCACCGCAAAACCGTGGTTCTGGCTTGAAATCATGACGCGACCGGTATCCAGATCAATAACCGGGTGGTTGGCGCCGTGATGCCCGAATTTCATCTTTACAGTCTGCGCACCGCTGGCAAGCCCCAACAGCTGGTGGCCCAGACAGATGCCAAAGATGGGAATGCCGGCGCTGAGCAATTCGCGCAGCGCGGTGATGGCGTAATCACAGGCTGCAGGATCGCCGGGGCCGTTGGAAAAGAACAAGCCGTCCGGTTTGAGCGCCAGCGCTTCGCGTGCGGTGAGGGTAGCCGGCACCACCGTCACGCGGCAGCCGTGATCCGCCAGGATGCGCAGGATATTGCGTTTGATGCCGTAATCGTAGGCCACCACATGAAAGCGTCCACCCTGCACCTGCGGGCTCCCATTGATGCTCAGTTGCCAGCCCCCTGCATGCCATGCATAGGGTTTTTCCGTGGTAACCACCTTGGCAAGATCCACGTCCTTGAGTCCCGGGAAGGTACGTGCCTGCCGCAGCGCCTCCGCTGCATCCATTTTCGCGTCTGCCAGGATGCAGCCGTTCTGGGCGCCGTTCTGCCGCAGCAGGCGGGTGAGTTTGCGCGTATCAATACCGGCTATGGCGACGATATGTTCGCGCTGGAGATAATCCTGTAAGGTTTCCTGTGCGCGCCAGCTGCTGGCCGCAGCAGGCAGATCACGGATGATGAGTCCGGCCGCCATGATGCGCGCCGACTCGCAATCCTGCGCGTTGGCACCGGTATTGCCGATGTGAGGATAGGTGAGAGTCACGAGCTGCTGGCAGTACGAGGGATCCGTGAGGATTTCCTGGTAGCCGGTCATGGCGGTGTTGAACACCGTCTCGCCAACCGCGGTCCCCGCCGCACCAATGGATACACCCCGGAAAATCGTACCGTCCTCAAGAGCCAGGATGGCCGGTTGTTCCAAGGGCACCTCCTCCTTCGCGCGCAGCGGGAAGGCCTTGACGCCTCCCGCCAGATTCCCGCGACACGCGCGGGCAGCAGTCAAATTTATGGGATTCTAGCGGCTAAGCGCGGGCGCGTCCACGTCTCTCAGGGTCGGCACGCATCCCGGATGAGCAGGTCCGCCATCTGGTAGAGCCCGGCGGGCCGGCGGGCGATCCAGCAGGCTGCCGCAAGTGCGCCGCGGGCAAAGGCCGCGCGGCTGTGGGCACGGTGCGTCAACTCCAGGCGTTCGTCCGCACCTGCGAACAGCAGCGTGTGGTCGCCGACGATGTCGCCGGCGCGCACCGAGCTGAAGCCGATGCTGCCCGGCTGACGCATGCCGTCGCGGGCGGCGCGATGAAAATCCGCGTGGGCTTCAAGTTTCACACCACGCGCCCCGGCTACCGCTTCCCCCAAAGCCAGCGCGGTGCCGGACGGCGCATCCTGCTTCCGGCGATGGTGCACTTCGCTGATCTCCACGTCGAATTCTTCACCCAACGCCGCCGCGGCCATGGCCGCCAGCCGCAGCAGCAGATTCACACCGAGACTCATATTGGGCGCCGCCAGCACCGCAATGGTTTGACCGGCCTTTTCCATCTTGTGCCGCAGCACCGCATCCAGGCCGGTGACGCCGATGACCAGCGGTTTGCCCGCGGCAAGACAGGCATCAATAGCCGCGGCGGTGGATGACGGAGTGGAGAAATCCACCAGCACATCGCTCGCAGTGAGCGCATCGCTCACGCCGGCGCTGTAAGCAATGCCACCGGCATCCTGACCCAGTAAAGGGCTGCTGGCACGCACCAATGCTGCGCTGATGCGCACTCCCGCATAATCGCGTGCGGTTGTCAAAATGGTCCGGCCCATACGGCCGCCGGCGCCGAGGACCGCGATATTCACCAGCGAAGGGTTTTGCGCGGCGTTAATGGCGGCAACTCACGTATTCGCGTTTTCGAAAAAGCGCCTGACACCATCGAGCCAGGAGCGTTCTCGCGGTGAATGTTTGCTGCCGCCATCGCGCACGGTGGCGTCGAATTTCTTCAGCAATTCCTTCTGTTCGCGGGTAAGATTTACGGGGGTTTCCACTTCGACACGACACAGCAAATCACCAGCGCCGGTGCCGCGTACCGGTTTCACGCCCTTGCCGCGCAAGCGGAAAACCTTGCCCGTCTGGGTTTCAGCCGGAATCTTCAGAGTGACACGCCCATCCAGGGTGGGTACCTCCACCTCGCCGCCCAGGACGGCGGTTGAAAACGCCAGGGGTACCTCGCAGGCCAGGTCAGCACCTTCCCGGGTGAAGAGGGCATGCGGGCGCACGCTGATCTCCACATACAAATCCCCAGGCGGACCACTCATGGGCCCGGCCTCGCCCTCACCCGCCAGGCGGATGCGATCACCGTTATCCACGCCCGGCGGCACTTTGATAGACAGGCTTCTGCGCTCTTCCACCCGACCCTGCCCATGGCACTTGGGGCAGGGATCACTGATAACGCTGCCGCTGCCGTGACAGCGCGGACAGGTCTGCTGGACGGAGAAGAAACCCTGTTGCATGCGCACCTGTCCCTGACCACCGCAGGTGGAACAGGTCTGGGGCTGGCTGCCTTTTTTGGCACCGCTGCCGCGGCAGACATCGCAGCGCACCAGTGCCGGCACGCGGATGGTGATCGTGTCGCCGAAAACCGCCTGCTCCAGATCCAGTGTGAGTTCGTAACGCAGATCGGCACCGCGGTAAACGCGCTGACCGCGACCACCGCGCCGGCCGCCGCCGAATATGTCGCCGAACATGTCACCAAAGATGTCACCGAACACGTCGTTGGGATTGATGCCCGCCCCCCCGCGTGCGCCGGCTGTTGTGCTGGCATCCACGCCCGCATGGCCGAACTGATCATAAGCGGCGCGCTTGTGCGCGTCACTCAGCACCTCGTAGGCTTCCTTGGCCTCCTTGAACCTGTTCTCACCTTCCTTGCTGCCGGGATTGCGATCCGGGTGATATTTCATTGCGAGACGCCGGTAAGCCTTCTTGATATCGGCCTCCGATGCGCCACGCGCGACTCCCAGCACTTCGTAATAATCCCGCTTCGTCATACGCTCACATCTTACACGTCGGTTGTACCCCATACGCCGGCGGGGAGTTCACGCCTGCACGTAAACTCCCCGCCCATCGCTTCCTTCAAAGGCAGGATTTACTTGCGATCGTCCTTGACCTCCTCGAATTCCGCATCCACCACGTTTTCCTTGCTCTTGCCGCCGTCGTTCTGGGCGCCGGCCGCCTTGGTTTCTTCCGCCTTGGCGGCATACAGGCGCTCGGCCAGCTTGGCGGAGGCTTCCGCCAGCGCCTGGCTCTTGGTCTCGATGACGCCCTTGTCATCCTTTTTGACGACGTCACGCAAGTCGCGGATGGCGGATTCCACCTTGGCGCGTTCCTCGCCTGTCACTTTGTCACCCAGTTCCTTCAGGCTCTTGTCGGCGGCATGGATCAGGTTGTCCGCCTGATTGCGTGCATCCACTAATTCACGGGCCTTGCGATCCTCCTCCGCATGCGCCTCCGCATCCTTCACCATGCGCTCTATGTCCTCTTTCGACAAACCCGAGGAGGCCTTGATGGTAATCTTCTGCTCCTTGCCGGTAGCTTTGTCCTTGGCGGACACATTCAGGATGCCGTTGGCGTCGATGTCGAAGGTCACCTCGATCTGCGGCATACCGCGGGGTGCCGGCGGAATATCGGAGAGATCGAATCGTCCCAGAGACTTGTTGTCGCGCGCCATCTCGCGCTCACCCTGCAATACGTGCACCGTCACCGCAGTCTGATTGTCATCGGCGGTGGAAAATACCTGCGTCGCCTTGGTGGGAATGGTGGTGTTCTTTTCAATGAGCTTGGTCATGACGCCGCCCAGGGTTTCGATTCCCAGCGACAACGGCGTCACATCCAGCAACAGCACATCCTTCACATCTCCCTTGAGCACACCCGCCTGGATGGCGGCGCCCACGGCCACCGCCTCGTCCGGGTTCACATCCTTGCGCGGCTCCTTGCCGAATAAGTCCTTCACGGTCTCCTGCACCTTGGGCATGCGCGTCTGGCCGCCCACCAGGATCACATCGTCCACCTCGCTTACCGACAAGCCGGCATCCTTGAGGGCGATCCTGCAGGGCTCGATGGTGTTGCGGATCAGATCCTCCACCAGGGCTTCCAGTTTGGCGCGGGTGAGCTTGATGTTGAGATGCTTGGGACCCGAGGCATCCGCCGTAATGTAGGGCAAATTGATTTCCGTCTGCTGGCTGGATGACAGCTCGATCTTGGCTTTCTCCGCCGCTTCCTTGAGGCGTTGCATGGCGAGCGGATCATTGCGCACGTCAATGCCCTGCTCCTTGCGGAATTCCTCGGCAATGTAGTCAATGATGCGCTTGTCGAAATCCTCGCCGCCCAGGAAGGTGTCGCCGTTGGTAGACAGCACCTCGAACTGATGCTCGCCATCCACTTCGGCGATTTCAATGATGGAGATATCAAAGGTGCCGCCGCCCAGATCGTACACGGCGATTTTCTTGTCGCCGGTGACCTTGTCCATGCCGTAGGCGAGCGCCGCCGCGGTGGGTTCGTTGATGATGCGCTTCACCTCCAAGCCGGCGATTTTGCCCGCATCCTTGGTAGCCTGGCGCTGGGAGTCGTTGAAATAGGCCGGTACGGTGATGACTGCCTCGGTCACCTGCTCGCCGAGATAATCTTCGGCGGTTTTCTTCATCTTCATGAGCACGCGCGCGGAAATTTCCGGCGGCGCCATCTTTTTTCCGTTCACTTCCACCCAGGCGTCGCCGTTGTCGGCCTTGACGATTTTGTAGGGCACCATGCCGATGTCCTTCTGTACCACTTCATCGGCGAATTTGCGACCGATGAGCCGTTTGATGGCATACAGGGTGTTCTTGGGGTTGGTGACCGCCTGGCGCTTGGCCGATTGGCCCACCACCACTTCATTGTCTTTGGTAAAGGCCACGATGGACGGAGTGGTACGGTCGCCCTCGCTGTTTTCGATGACCCGGGGCTTGCCGCCTTCCATTACCGCCACGCAGGAGTTGGTGGTGCCCAGGTCAATACCGATAATCTTGCTCATGATGGAAGCTCTCCGCAAAGGTCAAAAGTTCATGATGTTCAGCTAGATGGGGGGTCGCCTGCGGGGTTTCAAGCCGCGTCAGCCGGAGATCCGGCTACGATCACCCGGGCCGGCCGCAACAGCCGGCCATGCAACCGGTAACCCTTTTGTACCGTGAGCAGTATCGCCCCGGGCTCCGTCTCCGCCGACTCCTGCATGGCCATGGCCTCGTGTAATTCAGGGTTGAAGGCTTCACCCCGGGCCGGGCTCACCTCACGGACGCCGCAGCGCTCCAGCACCGCAGCCAGCAGTTTCAGGGTCATATCCATACCTTCCTGGATTGCCGCCGCCTGCCCGACGTCGGCGGCAATGCCCAATTCCAGGCTGTCCTTCACCGGCAGCAGTTCCACGAGGAAGCGTTCCAGGGCGAATTTGTGCGCGTTTTCCATATCCCGCTGGGTGCGCTTGCGCAGGTTGTCGAGTTCCGCCGCCACCCGCAGGTAGCTGTCCCGGTTCTGAGCAGCCTGCTGCCGCGCTTCCGTAAGTGCCGCCTGAAGTTCCGCCAACGGATCGGCGGCTTTGGGCTCTTCAAACCCGGCTGCGTCGGCCGGTTCCGCCGGCTCATTCCCCGGCATGGGCGCCTGGACGGATTGCTCTTTAACCATTCTGTCCTCCATCATGCCACTCCACCGGACCCGTGCCGGCCACAAACGTTTCGCCCCGGGTGCGGGCCCATATTCCCGATGCCTGATGATTTGGGGTTCACTTACGCGGGTTCAAGGCGGCGCTCAACAGGCGTGCGCTCATATCCACCAGGGGAATCACGCGCTCATAGGCCATGCGTGTGGGGCCGATGACGCCCAGCACCCCTACCACCTCGTCGCCCACGCTATACGGTGCGGTCACCACGCTGCACTCGTCCAGCACCTGGTAACCGGACTCCTCGCCGATGAATATCTGCACACCGTCGGCGGCTATGCACTTGTCCAGCAGGTGCAGAATGTCATGCCGCTGATTAAAAGCCTCGAACAGACGTCGCAGTTTTTCCACATCCGACAGCTCGGCCCACTCCATTAGATTGGCTTCGCCCGCCATGACATAGTTGCGCGCCTCTTCGGCACCGCGCGCATCGAAGACTTTTTCCGCCATGGTGATGGCGGCCAGCATCAGGTTATTCATGCTCTCGCGGGTACGCCGCAGCTCGTTAAGGAGCTCGCTGCGTACCGTGTGAATATCCTTGCCGGCGAAATGTCTGTTCAGATAATTGCTGATCTGCTGCAGGGCGGATGCATCGTAGCTGCGGTCCAGGTTGAGGATGCGGTTCTGTACCTCGCCTTCGTTCACCACCAGGATGGCGAGTACCCGCCGGTCTGACAGCGGCAGAAATTCGATGTGCCGCCAAGCGATATGTTCCCGGCGCGGCAAGGTAACCACTCCGGTCATGTGGGTGATTGCGGACAGCATACTGGAGGCGGAAGCGAGCAATGCCTGGGGATTGGGATCTCCGATATCCAGTTGCTGCCGGATCAGGCGTATTTCCTGCTGCGCAAGCGGTCTGACGGTCAAAAGCGTATCCACGAAGAAGCGGTAACCTTTCACAGTGGGCACGCGGCCGGCGGAGGCATGCGGCGAAACAATGAAACCCAATTCCTCCAGATCCGCCATCACATTGCGGATGCTGGCGGGGCTGAGCTCCAGATCGGAATCCCGCGACAGGGTGCGGGATCCCACCGGTTCCCCATCGCGGATATAGCGCTCCACCAGCACCTTGAGCAAATGCTGGGCGCGTTCGCTGAGACCCGCTTCCATCGTCATGCCTGCAGTCATTGTGTGTGTGGCGTTACCCACCCCATGCGTTACGCTTGGCACTCACAATAGGCGAGTGCCAAAAGGAAAGCTAGCCATCGCAGCGGAAGACTGTCAAGCGCGGATGGCCATTTGGTGCTCCCCGGGGCCCATGCTAACGTTGCCAGCCGTATGCCAGCCAGATTTTCCACTATCGCCGTTCTCGGCCGCGAAGGCGGCCCGGAGATTGCCGCTACGCTCACGGCACTGCTGCAGCTGCTGTGCGCGGAAAATGTTCAGGTGCTGGTGGACTCCGCCCTCGCCTCCCTGCTCCCGCAGGGCATGCCCGTACGGCCCGCGACCCATGCCCAGCTCAGTGCCCGGGCTGATCTTGCCATCGTGATCGGCGGCGACGGTACCCTGCTCAAGGCAGCGCGCGTGTTTACCGACCGGCCGGTACCCCTGGTAGGCGTCAATCTGGGGCACTTGGGTTTTCTCACGGATATCTCGCCGGATGCCATGCGTGACGACCTCCGCGCCATCCTGCGGGGCGAATGTCAGGAAGAGCAGCGGCTGCTGGTGGATGCCCGGGTCGTACACGGCGCCGACGTCACCCCCTGCATGCCGGCTCTCAACGATATCGTCATACAAAAGGCGGATGGCGGCAGACTGATCGAATTCGAGACCCATGCGGACGGCCGCTTCGTGTGCGCCCATCGCGCCGACGGTATCATCATCGCCACCCCCACCGGTTCCACCGCTTACGCCCTGTCAGGCGGCGGCTCCATTCTGCATCCGGAGGTGGATGCCATCCTTCTGGTACCCATTTGCCCGCACGCGCTCGGCGACAGACCTATTGTGGTGAAGGGCGACAGCAAAATCGAAATCGTGATCAACAACACCCATGGCGGCCGTGCCCAGGTAACCAGCGATGGCCAGCATACCCGCCCGCTGGATGCGGGTGACCGGGTGCTCGCGCAGCGCTCCGCTCACAGCGTCACCTTCATCCATCCCCGCGGTCACGACTACTACAGGATCCTGCGCACCAAACTTCATTGGGGGCGCGCCCACCATCACTCCCGCAAGGACTGAAAGCCGGCATGCTGACGCATATCGCCATCCGCGATTTCGCCATTATTGATTCCCTGGAACTGGATCTCGCCCGGGGCATGAGCGTACTCACGGGAGAAACCGGTGCCGGCAAATCCATCCTGGTGGATGCCCTCGGGATGATACTGGGCGACCGCGCTGATGCCGAGGTAATCCGTCACGGCGCAGAGCGCAGCGAAATCACCGCTGAATTTGACCTGCAGGACCTGCAACCGGCGAAGGCATGGCTCGCGCAGCAGGAACTCGCCAGCGGCGGTGAATGCATCCTGCGGCGTATCATCGGCCGCGACGGCCGTTCCCGTGGGCAGGTCAACGGCCGCAGTGTGCCGTTGCAGATGCTTAAAGAGCTGGGTGAGCAGCTGGTGGACATCCACGGCCAGCATGAACACCAGTCGCTGCTCAGACCGGCGGCGCAGATGTCGCTGCTGGATGGCTACGCAAATCATGGTGCCCTGCTCAGCCGCACCGCCAAATTCTACGCTGACTGGAAAACCGCTCACGAGCGGCTCACGGCATTGCGCACGGCAGCAACCGATCGCGATGCCCGCATGGAATTCCTGCGCCACCAAATCAGTGAACTGGAGGCCCTGGCTCTGCAGCCCGACGAAATCACGCAGCTGGATGAGGAACACCGGCGATTGGCGCATGGCAGCAAGCTCCTTGCAGGAACCCAGGCGGCCCTGGATGGCCTGTATGAAAATGAAGAAGCTTGCGCCTATCAGATACTGCACCAGGCGCTGGATACCCTCGGCGCCCTGAGTGAATTGGATCCGCGACTCAAGGAAGTGCGGGATGCTCTGGCCGGCGCGGACGCGCAGCTTGCGGACGCCAGCGAGCTGCTGCGGCATTACGTCAACCATGCCGACATGGACCCGCAACGCCTGGAATGGGTGGAAACCCGCTTGGGCGGCATCCACGACCTGGCACGCAAGCATCATGCCGAGCCGGGAGCCTTGCCTGAACTGCTGGATAAACTGCGCACCGAACTGCACGCGGTGGAAACCGCTGAAGTCACCCTGCAGGAGCTGGAACAGGAACTGCTCCGGTTGCGTGAGAGCTACAGCAGCGCGGCGGCGCAACTGAGCAGGCAGCGCACCCGGGTCGCGGTGGAGCTGGGCAGCAAGGTCAGTGAGGTCATGCACGAGCTGGGCATGCCGGGCGGTCATTTTGCCATATACATGAACAGCGATCCGCAACGCTTTACCGCTCGCGGCACGGACGAGGTGGAATTCCAGGTCAGCGCCAGCAAGGGCCTGCCTTTGAAACCGCTGGCCAAGGTGGCTTCCGGCGGGGAACTCTCACGCATCGCCCTCGCCATCCAGGTCATCGCCGCACAGGCCAGCGCCATTCCATCCCTGATCTTCGACGAGGTGGATGCCGGAATCGGCGGCGGCGTGGCGGAAATCGTCGGCCGCCGGCTGCGTGCCCTCGGAGAAGAACGCCAGGTGTTGTGCGTGACGCACCTGCCGCAGGTGGCTTCACAGGCGCATCACCACTTCCGCGTGGTGAAGGAGACCCGCGCCAGCGTCACACTCACACATATCGAAACCCTGGACCGGGGAACCCGGATAGAAGAACTGGCGCGCATGCTGGGTGGTGTGGAAATCACCGAGACCACGCGCAAGCACGCGCGCGAGATGATCACGCACGCCGGTCAGTAAGCCTGAATTTATCCGTGCAGTGTTTTACGGCAATGCGCACAGATGCCGTAAATATAAAGTGAGTGATCGGTGATTTCGTAGCCTTTAGCGGAAGCAACCTGGCTCTGGCGTTTTTCGATTTCGCCATCCATAAACTCATCCACCCGCCCGCATTTCACGCACAGGATATGATCATGGTGATCGCCCTGGTTGAGCTCGAATACCGAATGCCCACCCTCAAAATGATGCCGCGTCACCAAGCCGGCCGTCTCGAACTGGGTCAGCACCCGGTACACGGTAGCCAAACCGATGTCCTCACCCAAATCCAGCAGCGCCTTGTACATGTCTTCGGCGCTCATGTGGCGCGGATTACTGCGCTCGAGAATCTCCAGGATCTTGACGCGCGGTAAAGTCACTTTGAGGCCGGCATTGCGAAGTTCCTGGTTTTCCACGTGTGATTTTTCGGACATGAACTTCCTGGAAGGACGACAGTCAGGTATTATCACCCACCCGTCAAACAACGCAACCCGGCCCAGGCTGTCATGTACACACTCCGCCACACCATGCTCCTGCTCGTATTGCTGGCGCTTGGCGCCTGCGTCTATCGCCCGGACATCAAGCAGGGCAATTTTCTCAAATCATCCATGATCGCCCAGGTGAAGCCCGGCATGACTGAGGCGCAGGTGACGTATGTGCTGGGCACGCCCATGGTGCAGGACCCTTTCCATCCCGATCGCTGGGATTACGTGTACTACAATGTCCCCAGTACCCTCAGCAGCGACACGCGCACCCGCGAAAGACATGTAGTGGTGTTATTCAAGAACGGCAAAGTAGTCAGCGTCGAGCAACGACCGATCGCAAAACACGCCGGCGGCTGAGCTATCGAACAACGGTTTCAAACTCCGCCCATGGTCTTGCCCCGGGACGCCAGCTCGCGCCGCGCTTCCTTGGGATCCCGGACCAGCGGCCGGTAGATTTCCAGTCGGTCGCCATCGCCAAGTCTATCGTCCAGTTTTACCAGTCGGCCGAAGATTCCCACTCCGGCATGGGCCAGGCGGATCTCCGGAAATTGCCGCAACAGACCGGAACGTTCAATGGCCGCGCGCACCGTGGCGCCCGCAGCCAATTCCAACGCAATCACATGCTGAGCATCCGGCAGTGCATGGACCACCTCGATACGCAGTAATTCAGCGCCCGCCATACAGATTCCGCGCACGGCGGGTGAAGGCGCCCACCAGCGAATTGCAGATTTCATGAAACACCGGTCCTGCCATCAGATCCAGCAAGGCACCGGAAAATTCAAATTCCATGTCGAGTGAAACCTTCGACCTTTCCGCACCCAGATTCTCGAAACGCCAGTGTCCCTGCAGGTGCCGGAAGGGACCATCTTCCAGCGCGATCACGATACTGTACCCTGCCTGCAGATGATTGCATGTGGTGAAGGTCTTGTGGAAACCGCCGAACGCCAGCTCCAGACTGGCTCGCATCTCCCCATCGTGGTGCGAGAGAATACGCGCGCTGCGGCACCAAGGCAGGAATTCCGGGTATTTCTCCACGTCGTTTACCAGCGCGTACATCTGCTGCGCCGTGTACGGTACCAGTGCGCTCTTGTTCACGGTGCGCATGCATGTCCCCCGGCAGACGGATGGCGGTTGATGGCTGTCACCGGGCCGCGATTCTGAGCCAATCATCGCGTCGGCACAACGCCGGGAGACCGCCGGCCGCAGGCTATAATGCGTCATGACCGGTCACAACGACGCTGCCCCATCCGCATCTGCCGGCATCGCACTCAACCGGCGCGCCCGGCATGACTATTTCATCGAGGACCGGCTGGAAGCGGGGCTGTCACTGCGGGGGTGGGAGGTGAAAAGTCTGCGGGCTTCCAAGGCGCAGATCACCGAAAGTTATGTGGTCATCAAGAACGGCGAAGCCTGGCTGCTGGGTGCGCATGTCGCACCGCTCAATACGGCCTCCACCCACATCCATGCGGACCCCACCCGCACGCGCAAACTGCTGCTGAACCGTGCGGAGCTGGACCGGTTCATCGGCGCCGTGGAACGCAAAGGCTACACCATCGTGCCGCTGGCGCTCTACTGGAAAAAAGGCCGTGCCAAGCTGGAAATCGGCCTCGCCAAGGGCAAGAAACTCCACGATAAGCGCGCCACCGAGAAGGAACGCGACTGGCAGCGGCAGAAGGAGCGTGTGCTGCGCCACCGTTAGGCGCGTGCGGTGTACCGGGTGCTGGATGCCCAGGCCGGCTTCTCCGCAGTCGGCGGCAGCGGCGGCCGGGAAACCGCCCCCTCCTCCTTCCCCTTCCAGTGTAGAATTGCGCGGTGACTGACGGGGGCGACATGGTTTCGACGTGGGTCGCGAAACCCGAAGTGCATGCCGAGGTGCAAGGTTCCTCGTTAAACCGCTTGCAACAACGCTAGTTGCGAACGATAGTAACTACGCCCTAGCCGCCTAATCCCGGCTAGCCGTTGACTGGAGCCGTGCTTGTGCGTCCAGCGCCCTTCCGGGGCATTCAACGGTCGTGTCTCACAAGATCGCGGTGCGGCGCGTCCGGCGCCAATCCGCTAAACCAAACCGGACCCGCCGTCTGTTTTCCCTGCCCGTCGGGTAGCAGGCGGTTAAATCAAAGACGTGTGCTACGCATGTAGAGCGGAGGGCGGAGGGCTTGCGGACGCGGGTTCGATTCCCGCCGCCTCCACCATTCAGTCAAAAAGGCCACCGTGAGGGTGGCCTTTTTGACTTTGAGGATGATGACGTTGGAATCGAGCCGTTGGAGCTGCCGGCGAGCTGGACATCCGGCTCCTTTCTGCTTACGGCCCATGCGGGTTCATCAAGCGCATGCGGCTCACGGCAACAGTCTGGGGAAAAGGCTCTCAATTCGCGGCGGCCATGGTGCGAGGCGTCCAGATACCCGCTATCGCGGTACCGGATCAACAGAAGGGGCAAGATGCCTGAAAGCGTCCATTGCAGGGATGAGGGGCGGTCTCCCCATCCCACCATTAACCCAGCATTAAATGCGGTTCACGTCCGGTTACCTCCCGCATCACAGAGTAAACTCATCTCAAGGCAGGTGCGTTTATGAATACGATGCAAGCGAAAATCTTCCATAAAGTACGTGTGCCGGCGGCGCTGGCGATACTGGCGCTGGGCATGGCGGGCTGCGCCTCGGTACCGAACCAGCCCGGTGCGTACCAGCCACAGGCGTATTACGGTGGCAGTGCGTATTACGGGTATGGCTGGGGTGGCGGCGGCTATGCACCCTGGGGCTACGGTTACGGGTGGGGACCGGGTCTGGGCCTGGGGTACTATGGAGCGCCGATCATCGTCGGGGGCAATCAGTCCACCCCTGGCGGCCCACCCCCTCCGCCTCCACCGGGTGGCGGTACGCCGCCCCCACCCCCTCCGCCGAGACCTTTCGGCCCCATGCACCCAGGCGTCATGCCTGCGTGCCCGCATGGCAGGAACCAATCCTGCCCCTGAACCTGCGCAGAATATCTGCCGTCGCGGAGTGCGCGGACGCACCGTGCCTGGCAGGGCTGTGCGGTTTGGCTGGCCGTGAATTACCGGGGCTCCGCATCCAGGCAGCAAAGACGCGCGGTGCACGTCCAGGGCGATACCTCGGCGCGTGCCGCCGCAGAGATGCGCTATGCCTGTTCGCCAAGGCTTTGCTCATCATGTAACTGGATCGCGGCGCAATGTCCCGTGCGCATATTGCGACACAGCAGATGACCTCCCCGCGAGGCTGCCCAGAGTGTGTCGCCCGCCAGATGCAGGCTCGATGCCAAAGATGGTGCCAGCATGTCAGGAAGCGCATGGATGCGTCCTGATTTCAGTTCCAGCCACCGCACCACGGCATCTTCCGTGCTGGTGAAATAGAGTCTTCCGGAAGGCATATCCAGCGCCAAGTCCACCGGTCGCCAGTACTCTTTGTCGGAAGCGGCGCGAGCCAATGTCGTTACACGACGTAAATTGAGATCCACGAGCCGCAGAGCGGCTGCGCCCGAATCGGCAACATACAGACAGCACTCGTGCACTGCTACCGTCACCGGCGCAACGAATGCCGCCTCCAGCAAATCAGCGTCAATACACTCGGCACGCCCGCATCCCGCACAGCGTCCGATGGCGGTTTTGGTCAGTGCCCATATCTGACGCCAACCTGCCATGACGATATAGATGGTTTCGCCGTCACGGGCCACATCCAGCGGAGTGTGCAACCCCATGGCTTGCGGCATTTGTGAATAGAATTCCCGCGTTCCGGCCGCCGCTCCATATCCGGCCAGCGTGCTGACCACACCCGAAACCAGGTGTATGCAACGGATGGCATGGTTATCCATGTCCGCGACGTACAGTCTCTCGTCATCCGCCGCCAGTCCGCCCGGTTGCCTGAATGCGGCGCTGGCGGAATCACCGTCCATCAGACCGGGGCGGCCGCAACCAAAGTACCGGAGAACACGCCCGGCATGGGTCGTTTCCAGGATTCTGTGCGTCTGTCTATCGCTCAGATAAAGCCGGCGCCGCCCCGCCAGAATCCTGACCGCCGGTATGGGTGCATCATGGGAAAGATATCCCCGTTCCATTAAAAATCCAACCGCCTCGATTTCCCGGTTCAGCTACGCTCGTTTACCCAAATCTGTACACCGCGTGTTACTGAGCCGACGGCGTACTTCCAATGCCCGATGGCGACCACCGGCCACACGCCGATGATCGAATTGCACACAAAGATTTCCCTGGCCTGCATGAGCTCTGCCAACGACAATGAGGCGATACGTGTCTGCATGCCGGCCTGCTCAGCACGTTCCAGGATATAGCGGCGCAGTACACCCGCCACGCCGGCGAGACGCAGGCTGGGTGTCGCCAGGACGCCATGAGAGAGCCAGGCAAACACATTGGTCATGGTGCCGCCGATCACGGACCCCTCGTCATCCAGCATGAGACCTTCCTGGATATTGTCCTGCTCGCCCCATTCGCACTGCGCCAGCACCTGCTCAAGCCGGTTAAGATGTTTCAAGCCCGCAAGCCGGCGATTATGTCCCCAGTGAGTATCACAGATACGCACGTGGATACCCCGCTCTTCCCATCCTGGCGGGTACGTTGGCCACGCGTGGCGCGACAGTATGCGCGTCGCCCGCGCATGGGGTGAAGGCCGGTACCCCCGGTCACCGCTGCCGCGGGTAAGTATGAGCTTGAGGACACCCCGTGCCTGACTTTCGGCGGCGCTCTGCAGTTCGCTCCTCAGCAGCTTTACCGGTACCTGTGGAATAAAAAGTCTCTCGCAGCCCTCGGCAAGGTTCTGCAGATGATAGTCCTCAAGCACAATGCGGCCATCCTTGATGGCCATGACCTCGAACAAACCATCGCCATATTGCAACCCGCGGTCAAACACATCAACCACAGCGCCGGCGACACCATTAACCCAGCATGTGCCGGTTTCCTGCGGCGGATTGACTGCTCGTGACATACGCAAAGAACTCGCCTCTGCTAATGACAGTCTGCTAAGCTCACACCTTACCTGGCTGCTTTCCGCACCAGTTCCGAAGGGTGACTCGTTGCCAGCCGTGCAAGCGCGGCATCCCGGGTGACGCTCGGTGGAAATGACTTGAGCGTTGCGATTATCTCCAGATTCTGGACGATGTCCGCCGGCTGATTAAAAGCACAAGTCAACAGGGAATCAATAGCAGTCACTACACCCCTTTTTCGTATGGCGAAAATGACCCGCATGCGCACGTCATCCACCGGATGGCGCAGCGCACGGATCAGCCGTTGATCGAATGAGGCGGATACCTTGAATTGGCTGATATTTTCCCCGCATCCCGGACACGCTTCCACCTGCCGTTCAAGCTGCATGAAACAGTAGGGACAGAATTCAATTTGCATCTTTACTGGTTCGTCCGCAAGCAATTAGTCGGACCGCCCGCCGGCAAAAGTACAGAGAGCACCTGACTGCCTCCTCCAAAATCCAAGGAAGGTCTGATTGATTCAGAACTTCCCGCAATACAGGGATGTGCCACCATTATTTCAAGCGTTTGCATGCTTGAAAAATGCGGAAAACCACGGTTTTATTTCAGGGTTTCCGATTCTGAAAAATCCCGGGAACGGGTTTTGCAGAGGTTCTCCAAAGATCGCGAGGAATCGTCTCATAGGATCCGGGGCTCCAACCCCAGAAAACCAAGGGCTGCTGGTGAACTGTACCTGACCGGTAGCGAGCTTCTCAACATTATTCTGAACTCAGAATACAGGGTATGTAAAAGGCGGAATTTGTGCTAGATTTATCCTAAGAACTGCGAGTTGCTCATGCAGCACAACGCAGGCGCGCGGGAATAGCCGTTAACCCCGGCTATTCCTCGCGCGGGTGATGGAGTTCACTTCGCCGCTCGTGGAGCTGATGACTCCTACCGAAAGCAGACAAGCCGTGGCGGCTTGCCATACTGGACGTAGAACTCAGAACTCTGCGGGGTACTGTGACGGTGTACTGCGGCCGTACCAAGAACAACACGCTGTCTTCCCCCTCCTCGTTGCGATCGTGTTGCGACAGGCATAACGCTAGGCGCCCAACACCCTGCGTAGCGTCTCACGCGCACCTTCCACCGTCACCACCAGCTTCCCCCCCCTGGAGATGCCGCCGTGTGGCAGAGCATCCTGTTTAACCTCATTCAGGTGGCGGTGGTGGTGGGCCTTGCGCCGCTCGTCGAGGGCGTGTTGCATCGTATGGAAGAAAACGTGCAATCCAAGCGCGGACCCAGTATTTTCCAGGTGTACCGCGACTTGTGGAAGCTGCTGCAGAAAGACGAGATCGTGTCGGGGGAAAGCTCGTGGATTTTCCGTGCCGCACCCTACGTGGCCTTCGTCATGCCCATATTCGTGACACTGCTCATCCCGGTGCTCACCCGCTATCCCCTGTTCTTCGCCTTCATGGGTGACATGCTGGCGGCGGGTTTCCTGCTGGCCCTTGGTGGCTTTTTCGTGGCGTTGGCGGCGGTGGACGCAGCCAATCCCTACGGCGCCATGGGAGCCAGCCGTACCCGCATGGTGGGCTTTCTTGCTGAGCCGGTGTTCATGATGGTGTTCTTCACCGTATCGTTCACGGCAGGCTCCACCATTCCCTATATCGTGCAAGCGAGCTGGAGCGCCGTCCCCGGGGGGTTCCTCGAGCCAGTGCACATCCTCGTCATACTGGCGTTCCTCATGCTGATCCTTGCCGACGAGTCGCGCATTCCGGTGGACAACCCCTCCGGCCAGTTCGAGCTGGCCATGATCGGCAAATCCAAGTACTTGGAATATTCCGGGCGTGGCGCAGCACTCATCAAGTGGGCCGGCTGCATGAAACTTGTGGTGCTCACCTGCGTGTTGTGCAATGTGCTGGTCACCCCCTGGGGCCTGGCCGCGGAACACACCCTCGCTGCGGTGCTGCTGGCCATCCCGCTGGTGCTGTTCAAGATCCTGATTTTCCTCCTGGTACTGGTGATCATCGAATCCTCGCTGGCGAAGCTGCGCCTGTTCCGCATCAGTGAGTTCCTGAGTGCGGCCTTCGTAATATGTCTGCTGGCGATGGTGACGCGGCTCATGGGAAGTTGAAGCACGCCATGATCAACCTGTTCACCGAACCCCTGGATGCCTTTTGCGGTGGTTTCTTCCTGCTCACTGCCATCGGCATCGTCAGTACCCGCCAAATACTCGCCTGCCTGCGTCTGTTCGTGATACAGGCGCTGTTACTGGTAGCGGCCGCCTTGCTTATTGGCGTCAAGCTCTCCTCCGGTGACTTGGTGGCGGTTGCAGTCATCACCTTCGTCACCAAGGTTGTCGCTATCCCCTGGGTACTCAAGCTCAGCGCGGGCAGCGAAATCTACGCTCAGCGCGAGATAGACCAGGTGCTCAATATCCCACTTGCCCTGCTCATCTCCGCCGCACTGGTCCTGTTCAGCTACTTTGTGGCCACGCCCATGGTCACCGCCGTGGGTCAGCCATTCACCGACATCAACCTGCCCATCGGGCTGGCGGGACTTGTGCTTGGCGCCTTCACCGTCACGGTACGCCGGGAAGCCATGGCCCAGCTCATAGGTCTGCTCGTCATGGAAAACGGCGTGTTCTTCGCCAGTATCTCCATCGTACCGCACCTGCCGGTGATCGCGGAAATCTCTGCGGCCATTGATGTGCCGGTGATGTCCCTGATAATCGGTTTGCTGATACGGCGCATCCACAAGCGTACCGGTTCCACGGTGGTGAGCGAACTCGCTACCTTGCGGGAGGACTGAAACGATGCTCGCCGCCGTACTCATCCTCCCGCTGCTCGCCGCGTTGCTGGTGCTGCTGCCTATCGGCCACCGCGGCCGCTGGCCGGCGCTGGTCACGGTGTTGACCAACGCCATTTTACTGGCCCTCGCGCTCGCCATCGCCGCGCACGTGTTGTACGCGGGGGCATTCCATGAATGGAATCGGAGTCTCAGCATCGATGCCTTCGGAGCGCTGCTGTTATTGCTGGTGACCTTTCTGGGCTTCACCACTGCCATCTTCTCCTGGGGCTATATCGTCGAACGCCGTGTTGGCGCAACTCGCACCGACAAGGTACGTCTGTATTACACGCTCTACCATCTGTTCATCCTGTCCATGGTAGCGGTGCCGCTGATCGCTCACGTGGCACTGGTGTGGATTGCGGTGGAAATGACCACACTCATGTCGGCGTTCCTGGTGGCCTATGAGGACACACCCGCATCGCTGGAAGCGGCCTGGAAGTACGTGGTGCTCACCAGCATGGGCGCCATCCTGGGTCTGCTCGGCGTACTGATCCTGTACTGGGCTACGCGCGTCGCCGGTGACGTGCCGTTCACTTGGGCGGGACTTGTGACCGGCGCCCCGCACATGCCGAAGACTTTGCTGTGGACCGGCTTCCTGCTGATACTGGTGGGCTTTGGCACCAAGGTCGGCCTGGTACCGCTGCATACCTGGCTGCCGGACGCCCACAGCCAAGCGCCGTCGCCGGTGTGTGCGCTGCTTTCGGGTGTCGAGACCAGCACCGCACTGTTCGTCATCCTGCGTCTGTTTCCGGTGCTGCAGGCGGCGCCTTTGGTGGCGGATCCACGACCGTGGTTCATCGCCATCGGCCTGGTCTCCGTGGGCGCGGCGGCGTTCCTGCTGCTGCAGATCCGCGACTACAAGCGCATGTTCGCGTTTTCCACCGTGGAGCACATGGGCATTATCATGGTGGCAGTGGGTCTCGGGGGCATGCCGGCGCACCTTGCCGCCATGTACCAGCTCACCGCCCACGCATTGACCAAGTCATTCTGCTTCTTTGCCGCCGGTACCACGTTGGCGGCCACCGGCACGCAGGAAGTAGGTGCCGTGCATGGACTGATTCACCGCGCACCGCTCGCCGGCACGGCCCTGTTACTGGGAGGGCTTGCCATCGCCGGCGCACCGCCTTTCGTGGTGTTCATCAGCGAGTTTTCCATCTTCCGTGCCGGGCTGGCCAATGGCCAGTATCTGAGCATCGCTTTGCTCGCGCTGTTTGTGGCAGTGGCGTTTTGCGCTCTCACCTTCCACATCAACCGCATCGTATTCGGCCGCGCGGAGGATAGTCCTGTTCATGCGATACCCAAGCCATGTCTTGCGGCACTCGTGATTGCGGCAATTCCCATGCTCATCCTCGGCCTCTATCTTCCCGGGCCACTGGCCGCACTGTTCCGCGCGGCGGCAGCGACTCTGGGACATTGACAGGCATGGCCGCGGCCTCTGTCATGCAACCCCCCGCAGCCGCCTGGCAGGAATTGCACCGCATCTGCCCCGTGCGCTGGCCGAAGGTGAGCGTGCGCACCGACCATACCAGGCACATTGCGCATCTCATGGTTACGCCCGCCACCGTCCGTCCGGTCTGTCTGTGGCTATTCGGCGAGGCGGGATATCACTTCGCCACGCTGGTGGCAGAAGAGTTTGATGGCACCTGGCATCTGACCTACGTGTTTTACGACCCGGCAAGTCATGGCTGGGCGTACGTGGAACTGCGGCAGCCGCTCGCGCAAACTTCAGTAATATCCATCGGCGACACCGTGCATGCCGCCGACTGGCACGAGCGCGAGACGGAGGACCTGTTTGGTCTGCGCTTCGAGGGCCATCCCAAACTCGGTGAATTCGTGCTGCATGAAAACTGGCCCGAAGGGATAAATCCCATGCGCAAGCAGTTCGATGCGCGCGCACCCTTTGCGCATCACCAGCAGAAAACCGTATGGGAGCCGCCCACCATCGTGGAAGCCCCCGGTGCCTTCATCATGCCCATCGGCCCCGTATATTCCGACTTCGCAGAATCCGCCCACTTCGTGATCGAAACGACGGGTGAGGACATGCTGCGTGTATTGCCGCGTTTCTTTTACAAGTACCGCGGCGTGGAAAAGATTGCCGAGGGGCAGACCACTGAGCGTGTGCTGCTGCTTGCCGAACGCTTCTCCGGCAGCAGCGCCTTTGCCCACGGCTTCGCATTCTGCCGCGCCATGGAAAGTCTCTGTGAAACCGGGGTGCCGCCACGCGCGCGCGTATTGCGAAGCGTATTTGCGGAGCTGGAGCGCCTGCGGCATCACGTGGCGGTCATCGCCGGCATCTGCGCATCCACCGGTCTTGCGGTAGCGCAAGCCCAGGGTGCAAGCCTCGAGGAGGATCTGCTGCGTTTGACCGCGCAGGTCTGTGGCCACCGCTACCTGTTCGGCGTGCTCAAACCCGGGGGCCTCACTCTTGCCCCCGACGCGCGGTGTCTCGACCTGTTGCGTGAACGCGCGCACGCTCTCAACCTGCGCCTTGAAAAGCTGTACGCCGGTCTGCGCTACTCCAGCAGCTTCCTCGACCGCCTGGAGGATGTGGGCCTGATCCGCGCCGAGGTGGTGAAGGCATTCGGTCTCGTGGGGCCGGTAGCGCGCGCCTCGGGAGGTGCTGCGGATCTGCGCAAGCTGTTCCGCTACGGCGCCTACGAGCAGGTGGATTTCGCGGTGCCGACAGAAACGCAGGGCGATGGTTATGCGCGCCTGCGCATCCTGTTTCAGGAAGCGGCTCAGTCGGCGGCAATCATTGAGCGGCTCCTGGACGACGTACCGGACGGACCGGTCTGCGCAGAGGTCATACCGCGGGCGGGTGCGGCGCTGGGCTTCGCGGAAGCCCCGCTCGGTGCCACCTTCCACTGGCTGCGGCTCGATGCAGCGGAACGGGTGCAGCGTTACCGTATATCCACCCCCTCCTTCCGCAACTGGCACGCGTTCCGTGTGGCGGTGGAGCATTTCTCCTTCCAGGACTTCCCCATCGTGCTTGCCACTTTCGGCCTGTCCAACGCCGAATGCGATCGCTAGCGGGAGGACACGCATGTTCAACTGGTTCTACACGGGTCTAAAAGCCGGCATCCGCACCACGCCCTACCCGAAGAAAGCGGATATGGCGCCCGGCATCTCGCCGGGCCGTCCACGCGCCACGCGGCTCGATGCGCAGGTGGCCGAAGCTTTGACAATGCGCTGCCCCACGGGAGCCCTCATCAAACACCAGGGCGGCGTGGATGTGGACTACCGCCACTGTGTGCATTGCGCGCGTTGCCGGCGCAATACCGGCACACAGGTGATGGACTGGTCACAGGACTACGATTGGGGTGTGCTCAGCGCACACGCTGAGCGCGCGGGACACCGTTTCAGGGACATCTTCGGCCGTTCACTGCATATCCGCTTTCTGGACGCGGGCGCCTGCGGCGCCTGCATGAGCGAGGCGCGCCAGCTCAATAACCCGTACTACAACATTCACAGGCTGGGATTTTTCATTACCCCGACGCCGCGTGATGCGGATATCCTGCTGGTGGCCGGTCCGGTAACCGACGCCATGCGCATACCGCTGCAAAAGACCTACGCGGCCATGCCCGAACCCAAACGTGTCGTGGCCATGGGAGTGTGTGCGCTGTCGGGCGGGGTGTTTGGTCCGAGCTTTATCTCCGCCGGCGGTGTGGCGGACGTGATTCCAGTGGATGTGCTGGTGCCGGGTTGCCCGCCGCCGCCGCTTGCTATCCTGCACGGCCTGCTGCTGGCGGTGGAACGCACCATGCCTTCCCGGCTGACGACCCACGCAGCGGAGACTGAAGCATGAATGCCGCCGCATGGTTGCACGTGTTCCTCATACTCGGCACACTCAATCTGGCCGCCGCGATATTCCTGAACGGTACCGCACAACGCCGGACCTTCATCGTGCTTGCCCTGCTGGAATCCGCGGCGCTGTTCATGACAGGCGTTGCGACTTTTCTCACCGGCATCGCTACATTACAGCCGCTTTGGCAGTTTCCCCTCCTGGGTGAGATGCAATTGCGGCTCATGCCGTTCTCTGCGCTGTTCCTGATGGTGACGGCAGTGGTATTCGCCGCCAGCCTGCCGTTCGCCGCACACGACAGCACGCAGTACGCGCGCAGCGCCAGCCGCCGTCTGTTCCTGGCGTTGTACCAGCTTTTGTATCTCAGCATGGTGATGGTGTTCAGCGCCGCTGACGTGCTCTCCTTCCTGCTTTCCTGGGAGATCATGTCGCTGCTGGTATATGGCCTGGTGGTATTCGAACACAGCCGCCCCGCAAGCCAGCGGGCGGCCTATCTGACCCTGGCATTAAGCGAGCTGGGCTCGATGGCGGCGATTATCGGCTTGCTGCTGTTTGCGGCACTCACCGGCCACCTGGATTTTGCGGGGATGCGCGCCGGCAGCGGCACCCTCGGCGCGGGTGCGCGCTGGATGATTTTCCTGCTTACTTTCTACGGTTTCGGCGTCAAAGCGGGTATTGTCCCTGTGAACCTGTGGCTGCCGGATGCACACGCCGCCGCGCCACGCAGCGTCTCGCCGGTGCTGTCCGGAGCCACGCTTAATCTGGGCATCTACGCCATCATGCTCGTAAACATGGAACTGCTGCCGACGAATCAGTCTGCTTTCGGCCTCGTTGCGCTTATCACCGGCAGCGTCAGCGCGCTGATCGGCATCCTCTACGCCACCACGCAAAGCGACATGAAACGCGCGCTGGCGCACAGCTCCATCGAAAACATGGGTATCGTCATTGCCGCTTTCGGCGCGAGCCTGGTGTTCGCGAGCCTCAATCACCCCGTGCTCGCCGGCATGGCGCTGATCGTGGCGCTTTACCACATGCTTAACCACTCCGTGTACAAAACCCTGCTGTTTATCGGCGCAGGCGCCGTGGATGCGGGCACCGGTACACACAACATGAATCGCCTGGGCGGACTCATCCGCTGCATGCCCTGGACCACGCTGTTCTTCCTCGGCGGCATCATGGCCATCTGCGCCCTGCCGCCGTTCAACGGTTTCGTGAGCGAATGGCTGACCCTGCAAACCATGCTGCGCGCGGCAGAACTCGCCTCCGTGACCGTCAAGGTCGGCTTTGCCCTGTCCGGCGCGCTGCTCGCGCTTACCGCCGGCCTCGCTATCACGTGTTTCGTGATGCTGTTCGCCATGAGCTTCCTGGGTATGGCCCGCTCCCAGGCAGCCTCCCAGAGCGGCGAAGCGCCGCACGCGGCCCGCATTCCCATGGCGGCACTGGCGATCCTCTGCCTCGCACTCGGCGTGCTGCCGACTTATGTGATACCCGCACTGGATGAAGTGACTGCACCGCTGGTGCACGCCCATGCCGTGGATAGCCTGGTACCCGCCTTTTTCGGCGCGAATGCCGCGCACCCGCATGCACTGCCAACGAACTTCATCCGGCAGTTCCATGCCATCGGAGCGCAGGTGGGGCAGACCCTGCTGCCCGGCCGTGGACTCGTGGTGCTGCACCCCGGCGGGGCACGCAATCCGGTGATATTCGCCATGTCCACCGGTTACACGCTGCTGGTGCTGACAGTGCTGTTCCTGATCGTGTATGCCGTGTTCCGCGGCTTGACCGGCGATCGGCAACTGCGGCGACGATCCGTGTGGGCGGGCGGCGTCCGGCATTTCTCGCCGCGTACCACCTACACGGCAACGGGTTTCTCGGCACCGGTACGGGTATTGTTCCATACCATCCTGCGTCCCATCGTCAGCGACGACGCCACGGAAATCGTCGGCGAATACTTCCGCACCGCCATCCGGCGTGAAACCACGGAATTCCACATCGTGGACCGGCTGACTTTACGCCCGGTGACTCACACGGTACTGTGGATCGCCGCGCGGCTGCGCCGCATGCACCGCGGCCGTGTCAACACCTATGCGGCGTACGTGCTGGCCAGTCTGCTGGTGGTACTGGGGGTGGGATTGTGGCCCGGTTAAGGGTTGGTCAGCCGATCCAGGATAATGTCGCGCCGGGCACCCGTTCAGCGCTCGTCCAGCATCTTCTGCAAATCTGCACGCAGGGTTTTGACGGCCTGCAATAACTCGACATAGGCATGCTCGTCCAATGCGCCGTAACCACGCAACTTGGACGCGGTGAGTTCCTGGAATTCCACATCCGCGAACTCGAGATGCGTGTGCACGCTCCACTTGGCGGATACTCCGGCATCCGGACGCGGCAGATGCAGCGCTGCGAACGTCTTCAGCAGCGCCTGACGCATCCCGGCAAGGAAGCTCCGCAACCGCTCGCATTCGGTTTGTGACAGATCCGCCACCGGCTGCATCAGCGCCGCAGGTTTCCCCTCCACCAGAGCCTCGATGCTGTCCAGATGCCTGCTGACCTCCGCGAATACGGCCATGACATAGCGCTGCTGGCTGGCGTTCAGACCGCTCATGCGCGCGCGGGGCCGTGGTGGATGGTGGCGAGCAAGGGTAGAGCGGCAAGCTGCAGCAAAACCGCTACCGCAACCAGCCAGCCGGGTCCGAGCGCGTACAGAGCCCCCATCATTACGCTGCCCACAAACCACGACGCACCGAACACCGTGTCAAACAATCCGTAGGCGGTTCCACGTCTCGCTTCCGGCGTCAGCGTGGCGACCCCGGCACGCACCGTACTCTCCTGCACACCCAGGGCCGCTCCCCACAGTCCCGCACCGATCCAGATCCACACGGGATGCACCGCCAGAAACAGCAACGGCAACGTCGGCAAAGTGAGCAAAGGCAGTGCGTACAGCACCTTCAATCCATAGCGATCGAAAAACCGCCCCACCCCCAATGCGGCCACGGCGTCCGTCGCCATGGCCACGGCGAACAGCACCGGTATAAGCGGCGGGGACAGACGATGGGTGATTTGCAGATGGAAGGCCACAAGAATGAAATGGGAAAAGCCGAGGATGGTGACCGCCGAAAACGCCAGGTAACGGTAATAGCGCGCGTCAAACTTCGCCGGCGTGTGTCCTTTCTCCGGCGGCGCCGCATCCGGCTCGATGCCGCGCGCGCGCCGGAGAAAAAACAGCGCCAATACCGCCGGCACGATCAACACGGCAAAACCCAGGCGATAACCTGCATAGGCAACCGCTGCGGCCACCACCAGCGGACCGGTCACCGCACCCAGTTGGTCAAGAAATTCGTGCAGGCCGAAGGCATAGCCGTGGCCCAGTTCTCGTCCCGCGCGTGACAATAGAGCGTCCTTGGCGGGATTGCGGATACCCTTGCCGATGCGCTCCAGAAATACCAGCACACCCGCTAACCAAGGCACGGTGGCCAAGGCCAGCGCCGGCACTGCCAGCATATTCAGTGTGTACCCCGCACCCATTACCCGCCAATGGCCGCGACGCCGATCCACAAAGCGTCCCGAGGCCAGGCGCACCGCATAGCCCAGAAATTCACCGAGACCCGCCACCACGCCGACAAAAATAGGCCCTGCACCGAGTACCGCCAGATAGGAGCCGACGATGCTGCGGCCGCCCTCGTAAGTAAAGTCGGCGAACAGGCTGACAATGCCGATGCTGATGACAAAGCGCAGCGCACCTCCGCGCGCGTTGTTGTCATGCATGCCAGAAGCCATCCGCTCAGCCATCAGGACCCCGCCGATTACCATAGCCGGTACAGACAAAAATACCCGGGGCGATACACTTCACAGGCGCTACCGCGGCCTGTGGAAAATGGCGGCCGGAACCCCAATGTGAATTATAAAGACCCGGCGTCTCATCACCACATACAGCATCACGTGTTACAAACAATATCCGTGTCATGCCGACAGATGGCAGGTTACCGGCCAGGAAATCACATGCCCTGAAGGGATCATGCCGTCAAGTGATTGCAACGCCGAGCGTACCATGAGTTTCTCGTCGAAGAACTCCACCACCAGAGGCAATTTCTGCGTGAGGCGCAGGAGATCCGCGGAGTGCACCGTGCCCTTGGCGCCAAAACCGGCGATACCGCGAAATACGGTCACACCGTGCACGCGGTGTCGGTCATGCAGGACTTCCATGATCTCGTCCAGCAGATTATGTTTTTTGCCCTGATCAGCCTCGCTGAGATAAATACGCACCAGGAGCATTTCCTTGTCCATTGTTTTTCACCTCATAAGTTACGCGCTATATAGGCACCAAGCAGCGCCGCAAACAAACCAAGGAAGACGGAAAGCAGCAGATAAATGATGGCGTAGCTTGTTTCGCCATCTTCCAGCAGCAGCAGGCTCTCCATGGCGAAGGTCGAAAAAGTGGTAAAACCGCCAAGTCCGCCGGTAAGAATTCCGGTACGCAAAGTGGGGCTGATGGAAATCCGATCCAGAGTTTCGAAAAAGAGAAACCCCATGAGAAAACAGCCGAGTACGTTGATAATCAGCGTGGCCACGGGAAAGCTGCGTCCGTACACCAGTTGTACCAGTTGCGTCATCCCATAGCGGGCGCAACAACCGATTATGCCGCCGATAGCGACCGCCACATAACTCCACATTCAGCAGTTCTCCTCCCGCTCGGGGTTTCAGATAACGGCAATGGCCAGTATCAGTACCAGCAATATACCGGTCAAGGCAAGATAAAAATTGAGATGCCCTGATTGCAGCGCACGCAGCCGTTTTGCCAGTCCATTGACAAACTGCGTAAGCGGCAGAAACAGGAGCGGACCGAAAACCGGCGCCACCTTGTGATTGAATTTGAGGCGTTTGAGAAAAAACCCCGCACCCAAATGCTCATGCTCCACGTCCAGCGTCGGCCGGTAAACGAAGCCATAAAATGTTCGCATGGCGTTGGAGAACGTCAGTGCGGTGGTCGCCACCCTCTCGCTATCCCTCTCCAGGCCGCCATACCAGACTGCGGTCCGGCGAACCCTGAAACGCCGCGCCGACAGCAACAGACCCAGAGGCAACAGCGCCAGCAGCGGACAGACAATCACCAGCAGGGTCGGCGAAATGAAAGCAAAGCTTGAGGTCAGCGGCACCAGCAGCAAGCCGTCACGCATGGCCATGGCCGCGTGTGCACTGAACTGCCGGAATATCGCACCACTCAACGCGTGCAACCACCAGGGCATACCCACCGCCAGCGCCAGCACCCCCAGGCCGAGGATTCCGCTCGCATAGCCCACGCGCCGCGGGATAACCGCTCCCCGCCGGTCGCCCTGGCCTTGCAGGCCGATACCCAGTACTTTCACAAACGTGCCAAAAGCGACGGCGGCCGTAAGCGCCAGCCCCGCTCCGGCGAGCGCCATCACCAGGCGGCCGGTGATATCACTCAGGTGGAATCCCTGGAAAACCGTCTGGAACAGATACCATTCGCTCACGAAGCCTGCCTGCGGCGGCATGGCGGCAAGGCTCATGCCGGCGAATACCGCACCGATGCCGAATAGCCATGGGCCGCGTTTGAGCAGGCCGTGCTGGGCGATACGGTAATCGCCGGTGCACAGATAAACGCCGTCCGCAGCCAGAAACAGCGCGCCCTTGGCCAAGGAATGGCCCGCGAGCTGCAGCAGCGCCACCAATAATGCGAGTCCGGCGAGGTCCGCATGGCCATCCGCATGGAACAGCAGCGCCGCACCGAGGGCGGTGACGGCGATAGCGGCATTCTCGGCGGTGGAGAAACTGAGCAACTCACGCCAGCCGTTCTCCTGGAAGGCATATAACACGGCGAGTATCGCGCTTGCTACGCCCGCCACGATGACCAGTAGGCTCAGGCCGTAGGAAATCTCCCCATGGGACAGCCAGACGGTGAGACCCCGGCTCAGGCCGAAAAAAGCCGCATTCAGGATCACGCCCGAGAGCAGGTTGCCGCTGGCACCGCTGCCCGCGCCGTAGGCGGCCGGAAACCACTCGTAGAAGGGCAGCAGACCGAGTTTGGCGCCGAAACCGATCAACAGGAGCACACCGACACATGCCTGCTGCCAGATGGGCAGCGCCATCGCCTGAGCCGCGAACTGCGCGAACGCGAGCCCGTCACGGCCAAGCAGCAGGAAAGCACACACCAGAGCAACGCTGCCCACTTCCAGCAGACTCAGCATGAACAGCACACGCCGCCCGCCGGGATGAGCGAGTTTTTCACCCAGGATCATCACCGCGCTGCCCAGACTCATCACTTCCCATGCCACCAGGAAAGCAATGCCATCCTGCAAGCCGAATACACCCAGCGCGCCGAGTAGCGAAAACGCGGCGCCGGCCAACCAGCCACGCTGACCACCCGCATTGGGCGTGCCCAGCCAACACGCCGGTGCGGCCGCTAACGCGCCGAACAACAATAACCACAATGCGGGAGCCGACAAGGAGAACCCCACCCTCCCAGCGCCCAGTGACACCGGCAAGGCTATGACTTCCATGCCACCGGGCAGCGTCGTGACGGCGGCAATGATCAGCGCCGCGCAGCCGCATGCCAGCAGGTAACGCCCGGCACGCAGCCAAGTATTGGCTGCGGCAAGCAGCAGCGCCAGCAACCAGGCGATAACAGCGATGCCCAGCAGCAGGCTACTCACATCGGCCTCCCCGCACCCGCTGCGGCGCACGCCCCAGCAACATCAACAGTGCATGAATGATCGCCGCAGGATTGGGCGGACATCCAGGCAGCCATACATCCACCGGCAGCACGCCTTCGAGGCCGTGGCCGGAACTGTAGCCTCCCGCGGCGATGCCGCCGGACACGGCACAGGTACCCATGGCCATGACCCATTTGGGTTCCGGCATGGCCTCGTAGGTCGCCTGCAAGACATCACGCATGGCGTAGGTGCCACTGCCGGTCACCAGCAGGACGTCGGCGAAGCGCGGCGACGGCGTGAAAAAGATGCCGAGACGGTGCAGGTTGTAAAAGGGATTATTGAGAGCCTGCAGCTCCGACTCGCAGCCGTTACAGGAGCCGGCATCCACATGGCGGATATAGAGACTATTCCGGAAGGCGCCTTCGACCCGCGCCTTCAATGCCTGCGCCGGCGGTGTCTGCAGCGCCTCCTGCCATTTGAGATCTTCCCGGTCGCGCACCGCGAACGCCCAATCCCGGCTGGTCTCCATGGCCCCCGTGGGACAAACCTCCACGCACATCTGACAGGCAATACAGCGGCCGTAGTCCATGTTGAGTCGCGCCTCGTCACCCGCTTTGCGCGTGAGTGCCCCGGGCAGGCATGCGGCGACACATTCCCTGCAACCGTTATCGCATTTATCCGCATGGTAACGCGGCATGCCCTGTACCCCGGCCTGGCCGTCATCGCCTCCCTCACCGGGCCAACGGGTGCTGGCCACTGGGCGCGTCAAGCCAAAAAGCGTCCACACCGGCATCGCGATACTCCTAGCGGTCGCAACCCGCGATAGTCAGGCCAAAACTCGCCTCATTGATGGCGTAATCCATCATGTTGCTGTCGCGCACCGTGTACTGGAATACCCGCCAGTTCGAAAATGACGGTGAGCGGATCTTCACGCGTGCCAGCTTGCCCTGCTCATCAAAATGCACCGCATAAAACAAAGCGCCGCGCGGTGACTCGCTCCAGCCCAGACCTTCCGCGGATGCGGCAGGTTGGCAAGCCGCACGCACCTCGCCCGCCGGAAGCCGGGCCAGCAAGCGCAGCATGAGCGCAAAACTCACTTCGATTTCCTCGGCACGGACTTCGGCACGGGCGTTGGCATCCCCCGCCGTCCGCAAGGGTACGCGCACATCCATGTCCGCATAGGCGGCGTAGGCATGATCGCGGCGCACATCCTCATCCAGACCCGAGGCGCGTGCCACGGGTCCCGTAGCGCCCTGTGCCAGCGCCATCTCCCTGTCCAGCACGCCCGTGGTGATGAGACGATCCAGGTAACTGCCGGTATGCGCGAGCTGCTTGAGATAGGCATTGACGTCTTTCTGCAGCCGGCCCAATTCGGCGGCAAGTTCCGCGCAAGGATGAATGTCGCAGCGCAAACCGCCGGGCACCAGCAGATTCCGCAGAAACCGGCTGCCGGTCACCGCATGGATCTGCTTGACACGCTCTTCCAGCAGCTTGCCTTCCGCCTGGCCTACTTTCAGAGTGGTGGTATCGGCAAGGTGACCGAAATAATGCAGGTGGTTGTACAACCGTTCCAGTTCCGCCATCAGCACCCGCAGCCAGCGGGCACGCGGCGGCACCTCGCATCGGCAGGCGGCCTCTACCGCCTGGCAGTATGCCAGTGCGTGGGCAACACTGCCCACGCCCGACACGCGCTCCGCCAATACCACGCCCAGCTCCGCCGAAAGTCCCGCGAAGCGCTTTTCCATGCCGCGATGTTTGAAAAACAGCCGCGGCAAATAGTGCAAGATGTGTTCGCCCAGGTAGAAAAACAGGAATTGCGCCGATTCCATCACGTCCGCGCGCACCGGCCCGAAGGGCAGTTCCTGGATGTCGGAGCCTGCCACTTCCGGAGCATGCGCACGCCGCCGCGTGAATGGCATGCCCACCTCCCGCGGATAGGCCGGGTTGAGCGGCGGCATCACCGGTTCCGCACCGGCGTGCAGTATCAGTGGATGACCTTTGGGATGCCCGCTGAACGGGATGCCGCAGAGATCGCTGATCTCGCGTTCATGCCAGCTCAAGGCAGGCGCCCGGGCGGCAAGACTCGGCAGGGTTTCATGCGTCACGCCGCAGCGCCACAGAATGAACGGCCGCCGTGGTCCCGGTGCCGCCAGATAACAGACTTCCCGGGCAGTGCTGCCTGGGAACCAGCCCCACGCCATGGACATGCGCCCGCCCCGGGCCAGCAATTCCTCACAGGCAGGCAGCAGTTCCGCGACGGTGAGACGCCGTTCTTCGGTATTGCGCATCATGACGCTGCTCCCAATCCATGCGCGATCGCCGCGAACAGAGTCAGCAGGCGCTCCGGCCACCACAATCCCAGCACCAGCAGCGGCACCAGTGCCAGCCACATGGGTGCCACGCCCCAGCTCCCCCCCCAGCACCCGGCGGGCAGCGTTTCCGGCTTCCTGCCGAAGTACATGGCACGGAAGTGATTGAGAAAGCCGATGAAAATAACGATGAGCAGCACCAGCATGATGAGCGCCGCCCAGATATTGGGGCTGCCAAACCCGGCCCGCAGGATGCTGAACTCCCCCAGGAACGTGCCGAAGGGCGGTGCACCGGTAATGGCGACGGCTCCCGCGAGCCATAGCAGACCCGAAACGGGAAATTCACTCAGTACACGGCGTATGCCTGGCATTTCCTTGGTGCCGTAACGGCGCATGACATTGCCGGCGCCGAAAAACATCAGCGACTTGTTGAGGGAATGATTCAGCATGTGATAGAGCGCGCCGGCGATGCCCAGTACGCCGCCGAAACCGAAACCAAGCGCCAGGATACCCATGTGCTCAACGCTGGAATAAGCCATGAGGCGCTTGACGCCCTCCTGACGCACAATGAACAGCGCCCCCACGAATACCGACAAGATGCCCAGCACCACCAGCGCGGTACGCGGCAGCAGACCGATGCCGGCCGCATCCGTCACCGCCAGGTAGCGCACAATTCCGAGCATGGCGGTATTGAGCAGCGCGCCGGACAACATGGCGGATACCGGTGCCGGACCTTCGCTATGCGCATCCGGCAACCAGGTATGCATGGGCGCCAGACCGACCTTGGTGCCATAACCGACCAGCACCAGCAGGAATCCCAGCTTGAGCAGCACCGGGTTCATACGCGGTGCCACGTCCCGCAGCACCTGCCAGGTCATATCGTAGGCAGGTCCCAGCACCAGACTGCCGCCCCAATACAGCAGCACCGTGCCGAGCAGCGCAAGACTGATACCGGCGGAGACCACAATAATGTATTTCCACGCCGCTTCCATGCTCTCCGCCTCGCGTTCGAAACCCACCAGAAAGGTGCTCACCAGGGTAGTGAGTTCGATGGCGATCCAGAACACACCGGGATTGTTCATGAGCGGTGCCACCAGCATGGTCCAGGCGAAGGCGGCAAACAGCGCATAGAAATTCACCAGCCGCTTGGGACGATCCATCAGACGCATGTAACCGATGGCGTATATCGAGGCCAGAAAATACACCACGGCCGTGCACAAAATCCCCCATGCCCCCAGCTGATCTACGATCACGTAACCGCCCCAGTAGAACAGCGGTGTGCGGATGCGGAAAGGCAATGGCAAGGCAGCGAGGAGTACCGCCAGGCTGGCCAGCAGATTCACATACTCCACTACCCGCGGACGCGGGGGTACGCCCGCCGCCAGGATGGCGACCAGTGGTGCAATGACAATCACGCACAGCTCGAAGGTCATGCGCTAGCCCACCAGTCGCTTGAGATCGAGACTGCTGGTGCTGCCGACGTGCGTCATGAGGTAACGCACCAGCACACCGAAACACGCCACCGCCACCAGCAGGTCAAACAGAATGACCAGTTCGATGAGCAAAGGCATGCCGGGAATGAGTATCTGGGAACCCAGGAATATGCCGTTTTCCAGCAATAGCAGGCCGAGGATCTGGCTCACCGCCTCATGCCGCACGCTCAGCATCAGAAAACCCACCAGTTTCATGGTCAGCATCACCATCAGCGCCAGCACCACGATGTTTTGTGTCAGCCCGATGGCTGCGCTCACCCGGGATGCCACCAGCAAGGCGAAGAGCGCGCACGCGGCGCCGGCCACCAGGCTTGCGGAGGGACGCAGGATGAGATGCAATTCCCGTTCCACATGCAGCCGTTGCAGGATGCGCATCACGAGATACGGCAGGAGCAGACCTCTGAACAGGAGCGTGAAAATCGCCACCAGGTAAAGCTCGGGGTAATGCCCGTAATAGCCGACCAGCGCCGACAGCAGGGCGATGAGCCAGGACTGGATGCCAAAGGCGTACATATAGTTCTTCAGCCAACGCGAACCCAGCATCACGAACGACAGCAGCATGCTGGCGATGGCGATGAGGCTGAAAAGCGAGGCGGCCAACGGATCAAGATGGGCGGCGAGCATGCTTCACCTGATCTGGTTGGCAAGGATGGCGAGGATCGCCAGCAGGAACGAGGCCGCCAGCGGTTCCTGGTAACGGTAGAAGCGCAGGCGCGATTGCACGGTTTCCACCACCACCATGGCCGCACCCACCAGGAAGAACTTGAGCACCAGGACTGCGGCGGCGGCCAGAATGCCGATGGCCGTACCTTGGACCGACAGGCCCCAGGGAATCACCAGCACATTGCAAAAGATGGTGTACAGGATGAATTGCTTCATCATGGAGGCCCACTTGAGCAGGCCGAGCAGCGGGCCGGAATACTCGAGGATGCGGGCCTCCTCAATCATGTACACCTCGATGTGGGTGCTGGAGTGGATCGGCAGCCTGTCGGTCTCCACCAGCAGCAGGATGAAAAACGCCAGCACCAGAAACAGGTGTGTGGGGCTCCAGTACACGGCCGGACTGGCGACGAGCAGGTGATTGACGACGAACGGCAGCATGGCCTGGGCCATCAGGGTGATCCCCACGAACACCAGGATGAGCGTAGGCTCGGCAAGGATGGAAAGCATGACCGTGCGGCTGGAGCCGATGCCGCCGTAGGCGCTGCCGCTGTCCAGTGCCGCCAGATTCACGAACAACGTGCCCAGCGTGAGGATCAGGCCGCCGCCGAGGATGTCACCCATGTCGGAAAGCGGCAGCGGGTAATTGGTCAGCACCGGGATCAGCAGCGGCACGGTAAGCATGCTCGTGAAGGCCACAACCGGCGCCGCCCAGAACACCCAGGAGGCGGTTTCGGGAATGACCAGTTGCTTGTGGAACAATTTCCACAGGTCGCGATAGGGCTGCAGGATGGAAGGTCCGCGGGCGCGCTGTACCCGCTCTTCGTAACGCAGGATGAATCCCTGGATGAGCGGCGCGAGCAGCAGCACCGCCAGCACCTGGGCGACCTGGGCAAGGATATCCCTAAGCATGGACGCACCTGCGGCGCCGCACGGCAGGTCCGAGTGGTGTTAGATGTCGGTTACCGGAACTGCGGTACGCAGTACCCGGGCATGCCTTGCAGTATGCCACGCACAGAACTCCTCTGAACTTCATGTCGGTTCAGTTAGGAGTCATTAGCCCCCTGGGCGGTTATGGGCGAACTCCATCGCCGTACTTGTGTTACTAAGCAAAACACGGGGGCGGGAAATTGTCAACAGGAATTCAGTGACGTGCCCCTGTGCATGACAGCATGTTCGGCGGACGGGATGTCTTGCGTACACCTGGATCAGGGGTTTGTTCCGGCTTGCCGGTCTCCGTCCTGTTTGCTTCGTGCGCACACTGCCCGAGCCCAAGATGCCTTCGCGGTATTGCACAATGTGCCGGCAAATTCGTGCGGGCACTGACAGTGCGCCTCTCAAAGACCCGGTTTGAAATTGCCCACCGCGCAGGGGAACGAACTTTAAGCATCGGAAAACAAAGCCGCCTGCGTTTCGGCAGGCGGCTTCTTTTGTTTGCGGTGAACCTTATTTAGGATCCACCCAAGTTAAAGACAACCGGTACGGTGAGATACAGTGTCTGCCCCTGGAACTGCGGCGGCGGCTGCGGATAGCGGGCGCGCGTCACGGCATCCATTGCCGCGCGATCCAGCCCACGATCACCGCTGGAACGAATAATACGGATATGGCTGACCTGTCCATCGAGGTAGTCAAACGCCACTTCGGTGGTACCGGTCGCACCGGACAAGATCGCCTGACGCGGGTAAGCCTTGGCGGCATCGATCGCCGCATGAATTTCTGAATAGAAATTTGCCCGGATGGCCGCAATATCCACCGTCGGCTGCGGCGGCGTCGGCGTGGGCGGCGGCGAAGGCGGCGGCGGCGGTACCGCGTCCGGCGTCGGAATCGGCGTCGGAATCGGCGGCACCTCGCTCAAAGGCTGCGGTGTCGGCGGATTCGGGATCGGCGGCTGCGGCGTCTTGGGTGGAGGAGGAGGAGGCGGCGGCGGCGTCGGCGGGATGGTAATCAGTGCGGTTTTCTGCTCAGGCGGCAGTGGCATGGGGTGCATCTGCTCCCAGATAAGCACACCCGCCACCGCGAGGATGATGAGTGCCTCGAGGATCACCGCCGCGATGATCGTGTAACCAGACCGGGCTGTGAACAGGCCGTCGGTGAAAACGTACTTTCTTTCCACTGTTGGGCCTATGGCTTAATTGATGTTTCTGGCGGCGATACCGATCTGGGTCACACCCGCTTCCCGGCACGCATCCATGACAATCACGAGATCCTGGAGCGACGCCTGTTTGGCACCCGCAATGGTTACATTCGCATGCGCGGGATCGCGCCCCAGAAGATAAGACGTGAGCTGGTCAGCCGTCATTTTCTGGCCCTCGACCACGATTTCACCATCGGCCTGCAGGCTGATGAGGACCTTGGGCCGTTCGATAGTTACCGCGGTACTGCTGCGCGGCAGCTTGGAGGCGATGCCCGTGGCCGGAATCATGCGCAGCGTGATCATGACAAAGAACACCAGCAGGAAGAACATAATGTCGATCATCGGGATGATCTCGATTCTTCCTTTCTTTTTTTCAAAGAAACCCTTCATTGCAACTGCCTGCCTTGGCCGCGTATGACGGCCAGTTGAAGATTAACCACGTCTTCCGGGCATGCCCGGCCGCTCTCAGGTGAGACGGTTGACGAGCATTACTTTGATAGCCTCCATCTGATGCAGAATCAGACGAACGCGGTTGTTAAGGCCGTTGAAGAATACGAGACCAATGATGGCGACGAACAAACCCGCGGCGGTGGCCACGAGCGCTTCGGCCACACCGCCGGTCACCTTGGTGGGGGCTGTGTCGGCGGCGCCGAGCACCTTGAACGCCTCGAAGATACCCACGATCGTGCCCAGCAGTCCAAGCAGCGGGCCGAGTGTCACGATGGTATCCAGCGCCCACAGACCACGATCAATGCGCGGTGCCTGCAGCAGGATGGTTTCCTCGATGAGATCCGCGAGACGCACCGGGTCCTTGACATCGGGATACTTGAGCGCCACTTCCAGCACAGCGCCTTGTGGATACTTGGCAGTGCGGACCGCAAGGTCCATCAACGCATCACGATCCACACCCTCTGTCTCAAGCACTGTATGTGCGATCAGCTCACCCTGCCTGACAATCTTCGCGAGATACCAGGTCCGGTCAATGATAATGACTAGCGCCACCAACAGGATGAAGATAATCACGTACAGGATGCCACCCGAAACTCCAGCTATATGAATAAGCTCTTGAATACTCACTTAAAGTCTCCTGCAATACCGGATTTGGTATGTGCTGTTTACAAACGCGCATGTACGCCCTGCGGCAGCCTGAACCACCCAGTAGCATCCATCGCACCGTCCAATAGCGGGCCTTTTAAAGATATTGACTCGAACGCACCGTCCAATAGTGGGCCACGTTTTTTACTCGAATCCACCTAGCCAAGTCAATAAGCTGCGGGGTCTGAAGAGAAAATTTTTATGGTTTTACCCTGCCCCGGGGCAGTCTCAACACATTGCTGGGATACTGTAGCATACGCCTGTGTGTGACACACGGCATAGGCGCGAGTCCCATAGCCTATCCTGATCCGGTTTAAGAATTGGCGGAATTTCCCGGAAAAACCGGGTACCCAAGCATCGGCCCCGGACAGTACAGGGCGCTAAACCCCGCAACCGCCATCTCCCGGACCGGCCCGGATGCACTGAAACAGTGCCCGCATACCCGCCACAACCGTATTTGAAGATACCCGTCAGCACCGCCACCGCGGGAAATGCCCAGACGCGGGTCCACTGCCGGGCAAAACCGGAAATTCAAAGTTCAGTCCCGCCCCGATCGCCACTGCCGGGGACGGCTGGCCAATGACCCGGGGCGTACAGCCGTCAAAAATCGCCCCGATCAAGCTCATGGGACGCATCCGCACGGCTTTCATGGTCAGCGTCGAGACCACCCGCGGTCGCCTGTTGGCGGATAGCCGGCCTTCCCCGTTACAGCAGTCGCATCTTGCACAGCAGATGCTCGCACTCTCACCCCACTTCCAAGTAATATGTAACTGCTGAAATCCACAGTCCGCGCCGTGCCCGCCCCGGAAACGGCTCCCGCCAACAGGATGTCTCTCCAAGATGCGCCACAAGCCTCTTTTTCTGCTGATTGCCATCGGCACACTTGCCGTCACACTTGCCGGTAATGCCGCTGCTACCTTGCCCGCAAACCGTGTCCTGGCTCCATTGCCGGCACTCAGCCCCCAGCCGCGTGAAACACTGGTGGATGAAACCATCGCCGGCATTCTCACACGCTACCACTACGGCAAAGAGCCTCTGAATGATGCACTCTCACGCCAGATACTCAGACACTATCTTGAAGATCTTGATCCGAATCGCAGTTATTTTCTGCAGTCTGATATTGCCGGCTTCGCGCCCTATCGCAATACCCTGGATGACGCCATACGGGACGGTAACCTTAAACCCGCATTTGCCATTTACAACCTCTATCAACAGCGTGTCCAGCAGCGTATCCAGTATGCCCTGAGCCTCCTCGACCACGAACCCGACTTGAAGGTAAAGGAAAATTACGTCTATGACCGGCACAAGGCGCCATGGGCGAAGAGCACATCGAAGCTGGATAACATCTGGAGCAAACGCGTCAAGAATGATGTCATCGGCCTGCTGCTGGCCGGCAAGACCTGGAAGCAGGCGGCCCATATCCTGCGCAAACGCTATCAGAATTTTGATTACCGGGCACGCCAGGTGGCGCCGGAGGATGTGTTCGATGTTTTCATGAATGCCTACACTCACTCCCTGGACCCGCACACCGACTATTTCTCGCCGGACCAGTCGCAGGAATTCCAGATTGAGATGAGCCTAAAGCTCCAGGGCATCGGCGCCGCTCTGATTAGCGAAGGCGAGTACACCCGGGTGGATCGAATCATTCCGGGAGGCCCTGCCGCCAAGAGCAATGAACTGCATCCCGACGACCGTATCACCGGGGTTGCGCAGGGTGACAAGGGAGATATGGTGGACGTGGTGGGCTGGCGTCTGGACGACGTGGTCCAGCTCATCCGCGGTCCCAAGGGCTCGGTGGTGCGGCTGCAGATTCTGCCGGCCGGTGCCGCACCCGGTTCCCCGGAAAAAGTCATCCGCCTGGTGCGCGAGACGGTGAAGCTGGAGGCTCAGGCCGCCCACAAGAAAATTATGGTTGTGAGGCATGACGGCCGCAGCTACAAGATCGGCATCATCAACATCCCCGCTTTCTATATTGATTTCCGCGGCCGCGCGGAAGGTGAAAAAAATTACATCAGCACCGCCCGTGACGTACACAGGCTGCTGCAGGAACTGGAAGCCGAGCATGTAAGCGGCGTGGTCATAGACCTGCGCAACAACGGCGGTGGTTCGTTGCTCGAAGCCACCGAGGTTACAGGACTGTTCATCCCTCATGGACCTGTAGTGCAAATTCGCGACAAGAGCGGCAACGTGGAGGTGGATGATGACAATGACAGCAATATCGCCTACAGCGGCCCGCTGGCGGTGCTGGTTAATCGCTTTACCGCTTCGGCTTCGGAAATTTTTGCTGCCGCCATCCAGGACTATCACCGCGGTATCGTGGCGGGCTCTGTTACCTATGGTAAAGGCACGGTACAGACTCTCATAGATTTAAACCGTTTTGTGCCACACGACGGGAACGCCGGCCAGCTCAAGCTCACGATAGACAAGTTCTACCGCGTGGACGGCGCAAGCACGCAGGATAAGGGGGTGATGCCCGATATCATTCTGCCCTCGCTCATCAATCCCAAGGAATTCGGCGAAGAGACCCGGGATGATGCGCTGCCCTGGGACCGGATCGCGCCGGCAGATTACACTCCTCTGCGTCTCGGACTCACGCGCGCACTGCCCGAGCTCACCGAACTGCACGATGCGCGTATCGCCCACAATGCAATCTGGAAGCTGTATCTGGAGGGTATCCGGCAACTGGAAGCCCAGCGCGATGAGAAATCCGTTTCACTGTTGCTGAGCGCACGGGAAAAGCAGCGTACCGAACATGATCGTGAAAGGTTGGCGCTTGCCAATGCCTGGCGCCGGCTGAAAGGGCTGCCGCCTGTGGCTAATCTGGAAGCTGCCTACCAGCTGACGCAGGACGGCAAGCACGCTAAACCCGGCGCTTCCCACTCCGGCGGGAATAACACCAGCAGCAATTCGAGTCCTCTCGTACCCGACGTGCTGCTGCGGGAAACTGCGCACATTGTTGCCGATATGGCGGCTCTGGACGTGGGCAGCCTGCCCGCTCCCATGACCGCTGCAGCAGGCAGCAAGTAAGCGCGTCTTTCCTGAACAGCCCGGCCATGGCCAAAATGCCTTAATCACAGCAGGCGGAAAAACAGCCTGGCTGGGCGCCGCAAAAATGTGTGCGCCGCAACGAGTTGAAAAGCGTCAACGGTCCGGTGCGGCATGCCTTGCGAGCGGACAAGGCGAGAGCATGGTTTCATCCCGGATCGGTGCGTGGAACAGGGCGGCGAAGCGCGGCAAAGCTTTAAGCAAACTGCTGAGGCTTAATCAGCGAGAGCTATCGCCTGAGGTTCCGTCGCTGCCGCGGGCTCCAGCGGCTTGAGCAGAATGTTCTGGATGTCCCAGTAATTCAGTCGCAGGACATTAGTGGCCGCCGGCCGGGCTTCGGCGTCTATCGTAGGCGCCGCCTGGGAAGACGGCGGAATATAATCCAGGCAGGATTCCTCCGGAATGGTGTCGGCGTCTGAGGCATAGGTGACGGTGCGGCGCAGATATTCGGCGCGGAAACGCAGCTTTTCTGGCCGTGCCTTGTCGGCACGCAATTTCACTACCACTTCATATACGTGATTGCCGATGGTCAGACAATCATGTAACAGGCCGAAATTCACGTCCGATACCGGTTTTGTGCCTGCGCTGCGCGCCATTTCTGAAATATTGTATTCGATGAAATGCAGATAGAGGTACTGTGCCAAAGCCAGCAGCCATAAATTGACGGTCCGCCTGGATGCAACGCTGATACCCGGCCACACCCGCTGCTTCTGTTTGCGCAGCCCATCCATTGAGGCCAGCAACTCCAGTTTCATGGTCTCGATAGGTTTGAATTGCTTGGTAAGCCTGTCGATTTGAAGCTGCACTTTCTCACGTTTGCGTATATGCCAGAATTTCTGCAGATGCGACAATTGTTTCTGCAAATCAGCCATGCTGTTTCTCAGATTGCGGCGGTCCCGCTCCAGCTTGTCAAACTGCTGCGCGAGTTCATCGAGACGGCGGCTGCGTTCCTTTCCTGAGCTTTCCTCAAAACCCGCGCGTTCGGCCTTTTCATAACGGCTGCCGAGATCCTCTGCCAGAACCCGCAGCTGCTGCCGACAGGTGTCCCAGACCGCCCGCAGGCGGTAGTAGATAATGGCACTTTGCCCCCGCTCCGCATCCGCCAGCATTTTCTCAAGGCTGGCCAATTGGCGCTGCAGTTCTTCGTGACGCGCGCGCAGATCCTCCACGTCCGCCTTGAGCACATCCCGCTCCGCCGTGACCTGATCCAGTTCGCGTTTGATCAGGTTACGGTTCTCGAACAGCTCCACGAGCTTCGTATTCTGGTCCGGAGCCGGATTGCTGCCGACTGCTTCCCGAACATGTTCTTTCCCGGTTACTGGCTTTTTAAAAAACGCCGCCATGAAGAGGCTTCCTCGGAAAAATTGCTGATAAAAAACCCTGCCGGCCATGGCTGCCTGCTTATCCCTCACCATTTTTATTGTAAGAACTCTGCGCGCTTTGCATTCCTGCGCCGGGTATCGGCCCGGGGCCAAGCCATGTTCCCGTCCGCTCCACCCGTTCCGTACCGGATGCTGGGGATCCCCGGCCCTTCCCAACTCGCCGCAGTGTATGCCTGCGATGCCTGAGCCGGCCGTTTTTTAACAGCCTGATGATCAAGACGGACATCCCTTGCGGCATCCTGCTGATCTTTAACTTAACATAATAGAATTCAAGAAGCCATAAAACTACCGGCCTTGGGTACTAGAAATCCCCAGCGAACAAAGACAACGGGCACGCTTTTCTCCGGAAAACCACGTGCAGGTCTTTTTGGATAGCGCAGATCGCGGTGCCCCGGCCTCGCTCCGGGTTTGCAGACGGAACGGCATGCATGGGTGCCGGATACCGGCACCTCCCGCTGTACCGCACGGATATTCCATCCGCCCTGCTGGGCCACCCGCATTACGGGTACTCTGAAAGGCATCCAACAGGCCTGCCGGGAAATCAGCGTGACGCCAATATTATTCTCCGCTTTCCCATCCCCGGGTTTTGTCAGTTCTGCAGCCCGCACCGTCTCCGTACGGCGATGGCATTTCTGCCGCAGTATCAAAATCACCGGCTATGCGAAACGATGCCGGTGATCCAGACAATACCCCAGCCATTTATTCAAAAAAATATTGAGCGACCAGCGCCGCGTCAACCCGGATGCACCCGGTAAAAGCAGGTCTTTGAGGGCCGCATACTGCGGTTGTGCAGAATAGCTCACCGCTTCGGCCAGACGGGCATCATGGTAGATGCGCAACAGAAGATCGGGGTCGTTCAACATGGGCCCCCGCCTCTCAAACCAATACGTCATGTGCAGAGTGGTGGTATAACGGCTGCGCTCACTCAATATGACATGCACGCTGAGATCCGTCGGGCTCGTGGAAACAAATCTGGACGGCAGATTTCGCAGGTTACCAAGCAGTTGCCGCAGGAGCACATGATTGCTTGCATAAAGCGTCATCAGGCCCGCGAAACTGCGGGGCCGCACCAGGCGTACACGTTGTTCGACGGCTTCAATAAACATGACAGGGACTATAGCATAACCACGTGGAGCGCCAGGCTCGACAAACCACCGATGTGAAAATACGATGCACATCCCGGCCATTCCCGCCCGTTCTTGCAACGATCAGATACCCGGCGGTGCCGTATTGCACATCCGTTTGTGGCAGTACGAATCCCGGTGTACCCACGCAATCAAAAAGCGTCGCCACACATGGCGCGTGACCCCGCTCGGTTCGCCCCCCCCGGTAGTGCCGTACCGAACGCTACTCTGAATCAGAAACGGCGTTTGATACCGGTCTGATGCAAAATCGTGCTGGCGATCTCCTCAATGGACGGATGAGTGGTGTTCATGTGCGGTACGCCGGCGGCCCGAAAAATGTTCTCCGCGCGTTCCACTTCGTAGCGTACCTGGTCAGATGACGCGTAGCGGCTGTCCGGGCGGCGCTGATGGCGGATCTGCTGCAAGCGCGCGGGTTCGATAGTGAGACCGTAGAGTTTTTCCCGAAAAGGCAGTAACATTTCCGGCAGGCGTCCACACTGCAGATCATCTTCTATCAGCGGATAGTTGGCGGCAAAAATACCGAACTGCAGCGCCAAATACAGACAGGTGGGCGTCTTGCCGGAACGTGACACACCCACCAGCACCACATCCGCCTTGGGATAGTTGCGCGTGGTGATGCCATCATCATTGGCCAATGCAAAGTTTACGGCTTCTATGCGATTTATATAGGCGGCATCGCTCGCCGAGGCGTGGGCACGGCCGGCTGTATGGGAAGACTTCATGCCCAGCTCCCGCTCCAACGGCCCGATGAAGGCATCGAAAAAATCCAGGCACAATGCCTCGCTGCGGTGGATGATGACCCGCATTGCGTCGTCCACAATGGTACTGAATACCACCGGACGGATACCGTCTTCAGCACCGGCGGCGTTGATGCGTGCCACCGCCGCATCCGCCTTGTCAACGCTGGCGATAAATGGCAGAGTGACCTGCCGGAACCCGGCCCCGTCAAACTGGCTCATGAGACTCCGCCCCAAGGCCTCCGCCGTGATACCGGTGCGGTCCGAAACAAAGAATACCGTGCGCTGTTTTTCCATGGCTGCGGGTCAAAATGGAGGAATTTGTGTTTATTATTGATGGGTCGCAGCCAGAAACCAAGTATATCCCTGCGGAAAGAGTATTCAGGCGCTAAGGACTCGTCAATGAATCAGCGTTACGTGATCGGCTTCGAACAACTGGGCATGCATGATGTGGACCGGGTAGGCGGCAAGAACGCTTCCCTGGGCGAGATGCTCAGTCATCTTGCCAAACTGGGGGTTTCGGTCCCGGGCGGCTTCGCTACCACGGCGGAGGCTTACCGCGAGTTCCTCGCTCACGACGGCCTGGTGACACGCATCAATAAGGAACTCGCCAAGCTTAACGTGGATGATACGGCGGCACTGGCTGATACCGGCGCACGCATCCGCCAATGGGTTATGGAAACTCCATTTCCTGCCGCGCTTGAACAAGCCATCCGTATCACCTACGACAGCCTGCTGAAACATTCCGGCAAGGAGATTTCCGTGGCGGTACGCTCCTCCGCCACTGCCGAGGATCTGCCGAATGCCTCCTTCGCCGGTCAACAGGAGACTTTCCTCAACGTGCACGGCATGGAGCAGGTGCTGCACGCTGTGAAATGCGTCTTCGCCTCACTGTACAACGATCGCGCGATCAGCTACCGCGTACATCACGGTTTCGACCACGCTCAGGTGGCACTCTCCGCCGGCATTCAACGCATGGCACGCAGCGATCTGGGCGCGAGCGGCGTCATGTTCACCCTGGATACCGAATCGGGCTTTGACAGGGCGGTATTCATTACCGCTTCCTACGGTCTGGGTGAGACCGTGGTACAGGGTGCCGTGAACCCGGATGAGTTCTACGTGTACAAGCCGGCGCTTGCGGCGGGCAAGTACCCCATTATTCGCCGTAACCTCGGCAGCAAGATGGTCATGATGGTTTATGCCGAGGGTGACGCCAATGGTCCATCGGTTAAAACCATTGACGTGCATGCTGAGGCGCGCGCACGCTTCTGCATCAGCGACGAGGATGTGATCATGCTGGCGAAACAGGCGGTCGCCATCGAGAAACATTACGGCCGGCCCATGGACATCGAATGGGCCAAGGACGGTGCCGATGGCAAGCTCTACATTCTGCAGGCGCGACCGGAAACGGTTAAAAACAAAAAAGCCCAGAGCATCGAACGCTACCGGCTGCAAGCGCGCGGCAAGGCGATTGCCGAGGGCCGCAGCATCGGTCAGAAAATCGGTGCTGGCACCGCCAGAGTCATTCACAGCCTCAGCGAGATGAACCGCATCCAACCGGGCGATGTGCTGGTGACGGACATGACCGACCCCGACTGGGAGCCCATCATGAAGCGTGCTGCCGCCATTGTCACCAACCGCGGCGGGCGCACCTGTCATGCCGCCATCATCGCCCGTGAATTGGGTATTCCGGCGGTGGTGGGCTGCGGCAATGCCACCAAAATCATCCAGGATGGGCAGCCGGTAACCGTATCCTGCGCCGAGGGCGATACCGGCTTCATCTATGACGGCAAGCTGGAATTCGAGCGGCGTGAGTTCAGCATGGACAGAATGCCGCAGGCGCCGCTCAAGATCATGATGAACGTCGGCAATCCGGAACGGGCTTTCGATTTTGCCGGTATTCCCCATAAAGGCGTCGGCCTCGCGCGCCTGGAGTTCATCATCACCCGCATGATCGGTGTGCATCCCAAGGCCCTGCTCAACCTCGAACAACAGCCTGCCGACGTCAAACAGCAGATTCGGGAGCGTATCGCCGGTTACCCTGATCCCGTGAGTTTTTACGTGGGACGGTTGGCGGAAGGTATCGCCACCATCGCTGCGGCATTTGCACCGGAACCGGTGATTGTGCGCACCTCCGATTTCAAATCCAACGAATACGCTAACCTCATCGGCGGCCGTCAATATGAACCTCATGAGGAAAACCCCATGCTCGGTTTCCGCGGTGCCTCACGCTACATTGACCCGGGCTTCCGCGAATGTTTCGCGCTGGAGTGCAAGGCGCTCAGGAAAGTCCGCGAGGACATGGGGCTCAGCAACGTACAGGTCATGATTCCCTTTGTGCGTACCCTGGATGAAGCAGAGAAAGTGACGCAGATCCTGGCTACCAACGGCCTGAAACGCGGCGAACGGGGGCTGAAACTCATCATGATGTGCGAGTTGCCTTCCAACGCCGTGCTGGCGGAACAATTTCTGGAATATTTCGACGGCTTCTCCATCGGTTCCAACGACATGACCCAGCTCACCCTGGGTCTGGATCGCGACTCCGGCGTCATCGCCCATCTCTTCGACGAGCGCAATGGCGCGGTCAAAGCCATGCTGAGCCTGGCGATCCAGGCCTGCCGTAAACACAGAAAGTACATTGGCATCTGCGGCCAAGGGCCTTCAGACCATCCGGACCTGGCCCGCTGGTTGCTGGATCAGGGCATTGAAAGCATCTCCCTCAATCCGGACACCGTCGTTGAAACCTGGCTGTATCTGGCCGGTGAAACACGCTGAATGCGCGGGACCGAGTGTGACTATCAATACGGAAACCCGATTCGAGGATCACTTTCCCATACAGGTTATGGTGAGTCACCACACCGGGCTCGATACGATCAACCGCGATACCTTCACGGTTATCCGCTCCCTCAAAGAACAGTACATCAATGATCGCAAGGAGAATGAAGCTTTAAGCGGCACGATCACGACCTATGGCGGCTACCAGACATCCAAAAAGATGATGTTCCTGAATCGCCCGGAGTCCGCCATCCGGACCTTGCGCGACCAGGTTATTCTGCCGGGCGTGGAACGCTACCTTGCCAAGGTTTACGGTGAACAGATCAGGGGGGTCAGGACACGTCTGGTTTCCTGGGCCAATATCCTCTCCGCAGGCGACTGGCAGGCGCCCCATATGCATCCCACGCATGATAATCTTGTCAGCGGCGTGTACTACGTCGAAGTCCCAGAAAAACCGAAGCCCCAGGGTTGCATCGAATTCCTGAACCCCCATCCTGCCGCGCATTATCACGCCATCAGCCTCACCCGGCGGCTGCATCCCGATACCGGCGATCTGATCCTGTTCCCACCCTACTACATCCACTATGTCTATCCCTTCCGCGGCGAGGGTGAGCGCGCCATCGTCGCCTTTGATGTCGTCAGGCAACCTGTGCAACTCATGTTCTGAATGCAGTGACCCCTGCCGCAATCCTTGCGTTGGGGCACGCTCCGGGCCATGATGAATAATTCCGTCCGCTGGCCACTGTCATGAGCGCCCAACCCCGGCCGCCTGCCTTGAAATCAGTCACGGTGCGTAATCCCGCCAGCGGCGAGATCATCGGCCAATACCCGGAACAGACGGCGGATGCGGTGCGCGCGGCGATTCGGCAGGCGCGTGTTCGACAGCCTGCCTGGGCGGGTACATCGCTGCTGGAACGCCAGCGCTGCATTCACCGCATGCGGAATATATTGCTGGCCCAGGCCGATGACGTTGCGCAGATTATTGCGGATTGCGTCGGCAAGACACGCGTTGAGGCACTGGCCACCGAAGTCATGCCCGGCGTAATCGGCAGCCGTTGGTACGAAAAACATGCGGCGCAATTCCTGCAATCGCGGCGTCTGCGGAACGGTTCCATGCTGTTCTTCAGCAAACGCAGCACGCTGTATCATCTGCCGTGGGGCGTGGTCGGCATCATCTCACCCTGGAATTACCCTTTCGGCATTCCCATGCACGAGATTGTGCCGGCGCTGCTGGCCGGTAATACCGTGGTGTTCAAGACCGCACCCGAAACCCTGCCGGTGGGCTTCAAGATTGCGGAGCTTTTCCGGCTCGCCGGACTGCCGCAGGACGTGTTTCAGCATGTGAACACGGATGCCGCGCTCTGCGGCGACCTGTTTCTCGAACCCGGTGGGGTGAACAAGCTGTTTTTTACCGGTTCCGTGCCTGTCGGCAGACTCCTCATGGAAAAAGCCGCCAGGACGCTCACGCCCGTATCACTGGAACTGGGCGGCAAAGACGCCATGATCGTGTGTGCCGATGCGGACTTGGAACGTGCCGCCGCCGGCGCCGTATGGGCGGGCATGTCTAATGCCGGCCAATCCTGCGCCGGCGTGGAACGCATTTATGTGCATAAGGAGGTGTATGCGCCTTTCCTGCAACGCCTTGCAAAAAAAGTGGGAGCCTTGCGCGTCGGTCGTGACACCGCATTCAATGTGGATGTAGGCGCGCTGTGCACCGAGCGGCAGGTGAGCACGGTACAGCGCCATATTCGGGAAGCTTGCGAAAATGGCGCCACCGTAGCCGCCAAAGCCGGGTCGGCGGGCACGGACAATCCACATTTCATTCCACCCATGGTACTCACCCACGTGGATCACCGCATGGCGCTGATGCGTGAAGAAACATTCGGACCGGTACTTGGCGTCATGCCTGTGGAGGATGAGGCGGAAGCCGTGCGTCTTGCCAATGATTCATCTTATGCACTGACCGGTTCCGTGTGGTCCCGCGATCTGAATAAGGCGGTACGCCTCGCGGAACAGATCCGCGCCGGCGCGGTCATGATCAATGATCACCTGCTCTCCCATGGCCTCACGGAAACGCCCTGGGGGGGCTTGGGAGATTCTGGGATAGGCCGCGGCCATGGCCAGTTCGCCTTCGAGGCGGTCACCGCCCCCAAAGTGATCGTCAGCGACTGGTTCCAGCTTGCCCGGCACCAGCCATTCTGGATGCCCTATGACCTGAAGACTTATCAGGGAATCAAGGGGATTCTGCTGGCGCTGCACGGCCAAGGCGCCACGCGGCGTTTGACGGGACTGTGGCACGCGCTGGCATTGCTGCCAAAAATATTCACCAAAGACTGATCAGAAGTTGGTGACGGGCAATTCCTCCAGCACCTCAATCTCTCCGTTGCAGGTGATTTCATCATCGTACGACTCCACATCCACGCCATTCCAGTAATCCATCGCACGCTTGCGCCATTCCGCCAGAGAAATGGTATCGCCCATCACTACCTGCTGTGGAGCGCGATGCATCTCACCCGTGGCCCTGACGCGGAATACCTTTTTATGGTCACCGCGCATATTCTCAAGCCAGAAGCGCACCGCACGCTCATCTTCGGGAATTAGCCAGATGCAGCTGGTGCGGGACGGCAGGTCCGGATACGTCTGCCGGCGCATCTCCTCAAAAATCAGTTCCCGCACCATGCGCGTGGACAGAAACAGGCTATCCAGGGTTTCCGCCAGCGTCATAATCGGATTGTAGTGATAAAAGCTCAGATGCGGGTCTTTTTTCCCATGTCTGCGATATACATGCAACGCGCGGAACGCGACCAGGTCAACGGTGAAAACTTCATTTGTTTCCGGGTTGGTGATACCGCGACGCGCCACCTCAAAAGCACGCCAGGAGTTGTTGGGATCCTCTCCGAAGGCGAAGGTTGTGTTCTCGACCCATTTTGGTGAGTTATGCTTATGGATATGGTAAAATTTTTCGCTTTCAATATGCATACGGCATTCCTGGTTCAATTATCCACAAATTATCACACAGGCATTCTTTGACCGCGGAGCACGTATCAAAAAAACACGGGCTTCCTCGCCATTTTGCACCCGCGCCCGTGTGGTTAAAACAGGAACCCCGCTCTTTGCCAGGCCGTTACCAGTTTATAGTAACTATCGTCTCATAACCGCAAGTGTTGCGCATTCAGGGGACATCCTGATTCACAGCATGGATGCTGACTGGCATGCGCTTCCTCCCCCAATGACCCGGTTTGCCATCAAAGACGCCCGCTAAAGGTGTGCCACAATGCCGGCACCGGCCATGCTCGTCGAGCTGCCATTCGCCAAGCTCATACCAGTCACGCTCAATAAGCCGTATACCGCATTGATGACAATAGGTGCTGCCGCCCATGCTGTCATGGACATTACCCGTGTAACAATAACGCAGGCCGTTCTTCACCGCGATGTCGCGCGCCATGGTAAGTGTTGGGGGAGGTGTCGCCGGTCTGTCCAACATCTTCCAGTCCGGATGGAAGGCGGTGAAATGCAGCGGCACATCCGCTCCCAGATTCTCCATCACCCATTGAGTGAGGCCCTCGATTTCCCGCTCGGAATCGTTTTCGCCTGGGATCAACAAGGTGGTGATCTCGAACCACACCCTGGTCTCGTGCTTGAGATACATGAGTGTATCCAGCACCGGTTGCAGATGACCACCGCAGATTTTGTGATAGAAATCTTCCGTGAATGCCTTCAAGTCCACATTGGCGGCGTCCATGTGCCGATAAAATTCATGGCGGGGTTCCCTGCACATATAACCGGCGGTGACGGCAATGGATTTAACGCCCAGCTCATGTCCGGCATCCGCCACATCCATGGCGTATTCCATGAAAATTACCGGGTCGTTATAGGTATAAGCCATGCTTGCACAGCCAAGCGCATGTGCGGTCTGCGCCAGGGTTTCCGGCATGGCGAGATCGGCAAGCGTATCCATTTCGCGGGACTTGGACATGTCCCAGTTTTGGCAGAACTTGCAGGCCAGATTGCAGCCGGCCGTACCAAAAGACAACACCGACGTGCCGGGCAAAAAATGATTCAGCGGTTTCTTCTCCACGGGATCGACACAGAAACCGCTGGAGCGACCATAGCTGAATAACTTGACCTGGCCACCCTCGCGGCCGCGCACAAAACAAAGCCCCCGCTGCCCTTCATTGAGCTTGCAGGCGCGCGGGCAGACATCGCACTGAATCTTGCCATCCGCCAGCCCATGCCAGTATCGGGTGGAGATAACGGTTGTGGATGGAACTTTCATCATGCGGTCCGTTTCGTACTAAGCTTAAGTATATGACTGTGACCCCTGCCATACGTCCCGCAGCTACCGCCGGCCTGTTCTACCCGGCTGACGCCGCTGAGCTGCGTGCCATGCTGCTGCGCCTGCTGACTGAAAACCCTGCGGACGGCCCGGCCCCCAAGGCGCTGATCGCACCCCACGCGGGGTACCCATACTCCGGCCCCATTGCCGCGCGGGCCTACAACCGGATTGCCACCGTCGCGGAGATGATCCAGCGCGTGGTGCTGCTGGGCCCCGCCCACCGGGTGGCGGTGCGCGGCCTGGCGTTGCCCAGCACGGACTTCTTCCGCACGCCGCTGGGCGATATCCCGCTGGATCATGCGGCCATCGCACGCATTCAGGACCTGCCGCAGATACACTGCTCGGATGCGGCGCATCAGCTGGAACACAGTCTGGAGGTGCATCTGCCCTTTCTGCAGGTACAGCTTGGACACTTTACCCTGGTACCGCTGGTGGTGGGCTGGACGCAGCCCGCAGAGGTCGCCCAAGTGTTGGAAACGCTTTGGGGCGGCGCGGAAACCTTAATCGTGATCAGTTCCGATTTAAGTCATTATCATCCTTACGAAACGGCTCGCGAACTGGATGAGGACACGGCGCGGCGCATTGAAACGCTGCGGGTTCCCATTGAAGACCAGCGGGCCTGCGGCGCCTACCCCATCAATGGCCTATTGAGCGTGGCGCGTGCGCGCGGTCTACACATTAGCCGGCTTGACTTGCGCAATTCCGGCGACACCGCCGGCACACGCGGTCGCGTGGTCGGCTACGGCGCCTGGGCATTCCATGGCACTTGACACCGACGCACGTGCGACTCTGCTCAGGGCCGCGCGCCAGTCCATCGAGCGCACCCTTACGGGGAACCGGCTGTCATTTGAGAATGACAATTCCGATGCGGTGTTGCATGAAAAACATGCCAGCTTCGTGACTCTGAAACGGCACGGCGCGCTGCGCGGCTGTATCGGCACGCTGGAAGCAACGCGTCCGCTTCTGCAGGATGTTATTCATAATGCCCGGGCCGCGGCTTTCCAGGATCCGCGTTTTCCAGCGCTGACTCAGCCGGAATTGGCTGGCTTGCACATCGAAATCTCAGTACTTTCCACCGCAGTACCGATTACCGCACGCAACCGCGCCGAGCTGCTGCAGCTGCTGCAACCGGGAGAAGACGGTCTGATCGTGCAGGAAGGTGCACGGCGTGCGACTTTCCTGCCCAGCGTCTGGGAGACCCTGCCAGACGCCGGCGATTTTTTTGATCAGCTTATGCAGAAAGCCGGCCTCGGCGCAGCCTATTGGTCAGCGTCGCTGCAACTATTCCGGTACCAGGCGGACAATTTCGGTGATGATGATGCGCTTTCCTGAAACCGCCATGGAGAAATACAGACAATGATTTACTACCTCGTGAAGTTACTGCTGTCAGCCGTTACTATTGTCGCGGTGTCGGAGGTAGCCAAGCGTTTGCCGTTTTGGGGCGGCTTGCTGGCTTCACTGCCCTTGGTATCCATTCTCGCCATGGTGTGGTTGTACCTGGACACCCGTGATGACGCCAAAGTGGTGGCCTTGTCCTGGAACATATTCTGGCTGGTACTGCCATCGTTGACGCTGTTTTTGGCCCTGCCGCTGCTTATCAGGCAGCAATTGGGTTTTCCGCTGGCATTGATGCTGGCCATCGCGGTCATGCTGCTCTGCTATGGGGTTATGGTTTTGTTGCTTAAACACCTGGGGTTCTGGACTACCTGAGTATAATCAGGCAGGAGAGCTGCAAATGAAAATACCGGTAATTGGAATGCTACTCCCGCTCAGTTTACTGCTTCTGCTGACGGCGTGCGGTTCAAGCAATAATTCCGGCAATGTATCCGCGGGAAAATCCTCGCAAGCACCCAGAAAAACCGTTTTTGAGCCTTATATCCAGGATCTCAACAAAGCCAAGCAGGTGCAGAACGTGCTGCAAGCGGAGCAACAGAAAATGGACCAGCAGATTCAGGCTCAAACCGGCGCAACCCGCACGCCTCCAGCACCCGCACAACCGCCGCGGAGTTGAGCCAGGATCGCCCGCTTCTTTAATGAACTATGGCAACGGGAGCATGTGAATCCGGCATCGTGATGCGCGTCCACACGGTGGTGCGGCCGAAGAGTGGAATCCCCACGTAGCCGCGCACCCGTAGCGTACCATCCGGCGTCAACGTTATCGTGCAACGGTAGGTTGTCCCGTTTTCCGGATCGTAGATGATGCCGCCGTCCCACTCACCGTCACCGGCATAATGGAAACCGCTTACCAGCGGCAAACCGATGATGGGGCGTCCGCGCAGGGATTGGTGCGGATTCCTGCGATCCACTTTGGGTTTACCGCCCATGCCATGCGGGTCATTGGCGGGATAAAGCGGCTGCTTCAGCCAGATGATGTGGCCATCATAGATACCCTGTTCCTCAACCACTTGCACCCTGGCCTTGCCATCCTGCGTGAGCCATACGCCCAGTATGCGGTCCGCGTTATTGCCGGCATGGCTGACAGCCGGTACAAATGCCGCAAGCGCAGTCAGGGCGAATCCAAAAACAGATATGCTGATTTTTTCGTGGAGTCTGAGTGACCTCACTCTTGGGTGTGATATCGGGCCAGATGCGGATGCACCACGCGCCGCCACGGCGGGTAGCGTGAATGGATACGGGAATGTATGTTTGCGCATCGTGCTATGCCCCCACAGGCTGTCGTCAGCGATAGCGTCGCGTCGCTCGTGATGGCCGGTACGGTCCCGGCGTCCCGGCCACTCGCTCCAGCGACGGCCCATTCCTTTGCTGCGGCACGCCCGGCGTTCGGAAACCGTTACTTCGCACGGTTTCCTCCACCCTGGCTTTACGCCCCGGCGCGGCCTTCGCACCACGCGGACGCTGTGCTACGGCCGCTGGGGCTACCGCAGGCTCTTCGCCTCGGCGCTTCGCGCCTTCCCTGGCTCATCGCCGGATACCGGGGCAAGCTTGCACTGGAAATACAATTCACAGCAGTCAGTTGCACCCTTCAGTCCGCTGCGCTCAAACCCAAATTGCCGGTAAAGCCCCACGGCTTCCTTGAGCCTGGCCGCGGTATGCAACTCCATCTCCAGGAATCCCCGGTTTCTAGCCCAGTCCATGGCGCTCCGCAGCAGCAGTTTCCCCAGACCGTATCCGCGGAAGGTGTGGACCAGATACAGTTTGCGCAATTCACACCGCTCATGAGACCGCGGCAGCACGCCGCAGCTTCCCACCAGCGCGCCGTTGAAATCCTCCAGTACCATGAATAATCCACCGTGCGCATGGTAGAAAGTCTCGACATCATCCATATCCGCGTCCATGTCTTCCCGATCCGGCGGCAATCCATAGCTTTCCAGGATGCCGCGGATGAGTGCATGCAGGCTCGCGGCATCTTCCCGCAAGCCGGGGCGCATGCTCAGGCGCAGATCAGCAAGAATGTTTTCCTGCACGCCACGCAAGCAGCCGTCCTCCTACTTGATGCGGCGCACAAACACAGTTTCGCTGTGCCCCGGCAGGGTCAGCAGGTAACCGAATACCAGCTTTTTGATAACCACCCGCGGGTGATTCAGGCGCGTGTCGGTGTAATAGCCTGATGCAGCCTGTTTCCACACTTGGCCGTTTTCCAGCGGAAAAACCGTATCACCCGTCCAGCCGGTGAACAGGCCTGCGATGCGCGTTTCAATATGCCTGGGTGCATCAGCACTTTCTCTGGGCGCCATGGTGTCCGCGCCGAAACCGGCTGCCGCGGACCGGGTAGCCGCTGCCGGCACCGCGGCAGCCGGTGACGAAACCGCCTGCGCGACGGGAGGAGCAAATACAGCCTGAGCACGTGCGCTCAGGTACCGGTTCAGCCAGGCATTGAACGCTGCAAGCTCGCCGGGTGACAGCTTGTTGAGACCGGTCTGGTCAAACTGGGTGACACTCATGAGGTCGCGTACATCCACCGGCTTGGAAGCCGGCGGACCGGCGAGCGCCGTCACACTGATCAGCGTGCCAGCGGTCACCAGAATCAACATCATCACGGTCCGCATACTATAATCTCCGGAACATTTTCATCAAGACATTTAGACTACAGCATAACGCTCACGGTGTCAGGCCAGGGCCGATGATTTTCCCCCGTGGCTGCAACTTATCGCCAGGGCAAATGATCCAAATCCACATTGCCGCCGGTGAGAATGACACCAACCCGCCGGCCCTTCACCTCCACCAGCCTCTCCTGTAGCGCCGCCACTACCACCGCCGAAGAGGGCTCAATGATGATCTTCATGCGCTCCCATACAAAGCGCATGGCGGCAATGATGGCTTCTTCGGAAACCCGCAGAATACCGTCCGCTTCATCCCGGATCACCGCAAACGTAAGCACACCCAGGGTGGCGCGCAATCCATCGGCGATGGTGTCTGGCTGCGGCACTGTTTCGATGTGACCGGTCTTAAGCGAACGCCAGGCATCATCGGCAGCCAGCGGTTCCACACCCATGACTTTGCAGTCAGGCCGAAGCGCTCGCGTAGCCACCGCCGTGCCGGAGAGCAGGCCGCCGCCGCCCACCGGGGCCAATATCAATTGCAGGTCGGGCACGTCTTCATGCAATTCCAGCGCGGCCGTGCCCTGCCCCGCCATGACCACCGGATCGTTGTACGGGTGCACCAACGCCGCGCCGGTTTTCTGCACATAGCTGGCGAGCGCCGCTTCGCGTCCCTGCTGGGTGGATTCACAATAAATAATGTGGGCACCGTATTCCGCCACCGCACGTTTCTTATAGGCGCTGGCGTTCTCCGGCATTACCACGCAGGCGGGTACACCGCGCCGTTTCGCCGCCAGCGCCACCGCCGTACCGTGATTACCGGAGGAATGGGTAGCCACGCCTTTTGATACGTCTGCTTCAGGCAATGAAAAAATGGCGTTGCTGGCGCCGCGCAGTTTGAATGCGCCCATTTCCTGGAAGTTCTCGCACTTGAAAAATACTTCCGCCTCCAGTTGCTCCTCCAGCCGGACACAGCGCAGTACCGGCGTGCGGCATATGTGCGGCGCGATGCGCGCGGCCGCCTCACGGATAGCGCTAAAACCCAGGATGTCACTCATAAATACCCTCAGCAAGGCATGGCTGTGCTTCCACCGGTCGCAGCGGCAAGCGATAATAATGCGCCCGCTACCTGTCCCGGGCCATGAGCATACCCCGGCTTGAAGCACCTGACCCAAGATCATTCCGCCCGCGGCGCGCTCTACATTATCGGCGCAGCAGCAGCCTTTTCCACCATGGGTGCGCTGGTGCGTATGCTGTCCGTGCACATGCCCGGCGAGGTCATGGTGTTCTGGCGCAATTTGTTCTCGCTGGCATTCCTGTTGCCGTGGCTGCTGCGTCTCAGCCTGCGGCATCTCGGCAGCCGGCATACGCACCTGCATGTGATGCGCGCCACCTCGGGACTTGTGTCCATGTACTGCCTGTTTTATGCGCTTGGACATCTGCACATCGCCGCCGCCATGCTGCTCAACCAGACGGCCACACTGTTTGTGCCCTTCATCGCCTTCCTGTGGCTCAAGGAATATGTGCCGGTGAAGGTGCGCTGGGCGATCCTCATCGGCTTCATTGGCGTGGTGCTGGTATTGAGGCCCGGTCGCGGTATCATTTCCTGGCCGGCGCTTATCGGCCTGACATCGGGCATTGCCGCTGCTTTTTCCGTGGTCACCATCCGCCGTGCATTGCGCACCGAGCCGCCGACACGCATCGTGTTCTATTTCAGCCTGTTCGGCACGCTTGGTTCGGCAATCCCCCTTGTCTGGGCATGGCGGACACCCAGTGCGCACGATTTTCTGCTGTTTATCCTGATGGGCTCACTGGCGGCGACCGGGCAGTTGCTCATGACTCGCGGCTATGCGCTGGCGCCCGCCGCCACGATTGGACCCTTCACCTACAGTTCTATCCTGTTTGCCGCCCTGTACGGCTGGCTCATTTGGAGCGAAGTGCCTGGCGGCTGGTTCTGGGCGGGAGCACTGCTCATCATTACCGGCGGCATCGTGGCATTGCGCGGCGAACTGCGCAAAACGACCGTTCAGAATTGAAATTTCGAGACCTGCGCACGCTTACGACATGAGAAATTCCGGCCGGAACAAATGCGCGCGATAATATCTGAGCTCCGCTACCGAGTCGCGAATATCCTGCAGTGCCAGATGGCTGGATTCCTTGATAAAGCCGTCGGAAATGCCCGGGGCCCAGCGTTTGGCCAGCACCTTCAGCGTGCTCACATCCAGATTACGGTAGTGACAAAACTTTTCCAGCTCCGGCATATGGCGGGCAAGGAAGCGCCGGTCCTGGCAGATGCTGTTGCCGCACAGGGGTGAGGTATCGGGCGGCAGATATTGCCGCAGGAATTCAAGCGTGAGCCGCTCAGCCTGCGCCTCGTTCGCACAGCTCTCCCGCACCCGCTGGGTGAGGCCCGACTGGCTGTGCTGGCGCGTACACCACTCGCCCATGGCCGCCAGCACCGCATCACTCTGATGTACCGCAACCACCGGACCTTCGGCGAGAATAGTAAGCTGCTTGTCGGTCACCAGGGTGGCGATTTCCAGGATGCGATCGCTGTCGGGGTTGAGGCCGGTCATCTCCAGATCGAGCCAGATCAGATTCTCCGCATTCAACAACATGGGATGCCCTTGTAAAAAGCGTGCGACTAGTCTAACGCGCCTTGCCTGGCCTGCCCATCCCGGCGGCCATCGCTTACAATGCACTATCTGACATGTTCCGCCCATGAACACTCTGACCTGGATTTTCACCCTGGCGCTGTTTATCAGTACTGCGCTGCGCGGCTGGCTGGCTGCCCGCCAGATCCGGCACGTACGCCGCGAGCGCGTGCGCGTGCCGGACGCATTCGCCGGCGGTATTGAGCTGGCGGCGCACCAGAAGGCGGCGGATTATACCGTCAGCAAAACCCGCTTCAGCCTGCTGGATCTGGCACTGGATCCGGCGTTGGCGCTGCTCTGGACCCTGGGGGGAGGTCTCGCGCTGCTGGATGCTTTCTGGCGCCACGCGGACCTCAATCTGCTCAATACCGGGGTGCTGGTAACCGGCAGTTTCGTCCTCATAAACGTCGTGATCAAACTGCCGCTGGGGGCGTATTCCACCTTCGCTATCGAGGCGCGGTACGGCTTCAACCGCACACACGTGAAAACCTACCTGCTGGATCTGTTCAAGCTGTTGCTGCTGGCTGTCGTCCTGGGCGTACCGCTGTTATATGCTGTTTTGTTGCTCATGCAACGCTCCGGCCGGCTGTGGTGGCTGTACGTATGGATACTGTGGCTGGGATTCAGCTTGCTGCTCACCTGGGCGTATCCGGTGATCATCGCGCCGCTGTTCAACAAATTCTCGCCGCTGACAGATGCGAGCCTGAAACAGCGCATCGAATCATTGCTGGCGCGCTGTGGCTTCGCCAGCCGGGGTGTATTCGTGATGGACGGCTCCACGCGCTCCGCCCATGGTAATGCCTATTTCACCGGCTTCGGGCGCAACAAGCGCATCGTGTTCTTCGACGCCCTCATGGACAACCTCGAAGCGGAGGAAATCGAGGCGGTACTCGCCCACGAATTGGGCCACTTCCACCTCAAGCATGTCATCCAGCGGCTCGCGGTCACCGCCAGCATGAGTCTCGCGGGCTTGGCGATACTCGGCTGGCTGGCAGCAAGCGCCTGGTTCTATCATGGTCTGGGGGTACCACAGCCTTCCGCCTACATGGCATTGCTGCTGTTCACGCTGCTGGCGCCGCCATTCCTGTTCCTGCTGGAACCTCTGGGTTCCGCCTGGTCGCGTCGGCATGAATTCGAGGCGGATGCGTACGCCAGCCGCCAGACGGACGCCATGGCGCTGATCCGTGCGCTGGTGAAACTCTACCGTGACAACGCCGCCACGCTCACGCCTGATTCCTGGTATTCCGCCTGTCATGACTCGCATCCGCCGGCGCTCTCGCGAATCGCGCGCCTGCAGGCACTCTCCGGCGCTGTGCACCGCACTCCATGACACCTGCGTACAGCGAAATTATCGCCGGCAATTTCGGCCGTCACCTGCCACTGGAAACGTCCGCGGGGCAATACGCCGGCTGCAGCATCTTGGGTCGTGACTCACATCTCGTCCGCGGCAATCAGGTGCGGATGCCGCTGTGCGGACTGCCTGCATAAACAGGAGGCCGGCTGTGCAATGACATCGCCGTCGCAAACGGTGTGATTTCAGCGCGCTGCTGCCAGCATGATGGCAGCATTACCCTGGCGGCCAGGTCATGAGACGCCTGCCCAAGAGGTGCAAGTGGATGTGGAAAACCGTCTGACCACCGCCCTGGTTGCAGTTCATCACCAGGCGGTAACCGGCCTCGGCGATGCCCTCCTGCCGTGCAATCTGTTGCCCAGCCAGCACCATTTTACCGAGGAGTCCCGCATCGGCGGGTGTGAGGTCGTTGAGAGTGCGGATGTGCCTGCGCGGCACCACCAGAATATGCGTAGGCGCCTGCGGGTGGAGATCGCGGAATGCAATCAGGTCTTCCGTTTCCATGACCGTATCGGGCTTGATCTCACCCTGTACCATCTTGCAGAACAGGCAATCTGTCATGCTTCCTCCTAAGGAACATCCTGGCGGCCGCTGAACGCATGTGACAGCGTACCACCGTCCACAAACTCCAGTTCACCGCCCAGAGGCACGCCGTGAGCAATGCGCGTGGCGCGGATACCGCGGGCACGCGCCAATTCCGCCACGAAGTGTGCCGTAGCTTCGCCCTCCACGGTCGGATTGGTGGCCAGTATCAACTCGGCAATGCCGCCTTCAGCGAGACGGGCCTCCAGTTGGCTCAGCCCCAGCTCCTGGGGCCCTATGCCATCCAGGGGCGATAAATGCCCCATGAGCACGAAATACCTGCCACGGAAGCCGGTGGCGCTCTCGATGGCATAAACGTCCACCGGGGTCTCCACCACGCATAACACACTGGCATCGCGCCTCGTGGACGCGCAAATTTCGCATAACGGCTTGTCGGTGAGCATGCGGCAGCGCTCGCAGTGACGGATGCCGTTTACCGCTGCTTCCAGCGCCCCGGCAAGTGCCATCGCGCCCTCACGGTTACGTTCCAAAAGATGGAATGCCATGCGTTGCGCCGACTTGGGACCCACGCCCGGCAGGCAGCGCAGTGAGTCCATCAGCTGTTGCAGAAGCGGCGTATAGGCCATGGTCTCAGAAGGGCAACTTCATATCGCCGGGCAAGGCCATGCCTGCCGTGAGTCCCGAGAAGCGCTCCCGCATGAGCGCCTCGATCTTGTTCACCGCGTCGTTCACTGCCGCGGCCAGCAGATCCTCCAGCATTTCTCTGTCATCACCCATGAGCTTGGGATCAAGCGTGACGCGACGCACTTCGTGGCGTCCGCTCATCACCACGCTGACCATGCCGCCGCCTGCCTGGCCGGTGACTTCCATGCGTGCCAGCTCTTCCTGGGCTTTCTGCATGTTCACCTGCAATTGCTGGGCCTGTTTCATCAGACCGCTCAATCCACCTTTCATGGTTTGCCCACCTCTTGCCGGCCTCAATCCGCCGGCTTTACCAGTGCAGGATTCACCTGTGTACCGAAGGCTTCGCATAGATTGCGCACGTTGGGATCTGCCACGATAGCCGCCTGCGCCGCCTTGAGATGTTCTTCCTGGCGGCGCTTGTCGAGTTTTGCAGGCGTCTCCAGATTACCGGATACCGGCTGGATGCGGACCCTCAGCGCCTCGCCATAATGGCGCGACAGCGATTCCTGCATACGGGTCACCAGTTGCTCCGTTGCCATGTGCTGGTGCGCGGCATCCAGCTCCAGGTGGAGCACACTGCCTTCGCGATACCGGTACGCACAGTTGAGCGCCAGTTGCTGCGCTGCGCCCTTGAGTTCGAGGCATTCCACCAAGCCCATCCAATCCGGTTCCTGCCAGGCTTGCGCGGACTGCCCGGCGGCAACCACCGCTTCCACTGCCGCCGTGCCGGTAGATTTTACGGTGCCGCCGGTGGGACCCTCGGCCGCGTGCGTCGCCCGCGGGATAGCCGCTTTGTCACCGCTCGGCGCTTGTGGCGCGAACGCCAGCATGCGCAGCAGGGTCATTTCAAAGCCGCCACGCGGCGAAGGCGTCAGCAGCAGGTCGCGCTTGCCCAGCAAGGCAATCTGATAATAGAGCTGCACGTCTTCCGCGCTCAGTTGCTGCGCCAGTGTCCGCAGATCGGTGGCGTCGCTGTAATCCGCACCTGCCTCGGGTACGGCCTGTACCAGCGCCAGACGCTGCAGAAACGCAGCCAGGTCAGCCAGTACCAGCTCGTAATCCGGCGCCTGCCCGTCCAGTTCCGCAACCACTGCAAGCAGCGCTTTGCCATCCTTTTTTACCACCGCATCGAGCAGGGTGCGCAAATGGCTGAGCTCGATGGTGCCGAGCATGGCACGCACCTCCGGCTCCTTGAGCGTACCACCACCATGGGCGATGGCCTGGTCCAGCAGACTCAAGGCATCGCGCATGCTGCCGTCCGCCGCACTGCTGATCAGTGCTAACGCCGCCGGTTCATAGTTGATTTTTTCTGCGCCAAGAATGTGCTGCAGATATCCCTGGATCAGATTCCCCGGCAGCCGTTTCAGGTTGAACTGCAGGCAGCGCGACAGCACGGTCGCCGGCAGCTTCTGTGGGTCGGTGGTGGCCAGCAGGAATTTCACATGTGGCGGCGGCTCCTCCAGCGTCTTCAGCAGCGCATTGAAGGAATGGGTGGACAGCATGTGTACTTCGTCAATCAGGTACACCTTGTAGCGGCCGCGGGTAGGCGCATACTGCACGTTGTCCAGAAGTTCACGGGTATCATCCACTTTGGTACGCGAAGCGGCATCCACCTCAATCAGATCCACAAAGCGGCCAGTATCAATCTCTACGCAGGCGTCGCACTGGCCGCAGGGTTTTGAACTCACGCCCTTTTCACAATTCAACGACTTTGCCAGAATGCGCGCGATGCTGGTCTTGCCCACGCCGCGGGTGCCGGCGAACAGGAAGGCATGGTGCAGGCGGTTGTGATCAAGGGCGTTGATGAGCGCCTTGAGCACGTGCTCCTGGCCCACCATCTCCGCGAATGTGCGCGGGCGCCACTTTCTTGCCAATACCTGATAGGACATTCGATACCTGATTGCGTGACAGAGGCTTGCACCATGCAGGCGTAGGGCTACTTTACCAGACGCGGACCTGAACCCGCAGGAGTAAAGGTGGCAACCTGCGTCAGCCGCACCCCGGCACACGAGGCCACTGCTGCCGCTGCTCCCTTCCGGGTCTGACGGGGTTCACAGCTTGTCGTCGCGAGGGAGCCGGCGCAGGCTGCCATGAAACTTTCATAATGACACAGCAGGCGGGGTCGTTCGCTGTATTTCCACAAATTTGGCGGAGAGGGCGGGATTCGAACCCGCGATGCGGGGTCGCCGCATACACGATTTCCAGTCGTGCTCCTTAGACCGCTCGGACACCTCTCCGCAAACTCTTTCTGCCGCTACTCAGGGCCCTCCCTGGCGGACTGTCCAGCTCGGCATCCCTGCCTCGCGTTCGCCGGCAAAATTGATTCACCGGATCAATTTCGCTCCGGCTCACCCGCTCGGACACCTCTCCGCAAACTCTTTCTGCCGCTACTCAGAGCCCTCCCTGGCGGACTGTCCAGCTCGGTACCACCAACTTTGCAGGAAAAGGCGCGGGAGATTACCGCATGCGCCCTGGGCCCGCAACCGAAGGCGGCGGGACAGTGGTGGCAGCGGACGGCACCGGTGTATTTTCTTTGACGGCGGGTTTTGCGGCCGGCAGTGCTTTCGCAGGCGCTGGATTCATGCTGCCGCGCTGCGGCGTAACGGCACGCGGCTTGGGTTGAACCACTGCCGCAGGCTGGAGTAACACCACCTGGGGCGGGTTGATCAGGCAGGCGCCGGCCGCATCCCGGTTCGTGCGCTGACCCTGACCGGCGGCAGTAGGCGCTATGTAATAGGCGGGATCAGGAGCAGGCACACTGAGCCCCGGCGGCGCCTTGAGCGGCGGGTGCGCCACGCTGTGCAAATAGGGATGCGGATCACCGCAGGTGAGCGTACTGCAACCGGCCAGGACAATAGTAACGAGCGCACTTGAAAGTTTAAGTGATTTAACCATGATGATCTGTATCCAATGAGTAGCGACTCTCTACAACACGCCCGCCGACTTCAATGCGGCGCGTATGTTGCCGTGGTATTCACGCGCAAGCGATGTGAGTGGCAAACGGATGCCCGCTGGTATGCGTCCCATCTCGGCGAGCGCCCATTTGACCGGAATCGGATTGCTCTCCACAAACAGTTGCTTGTGCAGTGTATCAAGCCGCTGGTTGAGCATCCCGGCTTTCTTGCGGTCGCCATTGCGCGCCGCCGCACACATTTCGTGCATCAACCTGGGTGCCACATTGGCGGTTACTGAAATAACGCCTTGACCGCCCCGCAGAATGAACTCCATGGCGGTGGCATCATCGCCGCTCAGCAACTGGAACGCATCCCCGCAACGCCGGCGGATTTCCTGCAGGCGTTCGAGCTCACCCGTGGCTTCCTTGATGCCGACGATATTGGACAACGCCGCCAGTCGCTCGACGGTCTCCGGCAGCAGATCCGCCACGGTACGGCTCGGCACGTTGTAAGCGATGATGGGAATGGACACCGCTTCCGCAATGGCACGAAAATGCCGGTACAACCCCTCCTGGGTCGGTTTGTTGTAGTACGGTACCACGATGAGTGCGGCGACGGCACCGCGCTCCTGGGCAAGGCGTGTCAGGGCCAGGGTATGGGCGGTGGAATTGGAACCCGTGCCGGCGATAACCGGAATACGCCCCGCCGCCGCCTGCAGGCAGCACTCTACAACCCGCATGTGCTCGTCGGTTTCCAGGGTGGCCGATTCGCCGGTAGTAGCCGCCGCGACCACCGCATCGGTGCCCTCGGCAACGTGCCAGTGCACCAGCGCTTCAAGTGCGGCAAAGTCCACCCGGCCGTCATCGGCCATGGGTGTCACCAGCGCCACCATGCTGCCCTGAAACATGCGTCTGTCCCAACGGGAAAAGCATATGTTACCGGTCCGGGGCCCTCCGGCTCAAGGTAAAGGTCGCCACACCGCGGTTGCGCAACGCGCCAAACCCGGTAAACTGCTGGCGCGCTCACCCAAGGCAGGATCGTCCGCTGCGAGCCCGAATGAAACAGTTTCTGGTGGTGTCCGCTCTGGCTGAGGACCGGCCCGGTGTTCTCCACGACATCGCACGTGCGGTTAAGGACTGCGGCTGCAACGTGGTGGAAAGCCGAATGACGGTGCTGGGCGGAGAATTCACCATGCTGCTGCTGGTGGCCGGCAACTGGAACACCATCACCAAGCTGGAAACCCAGTTACCCAAGCTGGAAAAACGCCTGGGACTCACCGTTTCAATGCGCCGCACCAGCGAGCGCGAACCGCGTCAGAATCTTCTTCCGTATGCCGTTGACGTGGTATGCCTGGATCAACCTGGCATTATGGTTAATCTCGCCAATTTTTTTGCTGAGCGCAATATCGGTATCGCCGATCTCGCCACCCGCAGCTATCCGGCGGCAAACACCGGTGCCCCCATGTCCGCGGTGCAAATGGCGGTGAACATACCGGCGGATATACACATTGGCACCTTGCGAGAGGAATTCATGGATTTCTGCGACCACCTGAACCTGGACGCCATCATGGAACCCATCAAAAATTGAAATGGACCGGATTCAGAATTGTCGTCCAGGCCTGCTCCCGCACTCACCGATAATCCCGTGACGGCGCTATCATGCCGCCTGTTTTTGTGCATCCTGTCGGCACCAGACGATACTGGCGGCACACGATGCGGGCTCAATACTGCTGATTATGAGGTGTGAGCATGACTAGGGTATCCGTCGGTAGAAAAGTCCCTGATTTCGAGCTCCCTGCCGCCGCCGACAAGGCTGTGCGACTCTCCGGGTTCAAGGGCCGGAATGTGGTGCTGTATTTTTATCCCAAGGACAACACCACGGGCTGCACGCTCGAAGGCCGGGATTTCCGCGATCACCAGACAAAATTCAAGCGGCTCAATACCGTGATACTCGGCGTATCCCGTGACAGTCTGAAGTCACACGAAAACTTCCGCGTCAAATATAATTTCAGGTTCGACCTGCTTTCCGATGAAAATGAAAAACTCTGCAGATTATTTGGCGTCATGAGAGAAAAGAATATGTACGGTCGCAAGGTTCATGGTATTGAACGCAGCACTTTCCTGATTGATGGCAAGGGTATCCTGAGAAGGGAATGGCGCAAGGTCAGCGTGAAGGGCCATGTGGCCGAGGTGCTGGACGCCGTCAAGACCCTGAGTTGAGCACCGGAAGGACGCGCGTGAAAAGACCCCGCGAGTTGCGCCGCCTGTACGTTCTCGATACCAACGTACTGATGCACGACCCCACCGCCATCTTCCGCTTTGAGGAGCATGACATATTCCTGCCGATGGCGGCGCTGGAAGAACTGGATGCCGGCAAAAAGGGCCTGTCGGAATCGGCACGCAACGTGCGTCAGGTGAGCCGCTTCCTGGACGAGATGATGCGCAATGCGAGCAAATCGGAAATTGACGCGGGTCTGGTAATCCCCGGCCAGCATCGCTCCCTCCGTACCGCCGCGCTGATCACCGGACGCCTGTTCTTTCAGACGGACCCGCTGCCCTCGCTGCTGCCGGACACCTTACCCGGCAATAAACCTGACAACAATATCCTCGGTACCACCCTGGCACTGCAACAGAAGTATCCCAACCGGCGCGTGACGCTGGTTTCCAAGGACATCAATCTGCGCATCAAGGCGGCAGTGGTGGGTATCCATGCGGAAGATTACTTCAACGACAGGGCGCTGGACGATCTCGACCTGCTGTTTACCGGCATGGATGCACTGCCAAAGGATTTTTGGGAACACCACAGCAGGAACATGGAATCCTGGCAACAGGAAGGCCGCACCTACTACCGCATACAGGGATCCCAGGTGAAGACCTGGTACCCGAACGGGTTTCTCTACAGCGAAGCGGACAATTTCGAAGCCATGGTGCGCTCGATTGATGCGCGTGGTGCACTGCTGGAACTCACGCGTGACTACCGCGGCATCCGTCATGCCGTATGGGGTATCCACGCGCGCAACCGCGAACAGAATTTCGCCCTGAATTTACTGCTTGACCCCGAGGTGGATTTTGTTACCTTGCTGGGCGCCGCCGGTACCGGCAAGACATTGCTGGCGCTGGCGGCGGGACTGGCGCAGACCCTGGAACAAAGCCGCTACCGCGAAATCATCATGACGCGTGTGACTGTGCCACTGGGTGAGGATATCGGCTTCCTGCCCGGTACGGAGGAAGAAAAGATGACCCCATGGATGGGGGCACTCATGGACAATCTGGAAGTGCTCACCCAGTCCAGCGGTGAGGGTGGCGAATGGGGCCGCGCCGCCACCAACGACCTGCTGCGGACCCGCATCAAGATCCGCTCCATGAATTTCATGCGTGGGCGTACTTTTCTGAACCGCTATATCATCGTGGATGAAGCCCAAAACCTGACACCCAAACAGATAAAGGCACTGATAACCCGCGCGGGTCCCGGTACCAAAATGATATGTATCGGCAATATCTCCCAGATCGACACACCCTACCTTACAGAAACCACTTCTGGTCTGACTTTCGTGGTGGATCGCTTCAAACAATGGCCGCACTCGGGGCATATCACCCTGCTGCGGGGCGAGCGCTCGCGGCTGGCGGACCATGCATCGGCCATCCTGTAAGCCATATCCGGCGTGGCAGCAGCCACAGGTAATGACACCGCGCTCCGCCTGTGATTAAATCAGGTAGCCTTAAATCGCTTCATCCCACTGAGGATCAACCGATGAAGAACAAACAGTTTGTCCTGCGGACCTTGCCCCTGCTTACGGCTGCGGTTGCCGCTGCCCTGCCCGGTGCGGTCCTGGCCTCCAATTTCAGCCTCAGCGACATTCAAAGCACCACCAATATGAGCACCGCGGGATCAGGCGGGGCGGCCTATGCGAAAGACGCCTCCACCATCTGGTTCAACCCTGCCGGCCTCACGCGCTTGAATGGCAAGGAACTGACTGCCGGCTTCAATCTGGTGCGCCTGGGCGCCAACTTCTCACCCACCACCGCCGTGGATGCGACCGGCCAGCCCCTGTCCGGGAACAACGGCGGCAATCCCGGCAAACTGGGTGCGGTGCCCTTCATCTATTACTCCCAGCCGCTCACGGACAAGCTGGATTTCGGCATCGGGCTGGGCGTGCCTTTCGGCCTTTCCACCAGCTACAACGCACAGTCTATCTTCCGCTATCAGGCTATCTACACCAGCGTGAGTGTGCTCAACCTGAACCCGACGCTGGCTTATAAGTTCACCGAGCATTTTTCCGCCGGTTTTGGCCTGGATGTCCAGCATATGAATGTGAAACTCACCAACGCCATAGATTATGGCGCCGTGTGTTTCGCCGAAGTCAGTCCCACGGTATGCAGTCAAAGCTTCGGACTTGTGCCCCAGGGCCATGATGGCTTCTTCCAGGGTACGGCCAGTGATACCGCCACCGGTTACAACTTCGGCCTGTTGTGGGATTACGGCGACACCCGCGTGGGTTTTTCCTACCGCTCCCGCGTAAAGCACACTCTGGATGGCGGCGCCACCTTTACCAACGTGCCTGCTGTCTTTGCGGGTCAGGGTCTGTTCCAGGACCAGGGTATCACCGCGCAGTTCACCACACCGCAGATCGCGGAGTTGAGCCTTTACCGGCATCTCAACAATCAATGGTCGTTGATGGCGGATTGGACCTACACCGGCTGGAGCAGCTTCCAGAATCTGACCATCAATTTCTCCAACCCGAATCAGCCGCCGGCCACGGTGCAGCAAGGCCTGTCGAATGTCAGCCGCTTCTCCGTGGGTGCCAACTACAAGTATGATGACCAGTGGACCTTCCACGGTGGTGTGGCCTACGACAAATCGCCGGTGCCGAACCCGACCAATGCCCCCGCAGCTAACACGCCGTGCACCCCTTCAAGTAACTATTCGGATAATTGCTCCAATGCCATCAATGCCAGCCGCACCGCGCGGCTGCCGGATGCCAACCGGTTCATTCTCGCTGTCGGCGCCAGTTGGCAGGTTTCGAACCGCAGCCAGTGGGAGATCGCCTATGAGCACCTGTTCCTCAACGGACACGTGCCTTTTAATCAGGTGAACGGCGGCGGCGGCGACCACATTGCCGGCCAATTCAATGTGGACGCGGATATCCTGGGTGTACAGTACATCTACCGTTTCTGAAGAGCCCCATGCCATCAGAGCCCCCGTTTCACGGGGGCTTTTTTTATGCGACGGCGGCGTAAAGCCTGGATTTTCGCTGTCCAATGACCCGGGACTGCCACCGCGCAAAAGGCGTGCGATAATGCCGCAGTCTTGTTGTCTCGGCCACGGATACCCCGGGTTGCAGAACCCGCAGTTATGCGCACGCAACGCCTGAATACAGCCTGTATTTCCCTGCTTGTAGTCCTGCTGGCATTGGCCGGCGCATCATCGGCGGGGGCAACATCCTCTGCCGGCTCCCCCACACCGGGATGGAGTCATACGCTGTCATACTGGATGTCTCCTCCCCACCTGCTGCCCAACAGCAATACGGACTACGCCAACCCGGAACCCCGTAGCGACTTTAACCTGCCACAGCTCGGACAAGCGGGTGACAATGTAATCACGCCCGCGCAACTGTACCGGATTGGCGTACAGATCATGGATCAGTTGCGTGATGAGGGCGCCATACTGGATGATCCTCTCATTGAGGACTACATCAATAACCTGGGGCATGAACTGTCATCCCACAGCGATAATCCAACACTGCATTTCCGATATTTTGTATTGAATGATCCGGCCATCAATTCCATTACATTGCCCGGCGGCTTCATCGGAGTGTACAGCGGGCTGTTCCTGGACAGTGACAATGAAGATGAACTTGCCGGCGTGATGGCGCATGAGACTGCCCACGTCACGCAAAATCATATTGCACGCTCGCTTGCCGACAGAAAAAGCCGTAGCCTGCTCAATATAGCCACGATGCTTGGAGCCATCCTGGTGGCAGCCAATACGGGTGACCCCTACACCGCCATGGGTACCGTTGCAGCGGCCCAGGCCTCCATCATCCAGCACCAGATCAATTTTACCCGCGCCGAGGAAGCCGAGGCGGACCGGGTCGGCATCCAGACACTGGCGCGTGCCGGCTTCCCCCCGCAGGGCATGATTGATTTCTTCAAAAAGATGCAGCGTGATGATGCGCTGAATGGCTATAACCAGATACCGGAATTTCTCCTGGATCATCCCCTGGACCGCATCCGGATGGCCGAACTGGAAAATCGCGCACTTTCCATGCACGTGCCGCCGCGCCCCGACAGTCGTGACTACGCAATCATGAAAGCACGCCTGCGGGTGCTGGAAAGCAATAATCTGGACAAGACCCTGCAATTTTTCCAGGCGGAGATTGCCTCCACCCACGGCTGGAACCGGGAGGCAATGCGCTATGGTCTAGCACTCACCTACATGAGCACCAATCACGTCACTGCCGCGATCAAGATCATGCAGCAACTGCGCGACAAATACGACGATGTGGTAGCCTTCCGCATCAGTCTGGCAAGTGCACAAATGGCGGCAGGCGAAACCGCGGCAGCGGTAGCCACCTATCAGAGAGCTATGCAGTTGTTTCCGGACAGCCGGGCGCTTACTCTGAGTTATGCCCGTGATCTCATCGAGGCGAACCAGACTCGGCGTGCCATCGGCCTGTTGCTGCCATTATCCTTGCAGGCCACCAGCGATCCCGGTGCGTTGCGGCTTATTGCCCATGCCTATGACAAGGAGGGTGATTCGGCTGATTCCCATTACTACATGGGCGAATACTATTTCAATGTCGGCCTTCCGGCCGCGGCGGCTGATCAGTTGCGCATCGCGCTCGCCACGCCGGGTATAGATAATATGCAAAGACAACGCTACCAGGCGCGTCTGGACCGATTACAGGCGTGGGGTCGTGCCAACCATCAATCCCTGGTCACCCGGAACGGCCCTGGGTCCTGAGAGCCGGGTGTCTTGCATCCCCTCCTGCCAGGGTAGGCAGGCTTACCGCTTATGGGAGTTTCAATGACAAAGAAACCTGGCTGCCTATTCCGGCGGCAACTTGCCTTTATGTATCTCGCAGGCCTCACACTGCTTGCCGGCTGCGCATCCACGCCGCCGTATTACACCACCCAGACCCAGGATCCGTGGGAAAAGATGAACCGGATCACCTTTGCCTTCAATCAGAAATTTGATAAAGCGATCGCCCGGCCTTTAGCCAAGACTTATGTACGTGCCGTCCCCAGCCAGGCGCGTAGCGGTATTCACGATTTCTTCAATAATCTGGATGAGCCGGTCACCATCGTGAATGATGCACTGCAAGGCCAGATCAAACAGACCCTCAGGGACACAGGACGTTTTCTCATCAACAGCACCTTTGGGCTGCTGGGCTGGTTCGACGTGGCAAGGCGTGTGGGCCTGCCCGACCATGAGGTGGACCTGGGGGAAACTCTTGCCCACTGGGGCGTACCCTCCGGGCCCTACCTGGTGATTCCGTTGCTGGGGCCGAGCAGCGTGCGTGACGCCAGCGCCATGTACCCCGATTACTACGCCAACCCCGTCAGGAACAACATGCAGACACGCTACCGCAACGCCGGCACCCTCTTGAACGGCATCGACACGCGTGCCGGGTTGCTGGATCTCGACAGCACGATTGACAGCGCCTATGACCCCTATACCTTCGTGCGCGACGCCTGGATACAGCACCGCCGTTACCAGATCTACAACGGCAATCCGCCCATGGAATATCCAAGTTATCCGGATCTGCCATCTGCCGGCGCCAGCGACAGCACCGCGCCGGCGGCGGCATCCAGTACCGCACCCGCCGCAATAGCCACGACTGTCCCTCCCGCGAATGCTGCACACGACAGCATTACGTCGGCAGCCGCCTCCCGAATAGCTTCGGCAGTTCCACATGGATTAATGCGCGTGCCAAAAACAAAGGCGGCGGTGAAATCCACGCCACCCTGATTAGTGTGTCTTCAATATCCGGGACTATCGTCATACAAAGGGGTAACATACCGCAATTATGCCGGCTGACCCGGCTATATTGCCCGCTGGAAATACCGAGGATTGACAAATGAGCGTACCGATAATTCAACAATTCCGCGTGGCACGCTATCTTCTCGGCAAGAAGCTGCGTGGTGAGAAGCGCTACCCACTGGTACTGATGCTTGAACCCTTGTTTCAATGCAATCTTGCCTGTTCAGGCTGTGGAAAAATAGATTACGATGAAGAAATCCTCCAAAAGAGAATGAGTGTCGAAGATGCACTCAATGCCGTAGATGAATGTGGGGCGCCAATGGTCTCGATTCCGGGAGGAGAGCCGCTCATCCACAAGGAGTTGCCGTCAATTGTTGAAGGGATCATTTCTCGCAAGAAGTTCGTTTATCTTTGCACAAATGCAATTCTGCTGCCCAAGAAAATCGAATTCTACAAACCCTCGCCCTATTTGACATTCTCCATCCATTTGGACGGCAACCGCGAACGTCACGACGCCTCTGTCTGCAAAGAGGGCATATTTGACAAGGCAGTCAGCGCTATCAAGATTGCCCGCCAGCGCGGGTTCCGCGTAACGATAAACTGTACTTTATTCCAAAAGGAAGACCCAAAAGAAGTAGCGGATTTTTTTGATTTTGCAATGGGACTTGGCGTTGAGGGCATCACAATCTCCCCTGGATACAGTTACGAACATGCACCAAGACAAGATGTCTTCCTTCCACGGACACAGAGTAAACAGCTATTCCGGGATATTTTCAAACAGGGGAAAAAACGCGGTCGTAAATGGGTATTCAATCAATCGAGCTTGTACCTTGATTTTCTGGCAGGAAATCAAACTTACCATTGCACACCGTGGAGCAATCCAACCTATAATATCTTCGGCTGGCAAAAACCGTGTTATCTGCTGATTGATGAGGGATACGCCAGCAGTTACAGGGCATTAATGGAGGGAACTGACTGGGACAGATATGGCACCGGACGGAATCCGAAATGCGATAACTGCATGGCACACTGCGGATATGAAGGTACAGCGGTAAACGATACATTCTCGCATCCGCTGAAAGCGTTGAGAGTTATGATGCGGGGACCCCGTACCGATGGATCAATGGCCGTGGAGGTTCCAATTTTATACGGCAACCGTTCAGAAGCCACATCAGTCAGGGTTAATGCTGCGGATATCCGGCACCGGGCACGAAGCATAAATATGGATTGATGGTCTGGGTCGCCCGCTCCGTTACTGTTAAGGAAGAAATCCTGTCAAATGCGGCTTCTATTCATGGGTAACCATGGTTGGTTGCGGGCCACTTTTTATCTCATCAGAAAACTGCCTGTACCCCACAATTTAATTTTTTTAACTCTGATGCGTAATCCCTGTTAAGCCGCTTCCATTCCATCTTGAACCACGGAGTAAATACTTTTGGGTTTTCCGCTATCTCTTGATTAAGTCGTACCGGGCTGATATAGCGCCAGTCACTGATCTCATGGCTATTGATATGCACAGGATCGGAGCTCTTGCCGATGTACACCCAGCATAACTCATGTTCAGAACCAATATCACCAAATCTTGCCTGATACTGGAACTTGTACAAATATCTTAATTCACTGGTTAATCCCAGCTCCTGCTCAAGACGCCTGTGAGCAGCAGTGTCTGTGGTTTCTCCCCTGCGCGGATGGCTACAGCAGCTATTTGACCAATAACTTGGCCAAAGCAGCTTCTGACTGCTACGACGCTGTATCAATAGTTCTCCGCTACCGTTAAATATAAACAGGGACAGTGCACGATGCAGGATTCCTTGCCCTTCATGGCAGATAATCTTGCTCTCATATCCTACTTCCCCATCATCGCTATCCACTATGATCAACTGTTCGGACGCAAAAGAGACAATCTCATCGGTATTTTCATGTAGATGACTATCCAATTTTAACCTCCATGCCCTGATAACCCGCCTCTTGCATCGCTTTAATTACTTGATCAGCCTTATCCGGACATAATGCAATCACCGAACCACCGCCGCCTCCACCCGTAAGTTTCGCGCCCAATGCGCCATTATCACGTGCAATCTGAACAAGTTCCTCAATTTCCCAACTCGACACCTGTAGTGCGGTTAAATAGCCTTGACACACGTTCATCAATGCGCCAAGTTGCTCAAGATCGTACGCTTCGATAGCCTCTAAACCCTGCGATACCAATAGTTCGATTTCATCAAAGATGTGCTCATATAGTTTTGTATTTCTCTCCCAGGATTGTCGAACACGCGCAACCATTTTGGCTGTCAGACTCTCCACACCGCTTAAACCGATTACCATAGGGATAGGCTTCCTGACCTGCAACTCATGGATGTGGGGCGGAGTTCCGGACCGGTATAGCAGAAACTTCCCATACGTTGCCACAGTATTGTCTATCCCGGAAGGTGTACCATGTGCCACTTTTTCGCATTCGAAAACCAGCGCGTTGATTGCCTCGTCAGACAGGCCAAGCCTGTAATGCTTATCGATGGCGCGTATGATCGCTACCGCCATCGCGGCTGACCCGCCCAGTCCCATCGCTCGGGGTACATTGGGGAACACCTCGATACGCATTGGCTGATTGTCTAGCCCCAGTTTTTCTATGATTATTCCGATCATGTTGTTTTGAAAGGAATCCGGGTAATCAGATTTTTCATGTATCTTCTGTTCAATACCCCAGCGGGGAATAATAAGAGTCACCCCTTTCCTGGCATCTTCTATTTTTGAACGTATCGCCAGAGGAATCGGTGCGGCAATCGCCTGACGCCCGTACACTACGGCATGTTCGCCAAGCAGGATAACTTTCCCGTAGCCTGCGCCATATTCGATTTCTTTTTTTCCCTCCGAAAGAACCCCATCCTGCATGCTTGGGGATGCCTGCTTGCGGACGGTACCAATGATCTCCCGGGCTTTCCATATTTTGATATCACCGCTTTCGATAAGCCGCTCCACTACCGAATCAAATATCTCGGACGTCGCACCTGCCGCAATTGCAACGCTCCGTGCATGCAGTGTCATATGCCCCTGCTGAATACCTTCGGTTACGAGAGCGCGCAGTGCTGAAAAGTTTTGTGCCAATCCGACTGCACCCATGAGTTCGGCCAGTTCACGAGCAGTTGTGACCCCCAAAAGCCGCTGATTCATGGCGACGGTTGGATTCGATTGCAACGGGCCGCCGACAATGCCAACTTTCATGGGAATTTCAATGTCCCCTACGAGATCACCTGCCTCATTCTTGTACCATCTGGTTAAGGACGTATACGCATGACCCCGTGCCGCATATGCATGTGCTGCCGCCTCGAGTGCTCGCCAGTCGTTACCTGTAGCAAGCGCCATTGCATCCACGCCATTCATGATGCCCTTGTTATGGGTGGCGGCACGATATGGATCTACAGCGGCAAAATCATTCGCGATAATGATCCCATCACGGACCTGTTCGCCATCATGGCCATTGTCATCAAGATATTCCGTCGGGATGACACATTGGGCATACACAAGGGCACGATCAGTCAGATTTGAAAGTATTCTCAGGAATACCTTGCCTGCCGTGATATTTTCCACAATTGTTGCAATGCCTTCGCACATGGTATTGACGAGGTTAGCTCCCATTGCATCGCATGTATCTACAAGCAGATGCAGCACAACCATGTCATGACCGGTGCTGGCGCAAGGATGAATAATTACCTCGATATCTTTTGCACCACCCCCACGGGCGACCATCTTCGGGTGCAGACTGTTGGCGAGGTTCAGGATTTCAGCTTTTTTCTGCAGTAAAGCTGCCTTTGCCTTGGCAGGATGGGGGACATCCACAACCTGGACCTGACCGATCAAAAGCGACTCGGTACTCCTGGTACGGAATCCACCGGCGCGCCGGACTAATTTTGCAGCAGAGCACAGAGCCGCCACAATTGATGGTTCTTCCACAACAAGCGGTACCACATAATCCCTGTCATTTATCAGAAAGTTTAAGCCCAACCCCACGGGTAGCCCCATCACCCCAATCACGTTTTCGATCATCTTGTCAGCGTGGTGAATCTTCAGCGTATGCTTACCTGTAGCAAGCGACAGATAATCATCTGTTGATAGCAAGCCACGCTCGTGGATGATGCGCACACGTTCGGAGACGGAAAGCTTGTAAAAATTAGGAATCCGGGATCGGTCCATGTTTTACTCCATGGTGGTTTGAGTTTTTAGCCCCGTCTTATCCACTTGCAATGGGATGACATGATAGCCGGCTGTTTCGATACGCCTGGACAGCAATGGAATCACCTCAGGGTCCGTGGTGATCGCCATGCCGGTATCTCCACCGCCCGCACCACAGGGTTTGTACGTAACGCCCAGCGAAGCAACGAGTTTTTCAATGTGCCGGTGCTCCGGTGAAAATATGTCCACTGTGCTCTCCTCTCCAAGCCGTTTCAATGCTGCACCATAGAGTTGGACAGCGTCAACAAATGCCGCCGCATTATGTTCCTCCGCGGCTACAATACCCATGTCGGCAATGGCCGCCATCTCTTGCATCACAGTATCGCACCTGCCCGGTTGTTGTAATTGCCAACTATGGAGCCGCTTGAGAAATTGAGATGTGGATGCCGGTCGCCCAGACCATATAAAAACAGTTTCAATACCGCGTGGCAGATGGACGAATCTGACATCCGGTGCCCCTCTTGAACTGTCCAGCGCATAACGGATTACGTTACCGTAAAGACTTGCAGCCAAATCAAGTCCGCTCCCGGAACCGTCTTGGAAATTCCGGTGCAGCACCAGTACTCGCGCCAACCAGGCATGTTTATCAGTAAGGGCCTCCTCTGCGCCTCTAAATATGACGAGTGCTGAAGCCAGGGCAATGGTCAAAGCGGCGCTTGAACCTAACCCCAGTTTACTTCTTCCGCATTCAGATGGGTGAAAAAAGCCGCTCGTATCCAATCGAACATGGAAACTTGGAAGACAGAGTCGTCGACAATTTTCATTACTGATAAAAAACTGCATGATGTGGGTAACGAGCCGCATACGCTCCCGCGTTTGTCGGGAAGTATGGTGCCAGCGCACGCCGCCATCAAGCATAAAATGCGCACTCTCAGTATCTGCTCCCAGCGCATCAACCCTGCTTAAGCCTTTCACGACAGGCGTTATTTTCACCTCAGCGCGACGGTTTACCGCCATGACCATGGCGGGAGCTCCATGCAATACCGCGTATTCGCCAAGTACAACCAATTTTCCTGGTGCTGATGTGAATACTTGCACCTAACATCACTCCAGGCTGAATCTAAAAATAAATATCTGTTAAGTTTAAGCCCGTTGCTCTGCCACACCGTACAGGAGTCCGGCCAGACGCGCCTGCTAGATAAGGCGCGCGCCCTGGCCGATACGGCTGTTCAATACACGCAATACCCCGGGAATGCCCCGCAATGCATCCATAATCTCCTGCGTTTCCGAGGGTTCGCAGATGACTTTTACTTGTGGTCCCGCATCAATAGTGAAAAATGCCGCTGTTCCCGACGCACGCAAACCCCTGACGCAGTTCATGCACTCGACTGTGGCACCATTCCAATAGATAAGCGCTGGCCTGGTCGACAATGCAAGGCCATGCATCTTCAGGCAATTATATTCACTGATGTCCGCCAATGCATCAAAGTCATGGGATGTAATGGCGCGTTTTGCTGCCTCGATATCAGGCGCATGATTTTGTATCCAGGCCTGATAGTATGGGGATGAAAGAGATGTACGCTGCATGCCTTCAGTAGATCCGACGATTTTCGTGCGATCGGAAGTAATCGCCACAACCACATGCAATGGCCACTCTTCAGGCCCAATCAGAGGATGGGCAATGGTATCGGAACCATCCTTACGATGACCCGGTTCCATCTCGACGAACCCGCCGAAGATTGAGCGTGCTGCTGACCCAGAGCTTTGCCTTGCAATCTCCGACAGCTCTGCATCAGTCAGATCAAGCCCCAAGGCTTTAGAACCGGCAAGGACAAGCGCAGCAAATCCTGACGCTGAAGAGGCAAGGCCTGCTTCAGTCGGAAAATTATTTTCACTGACTACTGCAGCACAGTATGAAACATTTGCCCGGCGGCGCATAAGATCAAGACACTGACTGACACGTTGGTACCTTATGGAGTCCAACTGACCGTTGAGGTGAAATTCATCTTTTTCCAGATCAGAATTAAACTGCACGCGTGTCCGTGTCCAGAGTGAATCGAGAGTGACCGATAAAGATCCGACTGCTGGCAGGTTAAACTTGGTTTGCCGTTTACCCCAATACTTGATGAGGGCAATATTGGGTTGTGCTTGGGCCATGGCTTGCATATATTTGTTTCTGTTTACACACTCGAGTGAACAGAGAAATCAGGCAATTTGGATATACGCCAGTCGTGGAATCAAATATATTTTCACGTGCGCATTAGATGTAAAATACCAACCTATATCAGATTTCCCTTGTGATAGCCTAATACCAGGAGGATACTGGCACCCGTGAACACATTCTACCGCAATCTATTCGCTACTACTCGAAATTTCTGGTCGCAGGATTAACTACTCATTCATCAACAGTCGGCATGCTGTTCCGGTGCGAGAAATCCCGCGCCCAATTGTGTTGCCACAACGGTCAGTGCCCGCCTTGCTGCCCTGAAGTGCCGGGACAACTGCCAGAGCATGCCCAGGTCGGTCAAGTGACACCGTAATAAACCCGCCGCCAGCGGCATAATCCGGGGCTGCCCCCATGGGTTAAGGGACCGCAGCAAAAAAGCCGGCAAGGTTTCATCTGCGAGGTCAGCCACAGCCCGTATTGTCAGAAAAGGCACCCCAGCCTCTGCCGCTACCGCCGCCACCGCCGCACTTTCCATATCAACTGCAGTTGCCCCCGAGTGTCGCCATAATGCTGTCTTATCTGTAACGGTCGAGATAACCCGGTCAGAGCAAATTAGTTCGCCCTCCACAACAGGTACCCAGCGATGACAGATATCAACTATGCGCTGCCGCCATGAAGGCTCGACCGCATAGACCGCTCCGGAAGCGGTAATGACCCGACTGGGCACCACAACACTACCTGGCGAAAGTTCCGGATTCAAAGCCCCGGCTATGCCCCAGGAGACGAGCGCAGTGCAATGGGCGTCAATCAGGGCATGAGCGGCCCACATAGCAAGCTCCGGGCCGATCCCCGCTATCCATAGCAATGTACCGCTTGGCAGCCTCTCGATAATCCCTGGTTGTGTATAGTGCGCTGTTAAACAACGGCCTTCGGCCGATAAAGCCGCAACAACTCCAACTGTAGTGCCGGGATGACAGGAAGCACGTAATGTATCACCAGGCATAAGACACCCATCCGGACGACTAAAATATTTGCAGAAATGGACAATGACAATACCTTACAGATTGTGTTGCTGCAGCCACGCCGCTAATGAACCAAGCATCCATTCAACCTGCGATAACGCGCTAATGCCCACAAAGGGAAATAAATTGAATAACCATGGTACTTGAGATAGAAGACACGTGGGAAACCTGGCGCAGTAAACGCGGCATCCCGCCACACACCATCTGGTCCTTGTGTACGAAGTAAATAATCCACGCCACCTTGCACTGACTTGGATGCTCCCTGGCCCGCAGCCATCAGGCCGAGCAGCGCCCATGCTGTTTGAAATGATGTACTGGCGAACCCCTGACCAGCACATGACGGCTCAAAATAAGTGTGATTATCTTCCCCCCAACCACCATCCAGACGTTGCGTGCGCTTCAGCCATGTCACTGCCTTGCGTATCCATGCTTGATCAGCGTCTATACCTGCCTGTTCCAGCGCAAGCAGCACGGAAGAAGTCCCATATATGTAGTTCGTCCCCCAACGGCCGAACCATGCCCCTTCCTCTTCTTGCTCGCTGCGCAAAAAGGCGAGGCATTTTTCAACTGCGGGGCGGACGGTTGGCTGTTTTAGACGGCTTAAAAAGCTGAGCACATGCGCACTTACGTCGCTGGTCGGCGGATCCAGCAGGGCGCCGTGATCAGCAAATGGAATCTCATTCAAATAGTAGTGTGTATTGTCCACATCAAACGAGGCAAAACCACCATTACGACACTGCATACCGCATAACCATGCTGCAGCTCGTGCAATGCATGTGCCATATCTAGCTGGTGCACCAGCCCGATCCATGGCCCAGGCGATCACTGACGTGTCATCCAGGTCAGGGTAATAAGGATTGGAATATTGAAATGCCCATCCTCCGGCTGGTACCTCAGGTCTGGCTCTCCGCCAGTCGCCTACTGCATTGCTTATCTGGCGGTCTCTGAGCCAGTCCAAAGCCTGTGTTGCGGGCTCACTGAGGCAGCCATCAGTTTCTTGCAAGGCCATCACAGCCAATGCCGTATCCCAGACTGGGGACATGCAAGGCTGACAGTAAGCCGAGGTCTCGCCCACAACCAAAAGTTTTTTCAGAGCAGTTCTGGATTGTACACAATACGGATGATCCGGCCCATATCCCAGCGATGCCAGTGCTTCATACGCATTGACCATAGCGGGGAAAATTGCCCCAAGACCATCCTCGCCGTTCAGTCGTTCGATAAACCACTCTTCCGCTCTTCGGAAGGCTCGCCGCCGTACCCACCGCGGGAACAGCGGGTCGCACACCCGTCCGATCTTGTCTAATAGCAAAAATATGCGATTAATGCGCGAGCGGGATTCAAAATAATGACGCTCCTTCTCGGGCGGTATGACAAATAATTCCCGTATATCAATATTCTGAGGATTCTTTGCCCGCGCCCTCGAATTACATAGAATTAAAAGGGGCACCATCACAGTGCGTGACCAGTAGGAAACTTTATCCAAATAGAATGGAAACCAACGCGGAAACAACATGATTTCGATAGGCATGAAAGGGACGCCACGCCAGGGTATTTGGCGGAAGAACGCCAAGGTTATCCGTGTGAATACATTGGCCCGTGCCGCCCCTCCTGCGGCAAGAATCGCTTCACGGGCGCGTACCATGTGTGGCTCACCAGGAGAGTTGCCGGCGAGCTTTAAGGCATAATAAGCCTTGACGGAACAACTGATATTGAAGGTCCCACCGCTGTACAGAGGCCATCCTCCGTGGCTTGCTTGGTGGGCACGCAAATAAGCGGCCAACTTCGACTGCAAGCTGGAGTCAATTTCATCCATGTAATGCATCATCAAGATGTATTCAGATGGAATCGTACAGTCCGCTTCCAACTCGAAACACCAGTGACCATCCGGATGCTGTATCTTTAGTAGCGCAAGGCGCGCGACCTCAATCGCTGCCTCCAGAGAAACTCCCCCGTCGGTGTCCTTAATTTGTATCTGTGTTCCATCGCCGTGATCACGTACTTCTGAAAGCGGCAGGCGTTTATGCATCCGAAAAGTTGCTCCAAGTGACCTTAATCCCGGCTCGAAACATCCATGATTTCCCAAGGCGCCCAGTCTGGGTCCAGAGAGCCCGACGGCAGACCGTGGGTAGACCATCGGAACAACAATTTGAGTATGACGTCATTACGAACCGCAGTATTTGCCATCATCATGACGATTTTAACCGAACGCCGTGAAATCTTAACTTGTTGGCTCGAAGAAAACCCCGGGGTATTCCGCAGCTTGCGCAGCGACAACACGGCAAACCCTATCGCCCAGAGACAAAAGCGGCGAATGCCGACCTCCTGGCTTGGTATCAGCAAGGTATAAGCAAGTGCATTGTGGAGATGAGTATGAGCAATAGCTATCATCCTCTCCAGACCGAGGTCAAACCCCTTGTTATAGCCTCCCGAAGTAAGCGTATGCAGATCGCACTCTTCTTTCAGGAATAGTTCATACGGCAACCAGCATACCTCATTTGCCCGATCTTCCCACAGATCTTTGAGGATATTTGTCATTTGGAGCCCTTGCCCGAACGAGATCGACAACGGCATTAGGGAGGTACGACATTTTTTGATTTCCGGTGAATAAATACAAAATAGGTCTGTCAGCATTTCCCCGACCACTCCTGCTACGTAATAACAATAGCGATCCAGCTGCCTCATGTCTTTCAGACCGCCGAGGCCGGTATGATACTGAAACTCCGGCATGCCTTGACACATGATATTCAAACATCTCTCAATCACAATCCGCTGTTCCTTGCTAAATTGATGTGTCAGGTTAACCACGCGCGGTGCATTCCGCACGAGCTCACGTTCTGCTGCGAGTGTGTGCTCAGACAACAACGGATAGATTGCCGATGCGAATTGTCCCGCCTCCTCTCTGCCTGATACAATTGACATGAACTGATTATGAAAGCCGCGTTTTTGCTCACGCGTAAGTGTGACCTCATCTTCTATAGTGTCCGCTATCCGGCACAACAGATACGCATTCCCGACAATGCGTCGCAGGACCGCCGGCAACTGGGGTATAGTCAAAGCAAACGTCCGCGACACCCTGGACAACATCGCTTCTTGATAAGCGTCAGCATTGCTTTTTAAATCGTCGTTGGATACTTGGTCTGACATTGACATAAATGGACGCACTTCTCTATTGACCCGGAAGCCGGTTTCCACATAAGCGCTGACCCAACCATCCCCGCCTGCAAGGCGGATGGGCGAATGAATTCGCCGTCTCAAAGACGGCTGAAAGCCAAAATGCCGTATTTAGCAATGTCATTACAGATTCCAGAACCAGGCTCATGGACTTCACCCATTTCGCCGCCCCCCTTCGTACTTCGTCTGAAGACAAGCGGTTGCCGCCATCCACGCAAGGGCCACCAAAAAAAATCCCTGCAGTTTAGGCAGGTATCTACCCAAATAATTCCCAAATATACCTAAATATTGCCTCCTGTGGCGATTCAAGCCGTAATGTGCATACCGAATACTGGTGGGAGAGACCGAATCTTCTGGATTTAACCCGGCCCCCGCTTTAAATAGTTATTCTCTCTAAACCATCGAACGGCATCCTGGAATGCCACGGTAACCGGACGAGGCCGGTAATTGAGCTCCCGGGCAGCCTTATCTGTTGCAAAGAACATTTTCTTCCTGGCAAGTCGTATGCCATCAACCGTGATCCTGGGCTCCTGTCCCGTCAGACGACTCCAAGCCTCGACCGTATAGCCTATCGGCAGCAGCAGGTTGTGAGGCAAACGGATTCTTGGCGCTCGATTCCCGCTGATTCTGCATACTTGAGAAAATATCTCTTTAAGAGTCAGATTTGTTCCACCCAGTATATAACGGTCGCCAATCTTTCCGTGCAGGTATGCCAACAAATGCCCTTCGGCCACGTCATCTACATGCACGATATTCAATCCGGTATCTACGTAGGCAGGCATATTGCCAGAAGCTACATCCAGGATCATCCGCCCAGTCGGTGTCGGTTTTATATCACGCGGCCCGACCGGAGCCGAGGGGTTGACAATAATGACAGGAACCACTTCTTCCAAAGCAAGGCGTCTGACTTCGATTTCAGCCAGATATTTTGAGCGCTTATAATGTCCGATCATGTCATCCAGCACCGCAGCGGTGTCTTCATTTGCAGGCGAACCATCTTTATTCAGTCCCAAAGTAGCTACACTGCTCGTGTATACAACACGGTCAACGCCCTCCCGGCCGGCTGCAAGCATGATATTTCGCGTACCTTCCACATTATCACGGTACAATTCCGCAACATCGGCTGCCCAAAGGCGGTAGTTGGCTGCAACATGAAATAATGCAGTACACCCTCTAATGGCAGATGCCAGCGAGGCTGGATCACGCAAATCCCCTATTGCGATATCCACATCCAGTCCTTCCACATTACGCCGGTTACTCGTTTGCCTTACAAGAATTCTCACTTGATGACCGGCTAGAAGCAGTCTGCGTAAAACTGCTGAACCTACAAAACCGGTCCCACCGGTAAGGAGTATTTTCATCTGTCATCCTTCACAAGCAGGTGCCGGGTGCCTTTACTGAAATATGCGCCCGCACGATTATTCAGTTTATACTACGATCACTGGATTTCACACTGGGTCACCGCACCGTACGGCATTATTGACTCCTAATCATCCAAACCACCTGTTTTGCCCTACCTGTAAATCCATATCAGGAGCATCTACTGCGTTTGGATCTGCGATTTCATGATGGATGAGAAGCATGCTGACGTTTTCTAGCACCGGGATCCCAGCGATCATCGGCTACACCCTCGGCGGCGTGGCAGTCATTTACCAAATAGTGGCTCTCAGCGTTATCGCACTCTGGCGCTACCGCAAACCAGCGAGGCCTGCCATTCCACGCCCTGTCAGCATCCTGAAACCTCTGTGCGGTGAAGAGCCTTACCTTTACGAGAACCTCCGTTCCTTTTGCCTACAAAAATACCCGTGCTATCAAATTGTGTTTGGCGTGCGGGAACCAGACGATCCGGCGCTTGCCGTAGTCGAACATCTGCGTCGGGAGTTCCCGAATGTGAACATGACGGTGGTAATTGGCAGCGTTGCCATCGGCAGCAATCTGAAAGTATGCAACCTGCTGAATATGCTGCCCAGCGCCAAGCATGATTGGCTGGTTCTTGCTGACAGCGATATCGTGGTAGATCCTGACTATCTAGAGAATCTGGTTGCTCCCCTGGGAAACACGGATATCGGTATAGTGACATGTCTTTATGCCGGTATTCCGATCAACGGGATTTGGTCGCAACTTGGCGCGCTCTTCATAAATGATTGGTTCTTTCCTTCCGTACTCGTTGCGCGTGCATTCGGATTCCGCACATTTGCCTTTGGTGCTACGATTGCTCTACGACGCGAAACGCTGATTGCAATAGGAGGATTTGAAGCCACTTTAAACTCCCTGGCAGATGACTACAGACTCGGTGAACTAACTCGTGGGTGCGGATTGAGAACGGAGCTTTCCGGCTACATCGTGAGAACAACGGTACCTGACCAAGATCTGTGTGCACTCTGGAACCGCGAAATACGCTGGTCCCGTACGATCCGCAATCTGCGCCCCATCGGGTATATTTTCTCCCTGATCACCCATTCTCTTCTCATCACGGCTTTTGGCGTTCTCCTGACAGGAGGGAGCCTCCTCTCGCTGCTACTGCTGACTGCCTCACTATTATTGCGACTTATGCAACATTTCATGGTTGAACGGACATCCAATACGACTAATCCTTTATCATGGCGGCTAATCCCCTTACGTGATACCCTGACCTTTATCGAATGGTGTGCCAGCTTTGGCCGCCATGTGGTTCGCTGGCGGGAACAGCGCTTGTCCCTGCGCGCGGATGGTTCAGCAGAAATACGATCTGGAGATTCTCCATGAGAACCCTTTTTTTGCACCCGCCCTCTTATGACGGTTTTGACGGCGGCGCCGGGTCTCGTTACCAAGCGAGGCGTGAAATACGATCATTCTGGTATCCCACATGGCTTGCTCAACCAGCAGCCATGATCCGCGACAGCAAGCTCATAGATGCGCCAGCCGATGGGCTCAGTATCCAGGACATCAGGCCGCTTGCTAAACAATATGACCTGGTAATCATGCATACCAGCTCCCCCTCCTTCCTGGCGGACGTAAAATGCGCCGAAATACTGAAGGAGGAAAATCCCAGGTTGCTCATTGGCATGGTGGGGGCGAAGGTAGCCGTGGAACCCGGCGCTTCTCTGCTGGCCACAACGGCAATAGACTTCGTGGCTCGCGAGGAATTTGACTATACAATCAAAGAGATTGCGGAAGGCGGGGAACTCAGTAAAACAGCCGGAATCAGTTACAAAGACAAATCTGGCAAAGTCATTAATAATATTGGCCGCACCATGATTGAGAACATGGATGAGTTACCTTTTGTTTCAGAGATTTACAAACGTGACCTTACTATTGAAAATTATTTTATTGGATACCTAAAACATCCTTATATATCCTTCTACACAGGACGCGGCTGCCGCTCCAAATGCACATTCTGTCTATGGCCACAGACTGTGGGCGGGCACCGCTACCGTGTACGTAGCCCTGAGCATGTCATTGAAGAAGTGAAATATATACAGCATGGTTTTCCTCAGGTTAAGGAAATTTTCTTCGATGACGATACCTTTACGGATTTTAAACCACGCGTGGAACAAATCGCGCGGGGACTTGGCAAATTAGGGGTCACTTGGTCGTGTAATGCCAAGGCCAACGTACCGTATGAAACCTTAAAGGTCATGCGCGACAACGGTCTGAGGCTTTTACTGGTTGGTTACGAGTCCGGCAATCAACAGATCTTGTATAACATAAAGAAAGGTCTGCGGCTCGATATCGCGCGCCGGTTCACTCGGGATTGTCGTGATCTTGGAATAACTATTCATGGCACCTTCATTCTGGGGTTACCCGGAGAAACAAGGGAGACCATTCAGGAAACCATACGTTTTGCCCAGGAAATCAACCCTCACACCATACAGATCTCACTTGCCGCCCCTTACCCCGGCACGCGGCTTTATCGTGAAGCGATTGAGAATGGTTGGCTAACAAAAATCAACCAGGATAATCTTGTCAATGATAACGGTTTCCAATTGATTCCACTCAGCTACCCTGACTTGGATCACACCGAAATTTTCAATTCTTTAACAACGTTCTACAAACAATTCTACTTCCGGCCCGGCAAGATAACCGAACTGGTGCTGGAAATGATAAAAAGCCCTGAGATGGTAAAGCGCCGCTTACGTGAGGGACTTGAGTTCGCCCACTTCTTACGCCAGCGCCAAACCTCATTCTAGTGTCGTGTCATACCGGCAAGTTTTGAAATTCGTTTGATACCGGCGAGGATGGGCATACCTTGCTTACCGTCGATCACAGGCGAACAGTGGCGAGTAAACCCAAACCCACCCGGGTCATTCTGACAGCGGATGATTTTGGTTCGACGCTACCCGTCAATGAGGCCGTGGAACAAGCTCACCTATACGGTATACTGACATCAGCCAGCCTGATGGTTGGAGCTCCTGCCACAGCCGATGCGGTACAGCGTGCCAAAAATATGCCGGCTCTGCGAGTGGGGCTTCATCTCGTCCTGAGTGATGGCTGGCCTACCTCTCGATCCGAGATAATTCCTGACTTGATTGATGCCAATGGGTACTTACCCACCGGCATGGTACAAGCAGGGTTTCGATTCTTTTTCCTGCAGCGGGTACGCCGTCAGCTCGAAATCGAGATTCGTGCTCAGTTCGATTCGTTCAGGGGCCTTGGTCTGACCTTAGATCATGTTAACGTGCATAAACACTTTCATCTGCATCCCACCATACTCGATATGCTCATCCGCATCGGCCCTGACTATGGCATGCGCGCTATCAGACTGCCATATGAGCCACTGAGGGTTACCTGTCGCATTTCAACCCGCCATGCAATAAAGAACATCGCCTGGTCTCTATTCATCGCTCCATGGGTAGCATTGCTGCGCACTAAACTGGCTTCTGCCAATATCGCACACAATGACTTTCTGTTCGGATTAAGCGAAACCGGCAGAATGAACGAAGAAACTCTCATTAACATCGTGAATCACCTGCCACACGGAATAAATGAGATATATTTTCATCCCGCCACGTCTTCCCTGCCCGCGATCAAGGGAAGTACTCGGCATGATAAGGAATTAAAAGCGTTATTGAGTCCATCTGTGCGTGAACTGTTCGAGAATTTGAGTATAGAGCGGATAGCTTACAATGACATTGCATAAGATCAAGAACCTCAACTCGATATTGACAGCCACTGGCAATGCCTACATCCGGTGGTTATGCCGCGTGGTCGATTTTTCCGGACGCAAGGCTGGTTTTGTCTTGCTACTGGCCGCCATCATCACCTGTCTGTCGATTCTCTACGTGGCCACCCACTTTTCAATCAGTACGAATTCCAGCGATCTCATAGCCAAAGACCTTCCATTTCAGCAACGCAATGTCAAATACGTAAACGCATTCCCACAATTGCACGAGACAATAACTGTTGTAATTCAGGGTGATACATCTGGCTTGGCGACTCGGGCGGCGGATACGCTGTCTGCTTGGTTACGTTCGCGCCCAAAAGAATACAGCTTTGTTTACCAACCAGGCGGAGGTAAGTTTTTCGCACAGAATGGCCTGCTTTATCTGAGTGCGGCCCGACTTCAAGATTTGAGCGATAAATTGTCACAGGCACAACCGCTAATTGCAAGATTGATACAAGATCCAAGTTTACGCGGATTATTCGACTTACTGGATCAAGTACTGGAGAATAGCAACAACAACAATTTTATGCTTTCAGGGCTCCAACCCGTATTCAACAACCTGAGTAGAACCGTAAATACCATAGGCAGCAGACATTATTATCAGATGCCGTGGGGTTCACTGATCGTTGGAAATAAGGCGTCATCTCAACAACGTCTCCAATTCATAATGGTCAAGCCGGTAGCGGAGCGCCATACACTCAGGCCCTATGCAGCTTCAATTAATGATCTCAGGCAACGAATAGAATCACTCAATCTCAACGCTGCCTATGGGGTCCAGGTACACTTGACAGGTGAGGCAGTCCTAGATAACAATCAGCTCCGCACTGTATCTACTGGAATCAGCCTCGCCACGATATTAGCCTTTTGCCTGGTCACCATTTTATTGACCCTTGGCCTGCGTAGCTGGCGCGTCATAGCAGCAGTTCTCATCACACTGATCGCTGGACTGATTTGGACAACCGCATTCGCGTTGTATTTCGTTGGACCGTTTAATCTAATCTCCATTTCCTTCGCTGTCTTGTTTTTGGGGCTCGGCGTCGATTTCGGCATCCAATTTTGCGTCCGCTATCTTGAAGAATCCAGAACAAATAGCCAGCTGACATCAGTACTTCATACAACAGCTTTAAGGATGGGTGGAGGCCTTACCCTTGCAGCATTTGCCGCAGCCGCAAGCTTTTATTCATTCGTCCCGACAGCATATGCAGGCATAATCGGACTGGGTATCATTGCGGGGACTGGCATTTTCATCGCCTTGTTTGCCTATCTGACGGTTCTGCCCTCCTTATTGGTGTCCATGCGCATCAAGCCAAGCATTCTTCGTAACCAGTATCACTTCAACCTGAACCATCTCCATTTCAAACGATATGCGCCCGGTATCACAATTATCGCCGTTATAGCAGGTGTGCTCTCTATTCCTCTCGTATTGCGAACACATTTTGATTTCAACCCATTACACCTCCAAAATCCTAAATCTGAAGGCGTTGAAACATTTCATAAACTGCTGGCAGAGAGCAAATACTCGCCCTATACAATAGACATACTCGAACCTAACCTCAATAGCGCAAAACGGGTCGCAGCCAGGATCAACCACGTGCGCTCCGTCGCACGGGTGATAACACTAGACAGTTTCATCCCGGACAACCAAGCCTATAAACTGAATATCATCCGCCAGATGTCTATCACTTTTCCGCCGTTCACCTTGCTTCCTTCTACAACCATCGTTGCACCCAGCATTCGACAGATTGAAAACTCAATAAACAAATTCCGCTCGCATCTCGAGCGTACTGTCCGGAATATAAAGAGACCAGATTTGCACCGCTCCATGCAGATACTCGATACAGCACTTTCCCGGTTTCAAAATACATATAGACATAGCCCGCAAAAATACGCGCTGCTCCAGCAACGCGTTATCGGAACATTACCTGAAGAACTTGCACGCCTGCATCAGTTATTCAACGCAGAGCCTGTGACGTTGGCCTCATTGCCAACGGACCTGCGTGATCAATACCTTTCTGCAGACGGGCAGGCACGGATCCAAGTGTTTTCTTCTTTGAACCTCAATGCAACCGCCAATATGCAGCGTTTCGTGAATGACGTTAAGGCTGTCTCCCCCGCTGCCATTGGTATCTCTGTCATGATGGTCGAAGGTGGAAATGCTGTCATCAGCGCATTCCGTCAAGCAACGATTACCGCAATAGTACTCATTGCCATCATGCTGCTACTAGTGCTGCGTAACCTGCGAGACACTTTACTGGTGCTTGCGCCGCTTGGTTTGGCGTGTCTGCTTACAAGCGCCACCATGGAGCTAGCCGGTATCTCATACAATCTTGCAAATATTATCGTACTGCCACTGCTGGTGGGTTTGGGGATTGCCTACGGTATATATTTGATCCTACGCTGGCGAGATGGCACAGACATCAATAAAGTCATGCGGAGCAGCACTCCGGTCGGAATATTCTTCAGTGCACTCACAACAATGAGCACCTTTGGTAGCCTTGCTGTTGCATCGGATCCGGCGGTGTCCATGCTGGGAATTACCTTGAGTATCGCTCTTGGATGGGTCCTGGTATGCACCCTGATCGTTTTACCCGCAGTTTTGACGCTGTTCAACTACGATCACCGGCGGTCATCCATGCCGGATAACCATGCATAGTGGCACTGATACGAGCGACGGCGGATCCTCACATAATAGACATGATTATGTGAAAATCATCACGTATACGACCGGCTTCGCGGGTCTCTTGTTTTTTACGGCACTCATTTTCCATGAAGGCGTTAACAGCATCATCTCTACCATTTCCGTCGCAGGCTGGCAGATGCTATGGCTCATACCATTTCATGTGCTGCCGCTTGCACTTGATGCTGAAGGATGGAACATTCTTCTCAAGAAATTCAAGTCTCCGCATATCTCTTTTCCATACCTATTCTGGGTGGCTTCCGTCCGCGATGCCATGAATAGTTTACTTCCGGTGGCAAGAATTGGCGGTGAGGTTGCCGGAATCCGGCTTGTGATAAAAAAGAATATAGCACCGGCATTCGCAATCGCCAGCGTGATCGTCGAGACTACACTGACGCTTATAAACCAATATCTTTTCGCTCTCTTGGGTATCGCACTGCTTGCTTTTGATATACGCGGTGCATATTTGACAGGAACGATACTGGTCGCTTTGCTGATTACCTTGCCGCTATTCATGGTGTTTGTGCTGCTGCAACATAACGGCATCTTCCAGCGCTTCAAGCGGTTGGCTGTCCGGCTGCCCAGCGGGAATAAATTACTCGCACCCATGGGCGACCCTGCCCTGCTCGACGGCGAAATCAAGGCTCTCTATCGTCGTCGCCGCGATCTAATCCGCTGTGGCATATGGCAAATGGCTGGGTTACTGGCGGGGGCGGCTGAAATCTGGTTTATACTTTATCTGCTGAAACACAGCATACCATTCAGCGCAGCACTCATGATCGAAAGCCTGAGTCAAGCGCTTCGCAGCGCGACATTCATCGTTCCCGCCGGGATCGGGGTACAAGAAGCCAGCTTGGTATTGTTAGGGGCGGTTGCTGGTCTCAACCTTGAATTAGCAATCGCACTCTCACTTGCCAAACGCTTCCGGGATATTGTATTCGGTTTACCGGTATTGATGTCATGGCAATGGGTGGAAGGTAGGCGTCTGGGCAACCTGTTCAAAAGAAAACCCTATCAAATCAACCTATAAAATAGTGCATGTTAATAGCGGATTGCGTCTAGACCAAATTTATTCCAAGCGTACTCATCTGATTATGCATCCTGCTATATCGCTGTATAACCTGATAAAATCCTGCCGGTGCGCGCCGTGCTACGATGTCTTCTTGGTACCGCGATCCAGGCCAACCGGTATACACAGTGGAAACCATTATCCGCAGTGACGGACAGACATGTGGCTTGATGCAAGGAATAATTGATTATGATCTATAAAAATATGAGCACAACAATAGCAAGTGGCGTAGCGCTTTTTGCCGTTTCTTTATGTATTTGCGTCACATCACTTGCCCATGATGAAGCGGGACAGATTGCGCCCGCCAACGCTGTTGCCAGAATCAGCCCCTCCGCCATTCAAGTCGTGGCACATTTAGATGCGGGCTTGCTTACGATAATGAAAGCCGGAAAATCTGCCGGTTATCTGGGTAGATACCGGCTTATCAGGCCGATAGTTGTGACCAGTTTTGACATGCCTTTCATTGCCAGAACCGTCGTCGGGCCTTATTGGTCAAAATTCAGCGCCGCACAAAAGCAAACTCTAATTAATAAACTATTGGACCTTACTGCTGCCAACTATGCAGGGCAGTTTACCCGGTTTTCTGGCGAGGCATTTACCGGGCTCAGCAACCAACAGTATCGATTCTTTTTGGTAGTCCGTACATTATTTGTCGAACCCGACGGTACCAGGCATAAATTTGATTACTTGTTGCACGAAGTCAATGACCATTGGCTCATTATGAACGTAGTGGCTGATGGAGTAAGTAACTTATCCCTGAAACAGGCACAGTATATTGAAATCCTGAATAAAGAGGGATTCGAGGGTTTAATCAGCCACATAACCCATGACATCTTGGCCCTGGAACGGAGTGGAGAAAAATAGATTCTTGGACCTGTGCTCCTTGTAGCTGCTGCCGGGATACGGGTTATGTGGTGGATATCCCAACGCCGGACCAGTATCGGAAAATGCCTTGCCTTTATCCCGGCGGGGCCGCCAGTTGGGAAACCGATTTATCCGTCAACTGCCTGACCCGGCGTCAAACCGGATATTACGCCCGGCGCACACCCTGACATGATCCGGGTAACAATAGCTGCCAGTGTCTGGCTTATTCTGTTATAGGCAGCATGGTATCCACATCGCTGATACGGGCAATGGCAAGTATCTGCTGCGGTACATGGGAATACGTGAGCTGACATTTCCCCTGACGGGCCCGGATCACCCATTCGACCAGCAAGGCCAAACCCGCGCTGTCAGTAGCCGTGACCCCGGATAGATCCATCCGGATAGTCCGTTCTTCGGCAAATAAACCCCGGCTGGTTTCCAATGCCTTGGCCGCAGTAGCAAAATTGAGCTGGCCTTCGACCCGAAACCGGCCCGCTCCGGTGTCCTCAAACGCCACCTTCTCCATCAGGATCCACCGCCGTGCGGTTGCGGTGCCGGCCCTGTGCCAGCCTCGGCATCAAGACGCTTGATAAGCGCGTCCAGACTTGTTTGCTGGATTTCGGGACCGAACTGGTTACGGTAATTCAAAACATAAGAAATTCCTTCGATGGTGACATCAAAGGCTTGCCAGCCATCCTTGGTTCGCACCATGGCGTAATCCACCTGCACCGGCGGCCGGTTGCCGGTCATTACCTTGCTGCGCACCGTGGCCTGGGTAGCACTGAGCCGACCGCGCCACGGCTCCACCTGTATGTTGTGCTCCGAGTAATTGCCCTTCAGCAAGCCATCGGCATAACTGTGCACCAGGTATTTATAAAACGCATCTTCAAACGCCTTGCGCTGCGCCGGTGTGGCAGTACGCCAGTAGAGGCCGAGTACCAGACGCGAAGCATAATTCAGGTCAAAATGCGGCAACAGGATCTTGCCAATAATCCCATACAGCGCCTCGGGATGCCGCTTAAGCTCGGCCTGATGGCCATGTACAGCCGCGAACATTTGCTTCGCGGTCTGCTCGATTACTTGATCTGGCGGCATTGGCGCGGACGCGACGGTATCCGCCAACGCCGGCAAGCTTAAAAACAGTGCAATGACCGGAATGAACAGACTCTTGATACGCATCACTTACTCCCTGAAGACGCCTTGTGAAACAAAAATTGTCCAATCAGGTTTTCCAGGATGATGGCTGACTGGGTAAGCTGGATTCTGCTGCCGTTCTTGAGAAAGGTCTCGGACCCCCCTGGTGTAAGCCCAATATACTGCTCACCCAGCAAGCCGGAAGTCAGAATGCTGGCGCTGGAATCATCCGGAATCTGGTTATAGCGCTGGCTGATCTGCATGCTGACAATGGCGCTGAAGGTACGCGGATCCAGGCGAATTGCAGTGACCTGTCCCACATGCACGCCCGCCATGGTCACCGGAGCCCGCACTTTGAGACCGCCCACATTGGTAAAGCTTGCAGTCACCGTATAACCACCGTTACCGCTGTAGGCCTGGATATTGGTAGTTTGCGTCGCCAGGAATAACAGGGAGACAAAACCGAGAATGATGAAAAACCCCGTGCTGATCTCGATGGTGCGTGTCTGGCGCATGATTCAAGCTCCATGAAACAGTAAAGCGGTCAACAGGTAATCCAGCGCCAGGACGGCGAGTGAACTGTTAACTACGGTACGCGTAGTCGCTCGACTCACACCCTCCGCGGTGGGAAGTGAATAATATCCCTCATAGACGGCGATCAGGCTGATGGCACTGCCAAACACGATACTCTTGATGACAACGCTTTTCAGAATATCATCTACAAGATCCACGTTCACGCGCATCTGGGACCAGAAAGCACCCTGATCCACACCCATCAGATCCACGCCCACATAATAGCCGCCCAGGATGGCGATGGCGCAGAAAATCATGGTGAGCAACGGAACTGAAACCGCACCGGCGATGAACCGCGGCACCACGATGCGCCTGACCGGGTCTACCGCCATCATTTCCATGCCGGCGAGCTGCTCCGTGGCACGCATCAGGCCAATCTCTGAAGTGAGCGCCGTACCGGCGCGGCCGGCGAATAAAAGCGCGGTCACCACCGGACCCAGCTCACGCAATATCGACAGCGCGACACCGGTGCCCAAGGCGGCGGTAGCGGCAAATTTGACGAGGACATGGTAGCTCTCAAGAGCCATCACCATGCCAACGAACAAACCGGACACCATGATAAGCACCAGCGACATGGCGCCCACGGAGTAGATTTGCTGCCAGACGATCCGCCAGCGCAGCAATGCTGTCGGTGTGTAGCGCAACAAACGGAACAGAAACAGGCAACTGGCGCCCATGCCCTGCAGGAAATCGAGGACGATATAATAAATTTCGCGCAGCAAAAAGCGCATCAGATTTGTTCCTCACCCAGCAGCTGACCGGCGTAATCCGGCGCCGGATAGTGAAATGGTACCGGCCCATCCGCCAGACCCTTCATGAATTGCCGTACCCACGCGGATTTATTGTGCTCCAGCTCTTCCGGTGTACCGTAGGCCACCACTTTGCCATCGGAGATGAGATAGCTGTGATCCGACACCGAAGACACTTCCTCCACATCATGTGACACGATGATGCTGGTCAGTCCAAGGCTGTCGTTGAGCACACGGATAAGACGCACGATAACACCCATGGAAATGGGATCAAGCCCGGTGAACGGTTCATCGTAAAAAATGATCTTGGGATCCAGAGCAATGGCTCGTGCCAGTGCTACACGCCGAGCCATGCCACCGGAAAGTTCAGCGGGCATCAGATTCGCAGCGCCGCGCAGCCCCACCGCCTGCAGTTTCATCAACACCACGTGGCGGATCAGATTTTCCGGCAACTTGGTGTGCTCGCGCAGCGGAAAGGCCACGTTTTCATACACCGTGTAGTCGGTGAACAATGCGCCATTCTGAAACAGGAAGCCCATCTGCTTGCGCAGGCCGTAAAGCTCGTCAGTGGACAGCCGCGCGATATTCTTGCCTTCCACCAATACCCGTCCGCGGTCCGCCAACACCTGTCCGGTCATGACGCGCAGCAGCGTGGTCTTGCCGGTACCGCTCGGCCCCATGATGGCAGTGATCTTACCGCGGGGAATACTGATGTTCAGACGGTCAAAGATGGCTTTGTTACCGACCCGATATTTGAGACCGGTGATTTCCACCACGTTATCATTGGGCTTCAGGTCGTGTATCGCCATGGCCTTATCGATTTTGTCCGTAAACCCCTGAATCTATACACGGGAATCTACAAATTTAGACTGGACGGTCTAGTCTAGATACACATTTCCGCTCCGTCAACTGAGCGGTAAATTGTCCGTCTGTCCCACGTGGTATTAACCCCTCTCAAGGCAACACGTGCCAAAACGCGCTCCGAAAGTGCTCTCCTGCCGGTACTGCCCGCCCGCTACGCTACACACCGCAGCCAATCCGCGTCAATACAGCGTTAACCCCGCCTGTGAGTTTTCAGGCGGCTTTCTCCATCCGGGCTGTATATAACCCCGCACAGGCAGCGCTATTGCACTTGGAGCGTTGGAAAAACGTTTTCTGCGCCGCCTCCTTGTTGGTTTCCTGACCTTTCCAGATTTCCAGGGCGGGTGCCTGCAGGGCCCGGCCATAAGAGAAACTGAGCTTCCAGGGCTGCGATCCCAGGGCATTCATAGCATTCAGATGGGCCGTCGCCACCTCGGCGCTCTGACCACCCGAGAGGAATACGATGCCCGGTACCGCGGCCGGTACCTGCCTGCGCAGTATCCGGATGGTTCCCCGTGCCACCTCCTCCACGTCCGCCTGTCTGGCGCACTGCATACCGGCGATCACCATATTGGGCTTGAGCAACATACCTTCCAGGGTTACCCGATGAATAGCCAATTCGTCAAACACCCGCTTCAGGGTTTCAGCGGTGACCTCGGCGCAGCGTTCAACCGTATGTGATCCATCCATAAGCACTTCCGGCTCCACAATGGGCACCAGTCCCGCTTCCTGGCAGAGCGCTGCATAGCGGGCCAATGCCTGGGCATTGGCGTGCAGACAGTATTGTGTAGGAAGGTCTCCACCGATAGTGATTACCGCACGCCATTTGGCGAAACGGGCACCGAGGCCGTGATATTCCTGCAAACGCTCCCGCAAACCATCGAGGCCTTCGGTTATTTTCTCGGTGGAACTACCTGCCAGCGGTTTTGTACCCTTGTCCACCTTGATGCCCGGCACGATCCCGAGCCGGGTCTGCCATTCCGCAAACGGCATACCCGTATGGGTCTTCTGACGGATGGTTTCGTCGTACATGATTACGCCGCTGATGAATTTCTCCATCCCCGGTGTGGTGAACAGCATCTCACGGTAAGCGCGACGGGTCTCTTCCGTGGCCACAACGCCGATGGCCTTGAAGCGCTTCTCGATGGTGCCAGTGCTTTCGTCGGCGGCGAGGATACCCCGGTTATCCGCAACCAATTGCTGGGCAATGCCTTCCAGTTCCCGCAAACTCATAGGTATGCAACCTCTTGTACAAGATCAACCTTGAAATAAACAGGCCGGCCTGCCCCCCGAGCCGGAAGGTGGCGCCGGACAAGACATGGATACTGATTTTATCAGGATATCCGGAATCCGGTCCTGAAATTCGACTCCTTGCCGGGCATATCCGTTGGGAAGGTGGCAAGCCTGGGATACCGTTTCCGGGAACACCGCCTTCATCAGGCGGCTGCCGGGACATGTGCTAATCGCCCTGCCGACAAGGGGCCAGTACGCCGGCCCTCTGGCGGTATCGGCATCGCGTTGCTGGCAAACCGCGAGGCTGCCATATCCGCCAATGGCGTCGCCGTACTTCTGCCCAGGTTTGCCGTTGGGCTCATGCGGATCATGCCGTGAGACACAAGATAGCGTTGCTGGGCCGGCGTCGGCGTTACAACCACGGTGCCGAGTTGAATCACCGATCCACTATCAGCACAGCCCATACCCGGCCCCACGGAAGTGCACGTCACCCGTGACGATACGACGCCGTGTCGGGAAGCCGGGGCATGCGATTGCAAAAAAATAAATGTCATGGCGATAACGCCAAAAGCCAGAGCTAACGCAATAGCCGTCTTGGGGAACGTGACTCTCATTTCATCTCTCCTCAGTACTCAGTCAAGGTTGATCCAAAAGACATTACTGCCTCTACCCTCATTTTCAGCCACAGGCGCAACGCGTGCGGAGTCAGCGAATCGTTTTGTCCGCTGCTTCAGGCGCTACCCTGGCACCGTTGTCAATCGGCAACACGGTCCGCGCTCATCACCTGCGAATACAGCCGCACCGGCCACTTTCTGCATTCACCAATTTGGCTATCTATGCGAATATCGCCGGATACGCCGTTAAAATTTGCATTTCGCAAGTACGGTTATATTATGGATGCCAGGCGACTCGACATCGTAATGGTGGCTTCGGTCCTACCGGTGCAGTAGGGCAGATGTGGCCAGCGGGTTCATGCATTTCTCAATCAGGACAATTGATTGAAACATGCAAAAACAAGAATCAGGCTTTGCTGTTTTCGAGTTGCCGTACGTTCATGCATGGCCTTGCCATGAAGCTGTTAGTATGGCCAATCGCAAGAAAGTTCCCCGGCTGCCCCAACCCATCCTGCCTGCTCCTCTTTCCTGGCAGCGACGCAGGATCATGGTGGTAATATGCCCGTGGCTGTACTGTGCCCACACCCTTACATGCGATACTTGCAGAAGTTATCGGTTTGCACACGCAGCGGACGGCGGACACTGCGAATACCCATGCACCACAGCGTGGGATACCCGCCGGCAAGGCACTGGCAACAGTACCTGCAACACGGAGGCGCAGCAGGGGCGTGACCTAAAGTCTGAATCTGACGGAGGAAATTGGTGGGCCGTGGGCGACTCGAACGCCCGACCAACTGGTTAAAAGCCAGCTGCTCTACCAACTGAGCTAACGGCCCGATACGGAAATGATGTTGCGCAGGGGTGGCGCATGATAGCGAAACCGTGTCGAATTACAACTTTTTAACGATAAGCAGTGGGATCCGGGATGCCCGCCTCCACAAAGCCCCGACGACGCAGCCGGCAACTGTCACACACCCCGCAGGCGTGACCCTGCCTGTCTGCCGCATAACACGATATGGTAAGGGAATAATCCACTCCCAGGGCCATGCCTCGGCGGATGATATCCACCTTGGAAAACCGCATCAGCGGCGCATGGATATGAAAGGGTTTGCCCGCCGCTCCCGCTCCGGTACCCAGCGAGGCCAGTCGCTCAAATGCGGCAATGAATTCCGGCCGGCAGTCCGGATAGCCGGAGTAATCCACCGCATTCACACCGATGAAGATATCCTGCGCACCCAGCACCTCCGCCCATCCCAGCGACACCGCCAAAAATATGCTGTTGCGCGCCGGGACGTAGGTTACCGGTATGCCGGCAGAAGGATGATCCGGTACCGCTATATGCATATCCGTAAGTGCTGATCCACCGATACTGGAGAGATCCAGCGCAATGATCTTGTGCTCGACAGCACCAAGCACCTCCGCTACCCGCGCAGCAGCGGTGAGTTCGGCACTGTGACGCTGGCCGTAGGCGAAGCTCAGTGCATAGCACGCATAACCCGCACTTTTGGCTATTGCGAGTGTGGTAGCGGAGTCGAGCCCGCCAGATACCAGCACGACTGCTTTCTGCATAGAACCGGCGTGCATGGTCTAACGACCGGGCACATTGCCCCAGAGATATTTGTGTAACTGCACCTGCAGACGTACCGGCAGCCGGTCGGCAAGAATCCAGTCCGCCAGCTCCATCGGTTTAAGTTGTTCGTGGCTCGGTGAGAACAGCACTTGGCAGCAATCCGACAGCTTGTACTGTTCCAGCACCTGTCGTGACCATGCATAATCGGCGCGGTCGCAGATAACGAATTTCACCTGGTCCTGCGTCCGCAACTCGGGAATGTTCGCATACAGATTCCGGTCACATTCACCGGAACCCGGGGTTTTCAGATCCAGGACGCGAACTACACGAGGATCAATATCCCTGATCGGCAACGCACCGCCGGTCTCGATGGAGACCCGGTAACCGGTATCACACAGGCGCATTAGCAATGCCGCACAATTCTTTTGCGCCAACGGTTCTCCGCCGGTTACAGTCACATGCTGCGGCGTATAGTGTGCCACTTCGCGCGCGATATCATCGAAGCTCAGCCATTCCCCGCCGTGAAATGCATAGGTGGTATCGCAGTACTGACAGCGCAATGGGCAGCCGGTAAGGCGCACAAACACCGTCGGCCAGCCGACGCTGTCCGCCTCACCCTGGATTGAATAGAAAATCTCGGTGATCCGCAGACGCCGGTCCGCGGGCACCGCATCACGAGGTGGCTTCACCTGCGGCATGGAGGAAGAACTCAAGCGCTCAGTGGCCCTCTTTACGCATACGCGCCAGACGTTGCCTGGCAAGCCGCGCCACATTGCTGCCGGGATATTTCCGGATCACGCTATCCAGGGTCTTGCGCGCCGCTTGGTACTGCTGCAGCTCGTACTGGGCATAACCAATCTTGAGCATCGCGTCCGGCGCCTTGTTGGAATTCGGATAGCCCTGCGTCACCGCCCGGTAATTGACCAGCGCACCATGGAAATCGCTCATTTGATAATGGGCCTCACCCATCCAGAATTCCGCGTTCGGTACCAGCGGACTCTGCGGATACTGCTGGATGAAATCGGTGAAGTCGTTGATGGCATCTCCATAACGGCCCTGTTTCAGTAAATTGAACGTCCGCTGGTAGGCCGCCTGATCCCCGCCAGCCACAGTTGCACCACTGCCGCTAGCCGTCGCCGCTGTCGTGGCAGCAGCGACGCCAGTGCCAGCAGCCGGAACCTGCGTCGCCGCTGCAGCGGTGTTCAAGCCCAACTCCAGTTTTTGCAGGCGTTTGTTCAGATCGGAATACAGATCCCGTTGCTGCTTATCGGTAAGTTGCTGATCGTGCTGCAGTACCTGCACGTCACCGCGCAACTGATTCACCTGCCCCTGCAGGCTGTCCAGACGTTGCGACAGGTTCACCAGGCTGTGATTGCTGAGTACCTGATCCAGCCGTGCAACACGCGCCTCCAACTGCTGCTGGCGGATATATACCGGATCGTCGGGACGCACCATGGTGCTGCACCCGGCCAGCAGGGCGGCCAGTCCCGCCGCTATACCTGTTTGGAAGCGCATATTCATTGGTTCAGGTATACGAGAACCGCACGACGATTCTTCGCCCAGCAGGGCCGCGTATGCTCATGGCAGACCGCATGGGCTTCGCCATAGCTGATGGTGCTGATCTGATCGGGGTTTACGCCCTGGAACAACAGGAAGCGGCGCACGGATTGGGCGCGGCGGTCGCCCAGAGCGATATTGTATTCCCAGGTGCCGCGTTCGTCGGTATAGCCTTCGATGCGGATTTTCTGGTTCGGATGGGCGATCAGGTATTTGGCATGGGCCGTGAGCATGTCCAGAAATTCCGGCTTGATGTTGCTCTTGTCGAAATCAAAATATACAACTTTCTTGTAAAGGATGTTGTTGGGGTCATCCAGGGGGCTGATTTGCGCCTGGACCGGTGCCGCCGCCGCGGATGTGGTTGACGCCGTGGTCGCGGCAGGCGCGGCAGTAGCGGCGGGCGGGGCCGTAACCGGTTGCACTGTCTTTGCGCAGCCCGCGAGAAACACTGCCACCGCCAGCAGCATGAGACCGTAACGCAGAGCTTTCATGACTTGTCTCCTCTCGATGCAATTGATCGTTTTGAGCCGGAATTCTTCCGGCTATTGTGACAGAAATGGACCCCAAACGGGCATGTGTACGCTCACATCGGGTTGGGTTTCCGACAAGCGTTCGCGCACCTGGCCATCCACCGAAACCTCCTTGAGTACACCCTGACCGCGATAGGTTGCCTCATAGATAATCATGCTGCCGTTGGGTGCAAAGCTGGGTGATTTATCCAAATCACCATCCGTCAAGGTCAGCAAGGCTCCGGTACTGAGATTCATGACTGCAATGCGCAGGTGGCCGTTCTCGCGATGCACCATGGCCAATGCATGGCCATCCGGCGAGATACGCGCCCGCGCATTGTAATTGCCGTCAAAGGTGATGCGTTGCGGCCTGCCGCCATTGAGATTCACCTTGTAGATCTGCGGGCTGCCCCCCCGGTCGGAAGTGAAGTACAGACTTTGACCGTCAGGTGACCAGGCTGGTTCAGTATCAATGGCGTCCGAATGGGTAATGCGCCGCAGCGCATGGGTCGCCAGATTCATGACATAAATATCCGGATTGTCGGGTGACGACGACAACACCATAGCCAGCGACTTGCCATCCGGTGAAAACACCGGCGCGCTGTTGATGCCCCGTCGTTCGGAAATAAGTTGGCGCCGGCCCGTATAAATATCCTGGATATAAATGGCCTGACGTTGATCCTCGAACGAAACATAAGCAAGATATTTGCCGTCCGGCGACCAGTCCGGCGACATGATGGGTTCATCGGAACTGAACACCGTCTGCGGATTAAATCCGTCAGAATCCGCCACCACCAGCGCATAGTGGCTTTCCTTGCCGGACTTTCTCAAGACCTCCACGTAGGCAATGCGCGTGGCAAAGGCACCGCGCTGACCGGTAAGCTTCTGATAAATCAGGTCGCTGATCTTGTGGGCGGTCCAGCGCAGGTTCTGCGGCGGCGTGAGCACGCTCAACCCCATAAGCTGACGGCCGGTGTACACGTTAAAGAGCTGAAATTCCGCCTGCAGGTTGCCTGAGCCGGCGGGCTTGATACGGCCGATAACCAAGTCATCCACCCCGAGCACGCGCCAGTTGGTGAAGTTGATGGCGCTCGCCTCGGTAGGTTTCTCCAGCATGGATTTGACGGGAATTGCCTTGAAACGGCCGCTGCGCGTCAAGTCTGCGCTTACCACCGCCGCCACATCCGTGGCCGGTGGCGGTCCCTGCACTTCCCAGGCAAATGGCACAATGGCCACCGGTGCCGCGGTGCTTACGCCATGAGTGATGGTGATTTCCAGCGTCGCACGCGCGGCTGCCAACGGCAACAATGCGAACCCGACAACGAGCAAAAGCTTACGCCACATATTCAGTTACCCGATTTGCTATTCGGCTGGAAGGTGAACTTCACGGTACGATCAAATATCGACGGGTCCGACGGTGGTGGTAACGGGGAGGAACGATACACCGCCGTCACGATGGATTGCCGTACCGCTTCATCGCCATTGCATGACAATACCTGGACGTTCGCGACCGTACCACCTGGCACCTGCTCCACTTGAACTATACAACTGAGATTATCGGGGGTCGTCGCCGGCTGATTCCAGTTGCTCTCCACTTTCTGTTTAATGAGCGCCGCCCATTGTTGCCGAAGCGAGGCCATGCGCGCCTGTTTTGCCTGTACCATCGCCGCTTTACGCTCTGCCAGAGCCCGCTCTTCGACACGCATTTCCCGCTCCAATTCTGCCCGGCGGCGTGCGGACTCCGCGCTCCGGCGTTTCTTTGCCTCAACCGCTGCTGCGGCTTTGAGCTTGGTGAGCCGATCCTGCTCCGCCCGGGCTTGCTGCTGCAGGTCCGCCAGCTTCCGGTTCAGGGCCTGCTGGGCGGCCTGCTGCTGCTGCTTGAGCTGGACGACTTTCTGTTCCTCCTGTTTCCGTTCCGTCCTGGCGGCGGCCGCCTGTTGCAGCAGTTTCCGCTGTGCATCCCGCTTCTGCCGCTCCTGGGCCCGCAAGATCGCCATCTGCTGCCGGATCAGGGATTGGTCCACCACCGTGGCCTGCACCGGCTTGGCGGTGCGACTCTTGCCTCCCAGTGACGGCAGGGTGGAATTGGTCCAGTGAAAACTCAGTACCAGCAGTGTCAAAAAAGCCGCGTGCAGCAATACGGAGTAAACCCAGGGCATCAGGCGTTGTCTGCCGCTTTCCACAATGGTTTCCATCAGTGCCTGCCGGTGACTTCCACCTGCGGTGGATTGTTGGGGTTGGTTTCCAGGCCCACGCTCGGTGCTCCGGCAGCCTGCAGCAGCGTCATGCCGCGCAACACCGCATCGTAGCGGGCGTCCTTGTCGCCGCGCACCAGCACGTGTGTTCCCGGCTTGAGCGTAAGTACGGCCTTGACCAGCGCAAAAACGTGACCCACGTCGAGCGGCTGATCGGGGTGCGCGCCAATATTGAGAAAATACTGGCCGGAAGCATTCACCGTCAGGATCACCGGTGTCTCATCGGCTTTAAGGTCGAGCGGCTTGGCACTGGCCCTGGCCCTCGGCAGGCTGACCTTCACACCCTGTGACAGCAGCGGCGCGGTCACCATGAAAATGATCAGCAATACCAGCATCACATCAATATACGGTACGACATTGATCTCGCTCATCAAACGCCGCTTGCTGTGCCGTCCGGCCATGATGGTTACCCGTGGGCGGCGGTACGCGTGCCCACGTGCCGCTGCAAAATGGTGGAAAACTCATCGAGAAAACTATCAAACCGGGTTTCCAGACGCTCCACATGATTGGCGAAGCGGTTGTAGGCAATCACCGCGGGAATGGCCGCAAACAGACCCATGGCGGTAGCGATGAGCGCTTCGGAAATGCCGGGAGCCACCATGGCAATGGTGGCCTGCTGCACGTTGCCGAGGCCGTGAAACGCATTCATTATGCCCCACACGGTACCGAACAGACCGATATACGGGCTGGTGGACCCCACGGTGGCCAGAAAGGCGAGATTTTCTTCCAGACGATCCACTTCACGAATCTGTGCCACGCGCATGGCACGACGCGAGCCCTCGATAATCTGCGCCTGTTCATCGCTCTGCTTGCGCAGCCGCGCAAATTCGCTGAAACCCGCCTCGAAGATGCTTTCCATGCCGCTCTCGGCGCCCGAACCACTGATTTCCTTATAGATGGAAGCAATCTCGCCCCCCGACCAGAAGCGCTTCTCGAAGGTATCCGTGGCGGCACGCGCTTCTCTGAGCATACGGTGTTTGCGGAAAATCACCGCCCAGGACGCCAGTGAGGCGGCCACCAGGATCAGCAACACGCACTTCACCACCAGGCTGGCGTGCAGGGCAATCTCAAAGAAGGATTCTTGACCATTCATTTATGCAAGCTCCGCCACGATTTCCCGTGGTAAGGGTTTTGGTTTGAAATTCAGGCTATCCACGCAGGCAACGCGCACATCGGCGGAACGCACCAGGGCGGTATCCGCCGATATGACACGAATAACCTGCGTGAAAACCAGACTGGCACGCTGCATGCCGGCCAGCGTCACACTCACCGCAAGCTGGTCATTAAAGCGTGCCGCCCGATGGTAGTCGAGTTTGATACCCGCGATCACAAACTGGATACCAAGACGTTCCCGCAGTTCATCCTGTTCGAAACCAAGACAGCGCAACCATTCGCTGCGCGCCCGCTCCAGGAATTTAAGATAATTGGCGTGATACACCACCCGCCCAGATCGGTATCCTCGTAATATACGCGTACCGGCCAGGTAAAAACCGCGCGCGGCGCCTTGTCCGGTTTCTCCGTCATGGGACCGCGCGTACCGCTTTCGGTTCCCGCTCTGACCATGCTTTACTCCCGCCCTGCGTCGAACAGGTCCGCGGCAGGATCACGCTGCGGCGGTGCCAGGCCGAAATGCTGGTAAGCGGTCTTGGTCGCCACCCGCCCGCGGGCGGTGCGCATCAGAAACCCCTGCTGGATCAGGAACGGCTCCAGCACATCCTCGATGGTGCCGCGCTCCTCACCGATAGCGGCGGCAAGGCTGTCCACGCCCACCGGGCCACCGTCGAATTTTTCGATGACGGCCATGAGCAGCTTGCGGTCCAGCATATCGAAGCCGTGTACGTCCACGTCCAGCAGATCCATGGCCTGGTGGGCGATACCGGCAGTGACCCTGCCGTCCGCCTTCACTTCGGCGAAATCGCGCACGCGCCTGAGCAGACGATTGGCGATGCGCGGCGTGCCGCGGGAGCGCGCCGCAATCTCGCGCGCACCCTCGGCATCCACGCTCAGGGCGAGAATGCGGGCCGAACGCGTAATGATGCGGGTCAATTCCTCGTGACTGTAAAATTCCAGGCGCTGCACGATGCCGAAACGGTCGCGCAGCGGTGAGGTCAGCAGCCCCGCACGCGTGGTGGCGCCCACCAGCGTGAAAGGCGGGATATCCAGTTTGATGGAGCGGGCCGCCGGGCCCTCGCCGATCATGATATCGAGCTTGTAATCCTCCAGCGCGGGATACAGCACTTCCTCCACCACTGCGCTGAGGCGGTGAATCTCGTCCACGAACAGCACATCGCGTGGCTCCAGATTGGTAAGCAGCGCCGCCAGATCGCCGGGGCGTTCCAGCACCGGTCCGGAGGTCTGGCGCAGATTCACGCCCAGCTCGTGGGCGATGATGTGCGCGAGGGTGGTCTTGCCAAGACCCGGCGGACCGAAGATGAGCACGTGATCGAGTGCTTCACCCCGGTTCCGGGCCGCACGGATGAAGATCTCCATCTGTTCCCGCACCGCCGGCTGGCCGATGTAGTCCGCCAGGGTGCGTGGCCGGATGGCACGGTCCAGCGCTTCATCATCCTCGGTGGTGCTTTTCGCGGTAATCAGGCGTTCACTCGGCATGCTTGTGTACCTAACCCTGGCGCACCGCATTCTGCAGCGCGCGGCGGATGAATTCTTCGCTGGACAGATCGGATTCCTTTATACCCTGCAGCATGTGACTGGCTTCCTGCGGCTTATAACCCAGGCTTACCAGCGCCGACAGGGCTTCCTCCCGCGGAGGCATACCGCCCGTGGTGACGGCGGAACTGCCGGTGGCAGCGTCTTCCAGGCGGTCACGCATTTCCACCACCAGACGTTCCGCGGTCTTCTTGCCAATACCCGGCAAACGCGTGAGCGCCGCCGTGTCATTATCGCGCACGCAGCGCACGAAATTGGCCACGCTGATGCCTGAGAGGATGGTAAGGGCCAGGCGCGGGCCGACGCCGTTCACGCGAATCAGGGCGCGGAACAGATGGCGTTCCGTCTCCGTGCCAAAACCGAACAGGTTATGCGCGTCCTCGCGCACCACCAAGTGGGTATAGAGCATGACCTCGGCCCCCGCTTCCGGCAGGTTATAGAAGGTGGACATGGGCGCTTCCACTTCGTAGCCTACTCCCTGCACGTCTATTAACAGGTGCGGCGGCTGCTTGCGCAAAATCAGTCCACGCAGAAAACCGATCACCGCCCACCTCTGCGCCGCGCGGCGCTTCCGCCAAGCCGGACCCTGAGCGCACGGCTGTGGGCGTGGCAGATGGCCACCGCCAGCGCATCCGCGCTGTCCGCCTGCAATCTGCCCTGCAGGCCCAAAAGTATCTTTACCATGTGCTGCACCTGCTCCTTGCCGGCACCGCCCTTGCCGGTAAGCGCGAGCTTGACTTCCCGTGGTGTGTATTCATGCAGGGGCAGCGCATAGGCCAGGGTGCCGCAGATGGCGGCCGCGCGCGCCTGACCGAGCTTGAGCGCGCTGTCGGCATTCTTGTGCACAAAGGCCTTTTCAACCGCCAGCTCGTGGGGCGTAAACTCCCGCACAACAGCGCCGATGCCAAAAAATATTTCCCGCAGCCGTTCAGTAAATTCCCTGCCTTCGGTACGGATACAGCCGCTGGCCACGTGCCTCAGGTTCTGTCCCTCATTTTCCACCACGCCGTACCCGGTAAACAGCGATCCCGGGTCAATGCCGAGGATGCAAATCACATGTATTTCTCATGCATGGTCATAAAACCCGCAATACTTCATCGGGGAATTCCGCGTTAGAATACACGGTCTGTACGTCCTCCAGATTTTCCAGTGCTTCCAGCAACTCCAGCACCGATTCCGCGTGCGCCATGTCAAGCGGTACGGACACGGATGCGCGCAGGATGACTTCCGCGGACTGCGCCTTGAGACCGGCTGTTTCCATGGCAGATCTCACCGCATGGAAAGCGGCTGGATCCGTTAAAACCTCGATACCGTCCTCATGAGTAATCACGTCTTCCGCACCCGCCTCCAGCGCCGCTTCCAGAACCTGGTCCTCGCCCAGTTCGAGTGGGAAGGTCATGACTCCACACTTGTTGAAGAGGTAACTCACGGAGCCATCGGCGCCGAGATTGCCGCCATGCTTCGAGAATACATGACGCACCTCACCCACGGTGCGCGTACGGTTGTCGGACAGACACTCAACGATGATGGCGACGCCACCCGGCGCGTAGCCTTCGTAACGCATTTCTTCGTAGGCCGCACCTCCGATCTCGCCGGCGCCGCGTTTGATGGCGCGCTCGACGGTGTCTTTGGTCATGTTGGCGTCGAGCGCTTTGTCCACCGCCAGGCGCAGACGCGGATTGGAATCCGGGCTTGGATCACCATGACGCGCAGCCGTGGTGATCTCACGGATGAGGCGTGTAAACCGCTTGCCGCGCTTGGCGTCCTGGGCGTTCTTGCGATGCTGAATGTTCGCCCACTTGCTATGGCCCGCCATGACTGTACCCGCGTGATCGCGTCTTCAGAACGTCAGACTCAAACCGGCCACGAAACCGCTGTCCAGCGTAAGCGTGCCGGTGCCGGTAAACGCTCCGGAAATATGCCGGTACCCCACATACAGCTCTGCATTGCGCAGGATTTCGTAACCGGCACGCACGCCGTATTGCAGATAGCGGTCGGCGTTGTTAAACGACACGATCTTGGGTGCATAGTACAGTTCGCCGCCGAGGGTAAAGCGGTTGTAGGTGGGCCAGGTGTAATTGAAACGTCCGCCGAGGCCCAGCACGGTGCCGTTGCCGGCATATTGCCTGGGGCTGATAAAAAACACCTTGCCGCCTATGGCGAAAATGAGGGGGGAACCCACCGGGTTGGCGTTACCCACCACCTGCAGCCCCACATCGCCGATATCCACGGAACCGGTGTGGTGCAGGTAGCCGACATCGCCCTCCAGTCCGGTACCGGTCAGATTGGCGGCATAGTTGACGGAGGCCGCATTACTGCCCAGATTGATATCCAGGTTATCCGCATGGACGGCAAATGCCGCGGCGGCAAGTGCCACAAAAAGGCCGGTACTGCGCAATAGCATGGATGGTCTCCTCAAGCATGAATAACGGGGTTTATAAAGTGGGTATGATAACGGTAAACCCGTGAATCCGGCAGCTTTTCCCGCTGACTTCCATGACCACACCGCTTGCCCCAGCCACGTTCCCCGCACCGGCGGCGGAGGAATTCGCGCATCTCGCCCCGGCGACACTGCCCGACGCAGTACGCGAGCGCGCCGAGGGCATGGCAGCAATCCTCGCCGGATTGCAACTGGATACGCCGCTTGCCCGCGCGGGCTATGCGGTGCCGTTGGCAGCGGCAGGTGCGTGGACGGCGGAAACCATGGCGCTTCGAGTCGGCGCCGAGGCCGCCCGGCTGGCGCAGGAGGTGCTGGCTCTGCCGGTGGTGGAGAGCATCAGCGAGCAGGCGGATTTGCCGCCTTCACCGGAGCAGACGGAAAATCTGCGCAAACTGCTGCTGGCGGTCATCCGCGATGCGCGTGTGCTGGTAATCCGCCTGGCGGAACGTCTCTACGACCTGCGTGCAGCAAAAAAGGCGCCGCCTGCCGATCAACGGGCCCTTGCTCGTGCGGTACGGGAAATCTATGCACCGCTCGCCAGCCGTCTCGGCATGTGGCAGCTTAAGTGGGAACTGGAGGACCTGGCGTTCCGCTATCTGCAGCCGGAACACTACCGGCAGGTGGCCGGCTGGTTGCGTGAGCGGCGTGCCGACCGCGAATCCTTTGTTACCCGGGTGAGTGCGACGTTGGAACGCAAACTCCAGGAAGCAAACGTGTCCGCATCCGTGGCGGGACGGCCAAAACACCTCTATAGCATCTGGCGCAAACTGCAGCGCAAACAACTGCAATTCAGCGAGCTATATGATATCCGCGCGGTCCGCATACTGGTGAACACGCCGGCTGAGTGCTACGCCGCGCTCGGCTTAGTGCACAACCTCTGGTATCCAATTCCCAAGGAGTTTGACGACTACATCAGCGCGCCCAAGGACAACTTCTATCGCTCGCTGCATACGGCGGTCATCGGCCCGGACGGCCGCCCCATGGAAATCCAGATCCGCACTCACGAGATGCACCGGCATGCGGAGTTGGGTGTGGCCGCTCACTGGTGCTACAAGGAAGGCGGACGTTTTGACGCCGGACTCGAAACGCGTCTCGGCTGGCTGCGCCAACTGCTCTCGCCCGACGACGGCGATGCGGATTTCATAGACCGCTTCCGTTCGGAACTGGTGGACGAGCGCGTGTATGTACTCACCCCCAGGGGCGAGGTGGTGGACTTGCCGTGCGGCGCCACGCCGCTGGATTTCGCCTATTACATCCACACTGATCTGGGCCACCGCTGCCGCGGCGCACGTGTGAACGGCCGCCTGGTACCGCTTACCCGCATACTGGAAAGCGGTGACCAGGTGGACATCCTCGTCGGCCGGGTGCGGGAACCCAGCCGCGACTGGCTCAACCCGCTGACGGGCCTGCTTGCCACCAGCCGCGCACGCGACAAAGTGCGCGCCTTTTTCCGCGCCCAGGACCGGCAACAGAACATCCACCGCGGCCGCGAGGCGCTGGAACGGGAACTGGAGCGGCTGGGTTTACGGGAATTCCGCCCTGAGCGGCTGCTGCACCAATTGTCCTTCCCGACGCTGGATGAGCTGTTTGCCGCCATGGGAGCGGGCGATATCGGCACTGCGCAGATTGCCGGTGCGCTGCAGCGGGAACTGGCTGCGGAAACCCCCGTTGTTGCCTCGCTCGCGTCACCGGCAAAGCAGCGACGACCGCATCAATCACCTGCTCCCGCAATCGCCGTGGCGGATGTCAGCAACCTGCTTACCAGCCTCGCCCGCTGCTGCCATCCGCTGCCGGGCGATTCGATCCGGGGCTACGTCACCCGCGGCCGCGGCATCAGCGTGCACCGGATGGACTGCGCCGGCCTGAAGCGTCTGCTGGCCCGCTCACCGGATCGGGAGATAGCGGTGGCCTGGCAAAGCAGTGAACAGGGTTATCCGGTGGAAGTGGCGATTGCAGCCCGGGAGCGCCGTGGCCTGCTTGCCGAACTTAAGGCGGCCATTGCCCATGAAAAAAACCGGATACTGGCTACACAAAGCCGGCTTGCGACAGACGGCGGTCTGGTGCTGATCCGCCTGACGCTCACGGTCACCGATCTGGAGGATCTCACGCACCTGCTGGCGCGCGTTGCCCGGGTAGAGGGTGTGCTGCAGGCCAGCCGGCACATACGGGCTTAGCCGGGGGGTTCCTTTCGCATCGCACATGTACTAAATTCCGCTGGTCTTCACGGTGAGGAACCGGTCATTAGCGGCCAAGGAAGCAGTCAGCCCCGCAGAACCCTGGTTGTCCGGATCGGCCGGTTTCTGGGCTACACACTGCTTTCCGTGGTCCCCTTCCTGGTGGCGGGACTCATCGTCTGGCGCCACTACCACGTGCCTGTCAAACCCGCTCCGGCGATCGCCGGCGTACAGCTCATCCCCATCAAGCCGCCGTCGGCCGAGGCGCTGGAAAACATCTTTTCCAGCGAGGATTATTCTTGGCCGCCCCAGGATACGGTACCGCCCTACGCCATCGAAAACCTGCCATATGGCCTCGCCACCCTCGACAAGGAGGAAAAAAAGACGGTGTTCTTCCGCGCGCTCCTGCCGATTGTGCTGGCGGAGAACCTGCGCATCTGGAACCAGCGGGTGTTCCTGCTGCAGCAGTTCGGCCAGGGAGCCTTGGATCCGCAATCCGATGCCGGCCAGGAAGTGGTTGCCATCGCAAACCAATACCGCGTCACGGGCGATCTGAACGACCCCACGGTGCGGGAGACGTTGCTCAACCGGGTGGACATCGTGCCCGTGGCGCTGGTGCTGGCCCAGGCGGCCCAGGAAAGCGGCTGGGGCACTTCGCGCTTCGCCCTCGAGGGCAACAATCTGTTCGGCATCTGGACCTGGGATCAGAACCAGGGGAGCGTGCCCGTTGATCGCCCCGGCGACGCCAACCATCTGGTGCGCGTTTATCCCAACATCCAGACCTCGGTGCGCGCTTACCTGCACAACATCAACATCGGTTTTGCCTATGTGGATTTCCGCAACCTGCGCGCACAAATGCGCGCAGCAGGCAAGCCGCTGGATGCTTTCCAACTGGCGGGAGCACTGAACCGCTATTCCATCACCGGAGATGTGTACATCGCCAGCATCCGCACCATGATCCGCGGCAATGATCTCTCCAGGCTCACCAATCTTTCACTCACCAATCTGGGTGAATAAATCTCCGGCAGTTTGTTGAAAAATAACCTGCTGATTCTCCGCGCATGACGATCCTGGATGCAGGGCGGGATATGCCGCACGCCTGCTTCCGGTTTGCATCCGCAAGCATTCAACCGGCTCAGGATGCCGGCGGCAGCAGCCAAATCTGGCTGTACCAGTAATAGCGGCCGTTGACCCGTGCGGTGCAATTGTAGCGGGTGCGTCCCACCCCCACCGGCTGCGGCGCCCGGATGCTGAAGCGGGTACGCGCGGCATTCAGCCAGGTGATGGGCATGGGTGGGCCGTTGAGATAGCAGTGCAGTGCCGCGGGCGGCACGCGGCCGGGTTCGAGGCTCACTTCCAGGCGCGGCGGGTTGTTGGCGGCGGTGACCAGCGGGTTCCAGGGACTCAGCGACTGAATCGGCAGCGGCAGGCTCGCAGCCTTGAGGGCGAAGCTGGCAAGGCTGCTGTAGCCTTCCTCGATGGGGAAGCGCGGCAGCGCGCGTGGATCGAACGGTTCGCCCAGGGCCCCCGCCTGCTGGCCAAACGCCACGAATCCGAGGCCGTTTACCAGTTCAGCCAGGTCCCTGTCGTACTCGCCATAAGGGTAGGCAAAGAGTTTCGGCGATTCGTTGATGTCCGGCCCCAGTTCCGCCTGCAAGCGTGCCTGGGCACCGAGAATCTCACGGTGCATGCGTTCCGCCCACGCCATATCGCTTTCGCCCGGCAGGCGGAAGACCAAGTGCGGATGACTCAGGGTATGATCGCCGAAGTTGGCGCCATGCCGGCCCATCTCGCGTAATTCCTGCCAGGTCATGAAATCCGGGAAATGCCGGTCCACCGAGTTGGTTTCCACGAACACAGTGAACGGCCAGCCGCGCGCCTTCAGACGCGGGTAGGCGTACTCATACACGGTTTGATAGGCATCATCAATGGTAATCGCCACCACATGATCCGGGATGGGTTTATTTTCCTTGAGATAATCCACGATCTTCGGCAGCGGCCACACCTGGTAATGGTTCTGCGCCAACCAGTCAAGCTGGGCATCGAAGCGGCTGAGGCGGACGTTGGTGGAGGGGTAACGGCTGTCACCGAAGCGGTGGTACATAAACACCACCGCATGGGATGGCACCGCGCACCAGCCGAGGGCCGGTGACAGCAGCAGCAGGCACAAAACCGCGATAAGTTTCTTGCTCATGCGGATTGCCATATTCCCACCGCGTACCAGGAAAACGGCGGGCGCCTGCCGGGGTCGGTGCCGGTTTATGGAAAATAATCCGTTATTTGTTGATGGCATGGATAGCATGTTTGTCCACCGCCAGCGCTGCCTCGTGCATGGCCTCGGAGAGTGTCGGATGCGCATGGATGGTGCGCTGCAGGTCCTCGGCGCTGGCGCGAAACTCCATGGCGGTGACCGCCTCGGCGATCATCTCCGATGCCATGGGTCCGACGATGTGTACGCCGAGAATCTCGTCGCTGCGGGCATCCGCCAGCATCTTCACCAAACCCACGGGTGCCTCCATGGCCCTGGCACGGCCGTTGGCGGCGAACGGAAACGTGCCGGTCTTGTACTTGATGCCCTGTTTCTTGAGTTCCTCTTCGGTCCTACCCACCCAGGCAATTTCAGGCCAGGTGTAGATGATCGAGGGGATCACAGCGTAATTCATCTCGGCAACCTTGCCGGCGATCAGGTCCGCCACCATGACACCCTCTTCCGAACCCTTGTGGGCCAGCATCGGGCCGCGCACGCAATCGCCGACGGCCCAGACATTTTTCATGCCGCTGCGGCATTCCGCATCCACCTGAATGAATCCGTGCGGGTCGAGTTTCACACCCGTGCCTTCCTGCAGCAGGTTGCGGGTGGCGGGCCGCCGGCCCACGGCGACGATGAGCTTGTCCACTTCCAGGTCGTGCTTGCCATCCCTGTCCCCGTAATGCACGCTGATGCCGCTCTTGCCCTTGTCGGCGCCTGTGACTTTTGCGCCCAGGCGGATATCCAGCCCCTGTTTCCTGAACTCGCGCACCGCCGTCTGGGCGATCTGCTGATCCGTCATGAACAGGAAATTGTCCATGGCTTCGAGGATCGTCACCCGGGAACCCAGACGCTGCCACACGCTGCCCAGTTCCAGCCCAATCACCCCGCCGCCGATGACGCCGAGGCGTTTGGGCACGGTGGAGAACTCCAGTGCGCCCCGGGAGTCCACGATATCCCTGCGGTCAAACGGTAGCGCCTGCAATTCCACCGGCTCCGAACCGGCGGCCAGGATCACATGTTTGGCTATGAGCGCGTCTGTCTTGTCGGGAGCGTCGAAGTCGCTCACTTCCACTGTGCCGTCCCTGAGCAGTTTCGCCGTACCGCGGATACCCGTGACATTGCTGGATTTGAACAGGGCGGCGATGCCACCGGTGAGGCCGTGTACGATCCCGGACTTGCGCGCCTGCATGGCGGTGACATCCAGCGTTGCATTCCCCACCTGGATGCCATGGGCGGCGAACTCGTGCTGCGCCTTGTGGAACATTTCCGAGGATTCCAGCAGTGCCTTGGAGGGAATGCAGCCGGCGTTCAGGCAGGTGCCGCCGAAGGCATGTTTGCCGTCGGAGTTCTTCCAGTTGTCCACGCAGGCGGTCTTGAGGCCGTTTTGCGCGGCGCGGATGGCGGCCACGTAACCGGCCGGACCGGCGCCGATCACCACAACATCGAAGGTTTGACTCATCTGGTTTTCCTTACTGAGAAATGTCCCCTCACCCTGCTTCCCCCTGCGCGGGGGAGAAGCGATAAGAATCAGATCTGTAACAGCAAGCGCACGGGATCTTCCAGTTGCTCCTTGACGGATACCAGGAACAGCACCGCTTCGCGGCCATCCACAATACGGTGGTCATAGGTGATGGCGACGTACATCATCGGCCGCGCCGTTACCTGGCCGTCCACCACCACCGCGCGCTCCTTGATGGCGTGCATGCCGAGGATGGCGCTCTGCGGCGGATTAATGATGGGCGTGGAGAACAGCGAGCCGAACACCCCGCCGTTGGTGATGGTGAAGGTGCCGCCGGTAAGTTCCTCGATGCTGATCTTGCCGTCGCGGGCACGTACCGCGAGATCCGCCAGGGTCTGTTCGATTGCGGCGAAATCCATCTGATCGGCGCCACGCAGTACCGGAGTCACAAGCCCGCGCGGCGTGGACACCGCCACGCTGATGTCCCAGTAGTCGTGATAAATGATGTCGCTGCCTTCCACCGACGCATTCACCACCGGGTATTTCTTCAGTGCTTCCACCACCGCCTTGACGAAGAATGACATGAAACCGAGCTTCACGCCCCGTTCCTTCTCGAATTTATCCTTGTATTTGCTGCGCAGTGTCATGACCGCGGACAGATCCACCTCGTTGAAGGAGGTGAGCATCACGGTATTGGTCTGGGATTCTGTCAGCCGCTCGGCGATGCGCGCACGCATGCGTGTCATGGGTACGCGCCGGTCCTGGCGGCCAGCCGCCGCCGGGTGGGGGACGGACATGGGCGCCGCCGGCTCCGGAGCCGGCGCCTGCCGGCCACCCTTGTCCAGGTAATCGAGCACGTCAGCCTTGGTGAGACGGCCATCCCGCCCCGTGCCCCGGATGCCCGCGGGATCGAGCTGGTTCTCCTCCAGCAGCCGGCGCACGGACGGGCTGAGCGGCAGGTCGCCTGCGCCGGCTTCCTCTCCGGCCCGAGCGGGTGCGGCTGGCCGGGCGGGCGCCGCCATTGCCACGGCTATCGCGGATTTTGTGGCTGCGGCAGGTGCTGCGGCGGGCTTGGCGGCCGCCACCGCACCCGGCTCCAGAACGGCGATCACCTGGCCGGCGGTGACGGTGGTGCCGTCCTGAATTCTGATTTCCTTGAGTACGCCATCCGTGGGGGCCGGGCATTCCAGCACCACTTTATCGGTCTCGATATCCACCAGATTCTCATCGCGCTTGACCGTATCACCCGGCTTCTTGTGCCAACCGACGAGGGTGGCGTCCTGGATGGATTCCGGCAACTGCGGGACCTTGATTTCGATGCTCATGCCTGCTCCGAAACGGCTTTAGTCGGAATGTTTTCTCCGGCAACGGCTTGTACCGGCGCGGTATTTTTCCCCAAGGCATCCTGAACCAGTGCATGCTGCTGCTGCTGGTGCAGTTGCGCGTAGCCCGCTGCCGGCGAGGCGGAAGCGGCGCGTCCCGCATAGATCAGTGTATGCCGAGCCTTGAGCGGATCCTGCAGACGGTGCCGAATCTCGTACCAGGCGCCCTGATTCTGCGGCTCTTCCTGGCACCATACGATATCGCGCGCATTGGTGTAGAGATTGATGATCTCCGCATATTCGTCGTGCGGAAAGGGGTACAACTGTTCAATGCGCACCACGGCAACATCGTCAATTTTTCCGGCGCGGCGCGCTTCCAGCAGATCGAAATACACCTTGCCGGAACAGAACACTGCGCGGTTGATCTTGGGTGGACGCAGCGGGTCAATTTCCGGAATGACAACGTGAAAGTGTCCGTGGGTGAAATCGGTGAGCGCGGATACCGACAGCTTGTGCCGCAGCAGGCTCTTGGGCGTCATGATCACCAGCGGCTTGCGGTACGGCCGCATAACCTGGCGGCGCAGCATGTGAAACATCTGCGCCGGCGTGGATGGCACGCACACCTGCATGTTGTGCTCGGCGCACAACTGCAAATAGCGTTCCAAGCGCGCCGAGGAATGTTCCGGTCCCTGCCCTTCGTAACCGTGGGGCAGGAACAGCACCAGCCCGCACAGGCGTCCCCATTTCGCCTCACCTGCGCTGATGAACTGGTCAATGACCACCTGGGCGCCATTGGCGAAATCACCGAACTGGGCTTCCCAGATCACCAAGGCATCGGGTTCGGCGGTGCTATAGCCGTACTCGAAGCCCATGACGGCTTCCTCAGACAGCAGGGAATCCACCACGGTGAACGGCTTCTGATCCCCGGAGACATGTTCCAGCGGAATGCAGGTGCTGCCATCCTTCTGGTTATGCAGCACGGCATGCCGGTGGAAGAAGGTGCCCCGGCCGGTATCCTGGCCCGTGAGGCGCACGGGATACCCCTCAGTGACGAGGCTGGCATAGGCCAGGATCTCGGCAAAACCCCAGTCCACGGGAATCGTGCCTGCCGCCATCCTGCGGCGCTCGTCGTAAATGCGTGCCACGCGCGGGTGCAACACTACTCCCGTCGGTACGCGGTTAATCGCGTCGCTGAGAAACCCGAGGCGATCCGCCGTCAGTCCGGTATTTACGCTCTCATTCCAGCGATGCTGCTGGTAGCGAGTCCAGTCCACGGTAAACTGATTGGGCACGTGCGCGGTCACGCCGGGTGCCACCGGCTTGCCGGCATCCAGCCGGTCACGGTATTCCCCGGCCATGGCGTTCAGGGCCTCATTCGTGACCAGACCCTGCTGCTGCAGCACATCCGCATACAAGCTGCGCGTGGTGGCATGCTTCCTGATGGTCTGATACATGATGGGTTGCGTAGCCGCAGGTTCATCCGCCTCGTTGTGACCGTGACGGCGGTAGCACACCAGGTCAACGAACATGTCCTTGTGGAATTTCTGACGATATTCCAGCGCCAGCCGCGTCACGAACACCACTGCCTCGGGGTCATCGCCGTTCACATGGAATACCGGCGCTTCCAGCATCTTGGCCATATCCGTGCAATACGGCGTGGAGCGTGCATCGAGCGGATTGCTGATGGTGAAACCGATCTGGTTATTCAGGGCGACATGCACGGTGCCGCCGGTATAAAACCCGCGCGCCTGGGAAAGCTGCAGGGTTTCCATGCCGATACCCTGACCGGCGAACGCCGCATCACCGTGGATCAACACCGGCAACACACTCGCACCCCTGACATCGCCGCGGCGGTCCTGACGCGCGCGCACCGAGCCCTCCACCACCGGGTTCACGATCTCCAGGTGGGAGGGATTGAACGCCAGGGCCACGTGCACTGTGCCATGGGACGTCCGGATGTCGGAGGAGAACCCCAGGTGATACTTCACATCACCGGAACCTTCCGCCGTCTTCGGGTCGTACACGCCCTCAAATTCCGAAAAAATCTCTTTTGGCGACTTGCCCAGTACATTGATGAGCACATTGAGGCGGCCGCGGTGCGCCATGCCGATAACCACTTCCTGCACGCCCATGCCGCCGCCCCGCTTCACCAAGTCATGCAGCATGACGATCAGGGATTCCCCACCCTCGAGGGAAAAGCGCTTCTGTCCCACGTATTTCGTATGCAGATACTTCTCCATGCCTTCCGCAGCGGTGAGCGATGCCAGGATATCGAGTTTTTCTCCGCTGCCGAGACTGACGTGCGCGCGGCTGGTTTCGATCCGCTCCTTGAGCCACAGGCGTTCTGCGCCATTACTGACGTGCATGTATTCAAAACCCACCGTACCGCAGTAGATATCCTGCAGCATGGACCAGATATCACCCAGGGGCATGCGGTCGGGACCGGTAAGCGACACGGTACTGAACACCGTGCGCATGTCCGCCTCGGTCAAATCATGGAATGACAGATCCAGGTCCGGTACATCCGGCGGCACATGCCGGCCGAGGGGGTCCAGTTTGGCGCGCAGATGGCCACGGTCGCGGTAGGATTCAATCAGTTTGATGACCGCGGCCTGCTTCTGCGCCGCCTCGGGATGCAGATTGCCGTTGCCTGCCGTCACCCGCTGCGTGCGGGCACGGGCGAGCATCTCCTGTTCCACCGGACCGCGGGGCGTATCGCGGGAACCGATCGGTGCCGCCTGAAAACCGCGAAAATACTCCGTCCATGCCGCAGGCACAGCCGCGGGATTTTCAAGAAATTTTTCGTAGAGGGTTTCGACGTAGGTCGCGTTACCGCCGGAGAGCGGGGTCGTCTGGTAACGTTGCTGATAGGATTCACTCATTTTCGCCGACAGTCAGAGCGGGCGCCCCGCGGAAGGTCGGCCCGGAAGAACTGGCAAAATAGCGATGGATTCAAGAGACTTACGGTGTTCTTCTGCAAGGAACGCCGGCTCAGGCCGCAGCGTCATAGTGTAGCCCAAGAACTCGGTCGAGGAAAATACCATACCGGACTCTTGCCACAGACCGGCCGAGAGCAGCCGGCGCGTCCTACACCCAGTGAAAGGGTCGCTCACGAAACCACAGGGTTACAAGCCACTTCTCCCCGCGCATAACCGGCAAGCCGGCATGCAGGGTATCGGGATTGGGTTTTCCGGTCGTATCGCAATTCAGGAAGGCCACCGCCTTACCCTTCTGTGGCTGCACCCGGAGAGCGAGGCGCGGAAAGTCGGTTTCACCGCCGGCATCCACGGTGTTCAAATATACAAACACCGTCACGGTCCGCTGGCCATTGTCGTCCTGCACCATGGGCGCACCGCATGCATCAACGGCAAAATGATCATAATGCGGTTGGTATTCCTCGCCCGGCAGATAGCGCAGCACCGAAATGGGTTCCGCATGATTTGCCGCCGTACCGGACAGCCCGGCCATGCGGCGACAGATGATACTCACCGCCATGTCATACATGGATAACTGAAAGTTCATCGAACTGCTGGTTCGCAGCGCTGTCTTCAGAGGCTTCCCCGTAGCCGGGTCTATCACTCCGGAGAGCCGCAGATTGGGCGCGGCGAGATTCACCAGATAATCGCAGAGATGCTCTTCAAGAATGCCCGGGTATTCGCAAACCAAGCCGGGGTATTGTTTCGACTGCGGTGGCGGCGCGGCGATTACGCCCGGATCCCGCAATTCAATTGTACGGGCGGCCAAGTTGTTTACATCCGGTACATGAAGTTGTGCCATCTGTTGCAGGCGCGCTTCCCCCATATCCATTCTCAATGCTGCAAGATGCCGTCCCGCGCAGTACAGTTGCCTGTCGGCGGCGCGGAACAGCCAGTACGCCCCTGCATCGGGATTGGCGTCGATGCCCACACCATTTATATAGCGCATTCCCAGCATGTACTCGCCATGCGCGTCACCCAAAAGAGCGGCATGGGTGAAACACAGGGTGGCAAGCTCCTGCAAGGCGGTGTCCCTTGCAAGACTGTAAAGATACCCCAATACCCGCAACGCAGGGCGATGCCGCAGTTCCGCGGCCCGCAGCAGATGCTTGATTGCTTCCGCATCACTGTCCCGGATAACGACACCGCTGAAAAGCAGGCCCGCCAGATTAAAATGAGCTTCCTTGAGATCCCGCTGCGCCGCCGCGCCAAACAGTTCAAGGGCTTTCTGCGGCTGACACGGTATCCCGATACCATTCAGATAGATGATGCCCAACAGATTCTGGGCTTCCTCAGCACCCTGCTCCGCCGCCCGCTCCAACCAATCCATGGCAGGCTTGATCTCGCCTCTGGAAAAATGCAGTGCGCCGAGACGGTATTGAGCCTGCGGCTGCCCGGTCCGAGCCGCTACCGACAAGGCATTCATGTCCAGCGTACTGGCCATATCCAAATTATCCTCTCATGCGAACCCGTCTGGCACCAATTATCGGCTTACGACACTACACAAACGATGGAAAACTGTTGATTACCATCCCAATGGCACTCCGGGGTTTCCGTCCATAAATCGAATGCCCGTCCGGTCGGGGTCCACATACGCCCGGATGGGCGTTCAGAGCCAGATGAACGTCAACAGTCTAGACTAACTGCAACCGATGGCAATGAGGATATATACTCTTGTCATCCGCTACGGCACATACCATTGGTCATTGATAGCGCATGTTAAATCCGGCTCTTGATGTTACCAGGCTGTCGCAAGAATTCAGGCATAGACGGCGTATACAGATCCATGATGTCCTGCTCCCGGAAGCCGCTGAAAGGCTATACCAATGTCTGCAGCACGAAGTTCCATGGGGTGTGGCCTATATAGATGGTGAACAATCCGTCATCCTGACAGCCGATAAAGTCGCCGCGTTCACTCCGGCTGACTGGTTGAACCTGAATGAGAGAGTGCAAGCCAGGGCACTGGAAAAGTTCCAGTTCATATACAACAGCTACATGATGGTAACGGCCTACAAAGAAAAACGCGATCCGGGACTGGTATTGCATGAAATGCTGGAATTCATCAATGCATCACCATTCCTGGAACTCATGCGAAATGTCACGGGTATTCCCAACATTATCAAGGCAGATGCACAAGCCACATGCTACATCCCGGGCCATTTTCTGAAAAGGCACAATGACCATGTGGCTGATCAATACCGGGAGATCGCTTACGTCATCAATCTGACCAAGGGATGGCAGGCAGACTGGGGAGGGCTGCTGCAGTTTATGGACGATGATGGCAGGGTCACCGATACTTTTTTTCCCGCATTTAATTCATTGTCACTCTTCCAGGTGCCCATGTGGCACCACGTCAGCTATGTGTCGCCGTTCGCAACCCGCGCCCGTTACGCGATAACGGGTTGGGGTATGAGCCGGCCTCCGCAGACTAATCCGATTTCACAAAGCCTGGGATAATGGCAGGCGCACCGGGCCTTGCGGACGAATATGCTCACTCCACGCCAGAATGCCCGAGAGAGTCACTTTGTATTCACGGGCTATCTTCCCGTATTCCGCCTCCCGGACCGCGGAATCATAGTCATGGGCATTATTTTTTGAATATTTCCTGAAGACCGGTCCCGCGACAATTTCTTCCAGTATGCCCGCCTTCACGGTGATACCGAATAATGCACAAAGTTTTTCCAGCATGCCGGCAGGCTCTTTGAGGAACGCATCGCAATCCAGTGTCCTGACACGGGCGCCCGGAAAACCGCCAATCAACTCAAGATAATTATCCATCTGCAAATACCAAACAAATGCCGCCACCTGCAAATCGGTTAATTGCGCCAAAGATCGCGGAGACAATGCCTGGGTACGCTGCGAATCTGTCATGATGACATTGAATAACTTGCGCACAAAAGCACGGCCTTCCTCACCTTTCTTTATGATGGAAATCAGGAATTGTTCCAGGCTCGAATACAGCAGCAGCACGCCATGGGTTCGCGGATCGCGTATGATTTCTCCCGAGAGATTGTTGGCGGCATTGGTCGGCTTGATAAGCACTGCTTCATTACCGATTGCAGTCTTCGCCAGCAAGAACAGCACGGTATTCAGCGTAACACGCCAGCGATTGCCATCAGGCATGTGATGATTTCCACTGCGTTTGTAATTTGCCATCTGCATCAACACGGACGGTTCACGCAACGCACAGCAGACCCCTTCAATATCCAGGCAGCGGGAAATGAGGGTTGAACAGCAAAATGCCGTATGAAAAATATAATTTATCGGTATCGGCTTGCCGGTAGCCTGGATGTCGGCAACCAATTTATCCATCACACCCAGAGGAACACGCACGGATTCCCGCTTTTCAGAATGAATCCGCTGATCCATAAAAGCCGAACGCCGATATGCGCCGCTATCAAGTTTTAGGAATCCATACTCCAGACGATCCAGGTCCACCTCGTTCAGGCAGTAATCCGGATGCGCCGCCAATTCTTCTGGATTTGGCATTTCACTCACTCACCGCAAGACCCCGCTTACCCGCATCGCACCATAGTGAAACAGGCGGTACTGCCGTTGCTCATTAAGACCATCCCGATTGAGGGTCAACATGCCTTCGGTCTTGTTTTGGAAAATGTTTCCATGCAACGATGGACTCCAAGGGCAATGTAGCATAGCCGCCTGCCTGGAAGTAAGATGTAAGTGTTATAGTTCGCACATTCTGTTGGATATAGATACCGTGTCAACACAAACTCCGCCAAATAATCCCCCTGATATCGCGTGGCAAATAAGAACATTAAGCGAAAGCGCCAAGGCGATGGCACTGCGCGGCCAAAGCGAAGAAGCTGCCAAGCTCTATCAAAAAATATTGGAGGTCGCGCCCCACCATGTGGCAGCGCTCAATTTCCTGGCAAAGCGCGCCATGGAACAAGGAGACGCTCATCGCAGTCTGGAGCTCCTGGAACGATCGGTTCATGCCAATCCGGAACGTGCCATGCCTTACCAGAATATCGGTTTAGTGTACAAGACAATCGGTGAATATGATCTCGCGCTGTCTGCCCTGGACCGCGCCCTGGCGATCAAGCCGCTCTATCCCATGGCCCTGCTGCACAAAGGGTCCGTTCTTGAGCTGCTTGGCCGACATCGCGAGGCGATTCATGCTTATCTGCGTGCCTGGACGCAAGCGACTGATTTTCAGGAACTCCGACATTCGCAACAGACACTGCCGCACATCCGTGACCTTATCTCACATTCCGCGGATGTTATCATCCGGGCAAAAATTGCGATGCTCAATCGGGCGCTTTCCACATTGCGCACTCAGCATGATGCGACGGAACTCGATCGGGTGGAGCACTTCGTTTGCGCCTATCTTGGCACAATGCCACCTCGTTATGAGCACGCCATGCAGCGCCCCGCCTTTCTGCACTTTCCGGACCTGCAACCGCAGGCATTCTTTGAACGCACGGATTTCGACTGGATTGAGGAACTGGAGGCCGCTACCCCGCAGATCCGCACGGAGTTACTGGCGGTTCTGCGGCAGCCTGAGGAACTGCAGCCCTATGTGCAGATTAACGCTCCGGATACAGCCCAGTGGAAGGAGCTGAATTACTCTCTGCATTGGAGTTCATTCCACTTATACAAGGCAGGTACCCGCATCGAACCCCATTGTGAACAATGTCCAATCACAGCTTCCATAGTTGAAAAATTGCCGCTCGCACGCACCCCGGCCCAGTCGCCTGAAGTGTTTTTTTCCATACTGAAGCCCGGTACGAAGATTCCACCGCATTTCGGGCTTGCAAATTACAAGCTTGCGGTTCATCTGCCTCTGATCGTACCGGAGAAATGTGCTATCCGTGCGGGCAACGAAACCCGTACCTGGACCGAGGGCCAGTGCCTTATTTTCGACGATAGCTTCCGGCACGAGGCTTGGAACAACAGCGGCGAGATGCGGGCGGTGCTGATCATGGACGCATGGAATCCCCGGCTTTCCGCTGCGGAGCGGCAAGCGGTGGCGGCGGTACTCGGCGTCATACGTGACTTTGATCAGGAATACGGCCCTGACTTCCTGCCCGGCAGTACCTGACCCGAGACCGGGGCACGGGCGGCCGGAAAAATTACGGTTTGGGCTCCAGCTTGAAGGCCAGCGTATAACGGGGTGCATAGCAAATGCGGTTCGGCGGGCGTCCCACATGGGTGAGGGTGCCGTCGAATACCACCAGCCGCCCCGGCCGGGGGCTGACGGCCATCTCGGCATCCATGGCGGAATTGAAAAACAGCGTCTCGCCGCCCCATTCCACGTTCCATTCCGGGGCAATAAACCACAAGGCGGTCAATTCCCGTTTACCAGGCAGGCAATCCGTATGCGTAAACAGCATATCGCCGTAGGCGGCATGATTGCAGTAGCAGCGGTAAATCTTGTAATTGGAATGTCCGGCGAACTCCCCGGCCGCCGCCAGGGTCGGCTGATAAACCGGAAGTTGTGCGGCGGTTTCCAGCGGGATATTCAGCGCCCAATGGCGGAAGACGGCGGTTTCGGGACGGGCATATTCGCTGCGCGTAAAGGCACCCCCCTCAAAAGCCGTGGTCAGGCTGCGGATTTCCTGCGCCTGCAACAGGGCATCATAAACACGGATTTCCCGTCCTTCGATGGAGAAGCACCGCACTGCTTGCATGTTTACTTTTCCACACTCGCCCTTTGCCCTGACAATTGTCAGCAGCGTGATTGCCTTTTAATATGGGCCGAATCGGCCGGCCTGGCAAGCAGAATAGGTCAACCATGAATCCTCCCGCCTTGAATATTACCCACGCCTTTGCTTCGCCCATCATCAGTACCGTAATGCCGGACTGCGGGGAACTGAATCAGCGCCTGCGGCAACTCTTCCTTCAATGGGAGCAGGATACCAGTCGCAGGCGCAGTTCCGCTCCCACCCCGGTCATCAAGGTAGAGGTCTACGAAAGCGGTTTTGATCTGTTCTTGAATCCTGAGCCGGAAATACAAACGCTCACGCAATTCTGTCTGCAGACACTCGGCTATGTGATGGCGCAATTGAACGGCTACAATCCAGAAGAGATGGCAAGATTACGAATATACCAGCACAGTTGGTACCATCTGACCCGGCATCAGGGCTACACCGCCCAGCACAACCATCCCATGGCCTCCTGGTCCGGCGTGTATTGCGTGGATCCGGGTGAGCCGGTAACGCAGTACCCCAATAACGGCGCTTTGCGCTTCCTCGAAGCCCGCGGTACCGCCAGCATGTATCTGGACCCGGGCAATGCCCATCTGGCGCCTCCCTTCGCATTCGGCGACCTGAGCTATCAGCTTGCCCCGGGACAGTTATTACTGTTTCCCTCCTACCTGCTGCACGAAGTCGCCCCCTATTACGGTCACCGGGAACGCATCACCGTGGCCTTCAATGCCTGGGTGCGGGAAGCCGGCACAGTTATGGATGAGCCTTCCCTCAAACTCCGCCAAGCGTGAAATATTGTGGAATCAGGAGAGAAGAGAGAGGGGGCAGCCTCGCGCCCCCCTCACCTACCACGGGACGTGCTACCGCCACAGCCCATCAAAACTTCCGTCCTCTGCGGATCCATGGCGTCCGGTCAGCCGTGTGTTTCTGTCCTGACCCTGCTGCCAGATATCAGCGCGATTTCCCGCTTCTGACAGGTTCAGCCCTGGGTCGCCAAGGGGGCCGATGACCAGGCTTCTGCCGAAGCCCTCACCCAGCCCCACGGACGCCCCTGCTTTCGGCTTACACTTCCTCTTGCCGGGTGTATAGGGGGTTCTCACCTCCAAGTCATCCCATCCGCCGCCATCGCGGGTCGGACAACGCCGGTCACGACGCTACGCGCCATATCCGGCGCACCACAATCGGGATAGGGGGCGGTCAGTATAGACCGCGCCCCTCCCACACCACCCGGCATGCGGGTCCGCACCGGGCGGTTCGAGAAGTTGAGGTCAGGTGAGGCGAGGCATGCCGAGGCGATCGAAGTAGCCGATGGTCAGGACGCGGTTGAGGGCCAAGCGACTGTAGTACCACCAGCGGCGATGACTGGCTGCCGCCATGGCCGCCACCTCGACGGATGCCCCCAGCGCCCGCAGCTCCCGGAAGATCGTCGGACCACGCCGCCATTGCTTGAGCTGTATAGCCCGCAGCCGATGGCGCATCCACTCATCCAACTCGCGCCAGATGCGTGGGGTTTGCGCCAGGCCGAAGTAGGCTTTCCAACCAAGCACGTAGGGTCGTAACCGTTCGATCACCTGCGCCATGCTGCACCCGCCAGAGCGGCGGGTCCGCCAGCGCACGTTCTGCCGGAACCTCGCCAGGGCCTTGCCGGACACGGCGCGCTTGACCTCGCCTCCCGGGGCCGCCCAGAGCGCGTAACCCAGGAACTTGCGGCCAAACGCGCTCGTCACTGCGCTTTTCGACTCGTTGATCTGCAAGCGCAGCTTCCCGTACAGGTCCCTCAGCAGCTCCATCACCCGTTCGCCCGCCCGGGGACTGCGCACGTACACGTTGCAGTCGTCGGCGTAACGCACAAAGCGATGGCCGCGCCTTTCCAGTTCCCGATCCACCTCGTCCAGTAGCACGTTGGCCAGCAGCGGCGATAGGGGCCCGCCCTGCGGCGTGCCCTGATACCGCTCCTGCACCACACCATCCACCATGATCCCGCTGTTCAGATACGCCCGGACCAGCCGGATCACTCCGGCGTCCGCGATACGCTTCCGAAGACGGTCGATGAGGATGTCCTTGTTGACTTGGTCAAAGAATTTGGCCAAGTCCACATCCACCACCACACGGAATCCGGCCTGCACATAGCGCTGTGCCTCCAGTATCGCGTCGTGGGCACGGCGTCCGGGACGGAAGCCGTGACTGTGCTCGCTGAACGTCGGATCGAGTAGGGGTTGTAGCACCTGTAGCAGCGCCTGCTGGATCAGTCGGTCGGTCACGGTCGGGATACCCAGCTCCCGCTCGCTGCCGTCCGGTTTCGGGATGCCCACACGGCATACCGGACCGGGCCGGTACGTACCGCTCAACAACCCCTCCCTGATCCCAGGCCATGCCTGCTTCAGATGCTCGGCGGTCTGGTCAATGTCCAGCCCATCGACCCCTGCGGCTCCCTTGTTCGCCTTCACGCGCTTCCAAGCGCGCTGCATGTTCTCCCTCGTCAGCATTTGCCTAAGCAATGCCGACCCTGCGCCCTTCGCTTCGGATCGCGGGACGTTCAGTTCATCGCTGGGTGCTCTCGGCCGGGCTTCACCCTGCCGACCCGCACCCCGCCCCGCCGAGGCGGGCATCTGATGCCTTCCGCTCGTCATCAATCCGCCGATGAAACGCTCCTTCTCGTTCGGCCCTTCCCCTTGCGGCTACTACGGCCTCTGCTGACTTCCCGCTCCGTGTCGCCACGTCGGCCTTTCAGCCGCAAGGCGGGATCTCCCCGGGTAAGAACGCACTCCGTCACTGCACACCCGCCGGATTTACACCGCCTGAGCCTTGATCACGAGAGCTTTGCGGTTTTCTGCCCGCTCGCCCTGCTCGGCGGTGCCTTCTATCCGGTTCTTGTCCATCAGGTCGCAATTTCGCTCCACGCTTCCTCCCCACGGTCGGTTGCCCTTCCGCAGTTGCGCTTCGCTTCGCTCGCCGTGACCAGCTCGCGGTGGGACTTGCACCCACAAGAGTGCGCCCGTGCCGGGCGCACAAAAGGCGGCCCCGTTTCCGGGGCCGTCTGATTTACCTTGTTGTTCTTATGGGAGCGTTTTTCTCAGAACTTCACCCCGACGCGGACGTAGAAGAAGCGGCCCGGCGCACGGTAGTAGGTCGGCAGGAAGCTGTTGGCAAACGCCGACATGGCGATGGGCGGCACCTTGTCAAACAGATTGCGGATACCGAAGGTGAAGTCGGTGTTCCAGCTATCCATGTGATAGGTCGCCTGTACGTCATGATAGAACGTCGCGCCGATGTGGTTCAACGGCACCGTGCCGCTCGCGAACGGGAACGTTCCGTTGGTCGGGCAGTAATTCGACAGCGGATTACTCTTGGTGAAGTACAACCCCACCGACTGGCAGTCCTCGGTCATGCCGCCGATGTACTGCACCGCCCACAACGCCGACCAGTTGCCATAGTTCCAGTTCAGCGCAAGGTGGGCACGCTGCTTCGGAATGCCGCTGAACGCACCGCTCGTCGTACCGGTGGTACCGGCCTCTTCCAGGCTGGCATTCAGACCCTGTGATCCAAAGGGCTCGGTAACCACATACTCCTTCGTGAACGTCCAGTTGAGGCCCAGCATGAAGTCGCCGACCGCGGTGGACGGGAACTTGTAGTGGGTCGAGATGTCCACGCCCTCGGTCTTGATGCCACCCACGTTGGTGTTGCCGTCGAAGATATTGGTGATGGCTCCGGACCCGAAGGGACCGTTTGTACCGCGGCTGATCAGCTTGCAGTAGTTGGGGTTATTCCCGAAATAGCACCCGTCCAGGATGGTCTGGGCCGGTATGCTGCTGATGGCATTGACCAGGTTGATCTTGTAGTAATCCGCGCTGAAGTCAAAGCCCGGCAGCCAGTCGGGGCTGTACACAAAACCCACCGTCTGCGAGATGGACTTCTCCGGCGTCAGGTTCGGATTGCCGCCCACGGTGGTGTGAATCTGGCCATTCGGCTGAACGTTGGGACCGGGACCGCAGAACGGAGCTCGCACGGGATTGGTTTTGCTGATCACGCACGGATCCTGCAGGGACGGGAAGTTATCACTGTTGCCGAAGAAGAACGAACTGATGGACGGGATACGGAAGCCCTGGGACCAGGAAGCACGCAGCAACAGGGTGTCCGTGACCTGCCAGCGCAGGGCCGCGAGGCCCGTGGAGGCATGGTCAAAGTGCGTGATCGTGGACAGCGCCGTGCCCGGATTGCCGCCGATCCAGTTGAACTGCGACCAGCGGTTGGCCAGGTGCAGGCTCAGGCTCTTCATGAACGGCGCATCCGCCACCAGCGGCACGTCGAACTCCACGTACTCGGCCTTGGTGACCTCGCGGCCATTCGTCGGCTGGGTCACGTTGCCCGAGGTGTTGCCCTCGGAAGTCAGCGCGTCCGGATGAAAGAACCCGTCCTGTTCCAGATACTCATAGCCCGCGGCCATGGCCAGCGGTCCCGCCGGCAGGTTGAACAGGTCGCCGGTGATGTTGCCGGTATAGTCCCGCATGTTGGTGACAAAAACGTCATGCGCCTCGAACAGGATATATTGCAGCATCGCGGGGGTGATGCTGCCCGCCCCGCCGAAGAAGTTCAGGGGGGTGCAGCCCGGCAATAACGGGTTGCTGCCGGAAACCGCCCCGCCACCGGCGGTGCAGTTGTTGAGGGCGTACTGCATCCGCTGGGTGTTGAACAGGCCGCTCGTGACGTCGGTCTCGTAGTTGGTGCCGTAGTTATAGCCCACGTCCCAGTCCCACTCGCTGCCCAGGGTGTTGAAGTAGCCCTTGAGCCCCATGTGGATCTGGTAACTGTCGCGGTTCTGGTTGAACACGCGGTCACCGGCTTCCACCGGCCGGCGGCCGGCAAAGCCGAGCACATCGCAGGTGCCCGCCGCCACGCACGCGCTCCCGTAGTTCGGGACCAGATTGACGCCGAACGGGTTGAAGGGGTTGCTCGCCCCGATACCGATCGGCAGCGAGTTGGAGAAGCTCGAGCCGAACGCGCCGATGAACAGCGGCGAAGGCGCCAGGATCTGCTGGGAGACGCGCCGGTTGTACAGGACGTCGGTGGAGAAGGTCAGATTATCCAGCAGTTGGTAATGCCCCTGCACATACAGGCTGGTGCGTTCATTGGGCGTCACCAGATAGTTCTGCGGGGCATAGTTGTAGCGGTCGGCATTGGTGAAGTTGGTGAAATTGCCCAGCGTCGGCGTGTTCGTCGGGTAGCTGGTCAGCGACAGGTCGCAACTGCCGCTCGTCGGGGTCGGCGTGGCCGTACCCGGACACTTGCCGGGAGTGGCCGCCGGGAAAATGAAGAAACGCCCCGCGAGGGTGGCGGAACTGCCCGAGGCCTGCCCACCGCCGATGATGGGTTCCTTGGAGATGGTGCGTTGTCCCGCCCAGATGGGCTGCTGGTTCACATAGGACACGTTCATCAGCACGCCGCCGCGGTTGCCGCTGTTGCCCAGGGTGAAGTCGTATTCCTGGGTCTTGCCGTCCCAGCCGCCGCCGACCCCGTGACCGTCGTACATGCCCAAGTAGGCATGCGCCTCGGCCCCGTTGAAGTTCTTGATGGTGATGATGTTGATCACCCCGGCAATGGCGTCCGAGCCGTAAATGGCCGAAGCGCCGTCCTGCAGAATCTCGATGTGGTCAATGATCGACACCGGAATGGTGTTCAGGTCCACCGGACCGCCCAGATCGTTCATCCAGCGCCGGCCGTTGACCAGCACCAGCACCCGGGCTGCACCCAGATTGCGCAGGTCAATGAAAGTCTCGCCGTCACCGCCGTTGTTGAACATCGTGTTCAGCGCCGAGCCGGCCGAGGAAATCTGCTGCAGAATGTCACCAATGGAGGTGAGCCCGGTCTCTTTCAACTGCTTGGCGGTGATGATGGTCACCGGCTGGGCCGTCTCTACGCTGGACCGCAAAATGCGCGAACCCACCACCTCAATCTTGCCCAGTTGCGCAGTGTTGCTGTTCTGGTTCTGATTGCTGCTGCTGTGGGGATCCTGCGCGAATACCGCCGGCGCCGCCAGCGCCGTGGCCGCGCCCGCCATCAGCGCACAGCGGACGGCTTTGCTGATTAGGTTGCTGTTCATCCGAGACTCCTACATGTTTTTAAGAGTATGGAACTTGCCCACCCCATGGACGTGAGTGCCACGTCGCCGAGGCCCAAATGTCTGGTTCAGTCTTAATCGGCGGCGGGAAGTAAGCCTGACCCGCCCCTTCTAGACTGTTGAAGTTTAGCACAGGAAAAACAGATTGGAAGGGGTTTGTTGTAAAATCATGACATATTTCCTGTCCGCAAGTCATCAGAATTGCCTGCGGTATCAGCGTTTACAGTCTGGCCTGCTAATTTGTCGTCTATCAGCAACATGCAGTCTGCTTATGTTGCAAGTATCTGAAATCCCATGGGTATGTCGGTGGAATCCGGGCTTTCGGCTACACTAACTTGCTACCTCCCGAACCCACTCCGTTACCCTGACTCGCAAACATGGCCATCCCGCAAGACTCTCCCTGTGCCGAGCCTGAGCTTGCCGGCCGCTGCTATCAGGCAGGCATGGCCCACCTGGATAACGGCGATGAACCCGCTGCCCGCGCCGCGTTCCTCCGGGCTCTGGAACACGACGACTCCCTGGCTTCGGCTCACTACCAGCTCGGCAACTGCCTGCGGCGTAGCGGAGAAGATGCGGCGGCCGAACAGGCACTGACAGCAGCCATTACCCACGACGCCTCCCTCGGCGAGGCATACATCAGCCTGGCCTTTCTCTACCACAGCCAGGGGAAACGGGATGCGGCGGCGGCGGCACTCCTGGCTCTGATCACCGCCCGCCCCGCTGATCTGCCCCTGCACACGCAAGTAGCCGGCCTGCTTGCCGATATGGGCTGCCACGCACAGGCAGCCTCGCTCTATGCGCGCTGTGTGCAGCACCAACCTCATAACGCCCAGCTCCGCCTCAAGCTGGGGCTCAGCTATCAGAAGCTCGGGCGTTTCGGGGATGCCGAGCGGGCATTCCTCGCGGCCATCGAAGAGGACGCGGGTATCGCTGCCGCTTACCTGCTGGTAGCGCATACCCGCCATCTGGGCCGACCGGACACCCCGTTGATTCAGCGCTTCGAAGCCACCCTGAGCAACCAGCACTTGAGCGAAGAAACCCGCAAATGCCTGCACTTCAGTCTCGGCAAGATGTATGACGACTTGGGGTCCTATGCGCAGGCGTTCGAGCATTTCCGTCGCGCCAACGCCCTCCATCGCCAACGGAACAGCTTCGACCGGCAGGCGCTGGTGGATTATGTAAGTTCAGTCAAAGAGATGTTTTCCCCGCAGTTGTTCCAAAACCATCCCGCCACGCAGGCGACAATTCCCGTGCCGGTGTTTATCGTAGGCATGCTGCGCAGCGGTACCACCCTGGTGGAACGAATTCTGGCAAGTCATCCTCAGGCTATCGGCCTGGGTGAGACCGAGTTGGTGGACGGACTTGTGCAACAACTGGCCTCACGAACGGGCCTACCCTACCCGGCCTGCATGGCCAGGCTGGATAACCGCTTGGCCGCGACGCTGGCGGTGGAATTCCGCGCCCAATGGCCCGCCGAGGCGCGGGCTGCCACCCGCGTGGTAGATAAAAATCCACTCAATTTCCTCCACCTGGGGTTGATCGCCGCATTATTTCCCGAAGCCCCCATCCTGCACTGCGTGCGTGATCCCCTGGATACCTGTTTGTCCATCTATTTCCAGCATTTCGCCCATCCGCGCAATAGTTATGCCTATGCGCTGGAGGATATCGCTTTCTTTTATAAGCAATACACCGCGCTCATGACACACTGGCGCAACGTGCTGCCGGTTCCCATTCACGATATCCGCTACGAGGAATTGGTGAGGGAGCCGGAAAGGGTAACCCGTGACTTGGTGGCTGACATCGGGCTGGAATGGCATACGGACTGTCTTGAGCCGCATAAACACGCGGGCAGCATTTCCACCGCCAGCCTGTGGCAGGCACGGCAACCCATCTATCGTGATTCGGTCGGCCGCTGGCATCACTATGCGGAGTATCTGCAACCCTTGCGCCAGGCGCTGATGGAGAGTATCCCGGCGGGCAACCCTTCGTGATCGTCAGGAGTTAAGACGCGTGCCCATGCAAGGCTCCGGCGGGAAACCGGATACTCTTTCCCTCAAGATGGCGCAGGCCGTAAGGCTGCAACAGCAGGAGCGCTACCAGGATGCTGAGCGCTTGTACCGGGAAGTCCTTGCAATGGCGCCCGATCATGCCGATGCGAACCACTTTCTGGGTCTGCTCGCCCACCAGACTGGCCGCCCCACTCTCGCCGTCGAACTCATGGAACGATCGCTGGCTATCAGTCCGAATAATGCCGGCTTCCTGAACAATCTGGGTGGTGTACTGCAGGAACAGGGGGCATTGCAGAAGGCCGTGGATATCCTGCAACGAGCCATCGCCGTCCAGCCCGGTTATGCGGATGCCTGGCATCACCTTGCGCTGGCCCTGGAACGCATGCAACTGCATGCACAAGCGGTCGTCTGCTGGGAACGGGCCGTGAAACTGGCACCCGGTCTCGTCTCCGCTTGGCTGGCACTCGGTGACACTCTGTGGAACCTGGGTCAATTGGATGCTGCCATTGATGCTTATGAAAAGGCGCGGCAATTCGCACCCGATGATGCGCGGGTGCTCAGCCAATTAGGTTGCGTGCTTGTCGAGCGCGGGCTTGCGGAGCGGGGCCTGCAAATGCTGGACGCGGCCATACGCCATACCCCCGAATCGGCACATGCGCATTTCCAGATGGGGCAGGCCTGCGTGGCACTCGGTCGTTTCCGGGAGGCGGCCGCTCGGCTGAGAAGAGCGCTCGCGCTTCAACCCGACCTCTATGCGGCTTACACCGCGCTTGCGGGAATATCCGCCCTAAAATGCGATGACCCGGAAGTGAAGGCGCTGCAGCGCATGGCGGATGACGCACGTTGGTCGAATCTGGCTGACGGTGTAGCCGTATATTTTGCGCTGGGCAAGCTGCACCAGCAGCAGAAGCATTACGACGCTGCCTTTCGCTACTTCCTGCAGGGTAATCGCCTGCAACGACAGCAGGTGCACTACTCCACGGCGGCGCAACGCGCGAATTTCGACCTCGCAAAGAGTACTTTCGGCGGGGAATTCCAGCACCGGCATGCAGCGGCGGGATTGGCTGACCGTTTGCCGATCTTTATCGTCGGCATGCCGCGCTCCGGCACCAGCCTCGTGGAACAGATCCTGGCCAGCCATCCGGAGGTACACGGCGGTGGCGAATTGCAATTGATACACGAGGGGTTGCGAAAGCAGTACGGCACTTTCTTGTCGGATCGGGACGAGCTCCTGGCACTCGGCCGCCTGGCCGACGAAGAATTACGCGAACTCGCGCAACAGTGTCTCGACAGACTGCATACTCTGAATCCCCACGCAACAAGAGTTACCGACAAGCGTCCGGCCAATTTTGCCCTTCTGGGGCTGCTGCATGTGCTGTTTCCGCATGCCGTCATCATCCACTGCAGACGTGATCCGCTGGATACCTGTGTTTCCTGCTTCTTTACCCAATTCCAGCCCGGACAGGAGTATGCGTATGATCTGACCGAACTCGGTGAATACTACCGTGAATACCAGCGCTGCATGACCTATTGGCACCAGCTTCTGCCGGCCGGCAGAATTTACGAGGTCCACTACGAAAAATTGATAACCGACTTCGAAACTGAGGCGCGCGGACTGGTGGCCCATTGCGGTCTCGAGTGGCATGCCGATTGTGCGAATTTCCATACCAACCCGCGTCAGGTTGCGACTGCAAGCGCCTACCAGGTGCGGCAACCCCTGTACCACAGCGCTGTGGGTCGCGCCCGATCCTATCGCCGGCACCTCGGCCCTTTATTCAAGGCACTTGATATCATTGGAGAGGAATGACAATGATTGGGCTATACTTTGCAGCCCGTTATATCGCCGGCTGAATCCGTCTCATGGAAAATCGTAATGTCAACTCCCAATCCACTTGAACAAGCCCTGAGCAATGCGGGTGAAGATGTCACCAGCAAGAAAGATATCCTCAAAGCCCTGGTACAATCCCGCGTCACGGTGCTCCTGGACCAGCCGTGGGACGGACGCACCTTGCCGAGTGCCGGCATGAATCTGCTGCTGGTTTCCGATGGCCCCAACGCGCAGCAGCCGATGCTCGCGGTATTCAGCACCCAGGCCCTGGCGCGGGAATTCATGTCCGCGGCGGGGCCGTTTCAGCATCCCGTGGACGTGGATGCGGCCTGGGCCCTGCTCGGCGTACCCAAGGATGCGGGTATCATGCTGAATCCCAACTCTGTACCCAATTTCCGTATCAGCCCCGAAGTGGCAGGCATGTTGCGCGAATCCGCTGAGAAAAACCTGGAACGGCGCATCAACCCCGGTGGGGGGCCGAGGACGGAATGAACCAGCCAATCGCGGTGGATACCGCCGATCCCATCAGCTCCACGAAAGAATTTCAGCAGGCGCTCGCCTGTTACGATGCCAGAAAACTTGAAGAAGCGGATACGCTCGTACGCGAGCTGTTGCAGAAAAATACCGATCAGTATGAGGTCTTGCATCTTGCCGCCTCCGTGGCCCTGGATCGCTATCGGGCTGCCGAGGCTGTCGCACTTTTTCGCCGGGCACTGGTGCGGGCGCCCGGCGACCGTGCCCGGGGAATGAGCTGGCGGGGTCTCGGAGATGCATTGCGCCAAGCCGGTGATTTACCTCAGGCGGAGGATGCCTATCGCCATGCCATGCTGTGCGATCCGGGCATCATGCCATATGCGTTCGGTTTGTCGCAGGCTCTTTCTGATCAGGGTAAATTCGAACCCGCACTTGAACTCCTGCGCAACATTGCGGGCAAGCACCGCCGGAACCCGCTCCCGTACTGGGCCATCGGCACGCTGCTCATGCAATGGAACCGGCAGGCGGATGCCCTGGCCGCATACGAACTCGCGCTCAGCCTGGATCCTGGTTTGTCCCAGCCCCATGTCTTTGCCGGTGCCGCTTGTCAGATGCTGGGGCGAGCAGACGACGCTGTAAACCATTACAAGCGCGCTCTGGGCCTTGATCCAGCCGCACCGGCCTATTGTCAACTGGCACAATTAAAGCAATTCACGGCAGATGACCCAGACCTCCCCAGGATGGAAGCCAGACTAAACGCGGATACTGCAGCCCCGGATGCGAAAATCGATGCGGCATTTGCCCTGGCCAAAGCCTATGACGATATCGGGGATTATGACCGTGCATTCCTCTTCCTGGATATGGGCAACAAACTCAAACGTGCAGATGTGCCATATGATGTGTTTACCGAGGAAGATGCTGCCGACCGGATCATGGCGCTGTTCACGCGCGATTTCATCGCACGCTTTGAAAACAGGAGCGGCTCGGAACTGTCGCCGATATTCATACTCGGCATGCCACGCTCCGGTACCACCTTAGTGGAACAGATGTTGGCCGCGCATTCCCAGATCAAGGCCGGTGGGGAACTGGTGTATATCTCACATGTCGCCCGGGGACTGGGTGAGGCTTGGCAGTCGCGTGGGGATGCGGCTCCGGGCGAGGATGACACTGTGGCTGCAGACCTGCGCAAAGGCGCGGCGCGTTACGCGGAGTTGACCGGCGAGCTGGTACGCCGCCACCCCCGTTTCACCGACAAGATGCCGCAAAATTTCATGTACATCGGGGTGATACATCTGTTATTTCCGAAGGCAAAAATCATCCATTGCCGGCGCGACCCGATAGCGACCTGTTTTAGCTGCTATCAGCGACGTTTCACTGCCGGCAATCTCTTCAGCTTCGATTTGCAGGATCTGGGACGGTTTTATAAGACCTACGATCGGCTGATGCGCCATTGGCACGCGGTTCTGCCGGGTCGTATCTTCGATGTTCAGTATGAGTCAGTGGTTGCCGACCCGGAAAAGGAAATCCACCAGGTGCTGGACTTCTGCGGACTGGCATTTGAAGCTGCCTGCCTCAACTTCCATAGCGTCAATCGCGCCATCGCGACGGCAAGCAACGTGCAGGTGCGCAAACCGATTTATCACAGCGCAATCGCACACTGGCGGCATTATGAAAAGCATCTGTCCCCGCTGATCGAGGGCTTGCAAGGGCTTACCGGTTAAGCATGCATCATGAGAAACATCAGAATGGCGGCGGATTTCCAAACGTGATACAGCGTGCTTGTGCCGATAGCGATCGTGCAATGGCGCCCCGGGCCGGAGTTGAACCGGCGACCTTGCCCTTAGGAGGGGCACGCTCTATCCAACTGAGCTACCGGGGCGTAAACACTTCTCATTACCTCCGCGGCTGGTCACCATCCATGGTATGCCCGCCCGCCCGCACATCCTGTGCGGGCATTCGGACGGACGCGAGCCGTGCTCGCGTAAAATCACCGCCCTCATCCAACTGAGCTACCGGGGCGTAAACAAGAAACCCGGATAAAGCCCGGTTGCAGAGTATGCTTAATTGGTGGAGCGGAAGGGGATCGAACCCTCGACCTTCGCATTGCGAACGCGACGCTCTCCCAACTGAGCTACCGCCCCTGAGGTTTGAAATTCTAGCATCGCTCACCCACCCCTGCCAGCGCATCTATGCGGCAACCATCGCGTTTACGCGTGCGTTCCCGCGACCGCAGATATCTACTAAACCTATGGTAGACTCCCATTGTCCGGGGAACACCCAGTAACCAATACCCTCATTAAAGCCACGCAAAGAATCATCCACTGATTCACATTATGAATATCAAACCTGCCCACACTTCTCATCGGATCACCCTGGCTTTGGCACTGTTATTACCTTTGAAAGCAATAGCGGGGGCTTCCTTCGCGCCTGCTGCCGCTCCTGCCATGCCCAGACCTCCTGTTGTGTCCGGAAAATTGGATGCGCGGCTGGCGGTCATCGCCCACGCGGCGGCGGAGCAGCGCCTTGCCCCCCTGATGGGAGCAGCGCTGAATCGCGAGTTGACCCGGCAGAACTCGCCGCTGCAGGCTCGCTGGAATGCGGCCGGTCAGGTGCAGGTGTATCTGCACTACGACCGGTTTGGCCTGCCGCCGAGCCGGACGGAGTTGAGCGCGCTCGGCGCCACGCGTGTGGTGAGAAGCCCCGCTCTCGGCGTGGTGCAGGCCTGGGTGCCGGCGACGCAGCTGAATGCCGCCGCCGCCCTGCCGGAAGTGGCGCGCGTCACGGTGCCGCGTTATGCCTATGCGAAGCGTGCACCCCACAGCGGCGCCATACCGCGTACCGGTTCGGTGGATACGGAGGGCGATCAGATTCTCGGTGCCGCGACATTTCGCCAGGCCACGGGCTATACCGGTCAGGGCATCACGCTCGGCGTGCTCTCCAGCGGGGCTACCGGGATTGCCCAGGACCAATCCACGGGGGATCTGCCGTCGAACATGTGGGTGGACCCCAACTACCCGGGATCCGGGGCCGAGGGCACGGCCATGATGGAAATCATCTATGACCTGGCTCCGGGTGTGAAACGGCTGTTGTTCTGCGGACCCAATACCACCGCGGATTTTGTGAACTGCCTCAGCGATATGGCGAACCAAGGCGTCAACGTGATCGTGGACGATTTGGGTTTTCCGGGGGTGGCTCTGTTTACTGACGGCGGGTTCGCCACGGCGGTGGAAAATTTCGCACAGGCGCATCCCGGTATCCAACTGGTTACCGCCGCCGGCAACGATGCCACGGCGTTCTGGGCCGGCACCTGGAATCCCACCCCGGTGAATGTGACGGTCAACGGCGTGCACTATACCCAAGCACAAAACTTCGGCACCGCGGCTGCACCGGACCCGCAGATGAGTTTCGGCGTACAGCCGGGGGACACGGTGAGCTGGGTGGTGGAGTGGGATGACCCCTGGGTGGACAGCTCGTCCATCACCAAGACCACACCCAACGATCCCAACGACTATGACGTGGTGTTATTCGGTGCCAACGGCACTGCGCTGGCGTGCAACCAGGGCATCAATCTCAGCACCACCAACGGTTCCTGCAACCAGACAAACACCCAGCCCCTCAATACCCCCGGACCGCAGCCGCTCCAGGGCAATCAATGGCAGAACACGGGCAAATCCGCGGTCACCGTGTACCTGGATATCTTTTACGTGGCCGGGAATCCGGGACCAGCCATCAAAGTGCTGGTGGGCTCTCAAAACGCCAACAAGATATCTACCTCACCCCAAACACCGACCGGCAGCATCTACGGGCAATCGGCGCTGCCCTATCCCTACGAGATCACCGTGGGTGCCATCAACGCCGGCGATGCCTTTAATGGTAATTACATTATCGAGCCCTACAGTTCCCGAGGTCCGGTGCAACTGCAGTTCCCATCGCCCACTTCGCGCATGAAACCGGATTTTGTCGCCGTGGATTGCGTCCAAGTGACGGGCGTGGGTGGTTTTCCGACGCCGTTCTGCGGAACTTCCGCGGCGGCGCCGCATATAGCCGGGCTCATCGCCCTGCTGGAATCGGCTTATCCAGCACCCAATCCCTATCAATTGCTGCAGGACGGGGCCATCCCCTTGGGCAATGGAACACCCAATGGAATCTACGGTTACGGGCTGGCGAACATTCAGGACACACTGAATAAGGTGCCGCCGCCGCTGGCGGTAAGTTTTACCGTGCCCAGTACCGTCACTACCGCCACCCCGGTGACTTTCCAGGGAGGCTGCCTTGCGAATGGCTCTGCAAACGGGGTCACTTACAGTTGGAACTTCGGAAACACCGCGAGTCCCGCCACCTCGACTGCAGCCAACCCTGCGGTCACGTTCAGCAGCGCCGGCAACATTGCGGTAAGCCTGCAATGCACCAACAACCAGGGAACGACAAATACGGTCACGCGCTCGGTAAACGTAACCGCACCGCCCGCCAGCAATACAGGCAGCTCGAGCAGTCACGGCGGCGGGGGTTCTCTTGACCTCTTCACGCTGGCGCTCTTGCTGCTCAGCGCCGGTGCCGTGACACGCCGCAAAGCCGGCGGCTGAAACACCGGCTGGCGCAAGCATGCTGTGTGAATCATGGCGGAGAAAATGGGCTTGCTTTTGACAGCGTGTCCGCCTTACCCCAGAGCTGCCAGCCAATGACCGGTAACCAATGCATACCGTGCGCAAAGCGGGCGCTGCCGACGCAGAAATCGTCTGCGGCTGTGCGCTCGCACGGAAAAGCGGGTATCGCACCCCGGGCGGGGTGATACTGCTTGTGGGTGTGGGCAACGTGCGCGCGCTCCCGAACACGGTGAATGACGGGCGAGTGGTCGGCTAGGGATGCTTACCTATGAAGGGCGCGTTCCGAGGTACCAACGGGATTTCAGCCCGGCGGCGCGTCAGAGATTCAGCGTGTTGGCCCCACGCTGGGCCGGCCCACGGAATAATGCATAAAACCGGCGGCCCGCATCTCTTCCGGATTGTAAAGGTTGCGGCCGTCGAAGATCACCGCCTGCTTCAGACGCCGCTTGAGTTCCCCGAAATCCGGGCTGCGGAACTGGGTCCATTCCGTGACCACCGCCAGCGCCTCGGCGCCGTCCAGACAGTCCATCGGCGCGCGGCAGAGCCGGAGCAGGGGCTCATCGCCGTAAAGCCGCCGGGCTTCCTGCATGGCCGCCGGATCAAAAGCCTGTACCCTCGCGCCCTGCTTCCATAAAGCCTCCATGAGCATGCGGCTCGGCGCTTCGCGCATGTCATCGGTGTTGGGCTTGAAAGCCAGCCCCCAGAGCGCAAACGTGCGGCCTTTGAGATCGCCCTGGAAATGGGCGCTGATTTTCCGGAACAGGGTGGTTTTCTGGCGCCGGTTCAACTCTTCCACCGCGTGCAGCAACACCGGCTCGTAGCCGGATTTGACCGCGGTGCGCGTCAGCGCCGAAACGTCCTTGGGGAAACAGGAGCCGCCGTAGCCCACGCCGGGATACAGGAAATGGTAGCCGATGCGCGGGTCGGAACCGATGCCCTTGCGCACCTGCTCGATATCCACTCCCAGGCGCTCGGCGATGTTGGCGAATTCGTTCATCATGCTGATGCGCGCCGCCAGCATGGCATTGGCTGCGTACTTGGTGAACTCCGCGTCACGCACCGCCATGATCATGAGGCGCTCATGGTTGCGGGTGAATGGAGCATACAGGGCGCGCATCACCTCGATGCTGTGCGCCCGGTTGGCGCCCACTACGATACGGTCGGGATGGGCGAAATCCTCCACCGCGCTGCCTTCCTTGAGAAACTCCGGATTGGAAACCACGTCGAACGGCAGCGTGACGCCGCGCTTCCTGAGTTCCGCACTGATGGCCTCGCGCACCTTATCGGCGGTACCCACCGGTACCGTGGATTTGTCCACCACGATCTTCTCATCCTGCATGTGCTCGCCGATGGTGCGCGCCACCTGCAACACGTATTTGAGATCCGCGGAGCCGTCCTCGTCCGGCGGCGTGCCCACAGCAATGAACTGCAGCAGGCCGAAATGCACGCCCTCCTCAGGCACACCGGTGAACTTGAGTCGGCCGCTTCCGATGCCCTCCTCCAGCAGATGATCCAGGCCCGGTTCCACAATGGGGGCTTCACCGCGTTGCAGCCGCGCGATGCGCGCCGGGTCCACGTCCACGCACAGCACCTCGTTCCCCATGCCGGCAAAACACGCTGCGCTCACCAGACCCACGTAGCCGCTGCCGTGTACGCTGATTTTCATGACCTGACCTTTACAATTCCGGCCCGGAAAGGCCGGTCATTATAGCAGCGGTACCATCGCCCTTCGCTCTGGGTGCAGGGCCGGTTTCGGTGCATACTGCGGCAACGGAGGATGCATGCTCAAAGCCGGCGATACCGCACCCGATTTCGAATTGCCCGACCAGGATGGCAATCCCGTGCGGTTGTCAACGCTGCTCACCCGCGGTCCGGTGCTGCTGTACTTCTATCCGGCGGATTTCACGCCGGTCTGTACCCGTGAAGCCTGCGTGTTCCGCGATCTGCAACCCGATCTTGAACGCCGGGGCGCGACCCTCATCGGCGTCAGTCCCCAGGACAGCGCGAGCCACGCGCGTTTCCGCGCACATCATCGTCTGACCTTTGCGCTGCTCGCTGATACGAGAAAGCGCATCATCCGCGCCTACGATTGTGACGGTCCCCTGGGACTGGGTGTAAAACGAGTCAGCTACCTCATCGGCAGGGACGGCCGCATCGTGGAGGCGGTCAGCGCGACATTCCGGGTGGCGCGCCATGCGGCCGTTGCCCGCCGGCTCATTGATAAAACTTCCTGAAGGGGATGTACCCCTTGCCGATATGCTGAGGCTACCGCCATACGGGACCGGCGCCCATGCCAAGCGCTATCTGGAACGGCACGGTCATCGCCGAAAGTGACCGCTGCGAGTGTCTGGAAGGTAATTGCTACTTCCCACCGGACGTCGTACAGCAGCGCGCCTGCCTGAAACCGAGTGACAGCCTGACGGTTTGCCCATGGAAAGGCACTGCCGGTTACTATCACGTGGAAGTATCCGGCCGGCAAATCACCGATGCGGCCTGATGCGATGCGACTCCCAAACCCGCCGTCGCCAGCATCCGCTGGCTATATCGCCTTCTGGCGCGGAGTGCGCATCGAAGCCTGACATTTGTCACTTGCCGTCATATATCAGCCCGATATACCATGCGCGCCTCGTTCCCCCCAACCGCAAGGATTCCCCGCGGTGAATGTCAAGGACCTGTGCCTCGGCGCACTGACCATCGGTGATGCCAGCGGTTACGACCTCAAGAAATTCTTTGAAACCACCTTCAGCCATTTCTGTGTCGCGGGCTACGGTTCCATCTATCCCGCCCTGGCGGAACTCGCAACCGAAGGCCTGGTACGCTGTCACGAACAGCCGCAGCAGGGCCGTCCCGGCCGCAAGCTGTATCAACTGACGGCCGCGGGCCGCAAGGCATTTTTGCAAAAGCTGGAAAAAACCGCGCCCCGGCATACGGTGAAGTCCGATTTTCTGCTGAGCCTGTACTTTGCCCACCTGCTGCCGCCGCAGCGTCTCGAAACCATCCTGGACGAGCGTATTGCCGAGATTGAACGGCAACTGTCGTGTCACGCACGATGCAGGCGGCAATCCGCGCAGGGGAGCGGCGAGCCCGTGGGCGAGAGGTTTGTACGCGGCTTCGGCGAGGCGGTGCTGAGCGCCGCCCGCGAATACCTGCGGGTTCACCGCCGCGAGCTGGCATCGGCGTCCACCGCCAGGTCGCGGCACACGCCCAACTCCCCACGGCGTACGCTCCGCGGCGGGTTGCATGCCTTGCACCATTCCTGAGCGAGGATTTCTCCATGGCAAAACGCATCTTCATCGCCGTCATCGCCCTGCTGCTGGTGATCGGAACCATTGCGGGCATCAAGGCCTACCAGATCATCAGCCTGAAGAGGCAATTTGCGCACATGGTGCAGGAAACATTTGTGTCCGACGCACCTGCGACGGTCGAAACCTGGCAGCCGGAACTCCCGTCCGTCGGCAACCTGACGCCGGTGGAGGGTGTGGAGGTGAGCAACCAGATCGCCGGTACCGTGACCGCCATCTACTTCCACTCCGGCGAGACGGTGAAGCAGGGCCAGTTACTGGTACAGTTGGACGACTCCAGCGAACGCGCCCAGTTGCCGGGCTTCCAGGCCCAGCAGAAACTGGCGGAAATCACCCTGCGGCGCACCCGGGAACTCGTGGCCCGCCACTTGGATTCGAAATCCGCTCTGGACACCGCCGAGAGCGCCCTCAAAACCGCCCAGTCCAACGTACTGAACACCGAGGCCGCCATCGCCAAGAAGGCCCTGCGCGCGCCGTTTTCAGGCCAGCTCGGCATCCGCAACATTGACCTCGGCCAGTATCTGGCTGCAGGCGCTGACATCGTGACCCTGCAGTCCCTTGGCAGCCTGTATGCCACCTTCGCTCTGCCGGAACAGAATCTGGCGCTGCTGCGGGCCGGCCAGCGGGTAGAGGTGCGGGTAAATGCCTATCCCAGGAAGGTTTTCACGGGTGAAATCACCGCCATTGACTCACGCGTCAACGCCAATACCCATAACATCACCGTGCAGGCCCTGATCCACAACCCGGGACATCTGTTGCGTGCCGGTCTGTTCGCCAATGTCACGGTATTTGCCGGTGAGCCCCAGCAGGTGCTGTCGGTGCCGGCCGCAGCCATTAACTATTCCCTGTATGGCGATTCCGTGTTCGTGGTACAGGAAGAAGGTAATGCCCGCAACGGCAAGCCGATTCTGAAAGTACAGCAGCGCTTCGTGAAAGCCGGTGAACAACGTGGTCACCGCGTCGCGATTACTGAGGGGCTCAAGGCCGGCGAAATCGTGGTCACCGCTGGTCAGCAGAAACTGCAGAACGGCACCCGCGTGAAAATCAACAACAGCGTCAGCGTGGACTGACGGCGAGCGGAGCGGCATCCCATGAAATTCACGGATATCTTCGTCCGCCGCCCGGTACTGGCGACTGTCGTCAGCCTGGTGATCCTGCTGCTCGGCCTGCGCTCCATCAACGAACTGCAGTTGCGCCAGTACCCGCAGATTGAAACCAGCCAGATCACCATCGCCACCGCTTACCCGGGCGCCAGCGCGGATCTGGTGCAGGGGTTCATCACTACCCCCATCCAGCAGGCGGTGGCGAGCGCCGAGGGTATTGACTACATCACCTCCTCCAGCCAGCAGAGCCTGAGCACCGTCACCGTGTACCTGAAGCTCAACTATCCGGTACATAAGGCGCTCACCGACATCATGGCCAAGGTGGACCAGGTGAAAAGCATCCTGCCACCCGCTTCCCAGGCGCCGGTGATCCAGTCGTCCGATGTGCGCGGCACCGCCATCATGTATATCAGCTTCTACTCCCACGAAATGAGCCGCGGTCAGGTGACCGACTACCTGACGCGAGTGGTGCAGCCCAAGCTGCAAACGCTGGACGGCGTGGCGCAGGCGCAGATCCTCGGCGGCCAGCCTTTCGCCATGCGTATCTGGCTCAATCCGCAAAAAATGGCCGCCTTCGGCGTCACCGCCAGCGATGTGGCCAACGCCCTGATGGCAAACAACTACCTTGCAGCCGTGGGCAACACCAAGGGCCGCGCGGTCGCCATCAATATCGCCGCCACCACGGATCTGCACAGCGCGCGCGGTTTCGGCAACATCGTGATCCGGCAGCAGGGCGATGCGCTGGTGCGCATCAAGGATGTGGCGAGCGTCAAGCTCGGCTCCGAGAGCTACGATTCCTCCGCTACTTTCAACGGCGTACCCTCGGTTTACATGGCGATCTCGCCCACGCCGGATGCCAATCCGCTCACCACCGTGAAGCTGGTGCGCGCGGCCATTGCGGATATGAAGCCACAACTGCCCACGGCTCTCAAGGTGACCATCGCCTACGATGCCACCAAGTTCATCAGCGCCTCCATCTACGAGGTCATCAAGACCATCGTGGAAGCGGCACTGATCGTCATCCTGGTGATTTTCCTGTTCCTGGGCGCGCTCCGGCCGGTCCTGATTCCGGTGATCACCATTCCGCTGTCGCTGATCGGCGTCACCTTCATCATGCTGCTGCTCGGATATTCGCTCAACCTGCTGACGCTGCTCGCCATGGTGCTGGCCATCGGCCTGGTGGTGGACGACGCCATCGTGGTGGTGGAGAACACCCACCGCCACATCGAGGAAGGCAAGACACCGTTCCAGGCCGCGCTCATCGGTGCGCGTGAAATCACCACGCCGGTGATTGCCATGACCATCACGCTGGCGGCGGTGTATGCCCCTATCGGCTTCATCGGCGGTCTCACCGGCAGTCTGTTTCGGGAATTCGCCTTCACGCTTGCGGGTTCGGTGATCCTCTCCGGCGTAATCGCCCTCACCCTTTCGCCCATGATGTGCTCCAAGTTTCTGCAACCCGTGACCAGCGAAGGGCGCCTGGAAAAATGGCTGAATCACCAATTCGAACGTCTCCGTACCCGCTATGCACATCTGCTGCACCAGTCTCTCAACTGGCGCCCGGTGACCGTCGTGGTGGCGGTGGTGGTGCTGTTCATGTGCTTTGGGCTGTACATGATTTCCGGAAAGGAACTCGCGCCTACGGAGGACCAGGGCTTCGTATTCATCACCGCCAACGGCGCACGGGATGTGACGCACCCCCAGATGGAAAAATATGCCGCCCAGGTAAACACGGTATTCAACGGCATTCCCGAGCGGGATGCATCTTTCCTCATCAACGGTCTGGGTTCGGTCAACAACTTAATCGGCGGTCTGGTGCTCAAGCCCTGGAATCAACGCAGACGCAGCCAGATGCAGATTACCTCCGAAGTCCAGCAGGGCATAAACCGGATAGCCGGCCTGAAGAGTCTGGCGCTCAATTTCCCTTCGCTGCCCGGCGCTTTCGGCACGCCCGTACAATTTGTAGTGAGCTCCACGGAGCCTTATCCGCGTGTATACGATGTGGCGGAACGCCTCATGGAGGCGGCGCGCAAAAGCGGTATGTTCTATTTCGTGGACGACGACCTAAAATTCGACAGTCCGCAGGTGAGCATTGACATCAACCGCAATAAGGCCCAGCAGCTCGGCCTGTCCATGCAGGATCTGGGCTCTTCCCTGAGCACCATGCTCGGCGGCGGCTATCTCAATTTTTTCAACCTTAACGGCCGCAGCTATAAGGTGATTCCGCAGGTCGCCGACCGGTTCCGCCGCGATGCCAACCAGCTCAACGGCTATTACGTGAGGACGGCGGACGGCACCATGGTGCCGCTGTCCACAGTGGCGACCCTGCATTCCAGCGTGCAACCCGACCAGCTCAATCAGTTCCAGCAGTTGAACGCCGCTACGATCCAGGCAGTACCGAAATACAACGTGACTCTGGGGCAGGCGCTGGATTTTCTCAAAACCCAGGCACAGCGGATTTTTCCCAAGGGCTTTTACATCAACTACGCCGGTGAATCACGCCAGTACATCCAGGAAGGCAATACGCTGCTCTACACTTTCTTCTTTGCCATCGTCATCATCTTTCTGGTGCTGGCGGCACAGTTCGAAAGCTGGCGTGATCCATTTGTCATTCTGCTGAGCGTGCCGCTGGCCATCTGCGGAGCCCTCATCCCCATTGCGCTCGGTGCCGCCACCATCAATATCTACACCCAGGTTGGACTGGTGACGCTCATCGGTCTCATCAGCAAACACGGCATCCTGATGGTGGACTTCGCCAACAAATGGCAGATACAGACGGGCTGTTCCAGGCGCGAGGCCATCGAGCACGCCGCTGCGGTGCGCTTGCGACCCATCCTCATGACCACCGCCGCCATGGTGCTGGGTGTGGTGCCGCTGCTCATCGCCACCGGCGCCGGTGCCGTGAGCCGCTTCGACATCGGCCTGGTCATCGCCTGCGGCATGGCTATCGGTACCGGCTTCACGCTGTTCGTGGTGCCCACCATGTACACTTTCTTCGCCAAGTCCCATCACGGGGGTGCTGCGGCCCCCCCGGTCAGCGGGGGAAAATAATTCCCTGTGCAACATTGTACAAATACCATCAGAAAGGGTATAAAGCGCGCCGCATTGCCATCAGGTTGGCGGGGGAGAAATATGGCTATTTTAAAATCATCCGGTATTGACGCACTCATCCGCAGCAACGACGACTCCGAGGCGGACAGCATGGAGGCGCTGGCCATGCCCTCCAAGAAGCGCGACCGAAAACCCGCAAAACCGCAGACGTCGCAGGCGTGGCGCGTGCTGGAAGATCACCTGGATGACAGGCGCCTGCGGCGCAAACTGAAAGAATATTACGAATAACAATTGCATGTCCCGGCGTTGAGGACCAGTGAACCCGGTGCAAGCCGGGTTTACTGTTTTCAGGATTCCCGATCAGGGCAAGCGGCGCTTCACGCGGCGCGTAGGTGCGGCGGCCATGGGATCATCCGGCCAGAAATGCTTCGGGTAGCGTCCCTTCATGTCCTTCTTTACGTCCTGATAGCTGGTGCGCCAGAAGCCCGCCAGATCCCGCGTCACCTGCACCGGCCGGTGGGCGGGTGAGAGCAGGTGCAGCAGCAAGGTTACCCTGCCATCCACGATAGCCGGCGTACGCGCGAGACCGAACAGCTCCTGCAAGCGCACCGCCAGTACCGGCGTGTCTCCCGCCGTGTAATCAATCGGGATATGGGCAGCGGTGGGTACCACGCAATGGGTCGGTGCCAGTTCATCCAGCCGGCGCCGTTGTGCAGGATCCAGCAGGCGGTTGAGGGCGTGCTGCAAGGGCAGGCTCGCCAACTGGCTCAGCCGTGACAGGCCCTGCAGAAACGGCGCCAGCCAGGTTTCCAGCGTCGCCAGCAAGTTGGCATCCTCCACGGCGGGCCAGTTTTCCCCCGCCACGCGCCGCAGAAATAACACGCGCGCCTGCCAGTTCCTGAGCGCTGGCGTCCAGGGCAGGCACGCCAGGCCGCGGCGACGGATCGCCTGCAACAACAAAACTGCCACTTGCGAGGGATCAGGCGCATCCACAGGTCGGCACTCCAGCACCAGCGCGCCCAGACGCTGTTCCGTCACCGCCGCCACCGCACCGTTCGCTTCGTCCCACTCCACCACTTCATGTCGGTTGATTTGTTTCGCAAACAGCCGACGCACATCGGCTTCATCCATGGCGGCCGCCAGATAAATGCGCGCTTCACGGGGATTGCCGTCCAGCTCCGCCACCGCCAGCCATTCGGCGGCACCCAGCGGATTCGCTTCCGGCAGGAATGCACCGCGACCCCCACTCAGAAGATAACGCGGCGCATTCCCGGGCCGGCGCCTGGCGATACGGTCCGGATAGGCCAGCGCCAATAAACGGCCGGCGGCGTGAATGTCCATATTGCGCATCTCGAACTCCATACCCGCCGCGTGCGCGATATCCTTTGCCGCCATGACTACGCGCTTGAGTCGCTGCGGATCCACCCTGCTGTCCGCGCGCTCTGCTGCCGCGAAAAACTGCAACCTTGCAGCGATATCGGCCTGCGATGCGCCGGGCGGCAGGATATCGCGTTCGCTCAGCAGCGCCGCCAGGAGCGCGGCGAGTCCGCCGTGACCATCGGCGGCGCCGGTTACCGCCATGTGCGCCAGACGCGGATGCAGCGGCAATTCCAGCAGACGGGCTCCGTGGGTGGTGATGCGCCCCTGTTCATCCAGCGCTTCCAGTCGCTGCAGCAGCTCGTGCGCCTGCGCCAGCACCGCAGCCGGTGGCGAATCCAGCCACGCAAGTTCGCCGGCCTCCCGCGTGCCCCACGCAGCCAGCTCCAGCGCCAGCGGTGCCAGATCCGCTTGCAGGATTTCAGGAACGCTCTTGGCCTCCAGGCGTTCGCCTTCACTCCATAAGCGGTAACACACACCTGCTTCGAGACGGCCGGCACGCCCGCGGCGCTGATCCGCCGATGCCCGCGACACCCGCACCGTCAGCAAACGCGTCATGCCGCTCACCGCATCGAAGCGCGGCACGCGCATGAGTCCCGCATCCACCACCACGCGTACACCCTCAATGGTGAGGCTGGTTTCGGCAATGGACGTGGCCAGCACCAGCTTGCGGTGGCCCGCCTCGGCGGGAACAATGGCCGCATCCTGTGCTGCCTGCGGCAAATCCCCGTAGAGCGGCATCAGCTCCACGTCGGCGGGCATCCGGCCTGTAAGCAGGGCAGCCACTTTGCGGATTTCGCCGCTGCCCGGCAGGAATGCCAGCACACTGCCCGGTTCTTCCGCCAGCACGTGTCGCAGTGTATTGGCCACATGCATTTCGATGCGCAGTCGGGCTGGCGGCAGATAACGGGTGGTCACCGGAAAACTCCGGCCTGCGGTAGTCAGCAGCGGCGCGTCCCCCAGCAAGCGTGCAACCGGCGGGGCATCCAGGGTGGCTGACATGACCACGAGGCGCAGGTCCGGGCGCAATGCCTGACGCGCTTCCAGGCACAGGGCCAGCGACAGGTCCGCGTGCAGGCTGCGCTCGTGGAATTCGTCGAAGATTACCAGGCCGTAATCAGCGAGCGCCGGATCATGTTGCAAGAGCCGTGTGAGCACGCCTTCCGTGACCACCTCGATGCGGGTGCGCGGTCCGACGCGCGTGTCCATGCGCACCCGGTAACCGACGCTCTCCCCTACCCGTTCACCCAGGAGTTTCCCCATGTACTGCGCGGCGGCACGGGCGGCCAGCCGACGCGGTTCCAGCATGATGAGTTTGCGGCCTGCAAGCCAGGGCGCATCCAGCAACGCCAGCGGCACGCGGGTGGTCTTGCCCGCACCCGGCGGCGCCTGGATCACCAGCGCGGTTTTTTCCGCCAGCGTGGCACGGATCTCCGGCAGCAGACTGTCAATGGGAAGCGACGCCATGGGGGGCTATTCTATATATATGTGCCCATGCCCCCACGCGACCCGCACAATTTGACCGCCCATCACCAGCCCCGTAAAATCCGCCTCCCGGACGGGCTGCTCCGTAATGGATCTCGCAGCAGCCGTGCTGCCTCTTCGCGGGTGACTGAGCGACAGGGGGGTGAGTCAAACAACGGGCGCTTAGCTCAGCGGGAGAGCACTGCCTTCACACGGCAGGGGTCGCAGGTTCAATCCCTGCAGCGCCCACCAATAAAATCAACGGCTTACAGATTAGCCAAGCTGCCGGATTGACCCCGAGACCGCCTTTTGCCATAGTGTTGCCATAGTTCATCCGGGAGACCTTTATGGCAGCCATCCGCAAACGTCCCGGCCCCCGGGGAAAGACCGTCTGGCAGGCGCAGATCCTCCGCCTGGGGTTCAAGCCGCAGTACCGGACCTTTGACACCAGGGCCGAGGCCGGGGCCTGGGCGCGCCGGGTCGAGGGGGAAATGGACGCCGGCTCCTGGCGGGACCGCTCCGAAGGGGACCGCACTACCCTGGCCGAAGCGTTGCAACGGTACGGCCTGGAGATCACGCCGCGCAAGGCGGCCAGCACGGCCGCGCGAGAAAAATGGAAGGTGGCTCATCTGCGGGCCGGGCTGGGGAAAGTGGCCCTGTCCCGTCTCACGGGGCAGGACGTGGCGGACTACATCCGCGCCAGGGAGCGCCAGGGAGCAGGACCGAGCACCCTGATTGGCGAGCTGAACGTGCTGGGACACCTCTTCGTGGTCGCCCGTTCCGCCTGGGGCATGCCGTACCTGGTCAACCCGGTGCCACTCGCCAAGGCCGCCAGGCCGAAAGTTCCCGGCGGCCGGGAGCGCCGACTGGTGGACGATGAGGAAGCCCGCCTCCTGGCGGGGGCCTCCCCCGAGCTCGGGGCGGTGATCCGGTTTGCACTCGCCACCGCCATGCGCCGGGGCGAGATTGCGGACCTGCGCTGGGAGCAAGTGGACCTCGCCCGCCGCGGGCTGACGCTCGGCTCCGTCAAGACCAAGACCCGCACCGCCCGATCCGTTCCGCTGTCGCCGGCGGCCCTGGAGGTTCTCCGGTCCATCCCCCGCCGCATCGATGGCTCGGTGTTCGGTATGAGCACGAACGCCATGAAACTCGCCTGGCAGCGCGTGATGCGCAAGACCGGCATCACGGGGCTGCACTTCCACGATCTCCGCCATGAGGCCATCTCGCGGCTGTTCGAGGACACGGACCTGGACGTGATGGAAATCCGCGCCATCAGCGGCCACAAGACCCTGCAGATGCTGGCCAGGTACACGCACCTGCGGACGCATAGGCTGGCGGACCGGTTGGCGGGGATGGGAAGAGTGGCACAGCAGTAATTTCGTCACATTCCCAACATTCCCATCACATTTTAAAAACGTTCCATCCCTACAGACCACCCGCCTATCACAAACCATCTATTTTCTAGGGTACCAGCCCTTGAAATTTTGATTCTGGGATGGTAATAGTACCTGCACTCAATATTCAAGGATTTTGTTCTGAGCACACCCCAAAAAGGCTTAAATTCATAATCAATAAGGGAGATTGAGCCATGATTCGCACAAAACCGCTCCTAATATTTTTCGGCTTGTTCCTTATCTTAAGTTCTCCTGCAAGCAAGGCTGCAGTTTCAGCGTTTACTGAGTTGCCAAACCTTACAGCCTATCTTGAGTGCCGCGCTACAACTTGTACTTCAGCACAGTTGGAGCAAAATGCAAAAAGTGATGCGGTTTCGCGTGGTCCCGGGACTTACCAGTATCTCTTGGGTAATGTTGCAACTGGGGTGCTTATGTTAGTGCAGGTTCACTATATTCATGAGAAATTATGCGACTATGGATGCAACACTTACTTTACAAGAGTCACCCTTTCTCAGCAAAGTCCACCGTCTGATTACGCAAGTCAGTTTAGCAGTTATGCTACCTATGCTGGAGAAGGTCCAATAGTAGTTCATGTAGATCCCACAAAAGTGGGAGGATTTGAAGATGACGACGCTTGGGAATTTGATACATCCGGTTACCTGCGTGCGCTGCCTGAATTTCAAAGCGTATTCATAGCCCAACAGCCCATTGAAGTTGAAGTAATTTTTGCAGATGGTACTTCTGCGATCTTTGTGTCTGTGCCAGCAATGTACAATCAGGATCCAGGTTTGGCTTTTACATACGTTATTGGGTCTGCAAGGGACGCGAAAGGTAATCCGATACCCGATACTGGTCTTATAGGCTCAACCTTGTCACTAGGGGGTGCTGGCCAGTTTGCTGGATGGGGTGCAGCAAACTGGAATGGTGGTTTCCTGATTCTACCTAATGTTCCCGTTTATTATAGGGGAGGTGGAACTGTTATTGTTGGCCCCGTTTGTGATAACCAAGGAAATTGCACCTCGACTCTGTAGCCCTAGCGCTGCGTGTTCATCACTTTAGTTTATAGGATTTATATAGGTATGATTTTCCAAAAGAAAGCATTGTCTCCGGTACTCGCGTTTTTCGCTGGCGTGGCGTGGCTCTATGGTGAGTTATATTGGATTGGGTTGGCAAGCCGACTGTTTTATCCAATGTTTCACTTAAATGGTAAATCCACAAGTTTACATTTGTTCCTTATAAGTGAGTTATCTACGATTCTTATCCAACTTGTGCTGTCTTTGGTAATTGCTTGGATAGTGAGCTTGATCAAGCCAAAGCAGTGGTTGCTATATAGTGGTATGGCAATTCTTCCCACATTACTCATGTCTATCATCACGCTCGTGAGGTATGGTTTGCCAAGTAGTTCTGTATATTGGATCTCGTACATAATTGGTCTATGCACGCTGCTTGTTCAGGTTCCATTGCTACTATTGCTTTTATACAATTTGCGAAATAGCGGTAACTATGCAATCACGATAGCAAAAAGGGCGATGTCCCATCTCTAGTTGAAGGTTAGAGGCGGCGGTTTCCGGGTAAATCCGCGAGAATCGGGTTTGCCAACCATGACACGAGCTATAACTGAATCTGGTGTACGGGCGGTTTGATAAAAGTGGCGTACCTGCTGACAATGAGTTGGTCGAGAACCCTTTCAGCAAGAGGAGTACGCCGTGAGTGAATCTACTGTAGTTGCGTTTCGGAATCCAGCCGCCGAGGTGGCGGACCCGCTGACGATGAGCTAGGGAAGGCGCGAAGCGCCGAGGCGAAGAGCCTGCGGTAGCCCCAGCGGCCGTAGCACAGCGTCCGCGTGGTGCGAAGGCCGCGCCGGGGCGTAAAGCCAGGGTGGAGGAAACCGTGCGAAGTAACGGTTTCCGAACGCCGGGCGTGCCGCAGCAAAGGAATGGGCCGTATATGGACCCCGACCGGATGGCAAGTTTTCGTTCAGAACGCTCCTTCAGAAAGTCCAAGTGCGTAGAGATTGCATTGCGACCGTATATTCGGCTTCTGAGTGCGGTAGAAAGGTCATTCCCCCGCGAGCCAGGATGGTCAGCTGCGCGTTTCCCCCTCATCGTCGCTGAGGCCTCACGCCGAAGCGCAGGCCGGACCATTCCTCAGGGTTGGGAAACGTCGGTGTGCAACCGATACGCCATCACTCCTCTGTTACTGCGCAATTGCCGGACGGGCGAACGATCACTAGGCGGCCACGGGTGGCGCGGGCCGATAGGTCTCGCCGCGCGCCAGCAGCACCCAGGCGATGCGGGCATTCTTGTTTGCCAAGGCTACGGCGGCAATGTTGTGGAGGCGGCGAGCACGCAATGCACACACCCAGTGACTGCGAGCATCGGATTTGTGTCTTGCGTGGGCGAGCGCGGCACGCCCTCCGTGAATGAGCAGGGTGCGTAGATAGGCATCGCCACGCTTACTGATACCCAGGAGTCGGGGCTTGCCGCCGCTCGAATGCTGCTTGGGCACCAGCCCCAACCAAGCGGCGAACTGCCGGCCGTTCTTGAACACCCGCGCATCGCCGGCGGCGGCGTACAAAGCCGTCGCGGTCAGCGGGCCAATGCCCTCGATGGCGCCCAGGCGCTGGCAGGCCTCATGCTGCGTATAAATACAGCGGATTTGGCGATCATACTGATGAATCTGCGTTTCAATCTCCGACAACTGCTGGTACAGGTCGGCGAGCAGCATCCGGAAGCTGTTGCTCAAACCGTTGTCGACCGTCTCCAGGATTTCGGGCAGACGCCGGTGCAAGGAGGCCACCTCACGGGCCATGATAATCCCCCGCTCGGCGAGCAGTCCTCGGATCTGATTGACCAGGGCGATCTTGTTGGCGACGAGCCGACTGCGCAGACGGTGGACCGCCAAGATGTCCAACTGCTCGTCGGTTTTTATCGGGACAAAGCGCATGGACGGCCGGCTTACGGCTTCGCAGATGGCTTCGGCGTCGTTCTTGTCGCTCTTGTTCGACTTCACGTAGGGCTTGACGAACTGGGGGCTGATGAGCCGCACGTCGTGACCGAGCCGTTTGAGGGTGCGCGCCCAGTGATGGGCACCGCCGCACGCTTCCACACCGACGAGGCATGGGGACAGGTTGGCAAAGAAGCGACTCACTTCGACACGCTGGAGCGCTCGACTGACGACCACCTGGCCGGTTGCATCGACGCCGTGGACATGGAAGATGTGCTTGGCCAGATCCAGACCGATCGTTTGAATTGTCATGGTAGGACTCCTCCTCAATGGATATCGGGCAACACGCAGTGTGTCACCGATCCCGACACCAGGTCGGGGTCCATACCATCGTCGCTGGAGCGAGTGGCCGGGACGCCGGGACCGTACCGGCCATCACGAGCGACGCGACGCTATCGTTCTCCTATTGCCTAAAAAAGCCCGCCCGCACGATCGCGGACAGGCGCCAGAAAAGAATGTGGTAAGTGCGCTCGATCTCGCGGAGATCCGCGTGGATAAGCCGCGAAGGCGTGGTGCCGGTGAGCCAGGCGACCAGGGCAAAGACCGCGACCAAGAGCAAGACGCCCAGGATGAAGCGCACGAGAAACGACAAGTCCAGCAGCTCGGCGAGAAACTTCAACGCGCGCAGCGGCGGGAAAATCATTTGAAGGTCGCCAGCCGGAGGAGGAGCTGGGCATAGGCCACGATGTGATGTCCGGTCCAGGGGGAACGGATCAGGGTGGCTTCGAGGCGGACGCGGTCGCCCAAGTCCAGGTAAAAACCGGGCGCGAGACCGAAAACCCACCGGGCACCGCGCGCGGGCGTGGTTTTGATGGAGTACAGGGTGCAAGGCTCCGCCAAAGGCGGAAACGCATCATAGTTGCAGCTCACGAATGTCCCGGCCGCCGAGGTCTGAATGCTCTCGGCGCGGTAGAGGGCCACCAGTTCTGTTCGCGCCAGCGCGGGAAACGCCGCGCAGCGATGCGCGGCCATCGCGCCGAGCATGAACCCGCCGGTAATTCCATGCGCGTGCACAAATTGCCATCGGCGCGCAACGGCGAGTTCATTGCTCGAACAGCCGAACGAATCCTCCATGTGGGAAATTTGCGCGATCCACGGACCGCGCGAGACCTCGATGCCGATTGTGTGCTGGCTTTGATTTAGGGCCCGCCGGCTGGCTTCAGGGGCAAGGTGATGAGACTGGCCTGCGACGATGAGCCAGGTATGCGTGGCGGGCACGGAACCCGCCAGCGCCAGCGTGGCGACCAGGATCAAAACGTCCTGGACCATCGCCAGGAGCAGGATGTTGCGGATTTTCGGTTTCATGCTTCGTCTTCGTCTCCGTCGGTGTCCGTGCCGGGCGGCAGCTCGCCGGGGTTGACGTAGAAATCATCGTCGTCGCTGTCGGACGGCTCGGGTTCCAGGTCGAAAAGGTCCTCGTCTTTTTTGTCCTGGACAATCGCCGCTTCGATTTTGAGGTTGATTTCATCGATTTCAGTTGTAGTCATGTCGTTCTCCTAGTTGCACTGTGAAAATTTAATGTCTGGCCGTTTTTGGCCACTTTTGGCCATTTGGGGCCAATTTGGGCCACTTGAGTTTTTCGCCGCCGCCGTTTTTGGCCACTTTTGGCCAATTGGGGCCAAAATGGGCCAGGCTCGCGGGCTTAGCGTTTCCATTCGCGCACCGGTGCGCGATCGCGCTCCGGCTCCTTTTTCTGTTCGTGCTCGGGCTTCTTCTCGTAATCCAGGGTCACGTCTTTTTGACGCGCCTTCGACCAGGCCGGAGCAATTTCGGCCAGCGTGGCGCGGTCACCGTGGATGTGGGTTTCTTCGCGGGCGCGGCTGGCCGCGACATAGCTCCATTCGCGTGATGACATGCCGTTCTCTGAAGCCAAGACATGCGCACGGTCCACCGTCGAGCCTTGCGCCTTGTGGGTGGTCACCGCGTAGCCGTGGTCCAGGTGGTCATACTGGCGGGTGTCGATCTCGCGCTCGCCGCCGCGGTCGAGCTCGATTTTCATCTTGGCTTGGCCGTCCTGGCCGAGGACTTCCCGCACGGTTCCGAGGTCGCCGTTCTTGACGTCCAGGTCCTTTGAGTTGCGGGTGAAAATCACCCGGTCGCCCTCCGCAAATTGGCGCTCGCCGTGAGCCGTGGAAACGGGGATGTCCTCGCCCTGCACCAGGCCTTTTTCTTTCGCGGCTTCGCGCGCGTGCTCGTTCACATCCCTGGCTTCGGCACGCGTGCCGGTCAGGGCGAGACTGAGCTTGCCCTGGCTGAGATCGTCCGCCACCGCCCGGCCGGTTTCCTGCTTCGCCTCGCGCCCGGATTCACTTTCATGGACGCGGTCGCGCGCGGACAAATTCGAGAGCGCTTCCTCCGCGTGGCCATCGCGCAAGTCGCGCACCGCCTGGCGGTCCTCTTCCTGGTTCTGGCGGCGGCTATCGCTGAGGGAAACCGAGCCGGTCCGCTCTTCGATGGCCCTGAATGCCGCGCCCGCATCGATCGCCTGGAGTTGTCTGCTGTCGCCGACCAGGACTACCTTTGCGCCGGCCTGTTCGGCGTCCGCGATGAGGGCGGCGGTCTGACGGCTGCCGCTCATGCCGGCCTCATCCATTACCAGCACATCGCGAGCGCCGAGTTTGTCCGTGGGGTCATGCTTCTGGCCACCCTCATCGACATAGCCCCGGGTGTCCATTTCCAGGCGCTTGAGGGTGGTGCTCTGAATCCCGGAAGCCTGTTCTAATTCCTGCGCCGCCTTGCCGCTCAGGCTCGCGCCCCGGACTCGGAAACCTTCGGATTCCCACGCCTCGCGCGCGGCCGCCAGCATGAAACTTTTACCCGTCCCGGCGTCGCCCTGGACGCAAGCCAGGTCACCGCCGCCGGTGACGTGTTGCACGGCTGCTTTTTGTTCGCCGGAAAGCGTCGGTCTTGCGTCCATCGCCGCCTGGATTTTTTCGGCAGGAACCTCGTGGCCTTGAGCCCGCGACATGCGCTCCGCCCGCTCGGCCATGTCCGCTTCCAGAGATTGCATTTCTTTCGTGGTGTAGCGTTCGCCCTGGTGGCTTTCCAGCGCCACGGTCTCGGGGTCCGCCTTTACCGCGGCCACGGATTTCTCGATGTCGGAAATGTTGCCGTGGACTTGGCGCTCCTGGCCGACGCTCGCGTAGAGTTGGGCCTCGCTGACGGTGCTGTGCTGCCGCGTCATTTCTTTTTGCGCGGCCGTCACGTCCAGGGGCGGCGCGACCTGCTGCTGCGCCAGGCGCAAGCACTGAGAGGGCTGCCACTCCGGCGCGATTTCGCGAGCGGTCTGCTGCCAGGTCCGGAGCAGGGTTTCGCGATCCACGGACTGCTTGGCCTGGCGCGTGTCGAGGGCGGCGATTTCGGAGGCTTTCGCGCCTCGCGCGGAGTGCTCTTTCAGGGCTTGTTCGATTTGATTTCTGCGCTTGGAAAATTCGGTCTCCAGTTCCTTGGACACGCCGGCCATGCGGAAAGATTTGCCGTCCCGCTCGGTGGTGTATCCGAGTTCGCGCAGCCCCTGGGCGAGCTCGGCCCGGTAGGCCGCGCCCCCCGCCATTTTCCACTCGTAGAGGTACCGGCTTTCGATTGCGCCGACGGTGCCGTCGGACCGGGGCGCGGCATTGAACACAAAACAATGCGAGTGCAACTGCGGGTCCTGTTCCCGACTCGTGCCGTGACGGTAGGCGGCGGCCACGAGGCTGACTTTTTCGTGAATTTCCCCGCCCGTGCCGCGCCGGCCAAACGCCGCGTGGGCCTCCATGAATTCGAGACCGGCGGCCACCGCTTTGTCATGCGCGGCCTCGATTTTTTCGCGGGTCTCGGCATCGGCCGTGGCCCAAAGAATTGAGACAGATTTGGGCGCGCTCCACGTTAAATCCCAGCCCGCGCGGTGGTCCATTCCCGCGCCCATCACCTCGCCCAGGGGAGTCAATCCCTGGGCCAGGTCCTCGAAGTTTTCCCGGCTCACCGGCCCATCGAGCCCGAGGGTTTCCGCACCCGCGCCCAGGAAAATTCCGGTGGACTCGGTGGCGTAGTAATCCTCCAGCTCCCGCCCCGCCGGATCGGTCTGCAGATGCTCGTAGTATTGGGCGGCGGCCTGAGCGTTTCCGCGCGCGGAGATGGACAGCACGGGCTACTCCTTTCCGGTTTTTTCGGCGGCGGGTTTGCCGGGGATCAGGGACTCCAGTTCCCGGACGCGCTCCGCGAGTTCCCGGACTTCCGCTTCGTCGTCGATCACACGATCGCACAGGTACCGCCACAGGTTTGTGTGCGCGGTGTCCGTGCGCCGGACCGCGTGTCTCATCGCCTCGATTTCGTCTTCGATTTTGCCGATCATGATGTTCACCTCTCTTGGTTTTGGATTATGGAAAAATAAGGAAATCATTTCCGCGCGGCCTGCTGTCGCGCGACCAGCTCCGCGCGAAGCTTTTTGCCCTCGCGCGCGGAATCGACAAGTTCCATTAAAATCGGATTCAGCGCCTCGATGAATTTCCGCATCACCGCGCCGTGGGCGTCGATGATTTGCTTCGCGGCCGCGTCCATTTTCTGATGGAAATCCTGGCGGGTCCGGTCGCCGTCGGCCGAGACGGTCGCGGCGATTTCCTTGCCGACGGCCGCGGCGATTTTTTCCGCCAGGCCGTCCGTGGCCCCGACCGCGCGGACCAGATTCCGCAACCGCTCGGCGTCCGTGTCCCCCGGCAGTTGCCGCAGCGCGGCCAGCTCCACGCCATCCAGGCGCGCGGTGACATTTTTGGCGATCATTCCCGGCCCCCGAACCATCCGCGCTTCTCTTCCGCCGCCGCCGCGCTCGCGGGCGGGACCGGCGCCGGTGAGCCGGCTTTCAGGCGCTCGGCCGCCGCGCGGAACTCGCCGGCCAGGGCCTCGGATGAGAGGCCGCCGGCGGCCACCAGGCCGGTCAGTCCGCTGGCCCGGCACGCCCGCTCGATTTCGAGGCGGGCGGCCTTGGCGGCGGCGGTTTTTTCCGCCACCCGCGCGGCGGAAAGTTCGGCCTTGAGCGCCTCGATTTTCGCGGCTAATTTCTGAGATTTGTTCATGTGAAAACTCCTATATATAAGTAATGAAAAACTGGAATACTTGCCTTCAATTTTTGGAATACTTGAAATACCAGCCAAAACAACGACTTGCCCATGAAAACGCCCGTCAGGTATTCCACCTGGAATACCCGCCAGCCCGCGCCGTTGTTGGCCTCCACGCCCGACGTGGAATACCGACAGGTGCGTCGGGTGTGGATGAAATCACTCTTCACGCTTTTGGCTCTCCGGCGCCCGCAGCTTTTTGCTGCGCGGCGCTCGCGGATTTCGCTTGCGGTAATGCGCACAGGGACAACATTCAGGACCGTCCCGATCCAGACTTTTTCCACGCCGCGCGTCATAGTCGGAGCCGCCGACCAGGGCGGCGCAGCCGGTGAGCAACATCACGCCGGCAGCAAAAAATACAACGAAGATTTTCATTGTGAGTCTCCCGTTTGAAATATTTTCCCCCGCCCGCGCGCCCCGCGTGGGGGCGCTAAACGCGCCCAAAACGTATTTATCGCCGTTTGGCGGCAGGAAAATTTTCATGTTGCGTTTCCTTTGGGGTTGTGAAGAATTTCACCGGCGTCCAGGGCGGCGGACGGTGCGATGGCGGGTGCGGCCGGGACCGGGGCCGCATCACGCTTCCCGGCGGCCGCCAGCCGCGGGATAAACCATTCCCGGGTCGGGCCGCTCCAGGAAAATACAGGCACGGTTATGTGATGTAGAAACGGGTCGCCGCGCACCCGCAGGAAGCCTTCCAAATTCGGTAAATGTAGAAGTTCTCCGGCCAAAACCGCCGGTTCAATTTGGATTTGCTCGTTGATCGAGGTGGAACTGGTGTTGTGGTCGCCGCCGCGGTTTTCGCTGGTCCCGGCCAGGCGGCGTTTCATCTGCGTGTTTCCGAGCGCCCGCGAAAAATAATCGGCGGACTCGCCGTCGTTCATTCCCATAACTAACCAGGTCCCGAAAGAGTTCAAAATCGATCCGGTGAGGGCGCCGCCGTAAGCGATCCGGAGCTGGTGAATGTCCTGGACACCGGCGGACACGGCGGCCCCAAAACGTCGGCCATTGGTGAGCGCATCCTCGACTGAGCCGATGCGCCCGAGCGCGCCGAATTCGTCGGCGATGATCCAGGTCCGTCGATACGTTTCCGCCGTGGTCGGCTGGGGCACGGGCGGCAGGGAAAGCAGCGAATTTATAATGAGCGTGGTCGCCGTGCCGTAAAACGGAATCAGCGCGGTTCGTTGCCGTGCGGAGTAGGGCAGGAATAGCCGCGCGCCGGGCGGCGCGGAACGCGCCCAGCCGCTGAAAGTGAAGACGGGTTTTGACCGGTCGGGATCGCGTAAATGTCTCAGCCATTCGAGTCGGCTCGCCATCACGCCAAGCGTGGAGCTGAGCATGCGCTCCGCCCCGGGTTCGAACAGCCGCTGAGCGGGCGTGCCGGCGCAGATTTCCTTGAGCTCCGCGGGCGAGGACAAAAAGAGGTGACGATAGAGCTCGGACGGCAGCGCGTGCGGGAAATGTAACAAAATTGATTTCAGGATGCTGCGCCCGTATGCGTACCAATCTTCGACTTCCCCTTGTCCGCGCGGAAAAATGGCCAGGGAGAAAAAATCCACGTCCGCCTCTTCACGGATCTCGGCCGAGGGATCCCACAACGGCGCGCGGTGGTCAAAGATATTGGCGGTGGTGTCGCCATCGCGGCCGATACGGGAAAAAAGTGATCCCTCCGGGTCCAGCACCACCATCCGGTCCTTCGGCCGCTGGGAAATAATCCACGCCAAACGATGAAAAACCACAGTCTTTCCGGCGCCGGTCGCGCCCACGACGAGGTCATGCTGCGGCTCGATTTCATACGGCAAAACCACGGGCCCGATCCGCAGACGCAGGTCGGCCGTTCCGGCGCCGGTGCCGGTGCGGGGGCGGAGGATGGCGCGGTGAGGGGCGATGATGTCGAGGAAACCCATCACTGATTCTCCGGGTCAAAATCAAACATCGGCGCGGGCGGGCCCAGCACCCGCTCATAATTCTGTTCAAACCAGACGGAAAAATCCGAGTTCTCCACGCCGCTTTGACGCGCGCGCGCCGCCATCTCCATTATTCGCGCGAGTTCGCTGCGCGCGGCCCAGAGTTTTTCCCGCAGCCTGTCGGTTTTCTCCACAAGTTTTTTTTCGTGGCGCCGCCAGCAGCGGTGCTGCCGGCGAAACGAATAACCGAGCGCGGCCAGCATGCCGGCAAAGCCAGCCAAAAGCCCCACGAAAAACCACACGACCGGGGGATGGGGGCCGGTGAGGACCACGGCCCCTAACCAGATCGCGAGCGCGGCGAGCGCGAGCATGGCCTCTGCGCGGGCGTGACGACCGCGGCGGCGGACCGCGGTGTGATGTGTGAGTTGATCGGCTGATGTTTTCATGGACGTACCTCCGAAAAAAAGTCATTCCCAGGGCGCGCGGCGGCTGGCCGGCGCGCGGGGTGAGGCCGCCTGCCTGCGGCGATCGTGGGGGTGGACGTGCAGCAGGAGCAGCAGGGCGTGGCCAAGGATGCGCAGCAGCCGCGCGCAAAGCGCCCAAAAATCGTCGACGGGGTCGGTCATGGGCGGCCCCGGTGATCGCGGCGCGCACTGCCGCGCACGTGCTGGTCCGCGGGCGGATCCGGTTCGCGCAGCGCGGCGGCCAGCCGGACAAGAAACCAGTGCTCCAGCCCGAAGCGTTTTGGCCAGAGCAGGGCCAGCAGGATCCCCGCGGCGGCGGCGAGGGCCGCGGCCGCGGAAAACCACAGCGACATTTGCCACGGGTGAGTGAGCGAAACCTGGTACCACCCGGGTGTGGCCCGGAAAATGTAATGGCGATAGGCGCCTTCCGTTTCGCGGCCGTACGTCCAGCCGGCGCCGGTGACCAGCCACGCCGATGCGCGGGCAAACGTGATGGCCGCGCCGGCGAGCAACATATGGAACAGCGCCCGCGGAGCCTGCAACACGGGGTGCGGGGCGCGGAGCATATGGATCAGCGCGCTGCCGGCGCGCCAGCCGAGCCACCCCCACATGAGGGCGGCCAGAACTTCGGGCACGTGGGCCCAGCCGGGCTGCCAGAGCCGGAGCCCGATGGCGACGGAAAAAATGAGGAGGGGGACGATCATCGGCCGGCCCGCCCGGAAGGGGTGTAGTCCCGGTAGTCGCCGACGATCTGGCAGCCGGGCGGCGCGGTGGCGATTAGGAGTTTGCCGTGCGCCGGTGGCGGTATATACACACAGCCGAACGGCGCATCCGCCGCCAGTTTTTTCTGGTGTTCCGCAACAATCCGGTAGGCGCGCCGGATTTTGCCGCCAGGCGTCCGCCGGTCGAGCGTGCGGAAAATAATGGAACGGATGCTGATGTTCATGGTGCTATCTCCCGTTGGAAATGTGGTAAAAAAACCTGTCAAGAAATCGAAAAAACTTCACGGAAAAAATAATAACGGAACCGAGAAAAACCCCAAGCGCGAGCGCGGCCAGAAACAACAGCCACCAGTGGCCTGCGAGCCACAGTTCCGCGGCGGCGAGCTGCTGCGCGATGCTCATGGCGCTCATGTGCGGACTCCATGTGTAAGTTTGCGCGGCGAAATGGAGCACAGGTCGTCGACGCAGCGCAGCCACACCGGCGCGCCGACGCGTAGATTTTTTAGGTTTGCGGCCAGGGGAAAGGTGACCTGATGGCTGGCCGTCCGGACACTGACCACCCGGCCCCCTTGGGAAAAAGTGGTCAGGTGCGAAATAATTCCAGCGGAAACGCTAATTACCGTCCGCGGCCGCGCGGGGAGCGGGGCGCAGCCCTGCATCACGACGACCGCCATCGCCAGGCCGAGCAGCGCCCAGTGCGACGCGAGCCAATGACGCGCAATGGCGACCATCGCCACGATGCTCACGGCGTTCCTCGCGGGCGGCCGCGAGGCGCGCCGCCGCTGCGGGCGGCGAGCCACGCGTCGTACGACGCGCGGGTCCACCGCTTGCCGCCGCGGCCGATGAAAAAGTCGGCGGGAGGGAAATCGCCGGCGGCGAGCATCAAGTAAAAAGTGCTCCGCGAACAGGACAATAAGTGGAGGATGTCCGCGGTCCGCAGCGCCGCCGGCTCGTCGATGCGTGTGTGCGTGTGTGTATCCATACCGTTATTTTCGCGCGCAGCCGCACGCGCGTGGACGCGGCTAAACGCGCCCGGAGAGGCTTTATTCCGGGAGTTAGGTATTTGACTTGGTTTCCGGGGAGTGGTAATTTCAATGGCCATGAACACAATCAAATTGAAGTTCCCCGACGAGAGGACGGCGCGGCGCCACATCGAAACCCGGCGCTGGCATGGGCGCCCGACCTGCCCCCATTGCGGACGCAACGAAAAAATACGCCGGGAGTCCAGGGATGGCACGGACGGGTACTACCGCTGTAGCGTGTGCATGAAAGTTTTCACGGTGCGTACGGAATCCATCTTCGCGCGGTCACACGTTCCCCTGGACAAATGGCTGCAGGCGATCCGCCTCGCGGCGTCCTTTGCCTGCCAAAGGGGGATTTCATCCCCACAACTCGCCTACCGTATCGGCGTGACACAAAAGACCGCCTGGCGCATGCTCAATCGAATTTATGCGGCCCGGGCTAACCGCGGCGGCGAATGGACCTGGTGGTGGCCCACCAGGGATCAATAGGCGCGTCCATTCCCCGGTTCCAATGTCCGTGTGTCCGTGTCGGACATTACAACCGGGCAGTCACACCCCCCCTCTTTTTGTCGAAGATGGCCAACTTTGCCGAAGGTGTCCACGTTTTTGGAGTGGACATCTTCGGGGGGAGTGGACATCTTCGGGGGGGGGGTGAGCATCTTCGTGCGGCCGTTTTATTTTTGATTTAAGACACGCGATCCGCTGGTGTGTTCTTTGGGGTCGGCCGTGATGAGAACGCGTCCCTGGCGCGGGTACGCAGGGCGCGAAACGAAGTTTCACCGCGATGAAGCACGAAACTCCCGCCCGGGCCGTCCGGGTTCGCACCCCAAAATATTTTCCGCGCTATGGCAGGAAGAAAGCAGTCGCCCCTGCCATCGCTACGCCATAGCAAGGGCGCGCATTCGCGGTATTTCGCGGACAGATACGGACTGGGAATTTCTTGCAAGTCGTTGATTCTTCGCGGACAGTTGTGGACAATCAAGCACTTGAAAAAGCACCGGGTTGCTTTCACACGGCAGGGGTCGCAGGTTCAATCCCTGCAGCGCCCACCAGGTCCGCATAAAAAACCGCGGCTATGCCGCGGTTTTTTATGCGCAGTCCCGTTGCCTTCATCGCCGACGATACAAACGGAGCGTGTACTTCATATCATTATTCCATGTTGAATTTCAGCGTTCGGATGGAATACGTTCCGAACCGGTCGAGTGATCGTATTCCCGCCCCGCTGACCCTGCGCACCCGCGCCGCCGGCGCCTTCAGCGAACCACGAAGTCCCGCCAAGCCCCCACGCCCGAGAGGTGGTCGTCGGTCTGCGGCACCGCCACCCGCAGCCGGTACTGCCCGGCGGGAAGCGGCCCCTGCGTGTAGGTGAAGCGTCCCGCCTGCGCCTGGATTGCGGTTCTCTCACCCCGGCTTTGGCACTTTCCCCAGCGCACCGCGGACAGTTTACGTTGCAGACAGACGCGGACCGTCTCCGGCCGGGAGGCGGGTGCAACGCTGCCGGCGAGGGTTACCGGCCGGTGCGCGGCATACGCGGGCGGCGTACCGCTGCCGGTCAGGCGCTCCACGATCTGCGGAAACGGCAACTGGCGGGCATAGAGATAATCCACGCCGTCCCGCACCATCAACAACTGCATCCGGCCGGCGGAGGAAGCCATGAGCGGCACACTGTCGGTATTCCGGCTGCGGGTGAAATTCACGGGTGCGCTCCAGCCGCTGCCGGTGGCGTGCAGGAGGTACACCGCCTGGCTGCTCTCGCCGCCCAGCGGGTAGTTTGCGGTACCCGCATAAGCAATGCTGATCCCCGAATCGCCGATGGCGATCGCCGGTGCCAGGGATGCGACGTCCGTGTTGCTTCCCGGCTTGGCGGCTTGGTACAGCATCGTTCGCTGCCAGCCGCCCGGGCCGCGCACGGCATACATGAGGCGCGCGGGAATCGAGCTCGAACCGCCGCCCAGCCAATAGACCGCGTGCGGCGCTCCTTGCGCGTCGAAAGCGAGCGCATAGAAGCCCGGTTGCCCGTTCAGTCCCCAGTTGCCTGCACCAGGGGCCGGTTCGATGACTTCCTCCGTTCCGGCGGCGAGCGTGCCGGAGCGCAAGCGCAGTTGATTCAGCGAGTTCGGATCCCCCGAGTATTGGTAAAGCATGTACAGGGTGCCGGAGGGGCTGTAGGCCAGCACCGGATGCTGGCCGAACAGGCCGGGTTTGCAGTAGTCCCGGGTCACGTTCTTCGGCGGTGACCAGGTGCTGCCGCCGTCGCTGAGCGTGCTCAGAAAAATATTGCCTTCCACCTGGCCGCATACACTCGTGCTATTCACGTAGCTCGCGTTGAAGGCGAGCACCACCGTGCTGGCGTGGGCCGCGAGCGCGGGCGCCATCGCGTCATGGATCGCGTCGCTGCCGCTGCCGAGCGGCAACGCCAGCGGCTGCCAACTCCCAGACTGATTGCTGAAGCTGAGCAGCTTCGCACCCGAGGCGGTGTCGTCCGTGACCGCGATCACCACGTGGCCGGACGCCGGCACCACCGTGATCTGCGGCAGCAGTGCACCGTTCTGGTTGGGATCGTCGGGTACCTGGGCCACCGGCGTGCGCACCCAATGACCGCCGCGGTTGGTGCTGAACCAGATCTGGGACGTGCTGTTGCCCCCGGCGTGCGCGTCGGTGAGGTCCACCACATAGGCGTGCCCCCGGAAGGCGGTGGCGGCGTAGCCGCGGGTGTCGTTATTGCCCGGCCGGATCACGATTTTCGCCGCCGTCCACCCGAGCCGCGGTGCGTGGATCGCGGGTGAGGCCGCCAGGGCAGTGTGCATCAGGAACACGGAGACTGCCGCCAGCCACGCTCGCCGGCAGCACCGGGCGCCGTGGCGGGAACGGATGGGCAAACGCGCGCCGTGGCAGGCGGCGACCTTATTGTTTGGCATGATGTGATACATGAGGGATTTCCTCACCATTGGGACGTGGACTGACCTAGTCAATGATGCCACTGGCCGCACCGGCGAGCGGCACCGCCACCGTTACCGTGGCCAAGGACTTGTTGACATAGAAACCCGTCACTTGGGCGCCGGCCGAGAAACGGAACGCGAAATGCCCGCCCGGCCGGGTCGCCCAGCGGGTGAAGGTAATGGAACCCGCGGTGCGGTCGCTCTTCGGGCCGAGCCTGCAGGGCAGGAACACCATATCAACCAGCGGCCACCCACCCTTGAACTTGCAGCCGCTCAGGTACCCAATAATTTCCGAGAATCCGTGGGAAGCCTCGAAGTGGTGGGGCAGCCAAGAAGCAAACCCGGCTTGCGACAGGATGAGCAAGCACGGGTCACTCAGCTTGAAGGTGACCCCCGGGCCATAATGGCAATCCAGCGCCGACGAAAAATAGAGGGACATCTCCCCGTCACCGGCTCCGTAGGGTTTCGCCTCCCCGTCCAGCGAAATCTTCTCTTCCGCGGGTGTGAGATAGAGACCGATGTGGGTTAAACCCGGGATGACAGACCTTATCCGCGAGTCGGCTGAGAAACATGCATAGCGAAGGGTAACCCCCGGGAATCGGGCGGTGACGGTACTCGGACAACCGGCTCGCCAAGCGGGAGTACCGGGACCGGGCGCAGCGGCGCGCGCAGACGCTCCCAGCGCCAGCGACAGGACCATGAAAACAACGATCACCACGTTTTTCATGGCGGCGGTCCTCCCCAGCGTGAAAACCTCAAAGTGGCCGACAGGAACACGATGGACGAATTCATGGCAAGACTCCTGATAAAAACATCTGTGACGCAAATCCGGAAACACATCACGCAATAACGCTCTCCTCACTTCGGGCAATTGCCGAGACGCCATCCCTCGATGCTCTGTGTCATGCGCATCGCATGGCCATGCTGGGTCATCGTCATCTTCATCCGGCCTTTGTAGTGTTCCGCGCTGTAATAGATCATGGTGCCGACCGTCTCCATCTGCTCGGCGCCGCTGCAACTCATCTTCCAGCTCACGGTATTGCCGTGACGCGTGACATCCCTGACCTTGCAGGCGGCCTTGGCACTCATCGGCGGCAGGGGAATGGCCCCGTGGGGCTTCTTCAGTGCCGCGGGCGTGATGCAGTGACGAATGATTTGTGGTGGCATGGTCATGCCGTTCATCTGCATAATGATGGATACCTTCCACAGTCCCGGGGTGATGGACGGATTGCCGCCCCAGGCCAGGAGCGGCGAGGTTGATATAACAAACGTGACTAACAGCGTGCGAATTTTCATAGACTTGTCTTCTCGTGATTGGGTATTGAGCTACGGATTGATGGTAATGGGTGCGTTGTATTGCGAGTAGGTAATCGCAACGGTTCCATTCGTGGTTTTGACCACGCTGCGCATCGGCAAATGATTTTTGCCAAGGTATAGTTTTACGAGGTCACCGTTCGCAGTGAACGAGTACGCATGCAGCATGACCCCACCGACGTTCTGCATCCCGAGGTCGCGCAGCGTACGCTTTACTTCCGGAGTAATCACCAGCCAATTTTGATTGACCATCTGCCGTATCTGCGGCATGGCCATGGGCATGTGCATGCTCCGGCCGTTTCTGACCATATACATGTCACTGCCGATCATGATCTCGGTCATCCCGGGCATCAGTTGTATCCGCCAGCGGTCTGGTGCCACGTGGTCCAGGGTTACCGTATGGCCATTGGACATCTGTTCAACCGCGTGCCAGGAATGCACCGCATCAAAAGCAGCTTTGGCCCTGCTAAGATCAGTGTATGCATCCGCACGGGCAATAAGTGGCGCAATAAAGACAAATCCGGCAATAAAAACCACTGGAAGAAGCGATTTGTTAAACATCCGAATCTCCGTATGTGCGAAGCAAGAAATAACGGTCACCAGTACAACCCTCTATTCATAAAATCGCAATAAACCCACTGACAACTGTCGAGATGCCGGATACAGCCTTTGGTAAAACGGTATCTCACATGACGGGCCAAGCTCGCATCATTGCATCCGTTTCTTCCGCCACCGGCCTAACCACAGTAATCCTCCGAGCGCAGCGATTTCCAGCCAATCAAGAGCCCCGAGACCTCCTGTGTTAGAACCCGCCACCGTAGTGGGGGTACCCACCGTGAAGCCATAGGACTGTGTTGCGGATGGGGTATTCGCCGCCGCAGCGGTCGCCTGGCTGATCTCAGTCTGGCCATTCTGGGCTGTGCTAGCGATGGTTTCGGTGAAAATGATAAGCCAAGTGTGCCCTGGAGACAGGGTTCCAAGTCCACACGTCAGGGTGACTGACGGGTTGACTGGCGAGGAAACATTAAACAGAACACACAGGCCTGGACTGCCAGTCACGCTTGACACGGTCACGTCCTGAGGAATGGTGATAACCAATCCAAGATTATCGGCGGGTTGCGTGCTGCTGGTGTTCATAACCTCTATCATCATAGCGCAGGAAGTACCTGGATTATTTGAGCACACTAATCCCGTGCCTGCTTGAAGGCAGTTACCATTCATATCATAAGCATTACATGCCGGGGTATTTTCAGAGATAAGCCCTTCAAACAGTGGCTGGTAAACGACAGATAAAATGGAAGTGGCTTGCGCAACGGTCACCGATGCGGTGACAGCTGGGTTGTTGCTGCTATTGCTTGCCATCACGCTTATCGAAGCCGCAACCATGGTCTGTCCCACATCGGAACTGCCAATCTGCACCATCACGCTTGGCGTCCAGCTCGCGCCCGGTCCAAGCGAGCCAAGGGTACAGGAATAGCTGCTGCCGCCGGCACTGCAAGTCGCGCCGTTAGGAGAATCCGTTACCAGTGTTACGCCGGCGGCCAGGGTACCGGTAAGAACGACATTAACGGCCGATTCGGATGTGCTGGTATTGGTCACGATGAGTCCGTACGCAAGATTCTGACCGGCATTCACCGTGACGTTATTGGGGCCGGTGAAACTCAATGCCAATGCCACCGTGGAAACAATCGACGTCACACTTTCTGTGGCGGTGCTTGAAGTCAGCAGGCCATCGCTGACATTAAAGGTGAAGCTGTCTGTGCCTAAAAAACCAGCGTTTGGCGTATAGGTGAGAGCACCGGTGCTGGCATTGTTGAGCACTACGGTACCGTTGGCAGGTTGCGCAACAATAGCGTATGTCAGGGCCGAAACTGAACCAGGGGTTGCGCTGAGTGTTCCGGAAGTGGCCGCACCGCCGATAACCGTAAGTTTGCCGTTATTGGCCGTCGGGGGCGTATCCACGACCGTGGTAACACTCGCATTAGCTGAAGCTGGCCCGGCGGTGACCGTTACGCTGTCGATGATTTTCTGCGGCGTGCTGCTGGTGGAAACCGTGATGGTCGGCTGCCAGTTTGCCAGACCAGCGAGCGCGGCAAATGTGCAGGTAATGGTACCGCCCGTGCCGCTGCAACTGCCGCCTGCCGCGCTTGCAGAAACGAATGTCACACCCGCAGGCAAGGGGTCGCTCAGCGTAAGCGCATTGACCTGCGCAGTGCCGGTATTGGTCACGGTGAACTGATAAACCAAGTTGCCGCCTGGTGCCACCGGACTGGGTGCAGCCGCCAGCGCCAGCGCCAGTGCCCCTTGTCCGGACGGCGTGCCATACACATATGCGGCGCCGTTGTTCTTGGTTCCGCCGTTGGCACTGGAGCTTGTCTGCGGTGCGCCGGCAAGCAGTACACCGGCATCCTGCGACAGGGCCACGGCTCCGCCAAAGAAGTCCGCCGGCGCAGCACCCCCGGTACTTTGCGCTACTGAGGGATCTACTGAAATTTGGGCCGGTGTATTGCTGCATTGAGCCTGTGGCAGACCATCATATACATCAATTTCGCCGGTGCCGCCGTAGCCGCCGTTGTTGGTGCCCTCCGCTCCCTCAGGCATACCGACCGTGAGGGTGCTGCCGTCGCTGGAAAGTGCCAATGACCAGCCGAACCCTCCTATCCCGCTGTAAATGGTGTTCATATTCTGGTTGGAATTGGTATATGTACAGCCGACGCTGGCACCCCCGCCCCAGCCGCCGGCGGAAGCCTGGCTGATGACACTTACAGCCCCGGCTTCGCCATAAGCCGCTGTGCTTATAGTGGCGTTCGGTGCCGCGACAGCGGCGGCGCTGCCATTGGCTGCAAGAGCTACCGCGTGCCCGAACTCATCGCATCTGAGATAGATGACGTCGCTGCAGGCAGCCGTGTTTGGATTCATGATCTCGGTGAGCGGCTGCAATGCACCGTTGCTGTTGCTCCCGAAGAAGAATGCCGCGCCTTCGCCGGGCTCAAGTGTGCCGTTATTGCTCACCACGGCACCAGGCGCGCCGATCAGCGCAGTGATGTTGTTTCCAGTACCGGCCAGCGAAACAGCATAGCCGAATTCGTCACATACGCTCTGCTGATTCGGCGGCGTGCCGAAGCTCGCGCAAGTCGGAGCCGGGTCAAGCAAGGTGGTGCGCGGCGCGGTAATCCAGGTGCCGTTGCTGGCCGTATACACATAGACGGCGCCTTCGTTATTGTCATCTGTGCCGTTGCCGCCGGGTTCGTTGGATCCCCATGCGCCCACCAACAGGGTTGCACCGTCTGAGGATACCGCCAGCGCGCTGCCGAATTCGTCCAATCCCGTGATTCCGGGATCGGGCAGCTGAGCGACTTGGATGCATGCCGGTGTGCTGCCCAGCGTGCACTGATAGATGTACACCAACCCATAGGATACGGTCGCGCTGTTGACCACGCCGCCTCCGGGTGCGCCCACGACAAGCACAAAACTGTTGTTGCTAATGCCGGAGACCGACACCGCCGATCCAAATAGATCCGTGGGTGCGGCAAAAGCCGCCGGATCGGGAACTGTGATAATGGGGCTGGCATTCCAGGCGCCGTTGGCATACTGAAATACGTACACCGCAGGCTGCGTACCGAGTCCATACCCGCCTGCATTGGCTGCAACTACGGCAATGCTGCCGTTCGGGGTCATGGCCACGCTGATGCCATAATAGTAGTTAAAGGCACTTGGTACGGGACTGGGCAGTGTCGTTGGCCCGGAACCGGCAAAAGCCGCCGGGCTGAACCCTGGCATACCCAGACAGGAAATCAGCATGCAAAGGTCGCGCAGACCGAAAAAGCGTTTCATCGCAATCTCCTTAGCAGCGGATAAACCGCGGCAGTCAGGTTCCCTTTCTGTTGCCCGCTGAACGCATCCCGGCTTGGCCGGTGCTTGCGGCAATCAGCAGGCGCTCAATGTCATCACGCCCCAACTGTCGCGCCAGATCCAGGGCGGTATCGCCGCGTATATCCCTGAGTTTCAGGTTCGCGCCGGCCGCGATGAGCGCGCGCGCCGCCGCAAGATTGTTGCCGATGACGGCCTGCATCAGCGGCGTCACGCCGAAGCGGTCCTGCGCATTCACGTGGGCACCATGCCGGATCAGGGCCTGCACGCGCGCGGCCGGGGCAGTCGCCGCTTGGAGCAGCAGTTGTTTATCCAGCGATGCGAGGTGGGTCTGGGCCAACTGCCCGGCATGCACGCCGCTGACCACCACAATGTTCGCCAGCAGAAACACCCCGACTCCCAGACCATGAATTGCCTTGGCGGTAGAGCGCTGTCCGTGGAGTAAGGGTGCGGTCGTACCCCGCGCAACACATATAAGGTATGCAGGCCTCATGCGGCTCACTCGGTTTGCCGCGCCAACTGCCGGGCGGCTTGTTCGAGTTCGATGGCGCGGTCATGGACCGCGTACCGGGCGTGATCCAGCGGCGGCAGCACCGTGCGCAGGCAGCGCCCGAGCACCGCGTCCCGGCAGCGGTCCATCTGATCGCGGGCAGGACAGCCGGCGGCGGCGCGCACCTCGGCGGTCAAGCGCTGCCTCCTGCAATGGCGCAATTGCCGGTCATAGTCACGCCACCTCTGCCGGTATTCCCGATAACTCGTGCTGAGCACCGCAACGTCATGCTGCATCGAAGCCAGAACCGCATCCGGCGGTGGGGCATACCGCCAGCGGGTCGTGACGATGGGACCCGCAGGCGGCGGAACGACTCCTGTGGAGACTCCGGGTGTTGCCCCACCCCGGGCGATACTGAGCCCCGCTGCCGCACCGGCGCACAGTGCCAAGCCGAAGCCCGCATATCGCCACGTCTTCATCATCGCTCCCGCTCGCGCAACCAACACACCGGCAAACCTCGCTACTCCATACTGCCGCAGGCCGGATCAGCCCCCGGCACCGGATCGGAACCCGGCTGAAGCCGCCGGCGCGTCCGCAGCAAAGCCAACAGTGAGCCGAGACTCCACAGACCCAGCGCGCCGCCGCCACCACCACCGCTGCTGGGTGGCGGCGTGCCACCGCTTCCACCAGCGGCGTTCACCGTGAGGCTTTCGGTGGCGGCGTTGGAGAGCGTGCCGGCGCCGTCCTTCGCGTCGAACGTGAAGGCATCGCTGCCGGAGAACCCCGCTGCCGGCGTGTAGGTGAACGCACCGGTGCTGGCGTTGGTGAGCGTGGCGGTGCCGTGGGCGGGTGGACTCGCTATCTGATAGGTGAGCGTCTGGCCGGAATAGGCAGCGGTTGCGGAGAGCGTGCCGCTCACCACCTGGCCGGCGGTGGTGGTCACGCTGCCGTTGTGGGCGGTGGCCGCCACGTCCTTCACGGTGAGCGTGAGGCTGCCGCTGCCCTGCTGGCCGTAGGTGTCCTTCACCGTCACGGTCACCGTGGCGGTGCCGATCTGTCCCGCCGCCGGGGTGATAGAAAGTGTGCACTTCGCACCGTTGGCATTGCAGCCCGAAGACACGCTCAAGCCGGCGTTCGGCAACAACGTGGTGTTGGAGGAACTTGCAGTTACCGTGAGCGTACCGGTGCCGGAGAGCGTGAAACTCTCCGCCGGCACATTCTGGCCGATGGTCACGCTCACGTTCGCGAGGCCCGTGACGGCCGGCACCGCGGCCACCGTGGTGGTGGAGGTCTGGCTCAGGGCCGGGGTGCTCAAAGCCAAATTTGCACTGTTGGCAAGCGCAGTACCCGCCGCCGCGGTCGCCTGGAGGATGACGCTGCCGCTGGCACTGCCGCCGCTGGCCGCAAGACTGCCGAGATTGCAGGTGACGGTGCCCGCCGCCTGGCTGCAGCTCCCCTGGGTGGCGCTGGAGGACACGTAGTTCGTGCCGGTGGGGACCGGCAACAGCAGGCTCAGCGCCGGGCTTGCCGTACTGCTACTGTTGGTGAGGATAGCCTGGCTGGTGTAGTCGGCGCCGGGCGCCACTGTGACCGGGGTACTCAGCACCAAACCGAGGTCGGCACTGCCGAAGAAATAGGCCGCGCCTTGATCGGCATTGCTGCCGACTTGATGCTGCACCGACCCCACCAGGGCGGTGGGACCATTGAGGGCGACCGACCAGCCGAACTCATCGCTCATCACGCCGTCGCTGGCGGTCAGTTTTGCCGTCTGGTTAAAGGTGCCATTGGTGTCGGTATAGACATAGGCCGCGTTAGGGGTGGCGAACGGCGCCCCCACCAGGGCGGTGGCACCGTTGAAGGCGACCGAGTCGCCGAAATAGTCGCTCCTCACGCCATCGCTGGCGGTCAGCTCCGCCGTCTGGCTCCAGGTGCCGTTGGTGTCGGTATAGACATAGGCCGCACCTTGTTGGATATTGCCGCCGACTTGATGTTGCGGCGCTCCCACCAAGACGATGGAACCGGAGCCGGCGACTGAGAAACCGAACCAATCGTATGCCGCGCCATCGCCAGCGGTCAGTCGAGCGGTGTAATTCGAGGTGTTGGCCCAGCCGCCCGCCGGCTTGGTGTATACGAAGACCGCACCCTGCTCCGTCTGGATGAACGGCGTCCCCACCAGCGCGATGTTATTGGGTCCGATGAGGGCGACGGAATAGCCCAATTCGACGTCCCCCGCCACACCGATCAGGCTCAGCTCCGCCGCCTGGCTCCAGATACCGCTACCGCCCGTAAATACATAAGCGGCGCCAACTTTATTGTTGTGGTACGTCGCCCCCACCAGGGCGGTGGTGCCAACGAGCGCAACCGCCCAGCCGAATTGGTCGCTCTGCGCGCCGTCGCTGGCGGTCAGCTCCGCCGTCTGGTTCCAGGTGCCATTGGTGTCGGTATAGACATAAGCCGCGCCTTGGTAGGGGTTGCTGCCGACTTGATGGTTCGGTGCCCCCACCAGGGCGGTGGAACCGCTGAGGGCAACCGAGCTGCCGAACTCATCCCAGGCCGCGCCATCACCGGCGGTCAGCTCTGCCGTCTGGCTCCAGGCGCCGTTGGTTTTGGTATAGACATAGGCCGCGCCTTGGCCGGAGTGACCGTTGACCGTGTAGAACTTCGCCCCCACCAGCGCGGTGGAGCCGGAGACCGCCACTGACCAACCGTACTCGCTGCTGCCCCCAGCAGCACTGGCGGTCACTTCCTGCTCGACCCACACCAGCGGGTCCACGTTGAGCGGATAGCGGGCATGGGCGGCGTCGAAGCGCAGGACTACCTTGCGGCCGACGGCTGTGAGCGTGGCGGGCAGCACCCGCCCCCGCGCATCAGTCACCACGAGCTGGCCATAGTGCAGCCGTCCCCAAGCAAGACTGTTGCCGGCTATCGCGGGCGCACGGCTCGCGCGCAGTTCGATTATTACTGGCCCCCGCCCCGCGGGGGCGCGCGGAATCGTGAAGCCCTGCTCGTAACCCAAAGGCAGCACTCGCCACCAGGCCCGGATGCCGTTGCCCCGGTACTCAATCCGGTTGGCTTGCGGCCGGTTCGGGGCCAGCGCCAGCGCGGTCAGCCGACCGGGACGGCCCCAGGCGCTCAGGCTTAGGTGCAGCGCGGCGCGGGGCGTGCGGAAGCGCGCCCCGCCCGGAGCAAAACAAGCGGCAACGTGCTGAACGGAAAGTTGTGCGCAGCCGCGGGAATCAATACGGTAGGCGGGATCGCGGGCCGCTTCGCGCTCAGCGCTCCGCGCCATCGCCGCCACCAGTCCGGCGGGCGCGCCGCTGAACCCCGCGCCTTGCACCAACGGTGCGGACGCGGCAGACGCCGCTCCCATCGTCAGGGCCATTGCCAGCGCACCGGCACTCGCCCCCCATCTCGATCCCGTTTTCATGCTTCGCATATGCGGCCCGCTCCTTGTCATGGTTTGGATTCGATCCACCCCATAGCCGACTTTACGGCCGTGGGTCACGCGCAATTACAGTGCGAAACGGTGCCCGGTTTCTACGTCAAAAACTGCTCGATTTCTGCTCACCTCCCGGGAAATAACGGAGTAACCGGAGCGCGGGCCTGTCCCGGTCCGTTACAATTGCCCGGGACGGCGGCGACCATAGTGCGGGATGGGGCGAGATGAATAACGGCGAACCCCCTGCGGGGAATCAGCCCAGCACCGGGCCGGGGGATCCGATCCCAACGGACCGGGGGTCAGCCGCGTTGTCTGCGCCGGACATCCGCACGGAAGCCGGGTTCGCAGCCGCGGTACGCCAGGCGCTGCGGGATTTTCACCGGCCGAACTGCCTGCGAAACAACCCGCTGCTGGCGTCCCGGCTCGTGATCGCGGTTCTGGAGCGCGAACCCACGACCCCGTCGGCGCAAGCCCTGCGCGAAATCCTCCGCGCCCATTGCGAGCGCTTCGGAGAGAGCGTCAAGCTCAGCCGGTTCAAACAGGTGCTGATGCACACCTATCTGGCGCCCCTGCGCAGTCAGCAGGCGGTCGCCGAAACGCTGCATCTGAGCTGGAGCACCTACCGGCGGCGCCTGGCCGAGGCGACCCAATTACTCGCCGTGGCGCTGTGGGAATCGGAATCCACCTCCCGTGTCCCCGTACCCCAGGCCCCGGACACCACTTTGGCAGCGGGTGCGGCGCAAGTCCCGCCGCACGCCGCAACGCCGATGCGACGTTGGGGCTGGCTCGCGGCTACCGCTGTGGTGATCCTCCTTACGGCAGGCGTGGGCGTGATACTTCTGCATGCTCCCCTGCGCCGCACCAAGCCGCGCGCGAGCTCGGTGAACCTTCGCACGCTGGCGGTGCTGCCATTTCTTAACGTGAATCACGATCCTGCAACCCGCTATTTGAGCGACGGCATTACCGACGAACTGATTGCCCGCCTGGGGCGTATCCCCACTCTGCGGGTAGTCGCGCAGACCTCCGCTTTCAGTTTGCGCGGCAAGCCCATGGACGTGCGCGAGGCTGGGCGCCTGCTGGGGGCCGACCAGATCGTCGAGGGCAGCATCCAGCGGGCGGGACCGGCGCTGCGCATTGATGTGGCGCTGGTCAACACCGCCGACGGCTATGAATTGTGGACCGATGAATTCACCGTGCGCCGCAGTGAAGTGTTTCACACCGAAGATACGATTGCCCGGGCGATTGCAAAAAGATTGAACTTATCGCCCGCTCAATCGCTCATGAAACCGACGCAACGACAGGCAGCGGTCAACCCGCAAGCGCGTGATTTTTACCTGGTCGGCTTGGAATATCTCAACAACCGCGACCCCGACGACATCACCCAGTCTATTGTCTACCTGCGTAAATCCATTCAAGCCGACGGCGACTACGCGCAGGCGTGGGCGGCACTGGCCATGGCGTATGCGGTGATGCGTTCCTACCAGGCCGATGTGCTGCCGGACACACACTACGACGACGCACTTGCGGCCGCCAAGCGGGCAATCGCACTCGATGCATCGCTGCCCAGGGCCCATGAGGTGCTGGGCCTGCTGGACGATGAGCATTGGGAATGGCAGGCGGCCGGGCGGGAATACCGGCTCGCGCTGCGACTCGACCCCAGCGACGCCACCGCCCACCAGTGGTACGCGATCCATCTCTGGTTCCTGGGTCAGATGCAAGCGGCATTGCACGAGATGCAAGCGGCGCACCGCCTGGATCCCCTGTCGCCCATCATCAACGCCGACCTGGGGCGTGCGCTGTGTTACGCGGGGCAGTGGCCGGCCTCTCTGGCGCAGTATCGCACCAGCGTGGCGCTCGCCCCACGCTTCGCCCTGACTTATGCCTTCATGGCCGAAACCGATTTGGCGATGGGAAACCCCCGCCAGGCGCTGGCCGACGCCCGCACGGCGGTCACGATCTGGGGCCAGCCGCCCGAATATTCGGTGGCCGAAATCGGTGTCAGCGAGGCGTTACTGGGCAACCAAGCCGGCGCCCACCGGGCGTTGGAGGAATTGCAGCAACACGCTACCCGCCATTACGTTTCCGGTGTGCTGCTCGCCTGGCTGTACTGGAATCTGGGTGAAAAAACCCGGACTTTCACCCAACTGCGGCGCGCGGTGCGCGATCATGATTTTGTCATGATGTTCGTCTTCGGCCCTCTGGGCGCCGGCGTGCGTGCCGACCCGCACTTCGCCGGAATCCGCAGGCTGATGAACCTGCCGCCTGCGCCCGCCATGCATTGAAGAATTGCAGGGGCGGCGACCTTCACCGTGACTGAAATCCGTCCGGTGTGTAACAGTGCTCCCCTGCCATAGACCTGTCTATTCTTTCCTGTGGGAGCGATGACATTCATCGCGATTTGCAACCCGGCTGTCAGCCGTATCTACCGGTGATGTAGTCCTCGGTCTGTTTCTGGACGGGATTGGTGAACAGGGTGCTGGTGTCGGCGTATTCGATCAGATTCCCCAGATACATGAAGGCAGTGTAATCGGAGACGCGCGCCGCCTGCTGCATGTTGTGGGTGACGATGACGATGGTGTAATCGGCTTTCAATTCGGCAATCAGTTCTTCGATCTTCAACGTGGAAATGGGATCCAGCGCCGACGCCGGCTCGTCCAGCAGCAATACCTCCGGCTTTACCGCGATGGCGCGCGCGATGCACAGGCGCTGCTGCTGGCCGCCGGACAGACGTGTGCCGCCCTGGTGCAGCTTGTCCTTCACTTCCTCCCACAGCGCCGCCTTGCGCAGCGCCCATTCCACCCGGTCATCCATGTTCACCCGTGAAAGCCGCTCGTAAAGCCGCACTCCGAAGGCGATATTCTCGTACACCGACATGGGGAAGGGTGTGGGTTTCTGAAACACCATGCCTACCTTGGCGCGCAAAAGAGTCAGGTTCTGATCCCGATTGAGGATATTCTCGCCGTCCAGGGTGATCTCGCCGCTGGCATGCTGCTCCGGATACAACTCATAGATGCGGTTGATGGTTCGCAGCAAAGTGGATTTGCCGCAGCCGGAAGGGCCGATGAAGGCGGTCACCTGCTGTTCAGGAATATCCAGGCTGATGTCGTGCAGGGCTTGAAACTGGCCGTAATAAAAATTGAGCCGGCGGATGGACAATTTTGGACGCTCAATGGAAATCTTTCCGTCCGGGGCGCGTGCGGCAGCCGCCGGGACTTCCGGCAATATCGCATGGGTCAGGGTGGGATCAGGCTGGCTCACGGCTTACTTCATATAATGAGTGGACAGGGAGATTGGGGTATGGCCCATCCGAGTGAACACATCATCAACACATGACATGGAAATCCGCGGCAGCTCGGCGGTGGACCGGTGCATGGCGCTGCTCCGGAAAGGCTGATTGAGCGCCGGGAATCCTGCTTGCCCTGTGCCGCTTCCGCCAGGCCCGGCTCCTGGCGGCGGCCAGCGGATACGGCCTTTTGTGCCACCGACCCCCCGCATCAAGCGCCATACGGAGTGTAGGGGCCAAATATGACAGAAATGTGACAGCGAAGTACCGCAGGCGCGCTTACGAGGGTGCCCTGCCCGCCCCCACGCGGATCGCCGCCACATAGGGGCTTTATCCGTCCGCCCCGGGGAGAAAGACCGCGCGCCGGCGCTGCATCACCGGCCCGGCTTCGCCGGAATACGCACCCGCCCTCGCGCAGTCAGCACCGGCGTGCCTGCGGCCTGAAGGTCCGGTTTCGCAAGCGGTACTCGCGCCAGATGAGATACAGCGTCAGTACGTCGAAAAGCATGAAGCCCAAAAGTACCGGTGAATGCGTATGACTGAACCGGTATAACTGGTAACAAACAAAGATGGCTATAAAAACAGACGCCATCCGGTAAGACCAGAGTTTGCCACGCAGTATGCCGATCATCAGCAATACCTTGACCACACCATTGAACAACAGGTAAACACTGGCAAAATATTTTGTATTGGCTGACAGATTGAGTACTGCATGGCGCAGATAATTGGCGACCAGATCCCCCGGATCTTCGGCCAACTCGGGCGCCGTAAGAAAAATGACGATGTTGATCAGATCGACGCGGCTTGCCAGCAGAACGAGAATACCGCCGATGGTTTCCAGCACACCGTCCAGGCCCTTGACAAGGATGCTGACCCAGAAGAGACGATGCAAATACCGTGCGTACGGGCTGCCATCCATGGGTTCAGGTCCATCCCCATTCTGCCCAGCGGAGTCGGTCATCGCGGGGAGTACGCATACAGACTCCTCTCTGCTTGCGGGAACAATGAGCAATCATTCCATCCCGGAAAACTCGAATTGATTTCCGATTCTCACGCTGGATCGGATTCCGGTTCACGCCAGCAAATCGGTCTCCGCGGTGATTTTATCAAAGCGCCCGAACTTGAGGGCGATGGCCGGGAGTATCAACAGGTTCAGGACCGTGGAGGTAATCAATCCGCCGAGAATCACAACGGCCATGGGACCCTCGATTTCCTGACCCGGCACATTTCTGCCGATCGCCAGCGGCAGCAGGGCCAGAGCCGTGACCAGGGCGGTCATGAGTATGGGCACGAGTCGCTCACTCGCACCCCGCAGGGCCGCTTCCGGCCCCCAGGTCATGCCCTCTTCCTGCACCAGATGCTTGTAGTGCGAGATCAGCATGATGGAATTGCGCAGGGTGATGCCGAACAGGGTCACAAACCCCACCAGGGAACCGATGGACACCACGCCGCCCATGAGAAGTACGGCGGCGACGCCGCCCACCAGGGCAAAGGGCAGGTTCACCAGCACCAGCAGCAGCAGGCGCAGGGACCGCAACGCCAGGAACAGCAGCATCATGATGGCCGCAATTGCCACGGCGGTCTTGAGCAGCAGCTCATGGGTGGCCTGTGCGCGTGCCTGGGCGGCTCCGCTGAATACCGCATAGGTGCCTTGCGGCAAGTTTGCGGCATGCAAGTTTGTCTCGGCCTCGTGAACGAATCCCGTCAATGAGCGTCCGCTCAGGTACGCCGTCACCGTCTGCACCCGCTGTGCCGCTTCATGTAAAATCATGAAGCGGCCGGAGGTGAGCCGGATATCCGCCACCGTCCTGAGGGGCACGAGCAACCCTTGGGGATTTTTCAGCAGCAGGGAACCTACCGCCATGGGATTGCGGCGCGCCGCGGGCGGAAAAATGACGCTCACATTGAAGACCCGTGTGCCCAGATAAATCTGTCCGACACGCATGCCCTGGTAGGCGGTTTCAATGGCATCCAGGGCATCCACCGGCGCGATGCCCCAGCGGGCGAGCGCCCGTTCCCGGAGACGGATCGCAAGCTGCGGGCTGCCCTGTGGCGCCTGTACCTGCACATCACGCGCCCCGTGTATTTTCGACAAGATACCTGCCACCTGTTGCGCCGCGCGGTCGAGTGTGGCCAGGCTGTTGCCGAAGATATTCACCACCACAGGCGCATAGTAGCCGCTGAGGGTTTCATGGATACGCTCGGTCAGGAAAGTGTTGACGCTGAATTTCGCGCCGCTGAACCTGCGCAATAACGAATCAAACTGTTTGAGTATTTTTGCCTGAGCATTACCCGACAACGATTTCTTCAAGTTCACCTGGATTTCACTTTTATAGCTGGGCGCGGGCCCGCTCAAAAGATTCGCGCGCCCCACCCTCTGGGCGACGGATTCCACCCCCGGAACCGATGCGATGGCGGCCGTAACGCGATTTCCCATGCGTAATCCTTCGTCCAGGGAGGCACCGGGATCCAGTTGCATATGAACAATGAAATGCCCCTCTCTCATCTCCGGCAGGTACTGTCCCTTGAAAAATGGAATGGCGACAAGCGCGGCCGCACACAGCACCGCCGCCGCCAGCATCACGAAGTCCGCATGTTTCCGGATTCCCGTCAGCCAGCCCTGGTAATGCCGTTTCAGCCAACGGATGTAACGTGGCTCCTGTTTATCTAGCGGCTGATGGACCAGCAGCACGCAACAAAGTGCCGGAGTCACAGTAAGCGCCACCAGCAGTGAGGCGAGAATGGAGGCGATATAAGCAAAAGCCAGCGGACTGAACAACCGGCCTGTCACACCCGTAAGCGTGAGCACCGGCAAAAAGATCAGCACCACCGTGAAGGTCGCATACACCACGGCACTGCGCACCTCCAGGGAGGCGTCAAACACCACACGCAGGAGCGGTCGCGGCGCGGAGCGCGTGCGGTTTTCGCGCAACCGCCGGAAAATGTTCTCCACGTCAATGATGGCGTCATCCACCACCTCGCCCAGCGCGATGGCCAGTCCGGCGAGCGTCATGATATTGATGCCGTCGCCCAGCCAGTTCAGGAAGATGACGGCAGTGAGCAGCGACAGCGGAATGGCGACCACGGAAATGGCGGTGGTACGCGCGTTGAACAGAAACAGGAAAAGAACTATTACCACCAGCACTGCGCCGATTGCCAGTGAACGTTCAATGTTGCCGAGAGCGGTATGCACGAAACTCGCGGGTTCGAACAGGTCCGGATAAACATGAACGCCATCTTTTTCCAGAACCGGAGTCAGTTGCTTAAGACGCTGATTGACTGCGTGGGTCACGGTGACGATATTGGCGCCATACTGCATGGCGATCTTGATCATCACGCCCGGCTTGCCGTCAATCATTGCCGCGCCGACGGGTGGTGCCGGTGCGTATAAAACCCTGGCGACATCCCCCAGATGCAAGGTCTCGCCGTGCGCGTGACGCAGCACCACTTGCGCGAGTTCCGCGGGAGTTACGGCCTGGCCGTGGGGTGCCAGCAGGATGTTCTGATTCCTGGTCTCGATAAAGCCGCCGCCGCGCACGCCCGTGGCCCGCCGCGCAGCCCGCACGATGTCATTCAGGGAAAGCCCGTATTGGACCAGCGCATGGGCATGCACCTGGATCTGCAATTGCTGCTTGTCTTTGCTGAAAATCGCCATGCCCGCCACGCCCGGCACGCTCAGTAGTTGCGGCTTGAGCACCCAATCCGCGAGGGTACGCAGGTACATCAGCGAGCGGGTCCTGGAGCTGAGTCCAATGATCGCCACCAATTTGGTGGCCGAGATGAGCGGCAGCATCACCGGCGGTTTCACACCGACAGGCAACACGGCCGCCACCGCCCCCAGGCGTTCACTGACTGACTGCCGGTCTTGGTAGATATTGCTGCTGCTGGCGAACGTCAGGGTGAGGTAGGACAAACTTTGGATGGACTGCGAGCGCAGGTTGCGGAGCCCGCCGGCGCCATTCAGCGCATCCTCCAACGGTTGAGTCACCAGAGCCTCCACCTGCTCGGGGGAAAGTCCGGGGGCTGAGGTCTCGATAGTGATGATGGGTGGCGCAAATTCCGGGAAGACATCGAGACGGGTGTGAAATACCGTCCACAGACCGTACCCGACCACCACGCAGGCGAGCGCAATCACCACTCCCCGGAAGCGGACCGCGAAGCGCACGATACTGTTCAGCATCGGGCAGGGCCCGTGCTGGTGTGCGTAAACACGACGCGGTTAACCACCACCGCCTCCCGAAGAATGGCCGGAGAATTCATCGGCGAACAGCAGTTCCGCACCCTGTGTCACCAGTTGCTCTCCGGGAGGAACGCCCGCGGGAACAAACCAGCCGCCCGCATCGGGATAGCGGGTCGTGATCCGCCGGCGCTCAAATCCCGTGGCTGAAGTGCGCACATAGACCCAGGCGGCGCCGGCATACCAGATCACGGCGGCTCCCGGTATCCGCACACCCGTGAGTACTTTCTGCGAAACCGGGAAGCCGGCAGTAAACTGAAAGCCGACGGGCATGGCGGATTCAGCCAGATAAAAATACGTCGGCGCCTGGATTTCCGGATTGACCCGGGGTGCAACGGAAACCAGCGTGGCGCGTGCCCCGCCCCCGATCTCAATGTGCACCGGTGGCTTCACCCGGTAGCTCGCCTGTGATGCGCTGATGCGCAAGAGCTGCCGCCTGCCGTCAGCCAATCCATCCAGTCCGGGGTTGCCACGGCTCTCCAGCCAGCGGGCAAGTATGCTTCCCCAATGCTGGAGCGCGCGCACCCGCAGCACGGCCACCTGGGCGCGAGCGCTCTGCCAGACCGCACGCGCCGCCTGCAGGCGTTTTACCGAGATGTTCCGGCCGTGCCGGTTCAGTCCCTTGAGCCGCAGGTATTCCTGTTCTGCCGCGAAAAGCGCGGCTTCGTCCGCCTGCCATTGGGCACGCAGTGTCAGCAGCGGCGTCAGGTCCAGGACCTGCCCGTAGCCGGTCACCTGGGGACGATAGCGCACCGCCGGGAGTCGCGTAACTTCGATGCCGCTGGCGCGCTGAACCTTTCCGGCAACCGTCACCTGCATGGCGGCAGGCGCGGCAGAGGGGGATCCGGCGGCAAAGACCCCGAGCGGTATGCCGAGGACACCTGTCAACAGGATAGCCAGCCAGGAAAAGCGGGAGTGATGCTTCATGAGTGCTCCTTTGGCAGCGCAACACGCGGCGCGTGTGTGCTGTTCAAGGGTTGTTGCAGGGCGTTTTCCAACCGGGTGAGGGCCGTTTGCGCGCGGATGAGTGCATTGAGATGAGCGAGTGCGCTGCGCAGCGCGGTTTGTCTGGCGAAAAACAGGGCAAGCGCATCGGTTTCCCCAGCCTTGAATTGCGCCGTTACCGCCTGCGCCGCTTGTGCGGCGCTATCCGCCGCCTGCGTGGCCAGCGACAGGCTGTCACGTGCGCCACGATAGGCGGCCATGGCCCGGGTCACCCGGGCGATGACGCGATTCTGTACTACCTCGAACTGCGCGGCGGCTTCGCGGCGGCGTGCTTCAGCGGCCGCCACCGCTCCCTGGTTATGATTGAAAATCGGCAGCGAGATGCCGATGCCCAGCGACCATTTATCCTGGCCTTGATCCCAGCGGAAGCCGGGACCGATTTGCAGGCTGGGATATTGGCGGGCGATTTCCCTTTGCAGGGCATACTGGCTTGCCGCGTAGCGCGCCAGGGCGGCGAGGATATCCGCACGATTCAGCAACGCATTGCGCTGCACCGCGATTTTGGGCGCCACGCCGAGCGGCCGGGTGAATTCATTGAATGCGAAATGCATGCCTTGAAGCGCTGCCGCCGGCACGCCCAACGCCGCGGCCAGGGCATCCCGCGCGGTGGTTGCCCGGGTTTTGGCGCTGACCAGGGCGTACTGAATCGCCTGATAGGCACTGCGCGCCTCCAGCCATGCAGGTGCGGAAATCTCCCCGGAAACATACCGTGCCTGCAGGAGATTCGACGTTTCCCGCTGATCGGCAGCTTGTTGCCGCAGCAATGCCACTTGCTGTCCGGCCGCATACAGATCAAGCAGGCGGCTGCGTAAGCGATTGCGCACCTGCCATGCGGTCCCTGCCACGTCGAAGTCAGCCGCCGTGCTGAGTGCCCGCGCCTGTCGGATAGCCGCAGCGCGGCGCCCGGCGGTGGGAATGGGAAAGCTCAGCGCGTAGTCAAAAATCCAGGGTGATTCACCGGCGGGGCTGCTGGTGTTATAACCCGGTGCGAAACTGAATTGTGGATTGGGGTATTCACTGGCAATTTGAACGCCGGCGTTGACGGCGCGGGCATGCGCCTCGGCCACCGCAAGCACCGCACTGTAGTGAAGCGCCACCGGCGTCAGCAACGCGAGAGTCCAGCGCCGCGGCGGCCAGGGCGCGATGCTGTGCCGCAGGCTTGCCTCTACGGCATGACGCGTCTCGGCGCTGTCGAGACGCCGGGCGTCAAACATCGCCAGGGTATTCCCGGGGGCAAGGGGCCGATTATGAAAAGTGGCGCAGCCAGCCAGCACCGCGATTATCAGCAGCAATAATGCAACACGCATGCACCGCATCCAGGCAGTTTACAGTCCGCCGCGTGAAAATTGCCGCTCAGACAGATGACAGTTCTGTCATCTCCGTGCCGGACATCCTGCCCGGGAAACGCAGACGCGCCACGCTGCCCTCACCCGGCCGGCTGTCGAGACTTGCCTCGCCGCCGTGCAGTTCCATGATGGAACGCACGATGGCGAGCCCCAGTCCCGTGCCCTGGCCGCGCCGTGCCCGTGCCGGGTCGGCCTGATAGAAACGGTCGAATACATACGGCAGGTGCTCCGGCGCAATGCCCTCGCCCTGATCGCGCACTTCTATCTCAACGCCGCCGGCAGCGAACCCCCGCACCACCACGCGGACCTCGCTGTCCGGCGGTGAATAACGGATGGCATTGGCAAGCAGATTGCCCAATGCCTGGCGGAACAGCAACGGGTCAGCATGGAGCCAGGCATCGCCTTCGCACACCAGGCGCACACCGTGACTGGCGGCGGAAGCTGTATGGTAGGCCAATACATGTTCACAGGCCTCACGGGTGTCAAACCGTTCGGTACTCACGGATTTCTCCGCGTTCTCCGCCCGGGCGATGAACAGCAGGTTCTCAATGAGCGCCGCGAGCCGCCGGCATTCCTCCAGGCCTGAAACCAGGGTTGCCCGGTATTCATCGGCACCGCGCTCGCGCGTCAGGCATACCTCCAGCTCCCCCATGAGATTATTGAGCGGGTTACGCAATTCATGGGCGAGGTCCGCGGAGAAACGGGCGAGACGTGCGAACGCCTCATCCAACCGTTCCATCATTTCATTGAACACCCCCACCAGGTTCGCCAGTTCCGGCGGCCAGGGCGGATCCAGCGGTATGCGGTCGGTAAGATTCGCGGGGGTCACGGCATTCGCGGCTCGGGTAATGCGTTCCAGCGGCCGCAATCCGCGTTTTGTGGCAAAGCGACCGGCGAGCACCAGCACCGGCAGAAGCAGCAGCAGGAATATCCCCAGCCCATGCCGATAATCGGCAAGCAGTGCGTCATCGCGTGACACATCCAGGGCGAGCTGTACCGTGTAGGCGCTTCCCGAGATACCCGGCGCATGCGTGCTGAATGCCACCAGCACATAGTGATGCCTGCCGGCGTTCCAGTTACGGATGGCCTCTTTGGTGATCGCATCCGGTGCTACCGGTACAGGAAATATATCCGGCGGCAGCGGTGTGCTCATCCCCGGGGTCTCGCCGAGCACGGCACTCTGCAGGGCCAGCACCCGTGCCTCGTATTGCCGCAGCTTGGTACCGGCGGTTTCCTTGTCAATTTCACTCAGCAACGCACCGGGTTGGTTGCCGCCGTCCTGAAAATCCTCGACCAGTTCCTGCGCCTTGGCGCGCAGGAAACGCAGATGCTCTGCGTCAAAGTTGATCGTCAGTTTCCAGTAGAGAACCGTTGTGAATGCGGCAACCGCGATCAGGGAGGCCAGCGTATAAAACAGTGTCAGGCGTGCGCTGATGGAGCGCGTCACCCACCTGGCGTGAAAATCAGCGTTTTTCCAGAACATAACCCACGCCGCGCACGGTATGAATCAGCGGGTCATCGAATGGTGCATCCACCTTGGTGCGCAGACGGCGTATCACCACATCCACTACGTTGGTCTGGGTATCGAAGTCCACACCCCACACATTCTCGGCGATGTAAATACGCGCGAACACCCGACCCGATCCGCGCGCCAGCAGCGCCAACAGCGCGAATTCCTTCGGCGTCAGGTACAGCACCTGTCCGGCCCGTTCGGCCCGATGGGCCACCGGATCAATCACCAGATCCGCCACCCGCAGCAGTTCCGACTGGAGTTGTGCTCCGCGCCGCAGCAGGGAGCGCAGGCGCGCAAGCAACTCGGAAAACGCAAACGGCTTCACCAGATAATCGTCGCCGCCAAGCTCCAGACCCCGTACCCGGTCCTCCACCCGGTCACGTGCCGTGAGAAACAGTACCGGCGTGCGGCTCCCCGTCGCGCGCAGTGACTGCACCACCGACCAGCCGTCCAGCGCCGGCAACATCACGTCAAGCACCACCGCGTCATAGACATGCGCATGGGCGAGACGCAGCGCCGTGCGGCCGTCCGCTGCCGTATCCACGGTAAAGCCGTTCTCCGTGAGCCCCTTCACCAGATAGGCGCTGGTCTTGGCTTCATCTTCGGCAATCAGGATATGCATCCCGCGACCCATGAGCTGCTGTATTAAACGCCGCCATGATACGGCGCCAGGGACATTCAGATACTCACTGATGGCATATTTTTTCTCCGCCGGCCACCTATCAGCAGGTAATAAATCACCGGCATCACGATCAACACCAGCGGCAACTGCACCGCCTCACCGGCGATGATGGCGACGGCGAGCGGCTGCTGCATGGCGGCTCCACGACCCAGGTTGAGAGCCAGCGGCAACAAGGCGAGTATCGTGGTGAGGGTGGTCAGGGCGATGGGCCGCATGCGGTTCAGCCCCGCCTCCACCAGCGCCTGCTCGAGGCCTTGCGCATGTTCCAGCTCCACGAATTCCGAAAAGTAGAAAATCGCCACTTCCGTGACGATGCCGACGATCATGGTGAGACCCATCATGGCGGTGATGTTGAGCTCAATGCCCGTGAGCCACAGCGCGAAAAACACGCTGCCCACCGCCAGCAGCGGCGCCGTGAGGATGGCGATCACCACGCGGAAGCCTTCGTACAGAAACAGCAGCAATACAAAGATGAGCACCACCGCCGCCAGAAACACCGCCGCCAGACCGCGGAAAGCGATCTGCTGCTGCTTGTAGAGCCCGCCCAGTTGCACTTCCACGTTTTTCGGGATCAGCCCCGGCGTCGCCAGCACACGCTTCACATCGTTGACGGCGGAGCCGAGGCTGCGGCCGCTGATGCGCGCGGTAACGGCAAACATGCGCTTCAGATTATCGCTGTCAATCTCCGGCTGGCCGGTGACCGTGGTGACGGTGGCGATGCGGCCCAGGGGAAATACCTGGCCGCCCGGTGTGCGGATGGGCAGTTGCGCCAACTGGCCGGTGCGCAGGCGCAAGTCCGGCGGTGTCCACACGCGAATGCCCACGAACTTTATCCCCTGCTGCACCTGCGTCGCCACCGTACCTTGCAGATAGGTATCCAGTTGTTGCGTGATACTCGCCGGATCCAGGCCCAGCAGGCCGGCCTTGATGCTGTCCACATGAATGTCCAGGGCGTCACCTGCGTACATCACACCGCTTCTCACATCCACGATGCCCGGTACCCTGCTTATGGCATGCGCTACCTCGGGAGCGAGCTTGAGGATTTCATCGGTGTTGTCGCTGAACAGCTTGATCTCCACCGGCTGGGGCACGGCCGTCATATCGCCGATCATGTCCTCCAGGAGCTGCGACAGATCAACCTGCAGGCCGGGAACCTGCGTATTGATGGCAGTACGTACTTCGTTCATGACTTTCCCCACGGATTCCCGCGGAAAGGGTTTCAGGCGTACGAAAAAATCGCCGGTATTGGCCTCGGTGACACCGCCCCCCAGTTGCGCGCCGGTGCGCCGTGAATAACTCTCCACGTTGGGATTGTGCCGCAAAATCCGCCCGACTTGGTGCAACAGGCGGTCGGTTTCCGTCAGGGAGGTGCCGGGTGCCGCGAGATAATCCAGCGTGAAACCGCCCTGATCCATGTGCGGCAGGAAGCCAGTGCCCACTTCCCGGTAGCCGATATACCCCAATATCACGAACGGAATGAGCCCCGCCAGCAGCCACACGGGTCGGCGCAGCAACCGCGGCATGAGCCAGCCATAGAACCCGTGGGCGTGGGTTGCGAGCCAGCCGAATTTCTCCTCATGGGAATCCCTGTCCTTGAGCAACCAGCCGGCCAGCACCGGCACCACCAGCCAGGCCAGCAGGAAAGAAATGGTGAGGGTGCCCGCCATGGTCAGCGCCAGCGATTTGAAGAACGCGCCGGTGATGCCGCCGAGGAAAGCCAGGGGGATGAAGATGATGATGGTGGAGGCGGAGGAACCCATGAGCGGCCGGGTGAACTCCTTCGCCGCCCACATGACCCGCTCATGCGGCGGCTGATGCCGGGCCTCGCGGAAACGCCGGATGATGTGCTCGCACATGACCACCACGTCATCTATCACCAAACCCACCGCCGCTGCGATACCGCCCAGGGTCATGATGTTGAAACTCAAGTGCATGGCATAGAGCAGCAACACCGTGATGGCGATGGCCGAGGGCACAATCAGAATACTGATGAAGGTGACCTTGAGATTACGCAGGAACACCAGCAGCACCAGTGCCGCCAGCACCACGCCGATGAAAATGGCGTCACGCACACTGTGGGCCGAGGATACAATGAGGCTGCTCTGGTCATACCACTTGCTGATACGCACATCCGGCGGCAGCTTGGGACGATAAGCCTGGAGCCGGTGTGCGATGTCCCGGTCTATCTGTACGGTATTGGCAGCGGGCTGCTGAAAGATATTGAGCAGCACCGCATTGTGGCCGTTGGCAGTGACGCTGATCCACTGGGGTACCGTGGAGAGCGTCACCCTGGCCACGTCGCCCACGGTCACCAGACCGTCGGCCCCGTGCCGCAACACTACCTGCTTCAAACGCCCAATGTCCTGGAGACGCGTCCTGGAGACCAGCAGGTATAGCTTGTAGTGGTCCTGCAAGCGGCCCACGGCGGTGAGCGTGTTGTTCGCCGAGACGGCATGCACCACATCGGCAAGGGACAGATGCAACGCCTGCAGCCTGGCCGGATCCACATCCACATGGTATTCCGCCTGCTGACCGCCCTGTACGCCCACGCGCGCCACGCCGGGTACGCGTGACAGCAACGGTCGCAACTGGTAGAGACCGATGTCCCGCAGTTGCACCAGACTTTCCCTGTTGGACGTCAGACTGTAGGCAATGACGGGAAACGCCGTGGGATCGCGCCGCCGCACGGTGAAATGCGTGCTCGCGGGCAGGTCCGGCAGCATCAGGCTGATCTTGGAAGACACTTCCAGCAGCTCGCGGGTCACGTCCTGGCCCCAGGTAAAATTCACGGAAATCTCGGCGCTGCCGCGGCTGGTGACGGAGCGCACCGATCGCACCCCCGGAATGTCACGTACCGCTGTTTCCACGGGACGCGTGATCTGCAGTTCCATCTGCGAGGCAGGGCGGTCGCCCGCGTCCAGCATAACCACGATGCGCGGCGGCTGTACGTAGGGCAGCATGGCTACCGGCAGATGGAAAGCGCTCAGCACGCCACCGACAGCCAACGCCGCCGTCAGAAACAGCAGCGAGCGACGGTGGCGTTGCAGGAACGCCGTAAAATTCAAGGCGCCTGCTCCCGTACCGCCATGCCATTCCGGAGTTCGTAGTTGCCGAGCGTCACCACCCGCTCGCCGGCATGCAGGCCGCCGCGCACGGCGATCCAGGTGCCGTCATCGGTGCCGGTGTGCACCTGTACGCGATGCGCCACGTGATCCTTCACGATAAACACATAGGCGCCTTGTGCATCCCGCAGCACCGCGGAGCGCGGCACCGCCAGGGAACGGCCGCGGCTGAGAGCGATTTCCGCCGTCACCTGGCTGCCCGGCAGGAAGCCCGCGGCCGCCCTGCCGGGCAGCGGCACCAGCACATCCACCAGCCCGCTGACGGGCGCCACCATGCCGCCCACCTGATTAACCCTGGCCCGCAAGGCAAGCCTCGGATCGAACACGGCGCGCAGCGTCACCGGCATGCCGATCCGGATCGCCGGTGCTCTTTGCGGATCCACGCCGAGGCGCGCGTACATATCCCCCTGTTCCGCCAGGGTCAGAAGCATGGCATTGGCCGCCACCCGTGCACCGCTGGCCACCGTCACGGCGGTGATGACGCCGTCCGCCGGCGCACGCATCACTGCCGCGTGACCACCGCCCATCTGCCGCTGGGCGGCCAGATTCGCTTGCGCATCCAGCAGGGCTTTCTCGGCGGCCGCTACCTGGTTGCGGGTGGCGAGATGCGCCCGGAACAGCGCGCGGGTGTGCCGCAGTGCCGAATATGCATAGCCGGCCTGGGACTTTGCCTGGGCATAGGCCACGGCGGCATCCGGTGTCGGCATGAGCGTTACCAGCGGCTCGCCGCGTTTCACGCGTACCCCGGCCACCACATCCAGTTGCACTTCGCTGGTACGCGGTGCGGCGATCACCTTGAGTTGGCGGGGACCGGGCTCGATGGTGCCGAACGCCTGCAGCGTATCGGCAACCAGGCGTTCATCAACCCTGACGGTCTGTACCAGCGCGCTCACCGGGAGGGTGGCGGCACTTTGCTGGCTATGTGCGGGTGAGAGTGGCATGGCCAATGCGGTGCACACACTCATATATAGGAGCAAGCGTTTCATGACTGACCCTCATCGGCAGACACGGGGTGTTGCAGGTCTTGCGGCGGCAGGCCCAGCAGGGTTTCCAGTGCAATCCGCAGTTGCTGCTGCTGGGCTTCAAGATCCATGGTCCCCAGCTCACGATTCAATGCCGCAATGCTGAGAGCGTAATAGGCGGCAGCGGTCAGATCACCGCGCGCATAGGCGGCCCGGGCACCGATGAGCATCTGCCGCACATCGGGCGCGGCGACACGGGCCGCAGCCAGCTCGCGCTGCAGCACGCCGAGATCGGCGCGTATCAGTTGTACCTCGCTCACCGCTGCGTCCAGCCGCTGCTGATATTGCTGCCACAGCGCGCTGCGGGTGGCTGACGCCGCGTGCACCGCCGCGGCGCCGCCCGTGAGGAACGGAAAACCGATATTCACGCTGAAACCGGTGGTATGCACGTCGCCGGTGTCCTGACCGCGGGTGATGCCAAAATTGATACCGGGAAACTGCGCCAGCACCGCGCGCCACACTTCCTCATCCTGGCTCTTGTAGCCGTATTGCAACGCCAGCAGGTCGGGACGCCGCTGCGGGAGCATCGCCAGCGCTTGCTTCAGTACGCTGCGGCTGGGCATGATCCCGGCGTCGCCATCCGCCACGAGATTCAGTGTGGTGCCGGGATCCAGGCCGAGGATTTCATTCAACGAGCGGCAGGCGGCATTACGGCCGGTGGCTGCGCTGCCGGCGAGGGTTTGCACGTTCTGCAGAGCGGCAAGATCAAGGCCCAGACTGGCAAGAGATACGTTACCCGCCGCATAGGCACGCCTCTCCGCCGCATAGCGACTTTGCATGTTGTCGCGCAGCTTCTCCAGCAACGCCAGCTTGCGGCTGTTCTCCAGGCAGGCCACAAATAAAAAGCGCGCCTGTTGCGCCACCTGCCATTCCTGCCACAGCAGATTCAGATCCACTTGCTTGGCGCTGGCGCGGGCAGCGGCTTTTGCCGCACCATGGGCCAGAAGCGCGCTAAGATCGTAAGCGAGCCCGGCGCTGTAGGCATTGGTGTATTGCGCAGCCTGGTGAGTGGGCTGATCCAGGCTGTAATTGATCTGGGGTCCCGGCAGAAGTCCGGCTATGAATGCCTGCGCCTCGCCGGCCCGTGCCCGGGCGCGGGCGGTGCGCAGCGCCGGATTGTCCACCACCGCCAGGATGGCCACATCGGTCATGTCAAGGCCCTTGGCGGGATCGAAGGGATGCGGCTTCAATCCGGGCAGGTGAATGCGGCTCACATCCATGCGCAGTGGCACGATGCCGGCCCGCAGATCGGGTTGCTGCGGCAGCGGTTTGGCGTGGTACAACGCGCAGCCGGCCAGGCTGCCCGAAAGCAGGCAGGCAACCCATAACCGGCTTTTTGGCCAGATGCGCATCAGCAGTTCGGAGGTATCATTTAAGTCAACAGTACCAGTGAGGTTATTCTAAGTATTACGGGCTGATAGCGCTCCATGTTTGGAAATTAACAGTTGTTAATCTTGCCGGGATGCAGTGGCCGCGGGGCCGGGATTGCCCTATCCTTCTCCCATGCACCTGCTGATCATCGAAGACGATCCCGAAACCGCCAGTTACCTGGTCAAGGGGCTCGAAGAAAGCGGTCATAAGGCGGAACACGCCGCCACCGGTCCGGACGGGCTCAGCAAAGCGCAAGCCTTCGGCTACGACGCGCTCATCGTGGACCGCATGCTGCCCGGGCTGGACGGCCTTAGCCTGGTGCGCGCACTGCGCAGCGGCGGCAATAACACCCCCGCCTTGTTCCTCACCGCCCTCGCCGACGTGGATGACCGCGTCATCGGTCTGCAAAGCGGCGGCGACGACTATCTTGCCAAGCCATTTGCCTTTGCAGAACTCCTGGCAAGAATTGACGCCATCGCCCGCCGCCGCGGCATGCCCGCCGCCGACATGGTGCTGCGGGTGGCCGACCTGGAGATGGACCGCCTCAAACGCAACGTGAAACGCGCCGGCCAATCCATCCCGCTGCAGGCGCGCGAATTCCGCCTGCTGGAATATCTCATGCTGCATGTGGGCCAGACAGTGACGCGCACCATGCTGCTGGAACAGGTATGGGGCTATCACTTTGATCCCCAGACCAACGTCATTGACGTGCACATGAGCCGTCTGCGCACCAAGGTGGACAAACAATCCGCTCACCCTCTGATCCATACCGTTCGCGGCGCCGGATACTGTCTGCGTGAACCGGATTAGCCTGCTGCACACCACGGCCTTCCGGCTGGCCATGCGTTATGCCGGATTTGTATGCCTGCTCACCGTCATCTGCTTCGGCATCATTTACGGGGTCACCATTTCACAGTTGCGCACCCAGATCGATGCCGGTTTGCGTGCCGAGGTGGGTGCGCTCACGCGGCTGTATCAGCTCAAAGGCATCACCGGTTTGCAGCAAACCATCGCCGCCCTCAGCACCACCAAGGGGCTTGCCAGCAGTGATACGGGTGACGCCGGCCCGCGTCAGTATCTGCTCACCGATGCACGGTTTCGGCCACTGGCCGGTTCCCTGTCGCGCTGGCCGCGGGGCATCAGTACTGACACCATGGCCTGGGCCACGTTGACACTCACGCAGCACCACTTCAAACCGGGGCTCGACGCCGGGAATCGCCACTTCCAGTTACGCGCCGTTGCGGTGGCGCTACCGGGTGACTATCACCTGTTGGTGGGCCAGTCCCTGTACGAGCTCATCGAACTGCGCAACACCATCCTGGCGCTTACCCTCGCCGCCATCGCGCTGGTACTGTGCGTGGGTCTGATCGGCGGCGCGCTGGTGGGCCGCGGTGTGGCGCGGCGTTTACAGAGTGTGACGCGCACCGCCGATACCATCATGGCCGGTGATTTATCGCAGCGCATCCCAGAAGAACATCGCCTGGATGAGTTTGATGCGCTGGCCGGCAAGCTCAATGCCATGCTGGAGCGCATTGAGCAGCTCATGAAAAGCGCCCGTGAGGTGACGGAAAACGTGGCCCACGACCTGCGCAGTCCCCTCACTCGGCTGCGCGGCCGCGCGGAAATGGCGCTGCTGAAACGTGATGATCCCGCACGGCAGAAGGAAGCCTTGCAGCAGGCCATTGAGGAAACGGACGGCATCGTAGCGACGTTGAATGCCATCCTGAGCATCGCGCAGATCGAATCCGGCGCGCGCCGCGAATGGAGCGCGGTGGATCTCGCCGCCGTATGTCAGGATGCGGCGGAACTGTACGAAGCCGCGGCGGAAGACCGGGGCCTGACATTCAAAACCGGGATTGGCGCCGTCCCCGCGGTACGCGGTAACCGCCAGTTGCTGGCCCAGGCGGTGGGCAACCTGCTGGACAATGCCATTAAATACACTCCGTGCGGCGGCACGGTATCTCTGTCGCTTGCACAACAACGGGGCCGCATGATAGTCAGCGTGAGTGATACCGGCCCCGGTATCCCCGAAGCCATGCGCGACAAGGTGCTGCAACGTTTTGTGCGTCTGGACGCCAGTCGCGGTACGCCCGGAAACGGCTTGGGGCTGTCGCTGGTCAAGGCGGTGGCAGATCAGCACGCTGCCACGCTCAGCCTCGCGGACAATCATCCCGGCCTGTGTGTGAGCCTCGGCTTCACGCAAGGATAACCGCTAGTTCAGGCCAAAGCGGCGCACCAGCTTGCCCTTGGCCCATTGGGTCAGCGCAATGTAAGCCACCATGATGAACGGCATGAGCAGCAGGAACAACAGCGGCACCGGCACCATGCTGAACCCGCGTGCAAGCCAGCTGAATGGCAGCCAGACACCTATTGCACAGATGAGCGTGGTGGTGCCGAGCAGCGGCCAGCTGGGCCAGCTCTGGATGAAAGGCACCTTGGCGGTGCGGATTACATGCACGATGAGCGTCTGGGTGAGGATGGATTCCACGAACCAGGCGGTCTGGAACAGCGGCGCGTCGTGCCAGCCGCGGAAAAAGATAATCAGAATGCCGAAGGTGACGTAGTCAAACACCGAGCTCAGCGGCCCAATCACCACCATGTACCAGCCGATATTGCGCAAATCCCACTGGCGCGGCTTCTCCACATATTCGGCATCCACGTTGTCCGTGGGAATGGCGGTCTGGGAAAAATCATACAGCAGGTTGTTGACCAGTATCTGAATCGGCGCCATAGGCACGAACGGCAGGAAGATACTCGCTCCCAGCACACTGAACATGTTGCCGAAATTGGAGCTGGCTCCCATCTTGATGTACTTGATGATGTTGCCGAACACCTTGCGACCCTCGATGACACCCTCCTCCAGCACCATCAGGCTCTTCTCCAGCAGGATGATGTCGGCCGATTCTTTGGCGATATCCACGGCCGTGTCCACGGAAATGCCCACGTCGGCGGCCTTGAGCGCCGGGCCGTCGTTGATGCCATCACCGAGGAATCCCACTACGTGATTCTTGAGGTGCAGCGCGCGGATCACACGCGCTTTCTGCTCCGGCGACAGCTTGGCGAACACGTCCACGACTTCCGCCACATCCGCCAGTGCTTCATCCGTCATGCGCGCCACGTCGGCACCCAGGATGATGTGCTCCACTTCCAGACCCACTTCCGAACAGATCTTGCGGGTAACCGCGTCATTGTCGCCGGTCAGCACTTTCACCGTGACGCCGTTCTGGCGTAGCACGGCGATGGCCTGGGCGGCACTTTCCTTGGGTGGATCCAGGAAGGCGATATAACCCAGCAGCACCATGTCGCATTCATCGTCCTTGGAATAAATCCGCTTGGTTTCGACGATTTCTTTATAAGCCACCGCGATGACACGGAAACCGTCTTCGTTAAGTGCCCGTGTCAAGCCTTGCAGATGCAGCAGATCATCCGGCACCAATGGCTTGGATGATCCTTCCACCTCGGCGCGGGTGCAGATGCTGAAGATTTCCTCGACTGCGCCTTTGCAGATGAGCACATGCCGTTCGTGTTCCTCCTCCACCACCACCGACATGCGCCGGCGCTGGAAATCGAAGGGGATCTCGTCCACCTTGCGGTAATTGGCCTCCGGGTGCAGGTCCGCATACATCTCGACCTTTTCCAGCACCGCCACGTCCAGCAGATTGCGCAGGCCCGATTGGTAATAACTGTTCAGGAAGGCCAGTTCCAGCACGCGCTCATTATCATTGCCATTGATATCCACATGCTTTTCCAGGAATACCTTGTCCTGAGTCAGCGTACCTGTCTTGTCGGTGCACAATATATTCATGGCGCCGAAATTCTGGATGGAGCTGAGGCGCTTGACGATCACTTTCCTGCGCGACATGGCGAGCGCGCCCTTTGCGAGATTGGTGCTCAGGATCACGGGCAGCATTTCCGGCGTGAGACCGACGGCCACAGCCAATGCAAACAGGAACGCCTCGCCCCAGTCGCCCTTGGTGACGCCGTTAATGATAAATACCAGCGGTACCATCACCGCCATGAAACGGATCATCAACCAGGTAAAACGGTGTATACCCCTGTCGAAGCTGGTCAGGATACGTTCACTGTCGAGGGTTTTCGCCAGTGAACCGAAATATGTGCTGCCACCGGTCATCACCACCAGCGCGATGGCGGTGCCGCTCACCACGTTGGTACCCATGAAGCACAGATTGCTGACCTCGAGTGGATTGCTACCGGCCGTCTCCGTCGCGACGGCGGATTTCTCCACCGGCAGGGATTCACCGGTGAGCGTGGATTGATTGACGAACAGATCCTTGGCTGACAGCAAACGCACATCCGCGGGGATCATGTCTCCGGCGGATAACTGCACCAGGTCGCCGGGAACCAGTTCCTCTATCGGTACCTGTCTGCGCACCGGTTTCTCGACGGTCTGCGGGCCGGTCTGATCCTCTTTGTTCCCGGTGGTTTCCTGCGGCGCTTCCACTTCCTCCCTGCGCAGCACCGAAGCGGTGGTTTTCACCATGGCGCGCAGTTTTTCCGCAGCGCCGTTGGAGCGCGCTTCCTGGACCCAGGTCAGCACCACGGAGAGCACCACCATGAAGGCAATGATGATGCCTCCGTCCAGATCTCCGGTGACGAATGAAGTAACGGACAGGACGATGAGCAGCAAGTTGAGTGGGTTGAGCAGGCGACCTGCCAGTTGGCGCAGGAAGCCCTTCTTCTTCTGACGGGCGATGGTGTTCGCACCATGCTCGGCCAGACGCTTTTCGGCTTCGGCCTCAAGCAGCCCCCGGATACCGGTGGTGAACTGTTCGAGGACGTCTTCCGCTCCCATGCCGCTCACTTCGATCAGGCGTGCGGCTGCACGAGCGCGCGCCGCCTCACCATTGGCGCGGCCCGCATTGCCTGTCTGCAGCAGTTTGCCCAATACCTTCATTTCCATGTCACACCCATCCAGAATTCAGGCGCATGCCACAGCCGGACACGGCCATGCCATGCACCCACGCCAGGGATCAGCGGTAATGCCGGGAATCAACTGCGCTATGAAGTTTGGTTCGAACATCAGCCGCGTGGATATCCTGAGTGCCTGACGGCACCGATCCACGCGTAAAGGGAATAATCAGACGGGGGAGGCGGTGCCCGCGAGGCGGGTTCTGTGTTTACAGTGACTACTGCAACTGCCCACTGGGCGTCCTCCTGTGATCAAACCGGCGCGCATGCTAGTCCCCGGATTTTCGCGAGTCAACGGTTTTGCATGGACTTTTTGAGAAAAATGCGCACTGGTGAGGATAGCGGTCCCCGCCACGATTTCCCAGATCCATCGCGACGAAGACCATCTTCCACGCTGGCAAAACACGAGGCCAGGGAAAGGCCGGCGGACGCGCCGGCCTTTCCGCACTCTTCCCTCCCCCCTTGCTCCTCATTGCTGGCGCCTCATCTCTCCGGCCCGGTTATTGCGGATTGGGCCCCCTCACCACCTCCACAAAATGGTCAGGGCGGATCCACTTGCGGTAGGCCGCCTGCACCTGCGGAGCGGTAAGCTTCAGGTAATGGCGCGCCGCTACCACGGGCTCATCCAGGGGCAAACCATCCGCTGAATAGGTCAACAGGCTGCCGGCGATGCGATCCACACTTTCTTCCCGCAGCGGGATGCCCCGCAGCAGCATGGCCTTGGCGCGGTCGAGTTCCAGCCGCGTTATGGGCTCAGCCTGCATCTGCTTGAGGTCCCGTATCACGATGGCCCGGGCTTTCGCCACCTTGTCCGGATCGCAGCCGTACTCGACCCGGTAGAAGCCGCGGGTGGGACTCCATTCGAAGCTCGAGTCCACGGTGTATACCAGACCGGTTTTCTCACGCAGGTCGCGATACAGGCGTGAGGCGTAGAACCCCCGCCCCAACACCTGGTTACCGAGTTCCAGGGCGTAGCGATCCGCACCGAACAGATTCATGCCGAGGCTTTCGGCCAGCACCACCTTGTCCTGCACACTGGTCTTGTCCGGAACCACTGCCTGGGAAGGCGGGCTCAAGGGGATGGCCGGCAGTTCGGTGGCGGGCCTGGGTCCCTGCGCCTTCCAGCCGCCGAAATATTTCTCTACCGTGCGCCTGGCTTGCGCCGGTGTCACCCGACCCATCACCACCAAGGTGGTGAGATCCGGGCGAAAGGCGCGGGCATAGTACTGCTTCACATCGGCGAGCGTCAGGCCCATGACCGACCGGGGTGTGGCCTCGCGCAGGGAGGGATCCCCCGCCGGCACCAGTCCCCGGGTGAGCGCCCGGGAGAACAGATAATCCGGACTCTGCAGCCGGCCGGCCACCAGCCGCGCGGTCTGCATCTGTACCACCTTGAAGGCCGGTGCCGGCAGCGCCGGATGCAGTTCATTCTCGGCCAGCAGTTGTACCGCCCGCTCAAAATGGGCGGCCGGGCTTTGCACCGAGAAGCTCGCTCCGGCGCTTTCGGTGGCGGCGATGTCGTCCAGTGCTTTGGCAAAAGCCAGCCGGTCCAGCGTGGTGGTGCCGTACGGGAACAGTTCATCCAGCACGCTTGCCGCACCGTCCCGACCCTTGGCCTCCTCCATCACCGGCTTGTTGCGAATGCGGCCGAACACCGACACCGTATCGCTCACGCTTTCCGGTTGTACGATGAGCTTGAGGCCGTTGGCAAGCGTGATCACATACGGATGCACGGTGGATTTCGGCAGGCGGATGCGCGCCAGCGCCCGCTCCGCCCAGGCCGGCAGCGGCACCGGTTTTTCCGGGGTGGCATTAAAAGATTCGGCCCCGCCGAAGCCCTTGCCGGCCACCGGCTTGCCGGAAGATTCCGGCGTGAGCACGGCGGTGATGGCGTGCTGCGGATATAGGTAAGCGCGAGCCACGCGATTCACGTCCGCCACGGTTACGGCGCGGAAGGCGGCCGCCATCTGTTCCGGGGATTGCAGCCCCTGGAAGGCGAGCGCCGTAGACCAGGCGTTGGCCAGACCCGACACCGAATTCTTCTGGAATTCCAGTTGCGCAATCTCCTGCCGCTTGGCCGCCGCCACCAGATCCGCAGGCACGCCGTGCTTGAGGGTGTCAGCCAGCACCCCCTGCATCCGCCGCACCAGTGCCGCTGAATCCCCGCCCCTGGGGAACACGCCCACGGCGAAGCCGAGGCCGGTATCCGGAAAAGCCGCGCTCTGAAAGCCGGCGTACAGTGCCTTGCCCTCGGGTACCAGCGCATACAGGCTGCCGCGCTGACTCGCCAGCACATCGCCGAGGATCTCGCTGGCGGCGTAGTCCTGTGCCCTCATGCCCGGCAGGCGGTAGGAAATGAGCGCCAGCCCGTAGGGCAGGTCCGTGGGCAGGTGCAGCGTCTCCGCCTTCACCGGTTCGAGTTTCACCGCCGGTCGGGCCGGGAGCGGCCTCGCGGGAATGCCGGCAAACAGCTTCTCCACCTGGGCCAGGGTGGAGCGCGGCTCGATGTCGCCCACGATCACCAGGATGGCGTTGTTGGGTGCGTACCAGCTCCGGTAGAACTTGCGCAGCAGCGCCGCATCCGTGACCTGAAAAGACGGGCGGGTGCCCAGGGCATCGTGGGCATAGGGTGTGCCATGGAACATTGCCGCCAGCAGTTGCGAATAGAATACGTACTCGGGATTGGAAAGATCCCGCGCCACCTCCTGCTCGATGGCGCCGCGCTCCTTCTGCCATTCATGTTCACTGAGATCGAGACCGCGCATGCGCAGCGACTCGATGTGCAGTGCCACGTCCAGGTCCGAGGCCGGCGCGGTGAAATAGTACTGGGTCACCGTCTGGGTGGTGTCCGCATCGAAATCCCCGCCCATGGCCGCGGAAATCTCCGCCAATTGATTCTTCGAGAGTCCCGGGCTGCCGCGGAACATCATATGCTCCAGCGCATGCGCGGTGCCCGGGAAACCCGCGGGCGCCTCATTGGAACCCACCCGGTAATTCACCTCGGTGGTCACCACCGGCGCCAGGGTGTTTTTCACGATCACCACCCGCAGACCATTCTTCAGCGTGGCACGCAGCACATCCTGATGGCCGGCTGCGCAGGCAACGAAGGGGATAGCCGATGTTGGCAGTAACACCAATAAAGCTAAAAATATTTTGCGAAGCACTGTCATTATTTGGACTCCCTCAAGTCTGGCGAGCCGGATGAAATAATTCATTCTGACTGCTGCACTATGCCAAAACAAGAAAAATGATTCAAACTCCCGGGGCCTGTAATCAACAACGGGTCGGCAAATCCACACCACTGCGGTGCAACCGGTGATGAGTGACCGGTTAACTCAGGATGAAAACAATACAACTTGTCAGGTGTGCAGGATACCCGCAAGCCTGCCCGTCCCACCCAAACCGTCGTGGAACATACGTGTCGGCGCCGCATCCGGCGGGCTGAGCATGTTCTGTTGCGGATTGGCGGACAGTTGCCGGTGCTGGGGTTCACTCTCCCGGAACGCGCGGTCCAACACGGTATTTTCCGCACAGAGAGCATCAAAGGTACGGTGATGCGGGCCTGGTTGAGCAGCATGGGAGCCGCCCGCATTACGGCCGAGAGGCGGGTTAGCCACAACGTTCGGACCGGATGAGGAGCCACACCTCGCAACTGCGGTCATCGTCAATTAGGATACGACGGCGTTAAGCTCATCCACCGCAGCGCGCAGAATAATCACTGCCAGCCGGCGTCCGTGCCGCACGGCAGCAATAGGCTTGCCAGCCCCCGACCCCGCAGCAACTCCCGCCGCTGACAGGGCCGAGCGCCGGCAAGCACGGCCATCAGCCTTGAAGCATCCGATCAACCGCGACCGTGATGATGCTCGCGCACCTCGTGGCGGCGCATGCGGCGCTGGCGATGACGGTGGATCTTGTCATGGCGGCGATCGCGCTTGTCGTGACGGATATCACGGGTCTGTGCCCTGGCGGCACGGTATTTTCCCTGCCGGATATCCCGGCGACGCTGTTGCTTGTCGTGATGGATGCCACGGGTATCGCGCCGGATATCACGATTCTCACGCCGGATATGATGCGTGTCCTGTCTCACGGTCTGCTCAGCAAGGCTCATGCCCGAGGCCGAAAGCGCGAACAGGCCCGCGGTCAGCAGGGCAAGGATTTTGCGATGCATGGTCATCTCCCCCGGAAATTTGTGGTTACCACCGGCGGCTGCCGGCCTCAGCCCAACAACGGGCTCGCCCGGGAGAGGTTGACGGCCACAAGGCGAAAAACCGCGAACGGGGAGGCAAACGACCCGCTCTTCAGGGGGTATATCCCAGGTTCGGGGCGAGCCAGCGCTCGGCGGTGGGGACATCCATGCCCTTGCGGCGCGCGTAGTCCGCCACCTGGTCGCGGTTGATCTTGCCCACGGCGAAGTAGCGGGACTGGGGATGGGAAAAATAGAAGCCGCTCACCGCCGCCGCCGGCCACATGGCGTAGTGCTCCGTGAGCTTGATGCCGGTGCGACGCTCCGCATTCAGAAGCTCCCAGATACCGCCCTTCTCGGTATGCTCCGGACAGGCGGGATAGCCGGGCGCCGGGCGGATACCTTTATATTGCTCCTGGATCAGCGCTGCGTTGTCGAGATGCTCATCCGGGGAATAACCCCAAAATTCCCCACGCACACGCGCGTGCAGCAGTTCGGCGAATGCTTCCGCCAGACGATCCGCCAGCGACTTGAGCAGAATGGCACTGTAGTCATCGTTGTCGGCATGGAAACGCCGCAGAGGCTCCTCGATGCCGAGGCCCGCGGTCACGGCGAACGCGCCGAGATAATCCTCGATACCTTGCGCATGAGGCGCCACGAAATCCACCAGGCACTGGTTGGGCTTGCCGGGCGGTTTTTCCTGCTGCTGGCGCAGGAAGTGAAAGGTGATCAGTTTTTCATCGCGGTTGGCGTCGCGGAATACGTCAATGTCATCACCGTTCACGGCGTTGGCCGGAAACAGGCCATACACGGCACTGGCCCGCAGCCATTTCTCCGCGATGATACGCTCCAGCATCGCCTGTGCGTCGGCGAACAGTTTGCGCGCCGCATCGCCTTTTTCCGCGTCGTGCAGAATCCTCGGGTAGCTCGCTTTCAGTTGCCACACATGGAAGAACGGTGTCCAGTCAATATATCGCCGGATATCCTCCAGCGGATAATCGTTGAATACTTCCACACCGAGAGTACGCGGTTTGCACGGTATGTATCCTCGCCATTCGATGGGAGTGCGATTGTCGCGTGCCCGTTCCAGGGTAAGCCACTTCGCGTGGTCCCCGCGGCCCGCGTGCTGCACGCGCACTTCGTCATATTCCCGCTTGACGGCCTCCAGGAAGGCTGATTTGCCGCCGCCCAACAGGCTTGTGGCCACGCCTACCGCACGGGAAGCGTCCTTCACGTAGATTGCCGGACCTGAATAATTGGGTGAGATCTTCACCGCCGTGTGCGCGCGGGAGGTGGTGGCGCCGCCGATCAGCAGCGGGATGGTAAAACCACCGCGCTGCATCTCCCTGGCCACATGGGCCATCTCATCCAGGGATGGTGTGATGAGACCGGACAGGCCGATGATGTCCGCTTTCTCTGCGCGGGCGGTATCAAGTATCTTCTGCGCCGGCACCATCACACCCAGATCCATGATCTCGTAATTATTGCAGGCGAGCACCACACCGACGATATTCTTGCCGATGTCATGCACGTCACCCTTGACCGTGGCCAACAGTATCCTGCCCTTCGCCCGGCTGCCGGCGTCCTTCTGCGCCTCTATATAAGGAATCAGATGGGCCACGGCCTTCTTCATCACACGGGCGGATTTCACCACCTGCGGCAGAAACATCTTGCCGGCGCCGAACAGATCGCCCACCACGTTCATGCCGTCCATGAGCGGCCCCTCGATGACATCCAAGGGGCGTTTGGCCTGCCGACGCGCTTCTTCCGTATCCTCTTCAATATAGTCAGTGATGCCCTGCACCAGAGCATGCATCAGCCGCTCCCGTACCGGCGCAGTGCGCCAGGCGAAGTCGGCTTCGCGTTTCATGCCGCCCTGTTCCAGGGTTTCCGCGAAGTTCACCAGCCGCTCGGCGGCGTCCGCCCGGCGGTTCAGCAATACGTCTTCCACGTGTTCCAGCAGATCTTTGGGAATCTCCTCATACACCGCCAGTTGACCGGCATTGACGATGCCCATATCCATGCCGGCGCGAATGGCATGGTAGAGAAAAGCCGCATGCATGGCTTCGCGAACCCGGTTGTTGCCGCGGAAAGAAAACGACACGTTGCTCACGCCGCCGCTGATAAGCACCCGCGGAAACTGTGCCTTGATTTTTGCAACCGCGTGAATGTAATCCATGGCGTAGTTGGCGTGCGCCTCGATACCGGTACCGACCGCAAAGATGTTAGGATCGAAGATGATGTCTTCCGCCGGCAAGCCGGCTTTCTGCGTGAGCAGTTGATAGGCGCGTTCACACACCGCCACGCGCCGCCCCAGGGTGTCCGCCTGGCCCTGCTCGTCAAAAGCCATGACCACCACGGCGGCGCCGTAGCGGCGCGCCAGCTTCGCCTGTTGCAGGAATTTCTCTTCTCCTTCCTTGAGACTGATGGAATTGATTACGCACTTGCCCTGCAGGCACTTCAGTGCCGCCTCGATGATCTCCCAACGGGAGGAGTCAATCATCACCGGTACGCGGGCGATGTCCGGCTCACAGGCCGCGAGGCTCAGAAAGCGCAGCATGGCGGCCTGGCCGTCCAGCATGCCCTCGTCCATGTTGACATCAATCATCTGCGCGCCGCTTCGCACCTGCTCGCGCGCCACATCCAGTGCCGTCTCGTAATCGCCATCAAGAATCAGCTTCTTGAATTTGGCGGAGCCGGTGACATTGGTGCGCTCGCCCACATTCACGAACAGGCTTTCGGGGCTGATATTCAGGGCCTCGAGTCCGCTCAGCCGGCATTGCGGTTGAATGCGGGGTACTTGCCGTGGTTTATGTCTCGTCACGGCCTCCGCCAGCGCCCGGATATGCGCCGGGGTGGTGCCGCAGCAGCCGCCCACGATATTGACGAATCCGCTTCCGGCCCATTCACCCATGAGCCGCGCCATGTGTTCCGGTGTCTCATCGTAACCGCCGAAGGCGTTGGGCAACCCCGCATTCGGATGCGCGCTCACATGGCAGTCGGCGAGATGAGACAGTTCTTCCACGTAGGGGCGTAACTGATCGGCACCCAGGGCGCAGTTGAGGCCGACACTGAAGGGCCGCACGTGTCGTACCGAGTTCCAGAAAGCTTCCGGCGTCTGTCCGGACAGGGTGCGGCCACTCAGGTCGGTGATGGTGGCGGAAATCATCACCGGTACCCGCGTGCCGGCTTTTTCGAAATGCTCCTCGATGGCGAACAGCGCCGCCTTGCAGTTGAGTGTATCAAACACGGTTTCCACCATGAGCAGATCGGCGCCACCGTCCAGCAGACCGCGCATGGCTTCGGCATAGGCTGCCCGCAATTCGTCAAAGCTTACGTTGCGGAAGCCGGGGTCGTTCACATCCGGCGACAGGGATGCGGTACGGCTGGTGGGCCCGAGGATGCCGGCCACGAATCGCGGCTTGTCCGGGGTGCGCACGGTGGTTTTCTGCGTCAGTTGCCTGGCAAGTCGTGCGGCTTCCCGGTTCAGCTCGTAAACCAGCGATTCGGTGCCGTAGTCCGACTGGGAAATGGCGGTGGAATTGAAGGTATTGGTCTCGATGATGTCCGCACCGGCGTCAAGGTACGCCTGCTGGATTTCCGCGACCACCTGCGGCCGGGTGAGCACCAGCAGGTCGTTATTGCCCTTGAGATCGCGCGGGTGGTTCCTGAAGCGCTCGCCGCGGAACGCCTGCTCCGAAAGTTGATAGCTCTGGATCATGGTACCCATGGCCCCATCCAGGAGCAGGATGCGTTTCTTGAGCAGTGTGTCGAGAATATTTTTACAGGACATGGAATGCGTCAGACACCGGCCACGGCACTGCCACACGACGCGTCATCGTCAAGATTCCGCTCGCGCGCGCGGATGCCGAGCAGATGGCAGATGGCGCGCGTGAGTTCCGGACGGTTCAGGGTATAGAAGTGGAATTCGTACACGCCCTCGGCCTGCAGCCGGCGGCACTGTTCGCCTGCCACGTGGGCCGCTACCAGTTTGCGCGTCTCCGGATCCCGGTCCAGGCCATCGAAGAATTTCGCGAGCCACGGCGGCACGCTGGCCCCGCAGCGGGCGCTGAATTTCTGTACCTGCTGGAAATTCATGACCGGCAAAATGCCCGGCACCAGCGGCATGCTGACCGCAGCGGCCGCGGCGGCGTCGCGGAAACGCAGAAATACCTCTACGTCGAAAAAGAACTGGCTAATAGCACGGGCTGCACCCGCATCCTGCTTGCGCTTGAGATTTTCCAGGTCCGCCCGGGGCGAGAGTGCATCGGGGTGCACTTCCGGATGTGCGGCTACGCTGATTTCGAAATCCGCCACGCGTTTAAGGCCTGCCACCAGTTCCGCCGCACAGGTATAACCGCGTGCATGGGGCGTGAAACGCCCCTCGCCTTCCGGCGGATCACCGCGCAGGGCCACCACGTGACGGATGCCGGCATGCCAGTAGCGGCGCGCGATGGATTCGATCTCGGTCTTGCTCGCCCCGACGCAGGTGAGATGCGCGGCGGGACGCAGCCCCGTTTCCCGCTGGATGGACACCACCGTGTCATGGGTGCGCTCGCGGGTGGAACCACCGGCACCGTAGGTTACCGACACGAAGCGCGGCGACAACGGTGCAAGACGCTTGAGCGCCTGCCAGAGCTTATGCTGCATTTCCGGTGTGCTCGGCGGAAAGAATTCGAAAGATACCGCGGGTTGCGCGGGGAACGCACTACGGTCCCAGATGGTGGAAAGCGGATTCATATTCTGCTCCTGACGGCCCGGCAGTCAGCGCGTCCGGTACGGACCACCGTCACCCCGCAAATTGTCACTTGAACGGCGTTGCGTCCTGTTCTCCTGCCGCGCCAGGCCTCTCCAGCGGAGACCGGCCTGTTTCAGGCAACAAAAAACCCGCTCAGCATTGCCACAGGCGCCAGAGCAGGTTCGTCAGAGCCCGCTTTAGCCGTACTTGTTAAGCGCCCGCAAGCTGAGTATCAAATCGGCGCTGAGGGATATTATTGGCTCTGTATGGATGCCCTGTCAACCCGAGGCGGGCGGGCGCCGCAGGTTATGCAGATGGCGCCACACATACCATGCGGCACCCAACAGGATGACGACCGCGATGAGCGCATCGAAGCGGTGGAACCAGGGTCCAAGGGTGTCCCAGCGTCGGCCGAGCCGCAAACCCACCCAGGCGAGCGCCCAGCACCAGATCAGCGAGCCGACAAAGGTATACAGAATAAACTTGACCAAGGGCATGCGCGCCACCCCCGCCGGGAAGGCAATGAAGGTGCGCACCAGGGGCAACAGCCGGCCGATGAGAATGACGATGTCGCCGCGGCGGGCGAACCAGCGGTCTGCCAAATCCAGATCACGGCGGGATACCAATATGTAGCGGCCGTATTTCTCCACCAGCGGCCGTCCACCCCATGCCCCCACCCAGTACGCCAGCAGCGAGCCCAGCACACAACCCACTGCGCCCGCTACCGCCACCAGCCACAGGACGAGTTGCCCACGGAACACCAGGTACCCGGAGAATGGCAGGATGATTTCCGATGGCAGCGGGATGCAGGCGCTCTCGATGGCCATGAGCAGCACGATACCGCCATAGCCCAGCGTGGAAATGGTGGTAATGATAAAGCCGGCAACACACGCGATCAGTTTGGCTGGCATCCGACCCTCAGAGTCTGGAAGCCGGCGGTGGCGGTGAAGGCGGCAGCGGCGCACGGCCGGCGCGACGGATTTCGGCAAACCGCAGGCGGATGCCCAGTTCCACGGTGCGGTCCGGCGGGATCTGGTAGAAATCGGTGGCGCGGATGGCATTACGCGACATGAAGGCGAATAATTTCTCGCGCCAGGCCATCATGCCCGGTACCTGTTTGGTGGGCACCAGGGTTTCACGGCCGATATAATAAGTGACGGTCTCGGGATCGATTATCAGACCCAAGTCCCTGGCGCGCCGCAAGGCCTGGGGCACGTTGGGAATCTGCATGAAGCCATAATGCACCAGCACGCGGAAAAAGCCCTGATCGAGCTTCTCCACTTCCAGGCGATGGGATGGATGCACGAAGGGCACATCCTCCGTCAGCACCGTGAGCAGTACCACCTGTTCGTGCAACACCTGATTATGTTCCAGATGATGTTGCAGCATCGGCGGTGTACCCAGGTTGGGAGCAGTCATGAAAATGCCCGTACCGCGCACACGCACCGGATGCTCAGTGCGTATCCGTTCGAGAAACACATCCAGCGGTTCGGTGATGGTACGCAGGCGATCAATCAGATTCTGCCGCCCGGTGCTCCAGGTGGACATGATGGTGAATCCGATAATGGCCACCAGCAGCGGTAACCAGCCGCCATCCCATATCTTGAAGATATTAGCCAGGAAGAACATCAGATCCACGATGAAGAAGGAACCGATGATCGGAATGATCACCGCCATATTCCAGTGCCAGCGGTCCCGCATCGCCAGGAACAGCAGCATGGTGGTAATCAGCATGGTGGAGCTCACCGCCACGCCGTAGGCTGCCGCCAAATTGTCCGAGGTGCGGAAACCCAGCACGATGGCGATGGTCGCCAACATCAAAATCCAGTTGAGTGAGGGAATATAAATCTGCCCTTCCTGGTCCGGCGAAGTGCGCACGATGGTCAGACGCGGGCTCTGGCCGAACTGGATGGCCTGGCCCATGAGTGAGAAGGCGCCGGAAATCACCGCCTGGGAAGCAATCACCGTGGCCGCCGTAGCCAATATCACCAGTGGATACAGGAACCAGCCGGAATTCGGCACCAGGTTATAGAAGAGCTGCTGGGTTGACCGGCCGGGATTCGCGAGTATTGCCGCACCCTGGCCGAAATAATTCAGCATCAGCGCCGGCATCACGTAGATAAACCATGACAATCTTATGGGCAGCTTGCCAAAATGCCCTATGTCGGCATACAGCGCCTCGGCACCTGTCACACACAGGAACACGGCGCCCAGCACCACGATGTCGGCAAAGCCATGATGAAAGATGAAATGCAGCGCATAGACGGGATTGGCGGCCGTCAGCACGGCGGGATAGCGGATGATGGCCAGCAACCCGAGGATGCTGATCACCGCGAACCACAGCAGCATAACCGGACCGAACACGAAGCCCACCCGCCTGGTGCCGCCTTTCTGGAATACAAACAGCCCCACGAGAACAGCCACGGTAATAAGGAGGATCACCCCACGATCCAGTGAGGGTGTGGCCACCTGCAGTCCTTCCACGGCGCTCAGCACCGAGATGGCCGGCGTGATCATGCCGTCGCCATAGAGGAGTGCAGCGCCGAAGATACCCAGGGCGATGAGTATGCGCGAACGCTGGCTGCTACGCGTGCGCCACGGATCAAGGGAAGCCAGCAGCGCCAGGATGCCGCCCTCGCCTTTGTTATCGGCACGCAATACAAACAATTGATACTTGATGCAGACGATGATTATCAGTGACCAGAACACCAGTGAAATCACCCCCAGCACGTTCTCCGGCGTCGTGCTCAGGCCATAACCGCCATAGAACGAGCTGCTGATGGCGTACAACGGGCTCGTGCCGATATCGCCGAACACCACGCCGAGCGCCCCGAGGCTCAGGGCAAACAGGCGCTTGCGGTCCATAGCCGACGCGTCACCGTTGAAGGCGCGCATCTGACCTGTGCGTGACGCGCTGCTGGGCTCCGTGCTGCTCACCCGTATCTCCCCTGTCCAGTGACTCCCAAAACACAACCGGCCGGTCTCATTGCGAGCACCAGCCGGTATTGTGCTTGGCCTGCGTTACTGACATTGGGGCGATTACGCTCACCCCGCCCGTATCAGGGCGCGCATTATACTCCAACCTCACCGGTGCAATGCTCTACCCGGCGGACAGGTACTCATACAAGCGGTGTTGTGCAAGAGATTTTCTTTGCCGATTACCGTGAAAATGGCGTCCCCAAGGGGAGTCGAACCCCTGTTACCGCCGTGAAAGGGCGATGTCCTAGGCCTCTAGACGATGGGGACAGGCCTGCAGAAACAATAACAGCGGCTCTTGGCGACCGCCCTCTCGCAGCGCTGGTGGAGCCAGTCGGGACGTGGCGGAAATCAGGCAAAGCACCGCTTTGCCCCGCCGCGTTCCGCATCATGGATGATGCAGCCGGTCTGCCCGCCAGGAATGGCTCGCTGTCACCGGTTCCCGCAAACTCTGGTGGAGCCAGCCGGGTTCGAACCGGCGACCTCCTGCATGCCATGCAGGCGCTCTCCCAGCTGAGCTATGGCCCCACGCGGGGCGCGTATTTTCCGGCTTGAGTCCATACCTGTCAACCAAGAAGACTTGAAAATCAGCATCTTCCCTTCTCAATCCAGCCGATGGCCCGATCGAGCCGCCGCAAACTGCACTCGCGACCAAGCAATTCCAGGGTGATATCAATGGGCGGTGACACGCCACCTCCTGAAACGGCGACACGCACCGGCTGGGCGACTTTGCCGAGCTTGACGCCCAATGCCGCTACCGTATCTTCCAGCACCCGGTGAATCGCCGGCGCGGACCACTCCCCGATCGCAGCCAGACGGACACGCGTCTCATGCAATGACGCTAGCGTTTCAAAGGTGAGATTCTTCTCCGCCGCCTTGGAATCGTAATCGGTAAATTCCTCGAAAAAAAACCGACTGGCTTCTGCCATTTCCTTGAGTGTCCTGGAGCGCTCCGCCTGGGCACGCACCACGGCCGCGAGCTTTATCGCGCCCGTTGCCGTGATGCCGATGCGCGTCAGATGCCAGCCCAGCTCGGCGGCGAGTCTGTCAGGATCTCCGGTTTTGATATAGTGCTGATTAAGCCATAACAGCTTATCGGGATTGACGGCGGACGCAGACTTGTTCACATCAGCGATGTTGAAAAACCGGATCATTTCCTCGCGGGTGAATATCTCCTGATCACCATGGGACCAGCCAAGCCGTACCAGGTAATTAATTACAGCCTCGGGAAGATAGCCGTCCTCACGGTATTGCATCACACTCACGGCTCCGTGACGCTTGGACAGCTTGGCTCCGTCCGGACCGAGGATCATGGGCAGGTGCGCATATTCCGGCGGCTTCGCGCCTAAGGCGTTGAATATATTGATTTGACGCGGTGTATTGTTGAGATGGTCGTCGCCGCGGATCACATGGGTGATGCGCATATCCAGATCATCCACCACGACGGTAAAGTTGTAGGTGGGCGTGTCGTCGGAGCGCACGATGATGAGATCATCCAGCTCGTTGTTCTCGAATACCACCTGGCCACGCACCAGATCGTTTACCGTCGTCTGACCGATTTGCGGGTTTTTGAAGCGGATCACCGGCCGTACACCCACACGCGGTGTGCTGCGGGTCCTACAACGTCCGTCATACCGGGGTTTCTGCCTGCGGGCAAGCTGCTCATTGCGTATTTGCTCCAGCTCTTCCTTGCTGCAGTAGCAATGATAGGCATGGCCGGCATCGAGCAATTGCCGCGCTACTTCCCGATAACGCTCGAAACGCTGCGTCTGAAAGAACGGGCCTTCATCCTCCCGCATGTCCAGCCAGGCCATGCCATCGAAAATAGCCTGTACCGCTTCGGATGTGGAGCGCTCACGATCGGTGTCCTCGATACGCAGGATGAATTGCCCGCGATGATGCCGCGCATACAACCAGCAGAACAATGCGGTACGGGCGCCGCCAATATGCAGGTAACCGGTGGGACTGGGAGCGAAACGGGTGCGGATGGTCATGAATGCAACGGCTTCCACGCGAGGAGCTTATTCCGGGTCACGTCCAGCAAAATAACTTCAGGAATGATACAGCAGCAATTGATCCAGCAGATTCTCCGTATTGACCTCCTCGCCGCTTAACGCCATGGCGAGTAGCTCTCCACCCAGAATCTGGGGTGAAATTATCAGATCGGGGTGCACACGCTTCACGCTGGCCAGATTACGGGCATTATGCACCGCTACCACGGTTTTGACGTTTTCTGCCAGCTCACGCATGGCAAGCACTACAAATGCATTTTCTGAATCATTATCCCGCAATGACAGCACTGCCTTTGCGCGGTGTGCGCCAGCCTCGCGCAATATATCCAGATTGCTGGGATCGCCCACCACGATATCCATCCCGGCTTCCTTACTATTCCCGTAGTCACGCGGGAAAACCATGGTTATATTCTGATGGCGTGCTTTAAGCGCCTTATAGGTGTTATGCGCCAGCGGCGTATCACCTACGATCACATAGTGGTCTGATCTTCCCATTTTTCCCTCCCCCGGCCTCAACAACTGCGTGATCCGGCGATTGATGATTGGAACCAGGACCGCGCTCAGAGATGCGGCAAATACACTGATGCCCAACACGATAACCGATATTACAAAGAGCCTGGCATCGGCGGTCTTCGGCGTGATATCCCCGTAACCGACGGTGGACATGGTTTCGATGGAGAAATACAACGCAGTAGCAAGGCTGGTGATAGGCGGCGCGAACCCCGCTCCCAACTGATAACTGCCAAAAACCGCGTAAACCAGCACCGTCACGATGCTTGTAATGGCAAACAAGGTACCTGCTGCCAGGCTGCTGCGTTGAAAACTCCGATAGCCGAGCAACAGCGTCACCAGCAGCAGCACGTTGGCGGCAAGCATGACACTGGAAATTGATGTATGGCCCAGTGTACCGAGCAGCAGGCTTGCAACCAGTATCACAAGCGTGATGGCCCATGCCAGTTTGGAGCGCAGCAGCATCCCCACGGCCATCACGACCAGCATGCCGCCCATCACGGTTTCAGGCACGCCCTGCAGGATGGTTTGTGCGACAACATGTTCCGGCAAGATCTTCCCGGCCATGGATATCCCCAGCCTGCGGGCGATATCCGGAGAAATATCCAGCAGACCGAATATCATGCTGGCCAGTGCCAGGGGTACGTGCGGAAACCAGAAATCCAGATACAGTCTCTGTTGCAGTACGCCGTAAATCCGGCGGGTGCGCTGACGAAAACCCACACCGAGATGCAAGGAAAGATTATGCAGGGTGTTCTTCAAATGTGAGCGCACCCGGAATTCCCGACCCCGCAGCCGGCAACGGTCATCCGATGTTTGCAGGGGAAATTGCGGCGGAAAAGATCGGATATGCCTGGCATTTTCCTCAACCTATTTGTAATACCAGTTAAGATAGGCTTCGATGCGATTGCCATCAGCCGTATGCTCGCCCGCCAGCATGATGCCGAATCTGGTCATATTGAACCCTATGCCAAGATGCTCGCCAAACGGGCGAGCGCCGAAATTCGCATTGCGATCCGTGAAGATGGAGCCATCAAGTTCAACAATGCTGCCGATATGGCGCCGGAAACCGTAGTCCACCCGCCAGTATTTATCCATTGCCCCATTCAGGATACCGCTGCTCAGGCGATCATGCAGGTACTCCAGGCTGATGAAAAATGAGGTAGTCTGGCTGTAAGCCTGATGCGCACCGATGCCGACACCCGTGACAACTTGATGGCCCGGCAAAGTGGCGAAATCAAGCTGATTCCACTGGCCGAAAAGGTAAACACCGCCGGCAAAGCCGTAAGCAAACTTGAGGCCATTCCCGGCAGAACGGTCATTGAAGAAATCAGAATGCTCCGAAAGGCGACTGACCTGCAGGTAGCTGTAACTGAAAACATCCTGTGAGGACTGGGCCTGCGGCGCCTGCATGGATTGTTCCTGCATGGGCTGATACTGTGGATTCGCATGCGCCGCCAGTGGGGCCAGCACAAGTAGCGAGGTCAATAACACCCGGATCATTCTCATTGCGATTTTCCTCCTGCGTGCATGTTGGAAACCACGGCCCCGCCTGCGGAGGCCGTCGCGCGGCGAATCAAGTGTAGCCGATTCAAGGTTCCTAAACGAGAAATAACAGCGCCAGCAGGCCTGTCAGCGTCAATACGATGGTATAAGGCAATGCCATCCACACCATCCGCAGGTAAGACAGCCGGATCAGGGGCGCGATGCCCGAGGTCAAAAGGAACAGGAAGGCCGCCTGACCGTTGGGCGTGGCGACACTCGGGATATTCGTACCGGCATTGATGGCCACCGCCAGCAGTTCGAATTGTGCGCGGCTGATGTCATGGGCAAGGAAAACCCCCTGCACCTGCCTGATGTAAACCGTAGCCACGAAAACGTTGTCGCTTACCGCAGAAAGCAGCCCGTTGGCGGCGTACAGCAACGCGAGCTGCGTCCTGCCTTCGAAACCCAGCACCCAGTGGATCACGGGGGCGAACAGGCCGGCCTGATGGATAACGGCAACTACTGCGAAAAACACCACCAGCAGCGCGGTGAAGGGCATGGCTTCCTGGAAAGCATGGGCAAGACGGCGCTCTTCGGCAACCCCGGTAAATGCGCTGACCGTCACCAGCAACGCCAGTCCGATGAGCCCCACTTCGGCCAAGTGCAATGCCAGCGCCACGATCAGCAACACACCGGCTATTGCCTGAATCGCTATCACCACACGTTTGCGCACCCCATCCTGCTCAGCATTCGAGCGCACGTGCGCTCGCAGCACATGACGCACGCCGTCCGGCAGTTCGGTGCCGTAGCCGAATAACCGCAGCTTCTCCAGCAGGATCGCCGTCAATAGACCGATCCCGACCACCGGCAGCGTTACCGGCATCATGCGCAGTAAAAATTCGGAGAAATTCCAGCCCATGGTCTCGCCGATCAGAAGATTTTGCGGCTGGCCCACCAGTGTGCATACACCGCCCAGCGTCGTACCCACCGCAGCGTGCAGCATCAGACTGCGGAGGAAGGCGCGGAAGTCCTCCAGCTCCGAGGTTCCCGCTTCCCGGCCGGTCCCCTGTTCCGCCGCCCGGTGGTACACCGCATAAAACCCGCCGGCGACAGTAATCAGCACCGCGGTCACTGTCAGGGCATCGAGAAATGCCGCGAGAAAAGCCGCCACCAGACAAAACAGCAGGCTCAGCAGCCACTTGCGGCGAATGCCAAGCAGCAGGCGTGTGAATACCGCCAGCAGCAAATCCTGCATGAAGAAAATACCCGACACCATGAACATGAGCAGCAGGATAACAGGCAGGTTGCTTGCCACCTCCTGGTACGGGTATGGGTCCGACCATACCGATCAGGACGGCTTCCAGGGCAAGTAAACCACCGGCTTGCAGCGGGTAGCAGCGCAGCGCCATGGCCAGTGTGAAAATAAATTCGATCACCAGCAGCCAGCCTGCCGCGAACACCCCCCCCACTGACGAACACCAGTGGGTTGATGATGAGAAACGCAACAATACAGAGCTTGTACCAGCCCGGTGCGGCGCCCAGGAAAAGTCTTGCGGAAGTGTCGAGTGCGGCGCGCAATGTCATGAAAAGTTTACCGCGAATATCTGTTTAATCCTGCCACAGACACTTGCCTCCGCTGGCTTTGTTGATGGCTTCGAGCCGGGCCTGATGCGCTTTCAGCTCGGCATCCGAGGCATGCATGACCTTCAGTTCCAGCCCACGACGCTCGACATGCTGCACCCGGTTGTTGCCCAAGTGCCCGCTTTCAACTGAGGGATCCAGCAGCAATATCGCCTGTCCGCCGGTCATGGCGAGATAAACATCGGCGAGAATCTGGGCGTCCAGCAGTGCGCCGTGGAATTGCCGCGAGGAATTGTCCACGTTGTACCGTTTGCAGAGTGCGTCCAGGCTGTTCTTTTGCCCCGGATGCAGGCGCCGTGCCAGCTCCAGGGTATCCAGCACACTGCATTGTTGCGTGATATCCGCTGAAGTATCACCCAGAATCCGCAATTCATTATTGATGAACGCTACATCAAAGGTGGCGTTATGAATGACCAACTCGCCTCCCTCAATGAATCTCAGGAATGCCGCGGCGATAGCCGCAAAACCCGGCTTGTTAGCCAGGAATTCGTTGCTGATGTTGTGGATCTCGATGGCGCCTGCATCCACGTCACGGCCCGGGTTCACGTATTCATGGAACGTGCGGCCCGTAGGACGCCGGTCCACCAGCTCAATGCAACCGATCTCGATGATACGATGGCCCTCAGCAGGTTCCAGGCCGGTGGTTTCGGTATCCAGGACTATTTGACGCATGTTGCCGTATCTTCCAGTTGCAACGCTATTGTAACCTGTCGCATATTGACCACCCAGCCCATACATTCATTCCTCATTATTCACTCGCAACATCTCATCTATAGCTGCGTTGGCGAGCCGATCCGCCTGCTCATTGCCCGCATTGCCCGCGTGTCCGCGTACCCAGCGCCAGTCCACCGCATGCCGGCCTGCCGCCGCATCCAGTTGCTGCCACAAATCCTGATTCTTCACTGGCTTCCTGCCGGCGGTTTTCCAGCCGCGCGTCTTCCATGCCGGCAGCCATTCGCTGATGCCTCTTTGCACATACTCCGAATCAGTATAGAGCGTCACGCGACAGGGCTGCTTGAGTGCGTCCAATGCACGCACGGCCGCCGTGAGTTCCATGCGATTGTTCGTGGTCTCTGTTTCCGCGCCCTGCAGAACCTTTTCATAGTCAGCGCCGCGCAATACCGCCGCCCAGCCGCCCGGACCCGGGTTACCACGGCATGCACCATCCGTATAGATCTCCACTTTACTCACAAAAATTCACCGTATGGTGGGTTTCGCCACGCCCGCAAACACGCGGCGTGGTTTGGCGCGTTTGAAACGCAACGGTGTTACGCAGAACACTCGCTTGCGAGCCACCAGCATATAAGCGCTCGCACTCAGCCGCCAGTGGAGCCGGTCGAGAAACACGCTGCGCACCTGCAATCGGTGTTGGAATGGTGGACGAAAAAGATAATGACGCAGCCGCACGGTTTCAAAGCCGAGTACCGCCAACCACTCCTGCAAGCGCCCGGCACGCACATAGCGCCCCGCCCATGGTGTCGCCGGACCCAATCTCTGCCGCAGACTCCATGGCCCCCAGGGATGAAATCCCAGCACAATGAGATGCCCTTCACCGGTGAGGACGCGTTCGGCTTCACGCAGGATCTGGTGCGGATCGCTGGCGCGCTCCAGCGTATGCGGCAATAACAACGCATCCAAGCCATCACTGGCAAATGGCAGATAGGCGGGGCATCCGCGCACCTGTACCCCGGCCGACTCGTGTTGCCCGAGTACGCAGCGTGTGCGGATAGGACTGTCCCGCAACAGGGTGCCTCCTGGACCCCAGAGGCCGGCCTGCACCAGGAAAAAACCAAAGATGGTTGGCAGCGCCTCGGCCAGCACGGCACGTTCCTGCCGCAGCAGGTAGGAACCCATGGGTGCGGAAAACCAGGGGTCGAATTCAGCCTGCATGATGCAACACGCCGGCATGCTCCGGTAAGGATCTGCTGCCGGACAGTAGCATAATAATCACCGGTTTGGAGGACGGCGAGTGCTCCGCTACCATACACACATGTCCTTTGAACTCGTGGCTCTGCCGGCCTTTCGTGATAACTACATTTGGCTGCTGGCCGGAGTAAACACCGCGGTGGCGGTGGATCCCGGCGAGGCGGAGCCGGTATATCGTGCGCTCCTGGAGCGCAGGCTGCGACTCGCCGCGGTGCTCGTAACCCACCACCACGCGGACCACATGGGCGGCGCGGGTGCGCTGGCGGAAAAATTTGGCTGTCCGGTCTTCGGTCCCGCGGATGAGCCCATAGCGGCCGTGACCCAGACACTCCATGAAGGCCAGCAGGTAGACATCGCACCCCTGGACGCCGGCTTCCGGGTGCTGGAAATCCCCGGACATACCGCCGGGCATATCGCCTATTACGGCCACAATATAGTATTCTGCGGTGATACGCTTTTCAGCGCGGGGTGCGGGCGGCTTTTCGAGGGTACCGCCGGGCAGATGAGCCGCTCACTGGCCAAGCTTGCGGCCCTGCCGGATACAACGGCGATCTGCTGCGGTCACGAGTACACGGTGGCCAATCTGCGGTTCGCGCGGACGGTAGAACCCGGGAATCAGGATATCCTGGGCTATGCTGAAGAGGCCGCGGCGCGGCGGGCCCGGAATGTGCCGACCTTGCCGAGCTCGCTGGCCAGGGAACGCCGGGTGAACCCGTTCCTGCGTTGCAGGGAACCCACGGTTGCGGCTGCTGCCACGCGGCATGCCGGTCATGAGATTCACGGCCCAGTAGAGGTATTTGCAGTGATCCGAAACTGGAAAGATAACTTTACCTGAACGAGCCATCACCAATGACCCGACGCACGACTCTGCCTGCTTTTCTGTGCGCCTGCGGCCTGCTGCTGGGCGGCTGCGCGACCCTCCACCACGGGACTGCGGCAAACACGGCTCGCGCCGCCGCTCCGGCCGCCGCATCTACCATGGCTCCCGCCGCCGGCACGAATGCCTCGATCAGCGCCGACGTCGGCACACCCATTCCGGATCTCAACGACCACTCACCCCTGGTCCAGTGGCAAGACCTCACCATCACCCCCGCTGAAATCAAATACAACAATCTCTGGAATTATCTCGGCAAGCATTTTTCGCTGTCAGCCGCTGGTGGCGACGGCCGGGTGCGGGCTGAGCTTGACTGGTATATCCACCACGGCCAATACCTGCGGCGCGTAGCCAATCGCGCACAACCCTATCTTTACTATATCGTGCAGCAGATCAAGGCTCGCAAAATGCCGCTCGATATCGCACTACTGCCGGTGGTGGAAAGCGCATATGATCCATTTGCTTATTCCAACGCCCGTGCCGCGGGACTTTGGCAGTTCATTCACGGCACCGGGCGGCATTTCGACCTGAAGCAGAACTGGTGGTACGATGGACGGCGCGACGTGGCCGCCTCCACGCGCGCCGCACTTGACTACCTGCAATATCTGCACAACGAATTCAACGGTAACTGGCTGCTGGCGCTCGCCGCTTATGATTCCGGCGGTGGCACGGTAAGCTGGGCCATCAAACGCAACCAGCGCCTCGGTCTGCCCACCGACTTCTGGCATCTGGATCTGCCGGCGGAGACCCGCGCCTATGTACCGAGATTGCTCGCCATCTGCCGGCTGGTGGCCACTCCCGGGCACGATGGCGTGGATCTGCCGCCCATTCCCAATAAACCCTATCTCGCCCGGGTGAATACGCACGGTCAGATTGATCTTGCCACTGCTGCCCGACTTGCCGGCATCACTACGCAACAGATGTACCTGCTAAATCCGGGTTTCAACCGCTGGGCCACGGACCCGGACGGTCCCTACAGCCTGTTTGTGCCGCTCGACAAACAGGCCGCGTTCGAAAAAGCGCTCGCAGCACTGCCCCCGCATAACCGTGTGCAATGGGCCACGCATGACGTGCGCGAGGGCGATACCCTTGGCAGGCTTGCACGCGACTACCACACCACCGTCGCCGTGCTGAGACAGCTCAACGGCATCCACGGCACCCTCATCCGCCTGCATCAGATGTTGCTTATACCCGTGGATCGCAGAACGCTCGCGGATGGTGTGCTGCATGCCGAGGCTCGGGTCGTACGCATACGCCATTACGCGCCTGATCGTTATGAATCCAACGGGCGAATCGTCCACAGCGTAAGAAACGGCGAATCCCTGTGGACCATTGCACGCCGTTACGGCACCCAAGTGGCGGCCTTGGCTCGATGGAACCGGCTCAATACCCGCAGTGTGCTGCATGTGGGTCAGCAACTCGTAATTTGGCGGCACCGTGCGCATGCGGTGAATACCGCCTACGAGATCGGACCGGGACCACGAGACACGCAACGCACTGTCTATTACACCGTGCGCGAAGGCGATTCACTGTATTCCATTTCCACACGCTTCCGTGTAAGCGTAGCGGAAATCGCCGACTGGAATGGCATCAACGAACACCGTTACATCCATCCCGGTGAACGCCTAAAACTGTATGTGGATGTGGCGGATCAGTCGGCCAGCAGCTGAACCGGACCCGCTTCCCGGGGCACAGGGTGGTTTTTTTCCAAGGAGCTTACATGGGGTTTCTCGCGGGTAAACGTGCGCTGATCGTCGGTCTCGCCAGTCAACGTTCCATCGCATATGGCATCGCCCGTGCTTTCAAACGCGAGGGTGCGGAACTTGCCTTCACGTACCAGGGCGAACGTCTCAGAGAACGCGTGGTGAATATGGCCGGAGAATTCGGCTCCGGGCTCGCTTTCCCCATGGACGTAACCAGTGATGCCGAAATTGAAACAGCCTTCACATCCCTGGAGCAACACTGGGATGACCTCGACATCATCGTGCACTCCGTGGCCTTCGCACCCCGGGAACAACTGGCCGGAAACTATGTCAATGTGGTGACCCGAGAAGGCTTCCGTATCGCCCACGATATCAGCGCCTATAGTCTGGTGGCTCTCGCCAAAGCAGGCCGCCCGCTGATGCAGGGACGGCACGCCGCCCTAATCACCCTCTCCTATCTGGGGGCGGTGCGAGCGATTCCCAATTACAACGTCATGGGCCCCGCCAAGGCGAGCCTGGAAGCCAATGTACGCTTTCTTGCCAATGCCCTCGGTCCCGAGGGTACCCGTGTCAATGGTATTTCCGCAGGCCCCATCAAAACGCTTGCGGCAGCCGGCATTGGCGACTTCCGCAGGATTTTTGAGCATGTAGAAACACTGGCACCGCTCAAACGCAATGTCACCATCGAAGACGTGGGCAATACCGCGGCGTTCCTGTGCTCGGATCTGGCAGCGGGCATCACCGGCGAAATTGTCTATGTGGATGCCGGCTACAGTCATGTGGGCATGAATATCTGACA